>CAWGBJ010000001.1:0-16921 GCA_963820795.1 uncultured Alphaproteobacteria bacterium
TCCCTCTCGCCGGTCTCATTTCGCTCTGAAGTCGCGACCGGCGAGCAAACTGGCGCCGAACGGCGCCTTCTCCCGAGGACAACCAGACGCCAAGGCATTTCATGAAGTCTTCTCCGAGCGGACCGACAGGGCGCAAGGCTCGCAACTTCGGCGCCAGCAGGCCACGCGTCCATTCGATGCCTGCTATGCTGTAACGTGAGGCTGGAGCGGACCTGCCCGGAGGTTTTCGATGCGCAGATTGAACCCGGGTGCGATCCATCCGCCGTTCGCCAACTACGCCCATGGGGTCGAAGTCCCCCGCAGGCCGGACTCGTTCTCTGCTCCGGCCAGTTGGGCGTCGGCGGGGACGGCGTCGTGCCGGACGCCGTCGAGGACCAGGCGCGCCTCTGTTTCCGCGCCATCGCCGCCATTCTCCGCGAGGCTGGCATGTCGCTTAGAGACATTGTGCGCCTCAACGCCTATGTTTCCGCGGCCGAACATTTGGCCGGATACATGAAAGTTCGTGATGAATTCGTGAGCAATCCGCCGCCGGCGTCGACGCTGATGATCGTTCAGGGTTTCGCCCGTCCGGAATTCAAGGTCGAGATCGAGGCGATTGCGGCGCAAAGGGCGTGAAGGGGATCGGCATGCTTCCGACGAAGTTCTGGGCGGAGATGGGCTGGCGCGACTTTGCCGCGACGGACATGAGCAAGGTCGTCGCGGTCCTGCCGGTCGCCGCAATCGAGCAGCACGGGCCGCACCTGCCGGTCGGCGTCGACGCCTTCATCAACGAGGGCTATCTTCAGCGGGCGATCGAGCGCGTTCCCGACGACCTGCCGGTCCTCTTTCTGCCAGTCCAGGCGATCGGCAAGTCAAACGAGCACGTCGAATATCCGGGGACGCTGACCTTTTCCATGGAGACGGTGACGCGCGCCTGGACCGAGATCGGCGAGAGCGTCGCGCGGACCGGCTGCCGCAAGCTCATTTTCATGAATTCGCATGGCGGCAATGTCGCCGTCCTCGCCGCCGTCGTCCGGGAGTTGCGCGTCCGCTGCGGCATGCTCGCGGTTCACGCCGGCTGGCACGCGCTCGGCTACCCGGAGGGCCTCTTCCCGCCGGAGGAGCGAGCCCACGGCATTCACGGCGGCGACGCCGAAACGTCACTGATGCTGGCGTTCCGGCCGCAGACGGTGCGCATGAGCGAAGCGCGGAATTTCGTAAGTTCGGCAGTCGGCATCGAGAAGGATTTCAAGCGCCTCCGCGTGACCCAGCCGATCGCCATCGGCTGGATGTCGAACGACCTGCACGAACTGGGCGCCGCGGGCGACGCTTCGAAAGCCAATGCGGCCAAGGGCGAGGCCTGCGCGGAATCGGGCGTCGAGGGCTTCATCGAACTGCTGCGCGATGTGCACGCCTTCGACCTCGCCCGCCTCGGCCACGGGCCGCTCGCTTCCGGGTGACGGTTACGCACGACTCAACCGTCATTGCGAGGCCCGCAGGGCGAAAGCGGTTCGACTGAAAATTCACCACGAAGGGCCTGAAGAACCACAAAGTCCTTTGTGTCTTTGTGGTGAATCATCTTTCACTGCTCGGGCAAATCGGCGCCGGCCGCGGCGGCGGGGCGGGATGCGCCTGCCTGTATCGGGCAAGGATCGGCCCGAGCATCTCGCTTGGCCAGAATTTCGGCGAGCCAATGTCTTTCAAGCACGCGGCGTTCCAATAGAGCCCTGCGCGCGATGGCGACTGGCCGGCTGCGACCGCTTGCGCGACGGCGCCGATGTCGCGGAACTCCGGATAGATGTAAAGCGTCGTCGGATCGTCCTTCACCATCTCGATGATTTGCCGGGCGTCCGATGGCGACCAGCTGGTGCAGCCGTCGCTGCGGCCGGCCGCGTAATTCACCAGCTTACCGAACGGAACGTAGCCGTCGGGGTCCGCGTAGGGGCTGGCGGGATCTTTTCGACGGCATAATCCGCGCAACAGGACCGCCGGATGTCCGCCGATCGCGCGCTCTCTCGAGTTTGCCGTCTCGCCCTCGCCGTCGAACCGGACGAACGAACGCATGAAAACCGTTTCGTCCCCTGCGACGCGATAATAGCCTTTGAAGGACGCAATCGTCTCGCCTGTCACATAGGCGCCGCCGGCCGTCAGCTCGGAATCCATCGCGTTGCCGAAGTTCTTCACGCACCGCCTTCCATTGGCGAAATCCACGACGCCCGCCAGATCGCGACCGCCGCCGTGCCCCGCGGAAACCGCGCGAAACGACCGGTCGGCTTCGCAGATGACGTAGAACCGGCGCCCCAATCCGCCGCCGCCCAGGTCGTGCGGACGGGTTGCGTCCATGGCGAAGTAGCAGGGATTTCTGACCGCGCCCTGGCGCGCCTTTTGCTGATAGAGCGCGCGCGCTCTCTCCAGGACGACCGGCGCGATTTGACCCTCGCCCTCGCCCACCTGCGCCCTGAGCCAAGCCGGAACGTCCGACAACGGCTCGGCGGCGAAAGATCGGCCCGAACCCGACAAGGCGATCGCGACGGCGGCGGCGACAACATTGGAAAGGCGCAATCCCAACCGCAAGGATCCTCTCTCCTGACGAAGCGTATCGCCCTTGGCCCCGATTTGGCCAAGGCTCCAGAACGGCCTCATCCATTTTCGATCGGAGCGATGACCATGGCTTTAACGTCCAAGACACGCAAGCAGCGCGCGACGCGCCGGGTCCGGACGCCGACAGCCATTCCGGCGGCGCGCCCTGGCCCGTCTCAGCCACGGAGCTGCTCGCGTCCGGAGTGGCGATCGGCGCGATGGACAACAAGCTGGCGGGGCCGGGGGTGAGGGGATCGATCGGATAAGGTATGCCAATGGCCCGGCTCCCTCTTCCCTGTCCTCTTCCGATGACTTCCGATGGGAGAGGGGTTCCGGTCCGGCTCCTCCCGGCGCCAAGGAGATTCCATGCCTGAGCAGCGCACCCGGGTCGCGATCATCGGCGGGGGGCCGGCCGGCCTCCTCCTGTCGCACATGCTGCATCTCGGCGGCGTCGACAGTGTCGTGCTCGAACGGCAGACCAAGGCCTATGTCATGAAGCGCATTCGCGCCGGCGTGCTCGAGTACGGAACGGTTAAGCTCCTGCGGGACGCGGGGCTCGCGGAGAGGTTGGAGCGGGAGGCCCACGCCCACGACGGGAGCTGGATCGTCTGGCAGGGCCGCGAGCCGTTGCTGATCAATACAAAAGAGCATTGCGGCAGGCCGATGTGGTCGCACGGCCAGACGGCGATCACCGAGGAATTGTATCGAGTGCGCGAGCGCGACGGGGGATTCATCGTCGAACAGGCTGAAAACGTCCGCCTGCACGACCTCGTCGGCGACGCGCCAAAGGTGACATACGAGAAGCGAGGAGAGCCGAAGACCCTCGCCTGCGATTTCATCGCCGGCTGCGACGGGTTCCACGGCGTGTCGCGCCGCAGCATTCCCCCGACGCTCATCAGAACCTTCGAGCGCGCCTATCCATTCGGCTGGCTCGGGATCATGTCGGAAACGCCGCCGGTGGGCGAGGTGATCTATGCGCGGCATGAGCGTGGCTTCGCCCTGGCCTCGCTGCGCAATCCCGCGCTCAGCCGCTACTATATCCAGTGCGGCCTCGATACCGAGATCGCCGACTGGCCGGACGATCGCTTTTGGGAGGAGCTCAAGCGGCGCTTCCCGCCGGAGATGTCGCGCAGGATCGTCACCGGCCCCTCGATCGAAAAGTCGATCGCTCCGCTCAGAAGCTTCGTCGCCGAGCCGATGCGGTACGGCCGGCTCTTTCTTGCCGGCGACGCCGCGCATATCGTCCCGCCGACAGGCGCCAAGGGCCTGAACCTCGCGGTCTCGGACGTCTTCTATCTCCAGCGCGCGCTCATCGAGCATTATCGCAATCACAGCGATCTTCATCTCGACGGCTACTCGGACATGGCGCTTCGTCGCGTCTGGGGAGCGGTGCGTCTCTCGTGGCAGCTGACCAAGCTCCTGCACGTCTTTCCGGACGAGGACGCCTTCGAAACCCGGATCAAGACGAGCGAATTCGATTATCTCCAGGCTTCGCCGAAAGCTCAGGCGGCGCTGGCGGAGCAATATGCCGGCTTGCCCTTCGAGGATTGAGCCAGGGGCTGGACGCTTGTAGCCGCGATCGTTGATCGCGGGACAGCGTCGGCGACCGCGGCTGCAACCACGCGGCCCAGCCGCTGTCAAAGCCGCCAGAGAAAAGGCAGCCTCGGCGCGACGGCGTAGTTGAGCTGGATCAGGATGATGAGCGCGATGCCGAGCGTCACGTCGAAGAGGCCGACGACCGCGCCGACGACGTAGAGCGATTGAGCGATCACGATCCGCCGCCGTATGGCGCGCGAGATCTGGCCATGGGCGTCTTCTCGAATGAGCCTTGCCCGTTCGGCGTACGCCCAGGTGGCGTAAAGGCTGACGCCAAGCAGCAAGATGTTGGCCCAGTAGATGACGAACGCGGTGCGAAAGGTGAAGAAGTCGGCGAGCAGCCGCGTCGAGAACGGCAACACGGTGACGACGGCGAGAAAAACGAAATTGAGCCAGGTCAGGTCGCGGTCGGCGCGCTCGAGCTGGTTGAGCGCCGTCTGTTGGCCGACCCAGAAGATACCGAGCGTCATCAGGCTTAGGAGCCAGGGCATCAGCCTCGGCGCGGAGGCCCAGAGCGCGCTGAGCAATTGCGCCTCGGTATGGACGTCGGCGGCGTCGGGCGTGCGAAAGTCGAGCACCAGCACCGTCGCGGCAAAGGCGAAAATGCCGTCGCTCAGCGCTTCGAGTCGGCCAACGTCGCCGCCGGCGATGCGATTGTAATGCATCTGCATCGGGCGACCATCGCAATGGACCTTGCGCGAGGTCAACCCGGGGCCCGCGGGCCCCGTTCCGCCAGCAGCCTAGCGATATGCGCGCGCAGCTCGGCGACGCCCTCGCCGCTGCGCGCCGAAGTGAACAGCGCCTCCGGGTAAGCCGCGACGTGCTTGCGCAAGGCCGCGAGGGTCGACGCGACCCGGGCGCTCTGCTCGGCCTCCTTCACCTCATCGCGCTTCGTCAGCACGACGGCGTATGAGACCGCCGCGGCGTCGAGCGTACGCATCGTCTCGTGATCGCTCTCTTTCAGCCCATGCCGTCCATCGACCAGCACGAAGACGCGCAGGAGCGACGGGCGGCCGCGCAGATAGTCTTGCACCAGTCGGCTCCAGGAGGCCGACTTCGCCTTGGCGACCGCCGCATAGCCGTAGCCCGGCATGTCGACCAGCGTCGCCCGGCCGTTGAGATCGAAAAAGATCAATTCCTGCGTCCGTCCGGGCGTGTGCGAGATGCGGGCGAGGCTCGAGCGGCCGGTCAGCGCGTTGATCAGCGAGGACTTGCCGACGTTCGAACGGCCGGCGAAGGCGACCTCGGGGGCGCCGACCGGCGGCAGTCCGTCGGAGCGCGCCGCGGCGAAAAAGAAATCGCAGGGTCCGGCGAACAGCTTCCGTCCGGCTTCCGTCCAGTCGATCGCCGACGCGGCCTCGCTCATATGCCGGGGGTTTTGGCGCTCGGCGTCTTGGCCGAGCGGGCGAGCAGCTTGGCGAGATTGTCCCAGAGTTCGACCTTCACGCCGGCCTTCTTCATGATGAAATACTGTTGGATGACGGTCAGCGTATTGTTCCAGGTCCAGTAGATGACGAGGCCGGCCGGGAACGTCCCGAGCATGAAGGTGAAAATGACCGGCATCCAGGAGAACATCGTCTTCTGCACCGGATCGGCGGGCTCCGGATTCATCTTCATCTGCAGGAACATCGAGAAGCCCATGATCAGCGGCCAGATGCCGAGCGCCAGAAAGTGGCCGATCACCGGGACCGCGGTCGGCTCCCACGGAATGAGGCCGAACAGCGTGAAAATGTTGGTCGGGTCGGGGGCGGAGAGATCCCTGATCCAGCCGAAGAACGGCGCGTGCCGCATCTCGATGGTGATGAAAATGACCTTGTAGAGGGCGAAGAACACCGGGATCTGGATGACCATCGGTAGACAGCCGGCGACGGGATTGACCCCTTCGCGCTTGAACAACTCCATCTGCTCCTGTTGCTGCTTGACCTTGTCATCCGGATAAAGGTCCTTCAGTGCGGCGATCTGCGGCTGGATCTTCTTCATCTTCGCCATCGATTGGTAGGATCGGTTGGCGAGCGGGAAGAAGACGAGCTTGACGAGCACCGTTACAACAAGAATCGCGACGCCGAAGTTGCCTACATATCTGTAGATCGTATCGATCAGCCAGTACATTGGTTGCGTAATGAAGTAGAACCATCCCCAGTCGATCATCAAATTGAACTTTTTGATGCCATATTCGGACTGGTAGTTGTAAATCGTGCTGACCTCTTTGGCGCCGGCGAAGATGCGTGTGGTGGCGTCGTACGACGCTCCCGGGGCGATCGTCTTTTCGGCGCCGACGAAGTCGGCCTGGTAGTCCTCCGGCTGGGCGGTCCCGCTGGCCGTGTAGCGGGCTTCGATCGGCGCGGTTTGCTCGGGAATGACCGCCGAGGCCCAGTACTTGTCGGTGAAGCCGAGCCAGCCGCCGTCGCCCTTGTAGGCCTCAGCCTTGCCGGCGGCCTTGTCCACGGAAGCGTAGGTCGGCGCATGCTCCTGGTCGCCGATCACGCCCTCAAATCCCTCGTGCAGCACCGAATAACCGGCGACATGCGGCATGCCGTGGCGCAGGACCAGCCCATAGGGCCGCAGGGTCACTGCCGCGCCGCTCGAATTGGCGACCGAGTCCGTGATGGTGAACATGTATTTGTCGTCGACCGCGATGACGCGCTTGAAGACGAGACCCTCGCCATTGTTCCAGGTCAGGGTGACGGGGCGCTCGGGGGTCAGCGTCTTGGCGTCGGCGGTCCACACGGTGTCGAGCGTGGGCGTCTTGACGCCGCCGGAGCCCAAAAGTCCCGTGTCAGCCCAATAGGCGTCCGGCGCGCCGCTGGGCGAGAGGAGACGAACCAGCGGGCTCTTTTTGTCGACAGTCTCGTGATAGTCCTTGAGCACGAGGTCGTCGAGCTTGCCGCCCTTGAGGTCGATCGAGCCCGCAAGGCTCGGCGTGTCGATGGCGACGCGCGGGCTCGCCGCGAGCGCCTCAGCCACCGTTTGGACGCCTGCCGCGGCTGCGCCGCCGGCTGGCGCGGGCGCGCCCGTTTGCGCTTCTCCGGTCGTCTGGTTGGCGGAACTCGAAGCCGTCGAGTTCGCGTGCGTCTGGGTCTGCGTCGGCGCCGGATGCTCGTGCTGATAGCGCGGCCCGGCGTAGAAATACTGCCAAGCGGCCATCACCAGGACCGACAGCGCGATGGCGAGAAAGAGATTTCTCGTGTCCTCGGAGTTCATGTTCGCCTGTCTTTGTCCTTCGCAATGGTCCGGCCCGGCTCGCGGCTGCCCGCTCTCCGTCCGCGCGCGTCGGCGCGGAAGGCGTTGCGCAAATCGTCTACGAGCTCAGCAAAGCGGCGCGAAAGCGCCTCGCGCCGCGCCAACAGCACGTAATCGCAGTCGCCCTCCGCCTCAAGTGGGCAAGCCGCCCGCAAGGCCTCGCGCAAACGGCGCCGGATGCGATTGCGCTCGACCGCGTTGCCGGCCTTCCTGGTGACGGTGAGGCCGACGCAGGGGCAGGGCTCCGTTTCTTGGGGGCCTGGCTGGGGGTTTGGCTGCCGCGGAGCCGACTGTAAAGTGAAGGCGGCGAAGGATTTGCGTCGGCCGCGGGCGACACGCTGGAAGTCGGCGCGCCTCTTCAGTCGCCCGAGCGGCGCCGCGGCGGGGACGCGCCTCGCGTCCCTATCCGGCAATTCGGGCTCCATCCGCGAGGTCGCATGGGCTGGAAAAAGGCTGCGAACGCATGGCGGCCGCCCGGGCCGCCGCGCCGGCAGATCAGGCGGAGAGCTTCTTGCGGCCGGCGGCGCGCCGCGCGTTCAAGATCTTGCGGCCGGCGGCCGTCGCCGCTCGGGCGCGGAAGCCGTGCCGCCGCTTGCGAACGAGCTTGCTGGGTTGATAGGTCCGCTTCACGATCGTCTCCGATGCCGCTCAAAGCGCTCGAACGCGCATAGCCCAGCATCGTCGCGGCAACCTTTTCATATCGGGCAGCGAGCCGGGGAAAAACTTAGCGGCGCTTTCGCGCCGCTCTTTAAGAGGGAGCTTATGCGCCGGCGGATGGCGCAAGTCAACGCTCGACAGATCCTCTGGCAATTGCCGACACCGTCGCCGACCGCGTCTGACGGCGCACAGCGCGCGGCCACAAAAACGCTCACGGCTTCGACGGAAAATGCTCGGCGCGAATATCGGCCGTCCGGCCGTAGTAGAGAACCCGCCCAGGGAGCGACACAATATAGCCGGCGCAGGCCGCCGCCATGACTTTCTTGCTGAAACGGTCATAAGTATAACCGGGTTAGCTAACAGTCAATGAAATTGCAACTCCACGGTGAACACCGTGCGTCGCCGGGCGCTGTTGTCATCCGGCCAGGCGTGCTCGACCTCCGTCAAGGGGAGGGATTTAGCCGCAATTTCGAAACCGCACGCCGCGGTCGCATGCAGCAGCCCGCCGACGGCATTGAGGAGGCGGTCGAAGGGGATGCTGCCGATGCCGCTGCCCATCAGCGTGATCGCCGACGAGCGTAACGCCGCGCTCGGAAGCGCGATGTTGGGACCGCTGACCGCCCCGACCTGAACAAACCGGATCGGTACGGCGTCTTTTCCTGCCTTGGCCGCTGCGGTCAGCAGGCGCTCGGCGCTCGGCCCCCACAGATAATCGATCACGACATCCACACCCGCTGCGAACTGCTCCTTGAAGACGTTTTCCAGCGCCGCGGCATCTTGGACAAGGGGAATGGTCACATCGGCCCCGTTAGCCGCGACCGATTTCAGGGCCTCGAGGTTGCGTGCGGTCGCGATGACCCTTGCCGCGCCCAGATGCTTGGCAATCTGAACGGCCAGACGGCCTGCCGTCCCGGTCGCGCCATTAACCAGCACGGTTTCCCCAGCGCTAAGCATGGCGCGTTCCTTATAGGCCGCCCATGACGACATTCCAGGATTGGCGATGGCGGCGGCCGTCACGTCATCGAGCCCGTCAGGGAGAGCCACGCAATGCGCTGACGACGCGACGGTCCATTCGCCCATGCTGCCGTAGGGCGCTCTCGGCAGGGCAAAATAGACCCGGCGGCCATCGGCGAGCCGCCCGACGCCATCGAAACCCGCCACGAAGGGAAAGCGACCCGATGAGCTATAGTGGGCCCCGGAGGCCAGGCTTTTGGCGACGGGACTCATGGCGGCGGCCGTCACGGCGATCCGCTGCTCGCCGGGGGACGCCACCGGCTCGCTGAATTCGCCATAAACAGGCGTTCGTCCCGCTCCCAGTACGATCGCGGCTTTCATGGCGCGCTTTCCTTCCGGCTTCCCCTATTCGTGTATAATGCACATATACGAGCCGCTCGATGACGTCAAGAAAAAAAGTGCAAAATACACATATAACGGACCAGCTACGACAGCTTCACGGGACGATGCTGGATATCGTCGCGGTCATGAACCGGCCGCAGCGCGATGACGCGCTGATCAAGGAAGCCGGAATTCCTCTCGACCGGGCGCTGTTTCCTTTGCTGGTTTCGGTGGAGCGATTCGGGCCGATCGGCGTCGTGGAGCTCGCTGACCGTATCGGGCGCGACTACACGACGGTCAGCCGCCAGGTCGCTAGACTGGAAAGCCTCGGCCTGGTCGAGCGCCGGAACAATGACGCCGACCGCCGGGTGCGCGACGCGGTCATCACGCCGGAGGGCAAGGCGATGACCGAGCTGGTTGACGCGGCCCGCGACAGAATAGGTCGCTCGATCCTCGAGAGCTGGAGCGCGCACGACATCGACGAATTGGTGCGCCTTATGCGAAAGTTCGCGGATGCTTTGAAGGGCGATGCGCCGAAGGGCGGATAAATCCAAATTGGCGCAGCCCGGAACGGTGGTTTAAGTCTGGAGGCGGCGGCTCATTTCGTCGGGCTGACCAGCTCGAGGCAGTCGCGGCGGCCCTCGGCGAGGCAGACCTGCAGCTTCCGTTGCCGGTCGATCGCGGTGAAAGCCCAGTAGCCGATGAGGACGAGAATTACGACGGCGATCAGGGCGACGAGATTGGCGAAGTTGCGCCGCTCGGGCTCCTCGTCATCGTCCCCAGGCGGTGGGCTCGGGGGCGCGCTCATGCGCTGACGGCCGAGGCCTTCTGCTCAATGGCGCCGAGCGTCGCAAGCGCCTTGGCGACGATGCCCTTGGCGTCGAGCCCGGCGGCGGCGTACATGCGCTCGGGCTTGTCCTGCTCCTGGAAGACGTCGGGCAGCGTGAGCGTCCGCACTTTCAGCCCGGCATCGAGCGCGCCGGCTTCCGCCAGCAGGGTCAGCACATGCGCGCCGAAGCCTCCTGCCGCGCCTTCCTCGATGGTGATCAGAAGCTCGTGGCCGGCGGCAAGCGCGAGAATGAGCTCGCGATCGAGAGGCTTGGCGAAACGGGCATCGGCGACCGTGGTCGACAAGCCCCGGGCCGCCAGCTCCTCTGCCGCCTTCAGCGCTTCCGCCAGCCGGGTCCCGAGCGACAGGATCGCGATCCGCGATCCCTGTCTCAGGATGCGTCCCTTGCCGATCGGCAGCGGCAGCCCGCGCTCCGGCAGCTCGACCCCGACCCCTTCGCCGCGCGGGTAGCGCAGCGCGATCGGCCCGCTATCGTGCGCGGCGCAGGTCGCGACCATGTGCACGAGTTCGGCTTCATCGGCTGCCGCCATCACCGTCATGTTCGGCAGGCAGGCGAGCGCCGCAAGGTCGAAGGACCCCGCATGCGTCGCCCCGTCCGCGCCGACGAGCCCGGCGCGGTCGATGGCGAAGCGGACCGGCAGGTTTTGCACCGCCACGTCGTGCACAACCTGGTCGTAGGCGCGCTGCAGGAATGTCGAATAGAGGGCGCAGAACGGCTTCAGGCCCTCCGTCGCCAGGCCGGCGGAAAAGGTCACCGCATGCTGCTCGGCGATGCCGACGTCGAAGACGCGCTCGGGAAAGAGCGTCCGCATCCGATCGAGGCCGGTGCCCTGCGGCATGGCGGCGGTGACTCCGACGATCTTTTCGTCGCGCCGCGCCGCGTCGATCAGCGCGTCGGCGAAGACCCTGGTGTAGGCGGGCGCATTGGTCTGCGGCTTCGCCTGCGCGCCGGTGATGACGTCAAAGGCGGAAACGCCGTGATATTTGTCGTCCGCCGCCTCGGCCGGCGGATAGCCCTTGCCCTTCTTGGTCACGACATGCACCAGCACCGGGCCGCCATGCATGTCTCGGACGTTCTTGAGAACCGGCAACAGATGATCGAGGTTATGCCCGTCGATCGGGCCGACATAGTAGAATCCCAGCTCTTCGAACAGCGTTCCGCCCGTCCAGAAGCCGCGGCCGTATTCCTCGGTGCGCTTGGCCTTGTCGTAGAGAAACTTGGGTAAGCGGCGCGCCAGCTGCTTGGCGACGTCGCGCAGCGATCGGTAGGTGTGGCTGGTGACGAGACGCGCCAGATAGGCCGACATCGCCCCGGTCGGCGGCGCGATCGACATGTCATTGTCGTTGAGAACAACGATGAGGCGCGACTCTATCGCCCCGGCGTTGTTCATCGCCTCATACGCCATGCCGGCCGACATGGCCCCGTCGCCGATGACGGCGACAATATTGTTGGCGCGTCCGGAGAGATCGCGGGCGACCGCCATGCCGAGCCCAGCGGAGATCGAGGTCGAGGAATGACCGGCGCCGAACACGTCATATTCGCTCTCCGAGCGCTTGGTGAAGCCGGAAAGCCCGCCGCCCTGGCGGAGCGTGCGGATGCGCGACCGTCGCCCGGTCAAGATCTTGTGCGGATAGGTCTGGTGGCCGACGTCCCAGACGATGCGGTCGGCGGGAGTGTCGAAGACATAGTGCAACGCGACCGTCAGCTCGATGACGCCGAGGCCCGCGCCGAGATGGCCGCCGGTGACCGAAACCGCGCTGATCGTCTCGGCGCGCAATTCGTCGGCGACCTTGACGAGTTCGCTGGCGCTGAGATTGCGCAGGTCGGACGGGGACCCGATCCGATCCAGGAGCGGCGTTTTAGAATCGGTCACTGCTTTCCCCGCCACACGGCTGACGCTCGTTCATTTTGCGCCGCCGCGGAAACGCGAGAGCTACACCAAGATCGAACGATGCGCCAACTCTCTGCTCCCCGCTCCCGCGAGCGGGGGAAGAGGATCGTCTACCAGCCGTATCCTGGCCAGCCGAAATGGCGGTGGTATTGTTGCTGGGCGATCTCGTCGGCGAGCGCGATCGGGTCCCAGTCCGGACTCGATTTTACTTGTTCGCGCGTGACGTTGACGTCGATGCGGCGTTCGGCCCAGTCGATCTCCCTGACGGCGTAAGGCGCAAGCTGGACATGCTTGCCCGGCAGCCAGTTGCGCGTGGCGATGACGAGATAGCGGATGTCCCAGTTGGCGTCGTCGGCAAGAAAGTTCTCGACGTGGCCGATATCGCCGTCGGTCGCATGGACGTGATAGCCATTCACCTCGGCGACGCTGCGCAAGTGCGGATCCGCGTCGCCGCCCAAGGGGGTTCCCATTGCCGCCGCCGGACGCGTCGCGGCGTCGGCCCGGATCGGCTTCGACAGCGGATCGATGGCGTCGGGGCCGAAATAGGTGTCGCCCCAATAACGGTCCCAGCCGTAATGATCGTAGACCCTGTCCTGCATTTGCTGCGACAACGGCTCGTCTTCCCGCGCCTCCGGACTCGCCTCGATCTGCTGTTTGGTCAGCCCGATGGACACGACCGGCATCTCGGCGCCGCTCATCATCGGCAGCCTGCGATCGGGCGGCATCGACAGGTCCAAGGGAGCGATGGCCGACGGATGGATCAAGATCCGGCGGCCGGGCAACCAATCGCCGGTGTCGACCGCCATCCAGCGAATCTTCCAGTTCCTGTCGTCGAACAGGAAGTCCTTGACCTTGCCGACGCGGCCATCACGCCCCTCGACGGGACATCCGAGCAACCCTGTGACGGCAAAAAGCATACGGGCCTCCTCGGCGGTCATTGCGAGAAGCGAAGCGACCAATCAATCACGGCGGCAGCCCTGGCTTGTTTGCTGACGCGCAATGACGAACATATCGCGGGGTCAACTCTACCCCATTAAGCGCTACAATGGAATCGGCGAGCGTCCCAAGGCTATTGGGCTATTGGTCGATATTCGCCATCGCCTCCTGCAGCGCGGCCGGCGAGACGCGGAACATGCCGGTATAGGGCAAGCCGAGCTCGAGGATCAGGAATATCGCGAAGGCGACGCAGACGGCGCCGAAGGTGAGAGCCGAGATGACCAGGCCGTTGGACTGGGCGAACAGCCCCATGCCGAAGAACAGCACCACCGCCCAGATCAGGAGGACGACGACCAGCCCGGCGCTGACCGGATGGCTCGCGACCTGGAGAGACATCATCACCCGCGAATTCTGGATCGCGCCAGCGGCCGCGCTCGCCGCGGCAACCGCCTGCTTCTGCGCTTCCGTCGTCGGATTGAGGCCCGCCAGGAAGGCCTTGGTCGCTGCGCCCGCCGCCAGGGGAACTGAGACCGACAGCAGTTTGGGGTCGCCGTCGCCGCCGCCCCAGAAAGTGTCATAGGCTTTTTGCGTCGCCTCTTTCAGTTTATCGCGCAGGGGCTTGGTCTCGGGGCCGTACTGCGCCAGCGCCTGGTCGAGCTGCAGGATCTGCGCCGATAGCGTTTCCAGCTCGGTCTTCTGCGTGCCGAAGAAGGCGAAGCTCGTGCCGACGAGCGTGCCAAGCACCAAAGCCAGGAGGAGACTGACCAGCCCCGCCACCTGTCCGACTACGCTGCGGGCGCTGTCGTTCTTCTGCTCGGCCGGCAGCGTCTTGTGGACGTAGAGGCCGATCAGCCCGGCCCCAAGCGTCAGGATGAATATGACGATGGCGATGAAAACGATGGTCATTGGCCCCCTCCCGGGCGGTTTCCTCGCGACGCCCCTTCTCTTGCCGCCGCTTCATTACCGTATTTCGCGATTCGAAGAAGCCCCTTGGCCTGAGCCGCGTTCTCGGAAAACTTCCACGTGTTCTTCGCTGATAATGCCTGGTAATCGAAAAAATCGCTCCCACCGCCCCTTCGAGCGATCGCATCAATCCAGGTTTTTCATTGTCTTGCGCGGATTTGCTCGTGCGGAAGGTTAGGACAGGACAGGGAAATTGTTTTCCCTGGTGGGCCACCTAACAGGGATAAGAGCGCGAAGCGGAAAACGCCGTCATGCCGGGAGGCTGCTCCGCTGCGAGGTTGCGTGAGGATAGCGCCATATCTACTTGATTTTACGAATGTAACTACCGGTTGGCGTCAGATGCCGGCAGGACCAAACCCGATTTCTTCAACCACGCTCTCTCCTGGCCTCACGCCAGCGCGCCGCGGGCGATGAGTTCGCTCTCCAGATCGACGCCGGCGCGATAGTGAATCGCCGGCATTCCTGCCGCCTCGGAGGCGCGCACGTTGGCGGCCGAGTCGTCGATGAACAGCAGTTCGCTCGGCCGTCGCCCGGCGCGCTCGAACAGGATCTCGTAGATTCGCAGGTCCGGTTTGACGACGCCGACATGGCCGGAGATCACGCGCGTATCGAACGCGCCCAGGAAGTCGTACTGCTCTTCGACGAGCGCGAATGTCTCGGCGGCGAAGTTGCTCAGCGCATGAACCGGCCGGCCAGCCGCCTTGAGACGCCGCAGGAGCGCGACATTCTCTTCGATCGGCCCGCCGATCGTCTCGATCCACCGCTCGTGGAAAAGCCTCAGTTCGTCGGCGAATTCCGGAAAAGCCGTTGCCCGCGCCGCGACCGCGCCGGCGAAGTCCGGCGCGATGTCGGTATGCGAGACAAAGTCCATGCTGAGAGCGGTCGAAAGAAAGCGCTCCATCCGCGCCTCGTCCTCGAATCGTTTGCGGAAGAGGTTGCGGCGGTCCCAGCGCAGGAGAACGTTGCCGATGTCGAAGACGACGATCAAGGATAAGGCCTCATGTAGATATCGGGCTACGCCCAAGCGTGCCCCGCGCCCGTGCCGATCGCAAGCGACGGGGGCGCCGACCTTGACATTGATGTATATATCCATAATATACACAGATGATCGACTGGACGCGCGTCGTCGGCTTCGATTGGGATGCAGGCAACGAGCGAAAGAGCGCGGACAAGCATGGCGTGAACCAGGCGGAGGCGGAGCAGGCTTTCTTCAATCAGCCGCTGCTCGTCCTCGAAGATGAGCGCCACAGCGCCGCGGAGAGCCGGTTTCACGCGCTTGGCCGCACCGCGGCTGGGCGGCGGTTGCATATCACGTTTACGCTCCGCTCGGACGGCTCATTCATTCGCGTCATCTCGGCGCGCGACATGAGCGTTCGGGAAAGGACCATCTATGACGAAGGCGCGTAAGGCTACCGGAAAGTTCACGAGCGAGGCCGATGAGCGCGCCTTCTGGGAGGGCGAGGATTCGACCGCGGATCTCGACTGGCGGCGAGGCCAAGCAGGTGCGACTGCCCAATTTGCAGCCGAGCACGACGGCGATCTCGTTGCGGCTGCCGGTCAGCCTGCTCGAAGAGATCAAGATCGCCGCCCACAAGCGCGACGTGCCCTATCAGTCGCTGATCAAGATGTGGCTGGGCGAGAAGGTAGGGTAGGAGCGCACGCTTTATCGACGCCCGCGTGCGCGTGATCGGCCAGACGGTCGACGGCTTTCTGCGCTTGCTCGCGGCCGTCGAGGGGTGGATTCTGGGGGTGTTACAAGGGTCGAGGCCGGATGCCGGCTTGCGATCATCCTGCCGAAGCGTATATTGGCCATGGCTGGCCGGAAAGGCGGCGCCATGCCGATTTATTCGATCGCCAAGGCGAAGGACAATTTGTCGAAGCTGGTCGACGAGGCCGTCGCCGGTGAAGAGGTGGCGATCACCCGCCACGGGAAGGTTGTCGTCTATGTCCGCCCGGCAGATCGAGCGCCCCATGCGGCAGCCGCCGCACGAACTGGTCGCGGAAATCATGGCGCGCGCCAGAAAACGACCGCGGCTCGAGGAGCCCGGGGTCGACATCATTCGCCGCATGCGCGACGACTATCCTTGATCGTCTACCTCGATGCGTCGGTCCTGGTGTCGATCGTCACCCTCGACGCCAATTCGGAAAAGGCCGGACGGTGGTACGAAGGGCTCGTTGCGCCGGTCATCATCAGCGACCTCGCCAATCTCGAGGTTTGCGCTGTCATTTCGCGGGAGTTTCGGGCTCGGCGTTTTTCTCGCGCCTCGGCCGACAAAGCCTTTTCGGACTTCGACGCGCTGCGCGCTGCGAGCGAGCCCTTGAGCCATGCCGCGCAAGATTTCGCGATCGCCGATCGGCTCGTCCGAGACTATTCGACGAAGCTCAGCGCTCCCGACGCGCTGCATCTGGCGAGCGCGAAGAACGCCGGCGCCGCGCTGGCGACGCTCGACACCCGAACTCGCCGAAGCGGCGCGGGCGCAGGGGGTGGAGGTGGCGGAGTTGCGGTGGGCGACGGCGATGAAGATCGCCGCCCACAAGCGCGATGCGCCCTATCCGTCGCTGATCAAGATGTGGCTTGCCGAGAAGGTGGGGTAGGGTGGCGATTGAGCGACGACGTCTGCGCTCGTCACGCGCTCTTGCCGAGATAGCGTTCAATCGCGACCAGCCAGTGGATCAACTGCCAGGGCCTGGCGCGCCGCTTCGCGATGCTCGGCGGCTTCCTCGGGGGTCGCGGCGCAGCGGGCAAGGCGAGGGAGTGGGATAACGAGCCGATCGAGATCGGGCTCGGGGATCCTGACGAAGAGCCCCAACGCCTGGCGGTATCGCCCGCATGCCTGCGCGAAATCATTTTTTGCCTTATCGATGTCGCCGAGGCTCATGATGCAATTGGCCT
>CAWGBJ010000002.1:0-299321 GCA_963820795.1 uncultured Alphaproteobacteria bacterium
TCCTCCGCCAGCCGCCGCCAATAGCCGATGATGCCCGGTTCGGCGGGCACCCTCTTGCTCCAGGCCAGCGCCTGCGCGGTCGAGTCGACCTGGTCGTCGTGGCGCCCGGCCGGGAAGGCCATGAGCTCGGCGAGGTAATCGGCGAGCCAGGGGGCCTCTTCCGGCAAAAAGACGAAGCCGTTCTCGATCGTCGCCGTCTGGGCGTGCAGGCGCATGACCTTGTCGCCCTCCGGCGAATAGCGCGTCGCGCGCGAACAGCCTGCGGCGATCAGTTCCTGGATGAGCTGCGTTCCCGAGGCCCTGTCCTCGATCAGGATCGCCTGCGGCGAGAAGCGCGCGTCCTGATCGATCACCGCGCGCTTGAGCTCGGGATACGACAGTTTCTTGCGCAGGACATCGAGGAGATAGAAGTTCGGGCCCTTCAGGCCCCAGGTGGTGCAGACGGAATAGTCGGAAAGCTCGGAGGGCTTGTTGGCGGTGTCCCAGCTCTGGATGATGCGGTCGAACCGCCGGATCAAGTCCGGGGGCGGGGGGAATTCGCCGTGGCCGTAGCGGCGCAGCCAGGCCGCCTTGATCATGCCCCCGCCGGCCGGCGCCGGCCGCTGCTGGTACTGGGCGGCGAAATTCACTTCCCCGATCGATTCGCGAATACGCTGCAGAATCTCGAGCGGCTCGCGCGCCGGATCGAGCGCTTCGCCGCACTTACGGCGAAACCGCCGGCCGCCGATCCGCGTCTCGACGACGTGCAGCTCGTCGTCCTCGGCGATCGCCGGGAACGACACGAGCTCCCAGCCTCCCCTTTTCATCACGTGGCCGGCGAGATCGTCCTCGTGCAGGCGCTGCATGACGATGACGATTCTCCCATTCGCCTTGTCGTTGAGCCGCGAAAGAACCGTCGAATCGAACCAGTCGTTGGCGACGCCGCGGCGGCTCTCGGACATCGCGTCGATCGGCTTCAGCGGGTCGTCGATGAGAATGACGTCGGCGCCGCGCCCGGTCAGCACGCCGCCGACCGAAGTCGCCAGGCGGAACCCGCCGCGCGTCGTCACGAGCTCGGCCAACGGCTCGCGGGGCGAAGCCAGTCTCGTCGAAAACAGCGACCGGTACCATGGCGACGTCATGACCGCCCGGCAGTCGCGGGCGAACTTGTCCGACAGGTCCTGCGCGTAAGTGACGTTGACGACGGAGAGAGCCGGATCGTGGCCGAGCAGCCAGGCCGGCATGGCGACCGAAGCGGCGAGCGACTTCAAATGCCGCGGCGGCACATTGACGACGAGCCGCGTCAGGCTCCCCTCGCTGACCGCCTGAAGCTTCGCCGCCAACACCTCGGCGTGCCGGGCCGGCGAAAACTTTCGGCCGCCGTGCAGCTCGGCAAAGCAGCGCACCAGAAATAAGTAGAAATCCGTCCGGAGCGCGGCGTCGATCTGGGCGGGCGCGAGCGCGCTCATTCCTGCGGCTGCGACAGGCGGCGGACGATTTCGGCGACGACCAGGTCGTCGCTCTCGCGGTCGCGTTCGAGCGCCGGCGGCTTCGAGCGGGACGCATCGTCGTGGAGCATCGAGAAGACGAGCAGGGTCGCCCGCTGGTCGCCGCTCGCCGCGCGATTGACGAGCTGCGTCACCGCCGCCTCGAGCTTGGTGATCGTCCGTCGCCGGCCGCTGCCTTCTTTGGCCTCGACCGTCTGGTCGAGGGCTCGCGCCAGCAGCGCGCCGAGAATCCGCGCGCGGTTCGGCCGCCCGCGCGGGTTGCCGGACTGGCCGGGCAGGAACCGGGTGGCCCGCGGCGGCCGGCCATAGCCGACCTTCTCGTCGCCAGCTTCACCCGAGCCAGAGGCGTCGGCGGCGGATGGGTCGGGGACGAAGAGCGGGGGCCTCATTCGGCTGCGCCTCCATCATCCTGCCCTGTCGAGCAACGCCGGGCGCGCGCGGCGTGAGCGAACGTCTCTCCTGTCGGATGGAGGCGGGCGCTTTCGCACGCAACCGCCTGCCAGCGCCGGATGCCGGCGTCGATGGCGAAAAAGGCCGCGTCTGCGGCGCCCTCTCCGCAAAGGAGACGATGGGGCCCGAGCGTCCATTCGTCACCCGCCCGCGCGACCGGCGCGGGCGATCCATCGCCCGCCAAAAGACGGGCGTCCTTCCGGATGTTCCTTGGATCGCGAGCGCACCTGCCCTCTCTTGTGGGGGCGGGCAGGGGCGGGGGGTCGCGCCGACCGTAGAGCGGCGCCGCAGACTCGCCGGCAGAAGGTTCGCTAGGCAGATCGACCGCGTCTCCGATCCGCAGGTCGATCTCGTCGAGCTCGAAGCCGGTCGTCGACAACGCGAAGTCGAGGTCGAGACTTTCCAGCTCCCTGAGCTCGAGGGCAAGCCGCGGGCCGTCCCACGAGGCGAGCTCGGCGAGCCGGTTGTCGGCGATCATGAAGGCGCGACGGCCGGCCTCGTCGAGGTGTTCGAGCGTGATCGTGGGGACTTCTTCGAGCCCGAGGCGCCTGGCCGCGAGCAGCCGTGCGTGGCCCGCGAGGACTCCGCCCTTGCGGTCGACGAGCAGCGGGACGTTGAACCCGAACGCGGCGATGCTGTCGGCGATGCCGGCGACCTGCCGCTCGGAATGAACGCGCGCGTTTCTCGGATCGGGTTTGAGACCGTCGACGGGTAGCCAGCGGACCGCAATCCGCCCGGTTGGGAGTTCGATTTTCATGGGCGCCGATGGCTTCGGTTAAAGAGAAGCTCTCCCCGGAGGAAAGCATGACCCATATTAGCCGGGCGGTCGGCCGCGGGTCAAGAACGAAATAAGAACAAAACAGATTTTACCGTTTTGTTACTGATGCTTATATGCCGATGTTGATAAAATTGATGAGCCTCGTCGCCGCAGCGACGGCGTGCAATTCCCGGACGCCTGCCAATACCCTGTTTCCCCCTCCCACAGGGAAATGAATTTCCCTGTTCCGCTCCTCGCGCTCGAAGCGAGCCTCTCCGTGGAACAGGTTGAATCGACCTCCTTTTCATGGCTCGAGGCGCTCCGGAATGACGCCCTTTTGGTGTTACGCAGGGAATAACAGGACGGCGGCGCTAGGGGGCCGAACCCGCCCGCGCCAGCTCCTCGATCAGTCGCGCCACCTCGCGCCGGGCCTCGAAATGCGGCATGTGGCCGATTTTCGGGAAGCAGTGCACCGCGACGAGGCCGCCAAGGTTTTCCGCGTGGTGAGCCGGCGTAATGCGGTCCTCGCCGCCGAACACCACCTTCACCGGAATCTCGAGGCGCGACCAGACAATCGCGAACGTCGACAACCTGCCGGCCATTGGCGAACAGCGACTTGGCGAGGCGGCGCTGGGCCGCGACGAGCGGCTGTTCCGCCCTTTGCCGAAGCGTGGCGGCCGCCATCGCCGAGCCCAATGAGGCCGGATCGCTGACGAGCAAATTGAGCCAGGGCGTCAGGCTCGCTTCGGTGTCGGCCTGCAAGAATCCCTCGAAGAACGCCGCATTGGTCTCTTCGCCCAGGCCAGCCGGCGCGATCAACATCAGCGACAGCGCCCTGACCCCGGGGGTTCGCGACAGCGCCGCCGCCACCGCGCCGCCCAGCGAATGGCCGACGAGATGCGCCTCCGCGGCGCCCTCTTCGATCAGCGCCGCGCGCGCCGCCTCGACCAGCGTCTCGAAACTCGCCTCTTCCCCGAGGGGCGAAAGCCCGTGACCGGGAAGATCGAGCGCCAACGCAGCCTGCGTCCCGGGCATGAGACGGGAGAGCGGGCGCCAGGCGTTGAGGTCGGCGCAAAACCCGTGAATAAACACGATCGGCGCGCCGGGCGCGCGCTTGAGCCACTCGCGATGGACCTTGTCGGCTGGCGCTGCGGCGCGCGGCTCCTCGAGGTCGCGCAGCTGGATCCGCCCGCCGGGACCCGAACCCCTGGCGTCCGACAGGCGCAAGCCGCGCTGCCGCGCCGCCCTGCGCGCAGCCGGGGTCGCGCGCAAGCCGAACGCGGCGTCGGCGTAAGCGGCGTCTTTCGCCGCGGCAGGCGCCCGAACTGCGGGGAGCGGAGCGGCCGTCGCGCTTGCTTTTCCTTCCGGCGGAAGGAAATTCTCGCCTTCGGCAAGGATCCAGCCGATGCAGGCGCCGACCGGCAGGACGTCGCCCTCGGCGGCGGCGACGAAGCGCAACACGCCCGAAGCCGGCGCGTCGATCTCCATAGCCGCCTTATCGGTTTCGATCTCAAACAGAGTTTCACCCTTGACCACCCGGGCGCCTTCGGCCGCATGCCAGCGGCCCATCCGCCCGCTCGTCATGTCCATGTCGACGCGCGGCATGACGATTTCGTGCGCCAAGTCGAACTCCCCTTCGGGCTAAACCTCGAACCGCGTAAGGCGCCGCGCTGCGGCGACGATGTCTTCCACCTGTGGAACCGCTGCCTTCTCCAGCGCTGGACTGTAGGGGATGGGCGCCTCCGCGCCGCCGAGGCGCAGGATCGGCGCCTCGAGATAGTCGAACGCTTCGCTTTCGGCGACGATGGCCGAAATCTCCGCCCCGATCCCCAGCGTCTTCACGCCCTCATAGACGGCGAGCAGACGGGCCGTCTTCTTGACGCTCGCAATGATCGCCGGCTTGTCGATCGGGCGGAGCGACCTCAAATCGATCACCTCGGCGTCGATATCGTCGCTTGCGAGGATCGCCGCCGCCTCGAGCGCCCGATGGACCATGATCGCGGTCGCGACGATGGTCAGGTCGCGGCCTTCCCGCCGCACCGCCGCCTTGTCGAGCGGCGTCTCATAAGGACCTTCGGGAACAGCGCCCTTCATTTTGTAGAGAAGCTTGTGCTCGAACACGATCACCGGATCGGGGTCCCTGATGGCGGCGAGCAGCATGCCTTTGACGTCCTCGGGGGTCGCTGGCTCAACAACTTTGAGGCCGGGGACATGGGCGTACCACGCCTCGATGCTCTGACTATGTTGCGCCGCCCCGCCGAGCCCCGATCCTGTCGGCATGCGAAAGACAACCGGCACGTGAACCGCGCCGCCGAGCATATAGCGCAGCTTCGCCGCCTGGTTGACGATCTGCTCCATCGCCAGCATCGAGAAATCGGAGAACTGGAATTCATAGACCGGCCGCATGCCTGTCAGCGCGGCGCCGACAGCGACGCCGGCGCCGCCGAGTTCAGAGATCGGCGTATCCATCACCCGCTCCTCGCCGAAGCGCTCGACGAGATCGCCGGTCACCTGGAAAGCGCCGCCGTAGACGCCGATGTCTTCTCCCATCAGAAACACCCGTTCGTCGCTCTCGAGCGCGATCGCGAGCGCTTCGCGGATGGCCTCGGCGTAAGAGAGTTCGCGCAAGCTCATCAGCCTTGAGCCGCGGCCGACGAATAAACGTCACGCGTCACCTCGTCGGTCGAGGGCCACGGCGCGGCGCTCGCCGCCGCGACCGCCCCGGCCATTTCCTTTTCGACCTCCGAGGCGACCTCGGCCGCCTGATGCGCGGTGATCAGGCCGAGCGTCACGATCTCGGTTTCGAACCTGGCGATTGGATCGCGCGCCTTCCAGGCCTCGATCTCCTCGCGCGAGCGGTAGCGATTCCGGTCGGAGCGCGAATGCCCGCGGGTGCGATAGGTCTTGGCCTCGATCAGGGTCGGCCCCTCGCCGGCGCGCGCCCGGTCGGTCGCCTGGAAGGATGCCTCGGCGACCGCGGCGAAATCGTTGCCGTCCACGATCAATGCGGGCATGCCGTACGCGCCTGCACGATCGGCGACGTTGGCGACCGCCGTCGAGCGCGCAATGGCCATGGACATCGCATATTGGTTGTTCTCGCAGACGAAAACGACCGGCAGCTTCCATATCGTGGCGAAGTTGAGCGATTCGTGGAACACCCCCTCGTTGTTGGCGCCGTCGCCGAAGAAGGCGACCGCAACCGCGCCGGTTTGCCGTTTCTTGGCGCTGAGCGCCGCGCCGACCGCGATCGGCAGTCCGCCGCCGACGATCCCGTTGGCGCCGAGATTGCCCCTGGCAGGCTCGGCGATGTGCATGGAACCGCCGCGGCCCCGGCAATAGCCCGTTTCGCGGCCGAGGAATTCCGCGAACATCGGCGTCAGCTCCGCGCCCTTGGCGATGCAATGCCCGTGGCCCCGGTGCGTGGAAGTGATGAAATCGGCGTCGCTGAGGGAAATGCATACGCCGACGGCAGTCGCCTCCTGCCCGATCGACAGATGCATTGTGCCGTAGCTAAGGCCGCGAATGTAGGACTCTTCCGCCGCCTCTTCGAAGCGGCGGATCCGATGCATCCGGCGCAACGCGTTCACAACATGGTCGGCCGAAAGCCGGTCGTAAACTTTCGGACGATCTGAGCCGGTCCGGGCGATCTTGGCATGCGACGTCAAACGAAAGGACCTCCGTTTGGGCTTTCCCGTCCCGATGTAGCGCAGTCCGGAACATATGTCTTGAGCAATACGCAAAGGTTCACTGCGAGCGGCGCGGCCTTTGGCCCGCCATCGAAACCGACTGCGTGGCTGGCGGCCGCGTAATAGGGGGCCTCGCGTCATCGAAGCCAAGCGCATTGGGCTCTTCCCCGTCACGGGGCAGTGTCAGGCGAGCGGGCCGGCCGGCCGAAGGACGCCGACCTCGATCCCGTTCCAGTTGACGAGCCGTGGCCGAACGAAAGGGGCGAGGCTGGCGCGTAGGCCCTCGTCGAATCCGCCGAGGCGCTGAATCAGCGCGGCGATCATCACTTGCGCCGCCCGCGCTCCGCCGTCGTCGGTCTTGACCGCAAGACCAAGTCCTAGGTCAGGGAGCGCCGCGCATAAAATTCCTTCAGCGCCGGTCTTGCTGAAGACGCGCGCGCCGAGGAGGGTGATGATCTCCGTGTCGAACCTCCTCTCGCCGGCCACGATCGAGGGATTCGCAACAACAGCGGCGCGGATTCGCCCGGCTGCGCTCGCCCGTAGCGGCTGAAGCCCCTGCCCGGTCACGAAACGGGCGAAGCCGTTTGCGAGCGCGAGCAGCGGAATTGCGTAAGTCGGGATCGAACAGCCGTCGATCCCGCGTGTCTCTTCGTTGAGCGTTGCGCGGGTTACGTCCGCGAGCGCCGCCGTAACCTCGCGCTGGACCGGGTGATCCGGCGCGACATAGCCTCGAGGCGCGATCCCCTCGGCGCAAGCGAAGCAGATGAAGCCCGCGTGCTTCCCCGAACAATTGTTGTGCAGCGCGGTGGGCGTCGCGCCGGCGCGCGCAAGAGCTCGGCCGGCGGCTTCGCCGAGCGGCCAATGGGCGCCGCATTCGAGCGAATGCGCGTCGCGCCCGGCCTTGGCGAGCATGGCGCGGGCGGTCGCCACATGCTCGTACTCGCCGGAATGTGAGGCGCAGGCGAGGGCAAGCTCGCTCGGGGTCAATCCGAGACGATCGGCGGCGCCGCTTTCCACCAGTGGCAGAGCCTGCAGCGCCTTCACCGCCGAACGCGGATAGACCGGACGCTCGACGTCGCCGAACGCCATCACCACCGTACCGCTTGCGTCGACGACTGCGCCGGCGCCACGGTGGGCTGACTCGACCAGGCCGCCTCGCCACGCTTCGACAACTACGGGATTGCTCATCGTCCTCCCTGTTGCGTTTGCGGTCGGCCGCATCGCCAAACCGGCGCCGCGCGGCTAGAGTGGTAGCGCAGCCTCAGGGCGGGCGATAGCACAAGGCCTCGGGTAAGACATCGATGCGCGTCAGAGACGTAATGACCTATGGAGGAATCGGCGTCCCAGAGACGGCGACGCTCGCCGAGGCTGTCGAAACTCTGCTGCGGTCGCATGTCAGCGCCCTCCTCGTCTTCGATGCGGACCGCGCGCTCGTCGGGGTGTTGAGCGAGGGCGACCTTTTGCGCCGCAGCGAAATCGGCACGGAGCGCAAGCGTCCGCATTGGCTCGAACTCATGCTAAGCGGCGGGCGGCTCGCCGAGGCTTACGCGCATACCCACGGACGCAAGGTTGGCGAGGTCATGACGGCCAAAGTGGCGACAATCGACGAAGACGCGGACCTGAGCCATGCGGTCGATCTGATGATGAAGCGCGGGGTCAAGCGGCTGCCGGTGCTCCGCGGCGACTCGGTTGTCGGCGTGATCTCGCGTTCCGATCTCCTGAAGGGTCTGCTCGCATCGCTCCGGCAGCCGGACGCCCGGCATCCCGACCCCGAGATCAAGACCGCGATCCAGGCGGAGCTCGACAAGCTCGGGTGGGCCCCACGCGCCAGCGTCCGTATCGAGGTCAAGGACGGCGTCGTCACCTTCGATGGCGCAATCACTGACGAACGTCTGCGTTCTGGCCTCAGGGTGATTGCCGAGAACATCCCGGGCGTCGCCGCCGTGCACGATCGGATGTGCTGGATCGAGCCGAACTCAGGGTTCTACGTTCCGTCGGAGGACGAGAGAACCGACGACAACCACGGCTGATCCGATGGCGCGCCGCCGCCGTCTTAAGGGGCGGCGCCGGCTCGTCGAGGTCGCAGCGAACATCCGGAACATCCTCAAGCAAGGGCTCTCAGTGAGAACGGTCGTCGTCACCGGCGTCTCCACCGGCATTGGCTGGGGCTGCGTCAAGGTTCTGGTCGCGAACGGATTCCACGTTTTCGGCAGTGTACGCAAGCAGATGGACGCCGATCGCCTGACGAAGGCGTTCGGCGAGCGATTCACGCCACTGATTTTCGACGTGACGGACGAAAAGGCGGTCGCTGCCGGCGCCGGAAAAGTCACGACCGCGCTTGCCGGAAAGACGCTGTTCGGCCTCGTCAACAACGCCGGGATCGCGACGCCCGGTCCGCTGCTCTATCTCAAGATCGACGACTTCGACCGGCAGATCATGGTCAATCTCGCCGGCCCGCTTGTCGTCACGCAGGCCTTCGCTCCCTTGCTCGGCGCGGACCGTTCGCGCAACGGGGCGGCCGGACGGATCGTGATGATCTCCTCAGTCGGTGGAAAGAACGCCTCGCCTTTCCTCGGCGCCTATTGCGCGTCGAAATTCGGACTCGAAGGGATGTCCGAGTCGCTGCGTCGCGAGCTGATGATTTTCGGCATCGACGTTATCATCGTAGCGCCGGGCGCCGTCGCCACGCCGATCTGGGACAAGGCCGACGCGGTCGGCATCGCGCCATTCGCCAACACGCCCTACGCGCCGGCCCTCGAACGGTTGAGGCGTTACATGGTCTCAGCTGGCAGGCAGGGTCTGCCGCCGGAGAAAATCGGCGAAACCGTCAAGACCGCTCTCACCGCGGCTAGGCCGAGGACCCGTTACACCGTGGCGCCGGCTCCGATTCAGAACCTGCTGGCCAACGCGTTGCCGAAGCGTATGGTGGACAAGATCATCGCGCGCAGGACCGGACTGAAACCGTAGTCGTCGCGCCGGCGTTTCAGCCCTGTCCACCCGATTGACCTTGCTGCGCGCGGATGCAAGGACGGCCGCGGCTCAAAGTTCGAGGGGCGGGATGAGCACGGGCAAGGTCGAGGTTCTGGGGTTGGGCAATTCGCTGGTCGACATTCTGGCCTATGCGGACGACGACTATTTGATCGCCCAGGACATGGTGAAGGGGGCGATGACCCTGATCGACGAGGATCGCGCCGAGGCGCTCTACGCCGCCCGCGTCGATCCGCGCATCATCTCCGGCGGTTCGGCCGCAAACACCGTGGTCGGCGTCGCCGCGTTCGGGGTCGGCGCCGCCTACATCGGCAAGGTCAAGCGCGATCCGCTCGGTGAGACGTTCGTAGCCGATATACGCTCGACCGGCGTCGACTTCTCCACACCCCAGGCCGAACGTGGCCCCGCGACCGGCCGCTGCTTCATCTATGTGACGCCGGATGGCGAGCGCACCATGAACACCTATCTCGGCGCCAGCACCTACCTGTCGCCGCCCGACGTCGACGAGGCGCTCGTCCGTGCGGCGAAAGTGATCTATCTCGAAGGCTATATGTGGGACCGCCCGGCGGCGAAGTCCGCCTTCCAGAAAGCGGGCGCCATCGGACGCGAATCCGGCCATCGGGTGGCGCTGACGTTGTCGGATTCGTTTTGCGTCGACCGCTTTCGCGGTGAATTCATCGACCTCATGCGTTCGCGAACAGTCGACACGATCTTCGCCAACACCGACGAGATCCTGTCGCTCTACGAGACACCGCATCTCCACGAGGCGCTCGATGCGTTGCGCGCCGAGGGGGTGCTCGGTATCGTCACTCGATCGGAAAAAGGCTGCGTCGTCGTCGAGGCCGACAAAACTTGGGAGGTTCCAGCCTTCCCAATCACCAAGCTGGTCGACACGACGGGCGCCGGCGACATGTTCGCTGCCGGCTTTCTGGCGGGGCTCGCGCGCGGCGCCGACATGGTCTCCTGCGGCCGGCTCGGCGCGCTTGCGGCGGCGGAAATCATTCAGCATCTCGGCGCGCGGCCGAACATGCCGCTGAAGGCGCTGGCTAAGGAGAAGGGGATCGGATTCTAAGTTTCTCGCCTACGAGAAAACCCCGACGAGTGCGCCCTGCGTCTTTCCCGACTGTCGATTACCACGGCGCGGTTCCGTGAGGAACGATCATTCGCTTCGCGGAGTTGAAGGGCTCAACGACCTGGGGGAACTCCGTGAAGCTCTTCAGATGCCAATCCTGCGGAAACATCATTTACTTCGAGAATCGAACATGCGCTCGCTGCAACCACAGGCTTGGCTACTTACCCGAGCTGGAAAATATGGCGGCGATGACGCCGGCCGGCGATCAGGAGTGGACCCCTCTCGCCGGTGGTGGCGACCCTCGCCGCTTCTGCGCCAATTCCAAACATGACGCTTGCAACTGGCTGACGCCGGCAGGCTCGCGAGACGTCTTTTGCACCGCCTGTCGGCACAACGACACAATCCCTGACCTTTCGAAACCAAACAATCTGGCCGCGTGGCGCGAGATCGAGTTCGCTAAGCATCGCCTGTTCTACAGCCTGTTGCGCTGGAAGCTGCCGCTGCAGACCCGGACCGAGGATCCTGAGCACGGCCTCGTCTTCGAGTTCCTGGACGACCCGCCAGCCGCGGAGTCGAAAGTGATGACCGGCCACGAAAATGGCGTTGTGACAATCGCGCTTGCCGAAGCCGACAGCGCCGAGCGCGAAAGACGGCGTTCCCAGTTGGACGAGCCCTATCGCACTTTGCTTGGCCATTTCCGGCACGAGGTTGGACATCATTTCTGGGATGTTCTCGTGCAAGACGGAGGCAAGCTTGACGACTGCCGCCGCGTGTTCGGGGACGACCGCGAGGACTACGGCGCTGCGTTGCAACGTTACTATCAGCAGGGAGCGCCGTCGGACTGGCAGGAGGGTTTCGTTTCGGCTTACGCCACGTCGCATCCGTGGGAGGACTTCGCGGAGACCTGGGCGCATTATCTTCACATCGTCGATACTCTGGAGATGGCGAACGCCTTTGGGCTGCGGATCGAGCCAGCCATCGATCCGGATGGCGGTCATACGGCCCGGCTCGATCTTGATCCGTATGTCGCGGGCACGATGCCGCAGATCATCGACAGATGGGCGCCCTTCGCCGTCGCGATGAACAGCGTCAACAGGGCTATGGGGCGGCCCGATCTCTATCCCTTCGTCCTGGCGCCCGCGGTGATCACGAAGCTCGGCTTCATCCACGATCTCGTCCGCGCCATCGCCACCGGCGCCGAACCGGGAACTGCGGCGCCGATGCGGCGTTTGACGCTCGCTGAATAGCGATGTCCAGATGCTGGATTCCAAAGGAGACAGCTTTACCATCGACGTGGCGCCCGTCGTTCTCCCGGGTCTACGATACCTTTGCGACGACGGACGCGCGATACGGCGCAGGAGAGCCGGCAAGGGTTTCGTCTATCTGGATCACAGGGGCAGGAGACTATCCGATCCCGACATAATCGGTCGCATCCGGTCGCTGGCGATCCCGCCGGCCTGGACCGAGGTCTGGATCTGCCCATCTCCGGACGGACATATCCAGGCGACCGGACGCGACGCCAAGGGGCGAAAGCAGTACCGCTACCATTCCGCCTATCGGGCGCTACGCGAGGAAGCAAAATTCGAGCACATTCTTGCGTTCGCCGAGGCGCTGCCGACGATCCGGATGACTGTCGCCCAGCACATGGGCCTGAGGGGACTGCCGCGTCGAAAGGTTTTGGCGACGGTCGTGCATCTCCTGGAAACGACGCTCATACGCGTCGGCAACGACGATTACGCGCGCCGCAACAAAAGCTACGGCCTGACGACGCTTAGGAACGAGCACGTCGAGGTCGCAGGCTCCGAAGTCCGGTTCCAGTTTGTCGGCAAGAGCGGCAAGCAATGGTCGCTGGCGATGCGCGACCGACGCGTCGCCAAGGTCATTCGGGCGTGCCAGGAGCTGCCGGGACAGGAGCTGTTGAACTATCTGGACGATGAGAAGGAGCTGCGCGCCGTGTCCTCCGGAGACGTCAACGCCTATCTCAAGGAAGTCACAGGGCGCGACATCACGGCAAAGGACTTTCGCACCTGGGCCGGAACAGTTCTGATGGCGCGCTTTCTCAGAGAGATTGGCGGATTTGACAGCGCGGCGCAGGCCAAACGGATAATGCGGGCGGCAGTCAACCGCGTCGCCACGGTTTTGGGGAATACTCCGACCGTTTGCCGCAAGTCGTATGTCCACCCCGCGGTGCCGGACGCCTATCTCAGGGGCGTGTTGCTCCTTGACGCCGCGATGCCGGCGGCTGGCAGTGGTTCGACGGCGTGCCAATCGAGCCCCAAAGAGGAAGAGGCCGCTCTTTTGGCCTTGCTGCGGAATGCAAGGACTTAGTCATCGCCGTCCCCGGAATGGGCCTCTGAGGGTGAAGTCGTTCGCGTCGCTCGCCGGGACTTCAGCGCATCGCCCCGCCCGCCCCCTTCCATGCGGCCATGCCGCCGTCGATGTGCCGAGCCGAGGTGAGCCCCTTGTCCTGCGCCGCCTGGACGGCCATAGCCGATCGCTCGCCGAAAGCGCAATAGAAGACGATCGTCTTGCCGCTCTGCGCGAGTTCGTGGATGAGTCCGCCCTGATCGATATTGTCTTGCAGATCGGGGTACGGCGCGTGCAGCGACCCGGGGATCACGCCTGCGCGCTCGCGCTCGTTCTTCTCCCTGAGGTCGATCAGCGCCACGTCAGGCCGACGGACGAGCGCCTTCGCCTCATCGGCGGAAAAGGCCCACCCGCGATGCGCCACCTCTTCCTGGTGAAGACCCTGATGGATGTTCGCGGGGACCGCGACGTCCATCATCTTCGGATTGGGCAGGTGGAGACCCGCCATAAGCGCCGCATATTCCTCAGCGTCGCCCACCCTGAGGCGCGGGTTGTAACGCTTCTCCTCGCCGATCGTGCTGACCGTGTCGCCCTTATAGTCGTGCGCGGGAAAGACGAGGGTTTCGTCCGGCAGGCGCAGGAGGCGTTGCAGGCTCTCGTATTGGGCGCGTGCGTCCCCATTCTGGAAATCGGTGCGGCCGGTGCCGCGGATCAGCAGCGTATCGCCGGTGAAGACGCGGTCGCCGAACACAAAGCTGTAGGAATTGTCTGTGTGGCCCGGCGTATAGAGCGCATCGAGGCTAAGGCCTTCGACGGTCAGCTTGTCGCCCTCAGCGATCCGCATCGAGACGACGTCGACCTTGCTCTGCTCGCCCATGACGGTCACGCAACGCGTTCGGTCGCGCAGCGCCCCAAGGCCGGTGATGTGGTCGGCGTGCAAATGTGTGTCGACCGCCTTGACCAGCCTGAGGTCGAGTTCCTCCATCAGCTTCAGATAGCGGTCGACCTTTTCCAAGACCGGGTCGATGATCAGCGCCTCGCCGCCTCGCCGGCTCGCCAGCAAATAGCTGTAGGTGCTCGAGACGCCGTCGAACAACTGCCTGAAGATCATCGACGTCTCCGCTGGCTTTCGCTGGACCTTCAGACGCCGAACCAGCGCACCCTGCGGCTCGCGCCGCTCGCGTTCTTATCCGCGCGCAGCGCCAGGCTCGGCTCGTGGTAAACGCCGGTCGGCTTCGGTCCGAATAAATCGACATCGACCCGTCAACTCGGCATTGCTACGCGAGGGCCACGCGAAATTCAATCGTTGGCGCTGGAGTTTTCCGCCGGGCCCGTGAGCCTGCACTCCTCAGGCCTTCCCTTCCCGGCGATCGGCAATGAAGCGCTTGAATTCCCCCATCGAGGTGAACTTGAACGTTCCGTCCGCGGTTTCCGCCTCAATCGAACCGTCACTGAAGATCATGTAGTTGGCCCCGGCCGAGGTATAGCGGCCGAGAAGGGCCGCCGGCGCCTCGGCGACGGGGTCGGTCGCGCCGAATGTCGGCAGGTGACCGGCGCGATTCTCATTGATCGGCGCTTCGGCTTCCTCCGCGAACGCGGGCGACCCAGCGATTGCGTCGGCATCGTCATAGGCATCGACATCCGCGCCGCGCTCCGACGGGGCTTCCGGGATATCGCCGGCGAAAGTCGGCTCGACGTGGCCCACCCCGCCCTGCGGCGAAGCCGCCGCCGGCGGCGCCTCAAGCCGCCTGACAATTGTCGCCAGCGCATCGATGCGGCGGATCGCAACGCCGAGCGCGAAAGTCAGGACGGCGCTCGAGACCGCGATGGCCCCGGACAGTGCATAGAGCACTCCGATGCTTGTCGGAATGAGGTCGAGGCTCATATAGGCTCCGGCCAGACCCGCCGCGAGCAGCACAAGACTGAGCGCGAAAACCAAGAACGCCATCGGAGCCTTCAACGTTTGGATTTTGTCGGAAGCACGGCCGCTTCGGGGCTCAACCGCGTTGGCCGAAAATCGCGCTGCCGACGCGCACATGGGTCGCCCCGAGCTGCACCGCCAGCGGCCAGTCTGCGCTCATGCCCATGGATAGTTCGTGAACGCCATTGCGCTTAGCGATCGTATGGAGCAGCGCAAAATGCGGCGAGGCCTGTTCGCCCACCGGCGGGATCGCCATCAGCCCGTCGATCTCGAGGTCATATTTGTCGCGGCAGAGCGCGAGAAAGGCATCTGCCTCCTCGGGCAGAACCCCCGCCTTCTGCGGCTCGGCCCCCGTGTTGACCTCGACCAGAAGGCGCGGTTGTTTGCCGAGCTTTCGGATTTCCCGGGCTACCGCGGCGGCGATCGTCTCGCGGTCGATCGTTTCGATGACATCGAAATTCTTCACCGCCTCCCGCGCCTTATTGCTCTGCAGCGGGCCGATCAAATGAAGTTCGATCGTCTTGCCGAGCGCCGCCGCGCGCGCCCTCAGGTCGAACCACTTCGGAACAGCCTCCTGAATCCGATTTTCGCCGAAGCGCGTGTGCCCGCCGACTGCGATCGTAGGCCAGACCTCATCAGCCGAAAACGTCTTGGTTACAGCGACGAGCCTGACGGTTTCAGGTGAGCGGCCGCAGTCGCGCGCACGACGGGCGATCTGCTCCTTGAGCGCCGCCAGACAGGCGACGGCGTCGAGGGGGTCGGCGGGCCGGTGGGGATCTGTCAAAATCGTCGTCCCGATGTAGCGAGCGCCTAAAATTGTTCAGTTTATGTAGCACATAGATTGACCGCTTTTGTTTCTGTTTCCCTGTGGGCGGTGTGGGCGAAGGCGCAGCCTTGTCCACGCCGTCCACAGCCGGCGCGCCGCCGCCAAAGCGGCTTAAGCCGCGAAAGCGCCGGGTTTCGGGATCCTGCTTTTCGTCTGGTCCCCAGCGGACCAAGGGTCTCGGCCATGAAAGACGGCGAACTCGCCGTCGGGATAGTGGCGCACGCGCACGTTGGCTCGCACGAAATGGGCGGGGCGGGATGGGGCGGAACCTGCAAGCGATCTTGGACCAAGTTCAGCCCCGGCCGAAGCCGCGACGGCGAACACTCCCGGAGGCGTTCTTCCCTTCACGGCCTGAGGTACGTCCAGCCCTGGGCCTGCAAGTCCGCGAGCTTTGTCACGCCGCCCTCCGGCGCCAGGAGAAAGCCGGGCAAGAGATCGGCGAGCGTCCACTCATGCGCGCGAAGCGTGTTGGCGCAGGCGTAGAAGACGACCCTGTCGGCAATGGCCGCGGCGAAGGCGCGCTTGAACTCGGCGTTGGGCGTGCCCAAGCGGAAAACCGGCAGCCCGGTGCCATGCACGACCGTTGCGAGCTGCAACCCGGGCGGTCCTCCGGCGCGATGGTTCTTGAGGTTGTCGAGCACGAAGGCCGCCTTGTCGGCGTCGGACAGGTGATAGACGACCCTGGTGGCGCGCGCCCCGTCGTCGCCCGCCTTCGCGACCCGCGAGGCGATTCCGGCGAGGCCCGCCAACGTCAGTCCACGAAAGAAGATGCGGCGCTGCATTTGGCTAGCGCTGGCGGGCGAGCGCCGCGGCCGCCTCCTTGTCGTCATAGACGAGGGGAACGCATTGAGCGCCGGGCGCGCGGTCGAGCCGGAAGAGCCTGTCGTCCGCCCCGAGGCCCGTCGGCTTGACGACAGGATCGCCCGGCTCGTTCGGCGACCAGATGCTGCCGTTGTCCGGAAAGGTCAGCCACACCGAGCCGTCGTCCTTGAGCTTGATGTCGACCGAGCCGCCCTCGCAATCCGCGCTGCATTCGACCGTCGTCGTGTTCGCCTCCTCATCAGCGATGGCCCGGCAATCGGCGCCTGCGGTGCGGAATTGCTTGCCTTTGCGAAAATGCAGTCCGAGCTGGAGCGAATAATAGGTCGGGTCCTTGGCGTCGATCGTCGCCAGAAGCTCCATATCGCGGACGTTCTGGCGCGGATGCGCGGCCAGATGCTGGGCGTCGTAGACGCGGCCGAAGCAGGCGTAGTTGACGCCGGCGACCAGCGGCCGGCCGAGGAATTTCTGGATGAAGGCGCCCGAACTCGGCGGCCGCCTCCCCCGCGCCGGCTAAACTCGCGAGCAGGATGAGCGAGGCGGCGAGAGGCAGTTTCGTTCTCATAAGACGCTCCTGCCGGGATGACGGCCAAGACAATCAGTAGGCGCATCACGTCGAAAACGAAAGCGCCCATGATTGCTTGAGACAGCGCGCAGACGGCGTCGCCGTCACGGCCCTTCCGCGGCCGCAGCGAAGCGTCGCTGAGGATTCGCGGCGGGGGCAGGCCGCGAGCTTGGTAGCCTTGCGCCGCTGGTAGGCTCGACCGTTCAGCAGCTTGCGAGCGAGCCGCAATTGCTCGGCGTCGTCGTGGAAGGACGGGTTGTGTTTGCGCAACCGGTCGTATGTTCCGCGAAGATGAACAGGCCCGGCTCATCCGTTCCTCGGTGGACAGCTTGGGGTTTTGCGAGATCGCCTTCGCGCACGAGGATTTCGTAGGTCGCCATCAGCCGCGCCGCACTGAGTTCCAGCTTTGCATCTCCGCGTAGCTTCGCCTTTCCGCGTGGCTTTGCCTTTGTCCTCAAATGCCCCGCCTCGGCGAAGGAGACTGCACTTGCGGCAGCGGCGGACAGGTAGCGAGGATTTACCTCTCGCATCCTTGCGAATGCGGGCGGCTCGACCGGCCGAGGCTATCGCACGCACGTCTTTCTCCCCGTAGGCCGTCTGCGTTATGTGGAAATTGAGCGGAAGACACCGAAGGTCTTCCGGGAACCCGACCGGGCAGCGCGCTATCGCCAATCGTCGAGCACGAAGCATCCAGGCCGGCTATAGCCGGGCTCATTCGGCCGATGCATGGTCACAACGTGCATGCGGGCGCGAAAGCCGTTCGCCAGCATCAGCCGGTACGCCTCCTCCCGTCCCGTGTTCACTCCGGCGATCACATTTGTCATACCGACGGCCCGTGCTAGCGCGGCACAGCCGTCGAGCAGCGAGACGAAGCGCGCCTCGCCGCCGGAGCCGGGTCGCGCCGCGCCAAATTTCACAAAGAGACAGTCCTGCCCAGCCTCGCTGGCCGGTCCCCAGTGGCAGATGGCGAACGCCGCGAGACGACTGGCGCCCTCCCGGAGCAGTAGTGTGTCGCCAAGGTTGCGCGCTGCCACGGTGCGGATCTCGGCGCTCAGATCGAGGCCTTCATAGATTTCATCCGTCAGCCCACGGCAGGCCTGTTCGGCTTCCGCACGCTCAGTCACCGACAGTTGGGAATAGCGCGCGAGCGGCGGGCGCGGCGTGAGGCCAGGCGTCACCGGCGCGGCCATGACCGGCGTCAGGTAACGCGGGTAGAAGCCGAACTTCTGGTATAGCCACACATGCTTGGTGGAATGCGGAAAAGTGCACAGCCCGGCATGGCTCACACCCCAGGTGTCGAAGGCATCGGACACAGCCTGCACGAGAGGTTGGGCGATGCCACGGTTCCACAGATCTGGCCGGGTCGATATAGGACCGAAGAACCCGACGCTCCCCCAGCGGGTTGCGAAGTTGACGCCGGCCAGCGCGCCGTCGGCGTCGGCGGCGAAGGCAATGGTATGCTCTGCTCCGAACCGTCCGTAAACGTAGTCGAAGTCGGTCCAGAAGGTGTCGAGATCCGGCGCGCCGAGGAACGTGCCGAACGCACGCCGGACGATGCGCTGGGCTTCCGGCAGGTCATGCTCCGCGAGCGGCCGCGTTTTCTCGAACATCTGTCCCTCCGCCTTGACCGGCATCTCCCCGGTGCTCGCTCTGTCAGCCGTGGACAATAACGAGCCATGTAAGAGTTACATAATCCCACGACGGAAACGGGGCTGTATTCTATATGACAATTGCCTTTGAGCGCGTTTTTGAAACAGGATTCTGAAAGCAACAAAGGGCGGAAATCCGTGGGGCCCCGAACCCGTGCACAAACGGCCGTTTGCGAAACCTCCTGGTTCCGGACAGCTTTCGGCTTAATCAACGATTTTGAACCAATCGTGTGGTAACCCCTGGTCTCCGCTCTCAGGCGAGGCCGGTGAGGCGCAAGATCACTTGAATAATGGCGTTCGACGGCCCTGTTACGATCTGCGCAAACAGGTTGTTGTTAACGCCCATCTGCGCCTGGAGCATCGGCAGCAGGAAGAAAACGCCGATCACGATCATCATGCCGTAAGGCTCCAGCGCCGCGAGCGGCTTGGCGAGCGCGTCCGGGAGCACGCCGACGGCAACTCGGCCTCCGTCCAACGGTGGGACCGGGATCATGTTGAACACGGCGAGGATGACGTTGACGGTGATGGCGTTGCCCAGATTGGCGAGGCACCATTGGCCAAGGCCGGGTGGAAGCAGGCCAATTCCATGGACGAGCACCGCCGCGGCGGTCGCCATGGCCAGGTTCATGGCCGGCCCCGCCGCGGCGACCCAGATCATGTCGCGGCGCGGATTGCGCAAGCGGCGGAAATTCACCGGCACCGGTTTCGCGTAGCCGAACAGAAACGGCGAATGAAACATGAGCAGCAAGGCGGGCAGTAAAACGGTGCCGAATGGGTCGACGTGGGTCAACGGATTGAGCGACACGCGCCCCAGCCGCCAGGCGGTGTCGTCGCCAAAGAAATGCGCGACGTAACCGTGCGCCGCTTCATGCAAAGTGATCGCGAGCAGCAAGGGCAAGACCCAGGTCGAGGCCGTATAGATCATGCCGAGTTGCGCAGGCATGGTTCACTCTCATCCGTTACCCCGGCAATGCCGCCGCGGCGAGGCGGGCCCGCGTCGAATGGACCGCCAAGCTTTGTTCGCCCCGCTTATAGCGCATTTCGCGCATGGCGAATTCGCGCTCCGACCAGCACGCGTTCCAAGTCCGTGGCTGTACGCTTTTCTTCGCCGCCGCCGTCAACCCAATGCGTGATAGCCTGCGTCCACGAAGACGATATCGCCCGTGATGGCCTTGGCCGCGTCGCTCACAAGGAACGCAGCGAGCGCGCCGACGTCGTCAGAAGTCACGAGTTGACGTTCGGGCGCCTGCTTTGCCGCGCGCTCGAGCAGCTCATCGAAATGATCGATGCCCGACGCCGACCGCGTGGCGACCGGCCCCGGGGAAAGCGCGTTGACGCGAGTGCGCTTGGCCCCCAACTCGACAGCCATGTAGCGAACCGCGGCCTCGAGCGCGGCCTTGACCGGTCCCATGACGGTGTAATGGGGAACGGCCTTCTCCGCCCCATAATAGCTCATCGCCAACAGGCAGCCGCCAGAAGCCATCAAGGGCTCAGCGAGTTTCGCCATCCGCAGGAACGAATGCACGGAAACCCGCATTGCGAACGCAAAGCCGTCGGCCGAACAGTCGATGATCCGACAATGCAAATCGTCGGCGCGGGCGTAGCCAATGGCGTGAAGCGCGAAATCGAGGCGCCCCCATTTGGCGGCGATCTCTTCGAAAACCGCTTCGAGCTGCCCGGGGACTGAAACGTCGCAGGCGCGAGTGATCTGGCTGTCCAGCTCCAATGCAAGCGGACGCACGTACGGTTCCGTCTTCGCGTTCAGATAGGTCATGGCGAGATCGGCGCCGGCCGCGCGGAAGCCCCGCGCGCAACCATAAGCCAGGCTATGCTCGTTGGCCACGCCGACAACCAGCCCCTTCTTTCCCGTCAGCATCCGCGCCTCGCATTGATCGATAGGCAGTCGATGATCTCGCCCATCGGATCGGCGCGATCGAAACCGTTGTCAGGTCGCCGTCTTGCGGGCGTCGAGCGCGAGGGCGACGAGCGCTGAGCCGCCAAACATCAAATCGATGCCGACGATCAGGCCAAAGGCCCAGACGAGCGTGCCCGGCAATCCTGCGAGGATGACGCCCGCGAGGACGAGATCGATCACGCCGTTCACCAAGATCCACTCCCAACGCCCCGAGAGTTCGCGCCGATGGTCGACCGCGAGAAAAATGGTCAGAACGCCGTCGATCAGGAAATAAGCGATCAACACGTAGGTCAAAGTCGCCAGGCCTCGAAACGGATTCCAGAGCAGAAGCGCGCCGGTGAGAATGGCGACGAGCGCCGACACCAGCGCCCATCCAAACCCCGGCGCCCGTCTGCCCCGAAGAGTGAAGAGAAGACCGACGAGGCCCGCGACCAGAAGCAGCCATCCCAGGAAGATCGTGGCGGCGAGGCCTGCAAGAGGGGGAATGGCCACGGCGCCAATCCCGAGCACGATCAAAATTATCCCCTCGGCCAGAAACAGCCGCCAATGGTCATGCATCGATTTGAACAGCTCGTCGGGCAAGGTGGAGTTGGACAAAGACTGTGTTCCTATTACGCGCAGATCCACCGGGCGATCGCCGCCAGCAGTCCTCGGAAAGGGCGTTCTCGCCATATTGGGCAAGCCGCCGAGCGGCCTCGGTTTCGCTCAGGCCGGCGGCTTCTGTCTCGAAGGGGGCGGTCGGGGAGACCTGGGCCGGCGCTCGGGCATCGACTTCATTCGCGCTCATGGGCGCGCTCCCGAAATTCCGCGAACCGACGTTCGCCGCCAATCTCTCTCGCGCGTCGGTGCGGCAGCACGATGACGATATCGACCGGCTTCGCATACCGGACGGCTCGGCGCAACCCGACGTCATCCACCCAAAGCACAACATCCCTTTAGGGACAACACGGCTTGCGCCATCTCCGACGAGCGCGGCGCCTGGACGGCAGTGAGCACAGACCCGACCTCTCTGACCTCGCCGGGCTTGTTTTAGCTGCCGACGGCTCGCGGCGATCCTCGCCCCTGAATTGTGGTCACAGCGCGTCCAGCCGAAACAAGGGTTCGTAAGACGGTTCGATGGTTACGCCGCCGACAGGCATCACCGGCTGCGCATCGGGCAGGCTGATGTTGTAGCGCGACAACAGCCGCGCCACGACGATCTGGGCTTCCGACAAGGCAAACGAAAGGCCGATGCAAGTGCGTGGTCCCGCGCCGAACGGAACGTAGGCCGGCGTCTGCGTCCACGGCGCGGTCTTACCCGCGAACCGACCAGGAAAAAATGCGGTCGGTCGATCCCAGAATCTCCGATGGCGATGCATGACCCAAGGGCAAATCCACACTTGCGTGTCGGCGCCAATCCTTTCGCCGCAAATGTCATCGGGACTATTGGCGACCCGAACGATCTGGGGAATTGGCGGATAGAGCCGCAAAGCCTCCAAAAGCAGGCTGCGCAACCGCCGCCAGTTCTGGAGATCGTCGACGTCGTCGATCCGCTCCGGCGGAAAAGCCGCGATTTCCTTGCGGACGGCCGCTTGTTCTTCGAGGTCCATCGCCAAGAGGTAGCTGGCCCAGAACATCAACCGTGCCGTCGTCTCGGAACCCGCGAAAAACATCGTCGCGCATTGATCTCGGATTTCGGCGTCCGATAGCGCCGCGCCGGTTTCGGCGTCTCTGAGGCTCAACAACAGATCGAGGAGATCACGATGGTCCACCCTTGCCGGCGACGCCTTGCGTCGCGAGATGATTTCGTCAATCGCCGCGGACCATCGTCTCTGAAAGCGGGCGCGCCCGCCGTTCGCGAAGGCGAAGGAGCTTTCGCTCCTCGAAAACCCGTCGAGCAGATTTGGCCGTCCCGGTCCCTCGATATAGGCGCGCGCCATACGGCTCAAAGCCTCGCGGTCGCCGCTTTCCGGCATTGAGAATAAGGCGCGCAGGACCGCTTCCAGAGCTGCGTCCTGAAAGGCTTTCGAAAGATTGGCCCGCGGCGACCCTCCAAGCGAACGCAGCAAATGAAGACCCGCGTCGCGAAAATGCGGCAGCAACAGGCGAATGCCGGCGGGGGCGAACGTCGGCGCCAGCAGACGCCGCTGACGGCGCCAATCGGCGCCTTCTGCGAGAAAGAGCCCGGAACCGACGAGCGGGCGCGCGACACGCGTAACGGAGCAAGGGCGCCTGTAGTTCGCCGCATTGGCCGTCAGAACGTGACGCGCTCCTTCCGGATCGTTGACGAGGATGGTTTCAATTCCCATCACACGGCTTTGCACGTAGAGCCGCTCGAAAGCGTAGTCGGGCCAGATGGACAGCGTGGAACGCGTCACTCTCCAGAGGAGACGCCAGACCGGCAGATCTTTCGGGTGAACCGGTGGGGCGGGCGGGACGAAAGGCAAGCTCTCGACGCTCATGACGACCTCTCCACTCCAAAACTAACATTTTCCTTTCCGATTTTCCAAATCCGTGCTATGTTCTGGTTTTCAGCAAACGCCGCTCTGCGCGATAAGGAACGAATGAGGGAAGCGAAGGGAAGAAAACGGCAATCCCAGGAGCTGAAAGCAGCCGTCGTTCGAGGACGCCTTCAGACAATTCGCCGCCCGCCGTCTCGAAGATCATTCGGACAAACGACATTTCTGACTCGGGGTTAATAAGTGACCTTTTTCTTTTTTCCTTACATCCGCTAGTAAGTCTTTGATAAGTCTCGAATCCGGGTAAGAAATTGCAATTTTTGGCAGGAATTTGCAGCTCTTTGCATGAATATGAAGCTCTTTGGAAGACTTCAGCAGGTCGATGGAAGCGCCCGGAAGGCTTTCTGAATTCGGATCGCCGCCGAAGGTTGAGGCGGGTCCGTTAACACCCAAGCTTGGCGTCTGCCCGAGCCACCGACCTTATTCTGAGGCGCCGCCGAGCGACCTCGAAGAGCGCTTCGCTCGAGCGCCCGCTGGACGAGCTCGAGGAAGGCTCTTCGAGGTACGCGCCGGCGCTCTGAACGAGGTCCGCGGTGGCCCAAGGCCAGAATCGCGGCGTACGGCTTGGGATTTACGAAGTGACGAAGTGACAGAAAAACCGGCTCAAGCTCTTGAAAACAGGGGCTCGCGACCAGGATGAACGGCTACTTGTACCCCTGCTCGATCCGGGCGTAGAGCCCTTGGGTGAAGATCGAGAACCTGGCGCCGACGAAGGAAGCGGTGAGACTCGCGGCGACGAAGACAGCGATAATCTTGGGTACGAAGGTCAGCGTCATCTCCTGCACCTGGGTCAGGGCCTGCAGGAGCGCGATGACGACGCCGATCGCCATCGCCGCGGCGACGGCGGGACCGGCGCCGATGACGATCATCCAGATCGCCGACTGCACGAGGTCGACCGCGTCGCCCTCGTTCATTGCACGCTGGCCCCGTTGGCGAGCGAAACGGTTTGGCCGTTGGCCAATGTCGCTTCCGTTCCCGAGCCGGTCACGCTGACCGAGACGACCTGGCCCGAGGTCGAGCCGTCCGAAGAGGTGATCGTCTTGCCGATCAGGCTCTCGGCCTGGGTCAGCGAGGTCGCGGTGAGGAGGGAGGCGAGGTTCTGGTTAGTCTGCACCGCCTGGCCGACCTCGGACACCGTAGCCAGCTGCGACACCATCTGCGCTGGGTCCATCGGCTGGGTCGGATCCTGGTTCTTCATCTCCGCCATGAGAAGCGTGAGGAAGTCGTTGTAGCCGAGCGTATTCGTCGCGGCGGCGGCGGTGGTTTGGCTCGACGTCGCGGGCGTCGGGCTCGGGATGGTGGAGGTGGCTGCGACGGTCATGGGCTTTTCTCCTGGGTCACGCGGCGCTTGGGGGCGCGGCAGACGGCTTCAGCTCCCGGTCTTCGAGCGGAAAGAGCGTTCGGAGCGTCTTCAGCGCCTCGAAGTTGCGCCCTTTGGCGAGCGACTGCGCGGCGCCGCGGAGACCGGCGAGGAGCTCCGGCGTGCGATAGGCGCCGAGCGCGGTCTGGATCAGCGAGCTCGCCAGCGGCGCCGCGGTGGCGGCGGCGCCCGGGTCCATCAGCATGATCTGCACGGCGAAATAGGTCTGGCGGGTGAGCGTCGTCGCATCCTTCGTCTGCATCACGTGGTTTTCCAGCAGGAAGGTCACATCGTTGAGGAGCTCGATCGACGCCTTTCGGTCGATGCGGATGACGGCGCCGTTGATGAAGAAGCGCTCGCCGGCGCGCAGCGTGATGTTCATCTATTTGAGCCCGTCGCGGATCAGTTCGTTGATCTCGATCATCGGCGTGAGATCGTCGGTCGAGCGGCGGCGGGCGCGATCGATCTCCTTCATCATCCAGATGCCGATCGAGATGATGCCGGCGCGCAGCTGCTCCGGCAGTTCGTTGTTGGGATCCCTGAGGTCGTCTAGAAAGATCGTCCACAGGCGCTTGAGATAGAAGAGCGCTTCGATTCGCTCGCGCGACTCGGGGCCCTTGTTCTGCCCGGCGCGCAGCATGGCGATGACACGGTCCATCGCGGCGCGCTCGCTGGCCCGCATCGTCTGGCGCGAGTTCTCGATGACTTCGTTGTAGGCGAATTCGTACATCGAGGTCCTTGCTTCAGGCGACCGGCAGGTACTGCGCGAGATTGAGTTGTTGCAGCCGTGAGGTCAGCTCGTAGGCCATCTGGATCTGGGTGGTCAGGCTGGCGATCGTCGCGGCGGTCGCGTTCTGGTCGACGTCGTCCAGGCCGTCGACCTGGTTCTGCAGGATCGTCAGCTGCGAACTCATCGCGCTGTTGGCGTCCGTCACCGCGCTCTGGGTCGCGCCGAGCGCGCCTTGTGCGTTGGTCAGCGAGTCCTGGCCCTGAGCGATGAGCGAGGAGGCCGCGGAAGCGACGGCCTGCTGCGCCGTCAGGCTGAGCTCGGAGCCGCCGAACTCGCTGAGCATCGTGTAGGCTTGGGCCAGCTGCTGGAAGCCGGGATTGTTGGCGTTGGTCGAGGTCGTCGCCGTCTCGCCCGGAGCGATTTCGGCGCTGGTGTTCGTGCTCGAGGCCGAAGACCAGTCCGAGTTCCAGGGCGCGCCCGAGAACAGCGCCGCGAACGGCCCGCTGAGGAAGCCCTGCATCTGCGACGCGGTAATGCTCGCTGCGGCTGGATCGCTCGGCAGGACGCCGAAGGCGGTCTGGAACGCCTGATCCACCGCGGTCTTGGCGGCCGAAGCCGGGGTCGAATAGTAGTCCGCGATCGGCGCGACCGAGGAATTGATCCCGCCGAACACGTAGGCATCGCCCGAGCTTGCGTTGGCTGAGGCGATCAGTCCCTGCAGCGCCGCCTGCCCCATCGTCTGCAGCTGGGCGCCAGCATTGGCGCTCGGCGTCCAGGCGGCGAGATCGGCGCCCGTCGATTGGGCGCTCGCGCCGATCGCCGAAAGCGCATCCTGCGCCGTCGAAAGACTGGTCGAGACGAGGCTGTTTCCAGCGGTCAGCGCCTGCAGCTCTTGCACCTGTTCCTTGAGCGAGAGCTCGTATCCGGACTGCTCGCCGAGCTGAAGGCCGAGATCGGCATACTGGCCGGTCAATTCCTCGGTCATCGCGGTCGTCAGCTGCGCCTGCGCCTGCGTCACCGGCGCGATCAGACTGCTGACCAGATACTGGCTCGAAATGGAATTGGGGCTCATCGTCATGCGGCGTCGAGGAGGGCCGAGAACATGCTGTTGACCGTCGTCAGCAGCTTCGCCGTCGAGGCGTAGGAATTCTCGAGGTTCAGCATGTTGGTCATCTCCGCGTCGAGATTGACGCCGGTCGCGTTCGACAGCGCCGAAGTCGCCTGGGTCGCCAGCGCGTTCTGATAGGACGAGGCGCTGCTCGCCTGCTGGTTCTCGCCTTGCAGCCAGCTGACAGAAGCGTTGGCGTAGTCGGCAAGGCTCGCCGACGCGCCTAGTCCGGCACTCGGATCGAAGCTTTGCGTCGCGCCAACCGCGGCGGCGAGTTGATCGATGCGCCCGGCGTAGCTCGCCGCGCCGGTCGCATTGTACGTGTAAGCGGAGTTGCCGGGAGCCGAGATGCCGCCGTCGCGCAAGAGATTGACGTTTCCGCCCTGCGACGGATCGACTGTCGGGTTGACCTCGATAGCTGCGGCAAGACCTGTCGCAGCTGATGTCGAGGGCAGGCTCGTTGCGCCGGCGGTGGTAAAGAGACCCGGCAGGGAGGGAAGCGTAGGCGGAGTCGATTGGTCGCTTTCGGCGAAAGCGTTGATGAGGCCACCCGCGATCTGATCGAGCTGGGCCCCATATTGCGGCGCGAGCGTGTCGCGGAGCGCGGCATAGCCGGCGAGCGCGCCGGACTGGATCGGCATCGGCGAAGTCGCGCCGGTGACCGGCACGCCGTCAACAGTCACGGGCGCGCCGTTCGCGCCGTCTACGAGGGTTGGCGTCGCGGTGAAGGAGACCGTGCGCGGGGTATCCTGGAACAGGGTAACCCCGCTATCCGTATAAATCGACATCGACCCGTTGGCAGCGGTGGTGGTAGCCACGCCGATCTGTTGCGAAAGCTGGCTTACGATCGAGTCACGCGTATCCTCTGCGCTTGCCACATTGGCGCCGGTCTGAAGGCCCGTCACGACGGCGTTGTTCGCGGCGGTGAACTGATTGAGAAGCGAGTTGATCGATGCGACCGAAGCGGCCATGTCCTGATCGGCTTGCTCGCGTACGCTCGCAACCGCCGCGCTACCGCTGTTGAGCGAGCCAGCAACAGCGTTGGCCGCGGTAACCACGGCGTCGGCCGCCGATGACGAGGTTGGCGAATCGGCATAAGTCGCGAGCGCGCTTTGCAGATTGGCGAGCATGGCCGAGGGCGACGCGCCATTCTGGTCGGCGCCTGTAGACGAGGAGGCTGAGGAACTGTCGCTGACCGTCTCAGCCAGCGTCGCCAGACCGTTGGCGATCGCCAGCTTGCGTCGCTGCCTGCGCCGTCGAGGTCGAGACCTGCTCCGCCAGCGCGGCGTTCGCCTCGCGGGTCACCGAGGCGACATCCGCACCGCCGTACGAATTGGTGACGACGTTGGCGATCTCTCGCGAATAGCCGTTCGTGTTGGCGTTGGCGATATTGTTTGAAACGACCGCAGTCTGCCCTGCATTGGCGGCGAAGGAAGAACTGATGATGTTGAAGGCGGCGGACAGGCTCATGTCGGGTCAATCCTTCACGGCTTCAGTCCATTCAGAACGTCGAGGATGTTCGCGCCAGTCTGGAACACTTTGGAGTTCGCCTCGTAGGCGCTCTGCGCCTGGATCATATCGGTGAGCTCGGTGGCGAGATCGACAGTCGAACTTTCGAGCGAGGAGGACTGGATCGAGCCGAAGCTGCCGCTGTTGGCGGCGCCGAGGAAGACCGGACCCGACAGGGAGTTCGCGGAATAAGCGTTTCCGTTGACAGATGTCAGATTGTCCGGGCTGGCCACATTGGCGAGCGGCACCTCGTAAGCCGCGACGGAGGCGCCGTTGGAATAGTCGAACGACAGCGTCCCGTCCGAGCCGATCGATACGCCCTGGAGGTTGGCTGGAGCGCTGCCGTTGGCGGTCGCCGCGCTGACGTTGAAGTTCGCCGCGAGTTGCGTAAGGTTGCTGAGATCAAGGCTCATCGTTTGCCCGCCCGGAATTGAAATCGAAAGCGGGGAGCCCGACGACAGGGTCCCGTCTGCTGGGTTGAAGGTCAAAGTCGCCGTCGCAAGCGGTCCGGAGGAATACGGAAAGCCTCCGCCGCTCGCGGCCTTGGAGGCGTCGAAGGCGTCGACCTCCCAGCTGTTGGCGCCGGTTTTTGACAGATAGAGGTTGATCGTGTGTGCGCCGCCAAGGTTGTCATAAACGACGAGCGAAGTTTCATCGGTGTAGGTCGAGCCTGCCGTGTTCGTCGACGGCAGACTGGCCGCAGCGATCGTCGTCGCGCTCGCAGGAAGGTTGGCGGTGATTGATGCAGTCGTCGTCGCCGACGCGGTCTGGCCAGAGGACGCTATATTGACCTTCTGGAGACTGCTCAGCGCGTTCGCCGGAGGCGGAGATCCACTCTGGATGTCGCTGCCCATCAGGTAATAGCCAGCGCTGTTGACCAGGTTTCCGGCAGCGTCAGGGACGAAGGACCCGTTGCGCGTGAGATAGAGGTCGCCGCTCGAATCAGAGACGACGAAAAAGCCCGAACCCTGCACCGCGAGGTCGGTCGTCGTCGTCGTTGAGACGAGATTGCCCTGAACGTCGTTGAGAGATCGAATGCTGGTCGTGACGCCGCCGCCAGTCGCATTGCTGGAGGCCTGATCGACCAGTGTGGAAAAATCCGTCTCGAGATCCTTGTAACCTGTGGTGTTTGCATTCGCGACATTTTGCGAAATCGACGAGAGCCAATTCGAATCGGCAAGCATGCCCGAAACGCTGGTGTTCAGGATGGTCATGTGGACTCCCCGGCGCCTCGGCCCATTTGAGGCGAGAGGACTTGTGCGAGGCTGGCGAAGACGGCTCAGGCGGTCGAGCGGACCAGACTGCCTATCAGCAGATTCCAGCCGTCGATCAGCACGAAGAAGAGGATCTTTACCGGCAGCGAAATGATCGATGGGGGCAGCATCATCATGCCCATCGACATGGTCAGGGTCGCGACGATCATGTCGATGACGAGAAACGGCAGGACGATCAGAAAGCCGATCTCGAACCCGCGCCTCAGTTCCGAAATCATGTAGGCGGGAATGAGCACCCTCAGGTCCACCTTATCTCGCTCGCTGGCCTCGAACCGTCCCTTCGACAGGCTCTCGAAAAGCGCGATATCTTTTTCCCTGACTTGGGACAGCATGAACTCGCGGAACGGCTCAGCCACGGCGGCAAGCGCATCTTGCTGGCTGATCTCGTTGTCTAGCATCGGCTTGAGACCATTGCGCCAAGCGCGATCGAACGTAGGAGCCATCACGAAGAACGTCATGAACAACGCCAGACTTATGAGAACGAGATTGGCCGGCGTGCTTTGGATGCCGAGACCGAACCGCAGGAAAGACAGTGCGACAATGAACCTGGTGAAACTCGTCACCATAATGAGGAGGCCCGGCGCTACCGAGAGAACAGTCAAGAGCGCAACCAGTTCGATAATTCGGCCGCTCGCCGAGGCGCTCCCCGATGGAATGAGCGCGTTGAGATCGACCGTCTGGGCGTTCGCTGGCCACGCCGCGACGAGCAGCGCGATTGCTGCTCCCATTGGACGTTTCATTGCACCACCAAGGTTCGGATGACGAATTCGTGAACCATCCCGCGGGTGCGTGTCGCGGCACGCTCTTCGAGATCCTCACGGATGTTCTGAAGCCCGATTGGCCCTTCGAGCTGCTTCAAGGTGACGGTCCGCAGGTAGGCGAGGATGTCGTCGCCGATCTCGCCTGCGACCGCCTCGGGATGGGGAAGCGTCTTGGGGTCAAAAATGATCGACCCCTCCAGCCGGATCCAAGTCTCCTGCGGCGAGCCGAGACTGGTGATGATCGGCGGCAGATCATAAATCGTCGACTTCTCCGGTTGCGCGGCAAGCGCTTCAGCGGGTTTGCTCTCCTTCGCGAAATTCGGTCGGATCGTCTCGAAAGCGCCGCCGACGGCGGCGCCAAGCAGGACGACGATCGCGAGCTCGCTCAGAGACAGGCGCGCCCCTGCGGCGTTTGGCCTTTGCGGGGTCGTCGATTTAGGCATGTCCGCTGGCGCTAGAAGGGCCTGATCGCGTCATAGATCTGCTGCCCCCAGGACGGCTGCTGAAAATCGCTGACCCGGCCGCGACCACCGTAAGAGATCCGGGCCTCGGCTATATGATCGTAGGCGATCGTGTTGTTGAGCGACACGTCCGACGGGCGCACGATGCCCGCGACCGTCAGTTGGCGGAGTTCGTAATTGACGCGCACCTCCTGCGAGCCGGAAATGACAAGGTTGCCATTCGGAAGGACGCGGGTGACGACGGCGGCAACCGAGACTTGGATCTGCTCCGAGCGATCGATATTGCCTTGTCCCTGGCTGGCCGAGCTCGACGAAAGATCGCCGAGGATCTTGGCGGGCTGCGACGACGACGATGACGACGATCCATTGTTGTAGCCGTAATCGATCGTAACGCCGTCCTTCGTCGTCTGTGAACGGCCGGTCGAGTTGCCAAGCGTCGCCTTGTCGTTAATGGCGATTATGACGGTCACGATGTCGCCGACATGGGTGATGCGCGGCTCGACGTACAGGGAAGGCGGCGGCTGGACCGGCGGCGGTTGAGACGGTCGTGCGCCCTGAATTGCAGCCGTCTCCTGGGGGACGAAGCCTGCCCCAACCGGCGAAAAGATCGGTTCGCGCATGAACTCGTTTGGGCTGTTCCAACAACCGGTCAACGAAAGCGCCGGGAAAAGCAGAAGAGGCGCCAGCGCGCGGTGCATCAGGACTTCTTCCCGTCGCCGCCGGCGATTACGCTTGCGAGATGGCTCGCCCGCTCGGCCTCCATCTCGTCGAGGATGGCGCCAGCCGCGTTTGGTTTCAGTCTCCCGAGGATTGCGGCGGCCATCCGATCGTCCATCAGACCGATTTGGCGCGCCGCGTTCTCGGGCTGCATCTTGGCGTATACGGCGACGACTTCGTCGCTAGCGGCCTTGAGCGCCGCATCGCGTTTTGCGATCCAGTCGCGCGCTTCGAGCTCGGCCTGTTCGAGGTCGGCGATCCGCTGCTTGACCTGTGCATCGAGGTCGCTCAATCGCTTCACTTGCCAGGCCACGCGCGCTTCGACGATCGATGGCGCGACATTGGCGCAGTAGTGTGCCGCGTCTGTCTCGACGGCTTTCTCCGGAGAGAGGGACCCCAATGAGGGCTTTTCAACAACGGCCTTCGATTTTTGCGCTTCCGGCGGGCGACAATTCTGCGCCGCGGCTGGACAGGCGATGAAGCCCGTCATCAGCCAAGCGGCAAATGCGGTCGGAAGATATTTCCGTGGAAGGACGGAGATTAACATGCCTCAGCCTCCGGGTCGGCTGGCATATTTCGCCGTTCGCCTTGCGCTGGGCTGATCTTTGCGACTTGCCTATTGAATGACTAGGTCAGCCTGGAGCGCTCCGGCGGTCTTGATGGCCTGGAGAATCGCAATGATGCCCGGCGGCTTCACGCCGATCCGGTTCAACCCGCTGACGAGCGCGCGCAAACTCGAGCCCCCGACGATGGCGATCGGCCCACCGGTCTGGGCGGCGTTGATCGTCGTGTTCGGCGTGACCACTGTGCGACCCTGCGAGAAGGGATTGGGTTGCGAAACCTGTGGCTGCTCGTTGACGCGCACTGTCAACGTTCCGTAGGTCACGGCGACCGTCGAAATTTGCACGTCCTGGCCGACCACGACCGTTCCAGTCCGCGCGTCGAGCACGACCCGCGCGGCCATGTCCGGCTGGACCTGCAATTCGCCGACCTCCGCCATAAACCGCGCCAACGAGACTTGACGGGGATGGAAGAGTTCGACAGTTCGGTTGTCGACTTCATAGGCCGCGCGTGTTCGGAAGCGCTCCCGCGAATAGGCGTTAATCGCGTCGACGATCCTGACTGCCGTCGCGTAGTCGGGATTGTTCAGTTCGAGCATCGAGCGCAACTGATCCGGCTCGCCGGCAATCTCCCGCTGGACGATCGCGCCGTTCGGAATGCGCCCGGCGGTCGGGACGCCTTGCGACAGAGTTTCGCCTTCGCCTGCGGTTGCAAACCCCGTGACCGAAACGGCGCCTTGGGCGCTTGCGTATATGGCGCCGTCGGAGCCCTGTAGCTGGGTTAGGAGCAGGGTCCCGCCCATCAGCGAGGGCGCATCGCCGAGCGCCGAGACGGTAACGTCGACCCGCGAGCCGACGTCAACTCCGGCCTGAAGATCCGTTGTTACAATGACTGCAGCGACATTGCGGTTGCGCAGCTCGATTCCATGCACGTCGAGGCCGAGGTTCTGCAACATGCCCTGCACGGCCTGCTGGGTGAAGGGCGCGTTGCGAAACGTATCGCCTGATCCCTGCAGGCCGACGACGAGGCCATATCCGACAAGCTGGCTGTCGCGTACGCCTCGCAATATGGAAATGTCCTTAATGCGGGCTGCGTCCGCGGGCGTGGCAAGGAGGCAGAGCGCGACAAGGAAAGCGCGCATCACCCCCCACCGACCCTGACCGAGCCGTCCGGCTGCACGGCGCCCAACACGGTAACGCCGCTGTCGCTGTTGCGGACCCGGACGACGTCGCCGATCGAACCGTCTTGCAGAGCGGCGCCGCTGGTCGTGATGAGCAGCCCGCCCTCGGCGTAAATTAGCTTCACCTCGGAGCCGTTGACGACGACTTTGCGGTTGGAGACGCTGGCGTAGGGGATCGCATGGCCAGGAAGCAGCGTGAGCCGCGCGACCTTGCCGACGATAAGCGCGCGGCTTTCGACGAACGGCCCACCTCCATCGCGCACGCCGCCCGACGGCGCGTTGTCGAGCATGTCGTCGCGGATCACGTCGCCAGGATAGATGACGGCCTTCGGCGTTGGCGCGCCAGCTTCCTGCGCGCTCGCGCATCCGACCGCAGCCGTCAGGGAAAGCGCGACCAACGGGGCGAGGCAGGCTTTGATCAAGCGCATCACGATGGCTCACCCGCGCATATTGGAGATCGTGCCTGACATCTGGTCGGCCGCCTGAATGACCTTGGAGTTCATCTCGTAGGCTCGCTGGGCCGAAATGAGGTTAGTGATCTCTGTCACAGGGTCGACGTTCGAAGCTTCAACGTAGCCTTGCTGCAGAATGCCAAAAGCCGTGTCGCCCGGGACGCCGACGGTGGGCTGGCCGGAAGCCTGAGTCTGTTGGAAATAGTTGCTACCGAGGGCCTGCAGGCCCGCGTCGTTGACAAAGTCGGCGATCGTCAATTGTCCGAGCTGTTGGGGGGTCGCCTGGCCCGGCAGGGTGACCGTGACGACGCCGGTCTGGCTGATCGTAAGATTCGTCGCGTTGGCGGGAACCAGAATCGAGGGCGTCACTGTGTATCCATCCATCGTGACGAGCTGTCCGTTCTGGTTAGTGTTGAACGCGCCGTCGCGGGTATAGACGGTGTCGCCGTTGCCGGTCGTCACCTGAAACCAGCCGCGGCCGTTGATGGCGAGATCGAGCGTGTTGCCGGTATTGGTCAGCGCTCCCTGGAGGTTTACACTGCGAATCGCCGCCGTCCGCACGCCGAGGCCAATCTGCGCCCCTTCGGGAATGGTGGAGTCGCGGCCGCGGTTCGAGACTCCCATCAGGCGCTCTGTTTGATAGATGAGATCCGTGAATTCCGCGCGGGAGCGCTTGAACCCCGTCGTATTGATGTTGGCGATGTTGTTGGCGATGACCTCCAGGTTCTGCTCCTGGGCGCTCATTCCGGTGGCAGCGATTGCGAGCGCTCTCATACACCCTTCCCCTTCTCGTTCTCACGCGTCGATCAGATCAGATCGCCATCCGGGCGACCTCCTGGTAAGCAGATACGATCTTATCGCGGATCGCGAGGACCGATTGCAGCGAGCGCTGCGCCTCCATCACCAACTCGACGACTTTCATCGGCGCCGCGGCGCCTTGCACGCCCTGGATCGCCACCGCCTCGCCCGTCTTCAACGTATCGATCGCGGAGCCGACGACATTGCCGAGCGCCTCTTCGAAACTCACGCCGGGCGCGGGGGCGCTCGTTCCCTGCGCCGGACCTACGCTCATGTTGAGGGCAGACGTGCCGGGCGCGGATAGGGCGTCGATGATCATTCGGTCCTCTCTGCAGGCAGGCGTCAGGCGTCTTTCATGAGGGCGACTGTCTGGTTGAGCATGTCGGCCGACTGCTTGGCGACCTGAAGATTCGCTTCGTAGCTGCGGTTCGCCTCACGCATATCCGCGAGTTCGACCAGAATATCGACGTTCGGCATCTTGACCATTCCGTTTTCGTCGGCGGCCGGATTGCCGGGATCGCGCTCCAGCTTGAACGGCGTCCGGTCGAGGCCGATCGCCTTGACCTCGACCAGGTTGGCCCCGGAAGCGCGATCGACCTGGCTCTCGAACGACACGGTCCTGCGGGAGTAGGGGTTCGCGCCGGCCGACGACCCAGCCGACTGGGCATTGGCTATGTTTTCGGAAACGACTCTCAGCCGCATCGACTGCGCCTGCAGGCCGGACGCGGCGATGCGGAGCGAGGCTTGCAGAGGATCTTGCATCGTCACTTGAGCGCCGAGAGGATCAGCTGATGAAAGGCGCGGCGAATGTTGCCGGTCATCGAAAAATCACGGTTGACGTCGCCGAGATTGATCATCTGCTGTTCGATATTGACGGTGTTGCCCGACAAGGTCTCTTCGGCCGGATCGGTCTCGATCTCCCGCAGTGAGTCCAACAGCGGCGTCGACGGCGTCATGTGCCCGGAATTGGTCGTGGCCATTGCGATCGGCGACGTGTCGAGCACGGCGGAAAACGGCTGCACGTCGATCGCTCTGTAGCCCGGGGTGTTGGCGTTGGCGACGTTGCTCGCCACCGCCGTCTCGCGGGCGGAGAGCCACCCGGCCTTCTGCGAGGCGACTTGAAAGAGATATATGGCCAATGCGGCTCCCTCACTCGAGCGAGGCTGATCGTCTGCTCGCCGCCTTGCTTGAAGCTTGCGGCGGCTCTGCTGTCGCAAAACTGGCCCAGCGTAGGATCGTCGTTTCAGAGGGATATGTTGTGCCGGGGGGAAACGCGGCTTGGAAGCAGAAAGCCTTGGCCTACGAACGCGCCGCTCCCAGCCGCGCGCTTTCGAGAGCAGCAGAGAGACGCTCGGCTTTGGTCCGGTCATCGAGACCGTGTTCGTCGAACAGAATATCGGTGATCTCTACGCCCGCCCGCCGCTGACCGATCGTCAGGCGGAAGAAGGCGGAGACCATGGCGTACCGGAACTCCATGTCGAGGGCCACCACCGGCGTCCCATCCCATGGGGCGTTGTAGCTGGCGGAAAGGGCGTAACGCAGCGTCCCGCTCTTGAAGAAGAGCTCGGTAGAGGAATTGACGAGATCCGCGATATTGGCTGCGTGATCGTTGCGGATCATCGCCATTAGCTCCGCTGCGTCGGTTAGGCGTAATTCGGTCGCTACGTCGACCAGAGCGCTGGCGATGATCTGCTCGCGCGCCAGTGACCGTCGCTGGCGATGAAGGGCGGCTCTCAATGCGTTGCGGGAGCCCATGTCGTCCTCCTCTGCTGAATGAGATGCACGATTTCGGCCACGGCTCGATAGAATTCCGTCGGGATCGGCCGCTCGACGTCGACTGCCAGGTAGAGCGAGCGCGCCAGCGGTTTGTCCTCGACGATGGGGATTTGATGTGTCTCTGCGATTGCGCGAATCCTGAGCGCGATCAGATCGGCGCCCTTGGCGACGACGATCGGCGCTCTTGCTTCCCCGCGCACATAGCGCATGGCGACGGCGTAATGGGTCGGATTCGCGACAACCATCGTCGCGCGTGGAACAGCAGAGAGCATCCGCCTGCGCGAGCGATCGAGGCCCAGCGAACGCATCCGCGCCTTGACCATCCGGTCCCCTTCGGCCTGCCTCAGCTCGTCTTTCAACTCCTGCTTGCTCATCCGGTTGTCGCGGAGCCAGAGAGCGCGGGACCAGACGAGGTCCGCGCCGGCGACGACGAGCGTCGCCACGAGCACGGCGGACATGGTTTTGATGGTGAGATCGAGGATTCGCTCGGGCAGCGTCTCCGGGTCGAAGTCCATCGCCGTCAGAAGGGCAGCCCTCTCACCCACGAGCATCGTCGCTGCAACGGCGACGACCGCGGTCAACTTCATGAGGTTTTTGGAGAATTCAACGAGCCCGCGCATTCCGAACAGCCGTCGAAACCCGCTGCGTGGCGACAGCCGCGAAGCGTCGGGCGTGATTCGGGCAATAACGAATCGAGGAGCGCCCTGGGCGAGCGAGGCAATGACCCCGGCCGCCATCAACAGGACGACGACTGGCCAAAGGAACTGAGCCGCTGCGCCAATGAGCGGGCCGGCCAGCGCGAGAACGTCCTCGGTCCGGCTGATACGCCAGCCGGCAGGATCGTCGATGATGGCGATGAGGTGGGCGAGCAGCGCGGCGGCGCCTCCGGGAATGACGAATATGAGTGCGATGAGCGCGGCCGACAGCGATGCGAATAGCGGCGCCTCGCGCGAAAAGGCCGTCTGTCCGCGCTCGACCGCGTCGTGGAGCCGCTTCTCGGTTGGCTCCTCGGTCTTGTCCTCCGGATCGAGGTCAGCGCTCATTCAGCCGCTCAACTTTCAAGCCGCCTCGTCGGCCGGCGCGCCATCGCCTAGTTCGATCTCGTTGCGCTTCGCCATTCCGAGTACGATGTCGGCAATGGACTTGCGGGCCTTTGCGATGTCGCGCGCCGCCGCAGGCGCGCCCGCGGCTAGTTCACCCTCAACCAGTCGACGCCCGCGCGATGGCATGGATGAAAGAACAGCGTCGCGGAATTCCGGTTCGGTGCCGCGCAACGCCATGACGACGATATCGATCGATGCACGATCGAACAGCAGCGCCCTCGCGCGCTGGCTGAGCTTCGGCAGGTCGTCGAAGCTGAAAAGCATGGTTTTGATTATGGCTGCGTCCTTTGGGCGCGCCTCGCCGATCGCCCGCATAACGTCCTGCGCGGCGTCGGGATCGAGATTGTTGATAATGCCGGCTATGCGCGAGCGACCTTCAGCCGCGCTGCTGGGCGCCTTCGGCGCCTTGAGGACTTCGCGCAGAGCGGCCTCGACAAGTTCAGCCGCGAGCGGCCCTACCTCATGGGGCGCGATGAGCCCGCACAAAGCTGCGTTTCGGCGCTCGCGTGGCAATGCGCCAGCAATCCTAGCTGCGAGCGCGGGCTCCAGCTTGGAAAGAAGGTAGGTCGCCGTCGCCGGCCTTTCGGCCGCCAAAAAGCCAATGATCGCACTTTCCGGAACTTGCGCGAGCGCGCGCCAGACGTCCTCCGCCTCATCCTCGCCGAGCGCCGAACCTAGAAGGTTCTCGACCTCACTGGCCGGCAGGGCCTCGGCGAGCAGATTGCGCGCCTGGCTGACATCGCCGAGCAAATTGGCGCCGACGGAGAAATCGGCGGAGAATTCGTCGACGAGACGTCCGAGGGTCGTCGGTCCAACGGCGCCTAGCCCGGCGGCGGCGCGGGCAAGGACGCGCAGATCCGGGGGATCGAAGTGCTTGAGCAGCCGAGCGGCGGGCGGATTTCCCATCATTAGCAGCAGAGCGGCGGCCTTCTCCGGGCCGCTGAGCAGGCGCTCCCCAGAAATCGTTGCGTCGACCATGTTGTCCTTTACTCTCGCGCAGCATATTCGGAGCTTGCGGGCGCCACAATCTCCAGGAGAGAGACGCCGAAACGCTGGGCTGTTTCATCGACAACCACGATCTCCCCCCGCGCGACCACCTGTCCGTTCACGACGATGTCGACCGGGTCGCCGATGCGCTGATCAAGAGAAATGACGGCGCCTCGACTGAGCTTCATGAGGCTTGCGACGGGCAGCGACGTCGACCCGAGAACGACCTGCACAGTGACAGGGATCGAGAGGATCGTACTCAGGTTGGGGTAAGCCGCAGGACTTGGCGCGGCCGCGGCAGCCATTTGTTCTGCAAGTCTCTGCAATTCGGGAGGGGCTGTGGGTTCGTCCATGAGATAAGGTCGCTCACCGATGAATGCTGTCCTGCGCTGTCCGGATTATTGTGTGGCCGGTTCCGGCCCGTGAGGGATCGGGCTCCTGATTTCCAAGCGGTAGCGCCCCTCTCCTTGGCCGAGCTTGCAGAGAAAGATCCCGCGGCCTGAGCATTCGAGCCGAACGCCTTCGAAGTCGTCGCTCTGCAGAGGCAGAATTTCGCCCACCTGAAAACTCGCCACCTGGCCAAGATTCATCGGCACGTCCTCCAGAACCGCGGTCACCGGCAGCCGCGTCTGTCTCACTCCGGTTTCGAGGAGACGCGACCATCGCCGGTCGGCGGCCGGCGTCTCGGCCATGTGATCGGCCTCCAGCTCCTTGCGAAGCAGCATGAGAAGGGGTTGTGGCAGAAGGACGAGGCCCTCGAAGACGCCCTCGGGCATTGGCAGGGAAAATCGCGTCGCGGCAGCAGGCATGTCGCGGCGTCCCAGAGCAAAAGCATCGTCCAGCGGGACAAGACGCTCAAACGATAGCTCGAGCGGCGCCAGCGAACCGAACGAACTCCCCAGGGCGCGCCCCAATGCACGGCTGAACTCTTCGACGAGGGTCGTCTCTATCAGCGTTCTCGGACGAGGCGCCCCGGACGCAGGATCCTCGTGTAATCCGGTTGAAGCGCTTTGACCGAAGATGGCGGTTACGATGAGTTCGTCGATGCGTTCGTCGAGCGCGATGAGGATTCGCAATTCGATCTCCGGGCTTACAAAGATCGCCGCCGTCAGTCCCCTGCAATCGGCGATCGCCTGGAAGAGCGAGGTCGCGCGAACGCTTTCGAAGGCCCCCGGTCCGGAGTTCGCGGGAAAGCAGCGGGGCCAGAAAGCGCGGAAGTTCGGCGATGAACCGGTCCAGCGCCACAGCCAGACCAGGCAGTCGCTCGACGGCGAAAGCCGAATGTTCGTGGATCGCTCCCGCGAGCCGGCGCGCACGCGCGTCAGTCTCTTGGGGCTCGATGTCCGGGTTCACGCTGCCTCCTTGATCATGGTTTCGTTACTGGTCCCGCCGGAGATCGTCTCGTTCTCGACGACGTCGATGGTCGGTCGTTCCTTGGAAGGAATAGTTTTGCGGCCGAACTCGACGGCAACTTGCGGCATCGCTCCGTTCATGAAGGCCAGCAGGCTTTGCTTGACCAGAGTGAAAAGCCTCAACTGCTTCTGCCGCACCGCCTTGATCTTTTGACCGATGGGCGCGACGATCGCATAAGAGAGAAAAATCCCGCCGAAAGTGCCGACGAGCGCGGCCCCGATGAGGCCGCCCAGGATCTCTGGCGACTGATCGAGCGCGCTCATGGCGTGGATAATGCCTAGGACCGCTGCGACAATGCCGAGCGCCGGGAGCCCGTCCGCGACAGCCTGAAATGCATGCACCGGCTTGAATCGGTCATGCGCCAACGTCTCGATCTCCTCATCCATCAGCGCCTCGATCTCGTGGGTGCGGGCGTTGCCTATGATGATGAGCCGGCCGTAGTCGCAAATGAAGGTGACTAGCTCGATGTTGGCGAGCAGCTTCGGGAAAGCCTTGAAGATCTCGAAGTCGCCCGGGTTGTCGAAATGCCCCTCGACTTCGCCGCGGGACTTGGCCCTGAGCTCTCGCATCAGGGCGTGCAGAATGCTCAGCAGGTCGAGATAGTCGCGGGATGTTGGAACCTTGTCGAGCACCGCCTCGAGGAACGCTCGACCGCAATCTCTGATGGTTGTCATCGGGTTGGCGACGATGAAAATGCCAAGGGACGAACCAGCGATGATGACAAACTCATAGGGCTGCATCAGCACTTCGAGATGGCCGCCCAAGGCTGCGTAGCCGCCGAGGATGCATCCGACGGTGATGAGCAGGCCAATGCCGAAGTTCAAAACTCGCTCCCGCTTGGAACCCGCCGCCAACGTGGAGCGCGAGACTTACGCCAAGCTGTCAGGCGGAAGGGTCAGCCTCGGGCAAGCCGCATGCGCAATTTTCGCCGGGGACCGTGAGCGCCTGCGCGGTCCCTTACAGGAAAGCGCATGCAGAATGGGCTTTATGTCGCGGTATCGGCTCAGGTCGCCCTTGAACGGCGGCTCGACACTATCGCCGACAACATCTCCAACATGAACACAGTCGGATATCGAGCGTCCGGCGTCTCATTCCAAGCCGAGATGGCCAAGGCGGGCGAAACGACCCTCCATTATGTGTCCTCGGGGTCGGACTACTTGTCGCAACGGCGTGGCGAGCTGATCAAGACCGGCAACCCGCTGGACTTCGCCGTCCAGGGGCAAGGCTGGTTCGGCATCCAGACGCCTTCAGGGATCGCGTACACCCGCGACGGCCGCGCCCGCATTGACGAATCCGGGACAATACGCACGTTGACCGGCGATCCGATTGTGGATGCAGGCGGGGCGCCCCTTCTCATCGATTCCGCGGCCGGCCCGGTAACGGTCTCGAATGATGGCATGATCAACCAGAGCGGGCGTCAGGTCGGCGCGATTGGTCTCTTTGCAATCGCTGCCGACGCCGCACTCACCCGCGCCGAAAATTCCAGCGTCGTTCCCGACAAACCCGCGAGCCCAATCCTCGAGTTCACCCGCGCCGGCATCGTTCAAGGCGCGGTCGAGAGCTCGAATGTCGACCCCGTCCGCGAGATGACGCGTCTGATTGAAGTGACGCGGGCATTCGACGGGGCAGCCGCCGAGACGTCGCAAACCGAGACTTCGCTGCAGGACGCCATCAAGACGCTCGGGTCCGCTTCGTGAGCGATCTGTTTGCCGGCGTTCCCGCCGTTTCTCCACTCGAGCGCCTTGAGCGGCGGGTCTCGTGGGGCTTGCGGAACTTGAAGGGCGCGCGGGTGAGCGGCCTGATCATCGAAGTCTCGGCGTCCCAATATCGTGTCGCTGGCCTGTCCCGTTTCCTTAGGTTGGGCGAATGCGTCAGCGTCAATGTCGGCGACTGCGTGCAGATCGGCGAGGTCGTGAGAATCGACGACGCATCCGCAACCTTGAAGCCCTTCGATGCGCGCTGCGACGCCGCCATCGGCACGCGCGCTCTCCGAACTGACGCTCTCTCGCTGTCGCCGGACCCGACGTGGAAGGGGCGCGTCATCGACGCCCTTGGCCGCCCGGTCGACGGCGCGGGAGAACTCGCTCATGGCGACAAGCCGGCGCCGCTCGACAACGATCCGCCGCCGCCATTGCGTCGTGCACGCGTCTCGGCCCCTATACGCACTGGGGTCCGGGTCGTCGATCTTTTCACGCCGCTGTGCCTCGGGCAGCGCATCGGCGTGTTCGCAGGTTCGGGCGTCGGCAAGTCGTCATTGCTGGCAATGCTGGGGCGTGCGCCGCAGATTGACACCGTGGTCATCGGGCTCGTCGGGGAACGAGGACGAGAAGTCCGGGAATTTCTCGACACGTTGGCAGACGGTCGAGCGTCAACCGTCGCGGTCGTTTCGACCGGCGACGAGAGTCCGATGATGCGCCGACTTGCACCGAAGACAGCGACAGCGATCGCCGAGTATTTCCGTGATCGTGGCGAGTCGGTGCTGCTCATCGTCGACTCGGTGACCCGGTTCGCTCACGCCTCCCGCGACGTGGCGCTCGCGGCAGGCGAGCCGGCGGTGGCGCGCGGTTACGCACCGAGCGTGTTCAGCGATCTGCCTCGGCTGCTCGAGCGAGCCGGGCCCGGCGAAGAAGGATCCGGTTCGATCACCGGGATCTTTTCCGTGCTGGTCGACGGCGACGATCACAACGATCCGGTCGCCAACTCCATTCGGGGGATGCTCGACGGCCACATTGTGCTTGATCGCGCGATCGCGGATCAGGGCCGCTATCCGGCCGTGAATATTCTGTCTTCGGTGTCGCGGCTCGCCCATCCGCTCTGGACTCCCGAGCAGCGGAAGCTTGTCACGAACCTCCGGTCGCTCGTCGCGCGCTATGAAGAGACTCGTGAGCTGCGCCTGATGGGCGGCTACACGCCCGGTGTCGACGCGCTCCTCGACAAGGCTATCAAATCCGTTCCCCGCATCTACGACGCGATGAGCCAATCTCTCGAGTCGCCGAGGTGCGAAGATCCTTTCATCGAGCTCGCAGCGTCGTTGCGCGGCGACGGGAAGACGGCGGAGAATTGAGCGACGATGATTCCGCAGGGACAGGAAGTCGCGCTTCGCGCGGTCGCCACCGCGCTTGCCGGTCTTTCGGTCGCCTTTGCCGGCTACATGCTTGCCTACGGCGGCGACACGATACGGATCATCGGCATGGAGCATCTGGCGATTTTCGCCCAGCCGCGGGGTGCCGAGATCGCGACAACAGAGCCAGTCCTGCCGACGTTGGCGGAGCCGAGGCGGCTGCTCGACACGACAACGACGGGTTCGATCGATGCAAGATCAAGACCCTCGCCGCGACGGCCGGTCGAAATTGTCGCCGCGCGGGAAGACCGTGTCTGGTTGCGGATCGACGGCGACATTCGAGCGGCTGCTCCGGGCGACGACGTGCCCCGGGTCGGCCGCATCGGCGCGATTGTTCCCCGGGAGGGCGGATGGGCCGTGCTGGACGACAAAGGCATTACGCTGCTGACAGTCGCCAGACGCGCCAATGGCGCGTCCATGTTCGCCCGCAAGCGCATATTCCAATAGACTTCAGCGGGTCGGCCTCACCCTGCGGCGCGCCGACTGATAAAGACTGTTGGCGATTGCGACCCGCGCGTTGGCCCGTTCACGCGCATGTGCAGGTTGACGGTCCGGGTGATTGCGCCACACGAACATGCGCCATCGGAGGGTGAGATCACGTTCGCTCGCCGGGTCGCCGATTCCGAGCTCCGCAGCGATCATCTCCGGCGCTTCCGGAGGCATGAGGGCGGCCTCACCGACCGGAGCCTGCGTCGGCGGCATCGTATCGTCAGGCGTCGCGGTCCAGCTCATCGCAAGACCCCAACGCTCCTCTCCACCTCCGGAAAGGGGGGGACCGATGTCGAGAGACCTTGGCGCCTTCGGCCGCGCGTACTTCGGCGGACCGTCTTGTTCGGCGCCGGGCTGATTGCGGCGGGTCTCCTCGAGAACGTCGTGAAACGAGTTGTTGCTGAGGTCGATCGACATGCGGCGCAGCGTCGATCAGACGTTCGCCGCGCGCGTGCCGCGCGCCTGTGCGGGCGTCCTCGAACTGTCCTCGGTTCGCTCCGCCGCGATGCAATTTCGCCCCCTTGCCTTCGCGTCATACAAATGGGCGTCCACGCGGCGCAGCAGGTCGGCGCCGGTTTCATAAGGCCTCAGCTTCGCTACGCCGAAAGAGGCCGTGATCCTGCCCACGCGCTCGCCGCTCGATTCGACCGTCCACTGTTTCGATTCGAGGGTGCGCCGGATACGTTCGACGGCCGCGACCGCCTCGCTGAGACCGGTCTCGGGCAGAATGACCGCGAATTCCTCGCCGCCGAACCGAGCCACTCGATCCTGACCCCTCACGCCCTGCACCATGATTTCGGCAAAGAGCCGCAGCATCCGATCGCCAACGAGATGGCCGAAGCGATCATTGACGAGCTTGAATCGGTCGAGGTCGGCCAGCGCAAGACAGAAATCCGTGCCGGTCAGCCGCGCCTTTTCCAGCTCTTCGGCGAAAGCGGTCTCGAAGAATCGCCGATTGCCGATCTTCGTGACGACGTCGAGCATGCCGGCCTCTTCAGAGCGCTCGAGGTTGTTCTGCAATTGCAGGATCTGCAGGCGCGAGCCTTCAAGTTGATTGCGAAGGTCGGCGAGCTTGTCGCGCATCTGACGGTTGTCGCCGATCAGCGCCGTCACGATTTCGCTCAGCGGTCCAGAGGTCTGATGCTGCGCCAGCTCGGTGCTCGCGCCCTCGAGGCGCTCGGAGAACGCCTCGCTTTCATTCAGGTGGGAGTGCAGCAGCCTGGCGACGGAGCGCAGAACGCGGTCGACCTTCTCAGCCGCGCCGATCGACGGGCGCGCCACGCCGTTTTCCTTCGAGCCATTGCCGAGAGCGAGTCGGCCAAGCCCCACCCCGAGCCAGCCGAACAACAGAAGTTCGAAACCCGGAACCTCGCCGGGGGAATCAAAACGGAACGCGGTCAGCGCAATCGCCGCCAGCAGCACCGCGCCGAAGGCGTAGGCAGTGCCGAGATGCGAGCGCAGAAGCAAAATGCTGTTCATGGCTTTCCCCGTTCAAAAGCGATTGGGGCGGGCATGTTCGCGCCGAAGGTTCTGCGGGGGCGGGGACAGGCGCCGATAGGAAGAGATTTCATACCGCACCGCAACCGAACCGACCTTCGATGCCTGGGGCGCCTCCACGGGCGAGCCGCGATGGACTGCAATATCGGTCACTCATACCAAACGCACCGTTCGGACATTCGGATGACCCCCTTGTAAAGCGGCCAGGTTACTGTTTTGTAAGCGCCTGAGGCGCGGTCACGAACGGTCGGGGACACGGGTCGGCGTCGGTTGGCGTTCGGTTTTCGTCAAGCACGGGAGTTTCGTCCATGCCGATCCTCTCGCTCGCCGACACAGTCCGAATCGCGGGGGGCGAGCGCGACCGGCTGATCGAAGCCGACGACGCGATCCGCGACATCGCCGCCGCGATCGAGACCACCGCTGCCGGGGACGGTCGCGACGCTCTGCTCCTGTCCCGCGCCCTCGTCGGGGTCATGCTCGCCGTCGCTGCGCGCCAGGCGCTGGCCGCCTATCCGTCGATGGCGAAGTCGGATTTGAGCGAGAGTTTCACGAAGCTTGCCGCGGAGGCCTTCCGCTGGGCGAGCGGTCGGCGCCGAGCCGTGAAGTCCAGAAAGGCGGGCTGACGGGCGCCTACGATGACCTCCTCCCGGCCCGTCTTCGCCCAGCGCCATCTGCTCGGCATTGAACATCTGTCGCGCCCGGAGATCGAAGCGCTGCTCGATCTCTCTGACGAAGCAGTCGCCATTTCACGCCAGGTCGAGAAGAAGCGGGCGACTTTGCGCGGGCGCACGCAAATCAACCTTTTCTTTGAGGCTTCGACCCGCACGCAATCCTCGTTCGAGCTCGCGGGGAAGCGGCTCGGCGCGGATGTGATGAACATGGCGGTCGGCGCTTCGAGCGTCAAAAAGGGCGAGACGCTGATCGACACGGCGATGACGTTGAACGCCATGCGGCCCGATATCCTGGTCGTGCGCCACCACCAGGCGGGTGCGGTGCACCTGCTGGCCCGGAAGGTCGATTGCTCAGTCATCAACGCCGGCGACGGCGCGCACGAGCATCCGACCCAGGCGCTGCTCGACGCCTTGACCATTCGACGCAACCTCGGCCGCATCGAGGGCCTGACCGTCGCCATCTGCGGCGACATTTTGCATTCGCGCGTCGCCCGCTCGAACATCCTGCTGCTCGGCAAATTCGGCGCTTATGTGCGGGTCGTCGGTCCCTCGACGCTGCTGCCGGCAGGGGTCGAGCGCATGGGCGTCGAAGTCTGCCGCGACATGCGCTCGGGGCTCAGGGACGCCGACATCGTCATGATGCTGCGCCTACAGCGCGAACGGATGAGCGGCGCTTTCGTGCCGTCGGTCCGGGAGTATTACCATTACTTTGGCCTCGACCGGGAGAAGCTGGCCTACGCGAAGCCGGGCGCTCTCGTCATGCATCCGGGGCCGATGAACCGCGGCATCGAGATCGACACGCTGATCGCCGACGGGGCGCAGTCGCTGATCCGCGAGCAGGTCGAGATGGGCGTGGCGGTCAGGATGGCGGCGCTCGAGGCGCTCGCGCGGAACCTGCCGAACGGCTGAGGCGCCGCAGTCTTCAGCGACTCCAACGAATGGACCGATGAAGGCGCGGTTCGACTAAACTTTTGCCACGAGCGACGCGCGTTCGCGGAAAACGAGATTCCGCCTGTTACTCCCTGCCAACAGGGCAAATCGCTTCCCGCCGCTCTCGAGCGATTGCACAAATCCCTTGCTTTTCATTTGGTTGAGCGGATTTGCTCGTGTGGAAGGGAAGGACGGAGCAGGGAGGCTACCCTGCCTGTTAGGCCGATGAACAGGAGGGGACCGGGAGGGGAGCGCAAAGCGGAAAACCCGACTTTCATGGGTCCGCTGGAGCGCGCGACCGTCAAGAATTCCAAACGAAGCCGCCGGGCGCCGGTCCCGCCGTACGTTTTGCGTGAGGATAACGCCATATCTGATTGATTTTACCGACGTAACTACGGTTTGTGGGAGGGCTCCTCGCCTCGCCGATTTTTGCTTAAGCGGCAAGACCAGCGTGCTTCGCCTCTCCTGGCGAACGGGTCCGGCTTGGTCCGTTGGCTCGCCCAAGAATCTCTGTTTAGCTCCTCAGCACGACGCAGGCGCCGCCGACCGCCTGAAGGCGGTTGCAGATCTTGTCAGCTTCGGCGCGGGATTGGGCCGGCAGCCTGACACGGTAGAACGGCCGGAAGCCGCGGCTTCTCAGCGCCGTCCCAAGCACAAACGGGCTCATGCCGCCGATGACACTGGCGTAGGTTCGCTCGGCCCGGGCAAAGGCGCCGAGCGCAGCGGCCTTGGAAAAGCTGCCCGCCACCTGGACGCCCCAGGGCGCAAAAATGCCGGAGATTGCCGGAGCCGCAGGCCCGCGCGCGACGCGCAGCTTGGCGATCGAGGCGAGGCACGTCTCGTCAGGGGTGGGCGTCGCGACTGCGGGAGGCGTCTCGCTGCGCCACTCCTCGACGTCGTGACCGGTGATCGAAAGTACGTAGTCCTGGGTCTCAAACGGCAGGAATGCTTTGCCCGCCAGCCAGTTCGCGACGGCGTTCGGGCCGGCGTTATAGGCCGCGGCCGCAAGGCCGAGATTGCCGAAGCGCTGCGAGAGCTCAGCGAGGAACTTCGCCGAGCCCGGAATCGCGATCGCGGGATCGAAAGGATCGGAGAGTCCGCGCTCGGAGGCGGTGCCGGGCATGAACTGCGCGACGCCCATCGCGCCCGCCGGGCTGACCGCCCCGGGCTGAAACGCGCTCTCCTGCCAGATGAGCCGGGTGAAAAAATTGACAGGCAGGCCTTGGGCCTTGGCCGAGGTTTCGACAATCCCGCAGAGCGTCGCCAAAGCGTTGTCGCTCGCCGCTGCGGCCTCGCCCGCGTACGCACGCGCAGCATGAGCGATGAGCGCGACGAGGGCGCAGCTCAGGGCCGAAAGCCTGCGGCGAGCGCCCGCTCCGGATCCACCGGAGTCGCCGGCCGCCTGGACGCCCGTTGGCCAGGCGCGCCGCTGCTCCTTGCTTGAGCTTCTCCAGCCAGTGGACGACAAAGTCCGCGACCTCCTGCGACCGGGGGAACGAATAGCAACATAATCAGGACCATCGGAACCCCGAAACCGCGGAGTTCGACGATCGATCCGCGTTGCGGCCAGCGGGAGAAATCACTGGAATCAAGCGACGCAGGGGTGACGCGGTCCCGTACCCCCGCCGGTCATGAGAAGCGGGCGATGAGGGTTCGCGGGATCGATTCCGCCGCCTTTGCCTCGCCCGGCGCGCCACCAAGGCGCCAGTTCCCCTCTCTCCGATTGACGCCATCAGGTTGCGTCGAAAGCACTGTGGCGAGCACACCGGTTGCCAGTCGGCCCCGCGGGTCTATAGTCGGCTCCGGTGACCCGGCGGAGGCTCCCCATGTTCCGGCTCGATGAAAAGCTCGCGCGGATCCGTGCGGGCAATTACCGGCGCACGGACTTCATCATCGCGGACGCGAAAGATCCCGATATGGGCCCCGGCCTGCACGCCGTCGGGCCGGCGCGACAAAAGGACGGATCCGCGGCCCGGTTGCGCACCCGCGAAGAGTTCCTCGAGTCGATCGAGGCGATCATCCGCCAGGACATCGTCGACATCATGCTGACTTCGGTCAGCAATCTCGAACGGCTGGTCCGGCGCAACGCCTTCGCAGGGTCGAACGTCAAGCCGGTGATTCGCGCCAACGACACGACCGACATCTGGCGCCATCGCGGCGCGGCGCATGCGCTGTCGCCGTCCCGCCCCTTTCGCACCGCCTCGCTCGCCCATGTCCGGCCGCTAACCGACCTCGGCCTCTATTCGATCACCTTCACCAACGACGTGGAGGCGGACATCGCCTCGCTCGAGGCCTTCCGTGAGTTTCGCGCCGACGCGGAGGCGCACGGCCTCTCCTATTTCCTCGAGGTGTTCAATCCGAACGTCGACCGGGGCCTCTCAGAAGAGACCATGCCGCATTTCGTCAACGATGCGATCGTCCGCTGCCTTGCCGGGCTCACCGAAGCCGAGCGGCCGAAATTCCTCAAGATCGCCTACAATGGGCCGAGAGCGCTGGAAGAGCTCGCCTCCTACGATCCGGGTCTTGTCGTCGGCGTGCTTGGCGGCGGCGCCGGCACGACGCGCGACTGCTTCGAGCTCATCCATCAGGCGCAGAAATACGGCGCGCGCGTCGCTCTCTTCGGCCGCAAGATCAATCTCGCCGAATCGCCGCTCGACATCGTCCGGCTGATGCGGGCGGTTTCGGACGGGGCGCTGACGCCGCTCGAAGCGGTCGAGGACTACCACGACACTCTGCTGAGGAAATGCCTGACGGCGATGCGGGATTTCGAGGCCGACAGCCAGATCACCGAAGCCGTCCTCAAGCAGGCTTAAGAGCCACGGATGAGCGCGACGCGGGGCGTTCTGTCGGCCGGCACCTGGTGCGTCGATTTCAACAAGTCGATCGCCCGCTGGCCGGACGAGGACACCTCGAACGAGGTTCTCGAGATCGATCGCCAGGGCGGCGGTTCGGGCTTCAACATGGCGCTCGATTTGAAGCGGCTCGATCCGGCTTTTCCGGTCGAGGCGATGGGCGTCGTCGGCGACGACGACCTCGGCCGCTTTCTCATGGAGACATGTGACGCGCGCGGGATTAATCGCCGCGGCCTGCAGGCGGCGCCCGGCGGAGCGACGATGAGCGTCGACGCCTTCAACGTGCGCGAGACCGGCCGGCGCACCCATTTTTACCATCAGGGCGTCGCCGCGGAGATGACGCCCGATCACTTCGACTTTTCCTCGACCGGCGCGCGAATCCTTCATCTCGGCCTGCCAGGGGCCCATGCGGCGATGGACCGGCGATGGGGCGGGGACGCCAACGGCTGGGTCGCCGTGCTGCGCAAGGCGCGCGCCGCAGGTCTCATGGCCAACCTGGAACTGATGACCACCGCCGCCGCGAGGCTCGCCGAACTTGGCCGCCCTTGCCTGCCGCATCTCGATTCCCTCATCGTCAATGATTTTGAGATCGGCGCGCTCGCCGGACGTTCGACGCGACACCGACGGCGGCGGGACCGACGTGAGCGCGGTCAAGCGCGCCATTGACGATATGCTCGCGCTCGGTCCGTTGCGCTGGGTCGTGGCGCACTTTCCCGAGGGAGCCCTTGCCGGCGGCCGTGACGGGTTGCGCCATGCGCTCGGATCCGTCGCGTTGCCGGCGAGCGCAATCGCCGGGGTCAACGGGGCGGGCGACGCCTTCGCCGCCGGCATGCTCTATGCTCTGCATGAGGGCTGGCCGATCGCCGACGGCTTGCGACTCGCGCACGCCGCCGCCGCCGCCTCGATGCGCGCGGTCTCGACCACGGCGGGCGTCGCCTCGGTCGCCGAGTGTCTGGCGGTCGCCGACAAGTGGGGCCTGCGCCCGCTTGCCGCTTGACGCAGCTCATGGGCTTTCGCCGAGTGGGGCGCCTTCCTTCCGACAAAGAGATCGACGTGGCGCCTTTCCCCTACCGGATCCTCTTCGTGCGCCACGGGGAGACCGCCTTTAATGCCGAGGGTCGCCTGCAGGGGCAGCGCGACATCCCGCTGAACGCGAAAGGACGCGATCAGGCGCGCGCGATCGGCGGTCTCCTTCGGGCGCGGCTCGGGGCGGAGATCGACCGTATCGAAGCGGCGGACGGCTTCGTCGCTTCGCCGCTCGTGCGGGCGCGGCAGACAATGGACATCGCTCGCTCCGCGATGGGCCTCGAGCCCGGGCGCTACCGGCTCGATCCGGCGTTGATGGAGCTCTCCTTCGGCGACTGGGAGGGGCTCACCTGGGCCGAAATCGCGCGCCGCGATCCGGGCGGCTTGAAGCGGCGGCGGGCCGACAAGTGGAATTTCGTCCCGCCGCATGGCGAAAGCTATGCGATGCTGACTGAGCGGGTGCGGTTTTGGCTCGAGACCCTCGAAGGCGATGCGCTCCTCGTGGCGCATGGCGGGACGGCGCGCGCCATGATGGTCCTTATCGCCGGCGTTCCGCCGGGCGTTGCGGTCGACACCCCGATCGTTCAAGGGCGGGCGCTTGTTTTCGACCAGGGGCGCTGCAAGTGGATCGTTTGAGCCGCCGGGCGCCGGCCAGACAAGCATCGCCGGTGTCGACCGGGACGATCCTTATGCTCGCTGTCGCCTGCAGCCTGATCGCGGCCAACATCTACTATGCGCAGCCGCTCATCGGTCCAATCGCCGCCTCGCTCGGCCTCGCCCGCCAGGCAGCCGGCCTCATCGTGACGATGACGCAGGTTGGATATGGCGCGGGCCTCGTGTTCATCGTCCCGCTCGGCGATCTCGTCGAAAACAGGAAAGTCGTGGTCGTTTGCGTCGCGATGAGCGCAATCGCGCTGGGTTCGGCCGCCCTGGCCGGCTCGCCGGCCGCCTTTCTCGTCTCTGCCTTCGCGATCGGCCTGGCCTCGGCGGCCGTACAGATCGTCGTGCCGCTTGCCGCCCATCTCGCGCCAGACGCGATTCGCGGGCGCGTCGTCGGCGCGGTGATGAGCGGCCTAATGATCGGCATTATGGCGGCGCGGCCGGTCGCCAGTTTCATCGCCTCGATGACCTCCTGGCGCGCGGTGTTCGCTCTGTCCGCTCTGCTGATGGTCGCGCTCGGTCTCGTCTTGTCGCGCACCCTGCCTGTCCGCCAGCCCACGGCGCGCGTGAGCTACGGCGCGCTGATCGGCTCCATGGGGCGACTGGCCGCGGCGACACCGATTCTGTGTCTTCGCGCGTTCTATCAATCGTGCCTATTCGCCGCCTTCAGCCTGTTCTGGACGACGACGCCGCTCCTGCTCGCCGGCCCCGACTATCGCCTGACCCAGCGCGGCATCGCGCTGTTCGGGCTGGCCGGCGTTTCCGGCGCGATCGCCGCGCCGATCGCGGGCCGGCTCGCCGATAGGGGCTTCAGCCGAACCGCGACCTTCTTGGCGATCCTTCTCGTCGCCGCGGCCTTCCTGGCGACGATGATGACCACTCAGGGTTCGACGCAGGCGCTCGTGGTTCTGGTCGCCGCAGCGGTCGCGATAGACTTCGGCGTCCAAGCGAATGTTGTCTTCGGCCTCCGCGCGATCTTTGCCCTCGCGCCGGAGGCGCGCGGCCGCCTCAATGGAGTCTATATCGCGACCTTCTTCGCCGCCGGCGCGCTCGGCTCGGCCATCGGCGCCTGGGCTTATGCGCGGGGCGGCTGGCCGCTGGCGAGCCGTATCGGTTTCGTGTTGCCGCTGATTGCGCTCACCCGGTTCGTTTTAAGGCTGGCGACTGGACGTGGCGCCCCGCCCCGGCCACGCTGACCATCAGGCCGCCCCGTCATGCTCCCTTCCGCTCATCGACCGGCACCGGAGCAGGGGAGCCGCTCAGACCTTGCCGTCGTCCAGATGGTTCATCGCGTGGTCGCGGAGCTCCTCGCTCTCGATCTCCTTGCCGTCCAGCCCTCGGGCCTTGTCATGCTGGCTCTTGTCGCGGTTCGACAACACGCCGGAATTGGGGATCTTATCGACTTGCACATCGGTCATCGCACCCGTTCCCGTGTGTTTGCCCTGCGCGCCCGGGCCGAAGTGCTTGCGGCTCGCCTTGGCCATGGCCTCACCTTGTCTGTTGCGGGTTTTCCATCGTTTCGACAACGAGGAGAACCGTCGAGGCGAAGGCAGGTTCCTTGCGTCCCCGACATCGGCTCCCTATCCACCCCGGCGGGGAGTGGCCGAAGGGACAAAGCGCCAGCGGCCCGTAAGAAAGCGCGCCCCGCGCTTGAAAAGCCCGACTTGACGGGCGACATTAGGCCTTGTCACCCTCTTCTCGCGAGGCCCCTCCCATGCCCAGCAAGCTCGAACAGCTCCGCGCCATGAGCACTGTCGTCGCTGACACCGGCGACATGGACTCGATCCGCGCCTTCCGCCCGACCGACGCCACGACAAACCCCTCGCTCATCCTCAAGGCGGCGCAACTGCCGGCCTATGCACGGCTGGTCGAGGAGGCCATTCTCTGGGGCCGGCGGCAGGGCGCCGCGGTCGGCGAAGTCACCGACCGGATCGCCATCAATTTCGGCTCAGAGCTCACCAAGATCGTGCCCGGACGTGTATCGACCGAAGTCGACGCCGATCTCTCGTTCAACACGGAGGGCAGCGTCGCCAAGGCCAGGAAACTGATCGGCCTCTACAGGGAGCGAGGCATCGACCATGACCGCATCTTGATCAAGCTCGCCTCCACCTGGGAGGGCATCGAAGCCGCCCGCGAGCTGCAACGCGAGGGTATCGACTGCAACATGACGTTGATCTTCTCGCTCGCCCAGGCTGCCGCCGCTGCGGACGCCGGCGCCTTCCTCGTCTCCCCCTTCGTCGGGCGCATCCTCGACTGGCACGTGAAAAACGGCGAGGGGCCGTTCGAGCCCGAGAACGATCCGGGCGTGAGGTCGGTCCGCGCGATCTACGCCTACTACAAATCGCACGGGATCAAGACCGTCGTCATGGGCGCCTCGTTCCGCAACACCGGCGAGATCGAGGCGCTGGCCGGCTGCGACCGCTTGACCATCTCGCCGCATCTGCTCGACGAACTCTCCAAGGATCAGGGCGAGCTCAAGCGCCATCTCGATCCGGCCAACGTCGGCCCGGCGCCGAAAAAAATAACCCTCGACGAAAAGGGCTTCCGCTGGATGCTGAACGAGGATCAGATGGCGACGGAAAAGCTTTCCGACGGCATCCGGCTGTTCGCCCACGACCTCAACGCGCTCAGGGCGATGGTCGAGCAGCGGCTTGCTGCCGCGGCCTAATCCGGGGCCAAGTAGTCTCGCTCCTTCGCCAGCAGGCAGTCGTCTGTTCGACGCGGCTTGAGAGATTGCCAAGGTCAGGCCGGCCGCGGGGAGCCGGCCGGATGCTGTACAGTAGGTCTCAGTCGGGAGAGGTAAACGGAGCCGGCCGCCGCGTGCGGCGGCGCCGCAAATTTGCTTTTCCGCGCCTGGAACCGGGCTCCCGGAATTCGAGTTGCCCCTATGGTTGGGAGGCGACCCTTCAGGAGCATTCCTCATGACGAACATCACCAAGTTGGCATGTGCCTTCGTTCTCGCCGGCGGGCTCGCAACGCCGGCGTTCGCCGCCAGTCCCGGCGTGGCGAACAACGATCAGAACACGAGCAACAGCCAGAGCGCGATGACGAACGATCAGAACGCGCAGCCTGGTCAGCAGCAGATGACCAACCCGATGCACATCAGCCGGAAGCTGCGCAGCGACCTGTCCAAGGCCGGGTTCACGGATATTACCATCATGCCCTCGTCCTTCATGGTCCGCGCAAAGGACTCCCAAGGCAATCCGGTCATGATGGTGATCAACCCGGATTCGATCACCGCGATCACGGAACAAAACCAGGGAACCAACGCGGCCAGCAACGCCAATCACGACAATGGCCAGATGAAAACCAATAACGGCGCAACGCCGGGCCCGGCCTCGAGCGGCGGATCCCAGCCCGTGACGCCCGGAATGCAGAAGCCGTAATTCATTTAGCCGGAACCCTCCCGGCTGTACCGGCGCGAGCCGGATCAACCGGGAATCCGCGACTGCCGCCTGACGGTGCTTCACCGCCTCGCGGTAGCGGGGATCGCGAATCAGCTCGACGAACGCCGAGAGCACAAATCCCAGCGCCCCTCCTGAGGGCCGATCAGCATCAATTCACCCTCCCGCGCCAGACAATTTTGCCGCCGAGTTGCGGAAAGTGCGGCGGCCTTTCGGGCGGAAGCCGCCACCACCCTCAGCCCAGGACGCCATTCCGCCGGTTGCAGGATGCCGCCGGCTCGTCCAGGCTGACGAGATTGAGCATGTTGATGGGACCGGCCGGGGGCGTCGACCCGCAGAAGACTTCCCTGATCCGATCGATGTTGCTGATCATGCCGAACTCCGTTCGCTGATCGGTCTGTCCTGACTGCCGGGCTGCGCCCAGCTCGTGGATCGAAGCGCACCGCCGGCGCGTTACAGGCGTTACCGCCGTTTGGTGGGCGGAAGTTGGTATGGCGAGGGGAGAAGCATGCGATGACAAAGCCTTCCGAGGACGGGAATTCAACGGGAATCGTGCTCAGCAGAATTTTCAACAGCGCCGCTCAGTGGACCTCGCGCCGCTGCGGGCACGCATCCACATTTGTCGCCGCCTGCATCGTGATCATAATCTGGGGGGCAACCGGTCCACTGTTCAATTATTCCGACACTTGGCAGCTGATCATCAATACCGGCACGACGATTGTGACTTTCCTCATGGTGTTTCTGATTCAGAACACCCAAAACCGCGACAGCGCGGCGCTTCACCTGAAGCTCGATGAGCTGATCCGGGTGAGCAAAACCGCCCGCAATAAACTGTTGGATCTGGAGGACCTGACAGAGGACGAGCTGGATATGTTAAAAGACTCTTTTACCAGACTCGCCAGCGGGAGGGCCGAGAGGAGTTCGCCGCGCGAAACCGCTGGCGGCGATGAGGCGGCCGAAGACGATGTTGAGGCGGCGACGGAGGCGGCGCTGGCCCGCGCCATCGCAAGGTCATGAGCAAGCGCGAAAACGCTGCTCACCGATACTCTTTCTCGACCTCTCCCAACTGCGGCGGTTTGGCGTAATAGGTGTTGAGGATGGTCATGCGGGGTTTCGCGTTGTCGAGCGAGATCGTCTCGCGGCCATGCCAGCTCGCGTGCAGGAGGCTGTGGGCCGGGTGGATGACGACGAAGGCGAAGCCGGCGTTGGGCAGGAACGGCAGGGTCTTTTCCCGGACGAGGCCGTAGGTCTTCCAGGCGAAGACGCCCATTGGCGAGATCTTGTAAACGGTGGTGCCGAGTTCGCGCTGGCTTTCATCTTCCGGCATATAGATCATCATCGTCAGCACCTTGCGGCGCGTGTCGGGATGCGGCTTGATGGCGTAGCCGTGGAAGTCGGCGTAGAGCACGGGTTGCGGGTGCATCGGCACCGGCCAGCCTTCGCCGCTGCCGTTGGCGCGCATCTCAAACCCCTTGGTCAGGCGATCGCGCAAGGCGGCCTCGATCGGCGGCGCCGAAAGGGCGTCCGAGACGGTCCGCCAGAGCGCCGTGCGCTCCGGATCGCCGGCTTCGACCTGGCGATCCCAGAGCGTATATTGTTTGCGCGTGCGCGCGCCGTTGAGATCGACATAGCGGTCGATGTCCGGCCAATGACTGATCAGGCGGCGGTAGACGTCCTCGGCGAAGAAATTCTCGAAAACTCAGGTGAGGGTAGGGGCGGTCGAAGGCTGTTCCAGCGAGAATGGATTCGCCGCCATGTCGGACGATGGAATTGAACAGCGTTTCGGAGGCGACCTCGTCTGCGAGCATTCTTCTTTCTGCCTCGAAATTGGAACGTCCGGCGGCGCCGGCCTGCCGCCTACCCCTACACTTTTCGTCAGCGCGCTCCAAGCGGCGCAAAACGCCGCAGGCCGGCCCGCTAGAGCCGCGACGCAACGAAGGCGACGATTTTCGTCATGACGACCGAGGACGCGCGGTCGAGCGCGGCTGCCACGGCGATCGGGTCGGCGGAGGCGATGGGCTCGCGGGCGGAGAAGATCTCGACCGCGGCGACCCGCCCGTCATGCAGCGACACGATCCGCGCCGCAACCTCGACATGCGCTCGCCTGCGCCTGCGCATCGAGCTCGAAGGAGCGGATGTCGAGGTCGAGTTCGTAGTCGGCCGTGGCGCCGCCGCCGGCGAGCGAGCGCGCCAGCCCCGCGTTCTGGAAGCTGGCGACGAGACGCGCGCGGAAGAGAGACGACAGCTGCTCCGGCCAGCGCACGCCCGGCAGGAGCGCGAGCTGGAGCGGCGTCTCGCGCACAAGAACGCGTTCGCTGTCGAGGTCGAGGCTCGCGACCGGCTGGCCGATCTGGATCTGCGCTTTGACCGGACGCATCGCCGGCGGTTTCGCCGGATTGATGTCCATCACGGTCAACGGCGCCCCGCCGGCACAGGCGGCGAGCGCGAGCAGCAGCGCGATCGCGCCCGCCGTTGTCATACGACGCTGAAACAAAGGCCCCCCACTCGTCCCCATACTTTACTGACCGCCGCGATAGTCCGGCAACGACGGCTTCGCGCCCCAAATGATCTGACTGGGATTCTGCTTGAAGGAGCGGACCGTCTGGTCGATGTCTTCGAGTACGCGCTGCCCCTGAATGGCGAGCGCCTCATATTGGCGCAGGCCTGAATTGCTGAACCGGTTGAGGCCGACCGAGATCTCCTTGATCCGCACATCGACGTCGTCGGCGAGTTTCTTCACTGACTGGGCCGCATCGCCGAGCTGCGTGCAGCGCGCCCTTCGTTCCGGGCGATCCGAGGAAACTCTGCGCGCTCACCAGAAGCCCATCGACCTTGTCGGCCGACTCGTTCAGCTTGGCCGTCATCTCGGTCGCGTTCTTGATCGTCTGGTCGATGTTGCCGCGGTTCTGGCTGATGGTCGTCGCCACCTCGCTGACGGAATTGACGACGCCGGCGACCTTCTTGGAATCGACAGCCTTGAGGATCGCATCGGCGTCGGAAAGCGCCGTATTCAGTTGTTTCGAAGTGTCGTTGAGGCGGTTCGTCAGCGCCGCGCCGTCACGCATCAGCGCCTGATAATTGTCGGAGCTCGCCGCCAGCGCGTGGCTGAAGGTCGCGGCGTTGTCGACAACGCCCCGCATCTTGTCGGCGTCAATCGCCTTGACGACCTTGTCGGCGTCGTCGGACAGGCCCTGCAGGCGCTGCGTCAGCGCCGGCGCCGACTTGCCGACGTCGGCGAAGCCCTTGAGCGCCGTGTCCACGTTGGCGGAGTTGTCGACCAGCGTCTTCGAGAAGGCGCTTGCGTTAGACAGCGTCGAATGAATCTCATTGGCGTTATCCTCGACCAGCTTGTCGGTCCGCTCGAAGAGCGAGTTCGCCGCGCCGGAGAGGCTGTGAACATTGTCGACGATGCCGCGGACCTTATCAGGCTCGACTGCCTTCACAAGCTTGTCGGCATCATCGGAAAAGACCTGCAGACGCTGCGCCAAGGGCTGGACTGCCTTGCCGACGTCGGCAAAGCCCTTGAGCGCCGCCTCGACGTTCTGCGAATTGTCGTTCAGCGTCTTGGCGAAAGCGCTGACGCTCGACAGCGCCGTATGAACATCGCCGGCGTTGTCCGCGATCAACCTGTCGGCCCGGTCGAGAACCGAGTTGGCTTTGCCGGACACGCTTTGGACATTGTCGACAATGCTGCGGACCTTCTCGGTGTCGATCGCCTTGACCAGCTTGTCGGCGTCGTCGGAGAGGCTTTGCAGGCGCGACGCCAGCGGCTCGATCGTCTTGCCGAGATCCGCCACGCCCTTCAGCGCCGCGTTCACGCCGTCCGCGTTGTCGGCCAGCGCTTTCGAGAAGACTTCGACGTTCTCGAGCGTCGTGTGAATCGGCTGGGCGTTGTCGACCATCAGCTTGTTGGCGAGATCGAGCACGTATCCGGCCTTCGTCTGCAGATCCCCGAGCGTCGCCGTCGGCAGGGAGGGGATGACGGGCGGGTTGCCGGCCAGTTCGCCCTTGCCCTTCTCGCCGCCGATCAGCGCGACTGTTGCCGAGCCGGTCAGACCCTGCGTCTCGAGTTGCGCCTTGGTGTCCGAATTGATCGGGGCGCTCTCGTTGGTCACGTCGATGTTGGCGACGACCTGGCTCGGGTTGCCTGGCACGAAGCCGAGCTTCGTCACCTCGCCGACCTTGAGGCCGTTGAAGAGAACCAGCGCCCCCTCGGAGAGACCGGAGACCGAACCGTTGAAGACGATCTGGTAGCGTCTGTGCGTGCCCGCCGCGCCGTAGCCGGCGATCCACATCACAAACAGAAAACCCGCGATGACGACGCCGAGGGTGAAGGCGCCGATCAGGACAAAATTGGCACGCGTCTCCATTGAACTCAGCGCCTCGCATCCTGGGCTTGTTCGTTGCCGGCGCGCTCGTCGCGCCGCTTTCTCGGCCGCCCCGGCGCGAACCACGCCTCTCTTGCCGTGAAAATACGAGTTTGATCCAAGGATCCTCGGATCGCAGCAGTTCGTCAATCGGACCGACCGCAGAAACTTTGCCGTGGCCGAGCACGGCGACGCGGTCGCAGATGGCGTAAAGGCTGTCGAGATCGTGCGTCACCATGAAGACGGTGAGACCCGAGCGTCTTCTGCAGGGTGCCGATGAGGTCGTCGAAATCGCCCGCCGAGATGGGATCGAGGCCCGAGGTCGGCTCGTCGAGGAATACGATCTCCGGATCGAGCGCCAGCGCCCGGGCGAGCGAGACGCGCTTCGTCATGCCGCCCGAGAGCTCCGACGGAAACTTGTCGAGCGCGTCCTGCGGCAGGCCGACGAGCTCGATCTTCTGCGCCGCCAGACCGTCGAGCATGCTCTGCGACAGGTCGAGGTGCTCGCGCATCGGCGCCTGGATGTTCTGCCGCACAGTCAGGCTGGAGAACAGCGCGCCCTCCTGGAACAAGACGCCCCAGCGCTCGCCGATTCGCAGCCGCTCCTCCGCTCCGAGCCTGTCAATGTCGTAGCCGAACACCTCGATCGTTCCGGCGCGCTTGTGCAACAGGCCGAGGATCGTCCGCGTCAGCACCGATTTGCCGGCGCCGGACGCGCCGACGAAGCCGAGCACCTCGCCGCGATAGAGGTCGAGGTCGAGCCCGTCCATCACGAGCTTGTCGCCGAACCCGACCTTCAGTCCGCGGACGCGGATGACCGCCTCGCGCCTCGCGGCGAGCAGCTTCGAGACGCCCCGGGTCAATAGTCCACCGCAGCGAAGAACATGGCGAACAGGCCATCCATCACGATGACCATGAAGATCGACTTGACCACCGAGGCGGTGACGCACCGTCCGAGCGATTCGGCCGAGCCGCGCACTTCCATGCCCTCGGTCGAGGCGATGAGCCCGATCACGACCGCCATGAAGGGCGCCTTGATAAGTCCGACCATGAACGTTTCGGTGGCGATGGCGCCCTGCAGGCGCGACAGGAACACCTGAGGCGTCATCCCGGCATAAATCCAGCTGACAATGAGGCCGCCGGCAAGCTGGGCCATGTCGGCGACGAACGTCAGCAAGGGCAGCGCGATCGCCAGCGCGACCAGGCGCGGGATGATCAGGACCTCGAGCGGGTCGAGCGCCATCACCTTGAGGGCGTCGATTTCCTCGCGCATGTTCATCGAGCCGATTTCGGCAGTGATCGCCGATCCCGTCCGTCCGGCGATCATGATCGCGGTCATCAGCACCCCGAGTTCGCGTAAGCCGAGCACGCCGACGAGGTTGACAGCGTAGGGCGACGCGCCGAAACGTGTCAGCTGGAAGATGCCCTGTTGCATGACGATCGCGCCGACGAGGAAATTGATCAGCGAGATGATCGGCACGCTGCGCAGCGAATAAAGCTCGAGGTGATGCACCATCGAGGTCCAGCGCCAGCGCATGGGATGCAGGATGAGCCGCGCGCCCATGACGACGATCTCGCCGAGATAATCGATCGTGTCGATCAGGTCGGCGCCGGAGGCGTAGACCGTCTCGCCGACCGCGGCGAGCAGCGTTAGGGCGTGGGACACGCGGGAGGCCTTGGGCGGCTCCAGCGGATGGTATCCGGCTTCGTGAAGCAGCAGCGCATGCTCGGGCCGCGCGCCGCGGTAGCCCGCCTCAATACCGGCGCCGGCCAATTCTGTGCGGGCGCGGTCGATCACCCAGGCGCCGGCGGTGTCCATGCGGTCGACGCCGGCGAGATCGATCGTGGCCTTGTGGGCGGTCCCGACTGCCGACTGGAGCGCCGTGGCGGCCATCTCCAGCGCCTTGCCGGCCGCGATGATCCAAGCGCCGGTCAGCGACAGGACGATCCCGTCGCCGGCGTTGCTGGGCGTTACGGAAGGCGCAACCGGCACAAAGGCGCTCCGACAAGGGCTTGTTTTTTCGATCTATAGCCTGCGTCGGCCGCTGTCGAGGCGTCTCCCATGGCAGGGCCGCCTGGGCCCCGACTCGGCGACCAGGACAAAAACAAAACAAGTACGAATCGGAGACCCTCGAATCGGGACTCGGATTTGCGAGAAAAGCGAGTTGAATCTTCGGAAGAACGGCGCCGAAGGCGCTTTTATCGTCGCTCGATCATCCTCCACTCGTTTCTCGGCCGCGACAGGGCGAAAGGCGGACTTCCTAATCGCGTCGGGCGCCGGCAGACAAAGACTTGCCGTCCGGGGCGAGCGACGTCAAGACGGCAGCCTTGCGTTCCAGACTTGCGCCAAGATGGTGGAGCGCCGCCAAGGCGGACGGGCGGGAAGCACAAAACAGGCCGGAATTGGCGCCGCCCGGCGGGTGGTCATGTCGGCGTCTAACCGCAAGCCTTTTCGGGCGCAAATCCCCGAACATGCGCCGGGACGGTAACGCGCTGGACGGCGCGTTAATTTGCTCGATCAATCCATCGCCGCGGCCTTGAGGATGCAGACCATGGTCGCGTGCGCCGGACTGTCGGCGAGGTTGGAGATGCGGTGGGGCCTGTCACAGCGGTAGCGCAGCGTTTCCCCGGCGCGCGCCAGCTCCTTCGATCCGCCGACATCGACCTCGAGCTCGCCCTCGAGCACGGAAAGACATTCGACGGAGCCTCTGGCGTGGGCGGTCGATTCGAGCACGCCGCCGGGATCGGCCTGAAAATCGTACCACTGCAGCCAGTCGACGGTCTTCAGCCAGCCGGTCACCGCCAGCCGGCAAAGACCGTCATCCGAAACGAAGATCGGCGTCGTTCCCCGTCCCAGATGTTCGATGAACGGCCCCTCCTCGGCGCCCTGCAGCATCGACTCGATCGAAACGTCGAGCGCATGGGCGAGCCGCCAGATCGTCGTCAGGGTCGGATTGGTCTCGTTCCGCTCGATCTGGGAGATAATCGATTTGGCGACGCCGGACTGGGTGGAGAGGTCGGCGAGCGACAATCCATAGCTTCGCCGCAGCCTCTGCACGGCTAGACCTAGCTGGTTCGACCACGAGGCGGCCCCCGCTTCAAGCACCTTGGCCCTGTCTTTACCTTCGACGCCCATGGCGGCCTCCGGAACCTGGATTTATATTCAATCTTGTCCGGATTATCGAACGATTTCGTTCGGCGTACGGGGGCGGCGGCCGACCGGCTCGCTTCGTTGGAACGACGGGGAGCGTCGGGTTCGCGCGTCCGGCGCAACTATCGCAGTGATATGGCTCGAGCGGCGGCCGGGAAAACCGTAGCCAGCCTCGCGGCTCGCCGGCCTTAAGGACCCTGCAACTCGACAATGATCCCGTTCGGGTCCTTGACGAAACACTGCCGCAACGTGCTGTTCGGAATGGGGCGGAGCCCATAGTACCGCACATTGAGGCTGTCCAGGCGGGCAAGGACGTCGTCGAGCGCATCGACCGAGAAGGCGACGTGATCGAAGGCGTTCTCCGTCGGCGACGGCTCCTCGGCGACCGCGTTCAGATGGATCGCCGGCTGCTCGTCGTCATAGAGCCAGGCGCCGGAAAAGGCGAAGCCAGGCCGCTCCCCCTGCTTGAGGCCGATCGCGCCGGTGTAGAAGGCGACGGTTCGTTCCAGATCGCGGGTCCGGATGTTGACGTGATGGATGCGGATGCCCATGGCGTCCTTTCGGGTCAATCCCCCGGAGCGAAGCTTCCCACTCGGCGGGGAACGGCGCAAGCCCGCCTTGTCCCAGCCGTGAAAAGGCCGAACCCTCGGAGCCTCGGTCAAAACGCTCCCGGGAAGGCTCCGCCGTCGATCAGGATGTTCTGCCCGGTGATGAAGCCGGCTTTCGCACTGGCGAGGAACGCGCAGAGCGCGCCGAACTCCGCCGGGTCGCCAAAACGGCCAGCCGGACCGCGCTTCTCCGCCTCCGCCCGTGCCGTCTCGAACGAAACGCCGCGCTGCGCCGCGGAGCGCTCGAGCGAAGACTTGATCCGGTCGGTGTCAAAGGAGCCCGGCTGGATCGAATTGATGGTCACGTTGTCGCGGATATGCGCCCTCGCGGCGGCGGCGAGAAAGGCGGTAAGACCCGCCCGCGCGCCCGACGAGACGTCGAGGCCGGCGATTGGCGCGCGCACCGAACCCGAGGTGATATTGACGATCCGGCCGAATTTGCGGTCGACCATGCCGGGCAGGAAGACCTGAACGAGCGCGATCGGCGTCAGCATATTCGATTCGAGCCCTTTCAGAATGTCTTCGCGCGTGATCGCCTCGAAGGCCTTGTATGGCGGACCGCCATTGTTGTTGACAAGGATGTCCGCCTCCGGGCAAGCGGCGATCAGAGCGTCGCACGTCGCCGGCTCGTTGAGATCGCCGGCGACTTCAAGGACGGTCGCCCCGGTCGTTTCCCGCAAATCCTTGGCGGCCCGCGCGAGAAGCCCAGGATCTCTTCCGTTAATCACGACAGTGCAACCCGCCTCGGCGAACGCCGCGGCGCAGGCGCGGCCGAGTCCCTTGCTCGAGGCGCAGACGATCGCTTTCCGGCCGGCAATTCCAAGGTCCATTTGCTGCCCTCGGCTCGACACGTTGGGGACGGCGACCTATAAGGGATTCGCAGCATTGCGTCATCGAAGCGACACGAGAATCTGCGCACAGACGTAACGCTTCCCGTTTCTTCAGGGCGAGGGGCCTGCGTGTCGAAGACTCACGAGATTTATCACTACCGCGCTCTGTTCCTATCCGACCTGCATCTGGGAACGCGGGGCTGTCAGGCCTACCTCATCCTTGACATGCTTCGCCATGTCGAGGCCGAAACCATCTACTTGGTCGGCGACATCATCGATGGCTGGAGGCTGCGCTCGGGCTGGTACTGGCCGCAGGCGCACAACGACGTGGTGCAGAAGCTGTTGCGCAAGGTCCGGCGAGGCTCGAGGATCGTGTTCGTGCCCGGCAACCACGACGAATTTGCCCGCCAGTTCTTTGGCCTGAGCTTCGGTGGCATCGAGATCAAGCGTCAGACGATCCACGTCGCCGCCGACGGCAAGCGCTATCTTATCATCCATGGGGATGAATTCGACGTGGTCGTACGCCACTCGAAGTGGCTCGCCTATTTCGGCGACTGGGCCTATACGACGGCCCTCTTCGTCAACACGCATTTCAACGCGGCGCGGCGGGCGCTCGGCCTGCCCTATTGGTCGTTCTCGGCCTGGGCCAAACTCAAGGTCAAGAACGCGGTCAATTTCATCGGCTCGTTCGAGCGCGAGCTTGCCGGCGAAGCCAAGCGCCGCGGCGTCGACGGGGTCGTCTGCGGGCATATCCATCACCCGGTCATCCGGCAGATCGACGGCATCACTTACGTCAACACCGGCGACTTTGTCGAATCGTGCTCGCTGGTGGTCGAACACCAGGACGGCCGCCTCGAGGTGCTGCGCTGGCCCAGGCCGCTGATGCTTCCGGCGCCGGCCGAGGACGTTGTCGTGTCCGAGGACGAGCGCGAAGAGGCGCGGGCGGAAGCGGCGTAATGCGCATTTTGATTGCGACCGACGCCTGGCGGCCGCAAGTCAACGGCGTCGTCTCGACGCTCGAGCGGATGACGCAGGCGGCGGGCGAATTCGGCGCCAAGTTCGAGTTCCTCACGCCGCAGGGCATGTGGACGGCGCCGCTGCCGACCTATCCCGATATCCGCTTCGCCATACCGACGCTCAGACGGATCAGCCGCGATATCGAAGCCGCAGCGCCCGACCATATCCACATTGCGACGGAGGGACCGATCGGCTGGCTGACGCGCCGCTATTGCCTCCGCCACAAGCGCGTTTTTACCACGAGCTACCACACCCGCTTCCCCGAATACATCAAGGCGCGCATCGGCGTGCCCGAAAGCGTGACCTACGCGGGCTTGCGCCACTTCCATGCGCCGTCGGCGGCGGTGATGGCGCCGACCCCGACCATCAGCGCGGACCTCACCCGCCGCGGCTTCGCGCGGGTTCGGCTTTGGACCCGCGGAGTCAATCACGCGCTCTTTCGCCCGCGTCCCAAACCGGTCCTCGAGCTGCCGCGGCCGATTTTCCTATGCGTCGGCCGCGTGGCGGTGGAGAAAAACCTCGAGGCGCTGCTCGACCTCGATCTGCCGGGCTCGACCGTCATCGTCGGCGACGGACCGGAAAGGCGGCCGCTGCAGCGCCGCTATCCGCGCGCCCACTTCCTCGCCGCCATGCAAGGCGAAGAGCTGGCGCAGGTCTACGCCAGCGCCGACGTGTTCGTCTTTCCCTCCCGTACCGACACGTTCGGCATCGTGATGATCGAGGCGCTGGCGAGCGGGCTTCCGGTCGCGGCCTATCCGGCGCCGGGGCCGATCGACGTCGTGGGCCCGGGCGCGGGGGTCCTCAACGAGGATCTGAGGACGGCCTGCCTCGAAGCGCTGAAGATTCCGCGCGAGGCGGCGCGCGAGTATTCCATGCGCTTCACCTGGAAGGAGAGCGCCCGCCAGTTTCTCGAGAACATCGAGGCGAGCCGCCCGAGCCCCGTGCGAAGCGCGCAGAAGAGGGTCGAACTGCTCGGCAGCGTCTAGGCTGGCGACAGGGAGCGGGGGGCCATGCGGACATTGACGGTGCTCCTCTCAGCCGTCGCGGCGCTTGTCGCATGCGCGTTTGCGGTCGCTCCGGCGGCGAGCGCGCCGTGGTGTCCCGGTCATCCCGAGCCCCGCCAGGTTCCGGCCTCGCTGCAGAGCGCTGTGGCGCGCGCCTTCGGCATTCCCGTAGGCGCGGCCAGTCATGCCGTGGTGCGCTGCGTCGGGCCAACGCTGCTCGCCTGTTCGATTGGGGCCAACCTCAATTGCGGCAAGGCGGACTTAAGGCGCTCGCTGCCGGGCGCGACCGCCTGGTGCCGCGAAAACTCGAATTCGGATTTCATTCCGATGTTCGCGACCGGCCACGCCACGATCTACGACTGGCGCTGCCGCAACGGGGAGGCCATTCCCGGCAAGACCGTCGTCAGCGTCGATCCGCAAGGCTACGCGGCCGGGAACTGGAAGGAGATCCGCTGAGAGCGCCGCGGCCGATCAATAGCCGGCGGCGCCGAGCGCGACCCCCGCCGCCGCCGTCAAGACGACGACGATGAGCGGCGGTGCCCGCCAGACGACGAGCGCGGCGAATCCTGCTGCGGCAATGGCGAAATCCGCCTGATTTTGCACCGCGCTCGTCCACACCGGATTGTAGAAGGCGGACGCCAGGAGGCCGACGACCGCGGCGTTGACGCCGGCCATCGCGGCGCGGGCGCTGGGCCGGGCGCGAAGCGCATGCCAGAACGGCAAGGCGCCCATCAGGACGAGAAGTCCTGGCGCGAAGATGGCGATGAGCGCCAGAGCCGCGCCGGCCGCGCCGCCGGATGGGACGCTTGCCGCCGCGCCGAGGAATGCGGCGAAGGTAAAGAGCGGCCCGGGCATGGCCTGCGCCGCGCCATAGCCAGCGAGGAACGCGCTCTCGGAGACAAAGCCGGGCGCGACGACCGCGCCCTGCAACAGCGGCAGTACGACATGGCCGCCGCCGAAGACGAGCGCGCCGGACCGGTAGACAGCGGCGAGAAACGCAAGCGTCCCCTCGCGCGCCGGCAGGAAGGCGAGCGCCAGAAGGGCGAAATAGGCGGCGAGGAAGACGAGGCCCATCGGGCGGGAGACGGGCGAGCCATCGCCGCCGGCGACCGCGCCAGTCTCGACATGGCAGACAGCGAGCCCGGCGAGAGCGCCCGCGGCGATGGCAGCGATCTGACTGAGGCTGCCCGGCGCGAAGGCCATCAGGATCAGGGCAAGAATCGCGATCGCGGCGCGCGGCCTGTCCGGCGTAAGGCTTCTGGCCATGCCGAGCACCGCCTGACCGACGATGGCGACGGCGACGAGCTTCAGGCCGTGCAACAGTCCCTCGCCCGCCGGACCTTCCAGCGCGCCGGCGCCATAGGCGACGAGCGTCATGGCGATCGCCGAGGGCAATGTGAAGCCGGCCCAGGCCGCGAGCGCGCCGCGGTAGCCGGCCCGCATAAGACCGATGGCAAACCCGGTCTGGCTGCTCGCCGGACCCGGCAGGAACTGGCAAAGCGCAAGCAGGTCGGCATAAGCGCGCTCGTCGAGCCAGCCGCGCCTGACCACGAATTCGTTGCGAAAATAGCCGAGATGCGCCACCGGGCCCGCCGAAGCTTGTCAGGCCGAGCTTCAGGAAGATGCGCAGGACCTCGAAGGGCGAGGCTGCGCCATCTCGCTGCGACCGGCCTTTCTCGGCGCTGGCGCTCATCGAGCGGGAGATGCCTGCTGGCGAGGGACGCTTCGAAGGACGCGGGTCGCGCGCGAGGACCGATGGGCGCGGCTTTCGCGCCGGTCAGGGCCTCTCAATGCGTCAAGCCCCATTTTCTGTCACCTCGTCAGTCCATAGACGCCCAAGCCGCACGCCGCAATTTGGGGTCGGCTCACCGGCGGACCTCGTCCTGGGCGGCGGCGCGAAGCGACGCCTGTTGAAGCGCCCACGCCGAGCTTGTCGAGGGCGGATTGCTCCGCCTTCGGCTCGCAAGGTCAGGGCCAATGGTCGTCATTGCGAGGCCCGCAGGGCCGAGGCAATCTACGCCTCCGCGCCATGCGGTATGGATTGCTTCCCCCCGGGCTTTGACCCGGGGGTCGCAATGACGGACGGCCATGGATCGCGACCAAAGACGCTCAACTGGAAGGGCTCTCCTGCAACAGCCTCCCCCTGTTGTCGCTCCTGTTCGTGTAAAGACCATCCCGGCGCGCCTGACGGCCCAGGCCGTCGTGGCATGCCGCTCCGCACTCTCGGTCCCAACATGCTCGCAAGCCCAATCCTCGACAACAAATCAACCTCGAAGCCGTCGGTGTTCACCCCCGCGGCCTTGCTGCGAGAGGCGCGGCGACAAAAGGGGCTCGCCGAAAGCATTGTGCCGCCGGTTTGCATCCTCGATCCGGATGGCGATCTCGTGCGCCAGTTGCGCCGGACCGGCGCCGCCGCGCGCTTCCAGGACTGGCCCTGCTATCACACCGAACTCGATACGTTCGACCTCGCCGGGCAACGCGTCGGCATTGTCGGCCGCGTCGTCGGAGCGTCCTTTGCGGTGCTCGTGGCGGAGGAACTGTTCGCCTCAGGCTGCAGGCTTCTGGTCAGCCTGACTTCGGCAGGTCAGATCGCTCCGGCGGGAAGCCCGCCCTATTTCGTGGTGATCGACCGGGCGTTGCGCGACGAGGGGACGAGCTATCATTACGCCCCGCCGGCAGAGTTCGCCGAGGCCGATGTGAAACTGGTCGAAGTGGCAGCGGCGGCGTTGGCGGAGAGCGGTCCCACGAGCGTGGTGGGGGCGAGCTGGACGACCGACGCGCCCTTCCGGGAGACCGCCGAAGCCATCGAGGCCGCGCGCAAGCGAGGGATCATCGCCGTCGAAATGGAGGCGGCGGCGCTTTACGCTTTCGCCCGCGCCGCCAACGTTCGGGTGCTTTGCCTCGCCCACGTGACCAACACGATGGGGCTCGCCGGCGACGATTTTGAAAAGGGCGAAGCGCACGGCGCTCGCGACGCCCTCGCCGCCTTATCGGCCGTGGTTCGGGCGATCTGGCGGCAATTGACAAATGCCGCTCATCCGAGCCTATTGGCAATGGCCTAATGCGCCGGCTTATAGATCTTCGCGACGGTTGCCGCCTTCTTCAGAGCCTCCACGCCCTGCGCCCCGGACATGAGCTGTGTCGTCTTGCTGGCCTTGAGGGCGCCTCCGGCGGCGATCGCCAGCGCCATCGCGGCCATGCTCTCTTCGTTAGGCACGTCGGCGATCAGGACGGCATCGTACTCGCCAAAGCAGAGCCAACCGCCGATGAACTTTCCGCCTGCCGCCTCGCACACCTTGTGACCAACGCTTTCGATGCGATTTTCGGGGTGCTTGATCTGGGCGGCCCAGGATTCCGGCGTATAGGCGAACTGGTACATGTAGAGCGACATTTTCGACTTCCTTTGCGTTTCACGGCCATGCCCGGCTTTATGGTTGGTCGGCGCCGGGTCAGAAAATCATCTTTACACGAACATCGGATGTCGTACGAGTCGGGCCCTGACCAAGAAGCGAGGCGGCTCGTGACCGCCGCAAAAGGGAGGAGTTTATGAACGCGCCCGCATTCGCCTCGCCGGACATCGACTTTCCGGCCGAATTCCAGGCCTGCTTTGCCGCGCAGCGCGCCGCTTTTCTGAAGGCTCCGGAGCCGTCGCAAGCCGAGCGCGTCGCCGATCTCAAGGCGCTCGGCCGTCTCGTGAAGGACAATCGGGCGGCGATCGTGACGGCAATCAACGCCGACTACGGCAATCGCAGCGCCTTCGAGACCACCTTCGGCGAAATCTTTCCGGTGCTCGACGGCGTCCACGACGCGGTCAAGCGCATCGGCGGCTGGATGAAGCCGCGCCGCCGCAAGGTCGATCAACTGGTCTTCACCGGCGCGAAGAACCGCGTCATCCCGCAGCCGCTCGGCGTCGTCGGCGTCATCGTGCCGTGGAACTTCCCGCTGCAGCTGAGCTTCGCGCCGCTTGTCGGCATTTTCGCCGCCGGCAACCGGGCGATGGTCAAGATGTCCGAAAACTCGCAGCGTCTCGCCGAACTCATGATCGAAACGGCGCCGAAATATTTCCCCGCCGACAAGCTCGCGTTTTTCGCCGATGGCGGCGGCCGCGGCCCGGCTTTCTCGTCGCTCCCGTTCGACCATCTTATCTTCACCGGCTCCGGCCAGACCGGCCGGGCGGTGATGGCCAGCGCGGCGCGGAACCTGACGCCGGTGACGCTCGAGCTCGGCGGAAAATCGCCGGCGATCGTCGCGCAGGAGTTCCCAATCAGGACCGCCGCCGAGCGCATCCTGTGGGCCAAGACCTTCAACGCCGGCCAGGTCTGCCTGGCGGTCGATCACGTCTTCCTGCCGCGCGGATCGGAAACCGAGTTCATCGCCCAATGCCGCGCGCTGTTCGCCAAGCGCTACCCTGACATCAACGGCCCGGACTTCACCTCGATCATCGACCAGCAGTCCTACGACCGCCTGAGCGCGGCGCTCACCGACGCGCGCGCCAAAGGCGCGACCCTGATCGATCTCGCCGAGGGCCAGACGCCCGATGCGGCGAAGCGCAAGTTCCCGCCGCATCTCGTTCTCAACCCGACCGCCGACATGGAGATCATGCGCCGCGAGGTCTTCGGCCCGATCCTGCCGGTGGCGCTTTACGATCGGCCCCAAGAGGTCGTCGACGCGATCAATGCCGGCGATCGGCCGCTCGCCATCTATCCCTTCACCAACATCCCCGCGACGCGCGATTTCTACATCGCGCAGACCCGCTCCGGCGGCGTCTCGGTCAACGAGGCGATGCTGCACATCGCCCAGCATGACCTGCCCTTCGGCGGCGTCGGCGCGAGCGGCATGGGCCATTATCATGGCCGTGAAGGCTTCAACACGTTCTCGAAGCTGCGCCCGGTGTTCGAGCAGGGGCGCCTGTCGGCCGTGCAGATGCTGTTGCAACCGCCCTACGGCGGATTTTCGCGCCGGGTGGTCGACTTCATGATCCGCATGAAGAGCTGATCTGGTCGCGACCGCCGGCGCGGCCGACCGGTCAGCGACCGTGTCTACTGGACCAATTGTCTCAGCCGAAGGCCGCCGCGCCGCGGCGCTCCAGCCGCGCCAGCGCGCGAGCCCGGGAGCGGTCGCTCACGCAGGCGATCGCCGGTTCGATCAGCATGACGCGGAAGCCGCGCCCGATGGCGTCCTTGGTCGTCGCAGTGATGCAGGCGCGCGCCATAAGCCCGCCGATGACGAGCGTGCCGATGCCTCGGCGCTTAAGCCACGGCTCGAGCTCCTGATTGCCGAAGGCGCTGCCGCCCCATTTGGGAAAATATCTCACGCCGTCGAGCGGCAGGCGATCGTCCCACCGTGCGCCCGGCGACCCTTCGATGCTGGCGTACCGGCGCAGAAGGTTCATCACTATGTTGCCGCGGCGGAACTCGTTGCCCACAGCGATGACCGGCCGCCCGTGCCGTCTGAACAGGTCGAGGGCGTCGGCCGCCGCAACGATCGTCGGCGCGACATGGGCGCGGGCGACCGGCATCCGTCCGTCGTCGTTGAGAAAATCGGCCTGGAAATCGATCAGCATCAGGGCGCCGTCGGCCGGCGGCGCGGAATTCATGCTCATGCTCGATGGCCTCCTTGGCGCTGTCCTGGCCGCGCGGCGTTGTCGAGCGCGGCGAGTTCGGTCAGAATGGAACAGGGCGCGTCAGGCGAGCGGCGCCCGCAGCGGTCGAGAAAGGCGCTCAGTTCGGCCTGCAACCGGCGCAGTTCGGCGATCTCGCCCTCGATCGCCTCCAGCCGCCGCCTCGCCGTTGCCCTGACCGCCTCGCAGAATCCCGGGCCCTCTCTCAGCTTGCCGCGAAGCTTGGCGACGTCGGCGAGGCTGAAGCCCATCTTCTGCGCGATCTTGATGTAACGCACCGCCGCCAGCGTCTCGTCGCCGTAATCGCGATAGCCCTGGCGCGACAATGGCTGGTCGATCAGGCCCTTGCGCTCGTAGAAGCGCACCGTCTCGACCCCGACACCGGCCTCTTTCGCAAGCTTGCCGATCGTTCTGCGCGCGCCCATGTTCGCCTCCGGTCCTCAGGGTTAGCGTCCGTACCACGGTCCGGAGTCAACCGCTGCGGCGAGAGACCGGAACAGCGGGGCGGAATCGCGGTTTCTTCAGGGCGCCGCGCTTGTCGCGCGCTTGGCGATGCCCGACCCCGTGGAGGTTTCTCATGAAAGCCGTTCGCCTTCATCGCTTTGGCGGTCCCGAGGCGCTCAGCCTCGATGACATCGAGCGCCCGGAGCCCAAAGAGGGCGAGGCGCTGGTCTCCGTGCGCGCCGCCAGCGTCAACCCGGTCGACTACAAGATCCGCTCCGGCGCGTTTCCGATCGTGAAGCAGGAGCAGTTGCCGGTCGTGCTCGGCCGCGACATCGCCGGAATCGTCGAGCGCTGCGGGCCGGGCGCCGCCTGCAGGCCGGGCGACGAAATCTTCGCCTTGCTCGGTCGCGACCGCGGCGGCTACGAGGAATACGTCATCGTCAGGGAGGGCGAATTCGCGCCGAAGCCGAAGCGCCTAAGCTTCATCGAAGCGGCCGCCGTGCCACTCGCCGGCCTCACCGCCTGGCAGGGCCTGTTCGACGAGGGGGGCCTCAAGAGCGGCCAGCGGGTCCTCATTCATGGCGGGGCAGGGGGCGTCGGACATCTCGCGATCCAGTTCGCCAAAGCCAAAGGCGCCTGGGTCGCGACCACCGTCTCCGGGGCCGACAGGGAATTTGCTCGCCAGCTCGGCGCCGATCAGGCCGTCGATTACGAGCGGCGTCGGTTCGAGGACGAAGTCGCCAAGGTCGATCTCGTCTACGATCTTGTCGGCGGCGAGACGCAGAAACGCTCGTTCGCCGCGCTCAAGCAAGGCGGGACGCTGGTCTCGACCGTGCAGCCGCCCGACGAGGCGCTCTGTCGCCAGCACAGGGTCAGCGGCAAAATCTACATGACGAAGCCGAATGCGGCCGAGCTCGCCGAGATCGGCCAGCTGATCGACGACGGCAAGGTCCGGCCGGTCGTCGAGCGCACCTTCCCGCTGGCCGAGGCCGCCGAAGCGCAAAAGGCGCTCGAGTTCAGGCCACAGCCGCGGCAAGACCGTGCTCGAAGTGGCGGCGTAACACGGGAGCCGCTCCGGTCCATTCGCTCTTCGGTTACTCCTGCGACTGGCCGCCGGCGAACCGCGCCACCATCAGGGACCCAAGGATGATCGCGCCGTAGATCGCCTGGATCCAGAACGAGGGGACCTGCGCCAGGGTCAACAGGTTCTGCACCACGCCGAGGAGCAGGACGCCGGTGAGGGCGCCGAACATCGTGCCCTTGCCGCCGTCGAGCGAGATGCCGCCGATGACCGCGGCGGCGAAGACGGTGAAGATGAGGCCGTTCCCCTGATTGGCGCTGATCGCCCCGACATAGCCGGTGATCGCGAGGCCGCCGACCGCCGCCAGAACGCCGGCCAGAACGTAGACGCCCCAGGTGATCCGTTCGACACGGATGCCGGCGGCGCGCGCTGCCTCCGGATTGCCGCCGATGGCGTAGAGCGCCCGGCCCAGCCGGTGGTAGCGCAGCATGAGGCCGGCTGCCAGAAACGCCAGGGCAGCCAGCCAGACCGCCAGCGGCAGGCCAAGGAAGGTGACGATCATCAGGCTGTAGAACGCCTGAGGCAGATCGAACAAGGTCCGCCCGCTCGTCGCGCCGACCAGCATGCCCCGCAGGACGATCAGCATGGCGAGCGTCACGATGAAAGCGCTGAGGCGCAGATGAACCACCATGAAACCGTTGATGAAGCCGATCAGCGCTCCGACGAGCAGCACCACGAGGATGCCGGCGGCGCTTGGCCACTCGAAGCCGAACCCGAATTTGGCGGCGGGCACGACGACCATCGCCCCGATCGCCGGCGCGAACCCGTAGACCGACTCTAGCGACAGGTCGAACTTGCCGGTGATAATGACGAGAGACTCCGCGAGGACGACGAGAGACAGGGCCGCAGACGAGGTGAGGATCGTGTTGATGTTGCCCGACGTCAGAAAAACCGGACTGACGACGGTTCCGACCACAATCAGAACGGCGAGCGCCGGCAGCAGGGCGAGGTCGCGAAGGCGAGCCGCCAGAACCTTGCCTGTCGCGGGAGCTTCCGGAGCCTGGGCTATCGACATGGGAGCAAATGCCTTTGGTTACGCTCAAATGCCTTCAATCGAGGCCACGAGAGCATTGTCGCTCCATCCGGCCTTGTGCTCCGCAACGACGCGGCCGTGTCGCATGACCAGAACACGATCGCAGGTCCGCAGGTCTTCCAGTTCCCCGCTCACCACAAGAATCGCCCGGCCTTCCCGGCGCAAATTCTCGACAATCCGGAGCAGCGCCTCTTTCGATTTCACATCGACCCCGGCTGTCGGATCCATGAGAACCAGGACCGAAGGATGGCTGGCGAGCGCCCGCCCCATCACCACCTTCTGCTGATTGCCGCCCGACAGATTGGAAACCAGCTGCTCCGGCCCCTCGGTGACGATGTCCAGGGAATCAATGGCGGCATTGGTCGTCTCCGCGCGCCGGCGCGGCGCGATGAAGCCGAGCGGTCCAAGCATGCCGGCGATCGTCATCGTCACGTTGTCGGCGACCGGCTGGGTGAGAACGAGACCCTGCCTGTGCCGGCTCTTGGGGACGCATCCAACCCCGACCGCCAAAGCGGCGGAAACAACTCCGGGACGCAAGGATCGACCATTGACGGCGATCGAGCCGTGCGAGAACCGGCCAAGTCCGGCGACCGCCTCCGCCACGCCGATGCGGCCGCCGCTGGTGGCGCCCGAGATGCCGACGACTTCGCCGCGGTGCACCTTGAAGCTTACGCTCTCGAAATCCTCGCCGGAGATGTCGCGCACCTCGAGAGCAACGGGCGGATTCGTCGGCGGCGTCCGGCCGACCGCGTCGGCGAAGCCGAATTGCACCTGCTCGCCCGTCATGGCCTCGATCAGACGATCCTTTGTCAGGTCGGCCACGGGCGCGGAGATGATGCGGCGCGCGTCCCGCAGGACGGTCACGGCCTGGCATATCTCGTACACCTCCTGAAGGTGATGCGAGATAAATAGGAAGGTCACGCCCTGCGCCTGGAGCTCTCGGATGCGCACGAAGAGGCGCTTGATCTCGTCGCCGTCGAGTTGCGCTGTCGGCTCGTCCAGAACGATGAAACGGGCCCCGTATGACAGGGCTCGGGCGATCTCGACCAGCTGACGCGCCTCAACCTTCAAGTCGCCGGCGCGCATGTCCACGGAGACCTTGACATTCCATTGATCGAGCACGTCACGCGCCTGACGGCGCAGCGCATCCCAGCTTATGAAGCCCCGCTTCAGGGGCTGCCGGTTGATCAAAAGGTTTTCCGCGACCGTGAGCTCGGGAATGATCGTCGAATGCTGATATACGCAGGCGACTAGGCGCCGCCACGCCGCGCGGTCGGAAAGGGGCGGCGCAGGTTCGCCGGAAAACCGGATCGCGCCGGCGTCGGGCTCGCGAAGGCCGGTGAGCATGCCCACCATGGTCGATTTGCCGGCGCCGTTGCGGCCGACAAGGGCATGCGATTCGCCAGGCATGACGCGGATGTGGGCGTCGATCAGCGCCATTGTCGCGCCGTAGCGCTTGGAGATGCCGACGGCCTCGACGATGGGGATGCTGCTGTCCGGGCGCACAGCCGGGCGCGAATCGCCGCGCCCGGCCGGCATCGATGGCGAGGTCATGGAGTTCGGGCGCCGCTCAGAGATTGTTCCCCCAGAACGCCTTGTCGTCCACGTTTTCCTTTGTGACCAGCGGCGCCGCAAGCTGATCCTCGAGCACACCCGGCGCAACCTCGACGATGTTGCTGTCGTGGTCGGTCGGGCCGGTCTTGAACGTCTTGCCCTCGATCGCCTCCTTCAAATACATGATGCCGTACTTGGCGTAGAGGTCGGCAGGCTGCGAGACGGTCGCATCGGCCTCGCCCTTCCGGATCGCGTCGAATTCCTGCGGGATTCCGTCGTTGCTGACAATGACGATATGGCCAGGCTCGCCGGCCAAATGCAGCAGGCCGCGGCGCTTGAGCGTCTGCAACGTCGGGGCGAGGAACACCCCGCCGGCGTGCATGTAGATGGCTTTCAGATCGGGGGTCGAGTTGAGGATCGTGTCGAGGCCCGCGGCCGCGTCCTCTCCCGACCACGCCTTCGTCGGAATCTCGAGCAGCTTCAGCTTCGGATAGTTCTTCTTGATGCAGTCGCGGAAACCGACGCCGCGGTCGCGGCCGTTGATCGACGCCTGGTCGCCCATGATCTGCACGACCGGTCCCTCCGCCACGTGTTCCCCGATGTATTTGCAGGCCTTTTCGCCGTAGGCGATGTTGTTGGCGCGGACGACAATGGCGACCGGGCCCGTCTCGGGCGCAACGTCGACGGCGACGACCGGGACGTTGGCGGCTGCCGCGGTCTTGAGAACTGTGCTCGCCGCCGAGCTGTCGAACGGAGAGAAGATGATGCCCTTGGCGCCGAGCGCGATCGAGTTCTTGACACCGGTGATTTGCTTCGCCGTATCGAATTCCGAGTTAAAGGGCTGCAGCAGGTCGACGCCCTGGGCCTTCGCTTCGGCCACGATATACTTGTTGTAGGACGTCCAGAACGGCGATGTCAGCGTCGTCAGATCGACGCCGATTTTCGGATTGTCGGCCGCAGAGGCGATGCTCACGATGGCGACTGCGCAGGCCGCAGCCAACGCAGATCTGATCGCCGTACGCTTAATCTTAATCATGGTGACCTCCCTGTCTGGTTTTCTTGTCTCTCCAGTGGTTCCGGCCGCCACGGTCCTCGCGACGCCGGCATCGGAGCTCATGGCCGGATTGGCAATTCCTCGGCTGGCCGCGACAGGAATTCGTCGCGGCTGGCGGCCAAATGCTTGCGCAAAGCCTCGATCGCCGCGCCAGCCTTCGGCGCGCCGAAGGCCTCGAGGATCGCCGAATGCTCGCGCTCGGTCCGCCCGGGATCATACCGGGCGAGCGAATAATTGCGCAGGGTCTGCGTCTGGCGCAACACCAGCCGATGCCAGCCGATGATGAGCTGGTTTCGACTGAGACCGACGATGTGCTCGTGGAACTCGCGATCCAGGCGGATCGCCTCGTAAAGCCCGCGTTCGGTCTGCTTCTTGACGTTGACCATCTGCTCCCGGAATATCTTGCCGAGCCTCTCTACGAACGACGGCGTCGCCAGCCCGGCGGCCAGCCCCGCTTCGACGGCATGCAACTCCAACAGCATCCGCGCGGCGTAGATCTCTTCGATGTCGGCACGGCTGAATCGCCGGACAACCGAGCCGCGGCGCGCCGCGCTCTCCACCAGCCCGTCACGTTCGAGCAGGGCAATGGCTTCCTTCACCGGCGTCTGGCTGATCGCCAGCGAATCGGCGAGTTCGTCCGCCAGCAACCGTCGCCCAGCCGGAAGGGCGCCGGAAACGATCTGCTCCTGCAGCGCCTGATAGGCCTGCTGAGCTAGGGTGGATCGTATGAACGACACCATGCCCGACACGGTATCAGCGGGATTTTTTAGCCGCAATATAGAAAATTTTTTATCTGGACAACTCGGGACAGTTTTGTGAAGTTCGAGTTGATCGAAGGACGCGCTTTGGGGATGAGTGCCGGCACTGACCAGCGACTGCTTCTGCTCGACCAGGCGGACAATGTTCTTGTCGCGACCGCGCGCATCCGCGGGGGGGAGCGCATCGTGATCGAGGGCAGCGCCGTGGCGCTTGAGGCAGACCTTCCCATTGGCCACAAGCTGGCGCGTCGCAGGATCGCGGCAGGCGAGCGTGTCTTGAAGTACGGCGCGCCGATCGGCGTGGCGACTGCCGATATCGAAACCGGCGGCCATGTCCATGTGCACAATCTGAGGAGCGACTATACGCCCACCTATCATCTCGAAGCTTTGCGCAAGAGGAGCGAGGCGGCATCATGATGCGAGGCTATCTGCGCGCCGACGGGCGCAAGGGCATCCGCAACGCCATCGTCGTCGGCTACCTCGTCGAATGCGCCCACCACGTGGCGCGCGAAATCGCCGCGCCGTTTCGCGATCGCGACGTGCATCTCATTGGCTTTCCCGGCTGTTATCCCAATGCCTACGCCGAGACGATGATGGAGCGCCTCTGCGCCCACCCCAACGTCGGGGCGGCGCTGCTCGTTTCCCTCGGCTGCGAGAGCTTCAACAAGTACAAGCTGTTCCAGACCGTTCAGGATAGCGGTCGCCCGGTCAAGACGGTGGTCATTCAGGCGAGCGGCGGCACCCGCAAGTCGATCGCCGAGGGCCGGGCCTTCGTCGCCGAGCAGCGTGCGCTTCTCGACGCGATGGAGCCCGTCGCCATGGCGGTCGATGAGCTGATCGTCGGCACGATTTGCGGCGGATCGGACGGAACGTCGGGCATCACCGGAAACCCGGCGGCCGGCCGCGCCTTCGATCTGCTCGTTGGGGCCGGCGCGGCATGCATCTTCGAGGAGACCGGCGAGTTGATCGGCTGCGAGAACATCATGGCTGATCGGGCCGTGACGCCTGAGCTCGGCGCCATCCTGAAGCAAAGCGTCGCCAAGGCGGCCCGCTATTACGCGACGCTCGGCTATGGCTCCTTTGCGGCCGGCAACGCCGAAGGCGGCTTAACGACGATCGAAGAGAAATCGATGGGCGCCTACGCTAAGTCCGGCGCCGCCCCGATCTCGGGTCTCCTGAAGCCCGGCGACATCCCGACGCGCGGCGGCCTCTATCTGCTCGACGTCGTGCCTGACGGGGAAGTTCGCTGGGGCTTCCCGAATATCAACGACAATGCCGAGATCGCCGAGCTGATCGCTTGCGGCTGCCATGCCGTTCTCTTTGTCACGGGACGCGGCTCGGTGGTCGGTTCGGCCATCTCGCCTGTCGTCAAGATTTGCGCCAATCCTGAGACCTACCGCCGGATGGCCGACGACATGGATGTGGATGCCGGACGCATCATGGAGGGCAAAGCCACGCTCGCTGAGGTCGGGTACGAAATTCGTGACCTGGTGCTGGCCCTCGGCCAAGGCCGGCGGACGCAATCCGAGGAACTCGGCCATCAGGAATTCATTCTGACGTACAAGTCCTTCGAGCCGATCGGGCCGGCCTGCCTGACCGCCGCATGACATCCGAAGCGCCGAATCTCTCCGATCGTTTGGCCGCCTGCTACACCGCCGTCGTCCACGACGTGATGCGCGCCATGGGCCTCAGCGATTTCACTTTGCCGCCGGACCTCAGACCCATTCTGCCGGAACAATCCCTGGCGGGACCAGCCTTCACCGTCGAAGGGCAAGTCGTCGACGGCTGCGATCCGCATGAAACGCTCATCGCCTGGACCGGACTCCTGTCGCTGGCGCCCTCCGGCTCGGTCTGGGTCAGTCAGCCGAACGACCGTGTGGTCGCCCACATGGGCGAACTCTCCGCCGAGACGCTAAAGAACAAGGGCGTGCGCGGCTGCATCGCCGACGGCTTCGTCCGCGACGTGAATTTCCTGCTAGCGATCGGCTTCCAGACTTGGGCGCGCGGGTTCACCCCGCGCGACATCGTCGGGCGCTGGTTGCCGAAAGCCACCAACGTCCCCATCGCGATCGGCGATGTGGCGATCGCTCCGGGCGATTACATGGTCGGCGACCGCGACGGGCTGATCAGGATTCCCAAATCCCTGGCCGATGAGGTCGCCGACAGGGCCGACGCGGCGATGGCGACGGAAAGCCTCGTGCGCAAGGCCATCCTCTCGGGCGTCGACCCCCAACAGGCCTATCTCAAACACGGCAAGTTCTAATACAGCCTCGCCCATTTGGAAGAGTGCCTGAAATCGGGGACTGGACACGGCGCAGGTTGCCGGGCCGGCCGCTCGATGCTCAACGAGTTGAGCTCGGGGTCGTGGCGCGCACGGCATGCGACATGCTTGGCGACCTGGGCAAGCGCCTGGAAAGGAGCGACCGCCTCATGGCGGTCCGTCTCAACTTCGAGTCCGCTGACAATCAGGCGGCGAACAGAGCCCTCTCTCCAAGCCGACGAGCATCATCGCCCACGTCGATGCTTCAGGCACACCTGACACAGTTACGTCAACTGGATTTACAGAACAGCAACCTACGCCGGCGTTTGTCAACTGCTCCACCAACCCGTACCCGGGAACCCATAAGCTCTTTCAGGTTCACGCCGTCGACGAGAATGGCGAAATCGTGGCCGCGCCTAATCTCACGCGCGGCCGGCTTGTCCTTGTGTTGGCAGAGGTCGCCGCGCGCTGCCAATCGGAGGCCTGGCCGACCGTCTATGCGTTTGCAGACGCGCGCTGGAACCAGGCGAAGGCGAAGAGGACGAGGGCGACGATCAGCGAGCCGAGCGCGTGGGTGACGTGAACATGCGCCGAGCCGGCCTCGAACCCCGGGAGGAAGGCGGGCAGGCTGCCCGCCGGCGTGAGCCAGTAGACGGCCGCGAGCACGAGAAACACGAGGCCGAGAAGGCCGGCGATCAACGGCAGAGGCTTGGTCATGCGGCATTCGTGTAGCCCAAGAGCGCCTCGGCGCCAATGCTCGCCTTTCAACTGGTTTCGGAACGGCAGGCAAGCTCTTCGATTCGATGAGCCGATGCTAGAATGCGAATCGTCCAGGTTGCCGGGTTCAGATATTGACAAGGAAAGCCAAAAGCGAAGGGTTCGAACCGGACGCGTTCCTGGCGACCGTCAACCGGGGCCGAACGATCCGACCTTTTCGGCGAAGGCTGTCTGATCGCGCAACCTTTGCGCCTGGCGACGGCTGCTTCAATGACCTCGAATTGAACAATGGGTCGACGAGGTCCGCTTCAACGCGGCTGTTGCGGGCCAATGCTTCTGCTCTTGGCGAATTTCGGCAAGGAGGGAAGGCCCGAGCCGGATCGCTATAAAAATCAGCCAGGAGACGCTGGCGGAAATGGTCGGGACGACCCGGCCGCAACGTTAGCTTTTTCATGAACAAATTCAGGAAGCTCGGCTTTATCGACTGCCGCTCGTTGTTGGGCGTCATTCTGCGCGACTAGGCATCTCCGCCGCCTCCGGGATTTTCCGGCCGGGATTTTCCGGCAATGTGGTCATTTTTGAACAGGCCGCATGTCTTCCCAATTGCTAGCATTGGCCCCAACAAGGGCGGATGGAGGGCCCGAGCCGCTTTCGGTTCGACACATATGCGGCTCCGGACACTCTTGACCTGCGCTGTGTCATCGCCGCTTCTTTGACAAGACCAATTGGAGAGCGGTATGGCAATTGAACCGTACGACGCCGAGCGCACGGCCCTCCTTATCGTCGACCCCTACGACGACTACATGAGCGAAGGCGGGAAACTCTACAACGCGATCGGGGAGACCGCCGATGCACCCGGCTTGTTCTCGAATATGCACGAGTTAATCCGGTCAGCGCGGTCCGCTGGCATGCAGGTGTTCGTCATGCCTCGCCATCGCTCGTACCCGGACCAGCAAGACTACGACGATTGGCTGCACATCAATGCCCTTCGGAAGGCGAACGTGCCGTTCGCGTTCGGAAGTTTGGACGGCGAGTTCAACTCCGAATTCGGGCCCCAGACAGGAGATGCGATCATCGAGGCGGACCGGACGCAGAACGGCTTTGCCAATGCCAACCTCGACCTGCAACTCAAGCGGGACGGCATTCAGAGAATTATCCTCGTGGGCCTCATCGCCAATAGATGCGTCGAGTCCACCGCGCGAGGCGCGATGGAGCGGGGCTATCACGTCACGCTCGTGAACGCCGCGACGACAACGTTCGACCCTGCAGCAATGGCTGCCGCTGAGGCCAACGTTCCGATGTTCGCGCACGCCGTTCTGACAACCAAGGCGTTGCGGGGTCTCCTCGCTCCGCCTCCGGCTCGCCCAAACTGAGGGCAGACCCTGGCCGTGTCGTTGGCCGGAGGCCGCCGCCCTCACTCATCACGACGGCCCCCTTTAGTGTGGGAGTGTGAAGAACATGTCGGCAGAGCAAGGAAATGACGTCGGCTTGGCGGCGCGCGACTGGGCTCGGGCGCTTGCCCCCTACCGTCGGCCGAAGGCGACGCGCGGCGTCGTCGAGCTCGCGATTACGATCCTGCCTTTCGTCGCGCTCTGGGCCGCGATGCTGATCGCCTCGCGCAACGGCCAAATCCTGCTCTCGATCGCCATGGCGCCGTTCGCGGCGGGGCTGCTCGTGCGCCTCTTTATGATCCAGCACGACTGCGGGCACGGGTCGTTCCTTCCAAGCAAGCCCGCCAACGACTGGATCGGCCGGGCGATCGGGGTTTTGACGATGACGCCCTACGATCACTGGCGGCGCAGCCACGCCATCCATCATGCGACGTCGGGCAATCTCGACCGGCGCGGCATCGGCGACATCGATACGCTGACGGTCAGGGAATATTTCGCCCGCAACTGGCGCGATAAGCTCGGGTACCGGCTCTACCGCCATCCGCTAGTGATGTTCGGCGTCGGCCCGCTCTATCTCTTCCTGATCGAGAACCGCTTGCCGTTCGGCTTCATGCGCAAGGGCGCGATGCCCTGGCTCAGCACGATGACGACCAACGCCGGCATCCTCGTCGCTGCCGGCCTCGTCATCTGGGGCGCCGGGCTCGCGCCGTTCCTCACTGTCCTTCTGCCGATCATTATGCTCGGCGCGACGGCCGGCGTGTGGCTCTTCTACGTGCAGCACCAGTTCGAGGGGACGACATGGGAGCCGTCGGCGAGGTGGAGTCAGCCCGAGGCGGCGCTGCACGGCAGTTCGCTCTACGAACTGCCGCCGCCGCTCGACTGGTTCTCCGGCAATATTGGCGTGCACCACGTTCATCACCTGTCGAGCGGTATTCCCTTCTATCGGCTTCCCGAGGTTTTGCGCGACCATCCCGCGCTGGGCGAGGTCGGTCGGGTCCGTCTTCGGGACAGCCTCGCCTGCGTGCGACTCGCGCTCTGGGACGAGGACCAACGACGGATGGTGTCGTTCCGAGACGCGCTGGCGTCGCGACAGACCGGCCATGGCGCTCGTTAAACCTCTCAAGCCGGTTTCCCGCGAAGTTGCATGCCGTCCGCCAACGGACGATGCTAAGCTCTGAACCGCGCAAGAGACTGTGAGATCGGATCGTGGCAAGGAAAGCCAAAGGCGCGTCGTTTGATCCGGACGTGTTCCTGGCGACCGTGAGCCGCGGCCGAACCGTCGCGGAGCATCGGACCGGACAGGTCATATTCTCGCAGGGGGACCCGGCGGATTCCGTCTTCTACATCGTGCGCGGCAAGATCAAGATCGCCGTGATCTCTGAGCAGGGGAGGGAGGCGGTCGTCGCAATGCTTGGCGAGGGCGACTTTTTCGGCGAAGGCTGTCTCATCGCGCAACCTTTGCGCCTGGCGACCGCCGCTTCAATGACCGACGCCACCGTGATGCGGTTTGAGAAAGCGGAGATGATCCGCGCCCTTCATGCTGAGCCGGCGTTTGCCGAAGTCTTCACCGCTCACCTCCTCACCCGCAACAGCCGGGTCGAAGCCGATCTCGTGGACCACCTCTTCAATTCGAGCGAAAAGCGCCTGGCGCGCGCGCTTCTGCTCCTGGCGAATTTCGGCAAGGAGGGAAGGCCCGAGCCGATCACCACTAAAATCAGCCAGGAGACGCTGGCGGAGATGGTTGGGACGACCCGGCCGCGCGTGAGCTTCTTCATGAACAAATTCAGGAAGCTCGGCTTTATCGAATACAATGGTGAGCTGAAGGTCCACAATTCGTTGCTGAGCGTCGTCCTGCGCGATTAGGCGGGCTCGGCGGGGCGCCGACAGTTTTCCGGCGAAGTGATCGTTCTTGAACAACCGGGAACATACCTGGAGTAAATATATTGAACATACATGGAATGACCTCCAGTCTGATCAGTGTAGTTTTAGGTGTACTTGGAACAACCATTACCTAAACTTTGCAATAGCTAAGTTTGTCTTGAGCGTTAGACGAACGCTCTATCCCGACCGGTCCGCGGTCTCAGCCATGACCCAGCGCGCGAGTTGCAAAGATCGAAAGTTACAAGGTTGCGGAAAAGAACACTTAAGCCATTGAAAGAGGCCGGTCGCCCGCGACTCTGCACGCCTGTCTGCCGGCCGGCGGCCGCGGCGGTCGGTCACTCCTCCTCGATGTCTTCGAAGGCGCCGCGGTCGACGCCGGCGCCGATCAGGATCTCGCGCTTGCCGGCGTGGTTGGGGGCGCTGACGACGCCCTCCTTCTCCATCCGCTCGACCAGCGAGGCGGCCTTGTTGTAGCCGACCGAGAGGCGGCGCTGGATGTAGCTGGTCGAGACTTTTCGGTCGCGCAGGACGATGTTGACCGCCCGGTCGTAATAGTCGGCCGATTCCTCGGCGTCCATGGAGCCAGGCGGGGGCAGGGGGCCGTCGTCGTCCCCGTCCGGCTCGTCCTCCTCAGTGATGGCGCTTAGATATTCGGGCGCGCCCTGCCTCTTCAAATGGGCCACGACCTTCTCGACCTCGACGTCGGCGACGAACGGCCCGTGCACGCGCGAAATGCGTCCGCCGCCGGCCATATAAAGCATGTCGCCCTGGCCGAGCAGCTGCTCGGCTCCCTGCTCGCCGAGGATGGTGCGGCTGTCGATCTTGCTCGTCACCTGGAACGAGATGCGGGTCGGGAAATTGGCCTTGATCGTGCCGGTGATGACGTCGACCGAGGGACGCTGCGTCGCCATGATGAGATGGATGCCGGCGGCGCGCGCCATTTGCGCCAGGCGCTGGATCGCGCCTTCGATGTCCTTGCCGGCGACCATCATCAGATCGGCCATCTCGTCGACCACGACGACGATGTAGGGCAGTTCCTCGAGCGCGAGCTCCTCGTGCTCGTAGATCGCCTCGCCCGTCTCGCGGTCGAAGCCCGTCTGCACCGTGCGCGTCAGGGTCTCGCCGTTGCGGCGCGCCTCGGCGACACGGGCGTTGAAGCCCTCCACGTTGCGCACGCCGATCTTCGACAATTTCTTGTAGCGGTCCTCCATTTCGCGGACCGCCCATTTGAGCGCCACGACCGCCTTCTTCGCATCGGTGACCACCGGCGCCAGCAGATGCGGGATGCCGTCATAGGCCGAGAGCTCGAGCATTTTCGGATCGACCATGATGAGCCGGCACTGCTCGGGCTTCATGCGATAGAGGAGGGAGAGGATCATCGTGTTGATCGCGACCGATTTGCCCGAGCCGGTCGTGCCGGCGACGAGCAGATGCGGCATGCGGGCGAGGTCGACGATGACCGGCTCGCCGCCGATCGTCTTGCCGAGCGCGATGGCGAGGCGGTGTTTTGACTTGTCGAAGTCGTCGCTCGCCAGCAGTTCGCGCAGATAGACCATCTCGCGCCGCTGGTTCGGCAGCTCGATGCCGATGGCGTTGCGCCCCTGAACCACGGCGACGCGGGCGGAGACCGCCGACATCGAGCGGGCGATATCGTCGGCGAGGCCGATGACGCGCGAGGACTTTATACCCGGCGCGGGCTCGAGCTCGTAAAGCGCCACCACTGGTCCCGGACGTACGTTGACGATCTCGCCTTTGACGCCGAAGTCCTCGAGCACGCCTTCAAGCAGGCGGGCGTTCTGCTCGAGCGCGTCGGTCGAAACTTTCGCCGCCTGCTGTTTCTTGGGCTCCGCCAGCATGGCGAGCGAGGGCATCGCCCAGATGCCGAAAGACGGAAGGACCGGCCTGCCCGGAGCGCCGGCGCGACCGCGCAACGCCGTAGAAGCGGCGGGCGCCTGTGGCGCGGCGGGGGCCAGAGCCGCGGCGGGCGTTGTCTTCGGCCTCGGGGCGTAGGCGTCAAGCTTGGTCAGGGGATCGTCATCGGCGCTCAGCCCGAGCCAGGGCGCACGCAATTCGCCGCCGGGCGTATTGCGCGCGCCTTCGGCAGGCTTTGCTTTGGGCCGGCGGCGGCTGAGGCGCCTGAGCGCTGCTTTGGCGGTCAGGAGCGCGTGGATGACGGCGCCGATCGGCACCATGCCGAAGCCGGGCTCGTCGTCCCCCTCTTCCTCGTCGAAGCGCGCCTGGGCCTGGGCGCGGGCGTTTTTCGCCTTCTGCGACCCGTCGTTGACGGGCGGGGTGCGGGCGAAGCCGACGCCGGCGGCCGCCGTCAGGCTGAGGATCGCCGCCGCCGCCAGAAGCGCGGCGGTGACCGCCATGCCCCAGGCCGAGGCGGAAACGAGGCGCCGGGGCGCCGCCAGGAGCGCGTCGCCCGCGACGCCGCCGAGTCCGGTCGGCAGCGGCCAGCTTCCCGGCGCGGGCAGGAGGGAGGCCAGTCCTGCAGCGGCCAGCACGCCGACGACATAAAGGCCGGCCTTGAGCCCAGGGTGCTCGAGTCGGCGCTCGGTCAGGAGGCGCCAGCCCCAGAACGCGGGCGGCGCGAGCGCTGCGACACAGGCGAGGCCCAGCACCTGCATGACAATGTCGGCGGCGATCGCGCCCGGGCTCCCGAGCAGATTGTGGACGGGCGCGTTGGTCGCGTGATTGAGGCTCGGATCGGCGACCGACCAGGTCAGGAGGGCAAGGCCGAGACCGCCGACCGCGGCAAGCGAGGCAAGGCCGGCGATCTCGGCCGCTCGCCGCTTCGGGAACTCGCGCACCGAGGGAGGCAGATGATCGAAAACCGAGAATGTCGTCGTACGCATCGTCCACTCGCCGGCTTCGCACGGGCGACGTTTTCGGCGCGCGCCCCATGTCCCTTGCTGACCCTATGTCGGCCCAGTTAATGCGCGCCTAACCTTATTTGGCGGCCTTGCGTAATAGGACAGGCAATAGGGAACGGAGATCTCGCCCGAACTCAAGGAACGGAAAGCGAACCGAAAAATGAAGGCGATATCGACGGCGGCGCACGTCGAGATGGACCGGACCCCGGGTTCTACCCAGTCGCAAGGACGGCGGGGCTCTACCTAGAGGTCTCGCAGGCGAGGTCCAAAAGTTGGGTGTTCCAGTTCCGCATCGGCGACGAGCGGCGCGGAATGGGCGTCGGTTCAGACCCTATCGACGCGCGACGGGCCGAGAAGGCGGAACGCCTCGCAACGAAGCAGGCGGCGAGGGCGCGCCGAAGCCCGATCGCCCGCCACGACCAGGCGCTGCTTGCGGTCGTCCATCCGAAAGGCCCGGACCGCGCCGCCGCGGTCGACCTGCTGCATGCCGAGCAAACGGGTCGCGTACGAATCCCAGTCATCGAGCCGCTCGGACCGGATGCCGATGTAGCCGAGCGAGGTCAGTTCCGCAGGCTGCGTCATGTCGCTCTCTCTCTCGTGATGCTGTTTCCGCCATTCGCTCAGGCGGTCTCGGCGACGACCGGGTTGCGCAGCACGCCGATGCCGCTGATCTCCACCTCCGCGACGTCGCCCGGACGCAATGAAAAGCGGCGGGTTGCGCTTCCAGCCAACGCCGCCGCATGTCCCGGACACGATCACGTCGCCGGCCAGCAGCGGCACGATGGTGGAGATGTAGGCGATCAGCTCCGGCACGGGCGTGATCATGAGATCGGTTGTTGTGTGCTGGACGACTTGCCCGTTCAGCCGCGTCTCGAGCGTCAGCCGCGACGGGTCGGGGATCTCGTCGGCTGTCACCAGCCAGGGACCGAAGCCGCCGGTGCCGGCGAAGGTCTTGCCCGCGAGGTACTGACTGGTGTGGCGCTGCCAGTCGCGGATGCTGCCCTCGTTATAGCAGGAGTAGCCCGCCACGTGCTCGAGCGCTTGCTTGGCTGGGATGTGGCGACCGCCCTTGCCGATCACCACCGCAAGTTCGCCTTCGTAGTCGAACTCGTCCGACACTTTGGGCTTCACCAGCGGCTGCAAATGGCCGACCTGGCTCCCGGCGAACCGCGCGAACAGCGCCGGCTTCTCGGTCACCGTCCGCCCCGTCTCTTCGACGTGGGCGCGGTAATTCAGGCCGATGCAGATGATCTTGTCGGGGTCGGGGATCACGGGCGCGAATTCGAGCCCCTCCAGACGGAGATCGGGTTTGGCGTCGCGCTCGACGCGCCCGGCTTCCGCCAAGGCGCCCGCTGCGAGTAGCGCGCGCAGCGTAGGCCAGCGGTCACCAAAGCGCCGGCTGAGATCGATCACCCCACCGTCCTTCACCATGCCGTAGCGGGCGCTGCCCGCAGATACGAAAGAGACAAGCTGCATGGATTCTTCTTTCCTCAGGGGTTTTGTGGGTTCAGCGGCAGTTCAGAAGATGGCGGCGAGGGCGTTCAGTTCCTGGAGCGAGCGGGCGGCGCCGAGCACATAGCGGTCCGGGCGCACCACGACCGCCGGAGCCTCGGCCGCCTGCAGCCAAGCTTGCTGCTCGGGCGCGTCATCGGCCACGACCATCACGTCTCGATCGGCAAGATCGTTGGAGAATCTCCGCCGGCACGACCGCGGCGAAGTCCGGCCGCATTAGGACGGCGAACCGGTATCCGACTCGGTCGTCCAGCCTCGCGCCGTCCGCCAGGCGAAGTTGGGGTGCAATCTGGCGGGCAGGTCCACGAGGAAACGGCAAAAAAAGACGCCCTCGAAGGGCGTCCAAGTCCGCGGGAGAAAGGGAGCCCGACGGCGATGACGCCGCCGGGGGAGCGAGTTACTGGACGACTTCGCCGTGCAGGGCGAGGTCGAGCCCGTCGCGCTCGACCTCGTCGGAGACGCGCAGGCCGATGACCGCCTTGATGATGGAGAGGATGACGATGGTGACGATGGCGTCGTAGACGATGACGGTGAGGATGCCGACGCACTGGTTGAGCACTTGGCCGGGATTGCCCTCGATCAGCCCGGCGGTGCCGCCGTACTGCTGGATCGCGAACACGCCCGTCAGAAGCGCGCCGATCATGCCGCCGACGCCGTGGACGCCAAAGCAGTCGAGCGCGTCGTCATAGCCAAAGGCGTGCTTGAGGCCGGTCGCGCCCCAGTAGCAGCCGACGCCGCAGGCGACGCCGATCGCCATCGAGCCGATCGGACCGACGAAGCCGGAGGCCGGCGTGATGGCGACGAGTCCGGCGACGGCCCCGGAGGCGATGCCGATGACCGTCGGCTTGCCGCGGTGCGCCCATTCGACGAACATCCAGGTCAGGGCCGCGACCGCGGTCGCGATCTGGGTGACAGTCATCGCCATGCCGGCCTGCACGCCCGCGCTGACCGCGGAGCCCGCGTTGAAGCCGAACCAGCCGACCCACAGGAGCGCTGCGCCGATGAAGGTCAGCACCATGTTGTGGCCAGGCCCCGTATCCCGGCGCTTGCCGACCATGATCGCGGCGACCAGGCCGGCGACGCCTGCGTCGATATGCACGACCGTGCCGCCGGCGAAGTCGAGCACCTTGACCCACGCATCCGGGTTGCTCGAGTTGAAGATGCCGTCGGGCCCCCACAGCCAGTGGGCGACCGGGGCGTAGACGAAGATCGCCCACAGGCCCATGAACCACAGCATCGCCGAGAACTTCATGCGCTCCGCGAAGGCGCCGGCGATGAGCGCGGGCGTGATGATCGCGAAGGTCATCTGGAAGCACATGTACACGGTCTCGGGGATCGTCGGCGCGAGCGGGTTCGGATTGCCGATGCCGCCGTTGTTGATGTCGCTGAGGATGCCCTGCAGGAAGGCGCGGCTGAGCCCGCCGATGAACGGGGTGCCGCCCGTGAAGGACAACGAATAGGTTACGAGGGCGTACACTACCGTCACGAGGCAGGTGACGGCGAAGCTGGTCATTACGGTGTCGCCGACGTTCTTCTTGCGCACCATGCCGCCGTAGAACAGCCCGAGACCCGGGATCGTCATCATCAGCACGAGCGCCACCGAGGTCAGCATCCACGCCGTGTCGCCGCCGCTCGGCGTGCAGTTGGTGAGCACCGCCGGGACAGCCGGCACGGCGGCGTACTTGTCGGTTTCAGGGATGGCGGCGGAGGCGCCCGCGCAAGCCGGCGTGGCCGGCGGCGCGGGCTTTGCCGCTGCGGGGGCCGCTGCCGCCGGCGCCGCTGCCGCCGGCGCCGTGGCGGCGGGCGCGGTTGTCTGCGCGTGCGTATCGATGGGGCCGGCGAGACCGACCAAGGCGGCAATCGCCAACGCCGGGGCGAGGCCCGAAACGATTCGTTTGAGGTTCATTGCTCGAGAACTCCGATCTGGAAAGGGGGAGGCCGCAGGGTCAAAGCGCGTCTTTGTCCTTTTCGCCCGTGCGGATCCGCACCGCCGAGTTCGAGGTCGTAGACGAAGATTTTGCCGTCGCCGATCTGACCGGTGCGCGCAGCGGCGACGATCGCCTCGACGACCTTGTCGGCCAGCTCGGAGTTGACCGCGACTTCGATCTTGAGCTTCGGCAGGAAACTCACCGCATATTCCGCGCCGCGATAGATTTCCGTGTGGCCCTTCTGCCGGCCATATCCCTTGACTTCAGTAACTGTCAGGCCGTGTACGCCGATGGCGGTGAGCGCGTCGCGCACCTCCTCGAGTTTGAACGGCTTTATGATCGCCATCACGATTTTCATTTGCCCTCGCCCGAATTTGACGCACGCGGCTCTTTAAAGGGACCGCGGCGCTCTGCGATGAAGTCGGGGCGCAAATACGCCCCGCCGGCAGAGGCCCTTACAAGGGCCGTGCCATCTCGCTCTCTGAAGGGCGCGAAGCGGCATATTCGATGGTTTTGCCGGTCCGCAGTCGGAATGAAGGGGCTGCGGCAGCTTGCGTGAGAGGACTGAACAAGGATTAGGCGCCTAATTTTCGACCGATGCGCCATCGGCGCAGCTAGCCGCGCCGGGTGTCTACATCCGTACGCCAGCGTGCCTTCCAGCGATGCGGCGCGGGTTCGATCCCTCCGCGAACCGCTTGACAGACTTGCTGACACGGTCTTCGTCGCGGGTAGCGAAAGGGCCTAGCGACACGTTCGAGCGGGAAGGCCGTGAATGGCTCCCCGAGCAGGACTTCGAACCTGCGACCATTCGATTAACAGTCGAATGCTCTACCAGCTGAGCTATCGGGGATCAGCGCGTCCGGGGTATAGCAGAAATGGGCGCGTTGGAAAGAGCGTTTTCGCCCCGCGTCGCAGCAGCAAAGAGGCTTCCTTCCCGCTGATGCTCGACCCTCGGAAACACCCAGAACTCCTGACCCCGGCCGAGATGGCGGAGGCCGACCGGTTCGCCGTCGCCGCCGGAACGCCGGGCATCGTGCTGATGGAGCGGGCAGGGCTTGCCGTCGCCGACGAAGCGGCCCGGCAGGCGCGCTCGCGCGGGCGCATCGCCGTCCTTTGCGGTCCGGGGGGAAACGGCGGCGACGGCTTCGTCGCCGCCCGGCTGCTCACTGGACGCCGCTACGTCGTCGAGCTCGGGCTCATCGGCCGCGGCGATGCGCTTAGAGGCGACGCCGCGATCGCCGCGTCGCGATTTAAGGGCCTCGTCCGCCCGGCCGCCGACGTCGATCTCAGCGACGCCGATTGCGTGATCGATGCGCTGTTCGGCGCCGGGCTGGCGCGCGACATCGAGGGCGAGGCGAAGGCGGTCGTCGAGCGGATCAACGCCTTCGCCCGCGCCGGGGGAAAGGTTGTCGCGGTCGACGTTCCCTCCGGCGTCGACGGCGAGACCGGCAAGGTCCGCGGGGTGGCCGTCGAGGCCGCGGCGACCGTCACCTTCTTCCGCCTGAAGCCCGGGCATCTGCTTCACCCCGGGCGGCCGCTCTGCGGCGCGATCCATCTGGCGGACATCGGCATTCCGGCGGCGGCGCTCGCACCCATCGCCCCGAAAGCCTTTGTCAACGCGCCGGCCCTGTGGCGCGAGGGCCTGCCGCGCCTCGGCGCAGACACGCACAAATATGCCCGCGGCGCCGCGCTCGTTCTTTCCGGCGCGGCGCACCAGACAGGCGCGGCCCGCCTTGCGGCGCGCTCGGCGCTGCGTGCCGGCGCCGGCATCGTTTCGCTCGCAAGCCCGCCCGACGCGGTCGCCGCCAACGCGGCGCACGTCACCGCGATCATGGTCGCGCCGTTCTCGGGCCTCCGCGGCTTCGAGGCGCTGCTCGCCGACGAGCGCCGGCGCGCCATCGCGCTCGGGCCAGGCGCGGGCGTCGGGACGGCGCTGCGCCAGCTCGTCGCGGCGGCCCTGACGCGCCCCGCCAAGGGCCGCACCATCGTCCTGGACGCCGACGCGCTGACCAGCTTTGCCGGCGAGGCCCAGGAGCTCGCGGCGCTGATCAGGCGCGGCGGCCATGCCGCGGTGATGACGCCGCATGAAGGCGAGTTCGCCCGCCTCTTCGCCGATGCGCCCGGCGTCGAGGCCGGCGACGACAAGCTCAAGCGCGCCCGCGCCGCAGCGAAGCTGACCGGCGCGGTCGTCGTCCTCAAGGGCCCCGACACCGTCGTCGCCGCGCCCGACGGCCGCGCCGCGATCGGATGGGACCTGCCGCCGACGCTCGCCACCGCCGGCTCGGGCGACGTGCTCACTGGCCTCGTCGCCGGCCTCGCCGCTGGGGGCGCGTCGCCCTTCGTCGCCGCCGCGGCCGCCGTCTGGCTGCACGGCGCCGCCGCCCGCGCCTTCGGCCCGGGGCTCATCTCCGAGGATCTGCCGGAGACGCTGCCGGAGGTTTTGCGGGCGTTGGATGGGGACTGACCGAGGCCGCGCTCCTGGTCGCGAGGGCGCAATTTCAACGGCTTGAGCCCCAAAACCTGTCACTTTGAAATTCCGAAGTTGGCGTGATCGACGGCCGATGGGGACACGACCTTGGAACTGGATTCGCCCATGGAGGGGCGCGCGAAAGTATTTAACAATGTATAAATGTCTAATAGGCTCGAGGCCGCTCGCCGCGCTGCCCCTCGACCACATAGGCACAAGAAACGTCACGATCGACAACGCCGCGCAGTTACCTCCGTCGACCCGAACCAATGGACAGAGATCGTTCGGCTGGATGCTCCTGGCGCGATGTCAGGTCGAGGGCCTGCGGCTTGTGCCGATCTACCGCGCCATCGGCTGCGCCGGCGGGTAGGTCAGACGGGTTCCTTCGACGCAGGCGAACGGGGTCAGTTCGTGCGGGCGGGAATTGGCATTCGGCAGGATGTCGATCGCGGCAACGCCGCGGACGGCGAGCGCATCGGCGACGAGCGAGCGGTGGCAGCGCCAGGGCACGGCTTCGGCGCACATCATGGCGAGGCGCTTTTGGCGGGCCGAGGCGATGAGCGTGTCGAGCGCCTCAGCGAAGGCCGGGGTCTGCATGTAGTCGGCGTAGCCGCGAAAGCTCTCGTTGCGCCAGCCGGTGTTGGGCGAATCCTTAAGGGAATGGCGCAGGCCGCCGAGCGCGGGCATCGGCGCGTAGTCGATTCCGCCCGCCGCCAGCGCCCCGGTCAGCGCGTCGGCGTTGAATTGCGGGTTGTGGCGCGAGCGCGGCACGGTGCGGATGTCGGCAAGCCTTTCGATCCCATAAGTCTCGAGCAGGCCGAGGAACCGATCGATCGGCAGCGTCGAATGGCCGATCGTGAAGACCGCGCCTTTGGGCCAATCTTTCGATTTCGGCAAGCGATCTTCGCTCAAAGAGGGCCTCGTTGGCGCTGCGCGAGACAGGTCTCTCACGTTTCCGGGCCATGCTCGGCGACTTTGGCATTACGATTGTCGCGGTCGACGAAGGCCACGCGGTTGCTTCCGTCGAACCCAAGCCGACGACCAGCGATCCCTTCGGCCGGACGCTTCTGGCGCAATCTCAGAGTTTGTCGGGAATCATTATGTGGGGATTGCATAGTTTTCGCAAATTGGGGCGGCACGCTCGATCGCATCCACGACGCGCTCTACGTGAAGTGTCGCGAAGCCGCTGCTCGCGAGGCGAGCCCGACCGCCGCAATCATTGACAGCCGGAGCGTCAAGAGCGCGGAAAAAGGGGACCTGCATCGATCCGAGTTGTCCTCAACCGGAATCGGAGAATAAAGAAAAGAAATGCAAACCGACGCGTTATATTATACTTGCTAGGGTAGATTCCGCACCGGTCTCCAAGGGGGTGGGGGCGTGCCGCCCCAGGTTGGAGCGCGATGACAGGAAACGAGGTTGCCTGTCGATCGATCCCCATCCTCTCAGGCAGCAGGAACTTCACACCGTCCTGCCGCCCCAGCCTCGGTAGCCGCGGCGTTTCGCGAGATCAACGGCGCCAAGATTGCCGCCTTCGTCCGCGTTAAGCGAAGCTCAGCAGAACCTTCCCGGATCGCGAGCGGTCGCCCGCCAGTTCGAACCCCGCAAGGGCGTCTGTGAACGGCACGGTTGCCGTCATCAAGGGCTTCACGTGGATCCGGCCGCGGTTCATCAGATCGACCGCGAGGGCGAATTCCGAGGTGAAGCGGAATGTGCCGCGCAGTTCGATCTCACGGGTGACGAGGATGTTGGTCGGCAAAGGCATCTCGCCGCCGAGGCCCAGTTGCAAAACAAGGCCGCGCGGCCGCAACAATTCGATTGCGGCGCGCAACGCCGCCGCATTGCCGGAGGCTTCGAAGATCACGTCGATCGGCCCGGAACGCTTGACGACATCGGTGAGGCCGTCGGGATCCTCGGTGACGTTGATCGCGACATCGGCGCCGCATTTCCGCGCCATGTCGAGTGCGAACGCCTGCACGTCGGTCGCGACGATCTCCTCTGCGCCGGCGTGTCTGGCCGCGATGATCACTAGGCTGCCGATCGGACCGCAACCGATAACGAGAACGCGTTTGCCGACGAGCGAGCCGGCGCGATGGACCGCGTGCAAGCCGACCGCCAGCGGCTCGGCCATCGACGCCTCGCCCATCGTCAGCGTATCGGCGATCGGGATCGCCTGCGATTCATCAACGACAAGGCTCTCGCGGAACCCGCCCTGAATGTGCGGGAACCGCATGGCGCTGCCGAGGAAGCGCATGTCCTGGCAATGGTTGTGAAGGCCCTCCTCGCAATAACGGCAATGCCCGCAGTGGCGGCTAGGGTTTACTGAAACGCGGGCGCCGACCGCGACGTGCAAGACTTCCCCGCCGACCTCGGCGATAACGCCCGCCACTTCGTGTCCGAGGACCATCGATTCGCGAAGACGAATGAATCCGGTGCCGCCGTGATTGAAGTAGTGAAGGTCCGATCCGCAGATGCCGCCCATTTGAATGAGCACCCGCACGTCCCGCGGTCCGAGCGTTTGGCTCGGCGCCTCTTCGATGCGCAAATCCTTAGGGGCGTGGATGATGACGCCGCGCATGGCAATCTCCAGTTTGCTTTCAGAAGCTCCCGATCGGCGGGCGCTTCTCACATGACGGCGAGCAGGCCGCCGTCGACATAGATGATTTGCCCGTTGACATAGGACGAAGCGGGCGAAGCGAGGAACACCGCGGCGCCGATGAGGTCGTCAGGCTGGCCCCAGCGGCCGGAGGGCGTACGGCCTCGCACCCAGGCGTCGAACTTGGCGTCGTCGATCAGGGCGCGGTTCATTTCGGTGAGGATGTATCCCGGCCCGATGGCGTTGGCCTGGATGTCATGAGCCGCCCATTCGGCCGCCATGGACTGGGTCAGCATCTTGATGCCGCCTTTGGCGGCCGTATAGGGGGCGACCGTCGCCCGGGCCAGAGCGCTCGTCAGCGAGCCGATGTTGATGATCTTGCCGCCGCGGCCGCGCGCGATCATCCGCCGTGCAGCCTCTCGGCCAACCTGAAACGCGGCGGTGAGGTTGGTCTCCAGCACGCGCCGCCAATCTTCGGTCGACAGGTCGACCATAGGTTTGCGGAACTGAATCCCGGCGTTGTTGATCAAGATGTCGATCTCAACGCCATCGCCGTCGAACCGCTCGAAAGCGTTGCGCACCGCTGCATCGTCAGCGACGTCGAACGCTCGCTCCGTCGCCTGATGGCCCGCCGCGCGAAATGACTCCGCCGTCGCAGCAAGTTTGGCCTTGTCGCGACCATTGAGGACCACCGCGGCGCCCGCCTCGGCGAGGCCGTGCGCCATAGTGCGCCCGAGGCCGTCGGATGAACCGGTGACGAGGGCCGTTTTGCCTGAGAGGTCGAAGCGCTTGGAGCCGGTCATGCTTCGCTCCGCCGCGCGATGAGGTCGGAACGTTCGAAGACTTGCGGACGCAAGTCGAGCCCCAGTCCTGGCCCCTCCATCGGATAGACGTAGCCGTCGCGGATCGGAGGCGTTTCGGTGACTAATTCCTTGTACCAGCCTGTATAGAAGGCCCGCACAAATTCCTGGATGAGGGTGTTGGGCTGGCTGAACGACATGTGCACGGCCGCAGCGAAGCCGACCGGCCCGGTGCAGTCGTGCGGCGTGAAGGGCTTGTGATAAGTCTCGCCGAGGGAGGCGATCTTGCGACACTCCGTCAGGCCGCCGGTCCAGCACAGGTCGACCATGACGACGCCGATCGCGTCGCGGTCTAGCATTTCCTTATAGGCCCAGCGCGAGCCGAGCGTTTCGCTGGCGCAGACGGGAACATGGGTCGAGCGCGCATATTCGGCCAGCGCCTGTGAGGAATTCATGCGGATCGGGTCTTCGTACCAGGTCGGGTTGAAGGGCTCCAAAGCCTTGGCGATGCGTTTAGCGGTCGTGAGGTTCCACATCGAGTGGAACTCTACCATGATGTCTATCTTGTCGCCGACGCGCTTGCGGATGAGTTCGAACGGGCGCAGCGCCGCCTTGAGCTGTTCGGTGGAAATGTCGACGCCGCCAGTCTCTTTCGCCGCCGGGTCGAAGGGCCAGATTTTCATGGCGCTGATGCCGTTTTCGAGCAGGCTTTCCGCCAAGGCGCCGGCGTCGGTCGTGAAGGCGTTCAAGTCTTCGTAAGGCCCGTCGGCGCCGATGTTCCAGGTGTTGACCGGACGAATGTCGCGGTTGCGCACGTATTGATAGCCGGCGCAGGTGTTGTAGATGCGAAGCCGGTCGCGGCACAGACCGCCGAGCAGTTGATGCACCGGCTGGTTCGTCACCTTGCCCCAGAGATCCCACAGAGCGATGTCGATGGCGGAGGCCGCCCGATATTCCGCGCCGGTGCTCGATTGCGCCATCGGCAGGTTGACGAGCTCCTTGTGCAGCGCCTCGATGCACAACGGATCGCGGCCGAGAAGGCGCGTCGCCAGCGTGTCGTGAATATGGGAGGCGACGGCGCCCGCCCCATAGAACGTCTCGCCGAGACCGATAGCGCCGGCGTCGGTGTGAAGACGCGCCCACAGGACGTTTTCGAACTCTGAGGCGCATAAAGTCTCGATAGCGACGATTTTCATGGCTGTCCTGAATGGCTGGCTTTCGTCCTGGGTACGAACTGAGCGGCGCTAGTTGACGCCGGCGCTGAGCAAGGCTTTGACGGTCAGGTCGAAATGCTCAGCCATCGCTTTCTCCGCCGCCTGCGAATTGCCACTGCGGATCGCCGCCGCGATGGCGGCATGGCCTTCGACGCTTTCCAGTCGCGCCTCATCCGTCGGCCGGCTGGCCCATCCGATCGACCACGTCTGTCGCGTGACGACGCGGAACGAGCCGACAAGAAGCGCGAACATCGGGTTGCGCGAGGCCCGCGCGATCGCCTCGTGAAAAGAAATGTCCAACTCCATCAGTTCATGGGGCTTAGCGAAGCTTCGACGCATCGCGTCGGCGATCTCCTCAATTGCGCGCGCCTCTTCGTCGGTTCGGCGAAGGGCCGCCAGCGCAACGGTGCGCAGTTCAATGGTGCGGCGCACGTCGAGAATTTGCAGGACCGTGATCTGCTTGGTGTGAACCGCATGATCGATCATCAGGCTGACGACCGATTCGTCCGCCTGGGCGACGCGTGCGCGCCGTCCGTTGCCGACGTCGATCAGCCGCAAAGCGGCCAGACCACGAAATCCCTCGCGCGCGACGGCGCGGGAGGCGCCCACTCGCGCTGCGAAAGTTGCTTCGCTCGGGAGCATCGCGCCGGGTTCAAGCCCGTTCTTGCGAATGTAGTTGGTGACCTCCGCCATCGTGCGGTCGACGAGACTCTCTGTCGGGCCAGCAACAATCGTGACCACCTCTCCCGAAGGCTCCTTGCCCGTGTCCATCCGAGAACCTTTATGATAGGTCATTGACAACCTCACTTACAATCCTTAAGAACCTATTTGTCAACTCTCATCTAAGTGTCAGGCACGTTTTGTGCAAATCGGGCATTTCGGATGAGAGCGGCGCCAAGCGACGCTTGGCCGCGCCCGGAAAGAGGCCGACGGAGGAGCCGTATCGATGCTTGGAGCGGATATTTTAGCGACGCTGCTTCGTTCTCCGGTCTGGATCGCCGTCGCGCTGCTCTATGCGGTTGCGGGAATCGTTACCCCGGCGATGCTCAAGCCCGAGCAGGTTCTCAACATTCTGCAAGTGACGGCCTTCCTCGGTCTGGTGGCGAGCGGACAAACGATCGCGCTGCTGACTGGAGGCATCGACCTTTCTGTTGCTGGCGTCGTCACGATGACCAATATCGTCGCGACGAGCCTGATGATGGGCCAAAACTCAAAAATCGCGCCCGCAGTGATCGCGTGCCTGCTGATCGGCGTCGCCGTCGGCGCAATCAACGGGATATTGATCGCCATGTTGCGCGTCGCACCGATCATAGCGACGCTGGCTATGAACTCCATCCTGTTCGGCGCCGCGCTCGTTTATACCGGCGGGGCGCCTCGCGGCGCCGCGGCGCCGGCGTTCAACGTCATCGGCCAAGGTTCGGTCTTCGGCCTTCCCGCCAGCGCGATCTGCTGGTTGGTCGTCGCGCTCGGCCTGTCCTGGGCGATGCGCCGCACGACTTATGGCCGCTGGCTCTATGCTGTCGGCGCGAACGAGCGGGCGGCGAAGCTTATGGGCGTTCCGACCCGCGCGGTGCTCGTCGTCGCTTACGTGCTCAGCGCGGTCCTCGCTGTTCTCGGCGGGCTGCTCGTCACTGCCTACATCGGCAATCCCAGCCTCGGGATCGGCAACCAGTTCCTGTTGACCTCAGTCGTCGCGGTCGTCGTCGGCGGCACGGCGCTCACCGGCGGCGTCGGCAGCGTCGCGGGAACGATCGCCGGCGCTCTGTTCGTCACCGAACTCACCAGCTTTACCAACATCGCCCAGGCGTCGACCGGGGTCCAATATGTCATTCAGGGCGTCCTGATCGCGCTGAGTGTCATTGCTTACCGCATGATCGGCGTGCGCGCCGCCGTGCAGTGAGATTTTAGTCCCGCACCCAAGGAGTCCATCAATGTCGAAACTGCGTACGATCAGTCGCCGTTCCATACTTCAGCTCGGCTTCGTGGCCGCAGCGGCCAGTCTTGTCGGTTCGCGCGCCATCGCCGACGCGATCAGCAACGCCAAAATCATTCCTTCGCCTGAGACGACCAAGGGCGTCGCCAAGAGCGGCAAGCTGCGCATCGGGTTCTCGAACGGGTTTTCGGGCAACACCTGGCGCACGATGAACCTGAAGTCGATGAACAAAGAGGCGGAAGCCAACGCCGACGAATACGAACTGATCACCGTCGACGGTCAGGGCGACATCGCCAAGCAGGTCAACGACATCGACGATCTGATCGCTCAAAACGTCGATGCGCTTCTCATCATCGCCAACTCCGGCACGGCGGTCGTGCCCGTGATCCGCAAGGCCATGAAAGCCGGCATTATGACCGTGCCTTTCAATCTCCCCGTCGACGGCGAAGAGTGGCACGCCTTCATCGGCACCGACCCGAAGAAGAAGGGCGGCAAGACTGGCAAGTATCTGAGCGACGCGCTCGGCGGCAAAGGAAAGATCGTGGCCCTCGGCGGGTTGCCCGGCAATTCCTACACCGCAGGATGCTGGGCCGGCGCCAAGGAGAGTTTCGCGCCTGGAATCGAAGTGCTGGCCTTCAAGGACGCATCCTGGGAAGAAGACAAGGCCAAGGTCATCATGGCCGATCTAATCGCCGCCTATCCCGAGATCGACGGCATCTGGGCCGACGGCGGCCAGGACGCGCTCGGCGGCCTGAAGGCTCTCGTCGCCGCGGGGCGGCCGTTGGCGCCGTGCGTTGGCGATGACTACAACGGACTCCTCAAGATGTATGACGCCAACAAGGACAAGAATCCGAAGTTCAAGATCGGCTGCGTCTCCGAGCCGTCGTGGGAAGGCGTCGTTGCGCTGCGCACGGCTCAAAAGCTGCTCGCCGGCGAGACTGTGCCGAAGCGTCAGATCATCGAGCCGATCGTCATCGACGGTTCCAATTATCAGATCTTCATCAAGCGGGATCTGCCCGACGGCGTCTTCGTCGACACGACACTGTCCGACGACGAACTGAAGAAGCTCTTCAGCTAATCCTCTCTCCTGCAAAGTCGGTCGCGCCCGCGCGGGCGCGACTGCGCCGCCCGATCAGCCGAACCCGGTGACAATGTTGCAGACTAATCCGAACGATATGCGCATCAACGCCCTCGAGTTGAAAGGCATAGAAAAGAGCTTCCCCGGCGTGCGGGTCCTCAAAGATGTTTCGTTCGCATGCCGGGCGGGCGAAGTCCATGTCCTCATGGGCGAGAACGGCGCTGGCAAGTCGACGCTGATGAGAATCATCTCCGGCGTCTGGAAGCCGCAAGCGGGGCGAATCTTCGTTCGCGGTGAGGAAGTTCAAATCGCAGGGCCGAAGCAGTCGCAGGATCTCGGCATCGCCATGGTCTACCAGGACACGCGGCTCGTTCCTGATCTCGACGTGTGCCAAAACATATGGCTCGGGCGCGAACCCGGCGGGGCAATATTCGTCGACCGCCGCGCCATGGGCCGCGGCGCGCAGGCCATTCTCGAGCGGCTCGGCGCTCCGATCGATCTCGGCAGACCCGTTCGCGACCTGAGCGTCGCAGAGCGCCAGGTGGTTGAAATCGCCAGGGCGCTGACGACGGAGCCCTCGGTCCTGATTCTCGACGAGCCGACTTCTGCGCTAGACGCCGCCGAGATTCAGCACCTCTTCACAATCGTCAAGGAGCTCAAACGAAGCGGCACGGCGATCATCTTCATCTCGCATCGCCTGCCGGAAGTCTTCGCCATCGCCGACCGCATTACGGTTCTCAAGGACGGCGAGGTCGTCGGCACGGTCGATCGCGACGACGTCAGCCACGAGCGCCTCGTCGCGATGATGGTCGGTCGGGAAATAGCGCTCGCCTACCCGCCGCGGTCGACCGGCGCGGGAGCGGAACGTCTGGTCGTCGACAACATGACTGCGGCCGGCGTCTTCGAGGGCGTTTCGTTTCGCGCCCGGGCTGGCGAAATCGTCGGCCTCGGTGGCATTCAAGGCAACGGGCAGGCAGACGTCGTCCGCGCAATCTTCGGGCTCGCCCTCTGGACGGGCAGCGTGAAGCTCGACGGAGAGGAGGCGGCGCTCGGTTCGCCGGCGCGCGCCATCAAGGCGGGCATCGTCTACGTGCCCGGGGAACGGCACAGCGAAGGCCTGTTCCTGCCTCACTCCATCCGGGAAAACATTTCCATGCCGCACCTCTTCGGCTGGGCCGGACTCGGGGTTATTCCCGTCGCCAAGGAGCGACAAGTCACTCGCGACGCCATCAAAAGCTTTGCGGTCAAGACACCTTCCGGCGAGGAGAATGTCGCCAACCTGTCGGGCGGCAATCAACAGAAGGTTGTGCTCGGCCGATGGACCGCCGGTTCGCCGAACGTCTTCATTTTCGAAGACCCGACCCGCGGCGTCGACGTCGCGACTAAGCTCGATCTCTACCGGCGCATCCGCGCCTTGGCGGAAGACGGCGCTGCGGTGATTCTGGTCTCATCCGACCTTCTCGAATTGATCGGCCTTAGTGACCGCATTCTCGTCTTCTCACGCGGGCGGATCGTGAACGAAATCGCCGGCGCGGAGGCTACGGAAGAAGGCATCGTCGGCAGCGCCACCGGCGCCGGCGGCGCGACAGTCCACGGTAGGATCTCAGCTTCGCAAACGGCGGAGGCGGTGCAGGACAACCGCCGCGCAGGGCCGTTGGTACAACGCTACGCCGGGCCGCTGCTGCTCGCCGTCCTCATACTTGCTCTGGTCTTCGGCGCGTCGCGCTATTCGGCCTTCTTTCTGACGTCGCGCAATCTCGCCAACATCGCCAGCCAGGTCGCGCCGCTGGCGCTCGCGGCGCTCGGCCAATTCAGCGTCATCCTTCTTGGCGGCATCGATCTCTCGGTTGGGCCATTGATCAGCTTGATCACCGCGATCGCGTCCTTCGCCGCGGTGGCGGAAGGTCCAGAAGGGGTCGTTGTCGCCATCGGGGCCGGTCTCGCCGCCGGTCTGGCGACTGGGCTCGCCAACGCCTTCCTGGTTGTCCGCCTGCGCATTCCCGACCTCATTGCGACGCTCTCGACCTATTCCGTCGTCCTCGGCGTGGCGCTGATCGTACGGCCGAGTCCGGGCGGCTTGATCAGCGAGACGTTCATCGACTTTTTCAGCGGCGCAATCGGCCCGTTCCCGACGGCGGCCGTAGCGATCGTCCTGGTCTTCGTGGCGGCGGAGGTTCTGCTGGTTCGCGGGCGGCTCGGGCAGAAACTCTATGGCGTCGGCTCCAACAGCGAGGCAAGCCATGTCGTCGGCATCGCCATCGATCGTGTGCGCGCCGGCGCCTATGTGTTCTGCGCCCTCTGTGCTTCGGTCGCTGGACTTCTGATCGCAGCGCGCATCGGAAGCGGCGATCCCCAGGCCGGAACCTCGTTCACTTTGGCTTCCATCACTGCGGTCGTGGTCGGGGGCGTCAGCGTCTTCGGCGGTCGCGGAACGGCGATCGGCGTTCTTCTCGGCGCGATCGCTGTCGGCGTGATGCAGAACGCTCTCAACCTGATGCACGTCTCGGCGTACTATCAATATATGTGGACCGGCGGACTGACCCTCATAGCGGTCGTCGGATACTCGTTCCGCATGTCGGTGAGCAAGCAGCGATGAGCATTGGCGCGCATGATCCTCGCGACGCGGTCTGCGTCGTCGACAGTAAGAACAAGCTCGGCGAAGTGCCGGTGTGGGATGTTGTCGAGCAGGCGCTCTATTGGGTCGACATCGAGGGCGCCCTGCTGTGCCGCCTTCATCCGGCCTCGGGCGCCATTCAAACGTGGCGGATGCCGGAGCGGCTCTGCGCGTTGGCTCTGCGCGAAAAGGCCGGGATGGTCATCGCGCTCGCCTCCGGTTTCGCCTTCTTCGATCCGGCGAGCGGCGCGATCGAGCGCCTCGCGGCGCCCGAGGCGCATTTGCCCAGCAACCGCATGAACGACGGCAAATGCGATCGGCGCGGCCGGTTCTGGGCCGGCACGATGGACGATCGGCTGACTTCGCCGACAGCGTCTCTCTATCGGCTCGATCCCGACCTGAGCTGTCATCGCATGGAGGGTGGGATCGGCATCTCCAATAGTCTCTCCTGGAGCCCCGACAATACAACCTTTTATTTCGCTGACTCCCTGCGCAAGACGATCTTCGCCTACGACTTCGACATCGATGCGGGTTCGATCCGCAATCGCCGCGTCTTCGCCGATTGCAACGATCAGGAAGGCACGCCCGATGGATCGACGATCGACGCCGAGGGCTTTCTGTGGAACGCGCATTGGGACGGCTGGAAACTGGTGCGCTATGCCCCCGACGGCCGCGTCGATCGGATCGTTCCCCTGCCGGTGCAAAAGCCAACGAGCTGTATGTTCGGCGGCCCGGATCTGTCGACGCTTTACGTGACCTCGGCCATCTGGGATCTCGGCGCCGAAGCGCTGAAAGGACAACCGCACGCCGGCGGCGTCTTCGCGCTCGACGTCGGCGTGCGCGGCTTGCCGGAACCGCGTTTCGCCGGCTGAGATTGCGACGCCAAAAAGGGAGATCTCATGGAGCCATTGCGGTCCGTCGCGTCCGCTGCAATTCGGCGATGCCGGCCCTCTTCTAGGCCACAACGGCTTCGCGGAGCACAAGAGGACGGGCCCTCAGGAGGGAGGACGGGCAAGCGCAATATACGCTGGGTTACATGCAGACGTTGACGAGCCGGCGACCGAGGTAGCGGCCGTGCGCGGTCCAAACTCTGCGATGGACCCAGCACGAACTCGCCGCGGGATAGGCGTACGGATAGTCGCCGACATAGGTGACGCCCGGGCCCCAACCGCAATCGCCCCAGCCCCAGTCGCATCCGCCCCAGCCGGTATAGGCCCAGCCGGGATTCCAATAACCGCCCCACCCGTAACGTCGCCAGCCATAGCCGCCACGCCAGCCATACGCCCGCCATCCATAGCCGCCACGCCATCCATAGCCGCCGCCCCAACCGCCATGCCAGCCGCCGAAGCCGCCCCCGCCATGCCAGCCGCCGAAGCCGCCGCCACCGTGCCAGCCTCCGCCTCCGCCGCCGTGCCAGCCTCCGCCTCCGCCGCCGATCCGGAAGCCTGCCTGGGCGGGCGCCGAGCCGACGGCCACCGAGAACACGATCGCCGCCAATCCAGCGACGATAAATTTGATGAACGCGCGCATGACCACCTCCAACGCGAGGCCCGGGCGCCGCAAAAGCCGCCGACCCTTCGCCGTCGCCGTTATCGCGGACCGGCCTTCTGGCGATCAGGCGCCTAGCACCGTACCTTACCCTATCAGGATTCCAGATGACAGCCAGCCGAAGCTGGCTCGGCGATCCGCCCAAGCCGTGAAAAACTCGGAAATCGAGGCGCCGTGAGTCGGTCATCGCCGGCACGTGAGGATCCGCCGTCCACGGAGCGTTCGATCCTTCAGGGCCTACGCGGAAGCGGCGTAGGGACGAAAGATCGATTTCTCGCTGCCGCAATCCGGACAGCGCCATTCAACCGAGATCGCAGCAAAAGACGTGCCCGGCGGCACGCCCTGTTCGGAGGCTCCGAGCCTCTCGTCGAAGATGAAATAACAGCCCCGGCAAATGAAGCGCCGCTTCGAGCTCGGAGTCACGACGGCGACCGGCCGCGGCGTTCGGCTCTTCGGCGAGGTGCGGCAGGTTAAGCTCGCTGCCCACGGCAATCGTCCCGCTCTGCCGGGCGAGCGGTTCGACTGAACTTTCACCACAAGCGACGCGCGTTCGCGGAAAACGAGATTCCGCCTGTTACTCCCTGCCAACAGGGCAATTGCTTCCCGCCGCTCTTGGGCGATTGCACAAATCTCTTGTCTTTCATTTGGTTGAGCGAATTTGCTCGTGTGGAAGGGAAAGACGGAGCAGAGGAGATTATCCCCCTGTTGGGCCGATGAACAGGAGGGACCGGGAGGGGGAGCGCAAAGCGGAAAACCGACTTCATGGGTCCGCTGGAGAGCGCAACCGTCAAGAATATCCAAACGAAGCCGCCCGGCGCCGGTCCCGCCGTACGTTTTGCGCGAGGATAACGCCGTATCTGTTTGATCTTACGGACGTAACCACGGTTTGTGTGCGAGACTTAATGCGGTCCTTTCATTAAATTGTTCATGATATCGCATTAATAGGTGGTAGCGGGACCCGGACTCGAACCGGGGACCTACGGATTATGATTCCGCCGCTCTAACCAGCTGAGCTATCCCGCCGCATCCAACCTTGGCGCCGACGGCCTTTTCAGGCGAAGGCGCGGTATAGAGACGCCCGGCGAAGCCTGTCAAGGCGCGCGCTTCGAAAGGCGCTCAGATCGTCTCCGGGAAGACGCGGGTGACATGGCCCATCTTGCGGCCCGGGCGGATCTCGAGCTTGCCGTAGAGGTGCAGACAGAGATCGGGTTGGGCGAGGATGTCGCGCCAGTCCTCTGCGTCCTCGCCGATCAGATTGTGCATTTCCACTCGGCCCCGCCGTGTCGGCGCCCCGAGCGGCCAGCCGGCGATGGCGCGGATGTGCTGCTCGAACTGCGAGGTCTGCGCTCCGTCGAGCGTCCAGTGGCCGGAATTGTGCACGCGCGGCGCAACCTCGTTGACGACGAGCCCTTCCCGCCCCTGCCGGTCTCGGGTCACGAAGAGCTCGACCGCCAGCACGCCGACATAGTCGAGCGCTTCCAGAATCCTGGTCGCAATCTTCTGCGCCTCCACCTCGGTTTCGGCGGCGATCCGCGCCGGCGCGCGGCTCCGCGCCAAGATGTGACGTTCGTGCTCGTTCTCGCTGAGGTCGAAGGCGGCGATGTCGCCTTCGAGACTGCGGGCCGCAACCACGGAAACCTCGCGCTCGAAGACGACGAAGCCTTCGAGAATCATCGGCGCGGAGCCGAGCGCCCGATGGACGGCGGCGACGTTCGAACCTTCCCGGATCAGCGCCTGGCCCTTGCCGTCGTAGCCGAACCGCCGGGTCTTCAGGATAGCCGGGCGGCCGAGCTCGGCGACTGCGCGCACCAGCGCCCCGGCGTCTTCGACCCCGACGAAGGGCGCGGTCTTGAGGCCGAGATCGCGCAGGAACGCCTTTTCCATGAGCCGGTCCTGGGTCACGGCAAGCGCCCGCGCGCCCGGGCGCACGGGGACGCGCGTGGCCAGGAATTCGACGGTCTCGGTCGGCAGGCTCTCGAATTCATAAGTGACGATGTCGACCGACGCGGCGAAGCGCGACAGCGCCTCCTCGTCATCGAAGCCGGCGATTGTTCGGGCAGCCGCCGCGTCGTAAGCGGGAGCCTCGGCGTCGGGCGCGAAGATATGGGTGCGCAGGCCGAGTTTCAGCGCCGCGATCGCCAGCATTCGCCCGAGCTGGCCGGCGCCCAGGATGCCGATCGTCGCGCCGGGGCTGAGAATCATCCGGCTTGGCCCTCGTCGGTCGGGCGCTCGGCGACTTCGGCCGTCCGGGCATCGCGCCAGGCCGCGAGTCGCTTCGCAAGCGATTCGTCGGAGAGCGCCAGCACCGCGCAGGCGAGCAGCGCCGCATTGACCGCGCCGGCTTCGCCGATCGCCAGCGTCCCGACCGGCACGCCCGCCGGCATCTGCACGATCGAAAGCAGACTGTCCTGCCCCGAGAGCGCCTTGGACGGGACCGGCACGCCGAGGACAGGCAGCGGCGTGAAGGCCGCGGTCATGCCGGGCAGATGCGCCGCGCCGCCGGCGCCGGCGATGATGACCCGGAAGCCCTCGCCCTTCGCCCCCTTGGCGAAGGCGACGAGCCGGTCGGGGGTGCGGTGAGCTGAAACAATGCGCGCGTCGTAGCCGACGCCCAGCGCTTCGAGCGTTTCGGCCGCGCGCCGCATGACCGTCCAGTCGGACTGGCTGCCCATGATGATGGCGACGGGTTTTGGCGCGCCGGTCATAGGCGCACGCCGATGCGCGAATCGCCGAAAACCATGGAGACAGCGATTAAAGGAAGGGGGCCGACGGCGCAAGCTTGGACAAGTCCCCTCAAGGTAATCGGGCGAAGGCGATCTCCTCCCCCCTTGTGGGGGAGGATTAAGGAGGGGGGTCGCGCCAGACTTCGGAAGCTGTTCATGCACGCCTTCCGCGGAGAGCGCAGCGCGACCCCCCACCCCTTCCCGCCCCCGCAAGGGGGGCGGGAGCGCGCCGAACCGTCAGAATCTTCGCTTCGCCCGATTGCCCTGAGTCCCCTAACAAGTCGCCTAGACTTCGATAAGGCCTCGGACGCCGGGACTTGCGCCGGCATCGCGCCTTGGGCGAGAAGGTCGCTTTGCTGAGGGAGAAGCCTTTGGCTTCGCGGACGAGGCTCGCGGACACACCCGGGGAAGGCGTCCGCGCGGACGCGCAGGTTCCGGGGTCGCTCGGCGACCCGGGCGCCTTGCGATTCTGGGCGGCCGTCATCCTGACGGGCGTCGGGGCGGGGATCGGCGCGGCGCTCCTGACGGCTCTTCTGAAAGAGGTTCAGGGCCTCGCCTGGGGCGCGTACGAGCCTTCGGCGCTGATCGAGGCCGCCCGAAACGCCGGCCCCCTGCGGCACGTCCTCCTGCTCCTCGGCGCGGGCCTCCTCACGGCCGCCGGACAATGGCTGCTGACGCGCCTTGCGTCGGGCAACAGCATCGACACGACCACGGCGATCTGGTTTCAGGCCGGACGAATGCCGACGCTGAGGGCGCTAGGCAGCGGCGTCTTGTCCATCGTCATCGTCGGGATGGGCGCATCGCTCGGGCGCGAGGGCGCGCCGAAGCAGGCTGGCGCGGTTTTCGGCAATCTCGCCTCCAACTGGCAGAGCCTCCCGGACGAACAGCGCCGGCTGATGGTGGCGATCGGCGCGGGGGCCGGCATGGCCGCTGTCTACAGCATGCCGCTCGGCGGCGCGCTGTTCGCGCTCGAGGTGCTGCGAGGCACGCTGGCGCTGAGGCTCGTCCTGCCGGCGCTCGCCGCATCCACGATCGCAACCGAGATCGCGACCTTCGTCATACCCAACGCGCCGATCTATTCGGTTCCCGCCTACGCCGTCACGACCCAGGTCTATGTCTGGGCTTTTCTCGCCGCGCCGATCATCGGCCTGTGGTCGGTCGCCTTCGTCCGTCTGATCGCCTGGGCGGATCGCGCCCGCCCGTCCGACTGGCGCCGCTTCGTCGCGCCCCCTGTCGTCTTTCTTGCGGTCGGGCTCCTTTCGATCCCCTTGCCGGAAGTGCTGGGGAATGGGCAGGATGTCGCCGGGCATCTGTTCCGTCAGCCTCTCGCGCCTGTGACCCTCCTGGCGCTGCTGATGCTCCGGCCGCTCTCGACCGTCGTCTCCGTCGCGAGCGGCGCGCCGGGCGGCCTCTTCACGCCTTCGCTGTCTGCGGGCGCGCTCGCCGGCGGCGCCCTCGGCGCCCTCTGGCTGTCGTTCTTTCCCCAAGGCGACATCGGCCTTTTCGCGCTCGTCGGCGCCGGCGCGATGGTCGCGGCGACGACGCAGGGCCCGATCTCCACCCTCGTCATGATGATGGAACTGACCGGCGAGGCGCGCCATTTCGCCCTGCCGATGCTCATCGCCATCGTCGTGGCGACAGCGACTGCGCGGAGCATCGATGTGCGATCGATCTACGAAGCGCGGCTCACCGACGAACAGGTCGGGCAACGACTGCAGGCGCGGGACCCAGGCGGGCGCGACCGCCGCGTCGCTTGACGGCGCCTATATTTGGACGACAACCGCCATGGCGGAGCCGCTGCGTCGAGGAAATTTGGACTTTCTTGGAATCCGCCGGATTGTCCCGCGTTTGCCCTTTCCGTCCCGTTTGGATTCTCTGGGATTTCCTTGGATTCTTTCGTCAAAAATTAGTGATTTCAATCGGTTGTGGGCGAGTCCCTCACGAGGAATATTTGCGGGCGCCAAGGCCCCTTGAGCAATCGCGCCACGGCCGCGCTCCGCCTAACGAGGGCCAGAAGAAGGGTTCGAAAATCATCAGGCAATCGTAGACGCTATTCCGAATTTACGCAAAACCATGTCGTGGGAATTATCGAAATCGAAACGACCAGCACAAGGCTTTCACTTCTGGCGAGAGGCCTGGCGAAATCGCTGGCGGCAACTCGGTCCGGCGCCCTCGCGGCGCCCGACGCAACGGCCCCGGCCGCCGTTCGGTTCACCTCTTCTCCACCCACGCGTCGCCGACCTTTTCGTAAACCCGCTTCACCGCCGCCCAGGCGATGCGAAAGGCGGCCTCTTCCTGACGTGGATCGTTGGCGTGCTCGGCGTAGGCGTGATTGAAGGCTTCGCGAAAGATCTCCTGCGCGTGCTCCGGCAAGTGGGAGCGGACCGAGGGCGGCAGATCGGCATTGACGCGATAGGGCATGCCGCGTCCTTCCTTTAGGCGATGATGTCGGGCGTGATCTGGTCCTCAAGCAAGGTCAGCTTGTCGCGCAGGAGGAGCTTGCGCTTCTTCAGCCTCTGCAGTTGCAGCCGGTCGCCTTGCCCGGCTTCGCTCAGGGCCTCGATCGCAGCGTCGAGGTCGCGGTGCTCCTCGCGCAACCGCTCGATCTGGGCGACGAGAGCGGCGCGCTCCTCCGGCGTAAGCTCCTTGCCAACCATTCCGGGCCTTCCGCTCCGCAACGCCCTCAACGGGCGTCTCGAAGAGTCAAGACTATGACCGCCCGAAATGGCGGGCGCAAGGCGCCAACCTTGGGCGGGGTCGCGAGGGCGAGCTCACGAGGTTCTGTCGACGAAAGCCGCCTCGATCTCCCTGGCGCCGGGCAAGCCGGCGAAGGCGTCAAAGCGGCCGTGCTCGGCGATGTCGCGTGCAGCGCGCATCAAGGCTCCCCATGCCACCCGGGCGAGCGCGCCGCCGGTGCTGATGCGTCTGACGCCAAGGTCTTCGAGCTGAGGGCGGGTGAAGCCCGGCGCGCCGACAAGCACGTTGACCGGCAGCGTCCCGGCGACGCGCACGACCTCGGCGACCTCGTCCGGCGTTTTCAGTCCCGGCGCGTAAAGGACATCGGCGCCGGCTTCCGCGTAAGCCTGCAGCCGCCGCAGCGCCTCGGGAAGGCCGCCCGCCTGGCGCAGAATTGCTTCGCTCCGCGCCGTCAAGAGGACCGTCTCGCCGCTGGCGTTGATCGCCGCCCGCGCCGCATTCAGCCGCTCGACGGCTTCGCTCATCGCAAAGAGCGGCGCGTTGCGGTCGCCCGTGTAATCCTCGATCGAAAAGCCGGCGACCCCAGCGCCGATGCAGAGCCTCGCGCTCTCGTAGACGCCCTCGGCGTCGCGGGCGAAACCGGCCTCGAAATCCGCATTGAGCGGGACCTCGACCGCGGCCGCCACCTCCCTGATGTGGCTCAACGCCTGCCCCCGGTCGACGGCGCCGTCGGCCTTGCCGGCCGCAAACGCCATGCCGGCGCTCGACGTCGCGAGCGCCGGGAAGCCAAGCGAAGCGAGATATTTCGCCGACCCGACGTCATACGGATTCGGCATCACGAAGCAGCCGGGCGAGCGATGCAGTTCAGCGAAGCGGCGACGCTTCTCGGCGACGGTCGGAATCATTGCGCGGCTCCCGGCATTAGACTGGAGAGGCTTTGCTTCTGGCGCCCCTGGCCATCGAAATTGTCGGGCGCGAGCCAGCGCTCGTAGGCGGCCTTGCGCGCCGGCCACTCGGCATCGAGCATCGAGAACCAGGCGGTATCGCGGTTGCGGCCCTTGACAATCATGTGCTGGCGGAAAATCCCCTCGAAGGTGAAGCCGAAGCGCTCGGCCGCGCGCTTCGACGGCGCGTTGAGATTGTTGCACTTCCACTCGTAGCGGCGATTGCCGAGATCGTCGAAGACATAAGCCGCGAAGAGATATTGCGCTTCGGTCGCACCGGCCGTCCGTTGCATCGCCGGGGTATACATGATGTTGCCGACCTCGATGACGCGGTTCGGCAGGTCGATGCGCATCAGGGTCTGGTAGCCGAGCGCGCGCCCGGAGGCGTTGTCGATGACGGCGAAGAACAGCGGATCGGTCGAGCGCGCCTTGGCCTCGAGGTTCGAACGAAACTCGTCGAGACGGCGATAGGGTCCGTCGAAGAGATAGGCCCAGACGCTGTCCCGCGCCGCATCGCCGTTCGAGCCCTCATAGAGCGCCTCGGCGTGTTTCTCCGCGTCGAGCGGCGCGAGCGTGATCCACCGGCCCTTGAGCGTAATCGGCTCGGGCCGCCGCGCGGGATGCGCGTCGACCGGGGGGCCGATGGGTAGCGCGGGCTGAGGCGTCATCGTGGCGAAGGTTTCCTCGAAGCTTGCCATGCGTCGTTCACGTCAGTCTTGGCGAAATCCTCGCCCTTGAACAGAAGCCGCGCGCCGGCGGCTTTGGCGCACGCGTAGGAGAGGCAATCTGCGAAGTTCAAACGGGCCGGATGACGTCCTCTTCCGAACCGCTCGAAGCAACGCACGGCTCCTCTGCCGACCACTGCATCCACCGGAACCTCGTCTATCTCGGCTCGCTCGAGAAGCTTCTCGAATTGGCGCTCCGCCTGGTGGGGCGCAATGTCCAATCGCGAAGCGAGGACCAAGCAAGTTTCTACGCGTACGACGCTCGAGGTTATTCGTCGCTCTGCCCTCTCGATGGCGCGCATGAACAGTTCGCGATCCGGTTCCAGGGCCAGTATTGCGACGAAAGCCGACGTATCGACGAATATCAATGACCCCAAAGCTCGTCGATCTCGTCCTTAGTCACCTCCCGCGCGTTGGGCCCGGCCATCGCCGCCGTCTCCTGCGCGAGTTCCTCCAGCTGCTCTTCGAGAGGCCTCTTGTCGCGTTCGCGCTTCAGTTCGTTGCGGAGCGCGAAGGCGATCGCCTCGGTCATGTTGGTCTTGCGCAGTTCGGCCAGCTTGCGGGCGAGCTCGCCTACTTCGGGGTCACGAATGCTGATGGCCATGGCGGAATTCCGTATATACGCACGACGGCCAGATCGTATATGCAACCCGCCCGCTCCTTTGTCAATGATTGTCCCATGGCGCGCCGTTCGTCGGGGCGACCCGCCAGTAAGCAGCCCAACCACATGAAACTCCTCAAAAATCGCAAAGTGAAACATAACACTGCGCCGACATTTCGCATGCAGCATTCACCTTTAAACATGCAGTGTGGCGCTGATACATGGGCGTTTCATTCGTAGAAGAACGGTGTCAGGTTAAGAACCTCCAGACCACGCTCACTCGACGCAATGTGGAGGTCGTGATCGACTGTCCACAATTTTACTTGTCTGGGATCGAGAGAAAGAAGCGCGGCGTCGGTCAGCCCCAGGCGAATGAAGCTCGAAGACTTTGAAGCTTTTTTAGCCGAGATGATGGACTCCTCTGCCGATTGAATGAACTTTTGATAGGTCGTCATGATCTCAGAGCGCATCGGATCAGCTGCCTGACGAAGAAGGTTCGAGGCCTCAGTTAGAATATGGGAGGTGCAAACGAGTCTCAACTCTCGTACCAACAACCGCTGAAGCAAATCAAAGTGATTTACCGTATAGGTCGGATGTAACCTACGATGCTTCCCGATGAAATTGGAATTAGTAAGACCCACGACGAGAAGAACCAAGAGATTAGTGTCGACGACTACGGCTTTCATCACCCCAGCGCCGGCTCACGGTTTCGCATTTCGAGCACTGCGTTCTCTCCACCAGATACAACAATGACTTTGTATTCGCGTCGTGGCTTTGAGAGCGCCGCGAGGGCTGCCGCTGCTTTGCTCAGATCATTAACGTCCCCATGCGGATAACGATCAAACCCAAGGGTGATTTCCCAATTTCGATCCTTCCACCGCACTTCCTCCAGCCCGATGCTCCCGATCTTTTCGTCAGAATAAACCGATTTCAGCCACTGCTTCGCGTGCCGGATCGCTTCTCCCGGTTCAAGTTCTTTCTCCATACCAATCTCCCGGTGCGTCCGTTGAGGGATATGCACTGCTCTATCCGTCAGCAAAGACGCCGCCGCCGCTCCCGTCAATGATTGTCCCGCGGAACCCCCGTGGTTTGTGCGAGCCGCTGGTATTGGATCGCCGGCTTCAGCACCATGCCCTCGTCGAACTGCGCCACCATCTCGCGCTGAATTTGCTGCCAGGGCGTCTGGCTCCTGGGGTAGTCATAGCCGCCGTGCTTTGACAGCGCCGCGCGTCGCTCGTTGAGCTCGGCCTCCGAAATCAGGATGTTGGCCTGGCGCTTCTTAAGGTCGATGCGCACCCGGTCCCCGGTTTTGAGGAGCGCCAAGCCGCCGCCCGCCGCCGCCTCCGGCGAGGCGTTAAGGATCGACGGCGATCCGGACGTGCCGGACTGGCGTCCGTCGCCAATGCAGGGCAGCGCGTGCACGCCCTTCTTGATGAGCGCCGCCGGCGGCTGCATGTTGACCACTTCCGCCCCGCCGGGATAGCCGATCGGCCCCGTGCCGCGCATGAAGAGGATCGAGTGCTCGTCGATCTTGAGCTGCGGATCGTCGATGCGGCGGTGATAATCTTCCGGCCCGTCGAACACGATCGCGCGGCCCTCGAAGGCGTCGGGGTCTTTCGGATTGGAGAGAAAGCGCCGGCGAAACTCTTCGTCGATGACGCTCGTCTTCATGATCGCGTCGTCGAAGAGATTGCCGGAAAGCACGATGAAGCCTGCGTTCTCCCTCAGTGGCTTCTCGATCGGGAAGATGACATCCGGATCGTCCGACTTCGTCTTGGCGCAGTTCTCGCCGATCGACTTGCCGTTGACGGTCAGCGCCTTCTCGTGGAGGAGCTTGCGCTTCATCAGCTCATGCACGACCGCCGGCACGCCGCCGGCGCGATGGAACTCCTCGCCGAGATACTTGCCCGCGGGCTGCATGTTGACCAGCAGCGGCACATTGTGCCCGACGCGCTCCCAGTCGCCGATGTCGAGCTTGACGCCGATATGGCGGGCGATCGCGTTAATGTGGATCGGCGCGTTGGTCGAGCCGCCGATCGCGCTGTTGATGACGATCGTGTTCTCGAACGCCTCGCGCGTCAGGATGTCCGAAGGCTTCAGGTCCTCCCACACCATGTCGACGATCCGCCGGCCGGTTTCGTAGGCAATCTGGCCGCGCTCGCGATGCGGCGCCGGGATCGCGGCGCAACCCGGCAGGCTCATGCCGAGCGCCTCGGCGAGCGCATTCATGGTCGAGGCCGTGCCCATCGTGTTGCAATGGCCGATCGACGGCGCCGAGGAGGTGACGATCTCCATGAACTGCTCGTAATCGATCTTGCCTTCGGCGAGGTCGGAGCGCGCCTGCCAGACGATGGTGCCGGAGCCGGAACGCTGGCCGTGGTGCCAGCCGTTGTTCATCGGCCCGCCGGAAAGGACGATGGCGGGAATGTTGACGGTCGCCGCCGCCATGATGCAGGCGGGCGTCGTCTTGTCGCAGCCCGTGGTCAGCACCACCCCGTCGATGAAATAGCCCATCAGGATTTCGACCAGGCCGAGATAGGCGAGGTTGCGATCGAGCGCCGCGGTCGGCCGCTTGCCGGTCTCCTGGATCGGATGGACGGGAAATTCGAACGGCACGCCGCCGGCAGACAGAATGCCATCGCGCACCCGCTTGGCGAGTTCGAGGTGATGGCGGTTGCAGGGCGAAAGATCGGAGCCGGTCTGGGCGATGCCGATGATCGGCTTGCCGGAGCGCAGCTCTCCCGGCGTTAGGCCGAAATTGAGGTAGCGCTCGATGTAGAGCGCCGTCATGCCAGGATTATCCGGGTTGTCGAACCACAGGCGCGAGCGGAGCTGCCGTTTGGGTTCGGCTTTTGCGCCGCCGTTTGATTTGGTTTTGGGCTTGTCGGCCATGGTTCGAACCTCCCGCGCCGCGCCGCTCGCGGCGATTGCTCTGACATGTCAGTATGCGGCGGCGGGGCCAAGGATTCAACGCCTGACTGCCGGTCGGGCAGGCTCATTCTGCTCCGGCTGCTTCAGTCCACCCGGTAAAGATGCCCGATCGATCCGGTTTGAGCCTCACATCGCCAGCGGCGAGACGCCGAACAGCCATCGGTGCGCCCCGGCAAGGAACGCGATCCAGAATACGACGCCGAGAACGACCGCCCCAGCCGTCGCGCCCCATTCCGGCGTCGGATACATGACGGCATTGAGTCGGTCGCGCCCGTAGGAGCTGACGAGGTCCGCAACCGCCCAGACGAGGAAGGCGCCGAACAGTAGCAGATCGGCGGCGGAGCCGTTGGCGAGAAGATGTCCGGCGCCCCACACGGCGACGCCCCAGACCATCGGATGATGGACGGCGACCGCGATATGGCTCTTCTTGAAGAGATACGCGCCAATGAGGATGAAGCTGATCAACATCAGGGTCAGGGTGGTGTGCCGCGCCCAGATCGGCGGCGACCAAAGGATTGGCGCGTCCCATCGGGCTCGCGCGAACCCCCAAACGATCAGCACGAGGCCGATCAGCGAGAGCAGGGAATAGACGCCCTTCCAGGGACCTTCGCCGAGCCTTGCAATCGCCTTGGTGCGGGCGCCTTCGGCAAAAATGCGCGTCGAGTGAAGTCCCAGAAAGATCACGAGGCCAAGCGCCAGGATCGCCATGCGGTGTTCGCCTTGGTTAGGGACGGCGGCCGCGAAGGTATGCGCGAAGGCTCGAGCAAAGCAAGGCTGGGTGAATAGCCAAAGGGCGGGCTTGTCCCGCAGGGGCAGAGGCCGCAGGCATGACTGGGAATCCCTCGGGAGCGCTCAGTTGTCCTGGTCCGCCGCCCAATATCTCAAGTTCGAGGACGAACGCACGCGTCCCGTGCGCGATCTCGTCGCGCGCATTCCCATAGCCGACGTCGGCCGGGCCGCCGACATCGGCTGCGGGCCGGGCAATTCGACCGAGGCGCTGCGCAAGCGCTATCCGAAGGCGCAGATCGTCGGCCTCGACAGTTCGCCGGACATGATCGAGGCGGCTCGGAAACGCCTGCCCGGCATCGCCTTCGCGGTCGGCGACATCGCCGGCTGGCGCGACTCCGGCTTCGACGTGATCCTCGCCAACGCGGTCATCCAATGGATGCCCGGCCACGAGGCGCTGCTGCCGGCGCTGATCGCCAAGCTGGCGGAAGGCGGCTCGCTCGCCGTGCAGACGCCTGACAATCTCGATGAGCCGTCGCATCGCCTGATGCGTCAGGTCGCGGCCCAAGGGCCCTGGGCCGGGAAGCTCGCCGGCGCGGAGAAGGCGCGAGCGAAACGCGCCAGCGCCGACTGGTATTTCCGGCTCCTGCGCGCCCACGCCTCCCGCGTCGACATCTGGCGCACGACCTATTTTCATCCCCTCGCGGGGCCCGGCGCTGTGGTCGAATGGCTGAAGGGAACGGGCCTCCGCCCGTTCCTCGACCCGCTCGACCCCGCTGAACGCTTGGATTATCTGGCGCGCTACGAGGCGGCGCTGGCGAAAGCCTATCCGGCGGAAGCGGACGGGACCGTCCTGCTGCCGTTCCCGCGGCTCTTCTTCGTTGCGACGCGGTGAGCGTGCGGAGGCCTCGTGGCACAATTTGCATCCCATTGCTGTTGGACGTAGCCTGCGCTCGCCGTCTCCCCGGGGTCCATTTGACAAAGGGGAGGCGGCCAACAAAGCAGCGGAGGACGCTCATGCCGAAATATCTGTTTGAGGCGCATTACACCCCGGAGGGGGCGAAAGGCGTGGCGAAGGAAGGCGGTTCCGGCCGTCGCGCCGCGGTCGCCAAGGCGGCGGAAAGCGTGGGCGGCAAACTGGAGAGCCTCTACTTCGCTTTCGGCGGGGTCGACGCTTATGTCACCGTCGATTTGCCCGACAATGTCGCCGCCGCCGCGATGGCGCTCGCTGTCAATCAGGGCTCCACGGCGGCCGTCAAGACGGTCGTCCTGATGACGCCCGAGGAGATGGATAAGGCCGCCAAGACAACGGTCGGCTATCGGCCGCCTGGCCACTGAGCCGATGCCCGCGCCGGCGCGCTTCCAACGCGCTGGCGCTTCATGCTATGCGAGCGCGCGTAAGCGCGCCCGTAGCTCAACTGGATAGAGTATCGGTCTTCGAAACCGAGGGTTGGGAGTTCAAGCCTCTCCGGGCGCGCCAATATTTCTATCGGTAAAGCGCGCGAGGGCGTGGCGAACCGGTCGGTTCGGCCCTGAAGCGGTCATTCGACCCCGGCCGTCGACTCGCTTATGAGATCGGCTCCGTTGCAGGCAGAACAACCCCGCCGCCGCGCGGATCTCGGCCCACACGACGACTCGGACAGTTTGATCTTTGACCATCGCTATGCTTGCGCCTCCAATAGCGCTGAAGGCTCGGGAAGAGCGGCGCCCGAGGCGGGCCGGAAGACGCTGGCCGTCGGCAATGTGGAACTTGGTTGCGCGGGCCGTGGCCAAAATCGAGCGCTCAAGGATGAAGCCATATGTTACTGCAAATCGCTCTCGACAAACCAGAACATCTGGCTCTGCTTCCTCATATAAAGCACATTGCTGACATCGTAGAGATCGGCACGCCGCTGTTGAAGCGCTTTGGCATCGGGGCCATCGCCACCGCGCGCGAACTGTGCCGGGACACGCCGGTGCTTGCCGATAGCAAAACGGTCGACGGCGGCCAGCTCGAAGCGGAAATGGCGTTCAGCGCAGGGGCGGCCTTCATGACGGTTCTGTCCTCAGCGACAAGCGCAACCCACGAGGCGGTGGGCCGAGTTGCGGCCAAATTCGGCGCGCATGTCATCATCGACACCATCACCGAGGCAGGAAAGAAGGAACTGCTGCCGGCCAAGGTCGCCTTTCCCGACAGTTTCGCCTATGTCGGCGTTCACCGGCCATCGGATGCGCACGCCGCCGGCGACAGCTCCGCCACACATATCGAGGCCGTCGCCGAGATGCACCGGCGCGGTTTTCGCGTCGCGCTCGCTGGCGGCCTGGGTCCGGACAGCATCGACTCGGTGCTTGCGTTCGAGCCGGAGATTGTCATCGTTGGCAGCGCGATCACAAAGTCCGGAAATCCCCAAGAGGTGGCGAAGTGGATACGGAACAAGCTGATCAGTCCCGGCCATGGCTGGCCGTGGGACAAGAAATAGCCGATCTGCTCAATCGCATCGACGCTAAATCGTTCTTCCGGATTGTTCAGGCGTTCGACGACGAGGCGCGCTGTTGGTTCTTTTCCGGACAGGGCCGGTCGGGACTGGTCGCCCAAATGGCGGCGATGCGTCTCATGCATCTTGGCCGCGATGTCCATTTCGTCGGCGAAGTCACGGCCCCGTCGATCCGCGAAGGCGACGGGCTGGTGATCGTCTCCGGATCGGGAGAGACGCCGGTCAGCGTCAACTTTGCAAGGATCGCCAAAGCCGAGGGCGCGGAACTGATCTTGTTCACCCGGGCGCCGAAAAGCACCCTCGCCGGGCTTGCCGATGCGATGCTTCTGGTGTCGGTCGAAACGACGCGGCAATTCGGCGGCAGCTTGTTCGAGCAAGGCAGCCTCATTCTTTTCGACGCTATTATCCTTGAACTTGCGCAGCGCATTCCGGACGCCCATCAGCGCATGCTTCGCCGCCACACCAACTTGCAGTGAGCGCCCCGATGGCGCCTTGGCGACCAAAGGATTTGGTGCTGGCAATCGATGTCGGGACAGGCAGCGTTCGCGCGGCGCTGCTCGATCTGCGGGGCCGGACCGTCGCTTTTTGCGCCCGCGAACATGACCAGATTGTTCCCGGTTTCGGCCGCGCGGAGCAGCGTCCCGTCGATTGGTGGGAGGGCGCGGCCGCAAGCATCCGCAGCGTCTTGGATGCGGTTGAGGGCGGCGCGCAACGGGTGCTGGCGGTCGCCGCCTGCGGACAAATGCACGGGACAGTGCTGATCGACGCCGGGGGGGAGCTGGTGCTCGATTCCGTTCAGCTCTGGAACGACAAGCGGCCAACGGCGGAGGTCAACGCCTTCGCCGCCGCCAACGACGTCGATTCGCTTTGGCCGCTGACGGCGAATCCGCCTTCGGTCGCCTGGCCCGGCTTCAAGCTCATGTGGATCGCCGCTCATCAGCCCGGAGACCTTGCCCGCGCGGCGACGCTGCTGATGCCGAAGGACTACATCAATTTCCGGTTGACCGGGCGGCGGGGCATGGACGAATCCGACGCCTCGTGCACCTACCTCTTCGACGCCCGGACCCATGAATGGAGCCCGCTTCTGGCCGCGCGGCTCGACGTCGATCCGAAGTTGCTGCCGCCGGTTTTTCACGCGGCGGCGGTCATCGGCCCGGTTTCATCAGACGCCGCCGCAGAAACCGGGCTCCTCTCTGGCACGCCGGTCGCCGCCGGCACGAGCGATTTTGCTGCGACGCTGCTTGGGTCAGGCGTCTCGAACGAGCATCGAGGCTCCGACATCACCGGCACTTCGACGCTGATTACCGCTTACGCTCCCCAGCCCCTCAAAGACCCGATCGTCACCAATATGCGCACTGCCGACGGCGCATGGGCGGCCTTCACAATTCTCGATGCCGGCGGCGACGCGATGCGCTGGGCGCGGCGCGCGTTGCATCGCAATGAGGCGAGCTACGAGGCCATCGCCGCGATGGCCGCCGCAGCGCCGCCCGGCGCGGACCGGCTCCTGTTCCTGCCCTACCTCAACGGCGAACGGCTCGGCGGCGCCGCTTGCGCGCGCGGCGAGTTCTTCGGCCTCACGAGCGGTCATGACGCCGGGCACATGCACCGCGCCGTCATGGAGGGCGTCGCCTTCGCCGCCAGGCGCAATCTCGCTATCCTCGAGCGCAAGAGCGGCCGCATCGAGAGCATTGTCGCGGCGGCGGGAGGGGCGCGCGGACTGTGGCTGGAGATCAAGGCGAGCGTCTACGACCGCCCCATCTTGGTGACGGCGGACCCGGAGGCCGGCATCGCGGGCTGCGCGATGATCGCCGCCGTCGCCGGCGCTGCTGTCGCTGGATGGGCGGAAGCGCGGTCACGCTTCGTTTCTTTCGCCGACGAGATCCGTCCCAATCCTGCCTGGCGCGACCGCTACTTGCGCTACTCCGAACTTTTTGATGCGCGCTATGAATCCAGCCGAGCGCTCTGGGAGCGGCTCGAGGCGCTCGACGCAGGCGCCTAAGCAGATTTCTTCAGCGACCCAACGAATGGACCGATGAAGGCGCGGTTCGACTGAACTTTCACCACAAGCGACGCGCGCTCGCGCAAAACGAGATTCCGCCTGTTACTCCCTGCCAACAGGGCAAATCGCTTCCCGCCGCTCTCGAGCGATTGCACAAATCCCTTGTCTTTCATTTGGTTGAGCGGATTTGCTCGTGTGGAAGGGAAAGACCGAGCAGGCGAGATTATCGCCCCTGTTAGGCCGATGAACAGGAGGGACTGGGAGCGGGAGCGCAAAGCCGAAAACCGACTTCATGGGTCCGCTGGAGAGCGCGACCGTCAAGAATATCTAAACGAAGCCGACGGGTGCCGGTCCCGCCGTACGTTTTGCGTGAGGATAGCGCCATATCTGCTTGATTTTACGAAAGTAACTACGGATTGTGTGAGAGCTCCCCGCCAATTTTTGCCTATGCGGGCAAGAGGGCGAACGGGTCCGGCTTGATCGGCTGACTCGCCCAAGAATCTCTGCATAGCGCGTGATGCGATCGCGCTTAGGCCTCATCCGTTTCGAGTATGCGACCTTTCCGGCCAATGACGATCCGGCGTTGAAACTGGCGATCTACACGCCGGTTTGACGGCGCGCGGCCCGCCGGTCGCGACGAAAAATCGTCGGCGCCATGTCACACCGGGCGCTTCTGTCTCGTTATGTTCTCCGGAGCCTCCCTTGATGAAAGGAGAAGACGATGACGCCGAGATTGAACCCGTTCGGCGCTGCGCCGGCTGCGATGAAATCATGGCTCGACTTCAGCCAGAGCGTCGCGCAGTGCGGCTTGGAAGAGAGCCTGATGGAGCTGGTGAAGATCCGCGCCTCGCAGATCAACGGCTGCGCCTTCTGCCTCGACATGCACACCGCCGCTGCGCGCAAGCGCGGGGAGACGGAGCAGCGTCTCTACCTGCTCGACGCCTGGCGCGATTCTCCGCTTTACAGCGAGCGCGAGCGTGCTGCGCTGGCCTGGACCGAGGCCCTGACTTTGTTGCCGGAAACGCGCGCCCCCGACGATGTCTATCGCGCGCTCACGGCGCAGTTCAGCGAGGAGGAGCAGGTGACGCTGACCCTCCTGATCGTCACGATCAACGGCTGGAACCGGATCCAGGTCGGCTTCCGCGCCGTGCATCCGCTCGAGGAGCGACGAGCGGCCTGATGGTTGCGATGTTCGGCGCCGCCGCCGCCGCCAGCTTCGATCCGCTGCGTCCACGACTGAGCCGCATCGCCTATCGGATGCTCGGATCGGTCGCCGACGCGGAGGACGTGGTGCAGGACGCGTTCCTGCGCTGGCTCGGCGCCGACCGCGACGCGATCAGCGAGCCGGAAGCCTATCTCCGCCGCGTCGTCACCCGCCTCGCTCTCGACCAATTGAAGTCGGCGCGGCGCCGGCGCGAGACCTATATCGGACCCTGGCTGCCGGAACCGGTGGTCGAGGCGACGGAGGACGACATCGACGATGTCACCCTGCCGCTGATGATCGCGCTCGACCGCCTGTCGCCCCTGGAACGCGCCGCCTTTCTGCTGCACGACGTCTTCGGCGTCGGCTTCGAGGAGATCGCCGAAACGATCGGCCGCGAGCCGGCGGCGTGCCGCCAGCTCGCCAGTCGGGCGCGGACCCACGTGCGCGCCGCGCGGCCTCGATTTCCGCTGCCCAAGGAACGCGGCCTCGAGATCGCCGCGGCGTTTTTCTCGGCTTCGCGCAGCGGCGACATGGATCGGCTGCGCTCGCTGCTGGCGGCGGACGTCGCTTTCACTTCGGACGGCGGCGGCAAGCGGCCAGCGGCATCCCGGCCGATCGTCGGCCTCGACGCCGTCACCCGGTTTCATGGCTCGCTGGCGTCGCTCTTCGCCAGGGCGCCGTCGCAAATCGTCCGCTACGGCTTCGTCAACGGCCTGCCGGGTTTCGTCACCATCGAACGGGACGGCGCCCAAACGACCGCGCTAGAGATCGAGGGTGACAAGATTGTCGCGATCTATGTGATGCGCAATCCTGATAAGCTGCGCCATATCGGCGATCGTCCGCTTCACTGAAACTCGGGGTAGTGGGTCAGTTTGAACTTCGGCTTCCGACCCGATAGTGTTGGAAAACTCGAATTTCCGCATCGATCACAATTCGGAAGACCACTGGCGCCCTCGATGAAAAATTCCTTGGGGGTCGGCGGAACGACCGGTGTTGCCGTGTGCGAGGCTCCTACATGGCCTGCCGTGAGGACTATCGGCTGAGATGACGCGACGCGCGCGAAACGACATTTTCGCGGTGGCTCAATTTCCGAGTTTTTCAACACAATCGACCCCCATTCCCGCCCTTCGGGATCGCTCCGGGGAACGGGCGGGATGCGCAAAAGCACGAAGTCGCTGCGCTCCAGCCCGCTGCGCGGGTGCGCAGGCGGAGAGGCCGTCGCATTTTGAGAAGCCAGTGAAGTCGAGATGACTGCATAGTCAGTGGAGAGCCCCGCCCTGACAATCGAGGCGTTGTGAACCTCACTCAGGATGGAGCTCTCCATGAGCAAGACCGACACTGTCAGTCCGCTGCGTCAGCGAATGATCGAAGACATGGCTGCACGCAAGCTCAACCCACACACACAGCGCAGCCACATCTCCAGCTGCAAGCTGGCCGAATGGTCTCGGTTTGGGTAATTACTCCAAGGTCTTTGTCGAGAATGACGTCGACCTTCGCGCCCTACCTCACCTGAACGGCCCCGAATTGCAGGAACTCCGCGTACATACCCCTGACCACACGCCTGAGCCTGAAGAAACCCCTGCGTCCAACGGGCGTCCACACAAGATTGACAACGGTCACAACAGCTGGCTCCATCCGGAGCTCCAATAAACGAGGTCAAATCGGATGACGCGCGTCTCACGTTGGCTTCTGTACGTCGTTAGCTCGGCGCTCGCTGTTCAATGGGTGCCGCTTGTGGCCTCGGCGCAAATGAGCCCGGTCGGAATCCACAGCGTCATCAGGCCCGGCGCCCTGAACGACATCCCGCAGCACCTCACGGAAATCGGTTGGGACACAGATGTGCCGTCCCTGTTCACCATTCGATATCAGCCCGAAAAAATGAATTTCGAACCGGGTTGGTCGTCCTGGGTCACGGAGGCGATGCTGCAGCGGACGGGGTTCATGCACCGCCCGCAAGTCGATCCGTGGCCGCCGATCTTCGCGGGAAACAGCTCCTTTGTGAATATGCCCGGCGGGCAGCTGTCGCCTCAGGATATGCAGGCGTTCCAGTCGTGGTGCATGCGACGCGCGCAAGTGATCCCGCCTATCATCGTCCATACCGTCCCCTATCTTGCGCCGCTCGCCGCCGGCCAGACAGCCCGCGTCCTGCCGCTCGGGCTGCCGCCGGGCCAACCGCGTGAAAGCCAAATTGTCGTCGGCGTCGGCTTCGTGGAATCCGTCGGATTGGCACTGACGCGCAACGCGGACGATGACGCCGTGATTGTTCCGCCAGAAGTGATCGCGGCGCTTCCCCAGATGGGCGTCACTCTGGAGACGCGTTTGCATTGGCTGGAGCCGGTTCGAGTTGAGAATCCGATGATGTCGCCGGTCATGCCCGTGGCGCTGAAGGTGCCGAGCGAGCCAGTGTCGCTGCGCCTCGTCGCCAACCGGCGCGTGCTCTGGGAGCATCGCTACGGCGCCCAGCCGGCCGCCACGCAGCCGCCGCCGAAAGCCTCGTCTGCGCCCGCGGCCACGGCGGCGCCCGACATCAAATTCTGAGGCCTGGTCTTTGTCAGAACTTGACAGGGGCCGAGCGTGCCGGCGGCCCGCGCGACGCCTGGAGAACGCGCGCCTGCTGCCCGAGGTCCGTCAGTGTGGTCTCGGTGACGTTCATCGGCGGATCGCCCTGCTCCGACCTGAAGACGAGGCGCACGCGCGGCGCGCAGGATTGTCCCGGCGGCGGCGCGGCGGCGATGCCTGCGATCAGCGGCATTGTCGGATTGTCTTCGCCGTCGGCCGCATGAAATCTCAAGGGCTCGCCCTTTTCGTCGGTCCAGCGGGCGTCAAGCGTCGCGCGCGCGTCGAACGCCGCCGCGTCGCCGGCGCCGCAGAGCGGAGGTCCCGCGCCCCAGGCGAGCAAACGGCCGCCGTCGTCCTGAAAGGCGGGCGGCCCGTATTTTTCGGTCGACCTTCGGGTCACTAAATCGAAATCGACCGCGAGCGGCGAATAGATCCGCCGCCACACGGCCACGACTCGTCCCTCGGCCGCGGGCGGCGCGTCGAAGACGCCGATCATCTCATCGTTCGCCGCCGAAACGAACAGGACGCCGGTGCCCGGAAGGCGCGCTGCGTTTCCCCCGGGGGCAACGTCGTCCGCGACGCTGCGGCGATACTTCGCCGCGATGGCCATGTGCTGCCGGACGGCGGCTTCAGCTTCGGCGAACCCCATGCCAAGCTTTACGCCGACCAGGTCGGGGCCGTAGGCGCCGTGAAAGTACTCGACAGGCGCCGCCGGCGCTGCGGCGGCCGCGTCCTGCAGCATCTTCCGGCTCCGGGCGTAGGCGGACCGGTACGGATCGATGTCGGTGAGCATCGTGTCGACGGTGTCGAACGTTTCCGCCGACCCAACAAACTGTGGGGTCTCCAGATACTGCGCGGTGACGAACGGCCCGCATTCCAAAAACGTCTTGTATTGCTCGTTGAGCGGATCGAACAGCGGCATGACGATCGTGGGCCCCTTCGGCTGCTGCATGTCTCCGCCCGGGAAGACTGCAGGTCTTCCATTCTCGGACCAACTCTCCGAGAGCGGTGTGGACTTTCCGTTTTTGTAGACGTCCGCACACCGCGCCCCCCGCTCCGCATACCAATTCAGAAGAATGCCTGTCTGCAGAGGGCTGTCTGTGGGCGGCCCATATTTCTGCCGGAGCGCCGAGAGGACTTCGCTGGGATGCGTGGTTCCGTGTTTGATGAGGTTTCGGCGCCAAGCCGCCATCACCGTTTCTGGCGCAGCAGGAGGCTCGTCGATCAGCGCGATCATTTCTTGCCCGTCGGCGGCGAGAAAGAGCTTGCCCGACGTGAACGGTTTTGGAAATCCGTTGCGCGCGTCGGCGTCAAAGGCCCGTGTCCCCTGCAACACCTGGCCGACGCTCATATGCTGGCGGACGATCGCCTCCGCCTCGCCGAAGCTCATGCCGAGCCTGATCCCGAGGAGATCGGGGCCGTAGGGGCCCGTCGGCGTCGCCGACCGCTTCTCGCTCTCCCCGGCCGCCTTCTCGTAATCGCGCTCGATCGCCGCGATGTCCGCTCCGCTTTCGGGTCCGAGCGTGGCGACTGCCGAATGAGTTCGCGGGTCGAGATAGCTCGCCTCGACGAATTTCGCGTTGAACGTGACGAACTCGCCTTTCGCGTCGGACGGAGGGGCGGGATCAAGCTCTTTCTTGATGCTCTCAGGCAGCGAGTCCCTCACGTCCGGCAGATGGTTTGAGAACTCGACACCGGTCAGAGTGAACGTGACCGTGGTCATCAGCGTGGCGCGACCTCCGAGGATTTGAGCGGCGGGGGTTGGAAGGTCATGCGACAGGCGGATGCCTAGATTGAGAGGATCTGAGAAGTTGAGCGGGTCGGGGGCTGCGCGACACTCTCCGCCGAAAGGCAAAATGAAATCCATGATGCGCGAGGCGGCGCTGGCCGCTGCGCAGCGCCGCCGTTCCGAGGTCGTAAGTGCTGTTTCGCGGCGCGCGCAGTCCAAGACGCTTGCGCCCACTGCCATAGCTCGATTGACGTCCTGCATCTGCGAATTGAACGTGCCTCTAAAACAGGCGAGACTGCCCCAGCTCGTCGTCTTCTCGTCGTTGGCGAGTTCGATCGGGCTTGCGGCAAAGACCTGAAAGGGAAGCGGCGGCGTGTTCGCCGTCGCCCACCGGGTGAAAGCCGGTCCCAGGTCGGCCGCCTCCTCGGGGCTCGGCGCGCGCTTGCCGACGACGAAGAAGCGGCGCCCGGCGTAGCCGCGGGCGTTCTCGGCAAGCCACCGCCGGGCGACCAAATGCGCCTGGGCCTCGCGCGACAGCCGCTCGCCCACCGCGCTCGCCGTCAGAAGATCGATGAACGCGGCCTCGAGCTTGATCGGACCGTTGGCGATGGGTCGCGACGCGGAGGCCGGCTCCGGCGCCGTGAAGGCCTTGGCGTCGAGGCGAGGTACATCCTCGTAGCTGCGTTCCGCCAGAATCTTCCCGTCCACGCTAACGACGGTTTTGATCGGCGTGACATTGATCGCCAGCGCCTCGCGGCCGGAATTGTCGCGGACAATGCGCGGACGGCCAAGCCGGATCACCGACTGCGCGGTCGCGCGCCAGCCCTGGTTCTGCTCGAAAGCGGACTTAGGGATCGTGACGCCATAGTTGAGGGCGCTATTGGGCAGGACCATGAGGATCGTCGTGCGGTCGACCTCGCCGTAGCTGACGATCTGATCGCTCTGCAAGCGTTCGGAATCCATCATCGTCTGGAAAGCCTGGCCGTAGCCAGCCTGTACGCGCGCCACAGACGGGAACTCAACGCCGGCGTCTGGCGCGGCGCCGGAGCCTCCGATCGGAGCCGTGAGCACCGTGTCCGGGAGTCCGGCCGCGTAGCTCTTCGCCCAGGCGATGAAAGCTGCGCGTTCGGCGGGACTTCCCACCGGTCCGCCGCGCGGGAAGAAGGGACGGCGCGCGTCATCGGAGGGAAGCGCGGCTGAGACCCCGTTATGCTCGTAGAATTGGGCGTCGCGCGCCGCGACCGTGTCGAAGCAGCGTTTGAGCACGTCCGCCGGCGTGCGGTCGCCAAAAGCGTCGATTAGCTCGGCACATTGCGCAATGTCGTCGAACACGACTGGCGATGAGAAGCGCAGCCTGGCGGCGGGGCGGCCGGCGGCAGCGTCGTTGATGACCGGAAACTCGTACAGGACCTTCGAAAGGTCCGGCGTATAGAGCCGCAGGCTGTTGAGCTTGAGCTCAAGGCGTCGCGTCGAGGGGTCGAGCGCCGTCGCCTCGAGGTTGGCGATGATGCGGACTTCCGGACGGACAGTCGGTCCCGGCGCCAGGTTTTGCGAGCGCAACAGCTCCTGAAGCACCTTCGGCGCCGAAGACGCGCTCACCGGCCAGAAGACTTTCGGCCACGAAAACTGGAGATCGACGACAAGGCCGCCGGGACCGAAGAGGTTCCGAAGAATCTCGGATTGCCACTGTTGGATGTATCCCCCGAATGGAAAGCCTCCTCGCGCGCTATCATACTTACCGAGCGTGGTGGTTCCGGAATAGAGGAACGGGAAGGGGGGCTTGGGTGCGACCTGGCGAATCAATGGCGCATATTCGGCCAGGAACCTCTTCTTCGAAGCCTGCCGTTCGAATTCATTGTCCCCCTTCCAGCTGAGATCGCCGTCGCTATCGCGCCACGCGAAGTCATCTGAGCGCAGGCTGCGGATCACGTCGTCGGTCAGCAGCACTTCGGCCAGCTTGCTTGGTCTAGCCTCTATCTCGCCCGGGATGCTCCCCGCAGCGATCAGCATGGAAAGGGCCCCAAGTTGCGAACCTCTTGTAAAAGCGGGGGCCCAAGAATGCCTTCGTACACCTTCTGCGACAATTTCATCCTCCGGGGGTCCGGAAGCATCGAACACCGGCAAGCCGTCGAGCGTGCGAATGGACCAGGGCCGAATGCCGGGCGGGGGTCTCAGCAGGGCCGCAATCCCATTGCCGGCCGAAAGGATTCCCTCATCACGCCCGGCGCCGAAACGATAGAGCTCCCGCGACAGATCGTTGTTGTATACTGACAACTTCACGAGACGCAGATCGAGGCGCATGGTCTCCGGTTTGGCCGCAACCGCCCGCAGCACGACCACGAGGCGAACGCGCCGCGAATCGCCGTTCGAATCGCGGTCGAGACTGTCCACCATGGCCGCCGCCGTGTCTCGCTTGATCGGCCAGAACATCGTTGGCCATTCGAACGGTGTCGTTAGCGACACTCCCTCGGAATACAGTTGTTTCAGGCCGGCGCTCAGACGTTGCGGGTCGCCGAAGTCGAAGCCCTCCCGCTTCCGGTCATAGGCCGGTCGTGAGACGTCCTCCGAATAGATGAACTCGAAAGGAATCTTCGGCGCGAGTGCGCGCAACCGGTCCCCATAAGCGGAAAGGAAGGCCTTGCGGTTGTCCTCGGTCCGGAACTCGTTGGCGTCCCTCAGATTTCTCAAGCGATCGTTGGGTGGGAGGAAAGTCTGGGCGAATTCCTCTGTCTGATCCTGTACGCCCTCATGCTCTTCGATGAGGTCGGGTTTCATTCCGAGCGCGATGAGTTTGAAGAAAGCCCCTTCGTCCGTTCTGTAATCAGGGTCCTTGAAGACAGGCCGGCCATCCAAAACTCGGATGCGCAGCGGCCGCAGGCCGCCACTCGGGTGGAGAAGCTGGTCCATAGGGTAGATCGAGCCCCCGGACGACTCGGCTTGTGAGGATGCTGCGGGCGGGACTGGCGCGGCGGCGGTTGCTTCCGCGGCCTGACCACCATCGGCCTGTCTTGGAATGCCGGACGCGGCGGCGCGCAGCTCAACTGTGCGGCGTTGGATGCGGTCGATGACGCAGGCGTCGGTCTGGCGCGTCGGGTCTTGCGAGGCGGCGCCGGCGCCCGGCACGCCGCATTCTGCGGCATAAGCCTTTATCCACTCGCGTTGCTCTCGCACGAGGGGCGCCTTGCGATCGGGGGCAGTCGTTGCGTAGGTCGCGTCCCAGGCCGCCTGCAGCTCGCCAATCGCCTTCATCCCCTGGGCAGAACGGCAGATGACGAAATCAACCTTCAGGAACGCCTTGGCGCAATTGAATTCGACCGCGAGTGCGGGTCGCGCCGCAACAACGATGATCAAGGCGAAGAATGCAGCTATTCGAGAGTCCACTCCGGTGTGCATTCACGCCTCCCACCCGACTACTCGGCGTTCGCGCGCACCCAACACCCGCTCCGGCCGAAGCGCTCTAGACAACCCCTGCAGCCGCCCCATGCCCACGGCACGAGCGGCCCTGGTATGGCGATCTCACAAATGCGACTCAGCACGAGGGACGGGCCGTTGTCGAAGTCTCGCCTCGGGCCACGCGCGGAACATTAACTTCCGCGCTGCAGACCAACGCGTCAATCGCCCCGTTTCGCTTCGCCGTCCAATACTGCCAAAATTCGCAAGTTTATAAGTCTACATACCGTTTCATGGCGGTCAACGTTTGACCGCGTGGCCAGGCGGAGTTATCGCGGATCCCAACGCTCAGAGCGACCTCGGTGGCGACGCGAGCTCGGCTGCGATTGGACAGGTTCGCCCGAGATCGGGCATGCTCGCGCGTTCATCGCTCGAGAAGGCAAAGAGGACGATGGAGATTGTCATTCCCGGCGCCGCGGCTCTCGAGCTCTTCGTCGGCGCTGCGATGGTGATGCTGGTGATCCCCGGACCGGCGGTTCTCTACATCGTCGGACGCTCCATCGAGCAGGGCCGGCGCGCCGGACTGGTCTCGGTTCTGGGGATTCACGCTGCGACCCTGGTGCATGTCTCCGCGGCGGTCGTCGGGCTGTCGGCGGTGCTGGCCTCGTCCGCGCTCGCCTTCAGCGCGGTCAAGTACGCAGGCGCGGCCTATCTCATCTGGCTGGGGCTGAAGAAGCTGCTTGGCCGCACGGAGGGCGGCGCCGGCGATGTCGTCCTGCCCCGCCACGGACACGCGCGCCTGTTTCGCGACGGCTTCCTCGTCAATCTTCTCAACCCGAAGACGGCGATCTTCTTCCTCGCCTTCCTGCCGCAGTTCGTCGACCTCGGCCGCGGCCATGCGGCGATGCAGATCGCCTTTCTCGGGCTGACATTCATCGCGCTCGGCCTCGTCTCGGACGGGTGCTATGCGCTTCTCGCCGGCGCGGCCGGCGTCTGGTTGAAGAAGAGCCGCGCCTGGGCCGGTTTCGAACGCTATGTCAGCGGCCTCATGATGATCGGCCTCGGCATGACCGCCGCCTTCGCCGGCGCCGAGAAGAAGTAGCGCCGCTCACGCCCGGTATTCCTTCGGCGGCAGGATGACCGAGCCGGTCTCGAGCAGCGACTTCAGGTTCGACAGGATCTGCGGCCAGCCGGTGGAGACCGCCTCGATGAACTTCGAGCCTTCGCGCTCGATGGCGTGCGTCACCGTCAGCTTGACCGCTTCGTCCTTAGGTTCGATCTCCATCGTGCAGAGCGACCAGCCCTCCGCCTTGAATTCCGGCTTGAATTGGTTTTGCCAGCGAATGGCCAGACGCTTGCCAGGCTCGAACGCGACGATTTCGCCGGCATCGGCGATGCGGCCATCGGGGAAGACGAGTTTCCACGCGCCGCCTTCCTTCCATTCCGCTTCGGGGCGGGCGCCCATCCAGTATTGCTTGGCGAATTCCGGGCTGATCAGCATCGACCACAGCCGTTCCGGCGTCGTCCTGATGTAGGTGACGTAGACAAATCTGCTTTCGGCCGGCTTCGTCATCATTTCTCTCCTTCAAGGTCCTGCTTGAGCTTGGACAGGGCGCCAAGGCGCGGGCGTTCGAATTTTGCGATCCAGCGCTCGGCGATGGCGTTGATCGGAACCGGGTTGATGAAGTGAAGCTTCTCGCGGCCGCGGCGCTCCGAGGCGACGAGGTTCGCTTCCTCGAGAATCGCCAGATGCTTGGCGACCGCTTGCCGCGTCATCTCCAGCCCCTGACAGAGCTCGCCGAGCGTCTGCCCGTTACGGCTCTGCAGCCGGTCGAGCAGCTGGCGGCGGCTCCGGTCGGCCAGGGCGTGAAACACCGCATCGTCATCCATCTCGATAATACGCAACCATTTAGTTCCGTATTCGCATATAGGCAACTATTTGGTTACATGTCAAGGCCGCCGTAGCGCCCGGCGCGCTTCGTCGAGGAAGGCGCGCACGTTCGGCGCGCGCAGGCGGTTCGCCTGGTAGACGAGGTTGACCGGCCAGGGCGGCGGCTCGACGTCGCTGAGGAGATAGCTGAGCCGGCCGGCGGCGACGTGATGGTCCGTCTGGTAGCTCAGCGCTCGGGCAATGCCGATCCCCTCGATCGCGGCGTCGATCGCGGCCTCGATGCTGTCGGTCACCAGGCGCGGCTCACAGCGGACGACGGTTTCGAGCTTCGGCCCGAAGCGCCATTCGCCGTTGAGGATGAAGCCTTCGAAGGCGATGATGTCGTGGTCGCTGAGATCGGCCGGCGTCGCCGGCGCGCCGCGCGCCGCTACATAAGCGGGGCTCGCGACCAGGACGCGCCGGACTTCGGCGACGCGCGTCGCATGCAGGGAAGAATCAGCGAGATCGCCGATGCGCACGGCGACATCGACGCCCTCCTCGACGAGACGCGTGAACCGGTCAGTCAACCCTAAACGGACGTCGAGCTCGGTATAGGCGCGCAGGAGGTGCGTGACGATCGGCAGAATGTGCATCCGGCCGAAGAGGACCGGGGCGGTCACGATCAGCAGTCCCCGCGGATCAGCCTTGTCGCCACGGATCGAGCGCGCGGCGTCGTCCAATTCCTCGAGCACACGCCGGCAGCGCTCGAGATAGGCCGCACCCTCGGGCGTCAGCGCGACCGAGCGCGTCGTGCGGCGCAGGAGCGCGACGCCGAGCGACGTCTCGAGTTCCGCCACGCCGCGGCTCGCCGCCGTCGGCGAGACGCCGAGCGCACGCGCCGCCTCGGTGAAGCTCGCCTTGTCGGCGATGGCGACGAATACGCGCAGCCGGTCGAGCCGGTCCATCGATTATCCCGGTTCTGGCAATACTGAACCGCAGGATTGGCCAATTACATTCTTGCGGGCAAGAGCCCATATGCGGTCCGCAAGTTCATTCATCCGAAAAGGAAAAATCCATGTCTTGTTCGAACATTTCCCAATGCGCCAGGTCTGGCTCTGCGCCGAGCCTTCTGCGCAGCGATCTTTGCGCGCAACTCGCGCCCCTGAACCTTTACGGCCTCGCGGGTTTCAGCGCGGCGGTGGTTGACGGTCTCATTGCCTTGACCCGGCTGCGGATCGCGCCCCATCGCAGCGACGAAGCCCAGAGCGCCGAGAGAGCCTGAGTCCAGGAAGGCAGCCATGCAGGGTCCCGCCAGCGATATCGCCTTCACCTCGGCGGTGAAGGCCGTGCAGGCGCAGCGGGGATCCCGCGCGGCCTACGCCAGGCGGGAAGCGAGCGGCGGCTTTGAGACGAGGATCACCGACGAACTCGTCGCATTCCTTGCGGACGTCGATACCGCCTATCTGGCGACCGCGAGCGCGGACGGCAGGCCGTACGCCCAGCACCGCGGCGGCCCCAGGGGCTTCATCCGCGCGGTCGGAGAACGCACGCTCGGCCTCGCCGACTATCGCGGCAATCGCCAGTACATCACCGCCGGCAATCTGTCGGAGAACGACAGGGCGTTCCTTTTCCTGATGGACTACGCCCATCGCCGCCGGGTCAAGATCTGGGGCCGGGCGCGAATTGTCGAGGACGCGCAGATTATCACGACGCTGATGCCGGAAGGCTATGCGGCGCGACCCGAGCAGGCGATCCTCATCGACGTCGAGGCGTGGGACGTTAACTGTCCCCAGCACATCCCGCAGAAGTTCGACGCGGCCGACGTGGCGACGGCGGTCGAAACGCTCCGCCAGCGCATTGGTTTGCTCGAGCGGGAGAACGAGGCGCTGAAAGCGGCCGCGAGAAAAGCCGATGACGTGTCCGTCCGCTGGGACGCTGAACGGACGGAAGATCTTGTCGAAGCGGATAACGTCGAGGGGTGGGATAAGCGCCGGCGCGGAGCCAAGGGGACGGCTCTCGGCTGCCATGCCGGTCTAATGGCTTCGGACTGCCGATCGCTCTTTCATTCAGGACTGCGGTACGGCGCCTCAATTCCACCGTCCGCGGGACCCGCATCCCGGCCCCAACAGGGGGCGGGCGCGAGTGGCGCGGCCGTCGCCGATTCCACCATACGCCATAATGCCCTAGCGCAGCCGCTCGATCAGCGCCATCGCCGCTAGCGGATTGCGCTGCTTGAATCCGCTGATGACGTAGAGAAAGACATCGCGAGGCTGGGCTTCGGCCGGCGGGGCGAGGGTTTCGAGGTCGTTGGGCTTCCCCGCGGCCCAGGCCTTGGCGCGGCTCGCCCACAGAGCAAGCGCTTCGTCGGAATAGCCGGCGGGCTCGGTTTCACTCGTCCCCATGATGCGGGCGTAGACAAACGGCGCGCTCAGGTCTGCGATCAACGGGAACTTGCCGTCGCCGGCGGTAATGATAGCGACGCCGTGTTGGCGTGCTAGCGCGACGAAGTCGGCCGAGCGGAAGCTCGCGTGGCGCACCTCGACCGCGTGGCGGATGGCGAGGCCGTCGACCGACGCAGGCAAAAGCTTGAGGAACGCGCCGAAGTCGTCGGGGTCGAAGCGCTTGGTCGTAGCGAACTGCCAGTTGACCGGCCCGAGCTTGCCCTTGAGCTCGGTCACGCCGCTCTTGAAAAAACGCTCGATCGAAGGGGCCGCCTCGGCGAGGACGCGCCGGTTGGTGGCGAAGCGCGGCCCCTTGACGGCGAAGACGAAATCGTCCGGCGTCGCATCGCGCCACTTGATGAAGCTCTCGGGCTTCTTCGAGCCGTAATAGGTGCTGTCGATCTCGATCGAGGTGAGATGGGCGCCGGCATATTCGAGCTCGCGCGCCTGCGCCAGGCCCTTCGGATAAAAGACGCCGCGCCAGCCTTCGTAATTCCAGCCGCCGACGCCGATCCGGATTCTCGCTTGAGGCAATGCTCCCTCCTCGAGACCGCTTTCAGCTCGCCTGCCGCGCCACCGCCGCGAGCCGGCCGCCGGTCAGCTCCATGAGATCGGCCGGCGTCAGGCGAAAGACGGCGTTCGGCGTCCCGGCCGCGGCCCAGATTTCGGGCAGCGCCATCAGCGCCTCGTCGAGCAACACGACCGGCGCCGTCTTATGCCCGACCGGCGGCACGCCGCCAATCGCAAATCCGGTCGCTTCCCGGACGAAGTCGGCGTCGGCGCGGCCGATCCGCTCGCCGACGAGCGCGGCGATCGTCTTTTCATCGACACGGTGGGCGCCCGAAGCGACGACGAGAACCGGGCGCCCGGACTCAGCGCGGAAGACCATCGATTTCGCGATCTGCGCCACCGTACAGCCGATCGCCGCCGCCGCGTCCTCGGAGGTGCGGGTGCTGGCGTCGAATTCGAGCACGGCGAACCGCTCGCCGAGCGCCGCCTGCACCCTGAGCGCCGAGGGGGCGGTGGCGGGTTTCATGGCTGGGCCTCGAAAGGATTGACGATCCGCAGACGTCCGTCGATCGACAACCCTTCATGCATGTCTTCGGACAACAGCTTGTCGCAGTCCGCAAGAAGCGCCGCGGCGGCGATCATCGCGTCGAAGATCGAGAGCGGGTAGCGCTCGGAAAGCTGGAGGCCGATCTCGTGCGTCTCGACAGTGACCGGGTGCACCGCCAAAAGACCTCGCAGCGATGAGAGATATTCGTGCGTTTCCGCCCAGGTGAACGTAAGCTTGCGCCGCGCGATGTCGGCGAATTCGTTCAGAACCTGCACGCTCGTCCCTCCTCCCTGACGCAAGACCGCCTCGGCCCGATCGGCCTTGGAAAAGTCGGCGGAGGCCAAATGGATAAGGACGTTCGTATCGAAGAAGCTACCGGGCATTGGGTTCCGCGCGGTCGAATTTGAAGTCGGCCGGCAGGCGGCCGCGAAAAGCTCGCAGCCGCTTCAGGAGGTCTTCACGGCCAGGCTTGCGCGCGACGGCGAACGCGCGCTCGTCGGCGACGTGTATTTCAATCTCGTCGCCTTCCTTGAGTTTCAGCGCCTCGACGACCGCCGCCGGCAGGCGGACGGCAAGGCTGTTGCCCCATCTTGCGACTTGCATGAGCGAACCCATTGGATATACAAAGAGCCACCAGTATATCCAGAAGCCGCCTGTGTCAAGGATCGCGCTCCGTGCGTCTGCTGGCGCGCCTCGAGGAAGCCGCATGGACGCCGAATTTGCCGCCGCCGCAGACGCGATCCTGAACAAGGCGACGTCCGGCGAGTCGGGCGTTCCCGGCGTCGTCGCGCTGGCCAGCGACCGGGCGGGCGAGTTCTACGCGCGCGCAGTCGGGGTGCGGCGTCTCGGCGAAGCGGCGCCGATGACGACGGACAGCGTCCTTGCCCTCTTCTCCTGCTCGAAGGCGGTGACCGGCACGGCGGTCCTGCAACTCGTCGAGCAAGGGCTTCTCGATCTCGACGCGCCGGCGAAACGCTATGCGCCCGACATCGGCGCGCTCGAGGTGCTCGAAGGATTCGATGAACACGGCGCCATGAGGCTGCGGCCGCCGAGGCGCGACATCACCACGCGCATGCTGATGACGCATACCGCTGGTTTCGGCTATCCCTACTTCAGTGCGACGCTCAAGCGCCTGGCGGCGGAGCGCGGACAACCCGACCCGCGGCTCGGCACGAAGCAAGGGTTGATGCCGCCGCTCCTGTTCGATCCGGGCGAGCAGTGGGAATACGGGATCAGCATCGACTGGTGCGGCCAGCTGGTCGAGGCGATCGTCGGCGAGCGGCTGGACGCGATCCTCAAAGCGCACGTGTTCGAGCCGCTCGGCATGACCATGAGCGGCTTCGCGCTGACCCCGGCGATGCGCGCCCGGCGCGCCTCGATGCATCAGCGCGACCGGGACGGCGCCCTCAGGGCTATCGATTTCGAACTCCCCGACAACCCCGAAGTCTTCATGGGCGGCGGCGCGCTGTTTGCTTCTGCTGAGGATTACATGCGGTTCCTGCGGATGTGGCTGAACGACGGGGCGGGCGAGAGGGGCCGCGTTTTGAGACCCGAGACGGTCGCCCTGGCCGTGCGCGACCACCTCGGCGGGATGAAGATCGGATGCATGCGCAGCGTCAGCCGTTCGACGACGCACGACCTCGAATTCTTTCCAGGCCAGCCGAAGTCGTGGGGCCTGACCTTCATGGTCAACGACGAGGCGGCGCCGACCGGCCGGCCCGCCGGCTCGATCGGCTGGGCGGGCCTGGGCAATCTCTTTTATTGGGTCGACCGCAGCAACGGCGTCGCCGGCTTCTGGGCGACGCAGCTCTTCCCATTCATGGACCCGGTCGCTCTCAACGGGTTCCTCGCCTTCGAGAGCGCGGTCTACGACGGCTTGCGCCGCGGCTCATGAGCGCCGAAAACTGGCCCCGCTTCAGCCGGCGTGGGCGCGGGCTTCCTGCTCGCGCAGGTCCTTCTTCGAGATCTTGCCCACCGGGGTCTTCGGCAGGTCGGCGCGGATCTCGAGCCCGCCGATCATCTCATGCTTGCCGAGCCGCTCCTTGAGGAACGCCTTCAGTTCGTCGAGGGTGATAGGCGGCGCGCCCGACTTCAGCTTGACGAAGGCCTTGGGTCGCTCGCCGCTGTAGGCGTCCGGCACGCCGATGACGCTGACCTCCTCGACCGCGGGGTGCTGATAGATCGCCTCCTCGATGTTGCGCGGGTAGACGTTGAAGCCGCCGACGAGCAGCATGTCCTTGGTGCGGTCGACGATATAGACGTAACCGTCCTCGTCCATGACGCCGACGTCGCCGGTGCGTAGGAAGCCGTCCGCCGTCATGGCGTTGGCGGTCGCCTCCGGCTTTTTCCAGTAGCCCTTGGTGACGTTCGGGCCCTTGACGCAGATCTCGCCGCGCTCGCCGAGCGGGACTTCGCGATCCGGATCGGCGACGTCGATGAATTTCATTTCGGTCCGCGGAACTGGAATTCCACAGGACCCCGGCTTTGCCGGACCGGCGTGAGGCTTAAAAGTGCCGGCGGGCGACGTTTCCGTCATCCCCCAGCCTCCCTCCGTCAGGAAGCAGCCGGTGGCGGCCTGAAACTGTTGCTGCAATATGACCGGCAACGGCGCCCCGCCGGTCGAGCAGCGCTTGAGCGAAGAGAGATCGAAGGCCGAGATATTTGGCAGGCTGAGGAGCGCGATATGCATCGTCGGGACGCCCGGAAAGTGGGTGATCCTCTTCGCTACGATGTCCCTCGCCACCGCCGCGGGATCGAAACGGGGGTGCAGGATGACTTCGGCCCCCAGTCGGAGCGAGACGATCAAAACGGCGGATAGCCCGAAAATGTGAAAGAGGGGCAGGACGCAAAGGACCCGCTCGTTGCCCACCTCATAGTCAGACGTCTCGCTTCGCGTCACGATTTCCACATATTGCGAGCAGGCGGCCGTCAGATTGGCGTGGCTCAGCATCGCGCCTTTGGGCGCGCCTGTGGTGCCGCCGGTGTACTGGATGATCGCAAGGGCCTCCGTCAGGTCGCCGAGCGGATGGGTGTCAAAGCGCCCATCGTTGTCGAGGAGGTCGCGGAATGCGACCCGGCGCTCGTCGTGCGTGACGGCGGCAAGCATGCCGCCTGCGGTCATCTGCGCTTTCACCGGCCCAGGCGCGAGCGCGTATTCCGCGAACTCGCCGACGATCAGCCGTTTGAGGCGCGTTGAGGCCAGGAGCTTTTCCGCCTGAGGATAAAGCGAGGCGAGATCGAGCGTGACCAACATGTCCGTCTCGCTGTCCTCGATCTTCGCTTCGAGCGCCCGCAGGGCGTCGAGCGGCGAATAGTTCACCACCGTTCCGCCGGCCTTCAAGACGCCGAAGAAAGCGATGACGTAATGGGGCGTATTCGGCAAATAGAGGCCGACGTGCACGCCGGGCCCGACGCCGAGCTTCTGCAAGCCGGCGGCAGCGCGGTTGGCGAGCGCCTCGAGCTCGGCATAGGCGATGCGTCTATCCATGAACTCGAGCGCCGGCAGGGGGCCGAAGCGCTTCGCCGCGGTCTCGAGCACGCTTTGCACCGGCGCGATCTCGATCGGCGCGTCCCAGCGCACGCCGGCCGGATAGGACTTGAGCCACGGCCGAGCGGTCATGTTGCGCCTCCGGATTTCCGGCCCCTCGCGTCCCGCGCTTCGGCGCGCCGGCGCGAGCCGTGAATTGCGCGGATTGGCGGAAGCCGTCAACCCCACGCCCATTGAGGCGATCCTTTGCCCCTCCCGTTGCGCGCCGGCCTCGCGCGGGTGCAGAATCGCCCGCATCGCTGCAGGATCGCGTTTGGGAGGAGAGTGGGATGGCTGATCAGAAACCTCCGGTCTGCGCCGTCGTCGGCGTCGGCCCCGGCAACGGCGAGGCCCTCGCCCGACGCTTTTCGGCGGACGGCTACGCGGTGGCGCTCCTCGCGCGCCGGACCGATCTCAGCGCCCGGCTCGCGGAGGAACTGCCGCGCGCCCGGGCCTATGCTTGCGACGCGGCCGAGGCGACGTCGGTCGCAGAGGCGTTTGAGAGGATCCGCGCCGATCTCGGCGAGGTCGACGTTCTGGTCTTCAATGCCGGCTCGGGCGTCTGGGGCACGATCGAGGAGGTCTCGCCGGAGGATTTCGAGCGCGCCTGGCGTGTCAATACGCTCGGCCTCTTCCTCGCCGCACGGCAGGCGATCCCGGCGATGCGCCGGCGAGGCCAGGGGGCGATCATCGTCGTCGGCGCGACCGCCTCGCGCCGCGGCGTCGCCGGCACCGCCGCCTTCGCGCCGGCGAAGATGGCGCAGCGGGGGCTTGCCGAATCGATGGCCCGCCATCTCTGGCCCGCCGGGATCCATGTCGCGCTGATCATCGTCGACGGCGGCGTCCGCTCCGCGGCGGCGAAAGCGCGCTTTCCCGACCGGCCGGAGGATGCGCTGATCGCGCCGTCCGGCGTCGCCGACATCGCCGCCAGCCTCGTCAGGCAGGACCGCTCCGCCTGGAGCTTCGAGGTCGAGGCGCGGCCCTACGCCGAGAAGTGGTGAGGGTGAGGCCGCGACGCGATTCGGCCGGCGCCTGTCAGGCGGCCGCGAGCAGCCGCGGCAGTTCCGCGAGGGTCCGGATCTCGAAATCGGGCGCGCCGGGCAGGCGCTCGCGCCGCTGGCCGTAGCGGTTGCACCAGACGACGCGCATGCCGAAGTCCGAGGCGGCATAGGCGTCCCAGGCGTTGGACGACTGGAAGGCGATCGCCTGCGCCGGCAGGGCGAGCTGGTCCAGTGCGTAGCGATAGACCTTCGGATGGGTCTTGAAGACGCGCACCGCGTCGACCGACAAGACCGCGTCGAAGCATTCGGCGAGCCGCGCCCGCGAGACGAGCGCCGCCAGCATCGCCGGCGAACCGTTGGAGAGAATCGCCGTCTTGAGACCTCGGCGGCGCAATTGGCTCAGAACCTCGGGAACTTCGGGAAACGGATCGAGGCCGCGATAGAGCTCCATCAGGCGCGCCTTCAGTCCGGCCTCCTCGAGGCCGAGGCTTTCGAGCGCGAAGTCGAGCGCGTCTCCGGTCACCTGCCAGAAGTCGGCGTAGCGGTCCTCGAGGCTTCTGAGCCAGGTGTACTGAAGCTGCTTGTCGCGCCAGAGCGAGGTCAGCGCGGCCCGTCTGTCCTCAGGCACGTCGTCGCAGCGCGCCGCGGCCGAGGCTAAGTCGAATAGGGTGCCATAGGCGTCGAAGACGCAGGCGCGAACGCCCTCGAGGCGACCGAGCGGCAATCCTGTCACGCGCGCCTCCTTTTTCTCACCCTCGGCGTCGAGCCGGCCGCTTCCGCCGTTACGCAGACCCTCCCGTCAGGAGGGCGAGCTATTGTACGCCCGCGCGGGCGCAGCCTCTAAGCAGCCAACCAGCGCCCGCGGGCGCGCCATTATGGATGAAAATCACGGGCCGGCCGCACGACGCCAATTCCTCAGAGCTATTTTCATGGCAGATTTCTTCAGCGACCCCAACAAATGGACCGATGAAGGCGCGGTTCGACTGAACTTTTGCCACAAGCGACGCGCGTTCGCGGAAAACGAGATTCCGCCTGTTACTCCCTGCCAACAGGGCAAATCGCTTCCCGCCGCTCTCGACCGATTGCACAAATCCCTTGTCTTTCATTTGGTTGAGCGAATTTGCTCGTGTGGAAGGGAAAGACGGAGCAGGGGAGATTATCCCGCCTGTTAGGCCGATGAACAGGAGGGACTGGGAGGGGAGCGCAAAGCGGAAAACCGACTTCATGGGTCCGCTGGAGAGCGCGACCGTCAAGAATATCCAAACGAAGCCGCCGGGCACCGGCCTCGCCGTATGTTTTGCGTGAGGATAACGCCATATCTGCTTGATTTTACGAGGTAACTACGGTTTGTGTGAGAGCCGCCTCGCCGATTTTTGCCTATGCAGGCAAGACCAGCATGCTTCGCATCTCTGTGGCGAACGGGTCCGGCTTGATCCGTCGGCTCGCCCAAGAATCTGCATTTTAGCGCTGGACTCCGACATGCGCCAGCTGCCGCTCCAGGTCTTCGATGCGCCTCTGAAGCGTCTCGCTAAACACCTGCGCATAGGCGATCTCCGCCTGTCGGCCCAAATTCAGCAGCAGCTCTCGTTCATCCTCGCCCAGATCGGTTCCGACGACGTGGCCGCCATAGAGCGCGATGGCGAAACAGCGCCGCGGATTGGCGACCGGCACGCCCACGACCGGGCGCGCCAGATCCTTGGGAAAGCGAGCATCGGACGGATCGATGCCGCCCATCCCGTCCAGCGCGAATGCATCGCCCCGGAGCCTTCCGCCAAGGACCCGCCCGGCGCCCGAGAGCGTCTCGGCGTTCCCGGGCTCCCAGCCGGCGCTGGCGCGCCGCCGGAAGAGCTCGCCCTCATGGCGAAAAACCGCTGCCGACGCGAGCCCAAGCGCCCGTCTCGGCTCCTCCACCATCAGGCGCTCGATTTCGGCGAGGCTGTCGGCGCCCTGCAGGGTGCGGCCGGCGGCGACAAGCTGCTGCTTCGCACGGTGAAAATTACGGTCGAAAAGCCGGTCTACGAGCTCGGTCGCGTACTCGTGCGCGCGCGAGAGCAGGAAGACGAGGGCCGAGGCGACCATCACCCAGACCCACTCCGGCAGTTCGATCAACGCATGGATCGTGCCGAACTGTTCGTGAATAAAGAATGCGGGGACGCTGAGCAGGAGACCGAGCAACGTGACCCGGCGGAGGGGGACCCAGACGCTGACCACGGTCGGGCGGCGCACCGCCTCCACGACGAAGAGACACAGAACGCCGTTGATCAGGTAGATGAGGCTGGACACATCCTCAGGGACGCCGCCCTCCCAGAACCTGTCGGTCAGCAGCGAAGTCTCCTGGGACAATTCGGCCAACAGATACGCGGGCAGGCCGATGAGGCAGCCCCAGATCACCCAGCGCATGCGCTGGTAGTCCCGCGGCGTCAGGTCGGAACGCCGCCCGATGAGGATGAGGATCGCTGCGACGCCGACCGGGAAGCCCATCAGGGTCGAGGCCCGCATCCAGATTTCGGTCTTGTAGCCGAAGAGGCTGCCGAGGCTCGCCAGGTCGACCAGCAGGAGAATGACGGCGATCGCTGGCAGCGCGCGTTCCACCCAGCGCCATCGGCCTTCCACGCGGTCGACCGGCGCCCTGAGGGCGAAAAGCAGCAGGCCGGTATAGGCCCCAGCCTGGAGAACGCAGGAGAGAACGTCCTGAACCATCAGCGCGCGCGGCCACTGCTGCAGCCAGGCGTAGAGCACGTACGACTGGCCCGGGTTGAACTCGATCGCGTAGACGAAAAAGCCCCAGGTCATCGGGCCCGGACGAATCCAGACGAGCCAAGCCGCGCCGAGCACGACGAGGACGCCTGCGATCGCGCTGAGCAGCAGCACGAGGTCGAGCGCCCGGTTGGCCGGGCGCGGCTCGGCGACCAGCCTGACCGCGTGCGCTGGGCGATCGGGGGTCGCAACGATCAGCAGCGTCGCCTCGCGGCCGGGCATGACGTAGTTCACCCCGCCCCAAAGGGCGAGGTTCGTGGCGCAGACGCTCGTATCGACCGGAATGCAGCGCATGCCCTCGAGGTCGATTTCATCGCCGACCCGGAGGCCCGCCCGCCAGGCGGGGGAATCCTCGTCACGGTCGAAGGGCCCACGCGCGTCATAGATGAGGCCGTCGGCGTTGGTCGTGAGACCGAACGACCCGAGCGGATACAGGACCCGGTAAGGGCCGGGCACAATCATCGCCAGCGCGTAGAGCGTCAACAGCGCCAGGATGACGCGCCCGACGAGACTGGGGCCGTTCGACTCACGCATCCGCGGCGATCGCCTCAGGGAGGTCAAAAGGAGCGCCCGAGGCTACCCTCTGCGGAGGTCCTTGTACATGAGCCGCGTCGCGTCGTGGCGGTCCTCGAAGGGGTCGCGGGCATAGAGCGGGATCGTCCCGGCTAACGCGTAGCCGAGCGAGCGGTAGAGCGCCTCCGCTGCGTCGCCGGCGGTATCGAGCGTAAGGAGCCAGCGCCCCGCCTCGGCGGCGCACCGCTCGATCTCGACCATCAGCGCCCGGGCGATCCCGGCGCGGCGCAAACCGGGATCGACCAGCACCTTCGACACCTCGCCGCGATGGCGCTGGTTCGGCATCGTGTCGAGGTCGAGCTGCGCCGTCCCTGCAATCCTATCGTCGATCCGCGCGACGAGCACGATCCGCTTAGCCACGGCGAGCGGCGGGGCGACCTTGTCGCGCCAGAAGGCGCGCGCCTGGTCCATGTCAAAGGGCAGCACGAAGCCGACACTCGCGCCCTCGTGCACGCAAGCGTGCAGGATTTCGGCGAGGCGCTCGCTCGTCTGCCAGAACGAGGCGGGGTCGAGCGCGGCGACGGCGATCGGTGTGGCGGACATTGAAGCTGCAAAAGATCACGAACGGACTGTCGATGGCTAGTCGCCCACTTCGACCAATTCGCGCCGCGTTGCCGAAAGGACCCGGTGGAGGAGGACCTGTTGGCGCGCTGGCGCTATCTCTTCAGCACCCTCGATCTGGTGTTCACGGACACCGCCAGCCTCTATCTTGAGGGGGCGGGCGGCCAGACGCTGGCAGGCCGAGGCTTTTCCAAAGACCGTCGGCCCTATCTCAACCAGATGATCCCGCAGATGCTCGACGGCGACGGCCGGCGGTGTGCACGGAGATGTAGCCCGGGAACACCGCCGATACGGGCAGTCTGATCCCCGCCGTCGATCGGCTGCGCAAGTGTTTTCCCTTGTCCCGGCTTTGTGGGGTCGCCGATCGCGGCATGATCAGCGCCGAAACGATCGCCGAACTCGAGGCGCGCGGTTCTCGGCGCGCGCGAGCCTACCGACAAGCTCGTGCGCGAACTCGCCCTCGACCCTCTCGGCCTCTTCATTCCGCTCAGTCAGGCGTCTTCGTACTTGAAGGAGACTTTCACCTTGGCGCGGTAGGCTTCGACTTTGCCTCCGTTGATTTGCAGATCGAGTTGGGCGACCTCCGCGATGCGGAGATCCCTAAGAGACTTGCCGGCTCGCTCGACGGCTGCCGCGGCGGCCTTTTCCCAAGATTCGGTGCTGGTTCCGACCAGTTCGATGATCTTGTAAACGCTTTCGGTCATCGTATCCTCCTTGGCTTGCTGCTGATGCTCTTTATCGCTTGGCTCCGGGTCTTCCTGTCAAGCGTCGCGATGCGGCCATCAGCTCTTCGGCGCGTCGGATCGCGCGCCGCCGAGGCTGCCGCGCAGTTCCGCCAGACTCGCCTTCATTCGCTCCTGGATGATTTTCGCCGCCTCGGTGGTCGATTGCCTCGACAATTCGGCGGAGTCCCGGGCGCCCTGAACCGAGATGTCGAAGACCTTCCGCACGAACTCGGTCTGCTTGCCGAGAATCTCCTGCGGACTTCCCAACGGCTGAAACCCGCGAGCCAGCGCCTGGGCCTCCCGCAGACCGGCTTCGAAAACCTCGCGCTGCTTCTGCGCCACGGACTGCGCGCCGCCGGCGGCCACTTTCGCCGACTCGGCAAGCGCTTCGAGGTTCTTACGATTGGCGTCGATCAATTTCTCCACGTCGACCTGCGGCAGGCCGAAATTCTTTCCAAAGTTCTTCAGCATGTCGAGGTAGGATTGGGTCTCTTGTGTCATCGTTTCCTCCACTGTTTGAGGTCGCCTGTCATGGGGCGGTTGGATGCCCCCTTTGGTTTTCCCGCCGGCGCAGCGGGAAAATTTAGTGTCCGCGAGCCAGAAACCTTTCGATCTTGCGGGCCGTCTCCACCGGGCGCGTGACGACGAAGAGATGTCCATCGTCAATGACCTCGAGGCGGGCGTTGGGAATGAGGCGGGCCAGCAGGCGGCCGTTGGCGACCGGCACCAGCGGGTCGTCGCGGCCCATGAGGATGAGCGTCGGTTGCCTGAGGCTTCCGAGCCACGGCAGGCTTGTCCAGCCGACCATGGCGAGCAACTGGTAGAGGTACCCGAGGCCCGGCGGCCCGAACATCGCGTCGGCATGGCGGCCGATCATCGACGGGTCCTTCCGGAAGGCTCCGCCGTAGATCTCCGGCGCAATCTTGATCATATGAGCCTTGTCCCAGTATCGACGCGGCGTCGCCATGCGCAAAAGCGCCTGCGGGCGGCCGGGAACCATGATCGCTCCCGGCGACGTCGCGGCCAGCACCAGCCGTCGGCAGACGCGAGGATATTGGTGGGCGAACTGCTGGGCGATGCCGCCGCCCCAGGAGACGCCGGCGACGTCGACCTCGGAATATCCGAGCGCGGCGACAAGACGCTGGCCGAGGCCCGCGACGCCCGACGGACGGTAGGGCAGTTTCGGCAACGGAGAGCCGCCGATTCCCGGCATGTCGAAGATGATCGCCGTGGTCTCGGTCAGCGCTTCGAGGAACGGCTGCGCGAGCTGCCAGTTGGCCCCGATGCCATTGAAGAGGAGAAGGGGCGGGCGCGAATTCCCCGCCGGGCTTCACGGCGACCAGAAGCTCCTGACCGTCGACCGACATCATCTGCGCTTCGATGCCGGCGGATTGCTCTGCAGTTTCGTGCGGCGCGGCGCCCGCGCTATCGCTCAAAGACGTAGCTCCCGGGGGCCGGCATGAGAACGGGGTGGCGTCTGTCGCCGAGCGATCCGGGCGCTGCGACCTCTTCGCCCGAGCGCTGGCCGAGCCACTCGCGCCAATCGAGCCACCAGCTGCCTTGCCGCTTCTCCGCGCTCGCAAGGAAAGCCTCCGGTCCGGCCGGTCCGGCGTGGCCGATCATGTAGGACGCCTTCTTGTTGGTCGGCGGATTGAGAAGGCTCTGCAGGTGCCCGCTGCTCGACAGGACGAATTTTGCCTCGTCCCCCAGGATGCGCGCGGTGTTGAACACCGCCTTCCACGGCGTGATGTGGTCAGTGAGCCCGGCCACGACATAGTTGTCGACCTTGCCTTTGACGCGGCTCATGTCGACGCTCTGTCCGTTCAAGGTCAGTTTGCCGGCGTGGACGAACGGGTTGGTGAAATAGAGATCGATATAGTCGCCGTGCAGGCGCGCCGGCAGCCGGGTCGTATCGGCGTTCCAGAAGAGGATGTCGAAGGCGGGTGGGGCGTTGCCGAGCAGATAGTTGTTGACCCAGTAGTTCCAGATCAGATCGTTCGGCCGCATCCAGGCGAACATCCGCGCCAGGTCCTGTCCGTCGAGAACGCCGCGAAGCCGCGACGCCTGCTTGGCGGCCGTCATCGTCTCCGGCGTGATCAGCGAGCCGAAGGCGCTGTCGGTCGCAGCGTCGGTGTCGAGGAGGCAGACTGCGAGCACCAGATTCTTGACTTTCGCCAGGCCTAGCGTCGCAACGTACGCGGCGGACGTGATCCCGCCGGAGCAGGTCCCCATCATCGAAACGTCGTCGCTGCCGGCAATGTCGCGGGCAGCGTCGACCGCCTCGTCGAGCGCGGCGACATAAGTGTCGAGCCCCCAATCGCGATTCTCGATCGTCGGGTTGCGCCAGCTGACGCAGAAGGTTTGAACGCCGCTGTCGAGCAGGAACCTGACGATGCTCTTGTCGGGCGACAAATCCATCGCATAGAATTTGTTGATCTGCGGCGGCGTCATCACCAGCGGTCGCTGCCAGACCCTGGGCGTCGTCGGCGCATATTGAATGAGCTCGATCAGTTCGTTGCGGAACACCACCGCGCCGGGCGTGTTGGCGAGGTTCTCCCCGACTTTGAAGGCGGACGTGTCGACTTGCGAAGGCAGGCCGCCGTTCTTGACGAGATCCTCGAGATAGTTCTTCAACCCGCTCAGCAGGCTTTGGCCGCCCGAATCGATAAGCTTGCGGGTCGCGGCGGGATTGGCGATCAGGCTGTTCGTCGGCGCCAACGCGTCGACGAGGATCGTCGTGAAAAGATGCGCGCGCTCCTTGTCGGCTTCGCTGAGACTCGTCTGGCTGACGAAATTGTCCAGCGCTTCCCCCCACGCCAGATAGGCCTTGAGCAGGCCGCTGTGCAACGGGCTTGTCTTCCAGGTGGCGTCGGCGAATCTCCTGTCGCCGGCTTGCGGCGCACGTTCCGATTTGCCGCTCGCGATGTCGGTCAATTCGCCGACGAACGACAGCCACTGGTCCGCAGCGACCCGCGGCTCGTTGACCATGGCCTTGAAGAAGATCCCGGCGCTGTCCATGAGATCCTTGCTGCGGAAGGCGACAAGCGGATTGAGCGCCAGGGTGTTGCGCGAGGCTTGCTCGGACATGCCGTCCGTCTTTTGCGCCTCGGAACGGGTCTCGTTGCTCATTGCTGCCTCAAGTCTTCTTCGCGGGAATGAGGAAGGCCAGCGCTTCGGCGACCAGAGCGGGCTTGTCCGATCCTTCGACCTCCAGCGTGTTCCGCGTTTTCATGATCGCCTGTCCGCCGTCCTTTGGCTCGACGCCGGTGAGAACGACGCGCAGGCGCACGCGCGCGCCGGCGGGAACGGGCGCGAGGAAGCGCGCCTTGTCGACGCCATAGTTGAGGCCGGCCGCCGCGTCCTTCGGGATGACGCCGATCTGCATGGCGAGAGGCGCGACCATGGCGAGCGTCAGATAGCCGTGCGCGACCGCGCCGCCGTAGGGGCTTTCGCGCTTCGCCCGCTCGACATCGACATGGATCCACTGATCGTCGCCGGTGCAGGCGGCGAAGTTGTCGATGCGCGACTGGTCGATCGCCACCCAATCCGAAACGCCGAGCTCCTGGCCGATGCGTTCGCCGAGCTCAGAGATCGTGAATTCGCCCACTCGAGCCTCCCTCCCTCCGGCCCGAATTGCCGGGGATCGACCTCGCCGTCGCGAGGCTACATGTCGCCGTATTTTTGCCGGAGCTCCTTCTTGTTGATCTTGCCCACGCTCGTTTTGGGCAGGCTTTCGATGAACAGGATTTTCTCCGGGATGCCGTATTTCGAGATGACGCCGCAGTCGGCGAACACTTTCAGATGGGCCTTGACATGGGCCTCATCGAGAGTTTCGGCGCCCAATGCGTCCTTGACCACCAGCGCCATGGGACGTTCGCCCCATTTGTCGTCCTTCACGCCGATGACGGCGGCCTCAGCCACCCCGGCGCAATGCATGATCAGGTCCTCGATCTGGAGCGAGGACACCCATTCTCCGCCGGTCTTGATCACGTCCTTGATGCGGTCGGTGATCTGAACGTAGCCCTCCGGCGTCACCGTCGCGATGTCGTTTGTATGCAGATAGCCGCCGGCCCAGAGCTGGTCCGAGCCGTTGGGATCGTTGAAATACCCTTGTGTGAGCCAGGGCGCGCGCAGCACGATCTCGCCCGACGCCTTGCCGTCATGCGCAATGTCGTGCATGTCCGGATCGACGATGCGCAAGTCCACCAGCGGCGCGGTGATGCCGGCCTTGGCGCGGATGTCCACCGCCTGGTCGGGGTCGCCGGCGAGATCCTTCGTTCTCACCTGAGCGACGCAGATCACCGGCCCGGTCTCCGACATGCCGTAGCCGGCGTAGACGTCAATGCCCGCTTCGAGCGCCTGCCTGGCCAGCGCCTTCGGCAGCGCCGACCCGCCGATGACCATCTTCAATCCTGCGAGGTCGGTCTTGGCCGCGGCGGCTGCGCCGAGCATCATCTGGAGGATCGTCGGCACGCAGTGGGTGAAGGTGACGCCCTCGGTCTTGATCAATCTCACCAGCATCGCCGGATCGTAGCGGCCGGGATAGACCTGTTTGACGCCGGCGAGCGTCGCCGCCCACGGAAAACCCCAGGCGTGGACATGGAACATCGGCGTGATCGGCATGTAGACGTCGTCGCGCGAGAAACGTCCCTGTTTCCCTGCAATGCCGAGGAACGCCAGCTCGGCGAGCGCATGCAGAACGAGCTGCCGATGGCTGTAGATAGACGCCCTTCGGCAGCCCGGTGGTTCCTGTGGTGTAGAACGTCGTCGCCTGAGTGTTCTCGTCGAAGTCGGGAAAGTCGTAGCGCGGCGAAGCGGCCGCAAGGAGCGACTCATATTCGCCGACAAACGACAGTCCGCCCGTCTCGGGGGACGGCCGATCCGACATCACCACGAGCCGTTTGACGTTCGGCAATTGCGGCTTCAGCTCTTTGACCAGCCCGACAAACTCGTCGTTGACGAGAAGCGTCGTCGACCCGGCGTGATCGATCGTGTAGAGGATCTGCTCGGGGGCGAGCCGGACGTTGACCGTCTGCATGACCGCGCCCATCATCGGGATTGCGAAGAAGGCCTCGAGAAACCGGTTGCTGTCCCAGTCGAGAACGCCGACCGTGTCGCCGGGCTCAACGCCAATCGCCGCGAGCGCCGAAGCCAGTCGGTTTACGCGCTCCCAGATCTGAAGGTAGGTGAACCGCTTCTGGTCTCGATAGACGACCTCCTGGTCCCGCGCCTGCAATAGCGGGGTGTTCCAGATGTGCTTGAACAGCAGCGGAAAATGATACGCCGAACTGGCGGACTGTATGAGCCTTCCCGTCACTATCCGCCTCCTTGCTTCCTCCGCGCTTGGGCGAGGCCGCCGTCGCGCTTCGTATCCTTAATTTTGCCCCACCATATCCCGATTGGCCCCCTTGTGCGAGAGGCCGCAAAAGGCATAAAAGCTCGCTGCTTCCCGCAGAGACCGCTCATGTGAGCCCGGAAATATCCACGGGGCCTGTGCCCGGGGGATCAGGCAACCCCTCCTAAGCCTGAGACCCTCTCCCGCCGTCAGTTCATTGTGAAGGCGCGAAACGGCCAGCGGGCGGGTGCGAACAGGCCAAACCGACCTCCGCTCACGTGTCAAAGCCTGCAAGCTCTGTTCGTCGAGCTCAAGTCTTTGTTGACTGCGGATGCGAACTCGCCGCCTCATAGGCCAGCTCCCAAGATCGAATGGACCGGTTGATTTTTGGCTGTTGATTGGGCAGCTAACCGGTTCGCCATCGCAGCACAGATTAGCATTTTTGTGCTGAACCCGGACTCTCGGCAAGAGGACAATGCATGCCCGGTCCAATTACCCCCGAAGAGGCCGCTGACCGTCTCGCAATTCGAGAACTGATCGACGCCTACGCTCACTGCGCCGATCGACGGGACGCCCGGGGGCAGATGGCGCTCTTCACCGAAAACACGACTTTCCTCGTGTTCATGGACAGCAGGTCTCCCGAGCCGACCTATGTCCTTCACGGTCGCGACGCGCTTGCTCCGGTATTCGCCGATCTGAACCAGTATCAGGCAACCACCCATTTCAACGGCCAGAGCGCCGTTCACCTTGATGGCGATCGGGCAACCGGCGAGAGCTACTGCATCGCTCACCACCTGACCGTGAAAGGCGAGAAACGTACGCTGATGCTGGCCTCGATCCGCTATCTCGATCAATTCGTGAAGCTGGACGGCGCCTGGCTCTTTGCCGAACGCAGGCTGATGGTCGACTGGACAGACACGCGGGTCTCGGCGTCGTAGTTGCGTTCAGCGACGCCGCGGCGCTACCGCATCCTCGGTCACGTTGGCTGGCCTCCAGCCACGTGGAGAATTTAAGGGTCACGGTTCTCCACGATTTTTCGGCGCCTTGGCGAGGCGAACCCTCCTCCTAGACAAAGGCGCTGAGCCCGGTGATCGCCTTGCCGACGATCAGCGTGTTCATTTCGCGCGTGCCCTCGTAGGAGTAGATCGCCTCGGCGTCGGCGACGAAGCGTCCGATGTGGTTGTCGAGGAGGATGCCGTTGCCGCCGAGGAGTTCCCGCGCATAACCGACAGTCTCGCGGCATTTGACGGTGCAGTAGGCCTTGGCCAGCGAAGCGTGCTCGTCGGTCATCAGGCCTTGGCTCTGCAATTGTCCGAGCCGCAGGACCATGCACTCCGTCGCGGTCACGTTGCCGAGCATGCGCACCAGAAGGTCCTGCACGAGTTGAAAGCCGCCGATCGGCCTGCCGAATTGCGAGCGCTCGGTCGAATAGCGCAGCGCATGCTCATAGGCGCCGCGCCCGCAGCCGACCGCGAACCACGCAACGCCAGCGCGCGTCATTCTCAGAACCTTCGCGGTGTCCTTGAAGCTGTCGGCCTTCTGCAGTCGGTCGGCCTCCGGAACCCGGCAGTCCTTCAGGGTGATCCAGCCGTTCTGGACGACGCGGAGCGCCATCTTGCTCTCGATCTTCTTGACCGAGAAGCCCGGGTTGTCCTTGCCGACCACGAAGCCCTTGACCTTGCCCGAGGCCTCGTCGCGCGCCCAAATGACGTTGATGTCGGCGAAGGTCGCGTTGCCGATCCATTTCTTCTCGCCGTTCAGCACCCAGGCGTCGCCTTCGCGCCTGCACGTGGTCATCATGCCGCCCGAAGTCGCCGAGCCGACCAGCGGCTCGGTCAGGCCGAACGAACCGATCTTTTCGAAGCGCATCATCGCCGGCAGCCAGCGCTGCTTCTGCTCCTCGTCGCCGCAGAGATAGATCGAGCCGGCGGAGAGTCCTGTGTGAACGCCCCAGAAGGTTGCGATCGACGAGTCGATGCGCGCCAGCTCCATCGCGACGAAACCGTTTAAAAGCATGCTGCCGCCTGCCGCGCCGTAGCCTTCGTAGCCAATGCCGCCTATGCCCACGCCGGCGATCTTCGGGATGATCTCGAAGGGGAACTTGTCGCGCGCCCAATAGTCCTCGATGATCGGCGCGACCTCGGCTTCCATGAAGTCCCGCACGCGCTCTGCGACGGCGCGTTCCTTCGTATCGAGCAGATCGGCGATCCGGTAGAAATCGCCATTGATCGGTGGGGCGAGATGCCCGGCTTTGCCTGAAGCGCCCTGGACGCTCATGCTTCATCCTCCCTTCGATGTTCACCCGGCTGCGGACCGTGGCCCAGCTCAACTCACTCCGGCGGCTCCGCTGAGACGGATGCTCGGAGAATGGCAGATTATCCGAAGCCTGAAAGGTTCGAAACGGCCGGAGGCAGATCACGGAAGGCCAAAGCGCAGGATGCGGCCCTTCTCCGCGCCGGCCGAGGCCGTGGCCGGACGCAGGGCGCGTTCAACGCTCGCCGGCGCGGCAAAACATACTGGGGACGACGGCCCGGACGCTGAGCCGCCATCTGGCGCTTCAAACCGTAGTTAAATCCTCAAAAACAAACAGATATGGCCTTATCCTCGCGCGCAGCGTTGCGGCGCTAGCGATGCGCCGTGTTGGCAGGGAGTAACGGGCCTCGCGAACGCCTCAGAGCGCCTGATTGGGCCTCACGTCACCTTGGAAAAGTCGGCCACCGCGTGCACCGCTTCGCGCAGCTCGTTGAGCAGACGCAGGCGATTGAGGCGCAGCGCCGGGTCGTCGGCGTTGACGGTGACATAGAGGAAGAAGGCGTCGACCGGCGCGCGCAAGGCCGCGAGCGCGCGCATCGCGCCTTCGAAATCCTCGCGGCGCACGCGTTCCCGCGCCGCCGCGCCCGCCGCGGCCAACACGTCTGCCAGGTTCTTCTCAGCCGGCAGCACGAGCTTGGCCGGGTCATGCGGGCCGGCAAAGGCGCCGGCGCCGTCCTTCTTCTCCTCGGCGCGCAGGATGTTGGCGGCGCGGCGGTAGCCGGCGAGCAGGTTCCTGCCGTCTTCCGTGTCGAGCAGGCGCCCCAGCGCCTCGACACGCCTGACGATGATCATGAGGTCGTCCTGGTCGGGCAGGGCGAAGACCGCGTCGATCAGGTCGTGACGCGCCCCCTTGTCGCGCAGATAGACCTTGAGCCGGTCGGCGAAGAAGGCGAGGAGGCTCGCCGCGGTCTCGCGCAGCCGCTCGTCGTCGGGGATCGCGGCGCGCCGGGCGGCGCGTGAGACTGCGCCAACCATCGCCTCGAGCTCCGGCCCCTTGGGGAAGCCGCGCCGTTCGAGCGAGTGGACGACAGCGCCGGCTTCGTCCTCGCGGGCAAACTCGACGTCCAGCAGCGCGGCCCAGATCGCGGCGGCAAGCGGTCCGGTCAGCGGCAGCCTGAGGCCGTTTTCGAGCACGATGCGGATGACGCCGAGCGCCGCGCGCCTCAGCGCGAATGGGTCCTTGCTGCCGGTCGGCTTCTCGTCGATCGCCCAGAAGGAACCCAGCGTGTCGAGCTTGTCGGCGAGCGCCACGGCGATTGACACGGGGGCGGTCGGGATGCGGTCGTTCGGCCCCTGCGGCTTGTAGTGCTCCTCGATCGCGCTGGCGACGCTCGCATCCTCGCCCTGCGCCGCGGCGTAATAGCGGCCCATCAATCCCTGCAGCTCGGGGAACTCGCCGACCATCTCGGTGACGAGATCGGCCTTGGCGAGGCGTGCGGCGCGGGCCGCAAGCTCGACGTCCGCGCCGACCCGGGGAGCGATCTCGCGCGCGAGCGTCTCGATCCGCTCGATCCGCTCGGCCTGCGTGCCGAGCTTCTCGTGGAAGACAATGCCGAGCGCCTCCAATTTGGCGAGGCGCTGGTCGAGCGGCTTCTGCGCCTTGTTCCGATAGTCGGAAAGCGGGGCGCGATCAATCTGCCAGAAGTGGCGGGCGTCGGCGAGGCGGGCGCGCACGACGCGCGCGTTGCCGGCGGCGATCGCCCCGCCGCCGTCGCTGGCGATGAGGTTCGCGACGACCACGAAGCGGTTGGCGAGATTGCCGGCCGCGTCCCTGAGGACGAAGCATTTCTGATTGGCGCGGATGGTCGCGCGGATGACTTCGGGGGGAATGTCGAGGAAGCCCGGCTCGAACTCGCCCATCAGCACGACCGGCCATTCGATGAGCCCCGCGACCTCCTCGAGCAGGCCCTCGTCCTCGATGAGCTCGAGCCCCTGGGCGAAGGCGAGGCTGCGGGCGTCGGCCGCAATGATCGCCTTGCGGCGGTCGGCGTCGAGCACGACCCTGGCCCGCAGGAGCGCATCGGCATAGTCCTCATAGCGGCGGACTGCGATCGGCTCGGGCGCCATGAAGCGATGGCCCGAGGTGGAATTGCCGGCGGCGAGACCGTCGACCGCGAAGGGCACGACTTCCGAGATATCGTGCGGGATGGCCAGGGTGCACAGGATGCCGCGTAAGGGGCGCACCCAGCGGAGGGCGTCGGGCCTCGCCGACGCCGCTCCCCAGCGCATCGACTTCGGCCACGGGAACGAGCGGATGACGGCCGGGATGATCTCGGCCAACGCGTCGGCGGTCGGCCGGCCCCGCTTCTCGGTCACCGCGACGTAAAACTGGCCCTTCTTCGGGTCCCTCTCGATCGTCGCGTCCTCGATACGTTCTAGGCCGGCGCTCTTGAGGAAGCCCTGGATCGCCGCCTCGGGCGCGCCGACGCGCGGGCCCTTGCGCTCTTCGCGCAGGTTCGGCTGCGCCGCCGGCAGGCCCACAACGTGCAGCGTCAGCCGGCGCGGGGTGACGAAGGCCTGGGCGCCTTCGTATAGGAGGTTGCGGTCGACCAGCGCGTTGGTGACAAGGCGCTTCAGGTCGTCGGCCGCCTGCCGCTGCATGCGCGCAGGGATTTCTTCGCTCAAGAGTTCGAGGAGCAGGTCGGGCATCAGGGAAGGCCTGAGCTATCGTCGAGTTGCCGCATTGACTTGCCCTCACCCGCGATCCGCGGGTCAAGCCCGCGGAGGAGATCGGAGCGTTCCCGCATAGGGCGTCGAAAGACGCCCGTCTCTCGGTGGGCTTTGCGGGAGAAGGTGGCGCGCTGCGCCCGGATGAGGGTCACGACACTCCCCCTCCCGCGGTCTTCAGCCACGCGGCGCCGCAGGCCCTGGCTAGCTCGCGGACGCGCAGGATATAGCTCTGGCGCTCGGTGACCGAGATGACGCCGCGGGCGTCGAGCAGGTTGAAGGCGTGGCTTGCCTTGATGCACTGGTCGTAGGCCGGTAGCGCCATCAGATGGCGGTCGCCGGAAGCCCCACGTTCGAGCAGCGACCGGCATTCGGCCTCCGCGTCCCGGAAATGCTGGAAAAGGATCGCCGTGTCGGCGTGCTCGAAATTGAAGCGGGAGTACTCCTCTTCCGCCTGCAGGAAGACGTCCCCGTAGGTGACGCGCGCCTCGCCGTCGCCGCCGTTGAAATTGATGTCGTAGATGCTGTCGACCCCTTGCACGTACATCGCCAGCCGCTCGAGGCCGTAGGTGAGTTCGCCGGAAACCGGCGCGCACTCGAAGCCGGCGACCTGCTGAAAGTAGGTGAACTGCGATACTTCCATGCCGTCGCACCAGCATTCCCAGCCGAGTCCCCAGGCGCCGAGCGTGGGGCTTTCCCAGTCGTCCTCGACGAAGCGCACGTCGTGCAGCGCCATGTCGACGCCGATGGCCTTCAGGGAGTCGAGGTAGAGCTCCTGCAGGTTTTCCGGCGACGGCTTCAGAATCACCTGATATTGGTAATAGTGCTGAAGCCGGTTCGGGTTCTCGCCGTAACGGCCGTCCTTCGGCCGGCGCGACGGCTGGACGTAGGCGGCCTTCCACGGCTTCGGGCCGAGCGAGCGCAGGGTGGTCGCCGGATGGAAGGTGCCGGCGCCGACCTCCATGTCGTATGGCTGCAAGATGACGCAGCCCTGCCGCGCCCAGAACGTCTCGAGCGTCAGGATCAGGCCCTGGAACGATCTCGTCGGGTCGAGCGAAGGGTCTGCGGCGGGCGGCATTTGTCTATCAGGGACTCGGGAATTTTTTGGCGCCGCGACCCTAGTGATGCGGGTCCATGCGGTCAACGACGCAAATCACCGCGCGTTCCCAGCGCCGGACCGCCCTTCGCCTCCGGTTTGCCACGCTTCGCGTCCGCCGTTAAAGCGGAGGCGCCAAGGAGAGGCCTGAACGATGCGTCCGTCCCAACGCGCCGCCGATGAAATGCGCAATGTCACCTTCGAGCGCGGGGTCGCGCGCTATGCGGAGGGCTCCTGCCTCGTCCGCTTCGGCGATACGCATGTGCTCTGCGCCGCCTCCCTCGAGGAGAAGCCGCCGCCCTGGCTGCGTGGGCAGGGCAGGGGCTGGGTGACGGCCGAATATTCCATGCTGCCGCGCGCCACGCTGACCCGCAGCAAGCGCGAATCGACGAGCGGGCGCGTCTCCGGCCGCACCCAGGAGATCCAGCGGCTGATTGGCCGCAGCCTGCGCGCGGTTGTCGATCTCGCGCGGCTCGGCGAGCGCCAGATCACCATCGATTGCGACGTGCTGCAGGCGGACGGCGGCACGCGCACCGCCTCTATCACCGGGGCGTGGGTTGCGCTGCGCGATTGTCTTGTCTGGATGGCGCAACGCTCGATCCTGCGCGACAGCCCGCTGAAAGACCATGTCGCCGCAGTCTCGTGCGGCATTGTCGGCCGCAAGGCAGTGATCGATCTCGACTATGCCGAGGATTCGACCGCCGAGACCGACGCGAATTTCGTCATGACCGGGTCGGGGGGACTGGTCGAGGTGCAGGGTTCGGCCGAGGGCGCGCCGTTCAGCGAGGCCGAGCTACTGCAGATGATGGCGCTCGCCCGGGTCGGCATCGGCCGGCTCGTCGGCCTGCAGAAAGCGGCGATCGGCTGATCAGGTTCAGGGATAGCCGTGCGAGAAGATGTCCATGTCTGCAAAACCCGCGAGGTCGAGCCGCACCCGGTCGGGCAGGTAGGCAAAAGCGGCGCGGGCGAGGCTATCGCGCCCTTCACGCATCAGCATCGTGTCGAGCTTCTCGCGCAAAGCGTGCAAATGCAGGACGTCCGAGGCGGCATAGGCGAGCTGCGCGTCGGTCAGGGTCTCCGCGCCCCAGTCGGAAGACTGTTGCTGCTTCGAGACTTCGACGCTGAGCAGTTCGCGCGTCAGATCCTTGAGTCCATGCCGGTCGGTGTAGGTTCGGGCGAGCTTCGAAGCGATTTTGGTGCAATAAACCGGTCCCGCCATCACCCCGAAAGCATGCGCCAGCACCGCCATGTCGAAGCGGCCGAAATGGAACAGTTTGACGACGTTTGGGTCGGCCAATAGCCTTTCGAGATTGGGCGCGCGCTGTTGTCCGGCGGCGATCTGCACCACGTCGGCGTCACCGTCGCCGCCCGAGAGCTGTACAACGCAGAGCCGGTCCCGTCCAACAGAAAGGCCGAGCGTTTCGGTGTCGATCGCTGCCGCTTCGCCGAATGCGGCGCCGTCGGGAAGATCGTTGCGGTGCAGGCGGACGGCCACAGGGTCCAGCTCGTTCTCATTTTATTTACAAAGGGTTACGCATTTTGTCGAGACTTGCCATTACATCCGCTGTCGCGAACGGTCAACATGCCGCGCGAGGCTCCGACAAAACGGATCGCCTTTGCCATCGTTACCGGTTTTCTGGGCGCCGGCAAGACGACGCTGATCAATCGGCTGCTGAGGTCGCAGGGACTGGCCGACGCGCTCTTCATCGCAAGCGGCTGCGTCTGCCGCGCATTACGCGACGATCTCGATGAAACCCTTCGCGGGGCGGCGGCGCGCCGCGACTCCGGTGCGATGCCCCGTTCGCCCGCATTATTCTCGAGACGACCGGCCTCACCGAGCCGGCGACGATCCTCAACGCGCTCTTCGCCGATCTCGAGGTTGAGATGCGCCTTGCGCTCGCCGGCGTCGCGACGCTCGTCGACGCCGGGAATGGTCTCACGACCTTGAGCGCGTGGCCGGAGGGCGCGCCAGATTGCGCTCGCGGATCCTATCGCCCTCGCCAAGAGCGATCTTCTGCCTTCCGTTCCTGGCAGAGGCTCCCGCGCCGTTCGCCGCCGCTTTCGCGCCGGCGCGCGCGACACACGCACGCGGGGGCCGAAGCTTCGCCTTTCGAACCGCGGAGCTGGTCGAACCGAAGGCGTTTGGGCAGTTCCTGTCGCTTGTCGGCGCCATGCTCGGCCCAAGGGGCTCTTCGCCCTCGCGACCGGCCGGGCGCCCCGATCCTCGTCGACGGCGCCGGCCATGTTTTTCACCCGCCCCGGCCGCTCGAGCGATAGCCCGACGCCATCGCGCCACTAGGATCGTCGTCGTCGAGGATGTCTCCGGGCGCGAGGTCAAAAAACCGGTGGGCGCTGACCGCGCCGCAGTCCGACGGACCTGGCTGCGCCGACGGACAATCCGCTCAGCCCCGGGGGAGGAGGGCGGCTTGCTGGGATAGAGCGCGCTCCTCTGGCTCAGGTCGCCGACCGGTCCGTGCACGGATCCGCGACGCTGGCGCAGAACACATAGCCGACGCCGCGCACCGAGCGGATGAGCGGCGGGCGAGCCGGGTCGGCATCGATCTTCTTGCGCAGACGCGCCACCAGCGTGTCGATCGACCGGTCGAAATAATTCCACGTCCGTCCGCGCAGCGCGCCAAGCAGCATCGCGCGCGACAGCGCCTGGCCGGGTTGGCGGAGGAAAGCCATCAGGAGATCGAATTCGGACGAGGTGAGATCGACCCGCTTGCCGGTCGCGCCGACCAGGTCGCGGGTGGAGGCGTCGAGCGTCCATCCGGCGAACTCGTAGGGGCGCGCCGCGTTAAGCGGGATCGGCGCCGGCGCGTCGACAATCTCGATTTCGCGTCGCCGCAGCGCGGCTTCGATGCCGGTCAGGTCTCTGCCCTCGAGAAGAAGAATCCTCATTGCCCGCCCAAGCCGTTTGCCGCGCTCGCTCTGTTTCGAGACGCGATCGCTCAGATTCGTCGCACAATCGGGACTCCTGTCAATAATGACCATGGGGAAACCGATCTGACATTCTGGATGGATGGCGTCTTTTGCGCTAAAAGTGAGATTACGCTGATTTAGTCTAATTTGACCATATATTGAGGAGTAATGACCGCTGCAGAATCTTGTACGTTACGCTGAAGACGAGGTCCGGCGCGCCGGTCGCGGCGCGGCCGGAGCGAAGCGTTCGCGGACGACGGCGCTCGTGACGCTGCGGCGCCTTTGCATGCAACACTGCGATGCCTCCTGCGGCGCGGCGGCAAACGATATAAACGTACACGAATCGCAGCGAATCACTGCCGTGGGCCATGTCCAGCATTCCGATCGATGTTCTCAGGGCCTTCGTCGCTGTCGTCGAGGCGCGCGGATTCACCCGAGCGGCGGAGAAGCTCGGCCGCTCGCAGCCGACGATCAGCCTGCAGGTGAAGCGCCTCGAGGAGCTGGTCGAGGCGCCGTTGTTCGAGAAGGCGCAACGGTTCGAACTGACCGAGGTGGGCGCGGTCTGTTTCGATTACGGCCAGCGCGTGCTGCGCCTGCACGACGACTTGCTAGACGAGGCGTCGCGCCGGAGAGCGTCGGAGGCGATGTTGCGCATCGGGGTCGCCGGGGAATTCGCCGGTCGCCTCGCCCCTCGTCTTCAAGGGCTAGGCGACGGCATGAAAGGTGGCGTTCGCTACGAGGTCACTGCCGACGATTCCCATCGAATCGCCTCGGCTTTCCGGCAGAACGGGCTCGACATCGCCTTCTTTCTCGGCGACGAGGCCGAAGCCCAAAGCGGGCAGCGCTGGCGAGCGCCCCTGCGCTGGTTCGGCAAGGCGAACGCCGGCTCGGCCGACGAGCCGCTGCCGCTCGCCCTCGCACCACGGGGTTCGGCGCTGCATGAGGCGGCGGTCGACGCGCTGCGCTCTTTGGGGCGCAGATTCGAAATCGTCTGCATGAGCGCGGACTTCGCCGTGCTGGCCGGCGCCGTCTCTGCAGGTCTCGGCCTCGCGCCGATGATCGAGGGGCTGGCGCCGGAAGGACTGAAGCCGAGCTCCGACAAGAGGCTTCCGCCCTTGCCCCCGATGACGCTCACCCTGCTCGCACGGTCTCCGGCGCTTGCCGAGTCCGGCCGTCGCTGGGTCGCCGACGCCGTCGCGACGCTCGAGCCGCTCTGACGCTGGGACGGCGCCCGCGTTGCGCTTCGTCACAAAACGTCACGCTTCGGACCGGCCTCTTCGTGGCAGCATTCGCCAAGTGCAAATCGAGGCGACGCCGATGCAAAATTCAACCAGGCGCAAGGGTCTTGCTGCATTGCGCCGTGAAAAAGTCGGCGCGGACGAGGAGCTTGAAAGCGCGCTCTTCGCCGAGTTTACGAGGCATGGCACGGTCGCTTCGCTCGCCGGCGCAATCGCCGGCCGGCTCGGCGGCCGGGTGCGAGATGCGGATCTGATGGATGAGGCCGGGCTTCACCCAAGCCGCGACAAGGGTTGAGCTAACTTCGGGAATTAACTCGGACGCAGCCATTCGCGGCTACGCTCGCACAAGAACAAGTCCGCTCCGATGACCACGACGACGACCTATCTCTCGGTTGACCAGAACCTAGCGCGCTACCAGGCGATGACCGCCGCAGAGCCCGCGGTGAAGACGGCCACTGCCTATTACGAGGCGAACATCGGCAAGGCGACGTCCATTCAGGACTTCGTCGGAAACTACCGCCTCCTGTCCTATGCGCTCGACGCCTACGGCCTCGGCGATCAGATCAATGCCAAGGCGCTGATCACGAAGGTGCTGGAAGGCGGCGTCGCAAATCCGAAGAGCCTCGCCAACACGCTGACGGATTCGCGATGGAAGGCGTTCGCCGCGGCGTTCGACTTCGTCGGCCAAGGCGCCGCTTCGGTCTCTGCGCCCGACGCCGTCAAGACGACGGCATCCAATTATGTCGAGCAGCAGCTCGAGAGCGATCAGGGCGCTCAGGACGTCGGGGTCCAGCTTGCGCTCTACTTTCAGCGGGTCGCGCCGACCGTCACCAGCGAATACGGCATCCTCGCGGATCCGAACTTGCTCGAAGTGGCGCAGACAATCTTCGGCCTCCCGCCGGAAACCAGCGCCAGCAGTATCGACGCACAGGCGAGCGCGCTGTCGAAATTGATGCCGGTTTCGGATCTGCAAGACCCCCAAAAACTGCAACAGCTGACCGAGCGCTTCACCGCGATGTACGACCTGACCTATGGCCCGGGGTCGGGCGCCACGACATCGCTGACGGTTGCGTCGGACAATTCGATGTCGATACCGTCCGGCGCGTCCGCGGTCCTGGCGGGCGTCATCGATTCGAACGGCGCCTCGATTGCCACCTCGCTGCAGGCCTTCACCGGCACGACGACCCCGATGTTCTCCGACGCGCTGATGTCGAGCCTGCAGAGCTTCAGGCTCGGCGGCTAGCGCACCGGCCCGACGCTCATCGCCCCGGAGCGATGTTTTAAGGGACTTCTATAGCGCGGACGGTCATACGAATCTTGCAGCTCTCGACATCCAGCAGGACGTGAAACAGGCGAGCCATGCGCAATAAAGTCGGCGATCCCTCCGTGAGCCGTTGGGATTCCTTCCGCTCGTTGCAGACCCATTTAGCGATGCGCGCCGAAGCGAAAAGGCCCGCGCAAGGGCGGAGTGCGAGCGTGGCGCCCTCATGAGCAACAACGCCACGCCGCTCGACCGCGAGCCCGACGCGCTCTACGCTGCGGCCTGCGCGGCCTGGGCAGAGGGCCGGCGCGCCGTGGCTATCGCCAATCTTGACGAAGCCCTGCGTCGACGCCCCGATTTTGCCGACGCGTTAGCGATGGGCGGCTATATGCTCAGCGAGAGCGGAAAGCCGGAAGCGGCGCTGCGCTTCTATCGGCGCGCGCTCAGTCTGGACCCGTCGCTCGCCATTGCGCACGTCAATGCCGGCAAGATCATGTTCGGTCTGGGTAATTTCGAGGAGGCGTTAGTCGCGTTCGAGGCCGCGACGTCGCTCGCCCCGGGCGACGCCGACGCCTGGTCGAGCCTCGCTGGCGCCTTGCGCGAACTCGGCCGCCTCGAGGAGTCGCTTGAGGCTGCACGACGGGCGCTTGTCGCATGCCCCGACATGGCCGAAGCCGCGATCAACCTCGGCAATGCTCTGCTCAAGCTTGACCGTATGGACGAGGCGCTTGAAGCCTATCGCCGCGCAGGCGCCGTGCAGCCAGGCTTCGCTGCGGCTCTCTGCGGCGAAGCGCTCGCGTTGCGCAACCTCGGGCGCTTCGACGAAGCCATGGCCGCCTTCGCGGCGGCCGAGGCGCTCGGCAGCCGCGAAGCCGTTGCCGGCAAGGGCTGCCTCATGTTGACGCTTGGCGATTTCGAGCGCGGCTTCGCCGGCTACGAGGCGCGCTGGCTTCGGGGCAGGTCCCTGGCGGAAGCGCTGGGGACCCGCTTTCCGACCTGGGCCGGGCCGGGTCAGCCGGGGGATCGCGTCCTCGTGCTCAACGATCACGGCCTTGGCGATACGATCCAGTTCGTCCGCTATCTGCCTTTGATGGCGAAAGCGGGCGTCGAAGTGACCTTCATCTGTCCCTCGAGATTGCATCGGCTTCTGTCATCCGGCGCACACGCCCGCCTCGTCGAGGCGGTTCCTGCCCAGCCGTTCGACGCGCAAATCGCCATCAGCAGCCTGCCGTATGCGTTCGGCACACGGCTCGACGCCGTTCCGGCCGGCGTCCCCTATCTCGCGCCAGAAGCGGCGCTGGAGACGCTGTGGCGCGAGCGAATCGGCGCCGCCGGGTTCAAGATTGGCGTCGTCTGGCAGGGCAACCCGGACCCGGAGGCCGACCGGGCGCGCTCGTTCCCGCTCGCTGCCCTGGCCCCGCTCGCCGGGATCGACGGAGTGAGGCTCATCTCGCTGCAGAAGGGTTACGGCGAGGAACAGCTCCAGCGCCTGCCGGCCGACGTGCGGGTCGAAACGCTGGATCCGTACCTCGACGGCGGGCCCGACGCCTTCGTCGACACCGCCGCGGCGATGTCTGATCTCGATCTGATCGTCTCCTGCGACACGTCGATCGCACATCTTGCGGGCGCCCTGGCGCGGCCCGTCTGGGTCGCGCTGAAAAGCGACGCGGAGTGGCGATGGATGCGGGATCGGGCCAATTCGCCCTGGTATCCGACGATGCGTCTTTTCCGCCAACCGCAGCGCGGCGCCTGGAGCGACGTCTTCGCCGCGATGGCGCGCGAAGTCGCCGCCATTGTCAACGGGCGGGCGGCGCCGCGTATGATCGTGACGCCCTGTTCGGCCGGGGAGCTGATCGACAAGATCATCATCCTCCGCCTCAAGGCCGAGCGCATCGCCGATGACAGCAAGCTCGACAACGTCCGGCGCGAACTCGCCCTGCTCGAGGACCTTGCGAACGGAGAAGACCTCGCGGGGGCCGAGGTCGAGCGGCTCGCCGACCGGCTGGCTTCGGTGAATGCGCGGCTCTGGAACGTAGAGGAGGCCCTTCGGGCCTGCGAGCGGCAGGGCGACTTCGGACCGCGGTTTGTCGCGTTGGCGCGATCGGTTTACGCCAGCAATGACCAACGCGCCGCCCTCAAAGCCGAGATCAACCGCCTGTGCAATTCGGCGCTCGTCGAGGAAAAGAGCTATGCCTGAGCGGTCTCAGTCTAGAATGCCGTAATAGCGCTCCCTCAGCGCATAGCGGTCGGCGGGCCTGATCGCGCCCGGAGGAGCGCGTTCGCGCAGACTGACGCCGATCACCGACCCCTTTCGCCAGACGACCCTCGCGCCCCGCACCTCGCCGGTTTCATCGATGTGCACCGCCATGCGCCGCCGCACTTTAATGTTGCGCGCGAGCAGAAGCCTGATCCCGCGTATCGAACGGTCGCAGATCCGGCATTCGCAGACGAAGCGATAGGCGGCGTCGAGAAGCTTGGCGGAGCGCAGGCGAGTTTTTTCGCGCGCCGACGCGCGCTTGTCCGGGCGGCCGCCCTGCTTCCCTCCCCCGTCCGGAACTGACACCCAGTAGGCGATCTCGCCCCGCTCGGCGAGAATTGCCCCGAGTTTGCGAGCGGCTTCGGGACGCGCGCACAAATCCTGACGTCTGATCCCGTCAAACGAGAGCGCTCGTTGGGCGCGCGAACTGGCGGCGTGGCGCGGCGGAATTAGGATTGCCTTAACCATTTATACGATACATAAAAACATGTGCTTTTCATATGAAGCCCGTGCCGCCGCAACCGAGCTTTCCGTGCCGAAGTCGGTTCAGCGGCCAACCTTGGGTATGCGCCTAAAACCCTGAAGGAAGATTTCAAGCTTTGCCGTTCGTCGCGGCGAGCTTGGGTGATGCGGCGCCGGATCACCGTCCGGGATGTCAGTACTTTTGCGTGCGCGTGAACGCGAGTTGTCGCCGTCAATTGGGCTGGGAGCCGAAGTCATGTACATCATCATCGACGATCGCGACATCGTGGCGGGAGGATATGCGACAGGTCTCGATCGCGAAGGCGTCTCCTCCGCCGGCATTGAGGCGGCGGAGTTTCGCGAATGGATAGGCAAGATCAGCGACGCCGACATGCACGCGGTCGAAGCGTTCCTGATCGGCGACTGCGGCGAACGCGAGGCTCTGTCGCGCATGATTCGGGAGCGGTCGAACGCGCCCGTCCTTTGTCTCAACGAGCGTCATTCGCTCGACGACACGCTCGGCCTCTTCGCCGCCGGCGTCGACGACGTGGTGCGCAAGCCCGTGCATGTGCGGGAGATATTGGCGCGGGTCGGCGCCATCAACCGGCGCGTCTTTGGCGAAGGGGGCCAGGTGACCGTCGGCCAGATCAAGGTCTATTTCGACGGGCGCGAGCCGGAGGCGAACGGCGAGCCTTTTCCTCTGCCGCGCCGCGAGCGGCGGATTCTGGAGTTCCTTCTGCGCTGCCGCGGCCGCCGCGTCAGCAAGACGCAAATCTTCAACGCCGTCTACGGGCTCTTCGATGAGGACGTCGACGAGAACGTGGTCGAGAGCCACATCAGCAAGCTGCGCAAGAAGCTGAAGCATCGTCTCGGGTTCGATCCGATCGATTCGAAGCGGTTCCTCGGCTATTGCATCGAGAAATAGGCCGGCTTTCTTCGGGGGCGGTCCGCCGCCATCGTCCGGCTGCCGCACCGGGAGAGGTTTCCCCGCGCGCCTCGGGGGAGTGCTTCACCGGGCTGGAAAAGCGGCGCGCGGGGAAGGTCGTCCTTTTACAGGCCGAACAGCTTCAGGATCAGCTGTGCGTTCTGGTTGGCGACGGAGAGCGACTGGATGCCGAGCTGTTCCTGGGTCTGCAGCGCCTGCAGGCGGGTGGAAGCCTCGTTCATGTTCGCGTCGACCAGACCGGAGACGCCGTCGGCGTAGTTGGTGGTGAGGTCCGAATTGAACGTCGAGGCCGTGGTCATGCGGTCTTGGGTAGCGCCGATCACCGCCGAGTAGTTGGTGACGGCCGAGAGAGCCTTGTTGACGGCGGCGAGCATACCGGCCGCTGTGTACCCGTTGGCTCCGCCGATCTGGAAACTCCCGTTCGAGCCGCCGGTCACATCGATGCCGTCCTGGGTGAGAAGGTTGGTCGTCGTTGAGCTCGCCGGCGTGAATGTCGTCACGGCGGTGAACTCGGCGGCGTTGGCTTGTGAAGTTGTGCCAACCAGGGCGTTTCCATTCGCGTCGGCCGCTGTATAGGTGGTCGTGGTATTGTTTCCGTAGAGGTCTTCCGACTGGATTTGGATCGTGGCTGCAGCGGTTGCGGTGCCGGCCGTAACCGTGATGACGTCGGATCCGTAACCCAACGTCGCCCCGTTGCTCGTAACGTTTTGCAGTGTCTGTACCGTCGCGGCATCGGTGACGGTCGAGGTCGACGTCGTAGACGTGATTCCTGACGCTGCCGGAGTCACCGTCGTCGTCGCCGACAAGGATGCAATATTGCTGTCGGTCGCAAAGGCGCCTCCATCGATGATGTTTCCATTCGAGTCGAGCGCCGTATAGACGGTCTGGCTCGTGTTTCCAGCCGCGTCGACGGAGGTGACGGTCAGCGTCTCCGGGGTGGTGGCGCTGCCTCCGAACACGACCGCGTCAGTGCCGTACGTCGCCGGTCCTGCGGCAGCGGTCAGCCCCTGCAAGGCCTTGATCGTGGCCGATGAGGTGACTGTCGTGGTGGACGTCGTCCCCACAGCGTTACTGCCGCCTGTCAAGGCCTGGGCCGAAATCGAAATCGTGTTCACCACCCCGCCAGTGGTGCTGGCGTTGAAGCCGGAGACGAAGCTCAGCGTGCTCTGCGTGCCGTTGAGAACGTTGAGGCCGTTGAACGAGGCGCCGTTGACGGCATCGGTAAGCTGCTGGCTGAGCGAGGCGAGCGAGGTGTTGACGTCGCCGATCTCGGCGCCAGGGTTCTGCGCCTCGGTCAGCGCGCTCGCCATCGAGTTGAGCGTCGTGATGACGGAATTGATCGCGGAGGTGGCGGTCGCAAGCACGGACTGTCCTTCCGACAACGCGTCGTTGGAGGCCGTCACGATCCCGCTGTCGTTGTTGAGCTGGGCGGCGATCGACCAGTAGGACGAATTGTCGGCGGCGGTTGCGACGCTGAGACCGGTCGAAACCTGGTTTTCGACGATCGCCAGCGACTGTTGGGTCATCTGCAACGCCTGCAGGGCGCTGAGAGCAGCCGAATTGGTCAGAATCGAACTCATGGAGGTGCTCCTGTCGGAAATGGTCACGGGGGGATTTGGGGTGACATTTCGGATTCGCACCGAGATGACAGGCTGGCCGCATGCCTTTAGGCTTCGATCATCAAAGCCTAACCGCCATCATTTGGCCGGGCGCTGCGCGCTGAACGCGCGGGACGTCGCCGGGCGAGCGCCAGCCTAGGGCCAACGCCCTAATGGCCAGTTAATCGCACGGCCAAAATCTCCGCACCTCGACCGCAATCCCGGCGCAAGCTCCGGTGACGACGATGCGCCCACTTCCTCTAGCGGAACGGCGAGTGGCAAATCTTCTGGCGCAGACCGAACGGCTGTGGGCGAGCCTGCAAGGGTTGGGCGTCAGGCGCCTCATCGCGCTGGCGCTGATCGGCGTCGCCGTCTTCGCCATGACGGGGCTCGCCGGCTGGTATCTGAGCCGGCCGACGATGGAGACGCTCTATTCCGGACTCGACCGGGACGACATCGCCGCCATTGGCGCGGCGCTGCGCGAGGCCGGCGTGCCCTTCGACGTCAATGCGGAGAGCACGGTTGTGCTGACGCCCGCAGCTCAGACAGCGGCTGCCCGAATGATTCTCGCCGAAAAGGGACTGCCGCGCGGCGGAGCGGTCGGCAATGAGCTGTTCGACAAGCTCGGCTCGCTCGGCCTCACCTCTTTCATGCAGGATGTGACGCGCTTGAGGGCCCTCGAGGGAGAGCTTGCGCGGACAGTCCAGATGATGCGCAGCGTGAAGGCGGCCCGCGTACACATCGTGCTTGCCGACGAAGGCTCTTTTCGCCGTGAGCGCCAGCCGCCCTCGGCTTCTGTCGTGATCCGCACCGACGGCGGCGACGACCGGGCGACCGGCCAGGCGATTCGCCATCTCATCGCCGCGGCCGTTCCGGGCATGAAAATCGACGACGTGACCGTGCTCAACGTCGACGGCCGCCTGCTCGCCTCTGGCACCAACTCGATCGAGAAGGCGCCCGACAATCTGCTCGCCCTCGAGAAGGAGGTCTCGCAAGAAATCCGCGATGGGGTTGCGCGGACGCTGACGCCTTATCTCAGCGCCCGCAACTTCCAGATCTCGGTCGAAGCGCGTCTCAACGCCGACAAGACGCAGACGAGTGAAACGATCTACAACCCGGACCAGCGCGTGGAGCGGTCCGTCAAGGTGACGAAGGAACAGCAAAGCTCGCAGAATGCCGCCGGCTCCCAGCCCGCCGGAGTCGAAGCCAACCTGCCGAAGGCCAACAATTCCGGCGCCGAGTCCAAGCAGTCGAACGATCAGACGCAAAAGCGCGAGGAGCTGACGAACTACGAGGTGTCGTCCAAATCCATCCAGACGACGAGCGCCGGCTTCCAGGTCCAGCACCTGTCCATCGCGGTTCTGATCAACCGGGCGGCGCTCACTGCCTCGTCCGGCGACAAGGCCGGACCCGATGCCGTCGCGGCGCAGGTGAAGGAGATCGAACAGCTCGTCGCCTCGGCCGCCGGGCTCGATCGCCAACGGGGCGATGTCATCAAGATCGCGGTCGTCGATTTCGTCGATTCGAGCCACGATCTCGAACCGGCGTCCGGCCCGTCGCTGATCGAGATCCTCGCGCGCCAGACCGGATCGATCTTGAACGCCGCCGCGATCGTTCTCGTCGCGGCGATGCTCATCGTCTTCGGCCTCAGACCCGGATTGAGGATGCTGCTCGCCGCTCCGGCCGTGGCGGACAGCGCGGCGAGCGGATCAGCTGACGCGCTGGCGGCGTTGCCGAACGCCGGTGAGAAGCTGCTCCTCGAATCCGACGCGGGACGCGACGAATTCTTCGAGGCGCTGCAGGCCAGCCGGGACAGTGGTCCGGAGCGCCGGCTGCTGAAGTTTATCGAGTTCGACGAAGACAAGGCCGCAACGATTCTCAAGAGCTGGATTCGTCAAGGAGCAAACGGATGAAACCGGTTCCAATCGCCAACTATCTGGATCGGATCGGGCGCGCGGCGAGCGAGCTGGCGGTGCAGCGACCGGAGATCTCTCCCTTCCGGCCACGGAGCTTGCAGGCCGTACCCGGCGGAGAGCCGAGGCCGGCGCCGGCGTCCAATCGCGCTGTCGGGCTCGCCGGCGCCGCCAACGCCCCAGTACAGCCGCGCCCCCAGCCGCCGCTCTTCGAACGGCGGCCCCTTCCGACCGTCTCCCCGCCACGCGACGGTCTGGCCTTGCCGGACGGAGGGAGGGCGGAGGACATCGCGCTCAGACTGGCAGAGGCGCATGCGCGCGGACGCGAGGAGGGCCTCGCCGAAGCGCGCGCCGAGGCGGAAGAACGGCATGCCGCCGAGCGGGCCGCCGCGCGCGAGCAGGCCGTGCTGGAGCGCCTCGAATTCCAGCTCAATGAATACGGCGAACTGGAAACGGCGATCCGTTCCGGCTTCGCGCGCGTCGAGGAGAATGTCGGCACGGCGGTCGCCCGCATTCTTACGCCTTTCCTGGAAAAGCAGACGGCCAAATATGTAGTCGACGAGCTCGGCAAGGCGGTCGCCCGCCTCTGCGCGGGACGTCCGCCCGGGCTTGTCACCGTTCGCGGACCAGAGCGGGTGCTGAAGCTGTTGCGCGCGCGCACCGCCGACCTGCCGGCTTCAATCGAGTATGTCGAAGATCGCGGCGTCGAAGCGGTCGTCGAAGCGGGGGCCACGCAGATCGTCACCGAGCTTCGGCCCTGGGCCGAGCTGCTCGCATCGCTCGACGTCTGAATCTCGAGCCAATGAGCGGACCTCCCGAGATCGTCATCACCAAACGCCGCGCCGCGCTCGAGGACGGACATCACGGCGGCGCGTGGAAAATCGCCTTCGCCGATTTCATGACGGCGATGATGGCGTTCTTCCTCGTCCTGTGGATCATCAGCGCGACCGACAAGAACACGAAGACCCTGATTGCCCGCTATTTCAATCCGGTGAAGCTGGAGGAGCCGGCGAAAGCCCAGAAGGGCATCCGCGGGGACCCGGAGCGGAACACCGACGCGCCTAAAGAGGGCACGGGCGCCCCCAAAGCAGAAATGCCGAGGTCCGACCAAGGCGAGAGCGTGAGTGGGACAGCCGCCGAAAGCACCGAGAATCCCCAGGACGAGGCGAGCAAGAAGCATCCGGGGAAGCCGGAGCCGATGCCGCCGCCCGACCCGGCCAAGCCCTATCCGACCATGTCGGAAGAGGAGCTTTTCAGCGATCCGCGCGCGAGCCTCGACAAGATCGCCGGGACGCCGCCGCCCGGTCCGCGGCTCGATCCGTCGGCGGCGATGAAGGGCTACGGCGAAGTCGGCCCGAGCGCCGACGAGGCGCTTCGGGACCCATTCCGTCCGCTCGGGAGCGAAAGGGCGATCAACACCGTTGCAACCGATGCGGGCAAGCCGGCAGCCCCGGCCGCCGCCAGCGACAAGCCGACCCCGACGTCGGCGCCGGAAGCCCCTGTCCCGTCGGCCGGTGACTTTGGCGCCGGAATCCAGGCCAGGCGAGAAGCGCGGTCGGCCGGAGCCGCGCCGCAATCGGCCAGACCGGAGCCGGCGCAACCAGAAGCAAGAACGGAGGCCGCCAAGACACCCACCGACGCGGCGGCCGCCCTGCTCGCCGAAGTGAAGAAGCGTCTCGGGTCCGAGGGCCGGTCGGCCCCCGGGCCGGGGCTCGACATCGAAGAGACCGATGAGGGCCTTCTTATCAGTCTCACCGACAAACAGAATTTCTCCATGTTCGCCATTGGCTCCGCCGAACCGCAACCGCGCGTGATCCGGATGATGGACGCGATCGCGATGAGCCTGGCGACGATGTCGGGCGCCATCGTGGTGCGCGGGCACACTGACGCCCGTCGCTACCACTCGGGTACTTACGACAATTGGCGCCTATCGTCGGCGCGCGCGCAGATGGCCTATTACATGCTGAACCGCGGCGGGATCCCGGAAGGGCGGTTCGAGCGGATCGAGGGCTTCGCCGATCATCGCCTCCGCGACCCGGCCCATCCGCTGGCGGCGGAGAACCGGCGCATCGAAATCCTGCTGCGCGAGGCGAAGCCGTGAGGCCCCTCATTCGCCTTGCCGTCGCTCTAGCGGGGCTCGCTGTCGTAAGCGCCTCAGCCGCGGAGGCCGAGCCCGGGCAAATCTCTGCTCTCGTGGACGATCTGCAGCACATCCAAGTCCGCGTCGCCCTGGGAGAAAAGGACGCCTACGCGGATGAGGTGAAGCAATTGAGGACGATCGGAGCGGCGGTCGCTGTCGCCACGCCCGAGCACTGGAAGGAGCGGCGTGAAGCCGACGCGCTCGTTCTCTACATCCTCAGCGGCGGCGCGCTGGCTGCCGCCGTTCCGCTCGTGAGGGGCGAGGCGATCGTCGAATCCGAGCGTCCGCTCGCCCGCGGCGCCGTTGCCTACATCAGCAGCCATGAAGCCGATGCGCTCGAGCTTCTCCGCAACCTCGATCTTCAAACGCTCGACCCGCGAGTCGCCGGTCCGATAGCCTTCGCGCTCTCGGTCTTGCAAACGAAGCGCGATCCAAAGGCGGCGGTGTTCTATCTCGACTGGGCGCGCCTCGTCGCGCCCGGCGGACTGGTCGAGGAGGCGGCGCTGCGGCGCGAGACCGCCCTGCTTGCGGAAGCGCGCGATCCGCCGCGCGTCGCGGCGCTGACGCGCCGATATGCGAGCCGCTTTGGCGCCTCGTTCTACGCCGCGGAGTTTTTCCGCGAACTCGCGGGAATGATCGCCCGCTTCGGCCTGGCTGACGATCCGGCGAATTTCCAGCTTCTGTCGGATGCGACGGCGAGCTTGCCGGCGGACGCGCGGCGCCAATTCCTCCTCACCCTGGCGAAGGCCGGCATCGTCAACGCGCGGTTCGATGCCGCCAGGGCGGCCGCCGCGGAGGTCTTGCGCAGCGTAGCTGCGGATAACCAGGACGAAGCGCGGGCGCGCCTCTATTTGGACGCGGGGCGCCTGTTCTCCGATGGTTACGACGCCGCACGCGCCGACCTGCGCGAGATTGCCGCCGCGAAGCTCGACCGCTCGGACGCAGGCCTTCTGGCTTCGGCCCGCAGCGTCGCAGCTCAACTGCGGATTGCGCCGAGCGCCGGTGCGATGGAGGCGCAGGGCGAAGTTGCGGGCGAAGGCAAAAAGGAAGGCGCGGATCAGACGATCCAACAGGCCGAAGAGGCGCTGAAGCGGACCGATGACATCGCCCGCGCGGACGGCGCGGAGGGACCATGAGCGCCATCGCGCCCGCTGCTCATGCGCCGCACCCGGCGCCGCTTGGTCCCGGCGGACACGCCGCGCCGGCGCTCGCACATCCGCGCGCCGCCTTCGGCGCGGTGCTCGATTCTTTGCCGAAAGCAGACGCCCGACCGAACGGCGCGCCGTCGGACGAGCACGGCCGGCGCGAAGCGCCGCAGGGGCTCCCGAACCTGGCCCAATCCCTTAGCGCGTCGCTTGCTTCCCTTCTGCCCAGCGCAGCTGAGCCGGTTTTCGCGATGAGGTCGACGGACGGGCCCAAGAATGAGGGCCTCGCGCCCTCGCCCGCGCCGGCCGGGGTGAAGCCGTCCACCCCAAGCGAAGACCCCAATATCAAGGGCGCGGTTGCCCCCGGCGGGGCGCCGGTTGTCGGCAAGCTGGTCGGCGAGCGGGCCTTCCATGCGTTGGATCCGACGCCTTGGGAGGCGACGGCGTCCTTGGCGCAGGCTGCCTCTGAACCGCGCCGAAGCGCGTCTTCGCCCGCGCAGGAGGCCCGGCCTACGCAGCAGGCGACGGGCGCGGCGCTCTCGCCGCCGCCCGAGGTGGGCGCTCCTTCGGCCTCCGCCGAGCCGACCACGCATTTGATAGCGACGACGCCGTCGCCTAGGCCCCCGACGCCTTGGGAGGCGACGGCGTCCTTGGCGCAGGCTGCCTCTGAGCCGCGCGGAAGCGCGCCTTCACCCGCGCAGGAGGCTCGGCCTACGCAGCAAGCGACGGGCGCGGCGCTCTCGCCGCCGCGCGAGGCGGCCGCTCCTTCGGCCTCCGCCGAGCCGGCCACGCGTTTGATCGTGACGATGCCGTCGCCTGCGCCCCCGACGCCCGCGTCCGCCGCGCCGAAGGGGTTTCGGGCGGAGCGGCAAAGCCCGAGCGCCTCCGCAGTCGCGAACGCGGCCAGCCACAAACCGCCGCCCGCGCCTGAGCCGCGGAGCGGGGCGGCGACGGACGATCGGCAGCCGTCCGGAGCGGAAAAAGCTGGCGCGGACGATTCCGCCGCGGCGGATACCAGCCAGCCTCAAGCTCAGGGCGCAAGCTTTGGCGGGCTGCAGCCGACGTCGGTCGTCGCCGTGGGAACGGTGCAGACCGGCTCTTCGGCTTCGCTTCCGGCCGCCGCAGCGCCGGCTCCGTCCTCGCCGCGCGCCTCGCCTGCGACGCCGCAGGCGCCGCCGGTGAGAGAGATCGACGTCGATCTCTCGCCGGGCGGGCTCGAGGACGTCTCCATGACCATGCGGCTTTCCGGCGACAAGCTTTCGCTGGTCGTCCGCGCCGCCAGCTCTCAGACGACAGGCGCGATCGAAGGCGCGCGCGAGGCGATTGCCGAGCGGCTGGCCGCGATCGGTCAGCCGCTCAGCGCCTTCATCATCCAGCAAACGGGCTCGACAGCCGATGGAAACGCGAGCGAAGCCTCGAACCAGGGGAGCGGCGATGCGAGGCCGCAGAGCGAGCAGGACCTTGCAGGCGAAGGGCGCGGCGCTCGGCGCGGCGCTCGCGATTTCTAGCGTCGCCCTCGAGAGCGCGCCGGCGAGCGGCGCGCAAGCTTCGACCGCCTGCGAGCGCGAGATGACGCGCGCCTCGGCCGCGACCGGCGTGCCGCTCAACGTCCTCTATTCCGTCGGCCTGACGGAGACCGGCCATCGCGGCGAGCTCGAGCCTTTTGACATGAACATCGACGGGCGGGAGGTTCATTCGGCCAGTCTCGCCGAGGCGCTGGCGCGCTTCGCCGCGGCGAAAGCCAACGGCGCGAAATTCATCGACATTGGCTGCATGCAGATCAACGCGCGTTTCCACGGGTCGCATTTCGGCTCGCTCGCGGCAATGTTCGATCCGACTGAGAACGTCGACTATGCGGCGAGCCTTCTCAAGGGCCTGAAAGCGCGCGAGGGCAGCTGGACGCTCGCGGTCGCCCGCTACAATGCCGGTCCCGACAATCCGGCGGCCGAGCGAACCTACGTCTGCGCCGTCATCCGCAACATGGTCGCGAGCGGCTTCGGCGCCTGGACGGCGAACGCCCGCGCCCTCTGCCGGTAGGGCGAAGGCGCAGCTGACCGCGTCGGCGTGATCCGCTGGCCGCCGGAGAATCTCCGCTCAGAGCGCGACGCGATCGGGTCGAACCGTCGCCGCCGCGGGCCAAGAGCGAAGGACCGGATGAGGAAATCTTGCCGATCCCTTGCCTGCTGGCCGGTTCTGACGCGTGCGCGGAAACCAAGGCGGTTCCGCCTGTTCATCCCTCATAATGCCTGCCAACAGGGGAATCGCCTCCCGCCGCGCGTCGAGCTCGTGCTCAAATCCATGCTATTTCATTTCGTTGGGTGGATTTGCTCGTGCGGAAGGGAAAGACAAAACAGGGAAACTATTTTCCCTGTGAGGCCCCCTAACAGGAGGCAACAGCGAGGAGAGCGCGAAGCGGAAAAACCGGCTTCTTCGGTGCGGCGCGAGAGCTTGATCGTCAAGAAAATCTAAACGAGCGGCCGGCAGCCCGGCTCCGCTACGCGGTTAAGTGAGGATACTTGCCATATCTACTTGATTTTACGAATGTAACTACAGTGTGAGAGGCGCTTTGCCTCGCCGGATCTCGCCACATGCCAGCCCGCTCCAGACCAAGCAGATTTCTTCAGGCGCCCCACCGAAGGGTCCAATGAAAGCGCGGTTCGGATTGAAAATTCGGCGCCAAGAACACGAACAGAAGCAGAGCCCTTTGGGTGTCTTTTTGTGCGCTTCGCGCCATTATGGTGAATGGGTCCGGCTTGATCCGTTGGGTCGCCTAAGAATCTTCGCCCTGGCTCGTCGCCTACTTCGGCCGCAAATCGAGGCCGACGCCCTTGTTCACGAACTGGAGCGTGTAGGCCTTCTTGTAGTCGAGGCCCTCAGGCAGAACGCCCGCCTTCGCCATCTGATCGTAGAAGCTCTTCATCCGCTCGTCCGACATCGCTCCGATGCCGTGCTTCAGCGCCTCGCCGGAATCGACCATGTCGTATTTCTTCAGCGCGGCGATCGAGAAGGCGATCTGCGCATCGGTCATATCGGGATTGTCTTTCTTGATGAGCGCGTTGGCGCCCTGGTTGTCGCCGTACAGATAATGATACCAGCCGATGGCCGACGCATCGACGAAGCGCTGCACCACGTCGGGGCTCTGCTCGACCAGATCGCTGCGGCATTCGATCGTCGTCGACACGGTCTCGAATCCGTAGTCGGCCAGCAGGAACACGTTGGGCTTGAAACCGCCCTGCTTTTCGATGGCGAAAGGCTCGGACGTGGCGAAACCCTGCTGCACCGATTTCTTGTCGGCGATGAACGGCCCGGGATTGAAGTTGTAAGGCTCGACATTGCTCTCGGAAAAGCCCCAGCGCGATTTGAGCCATAAATAGAACGTGGCGAGGCTCGGGCGGGAGATGAAGAGCACATGCGCGTCCTTCAGGCTCTCGAACGTATCGAGGCCCTCGCCCGGATGGCTGAGCAGGACCTGCGGGTCCTTCTGGAACATTCCGGCGACGGTGATGAGCGGCAATCCTTGCCTGACCGCGTCCATGGCGCCGATCATGTCGGACTCCATGTCGCAGTCGATCTTGCCCGCCGCCGCCATCAAGCGGGGGTTGCTGTTCGGGCCGCCCTGCACGATCGTCACGTCGAGCCCGTATTTGGCATAGGTGCCGTCGGCGACGGCCTGGTAGAAGCCGCCGTGCTCGGGTTCCGCCAGCCAGTTGGTGCCGTAGCTCAGCTTGGTGAGCGGCGCCGCCGGCGCCGGCTCGGCGGCGAGCGTAAGAAGCATGACGGCCGCGCTGAGCGCTGCGGTCGGCGTGAGAGGGCTTTTCAACTTCAGCATGGCTGGCCTCCGGCTCGATCACGAGATGCAAATGGCTGAGCATTCTGTGCAAGGTTCGCGCCAAGCGCCAGCTGGATTGCGAGAAAGGCGTCTTTACTGCCGGCTTTGGCGGAGGGGTGAACCCTCAATTCCAGCCGCGTTTCCATGGTTTCGAAGGCGTACCGCGCCGTTTTGCCGTTTTCAGCCGCCCGTCCGGAGAACGGCTCCTTCCGGGTGGGCTCAACGGACCTCGGGTAGCGCTTGGTCTTCTCAATTTCGTTCATCCGGCACGGGTCGCTGGGATCCACATCACAAGCTTGAATCACGCCCGAACTTGCCGTTCAATGGGTTCTCCAACGGTCTCTAAGACTTTGGATTGGCGACACATGGACCAGGAACGGACGCATGCAACGAGAGATCATCCGGGTCGAGCCGATTGACAGCAATTTCGAGAAGTGGGGCGCGCCGGTGTCCACCTGCACCCGCGCCGGCAACATGCTGTTTGTCTCGGGCATGCCGCCCTTCGATCCTGAGACCGGCGAGATCCTCGTCCACGCCCCGTTCGAGCGCCAGGTTGAGCTGATCCTGGATCAGCTGAAGAAGGCGCTGGAGGCCGCCGGGTCGGACCTCGACCATGTGCTGAAGTGCAATGTGCTGTGCATCTCGGCGGACCGGTTCAAGGCCTTCAACGAAGTCTACAAGCGCTACTTCCCGAAAAACCCCCCAGCCCGCATCTTCTTCTGCGTGCCTGAGTGGACCGGGCCCTTCGACGTCGAGGTCGATTGCGTGGCGGTCACGAAGGACTGACCTCGGCCGGCAGCAGCTCGCGGGAGCGGGGATGCAGAAGCCGTCGTCGAGTGTCCTGAACAGGTTTCGATAGGTCTCCTCGCTTTCCTTGAAGTTGGGTTCGGGCGCCGACCTCCTGGCCGCCGTGTGGTTCCGGGCCAGGAACCTTTGCGCCGCCGTTCGCAGTCGCTTAGGCCAGAACCCGGTCGGCGGGGGCTGCGTCGACGACCGACCGGATGCGCCGACGCGCTCCGACGCCTGCTCATCGCTCTGGGGGTCGTGGGTCCGGTATTTGGTCTTCGCCCATTGCAAGGATCATTGTCTTTCGGATTTCGGGCGAGAACAATGCCGTCGCTCGAAAGCAGAGCGGGACGAGCCGGCCTCGGCGAGGTATGCTCAGTGAAGCGGGGATTCCACAATGCGACAGGCAAATCGGAAGCGCGACATGGCGGCAACGGCGTTCGTCTCGGCCTTGTTCTGCGCCGGGGGGGCCGCGGCGGACGAGCCGACGCTCGGCGCGGCAGCCGCCGCGAGCGGGCGCTATTTCGGCGCGGCGCTCGATCCGGGCGCTTTTGACGAGCCGCGCTATCGCGACCTGGCGGCCCGACAGCTAACCTCAGTGACGCCGGAGAACGCGATGAAATGGGGCGCGGTCGAGGCCTCGCGCGGCCAATTCGATTGGGGCGCCGCGGACGCGCTCGTCGCTTTCGCCAAGGCGCACGGGCAGAAGATCCGCGGCCATACGCTCGTCTGGCATTCGCAAGTGCCCACGTGGGTCATTGGCGGCGCGTTTTCGCCCGAAGAGCTCAAGGACCTGATGGTCGCTCACATCGCGACCGAGGCCGGGCGCTACAAGGGCGCGATCTACGCCTGGGACGTCGTCAACGAGCCCTTCGCCGATGACGGGCAATGGCGCCGCTCGATCTGGTACGACGCGATGGGTCCGGACTATGTCGCGATCGCGCTCAAGGCCGCCCGCGCGGCCGACCCCGGGGCTAGGCTCTACATCAACGACTACAATGTCGAAACCGCGGGGCCGAAGATGCGGGCGCTCCGCAACCTCGTCGCCTCGCTGAAACGCGCGGGCGCGCCGATCGACGGCGTCGGACTGCAATCGCATTTCGTCGCCGGCGCCGTGCCCAAGGATTTTCAGGCTGTGATGACGGCGTTCGCTGCGCTGGGCGTCGACGTCGCCGTGACCGAGCTCGACCTGCGCATGCGTCTGCCGCCCAACGCCCGGTCGCTCGCGACGCAGGCCGCCGATTACGCGGCGATCGCCGGCGCGTGCCGGGCGACGCCGCGCTGCGTCGGCGTCACCACCTGGGGGATCACGGACGCCCGCTCCTGGATCCCCTCGTTCTTTTCCGGCTACGGCGCGGGCCTGCCGTTCGACGAAGCGTACCGCCCGAAGCCAGCGGTCGCGGCCATCGTCAAGGCGCTGACGACGCCGCGCTAGCCAGCGGATTGCGTCGAGGTCGATCCGCGCGCGTCCCTTCTCCCCTTGCGGGAGAAGGTGGCGTCCCGGAGGGACGCCGGATGAGGGGTTGGGCGCCAGGCGCATTTGTAGCAGCGCGCCTGACGGCGTGGACCTCTCACCCCAACCCCTCTCCCGCAAGGCTACGACAGTATGCGATGCTCTTCATCGGACGGCTCGCGGTGGCGTGCTTCCCCTTCTCCGCGAAGCGGGGAAGGTGGCCGAAGGCCGGATGGGGTATGGAAAGCAGGTATGGTCCAACGAAGGTTCGCGCGTGACGATTGTGCAATCCGACTTGGGCCGAAGCAACGGGCCACACCCCATCCGGCGCTCCGCGCCACCTTCCCCAGCAAGCTGCCAGCAAGCTGGGGAAGGAGAACCCGAGAGTCGACCAGGTCGTCATCTTCTCCACGAAGTGTCGAAGGCGACGGATGGGGTGCGGAAAGCAGAATCGCGGCGACGAAGGTTTGCGGCGCCGCTTGTGCAATCGTGACGGCGTCGAAGCGACGGCCCACACCCCATCCGGCGCTCCGCGCCCCCTTCCCCGGCAAGCTGTCAGCAAGCTGGGGAAGCGGGAACGCGCAAATCGAGATCTGTGCACGCATGGTGCCGGGAGAGGGGGTCGATCGGCGCCGGTCAGGCCTTGACCGCGCCGGCGGTGAGGCCGGCGACGATCCAGCGCTGCGCCACCAGGAACATCAGGATCGCCGGCAGGATGGTCAGGGTGATGAAAGCGAGGACCAGCTGCCAAGCGGTCATGTATTGGCCCTGGTAGGCCATGAGGCCGAGCGTCCAGGGGTATTTCGATTCGCTATTGAGGATCACGAGCGGCAGGAGATAGCCGTTCCAGCTGCCGACGAACGAGATCACGGCCACCGTCGAGAGGATCGGTCCGGACAGCGGCAGCGTGATGAAGAAGAAGTAGCGGAAATAGCCGCAGCCGTCCATCATCGCCGCGTCGAGGAGTTCGAGCGGCAGCTGTTTGAACGCGGTGCGCAACAGCAGGATGGCCATGGCGAGCGAGAAGGCGACCTGCGGCAGGATCACCCCCCAGTAGGAATTGAGGAGGCCTAGGTCACGGATCTTGATGAAGAGCGGCAGAATCGCCGTCGCCACCGGAAACAGGAGCCCAAGCAGGAGATAACTCAGGAGGAAGCGTTCGCCGAAGAAGCGCAGGTGGGCGAAGGCGAAGGCCGCCATCGACGCCAGCGCCAGCGTCAGGGCGACCGTCAGCAAAGCGATCAAGAGCGAATTGCCGAGCACCTGCCAGTATCGATAACCCGAGAGAATCTCCCAGTAATTCTGCCAGACCCAGACGTGCGGCGGGCCGAACGGATTCGACTGCAGGTCGCCCAGTTCCTTGAAGCCGTTGAGCGCGGTCGCGAGGATCGGAACGAGCACGACGCCCGCAAGGACGACGAGCGTCGCGAAGATCGCGATGCCGCCAAGGCCGCGCGGACGTCGGCCCGCAGGCTGGTGAGCCGCCGTCGCGGTTTCGAGGAGCGGGTAGGCCGTTTCAGTCATCGCGCATGAAGAGCCGTCTGTAGCCGAAGGCGAAGGTCACGCAGATCAGGAACAGCACGACGCCGACCGCCGAGCCGAAACCGACGCGCATCCGCGTGATGCCGAAATAGTAGAGAAAGGAAACCATCGTGTTGGTGGTCTCGAACGGGCCGCCGCCCGTCAGAGGCACGATGATGTCGAAGAGCTGCAGCGCGCCGACGACGGAGAAGAAGATCGACAGCCGAATCATCGGCCCGAGCAGCGGCAGGGTGATGTGCCAGAAGCGCTGGAAGGGGCTCGCGCCATCCATCTCCGCCGCCTCGAGCAGCGACTTGTCGATGCCCTGCAGGCCGGCGACGTAGAGCATCATGTGGAAGCCGAAATATTTCCACAGGACGACGATCAACACCGCGCTGAACGCCCAGTTCTTGTCTGCGAGCAGATAATAGGGCTGGAGGCCGAGCGCTCCGGTGATCGCGCCGACAAGGCCATAGCTGCCGTCGAACATGAAGTGCCAGATGAGGCCCGCGGCGACGTCGGCGAGGACATAGGGCAGAAAGAAGATCATGCGGAAGAAGGCCGCGCCGGCGATCCGACCGGCGACCATCATCGCCACGCCGAGCGCCAGCGGCAGCTGGACGAGGAGCGAGGCGGCGATGACGAGGCCGTTGTTGATCAGCGAGCGGTTGAACGTCGCGTTGCCGATCAGATAGCCGAAGTTCTTCAGTCCGATGAATTTCTCGGGCCGTCCGTAGCCATCCCAGTTGAAGAAGCTGTACCAGCCGGCCTCCGCCATCGGCAGGGCGACGAACACCGTGAACAGCAGGAGCGCCGGGGGCAGGAAGATGACGAGAGTCGCCCAGCCGTTGGCGGACATCCTTCGCGCGGGTTCGACATAGCTCGTCTCAATCGTCGACAAGCGCGCGCCTCGCCTCGCTGTAAGTGGTCCGGCCCCGCCGCATTTGGCGGCGGGACCTCATTGTTGCGGCTTGCCGCTACTGCTGATCCGCCGCGTCCTGAATCGCCGCGGCCGCCGCCTCCGGCGTCATCTGTCCCGCGGCGACGGCGACCGACACGTCGTTGATGACGCGGCCGACCGACGGGCCGAGATCCTGATCGAAGAAGTTCTGGTGATAGGTCGTCGCGCTCAACTCGGCGGCGACCTGCTTGTCCAGCGGATCCTTGATCGCGGCTTCAGCGCTCGTGTAGACCGGGATGTAGGCGCCCGCCGCGGCGGCGTCCTTGGCGTATTTTTCCTGGCTGAAGAACTTCAGGAAATCGACCGCCTCTTGCGGCGCGGTCTTGGTCACGAGGAAGCCGTTGACGCCGCCCAGCGTGTCGGTCGCCTTTCCCTTGCCGCCGGGCAGAGTGGGGAAGGAAAAGATGCCGATGTCCTCCTCCGGTTGGCCCTTGCCGCTCGCTGAGCTCGGCGCCTGCATGCCGATGAACCATTCGCCCATCAGCTCCATCGCCGCCTTTCCGTCGCCGAAAATGCCGGTCGATTCCGCGTGCTTCGTCGTCAGCCAGCCTGGCTGGAAGGGCTCGAGCGCCGCGAGCTCGCGCAGGCGCTTGCCCGCCTCGACGAAGGTCGGGTTCTTGAAGCCGCCGTCCTTGCCCGCCTTGGCGTCGGTCAGCGCATGCTCGCCGCCGATCCGCATGACGAGATAGGAATAGTAGAAGTGCATCGGCCATTTCTCGCCCGCGCCGACGGAGATCGGCACGATGCCGGCCGCTTTCAGCTTCTTCACCGCGCCCAGGAAGTCGTCCCAGGTCTTGATGTCCTCGGCCTTCACGCCGGCCTTCTCGAACAGCTTCTTGTTGTAGAAGAACGAGACGACACCCTCGTCGAACGGCACGCCGACCGCCTTGCCGTCCACCTTGAACGCCGATACCGCGGTCGGCGCCATATTGGCCTCGACCGGGGCGACGTCGGCGGTGATGTCCTTGAGGAAGCCGGCCTTGTCCTGCGCGTCCATCACGCCGCCGCCCCAGCTGTAGAACAGGCTCGGACGGGAATCGTCGGCCTGCAGCATCGTCGGCAGCTTGGCCTTGAACGCCTCGTTCTCGAGATATTTGAACTGGACCTTCACGCCCGGATGGCCGGCTTCATAGTCCTTGGCGATCTGGTCCCAGAGCGCCTGGGTGCCATTGTCCTGGCTGACGTGAAGCACCGTGACGGTGGCGTCGGCGAAGGCCGGGGCGGTCAGCGCGGCGAAGCAGACGGCGGCGATCGAAAAGCGGCGAAAACTCATGGTTCTCCTCCCTGGAGGGATTGGGTCGAATTCGCTTTTGTTTTTGTGCGCGATACAAATTAAATCTGTTCCGAGTTCGCGTCGTTGTCAAGACGGTCCTCGAAATGGCCTTCCGAACCGGATTTCGCTGGCTTGACACCCCTGACGAGGGGTGAAATTAATTCCGTGACCCAAAAAAAAGCGTCGGAGCGGAAGCCCAAGGATCGATGAAGACCGCCGACCCGGAACTGATGCGGGCGATCAACCGCTTCCACGTAATGGACGCGATCCGGCGCTTCGGCCCCGTCTCTCGGGTCGAAATCTCGCAATTGACGGAATTGAGCGCCACCACCGTCTCGGCGATCACCGCGGCGCTGCTCGACGACCGCCTGATCATCCCCTTGCAGCTCGGGGCGGTCCGCGATGGGAGCCGCGGCCGGCCGCGGGTCATGCTCAAGCTCAATCCGGACGCCGCTTATGTCGTCGGCGTCAAGCTCGCGCCCGACCAGATCACCGTCGCGGTGACCAATTTTTGCGCCGACATCCTCCGCTCGGTCGCTATGCCGATCCGCATCGATCGCCAGACGGCCCCGGTGATCGCCGATCTGGTCGAGGACGGGATCCGCCGCTGCGTCAGCGACGCCGATCTCGAAATCGCGGACATCTCCGGCGTCTGCGTTGGACTGCCCGGCGTCGTCGAGCGCGCCGCCGGCGTCTGCCGGCAGAGCCCGATCTTTCATGAGCGCGACGTGCCGTTCGGCCCGCATCTGAGCGAACGCCTCGGCGTTCCCGCCTCGATCGACAGCGACGTCAATCTGGTCACGCTGGCCGAGCATTGGTTCGGACAGGCCCGCGACCTCAACGACTTTCTGGTCGTCAACGTCGAACGCAGCCTCGGGCTCGGCATTCTTCACAACGGCGACCTCTTTCGCGGCGCCAACGGCCTCAGCCCCGACCTCGGCGACCTCATGGTCCGACCGCCGCGCAGCGGCGGCGGACGCCTTGCCGACGTCGGTTCGGAGACGTCGGTCCTGACCGAGGCGGAAGCCTTCCTGCGCGACGGCGAACATGTCGCCGCCTTTCGCGCCGGACGCGGCATGGCGCTCCTCCTGCAGCGCGCCGCCGAAGGCGACGGGCGCGCGGCGCGCGTGCTCGCGGCCGCTGGCGAGGCGGTCGGCTTCGCCATCGCCAACCTGATCGCCCTCTTCGCGCCGCCGAAGGTCATCGTCTCCGGCCACGCCATGGCGACCAGCGAATATTTCATCGCGCCTTTGCGCAAGACGGTCGCCGCGCTCCTGCCGGCGAGCCTGGCGGACGTGTCGGACATCGTCGTTCGGGAATGGAGCGACGGCAACTGGGTGCAGGGCGCAGCGGCGATGACGCTACGCGATCTCTATGGCGCGCCCTGGGGAACGACCGGGCCTGCGCCCATCCGCGAGCTGCCTGCGTTCCATCCGGGAGAATCGTGATGCAGAGGGTCGGCGTCGGCGTCATCGGCTGCGGCAACATCAGCGCCGCCTATCTGACCGCAGCCAAAAAATTCCCGATCCTCGACGTCGTCGCGCTTGCCGACGCCGTTCCCGCCGCGGCCGAGGCGCGCGGCGCGGAATTTGGCATTCCGGCGCTTTCGGTCGATGCGCTTCTCGCCGATCCGGCGGTCGAAATCGTTCTCAATCTCACCGTCCCGAAGGCGCATGTCGAGGTCGGCCTGAAGGCGCTGGCCGCGGGCAAGCATGTCCATTCGGAGAAGCCGCTCGGCGTCACGGTCGCCGAGGCGCGCCGGCTGGTCGACCTGGCCGCTGCGCAGAGTCTTCGCGTCGGTTGCGCGCCCGACACGTTCCTCGGCGGCGCCCACCAGACGGCGCGCGCCTGCATCGACGAGGGCCTGATCGGCCAGCCGATCGGCGGGACAGCCTTTTTCATGTGCCCCGGCCACGAGCGCTGGCATCCCAATCCCGGCTTCTACTACCTCGCCGGCGGCGGGCCGATGCTCGACATGGGCCCCTATTACATCACCGACCTCGTCAATCTTCTGGGCCCCGTGGCGAGCGTCAGCGGCGTCGCGACCAGCCTCCGGTCGGAGCGGACGATCACCAGCAAGCCGCTCGCCGGGACGCGCATTCCCGTCCAGGTCGCGACCCATGTGACCGGGGTGCTGACGTTCGCCGACGGAGCGGCGGTTTCGATAACCATGAGCTTCGACGTGCCGCGGCACAGGCACATTCCCATCGAACTCTACGGCGAGACGGGCTCGCTTGTCGTTCCGGATCCGAACTATTTCGGCGGCAAGGTCGAGCTGGCGACGGCAGGCGAGGACTGGCGCGAGATCCCCGTACGGCACGCCTACGCCGACAGCAATTACCGCGTCATCGGCGTCGCCGATATGGCGCGGGCGATCCGGTCCGGGCGGCCGCATCGGGCGAGCGGCGCTCTCGCCTTTCACGTCCTCGAGGTGATGGAGGCGTTCCAGATCTCGTCCGACAGCGGCAAGGCGGTCGCCATCGCGACCCGCCCGGAACGGCCGGCGCCGCTGCCCGCTTCGCTCGCGCTGGGCGAGCTCGATTGACGACGAACGGTTGACGAAGTGCGGCCCGAGGATCGGGCGATGAAGGAGACCACGATGCGCGAAGCGCTCATTGTCTGGGGCGGCTGGAGCGGCCACGAGCCGGAGAAGGGCGCGCATATCGTCGCCGGCCTGCTCGAGCCGGAAGGCTTCAAGGTCTATATCGAGAACACCACCGAGGCCTTCGCCGATCCGGCGATCGCCGACATGAGCCTCGTCGTGCCGATCGTCACGATGTCGAAGATCGAGAAGGAAGAGGTCGAGAACCTGACCGCAGCCGTCAGGGGCGGCGTCGGGCTCGCCGGCTATCACGGCTGCATGTGCGATTCGTTTCGCGAAAGCGTCGACTACCAGTTCATGTGCGGCGGCCAGTGGGTCGCCCATCCGGGCGGCGTCATCGACTACCGCGTCGACATCGCCAAGCCTGACGACCCGATCGTCACGGGCATTTCCAGCTTCCCGTACCGCTCCGAGCAATATTACATGCACGTCGATCCGGCGAACGAAGTGCTCGCCACCACGACTTTTTCCGGCGAGTACGCGCCGTGGACCCAGGGCGTCGTGATGCCCGTCGTATGGAAGCGCAGGCATGGGCTGGGCCGCGTCTTCTACAGCTCGCTCGGCCACGTCTCGGCGGAGTTCGGCGTGCCGGAGATGAAGGAGATCCTGCGGCGCGGGATGCTGTGGGCGGCCCGCTGATTCCCGCCACCGAAGAGGGACCAGGAGATCCCGCCGCATGACTCCAATGCAAACCGACGCAGCCTTTGCGGGTCTTCAAACGGCCGAAACGCTGACGCCGAGCCAGATTGAAGAGCGCGCCCTGGCTTTGCGCGACCAGCTCAGCCTCGACGAGAAAATCAGCCTGATGCACGGCCAACTGCCCCTGTGGCCGGGGCTCGCTGCGATGACGGCGCCCGGCGGCTACAGCAGCCGGCTTTGGGGGGCCGGCGAGGTGACACGCCTCGGCATTCCCGGCATCCGCTTCACCGATGGGCCGCGAGGCGTCATTCTGGAAGGGGCTACCACCTTTCCGGTTTCCATGGCGCGCGGCGCCGCCTTCGATCCGGCGCTCGAAGAGCGCGTCGGCGAGGCTATAGGGCGCGAAGTGCGCGCCTTGGGGGGCAATTACTTCGGCGGCGTCTGCATCAACCTGCTGCGCCACCCGGCATGGGGCCGCGCCCAGGAAACCTATGGCGAAGATCCGCATCATCTCGGCGCCATGGGCGCCGCGTTGACGCGCGGGGTGCAGCGTCATGTGATGGCCTGCGCCAAGCACTTTGCCCTCAACTCGATGGAGAACGCGCGGTTCAAGGTCGATGTGACGGTCGATCCGAGGGCCCTGCACGAGGTCTACCTGCCCCACTTCAGGCGCGTGGTCGAGGAGGGCGTCGCTTCAGTGATGAGCGCCTACAACAGCGTCAATGGCGAATGGTGCGGCCAGAATTCGGAGCTCCTGACCGGCGTCCTCAAGAGCAGGTGGGGTTTCGAAGGATTTGTCGTGACGGATTTCATCTTCGGCATCCGGGACGCCAGAAAAGCTGCCATGGCCGGTCAGGACGTCGAGATGCCCTTCGGCCTGTTCTTCGCCCGTGACTTGAAGGGCCTGGTCGGGCGAGGCGAAGTTCCCCTGGAACGCATCGACGACGCGGCGCTACGGATTTTGCGCCAGCAGGTGCGCTTCGGCCAGGGCCGCGACCCGGCCGACTACGGTCCCGAGGCCGTCGGCTGCGAAGCCCACCGAATGCTGGCCCGCGAAGCGGCGCAAAAGAGCATCGTGCTGCTCAAGAACGACGGCGGGCTGCTGCCGCTGCGTGACGTTCGGCGTCTGGCGATCCTGGGCCGGTTGGCGGACACGCCGAATTCCGGCGATGGCGGTTCCAGCTCCACGCGGCCGCCCTACGTCGTGACCCCGCTGGAAGGCGTGCGCGCCGCTCTCGGCGACAAGGCCGAGCTTGTCTACGACGATGGCGCGGACCCGGCGCGCGCGGCGGCTGCGGCTCAAGGGGCGGATGCGGCGCTGGTGGTCGTCGGCTATACGCACGCGGATGAGGGCGAATACATCCCGCCGGACATCTTTGCCGACTTTCTGCACACATTTCCGCCCCCGGGACCGGAATATCGGGCGTTCGCCCAGGGCATACAGGGCGGCCGCATGGACCCCGGCCTCGCGCTTGGGGGCGATCGCGAACAGCTCTCGCTGCACCCGCGCGACGAAGCGCTGATTCAGGCGGTTGTCGCAGCCAACCCCCGCACCATCGTGGCGATCATGGCCGGCAGCGCGGTGATTACGGAGGCTTGGCGCCACCGCGTGCCGGCGCTCCTGATGCTTTGGTATCCGGGCATGGAAGGCGGTCATGCATTGGCCGACGTGCTCACGGGAGCGACAAATCCGAGCGGCAGACTGCCCTGCACGTTTCCGGCGAGGGCCGAAGATCTGCCCTTCTTTGATCGGAATGCGACGAAAATCACGTATGACCTGTGGCACGGCTACCGCAAGCTGGAGCGCGACGGCGCCACGCCCGCTTTCCCCTTCGGTTTCGGGTTGAGTTACACGACCTTCGACTACGCCGGCCTCAAGCTGGCGCGAACGGAGCTCGACGCTTCGGGGACGCTGGAAGCGACCGTCGAGATAACCAACGCCGGCGCCGTCGCGGGGGAGGAAGTCGTGCAGCTCTATGTGGGGACAGAAGGTTCGAGGGTGGAGCGTGCGCGGAAGGAGCTGAAGGCGTTTGCCCGCGTGGCGCTCGGCCCGGGAGAGACGCGCACCGTGCGGTTATCTGTTTCGGCGGCCGACCTCGCCTACTTCGATGCCGCCGCCTCCGATTGGATTGTGGAGCCGATCACATACACCGCGATCGTGGGCCGTCACGCCCTGGACCCGAACGCCCTCCGGGCGGCTTTCCGTGTCGCCTGAGCGTTCTACCGAGATCAAGACGATCCTTCGGCGAAGCCCGCTCCGGGCGACGCTCTGAGTCGAACCTGGACCCGATCGAGAGAAGAAAGTCGATGACGAGCGAGAAAATCACGACCATCCGCCGTGAACGGCAGTCGGTCCTCCTGCCCCCCGAAGGCGATAGCCTCGAAAAGCCGGTCGCCATGACCGAGGGCCATCCCCATCTGGCGCACGACGGCATCGAGGTGCGGGAATTCACCAAAGTTCCAGGAATGTAAGCTGCCCGCGCGGAGCGGTCCACCGCGGAGCGCCGGAAGCGAGCGGGCGCCTCCGCTTTCGCGCATCACATTCGTGCTGCGAGCAACGTCTTCAGCTTGTCCAGGAGTTCGTCCGAACGCGCCTGCGTTCCGCGCTGCTGGGAGACGATCTCGCCCTTCTCGTCGATAAGCGAAATGACCGCCGTGTGGTCGAAGCCGCCGGCGCCGTTCGGACGGTAGCCGACGCCCAGCGCCGCGGCGAGTTCGCGCACCGCATCGTCGTCGGCCCCAAGCAGCATCCAATGACTGAGATCGAGGCCGTGCCCCTGGGCGTAAAGCCTCAGCCGCTCCGGCGTGTCGGCGACCGAGTCGAAGGTGAAGAACACGAATTCCGTCCGGCCCGCAGCGCCCGGCGGCAAGTGCCTGTCGATCCACATCATGTCAGCGACGATGGCAGGACAAATGTCCTTGCAGTCGGCGTAGCCCATTGCCGCGACGACCGGCTTGCCGCTCAGCGAGGAGAGCGCGATGCGCTGGCCGTCCTGGGTCACCCATTGCGAGCCGAGATTGTAGAGCGAGGTCCCCGGCAGCGGCGCGTCTGCGTCGCTTTGCGCGGCTGCCGCGGCAATGAGCGCCAGCGCGGCGCCCATCAGCATCGAACGAAAGGTCATGACGCGCCTGCTGCGCAACGGAAGCCGACATTGTCGGCAGTGTAGTTCGCCTTCAGGCTGGCGCGCAGGGAAAAACGCATGAAGCCTGGATAGTCGGTCGGATCGGTCGCGCCGGCCGCCGCACCGCTGCAGACGAGCGCGCTGTCTGTCGCATAGGCGTCGAAATCGAGCGTCCATTCCCAGACGAGGCCGACCAGGTCCTTGACGCCGAAGCCGTTGGCGGGACCGCCGATCGCCGGCGGGCGGGCGGGGTTTGGCTCAGCGAACCATTTTAGCGAGCGCTCGCGCACCCCCTCCCGGTCGCGCTCGTTGTCCGCGATCGCGTATTCCCATTGATTGGTCGTCGGCAACCGCGCCCCCCGCGCGCGGCAATAGGCCTCGGCGGCGAACCAGGAGACGTTGGTCACCGGTTCGTCGCGCGCTTCGGCGTCGGCGAGCGCGAGGTCGCCGGACCAGCGCCTGAGATAGAGGTCGTCGGCGAACAAGGCCTTGATCCGGGATCGCCGCCACTCGGCAGAGGCGGTCACGAAATCGAGAAACTCGGCATTGGTCACCGGTTCGACGTCGAGCCAGAAGGCGCCGATCGTCACTACGTTCGGCGGCGCTGGAGCGGATGCGTTCGGCATTTGCAGGCGCTGGAACGGGGTGTAGCTTCCCGCCGGCAGGAGAACCATGCCAGCGCGGCTGTCCTCCGCGCTGGAGGCCGCCGCCGCCCAGACGATGAGCGCCGCCGCCGCAACATTCGCGCGCGAATGCTTCATTGGCTCTTCGCTTTGACGCGATAGGCGCTGACCTCGGCCGGCGTGACCTCGAGACCCGAATTGCCCCACTTCGAATAGACGTAGGTCAGCACGTCGGCGATGTCCTCGTCGGAAAGGCTCCAGGCGGGCATCACGCCATTGAAGTCGTGGCCGTTGACGGTGAGTTTGGTTTCGAGGCCGCCGGTGACGGTCTTGATGGCGCGGATCTTGTCGCCGTTGAGATAGTCGGACTTCGCCAGCGGCGGGAACGCGTCGGGCACGCCCTCGCCGTTCTCCTGATGGCAGGCCTGGCAATTATTGGCGAATATCCCAGCGCCGATTTCGATGCGCTCGGCCTTGGTCTTGGCCGCCGGGACGGCGACCGGGTTTTGGCCGGCGACGCGGATGCCCGTCCCCTCGGGCTGGTAAACGAGGTCGAACTGCTTGCCGGAATAAACAAGCTTGTCCTCCGGGCCGCTCACCTTGAGCTGGGCCAGGGCGCCGCGATTGAAGGCCCGCTCGATCGAGTGATCGACGATGATGAAAGTGCCGGGCACGCTCATCCGGAACTGGACGATCGCCGCGCCGCCGGCAGGGATCAAAGTCGTCTGCACATTGTGGGTGGGCAGGCTCAGATTTCCTTCAGAATAGACAGTGTCGAAAATTTGGCCGATGACATGGAACGAGGAGACAAGGTTCGGCCCGCCGTCGCCGACGAACAAGCGCACCGTCTCGCCGACGTTCGCCGTCAGCGCCTTGTTGCCGACCGTCGAGCCGACCGAGCCGTTGAACACCACATATTCCGGCTTCTCGTCGATGACCTTGGCCATGCTGAACGGCTGCAGGCCCTGCTCGCCGTTCTTGCCCTCGGTGTAGAAGTCGCCCTGCATCAGATAGTACTCGTGGTCTACCTTTGGCAGGCCGCCCTTCGGCTCGACCATGATCATGCCGTACATGCCGTTGCCGATGTGCATGGCGACCGGCGCAGTCGCGCAGTGATAGACGAACAGCCCCGGGTTCAGCGCCTTGAACGAGAAGACCGAGCTGTGGCCGGGCGCCGTCAGCGAGGCCGCCGCGCCGCCGCCGGGGCCGTTCACCGCATGTAGGTCGATGTTGTGCGGATTTTTGTTGTCTGGATGATTGTCGAGATGCATCTCGACCTCGTCGCCCTCGCGGATGCGGATGAACTTGCCCGGCACGTGGCCGCCGAAAGTCCAAAAGGTGTAGCGGACGCCGTCCGCGAGCCGTCCCTCGAGCTCCCTGACTTCCAGATGCACGATAATCTTGGTCGCGTGATCGCGATGGATCGGCGGCGGCACGTTCGGCGCGTCGGTCAGGACCGCGTTCTCCTCGCCGACGATCGGCTCGTTGAGATTGTCCTCGCGCGAGGCGGCATAGGCGACGCCGGCGACGAGGAGCGCGGCGACCGCCGCGCCCGACCGAAATGCCCGAACCATCATTTTGCTCCCCGCCCGCTTTTTCGCGCGCGTCTCGCTACGGGAGGCGTTCCTACGCCGCTTCGTCGGCGACGCCTTGACTTTCGTCAAGTGCGCATGGCGCACTTTGCGCATGCAATTAGGCGGACGCGTTCGATTTCGCGGCCGAAGGCCTCTCCCGCTCGACTCCGCTCGGTCACGCCGCGCGCCGTGGCGACGCCTCTGCGCGACAAAGAATTTGATTTCTGCGGTAACCGACCTCGGGGTCGTCACCCGAATATCCCCCCGTGTGCGCCGGCGACGGCGCCGAAGATTGTGACGATCCCCGCCGCGAGCAGGACGCGGTGGACGCGCGACAGACGGGCGAGGAGCGCGGCGGGATCCTCGGCGGCCATCGCGGCGATGCGGCGGTGCGCCAGCGGTTCGACGACGAAGACGATCAGCATGAACAGCGCCCACAGCAGGATCATGGCGTCCATCCACCAACCCGCCGGTTCGGCGAAGAGGGGCCACAGATCGAGGCGCCAAGTCATCCAGAATCCGGCCGCGCCCGCCAGCGGAATGGTGAAGCGCACCTGCGCCGCGAAGCGCTTCTCGACCGCCTCGAACAGAGCCCAGCCCTTTTTCGCATCTCCGCAGGCTCGTGCGAGCGGCAGCGCAACGAGCGTCACGAAGGCGACGCCGCCGATCCAGTGGGCGACGAAGAGGACATGCAAGGCGCGGGCGAGTTCGATGTCGTCGATCACTGCTGGCTCACGAAGCTGCCTATTGCCGGGTCGGCGACCGCAACGATAGACGCCTACGCGGCGCCCGCTCTTGACCCTTGTTAAGCCGAAAGGGCGGAATTCGCGACTTGTGTCTGTCAGTTGCCGCAAAGACCGCCAGCAAAGGGCGTGCGCGCGCCCCGGGCGCCACCCGGGCCGCGTGCGCTGCCAATCCAGTCTTGCTATGCACTGTCCCGCAAGGGAACGGCATGGCTCTTTCGGCGCGGGACTGGGACATCGTCATGCGGACGCCGCTGTTCAAGGCGATGGGCGCGACGATTTCACGCACCATGATCGCCGATCGCTCGCCGCGAACCTATGCGCGAGGCGAGACGCTGTTCGAACAGGGCGATCCTGCCGACGGATTCTTCTGCCTGATCGATGGCTGGGCCAAGCTCTATCGCCTGCGTGAGGGCGGCGAGGAGGTGGTCGTGGCGATCTTCTCCGCCGGCGAGACTTTTGCCGAGGTCGCGATGTTCCTCGGCGGCCGCTATCCGGCGAGTTGCGAGGCGGTTTCGCCCGCGCGCATCCTCAAGATCGACGCGGCCAACCTGCGTCGCGCCGTGCTCGAGCAGCCACAACTGGCCTTCGACATGCTGGCCGCGGCCTCGATGCGGCTGAGGCAATTGGTCGACGAGATCGAGCAGCTCAAGGCTCGCTCCGCCCCGCAGCGCATCGCCGACTTTTTCGTCAAGCAGGCCAATTGCGCCGCGGGTGCGGCGCGGATCGCGCTGCCCTACGAGAAGGCCTTGATCGCGAGCCGGCTCGGCATGAAACCGGAGAGTTTTTCCCGCGCGCTCGGAAAGCTCGGTCGATTCGGCGTCGTTGTCGAGGGCGAAAGCGTCAGCATCAGCGACGTTGCGAAGCTGGCTGCATTCGCTGAAGGCCACGCCGCGCCGGGCGACATTTCGTGAGCCTGCGACCCTCGCTGCAGATTTCACCTGTCCCGTCGGCCGGGGCTGCGCCCATGGGCGAGGGTGTCGGTTGGCGAAACTGCGGCCGGTTCTTTCGCCCGATCATACGGCGATCACAATCCCTCGGCATGAATCCCCTTCGCCGTAGAATTGGCGGCGGGGAACGAACGCGATCCGGGCGGGGGCTCCAGAAGAGTTGGCTGTCCTGTTGCCGGGCGGAACCCCCGTATGGCCAATATGGGAGGGAGGATCGCATGCGGATCATCGTCGCCAGCGTCGCCATTGTCGCGCTCGCCGCTCTGGGGGGGTGCGCCAAGGGGGACAAGGGAGACACGGGAGCGGCCGGCCCGCCGGGACCGCAGGGCGCAGTCGGGCCGGCGGGTCCGCCCGGCCCCAAGGGCGAGGCGGGGACGATTGGCCCGCCGGGCCCGCCAGGGCCGAAGGGCGAGGTCGGCGCGGCCGGACCACCCGGACCCAAGGGCGACCCAGGGCCTGTCGGGAAGCCCGGCCCCGAAGGGCCGCCCGGACCAAAGGGCGAACAGGGCGCGACGGGGATCGCTGGTCTGCCGGGACCCAAGGGCGACGCGGGGCCTCCGGGACCGCAAGGCGCACAGGGGGCCAAAGGCGATCCCGGCGCCGTGGGGCCGCCTGGACCGCAGGGACCCAAGGGCGAGGCGGGACCGATCGGCGCTGCGGGACCGCCGGGTCCCAAGGGCGAGGCGGGAGCGATCGGCGCTGCGGGACCGCCGGGTCCAAAGGGCGAGGCGGGAGCGACCGGTCCCGCGGGACCGCCGGGTCCAAAGGGCGATGCCGGGCCGCCGGGTCCGGCGGGGCCGCCCGGACCTCCAGGCCCGCCGAGAGCCGCGTCCGCCGAGGGCGCCCGCCTGCGGGTCGTCGTCGGCCAGGCCATGGCGGCATGCGGTCCGGGCGAGATCATGATCGGCGCCTACTGCACCGGCGCCAATGCGACGCTCAGCCTTGACGGCATGACGGGGGCGCACTGCGACGGCGATCCCAACGTCAAGGCGGTCGTAAGCTGCGCGACCAAATAGAACCCCGCCAAAGGCAGGATCGGGAGGGCGCTTCCGATCCCGCTCTCCCTCAAAACCCCTGCCAACAGGGACAAAAGGCGGACGTGCCGCGTTGCTTCTCGGGTCAAGCCCTCGCCGGCAGACTGTTCAGGAAAGAGCCCAAGGGCTCGGCCCACAGTTCGCCATGGAAAATCCCGTGGTGACCGCACCCGCCGGGCAGCACCATCAGGCGGCCCGAAGACAGGCGCGCCACTGTCTCCCTCGTCACGGTCAGCCCGATCGGAGTCACCTCGTCGTCGGCAAAGTTGATCGCCAGCAGCGGCGCTTCGATTCGGTCGATTGCGGGGGCGGGGTCGTAGTCGGCTGAGCTCCTGAAATCATAGAGAAGGTCAATCGCATCGCGACCACGAAATTGCGCCGCCAGCTGGTCGCAGTAGGCAAGCGTCATCGTCCGATCCGGCCCTGCCTCCTGCAGCCGCACCGGATTGCCAGCCATCATGGCGGCCAGCGACGCCGCGGTTTGCGCCCATCGCGTCGGCGGTCGCGCAGGATCATAGTCGCCGCCGCGCCAATCGGGGTCGTCGACGATGGCGCGGATGACGATCTCGCGCCACATGAGGTTGCGGCAGCTGATCTGCATCGGCATAGCGGCCACCGGGACGAGCGCGTCCATCGCATCCGGGAAGCGCTCGCCCCAGAGCCAGGTCTGCATGCCGCCCTGGGAGACGCCGGCGACCAGCTTCAGATGGTCAACGCCAATAACCTCGAGCATCGCGCGCTGCGCCTCGACCTGATCGATGTAGCCGTATCGGGGGAAGTTCGCTCGCATGCCGTCCGAGGGCTTCGACGACCCGCCGGCGCCAATCCCGTCAGGCATCACCAGGTAATAACGCTGCGCGTCCAGCGGCTGGCCCGCCCGAAACAGAGAGTCGGCCAGGCTGGGCATCAGGAAGTCCTTGCCGATCCTGCCGGTTCCACGCAGCAGCAGAACGGCGTTGCTGATCTTGCCCGAGGCGTCGCGTTGCGGCGCGCCGAACGCCGTATAGTGCAACCTCAAGACTGGCAGGCGATCGCCGACGTGGAAGGCGAACTCGCGCAGCTCTACGGCGCCCTCGTACGCTTGCGTGTCTCCCCAGCCCTCCGGTTGGAATCGAGTCTACTACGGCGGCGCGCCGGAACAATCGGCCCCGCGCGAGGTTCCTTTTGGTGTCGCGGAGGTGCTTATGGTCGGTCAACGCGTTTGGGCGATTCCCGAAGGTTACATTCCCGGTCGTTCCTTCAGTCAGCAGCACGCTCTCGTCTCGCATGAGGCGGCCTGCATCCTCAACGCGAGCGACGATCCGGCGCAGATTGAGATCACCATCTATTTCACCGACCGCGATCCGGTCGGCCCCTACCGCGTGACGGTGGAAGGGCGCCGAACGCGGCATCTGCGCTTCAACGATCTCGACGATCCGGAGCCCGTGCCGCGCGACACATCCTACGCCTCGGTCATCCGCTCCAGCGTGCCGATCGTCGTCCAGCACACAAGGCTCGATTCGCGCGATCCGCATATCGCCGTTCTGAGCACAATTGCTTTCCCGGTGGAATCATGAGCGCCAAACCCCGCACCGTCATCATCACCGGCGCAACCGCCGGCGTCGGCCGCGCCATCGCCCGCCGGTTCGCCGTCGCGGGCGACCGGGTCGGCCTCATCGCGCGCGACGCCGCGGCGCTCGCGGACGTCAAGCGCGAGCTCGAGAGCTCTCGGGGTCGAGACCGCGACGGAAGCGGTCGACGTCGCCGACGCGGAGGCTTTGTTCGCCGCCGCCTCCCGGCTCGAGGACAGGCTCGGGCCGATCGACGTCTGGATCAACGACGCGATGGAGACGGTCTTCTCGCCCGTGGCGGAAATCGGCCCCGACGAATTCAAGCGCGTGACCGAGGTGACCTATCTCGGCTTCGTCTACGGCACGATGGCGGCGCTGAAATCGATGCGCCCGCGCAAGCGCGGCCGCATCATCCAGATCGGCTCGGCGCTCGCCTATCGCGGCATCCCGCTGCAGGCCGCCTATTGCGGCTCGAAGCACGCGATCCGCGGCTTCACCAACAGCCTACGCGCCGAACTCATCGCGGAGGGCTCGCGGATTTCCGTGTCGATCATCGAATTGCCTGCGGTCAATACGCCGCAATTCGACTGGGCGCGCGTGCATCTCAGCCATACGCCGAGGCCGATGGGGAAACCGGTTGAGCCCGAAGTCGTCGCCGATTCCGTCTATCGCGTTTCTCACGGGATGTGGCGCGAGTACTGGCTCGGGAGGTCGACCATCCTGCTCATTCTCGGCAACTTCGTGCTGCCGGGGGCGCTCGACCATTATCTGGCGCGCACCGCCATCAAGGGACAGCAGACGAAGACGCCGGCTCTGCCCGGCCGTCCCGACAACCTCGAGCATCCGATTACGCCGCTCCACCGCACGCGCGGCTCATTCAGCGAGGAGGCGCAAAACCAGGCGCCGCTCGTCATCGGCGAGGTCGCGCGGTTGGGAACGGTGGCGGCGGGCGCGTTCGTCTTCTTCGTCGCCGGCGCGCTTTATTCGTCCCTCGGAAGGGTCAGAGCTCGCCGCGGCCCGCCATCGCCCTGATCCGGTCGGCGGTGCGGCAGGCGATCGCCTGAATTGTCAGCGACGGATTGACGCCGCCGACCGTCGGAAACACCGAGCCGTCGCAAATCCAGAGGTTCGGAATGTCCCACGACCGGCAATCGGCGTTGACGACGCTGGTCGCCGGGTCGTTGCCCATGCGGGCGGTGCCGTTCAGATGGGCGGTGTCGTCGGTCTCGTCCCAGATGTCGCGCGCGTCCGTCGCCTCGAGCGCCTGGCGCATGAAGCCGAGCGCATGCCTGATGAGCCGCTTGTCGTTGTCGCAGTAGGAAAAGGTGACGCGGGCGATCGGCAGGCCGTACTGGTCCCGCTCGTCGGCGAGCGTCACCCGATTGCGTTCCTGCGGCATGGTTTCGCCGACGATCTTGAGCCCGACCTGATGGTTGTAATGCTTCATCTCGTCGATCAGACGGTCTGGCCCCAGAGACCCCGCTTCGACGATTCCGTTCCTCCCCATAGGGCCGGCAGCGGCCCCTGGCTCATGTAGGCGTAGCCGCCGAAGAAGTCCTTGCCCTCGTCGGCGTAGTTCCAGTGCTCGGTCAGCGCGAGCGACGGCGGACCCTTGTAGGAGCGGATTTCCCGCTCCGATCAGCCCCCAGACGGCCTGGTTCGCCTGCACCATCAGGTTCTTGCCGACCAGACCGGAGGAATTGGCGAGGCCGTCGGGAAACTTGGCGCTTGCCGAATTGAGCAGGAGCCGCGGCGTCTCGATCGCGTAGCCGGCGACGACGACGTTCCTCGCCTTCTGGAAGCGCCAGCGGCCCTCGCGATGGTAGTTCACTCCGGTGACCCGGCCGGCGACGTCGTGCTCGACCCGGCCGACCATCGCCAGATCGCGGATTTCGGCGCCGGCGGCGAGCGCCCGCGGCAGCCAGGTGACGAGCACGCTCTGCTTGGCGTTGGTCGAGCAGCCGATCACGCACATGCCGCGATAGACGCAAGGGTGCGCATGCCCGCGCGGCGCCGAGAGCGTGGCGAGCGGCGTCGGCGTCCAGTCGATACCGAGCGCCTCGGCGCCCTCGGCGAGAACGAGCGCAGCGGCGTTGAGCTCGTGCGGCCGATAAGGGTAGCGCGGCCGCTTCGGTCCCCAGGGGTAGTTGACGGGGCCGGAGATCTTCAGCGCCTGCTCGACCTCGCGGTAGTAGGTCCACATTTCCCGCCAGTCGAGCGGCCAGTCGGCGCCATAGCCGAGCTTGGTGCGCGCCTTGAACCATTCGGGCCGGAAGCGCAGCGACACCATGGCGAAGTGGACGGTCGAGCCGCCGACCGACTTGGCCTGAATTGTTCTGGCCGAGCTCCAGCGGGTTCTCGCCGTCGACGATCCGCTCGTCCGTCCAGTAGAGCTTCGTCTGCTCGCGCTCGTCGGAGGCGAAATCCTCGAGCGGCCGCCAATAGGGACCGGCGTCGAGCGCGACGACCGAGAAGCCGTATTCCGCCAGCTTGCAGGCTAGGGTGCCGCCGCCCGCGCCGGTGCCGACGATGGCGAAATCGACCGCTTCGTCGTCGCTGTAGCAGCGCATCGGCGTCCAGCCGCCCGGCCGGAAAACGTCCGGCGCGCGGCCGTCAGTCGCCCGTGGGCGCTGCTCCGCATCATCCAATACGGGCATTCTCACGCTCCGCGACGCGTTCGCGTCCCGGATAGGCCTCGGACGCCTCCCACGGGTCGCGGCGGTCGAAGTTCATCCGCACATAGCCGCGCGGGCTCGCCGGGCCGCCGAAGCCGATCTCGTTCCAGGCGACGGGATGCGCGTAATAGGCGCTGACGATGTCGTGCAGGAGCCGCTTTTCAAAGAAAAGCCTGGCGACATGCCGCCCCAGGCTTCGGCATGCGCGTCGCCCTTTTGCGCCGCCTTGAGGATTTCGTCCTGCCGCGCGCGCGTCGAGCGCGTGAAACCGGGTCGCGTGCCGCCCCTGGGCCTCGGCGTCGAGCCCCTTGAGGCCGCGCCGCCAGGCCTCGCCCTGGCGCGGTAGGCGCGCGTCGCGATAGCCGTCGCGCTGGTCGGCCTTGAGCTTCAAGTCGATCATCGCGGCGACCGGGGCGGGATGCGACCGGCTCTTGCGGCTGCGGCACGATCCGCTCGCAGATCGCTCGCAGCGTCGCCCATTCGTCGTCGCTGAAGAAGTCGTGCCGGTTCGGGTCGATCGCCATCCGCGCGTCGATCACGCGGCGGGTCTGGTCGTTCCACGACGGCGTGTTCGCGCTTGGCGAGCACGTCGTAGCCGGGATAGCGGTCACTCATCGTTGCGCCTCCATGAGCGCGAGCGCGGCGAGGCCGATGACGGCAAGTCCGAGGAAACTCGGCGGCGCCGGCAGCGGCGGGCCGTTGAGCACGTTCTGGCTCCAGTTGCGCCAGCCGCCCATGTTGCGCGAGACGCCGAAGGCGTGAAAGCCGACGCCGACGACGCCGAGCGCGCGCGGTGATCAAGAGCAAGCCACGCGCCGCGCCGATGCGGCACGATCGCCGGCGCGACCGCGACCGCGCCCAGGAGGGCCGGCCGAGAGCGGCGGCAGCGTGACCGGCAGGAACATCGCCGGATTGTGGTAGGCGCCGCGGAAGTGCAGGAGGCCCGCCTCGCCGACGGTTCCGGCGAGGCCGCCCGCGGCGCGCCGCGGCAAGCATGCGCCCAGCGGGCAGGCCGAACAGGGTCCGCGCGCCGCTGGCGAGCGTTAGCGCGCAGCGGCCGAAGAATCCGGCCAGGGCCAGCGCCATCGGCGCGCCGATCGGCGCCGAGTAGAAGAGGTTGAGCCAGGAAAAGCCGCCCGGGCCGCTTGCCGATGTTGTAGGCGTGGAAGCAGAGCCCGGCGAGGCCGGTCGCCGCCGCCACGGCGTAGACGGCGTCGAGCAGGGCGCGCGGCGCGCGGACCCCGAGCGCGGCCGTGATCGCCGGCGGCCAGCGTCAGTGTCGCGCCGATCAGCGGCGCGAACATCGCCTTGTTCTGGAACGAGCCGCGGTAATGCTCGACCGCGCTATCGGCAAGCACTGAGAGCGACAGGATCGCGACCCCGGCGTGGACCGTTCGGACAATCGGCGATTCCCGCCGGCCTGCTTCGCTCCGCGCCGTTTCGCTCGGCATGTACGTTTTCAGCGTCGCCAGCGCCTCGTCCAGCCGCTTGCTCGCCGTGACGACGGCCTCGTGCACCGCGGGATCGTTGCGAAGCAGCGGCTTCATGCGCCCTCTCCCACCCGGAAGCGTTCGGCGTCCTTGGCCTTGAACTCGAGCCCATGACCCGGCCGGTCGAGGTCCGGGCGGATCGCGCCGCCCTCGGCGCGTCGGCGCGCCGTCGAACAGCATGTGCTCGATGCGCACGTGGTCGTGGAACCATTCGAGGTGCCGCAGCGCGCGGCACGGCGCAGGCGACATGCCGGTGCAGGGAGGGGGCGCAATGGCCGGAGAGATCGATGTGATGCGCCTCGCACAGGGCGCCGATCGTCGAGAAAGCCCGAGACGCCGCCGCAGCGGGTCACGTCGGCCTGCAGCACGTCGACCGCTTCGGCCTCGAGCAGGATCCGCGCGTCGTCGAGGTCGTAGGTATATTCGCCGGCGGCGACGGCCATGCCGGCGAGGCGTGCGGTCGCGCATCAGGCGGAGACCGGGCGGATTGTCGGAGGTGACCGGCTCCTCGAACCAGCGGATATCGCCTCGCGGCTCGCTTCGACGAAGCGCAGCGCCGCCTTCACCGAAAAAGCGCCGTTGCCGTCGACGAAAAGCTCGTGGTCGCCGATGGCGCGCCTGGCGGTCAGTCGCCCTCTCGGGGTCGCGCTCGGGATCGCTGCCGATTTTCATTTTGACGAAGCGACAGCCGTCGACCTCGACCCAACGCCGAAAGCTGCTCGCGCAGCTTCTCGTCGGAATAGGTGGTGAAGCCGCCGCTGCCGTAGATCATCACCTCGTCGCGGCAGCGGCCGAGAAGGGTCGCCAGCGGCAGGCCGATGATGCGCGCCTTGAGGTCCCAGAGCGCCGCATCGAGGGCGGAAATGGCGCAGGCGGCGAGTCCCGAGCGGCCGAAGTTGCGCACCTCGCGCTTCATCGCCAGCACGGCAGCGCGGAATGTCGAAGCAGTCCTGCCCCTCGAGCGCCTTCTTGGCGATCGTCTCAATCAGCGGGGCGACGCTGGCGTCCGCGTAGGTGTAGCCGAGGCCCGACTGATTGCCGGCCTCGACGTGCACGACGATCAGCGTCGTCGAATCCCAGGCGAACGTGCCGTCCGCCTCGGGACGCGTCGGTCGGAATCTTGTAGGCGGCGGCGTGGACGCCCGAAACGGTCGGATTGGGGGATTTCGACATCGACGAAACCGGTTCAGAGGACTGCAACCGTAACCGGCTGGCGTCGAGAATGTTCCGGCGGCCTTGCCACGGCCGCCGGCGATGGCATCCTCATGCGCATGGCCGCGGGCGGCGCGGCAGAAGGCGACGTCTTCAGGGCTTGGAGCGCGTGTCGCCAATGGCCGCGTAGGTGAATTCCTCCACACCGACATCGACCAATACATCGGCTTTCACCCGCGCGTTGACCGCGCGGATCAGGCTCTTGCTCATTTTGGCGAAGTCGAAGCGGTCGAGATGGTCGAAGTCGATCGTGGCGTCGTCGTAGACGTAGCGGAACGCCTCGTCGACGAGAATCGAATCGGGCGCCATCCGGGCCGACCTCAGCGCGTCGACATCGACGGTGTAGGCGAGCAGCATGACGGCGTAGCCCTGGACGACGCCGTCCTTGATGCGCGGGACGTTGAGTTCGTGTGTCCTGCGCGCTTCGGTCGTCCGCTTGGGGCCGGGCGAATGCTGTTCGAATAGAGCCATGGCCTGGCGGGCGCCGACTTCTCCGGTGACCGTCGCCGCCGAGGCCAGGACGCCGATGACGAGGGCGCGAATCATCCCTCGGAGCGTCTCCAGGCGAGCGCGGTGTAAGTGCCGTCCGACTGGCCCTCGCGGATCGCCTTGGCGATGATCTCGGTCACCGCGGCCGAAGCCTTAAGTTGGACGCCGAGCGCTTGCCGGTTGACCTCTAGCGTGGCGACAAGATCGGCGAGGGCTTCGCCAAGCGCGCCGCCGGCGACCGCGCCGCCGAGCGCCGACGCCAGACGGTTCAACTCGAGGAGGGCCTGGTTCTTGCGTAGACTGTAGGTCTCGTAGGCGACACGCCGGCCTTTGGCGATGTCCTCGTTCTCGGCCGCGACGGTGTCGCGAAGACGCTTAACGATCGGCAACGCCATGGCGAGCGTCGCCTGATCGGCGGGCCTCCGCGCGGGCTCGCTCCGGACCATCAGCGTTTGCGCCCCGAGAAGAGGACCGCGCCGTTCTCGAATTCGGCGGCGCTCGGGGCGGAGAGGAGATTGGCGCTCATCACGGCCGTCGCCGCCCGCGCCGCGTGAGCGGCGTCGGTCGCCGCATGCGCCACGAAATCATGGGTAGCGAAGAGCTTCCGGCTCAAGCCGAGCGCGCCAGACTTGGCGATCTGCAGTGAAATCTGCTCGGATAGCATCGAACGCCACATGTCGCCCGCCGTGCCCTCGCCGAATACGCTTGTGTCCTTCGGCAGCAGTTCGCCGACGAACGAATTGATCATTGTCGCCTCGAATTCGACCTTGACGCGCTGGACCTTGTCCGGCGCATCCGGCAGCGCCGCGAGCCGCGAGCGCGCCTCGGCCAGGCCGTCGATGAGCGCAGGGCTCGCGCTAGCCGCGGCGGCCCCGTCGAGGTCGGCGGCGAAATCCCGCGTCGTCCCGCTCGCGCCGGCCAGCCCCGCGAGCCGCCCGGCGGCAAGACTGGCGCGCGCCGGATCGGCGGCGTTGAGGACTTCGAGGACGACGTCGGAGCGCGGGTTGAAGGCCATGGCGTTAGCTCCCCCTCTCCCGCTTGCGGGAGAGGGCCGTGGTGAGGGCCCCCTTCCGCAAAGCCGGTCGAGAGACGGGCGTCCGTCGACGCCCTTTGCGGGAGAGGGGCGGGAGGAGGGCAAGCCACGCCAGCCTCTGCCGCGACCCTTACCCCGAGCTTGCCTCGCGGCGCATCAGCGCGCGTTCGATCAGCTCGGCGAGCTCCGTGCGCTCTTTGTCGGCGCGATAGACCTTCGCGGCGGTCTCGGCCGCCTTCTCGGCCAGTTTGGCGCGAAGGCCGTGCGTCTTGGCCGCCTCGCGCGCCAAAGCCGATTCACTGGCCAGCGCATCGAGCCTTTTCTGCAGCGAACGGATGCAGCGCGCCGTCAGCTTCGCCTGCGGTCCATAGGCGAGGTCGCCGAATTCCAGCATCTCGAACATGGCCCTCAGGTCGTCGGCGAGGCTCGCCTGCTGCTGCTCGATGGCGGTCAGGCGCGAGCGCCCGAGATCGTGCATCCGCGCCTGCAATTTCACGATACGGTTCAACGCGTCGAGACGCTTCTTCATTGGCCATCCCAGTCATCCGGCAGAGAGCCAGGCGCTGAAGCCGATGAGGAAGGCTTCGATCGCCGGTTTGATGGTGAAAAAGAGGAGGGCGAAGGCGCCCGCGATGATGAAGGGCGTGGCGATGAAGAAGATCTGGACCTGCGGCGTCAGCCGGTTGACGAGCGCCATCGCCACATTGACGATCAGCGCGTAGATCACATAGGGCGAGGCGATCCTCAAGCAAAGCTGGAAGGAGGCGCCGAGCGCGTCGGCGACCTGTCTGAGCGCGAAGCGCGCGTTGAAGTCGACCCCAACCGGAATGACGTCGTAGGACGCGACCAGCCCACGGATCAGCTCCCAGTGCAGATCGGCGGCGAAGACGAGCGTCACCGCCGCGAGCGAGATCAGGGTCGCCAGCGGCGGCAGCGATTCGTTCTGTTCGATTTGCATGCCAAAGGGATTGGAGAAGCCGAGCATCTCGGCCGCGCCGGCGGCGAGCGTCTCGAGCGCGAGAAAGAAGATGCGCGCCAGCAAGCCGATCATGCCGCCGACGAGGAGCTCGACGGCGATCGCCTTGCACGTCACGATCGGGTCGTCGCCCAGCGCTTGCGGCGGGATCGCGTCGAGAAGCAGCGGCGTCAGCGACAGCGTCACCGCCAGCGCGACGAAGAGGCGCACCCGCGCCGGAATCTGGCCGCTCGACAAGCCGGGCGCGAGCATGAGGCAGGCGCCGATGCGGCAGAAGAGGAGCAGGGCGCCGATCGTCGCCTTTGGCCCGAACGCCTGGGGCGCCAGCGCGGGCGCCGTGGCCGCGATCACGAAATCGTCCCGAGCGGCTTCACTTCGAAGCCGCGCGCGATCTCGAGCTGCGAGAGGACCGCGAGCGTCGGGAACATCCGCTCGATGATCATCCTGACGTAGGTGCGCGTCTCGGCGGTGGTGACGAGGGCGAAGAGCCGCTGTTCGTCCATGCGCTTGCGGATGGCGGCCGACGCCTCGGCGGCGAACTGCTCCATGAGCCGTGGATCGATGTCGAACTCGATCACCTCGCCCTTGGCGTCGCGCTTGAGGCTCTGGTGGAAGACGAGGTCCCAGCGGTTGCCGAGACGCAGCACCGCAAGCGTGCCGCTGTCGGTGAGGTCGCCGCAAATCTGCTGGGCGAGGCGCATGCGCACGTGTTCGACGATCCCCTCGGGCCGGCGCACGTGCGGCGCGATCTCGGCCACCGCTTCGAGGATCAGGTTCAGGTTGCGGATCGAGACGCGCTCGGCGAGCAGCAGCTTCAGCGTTGCGAGCAGCGTCGACTGCGAGATCTGCGACGGGCACATGTCGTCGAGCAGGCGCTTGTATTCAGGCTCGAGACGGTCGAGTCAGCGCGCGCATGTCCTTGAACGAGAGGAGCTGCGCGAGGTTGTTGTGGATGACCTCGCTCACATGCGTGAGCAGAGCCGAGACCGGGTCGACCGGTTTGAAGCCCTCGCGCCTCGCGTCCTTGACGAAGGCCTCGGGGATGGCGACGGCGCGCATGCCGAAGGCGGGTTCGCGCACCTCCTCGCCCGGCAGGTTGGGCCGCGGCCCGTCGCCGATGATGACCAGCCATTCCTTGACCCGGAGCTCCTGCGTCGCGATCGCCGTGCCGTGCAGCTTGATCTGGTAGGTCTTCGGCGGCGCCTTGATGTCGTCGGAGAGGCGGATCTCGGGAACGACGAAGCCGTATTGCCGGGCGAACTTGCGCCGCATCTTGGCGATGCGCGAGGCGATCTCGTCGCGCGACAGGACGAGCGCCGCGTTCAGTTCCTTCGACAACACGAGCTCGATCTCGAACGACTTGAGCTGCTCCCGGATCGAAGCGCGGCTCTCCGCCTTCGCCTGCGCCTCCTTCGCCGACTGGCGCGCCGCAGCCTCGGCGCTGTCCCGGGCGAGGCGCCGCGGAATGGCGACGCCGACGAAGGCCATGAGGCCGCCGAGCAGGGCGAAGGGCAGGAACGGCAGGCCGGGCACGATGCCGAGCACGGCCATCAGCAGGGCGGCGAGAAAGAGCGCGTTCGGGTAGCCCGAGAGCTGGTCGATCACCGCCTTGTCGGCCGAGCCGCGGGTGCCGCCCTTGGCGACGAGCAGACCGGCGGCGAGCGAGATGATGAGCGCCGGGATCTGGGTGACGAGACCGTCGCCGACCGAGAGCTTGGTGAAGACGTCGGCGGCGGAGGCGAGCGGCAGTCCGTGCCGGGTCACGCCGATGACGATGCCGCCGAAAATGTTGACTGCGAGAATGATCAGGCCGGCGATGGCGTCGCCGCGGACGAATTTCGACGCGCCGTCCATCGACCCGAAGAAGGCGCTCTCTTCCTCGAGCTCGCGCCGGCGGGTCTGCGCCACCTTCTCGTCGATCAGGCCGGCCGAGAGGTCGGCGTCGATCGCCATCTGCTTGCCCGGGATGGCGTCGAGGGTGAAGCGCGCGCCGACTTCGGCGATGCGGGTCGCGCCCTTGGTGATGACGAGGAAGTTGATCGTCACCAGGATCAGAAAGACGATGATGCCGATGAGGAAATCGCCGCCCATGACGAGGCGGGCGAAGCCGCCGATGATGTAGCCGGCAGAGGTCGGCCCCTCGGCCCCGTGCGCCAGGATGAGGCGGGTGGTCGAGATGTTGAGCGCGAGCCGGAGGATCGTCGCGACCAGGAGCACCGTCGGGAAGGCGGAGAATTCGAGCGGCTTCTGGATCCACAGGCCGACCATCAGGATCAGCACCGAGAGCGCGATCGACAGCGCCAGGCCGAAGTCGATCATCGTCGCCGGCACGGGCAGGAAGAAGAGGCAGAGGATGAGGACGATGCCGACGGCGAAGCCGATGTCCTTGCCGCCGCGGCCGGCGGGGGCGGCAGGGTTGGCTGTTGCTGCGGACATCTAAAAGGTTCGCTCCTCGGCGTCGCGGCTAACGCGGCGCAGGGGGAGCGTGGGGGGCGAAGCTTGCGCGGAAGTGAGAGGGGATGTCGGGACCACCCCTACTTTCGCCCCAGCTTAGGGAGGTCCAGAAATGGAACGTCGAAACCTAAGCAGCCAACCAGCGCCCGCGGGCGCGCCATTATGGATGAAAATCACGGGCCGGCCGCACGACGCCAATTCCTCAGAGCTATTTTCATGGCAGATTTCTTCAGCGACCCCAACGAATGGACCGATGAAGGCGCGGTTCGACTGAACTTTTGCCACAAGCGACGCGCGTTCGCGGAATGAGCGGCGTGCGGCGGGATCGCCGACCGGCAACGAGCATTTCCGCCTGTTACTCCCTGCCAACAGGGCAAATCGCTTCCCGCCGCTCTCGACCGATTGCACAAATCCCTTGCCTTGTCTTCATTTGGTTGAGCGAATTTGCTCGTGTGGAAGGGAAAGACGGAGCAGGGGAGATTATCGCCCCTGTTAGGCCGATGAACAGGAGGCGCTGGGACGGGGAGCGCAAAGCGGAAAACCGACTTCATGGGTCCGCTGGAGAGCGCGATCGTCAAGAATATCTAAACGAAGCCGCCGGGTGCCGGTCCCGCCGTACGTTTTGCGTGAGGATAACGCCATATCTACTTGATTTTACATACGTAACTACGGTTTGTGGGAGGGCTCCTCGCCTCGCCGATTTTTGCCTTAAGCGGGCAAGACCAGCGTGCTTCGCATCTCTGCGGCGAACGGGTCCGGCTTGATCCGTCGGCTCGTCCAAGAATCTCTGCCATGAAAATAGCTCTGAGGAATTGGCGTCGTGCGGCCGGCCCGTGATTTTCATCCATAATGGCGCGCCCGCGGGCGCTGGTTGGCTGCTTAGGAAGCGAAGAGCGTCAATTGCCCGGCCATTGAGCGGTGGCACATCATCGTTGTTCACCCATCCGCCGGGCGCAGAGCTTCTTCGCAAGGCGGAACTCGTGGTCGAAACGCTCCACGGGCTCGGGCTCCTGGCGACGACGGATACGGTCGGAATCAATCAGCGCTCCTCAAGATCTCGAAGCCCCTGCTGCATGGCGACGAGCAAAGGCGGAAGCTGCTTTTGCACCGCGAAACCGCTTGTACGCTCATACAACATATTAAGCTGATCATCATTAAACTGTATAGGCGCGTATCCAGGTTGCTGACCGCACAGTTTGACGCAGTCAAAGAATTCGTCTCGGGTCAATCCGGAAATAGCGATCTCGTGGATCATAATACTTGGGTATGCGGTCTGAAGAGCATAAATGGCTTCCTGTAGTCGAGTAGTGACAACGATATATTTGACATTTATGTTCATCAACCAAGTCTCTGCTTGATCGCGTGTCCTGTTATTCATTAATCCATCGACTAGTACGAGGTCTCCCTGTCGGATTGAATGTAAGTCTGGCTCATTGTCTGCGGTTATGCGATGAACAGTTGATGGCACTAGATCACAAATATCTTCGGCTAACGTAGACTTGCCGCACCCCGGTGGTCCAAGAAGCACGACCGCGGTGGGCGCGCTCGAAGAAATAGCGGTGTTCAAACTGGATACAATTTCGCTCATCAGACTTTGACGTTCGACATACACCCTTGGTCTAGCAAGTCGTTGTTTCTCTCGGGAAATGGGATTGCTGGCGTCGGGATACAGCGCAAAGAGCGTGGATAAAATCCCGTTGACCAATCGGTCACGGTTTCCGAATTTTACTTCGGGATAGCGGGCCAATTGTCGCAGGCGCTCAAGGTGAGCCGCCTGGAGAGCTTTGCTTTTCGACGTGGGATGGAAATTCGGTCCCCGCGGAGTTTCGGTCTCCGGAGCGGCGATCAGCAAGGGGCGTCGGTGATAGAGTGATAGCCACGCCTCCCAATGGGTGTAAGGAATTGCTTCCTCCGCGTCGATCAGCGGTGCGAGCGACGGCAGTCGGGACTTCAAATCAGGGCGACGCTGGAGGAATTCCGCAACGGATTGAGATGGTGGCGCGGAACCCACCATGTCACCCACTAAGTGGACAACTACGTCGCACTGCCCAACATATGAGTCGAGCTTACTTAGGGTGTCGAAGCCCAACGCAATAAAATCTTCCTGTACTTTGACTTCGATGGTCAGCCCTGTCAGGTGATGTCTCAAAGCCTCGCGATCGACACCGAACTCGTCAGATACGCAAGACAGGAACAGTTTGACGTTCGGATTCGCCATAGCCGCCACGGGCCTCCTGTTCGCCCTGGCCCTTCCTCTGCAATGATCGCCCCCGAAATGTGGCATAAAGATCGCAGCCGGTAAAGGCGGGATCCCATCAAACCCCGGTGTGACGGCGGAGCCCAGAGCCAAGCTCGGGGATGAGCGTCGATAAGCCGTCCATTTCCGCGAGCCGATGCAACTCGTAGTTCTCGTCGATCAAAAAAGGCACCGAGAACCTGCCGGGCGAAAGCAACCGCCCGCGTCGGTCCGCTGGCTTTTGGGACCGCACTCAGCCGAGCCAATAGCGTGGGCCGGGGCCGCGGCGGCGGGCGCGGTTTGCCGGATTGGCGTGTTCGCAATTGTCGATCGACAGAACCGCAGCTGATGCACCGCGTCGGGCTCGTCCGCAGGCGCTCGAGCTCGGCGATCCGCTCATCGATCCGTCATAGTCCGCTTCGTCCAGGCTTTGGAAATGCGCGCCCAGTCCTGGCGCGTCGGCCTCCAGGGGCGGGAAGCTTTGGCGAGTTCCGCGCCGATCTCCTCGAGCGACAATCCGATCCGCTGGGCAAAGACGATGAATGCGATCCTGCGCAGCGCCGCGGGAATAGCGGCGGCGGGCGCGGGCGTGTCGTCGTAGCCCGAAGCTTGACGCGAAACAGCCGTTCCCGTATAGACCCGCGCTCCACGACGCCAGCGCCGGATCAGCCGGCAGGAAGCTTCTTGACTGAGGCGACCTGCTTTTTTGTTTGTCCGGTCCGTTTGCGCCATTCCAATTCGCTTTTCAAGGATTGCTTTCGATGTCGCGCCGATGCGAGCTGACCGGCAAAGCCGTTCAATCCGGCAACAAGGTCAGCCATTCCAACCGCAAGACGCGGACGCGGTTCTTGCCCAATCTGGTCCAGGTCACGCTGATCTCCGATGCGCTCGACCGCGGGGTGCGGCTGCGCGTCAGCGCCGCGGCGCTGCGCTCGGTCGAGCACCGCGGCGGCCTCGATAACTTTCCTGGCCAAGGCGCGCGACGCGGAACTTTCGGACGGCGCGCGGAACCTCAAGCGCGAAATCGAAAAGAAGCGTGCCGAAACGGAAGCCAAGGCGGCGTAGCCAACTGAGGTGATGCACCTCCTCCAATCCGTGCACCGGCATCGGGATTCCGTCCATTCGCGCCTTGCCGGGTCGGCTTCCGCACGTCGCGCTCTTCGCCCTCCCAGGGACCGGGTCCTTCGCCGTGTTCGAGCCAAGCCCCGAGACCTTGCCGAGCTTGTCCGCGACCTTCTGTCTGATGAGATCCGCGACAAAGCCGTTCATCGAGCCGTAGCCGGTCGCGACGATGAAAACGTCCGATGCGAAGCGGTTGCGCAAGCGTAGCGGCATGCTAGGCTGACATGCTAGGCGGTTGGGGCGACCGCAAAAAAAACGACGCTGACACAAGCCTGGGAGGCGACGTGGATGCAATTGCCGACGGCGCGCGATGAAGAGTAGGCGCCGATGAACGCGGCCGTCCGGGACTTTTCCGCCCTGCTGGCGATGCGCGGCGTCGTCAAGCGCTTCGGCGGCGTGCAGGCGCTTCAGGGCGTGGACTTCGACCTTTATCCGGGCGAGATCCATGCGTTGCTCGGCGAGAACGGCGCTGGCAAATCGACGCTGATGAACATCCTGTCGGGCGTGATCGAGCCGGACGCCGGGGAAATGCGGATCGACGGCCGTCCCATGCGCTTCGCCGATCCGCGTGCCGCCCAGGCTGCCGGAGTCGCGACGATCTTCCAGGAGCTCGACCTCGTACCGGGCCTCGACGTCACCGCCAATCTGTTCCTTGGCCGCGAGTTGACCCGCGCGGGTGTGCTCGACCGCGCGGCGATGCGACGCGCTGCGCGGACCCGCCTTGAGGCTGTCGGAGTCGAGATCGACGTCGACCAGCCGGTCGGCGAACTGTCGGTTGGCCGCCGGCAGATCGTCGCCATCGCCAAGGCGTTGACCTACGCTTCGCGCATCCTCGTCATGGACGAGCCGACGGCGGCGCTGACGGCGGCGGAAGTCGAGCGGCTCTTCACGGTGATGCGCGAGATCGCCGCGCGCGGCGTCGGCATCGTCTACATCTCGCACCGGCTCGAGGAAGTGCCCCGCGTCGCCGGACGCGTCACCGTGCTGCGCGACGGCCAGGTCGCGGGCGTCGCGCCGGCCGATGCGCCGCAGTCGGAACTCGTGCGCCTGCTCGTCGGCCGGCCGCTGACCGAGCTCTACCCTCGCCGCGCCAGCGAATACGGCCGCCCGGTTCTAAATCTTGAGAAGGCTGGCTTCCGGCCCAAACGCCAACGCGCCGGCTGGCAGGCGCCCGACGACATCTCCCTCGAAGTCCGCGCCGGCGAGATCGTCGGGCTCGCGGGCATCATGGGGGCCGGCCGAACCGAACTCCTCTCTGCTCTCTACGGCGCGTCCGGTCCGGGAAAATGGTCTGGTGTTGTCGAGATCGAGGGCAGGCCGGCGCGGCTCGTCTCGATCCGCGCCGCCCGCGCCGAAGGCCTCGGCTTCGTCACCGACGACCGGCGCGGCAGCGGGCTCATGCTGCGCGACAAGGTCGGGCGCAATCTCGTCATGACCGTCATCAGGAGAATCTCGCCCTTCTTTCTCATGTCGTCGGCGCGCGAGGCCGCGCTGGCGCGCGGCGCGATCCGCTCGTTCGACGTGCGCCCGGCGCTGCCGGAAGTTCCGGTCGGAGCGCTCTCCGGCGGCAACCAGCAGAAGGTGGTGCTCGCCAAGGAGGTGCTCGGCGACCCGCGACTCTTGCTGCTTGACGAACCGACCCGCGGAGTCGACGTCGGCGCGAAGGGCGAGATCTACGCCCGCATCCGCGCGCTCGCCGGGCAAGGGCTCGGCGTATTGATCGCGTCGAGCGAAATGCCGGAGCTCCTCGGCCTCTGCGACCGGGTCGTCGTCTTGCGCCGCGGCCGAACCGTCGCCGAATTCGCCGGCGGCGCCGATGAGCGCGCGGTGCTGGCGGCGGCCGAAACCGGCGAGGGTTCAGACCCATGAATGACGCTGCGCCCGTCCGGGAGTTTTCGGCTGCTCCGCGTCCCGCCTGGCGGCGCATTGATCTCTTCGCCATCGCCGTCCGCTTTCAGAGCGTCATCGGCCTCGTGGTGGTGGCCGTCGGCGGCGTCATCTTCTCGCCCCGCCGGCACGGGCTCATCCTGTTCCTCGCGCCCGACAACATGGCCAATATCGTTCGCGCCGTCTCCGAGACGGGCATCATCGCCGTCGGCATGACCTTCGTCATCATCACCGCCGGCATCGATCTCTCGGTTGGCGCGCTCCTCAGCCTCAGCAGCGTGCTGACCGCGACCATCATGACGACCGCCGGCTGGGGGCTCATCCCGACGGTCCTCTTCGTCGTCGCCTGCGGCGCCGCCTTCGGCGCGGTCCAGGGCGTCATCTCGACCCGCTTCCGCCTCGAGCCGTTCATCGTGACGCTGGCGGGTCTGCAGGTTGCGCGCGGCCTCGCGCTCGTCATCTCCGGCAACCAGTACATCAACATTTCCTACGGCAACGGCCCCGGCCTCGCCCCGCCCGTCTTCGCCATTCTCGGCGACCGCCTGTTCAACAACACCGTGCCGGTCGCAACGCTCGTCTTCGTCGTCGTCGCCGCCATCGCGACCTTCGTCTTGAATTTCACCCGCTTCGGCCGCTACGTGTTCGCGGTCGGCGGCAACGAGCGCGCCGCGCGGCTCTCCGGAGTCCCTGTGACGCTGGTCAAGATTTCGGTCTATGCGATCACCGGCCTTGTCTCGGCGATCGCCGGCATCGTTCACGCGGGACAATTCAATTTCGGCAGCGCCAACGACGGCACCGGCTACGAGCTGACGGCGATCGCTGCCGTCGTCATCGGCGGCACCAGCCTCTTCGGCGGCGCGGGCTCGATGGTCGGCACGGTGGCGGGAGCGGTCATGCTTGGCGCGCTCGCCAATGTCCTGCAGCTGAACAACATCAACGCGGCGCTGCAATTGCTCGCGACCGGCGCGATCATCGTGCTCGCCGCGGTTCTTCAATCTCTCGTCCGTCGCCGCGAGGGATTGGGTCGTTAGTCGCGACGCAACAATGAAGGTCAAGCGACCGGCAAAAGCCGGCGATGCGGCCGGACACGGACGATCAACCAAGGGAGCAAGTCATGGTCTCTGCAATCTTAAGGAAATACCCGGCCCTGGCGCTCGGCGCGGGCGCATTGGCGCTCGCCGTCGGCGCGGCGAACGCGGCGCCGCTCGTCAAGGAATGCGGCAAGGACGGCAAGTTCGTCATCGGCTTCTCGCAGGCCAACAACGCCGAGCCCTACCGCCAGCACGTCAACGACGAATTGACCGCGGCGGCGGCGAAGGTCCCGCAGTTCACCCTTCAGATCGCCGACGGCGCCGGCAACGTGAATACGCAGACCTCGCAGATGGACAATTTCATCACTCAGAAGGTCGACCTCATCCTCATTTCGCCGTTCGAGGCTTCGCCGCTGACCCCGGTCGTCGCGCGTGCGATGAAAGCGGGCATTCCTGTCATCGAGCTCGACCGCAAGACCGTCGGCGACCCGGGCAAGGACTACACGGCCTTCATCGGCGGCGACAATTTCAAGATCGCCCAGGAAGCCGGCAAGTATGTCGCCGACAAGCTGCTGCCGGACGGCGGCGAGGTCGCAGTGCTCGAGGGTCTGCCGAGTTCGACCCCGGCGGTCGAACGGCTCAACGGCTTCAAGGACGGGGTCAAGGCCAACGCGAAGATCGACGTCGTCGCCGAGCAGGCCGCCGACTGGCTGCCGGACAAGGCGCAGACCGCCTTCGCCGCAATGCTGCAGGCGCACCCGAACATCAGGGCGGTCTATGCGAGCAACGACATGATGGCGGCCGGCGCACGGCTGGCGGCCAAGGGCGCGGGCAAGAAGGACGGCGACATCAAGATCCTCGGCACCGACGGCCTGCCGGGACCGGCGGGCGGCATCCGCGCGGTCGCCGAAGGCGAGTGGGCGGCGACCTTCACCTACCCGACCGGCGGCCCCGAGGCGATCGATATGGCGAAGGCGATCCTGCTCGACTGCGCCGAGACCGTGCCCCAGGTCGTCACGGTCGCGACCACGGCGATAACCCCGGACAACGCCAAGTCGATGATGGGCAAGTAAGCTCCGGCAACGAGAAAAGCGCGGCCCGACGACGGGCCGCGCTTTGAGTTTGAACATCGTCGAGCCGGGCGAAGCCGGATCCGATTCTATAAAGCGTCTTCCAGGTCGGCGACCGGGCTCAGTCGCCCCTCCTCGGGTGCGGCGCCGGGATCAGGTCTTGCAGCCGGTCGTCGATCACGCCCTGCTCCGCGATGCGCTCGCCCGGCATCCCGACCGGGACGCCATGCTGAAAGGCGACCTCAGGCGGCTCCTCGACTGGAGACATGAAGGGATCCTCCGGCGGGTTCGTGGCGTCCCGGCCTTCGATTTCCGCACGCGCGGCGTGCCAGAACGCGTCGCTGCGCCCCTCCGGACGTCCCGCGCACTCCCAAAGCTCATAGGCCCGCCGGCGGACCAGGATTTCAATGTCGTCCATGCTTGACGCCCTCGGTACAATCTAAGCCGCGTAGCGCTCGATCTCGACCGCCAGGCGGCGCGGGCCCCACTGGCCCGGCTTGTCGGCGAAGACGCCGGCCATCATGGTTCCGCAGCCCTTGCAGGCCCCCTCGGCGTCGAGTTCGTAGGTCGTGATCTTGTAGCCGTCGCGGCCGATGGCGCGCAGACCGCAAGTCGGACAAAGGGTGGCCTGACGCGCCGGATCTTTGACGTTCCCGACATAGACGTGATGAAGGCCGTTGCGCAGAGCGATGCAGCGCGCCTTCTGCAGCGTCGCTGCCGGCGTCGCCGCCGTCTCCAGCATGCGATAGTCGGGGTGGAAGGCGGTGAAATGCAGCGGCACGTCGGCTCTCAGTTCGCGTGCGATCCAGGAGGTCAGCGCCTCGATCTCCTCCTCGCTGTCGTTCTCGCCCGGGATGAGGAGCGTCGTGATCTCCGTCCACACATTCGTTTCGTGGATGAGATATTTGAGCGTCTCCTGCACGGGTTTCAGCGAGCCGACGCAGCGCTTCTCGTAGAAGCGCTCGCTAAAGGCCTTGAGATCGACGTTGGCGGCGTCCATACCGGCAAAAAAGCGCTTGCGCGGCTCCTCGCAAATGAAACCCGCGGTGACGGCGACGTTCTTCACCCCGCGCGCGCGACACGCGGCCGCCGTATCGAGCGCGTATTCCATGAAGATCACCGGGTCGTTGTAGGTGTAGGCGACGCTGGCGCAGCCGAGGCGTTCAGCCGCGCGGGCGATCGTCTCCGGCATCGCCGCCGAACTCAGCCGCGCTACCTCTCTGCTCTTGGAAATATCGTGGTTCTGGCAAAAAGCGCAGGCGAGATTGCAGCCCGCGCCGCCAAACGACAGGACGGACGATCCCGGCAGGAAGTGATTGAGCGGTTTCTTCTCGATCGGATCGACGCAGAAGCCGGTCGAACGTCCATAGCCGGTCAGCTCCATCCCTTCGCCGTCCGTGCGCGCCCGCCGAACGAAGCAAAGGCCGCGCTGACCGGGCCGCATGCGGCAACAGCGCGGGCAGAGACGGCACTCGATCCGCCCGTCCTCGAGCTTCCTCCAGAATTCGACGTCGACACTGTCGTCGCCGCCCGTGATCCGCGGCTCGCTATGACGAGCCTGCTCCTCGACGCTCATGGATGACATTTTGTGAGCCTGAAGCGGGATTGCAATGCGGCGCACTGGCGCGGGGGTCGCTCCGGACATATATTTCGGCGTCGCGTGAGCCGGGGGGCGACGCGGCGAGCCCCGCGGCGGCTTCAGGACTCGTCCGACAACGACGCCCGGCGACGGTGAACGACATGCCAGGCCGAGGCGCTTTGGATCATATCCATCCTGCGCAGGTAGCGGATCTCTTTTATCCCGGCGACGCATCGCGCCTGCGTGCGCTGATTGGCGATGTGGGCAAGCGTGCGCGGGCCGACGGGGGCGTCGCGCCCAAGCTCGTGGTCGCTCCGCACGCCGGCATTGTGTACTCGGGCGCGGTCGCCGCGACCGCTTTCGCCCCCTGGGCGAAGCGCGACGATCCGCCGCAGCGCATCGTCATCGTGGGCCCGGCACACCGGGTCGCCTTTCGTGGGATGGCGATCCATCCCGCCGAAGTCCTGGAGCACTCCGCTCGGCGAAGTGAAAGTCGCCGCCGATCTGCATGCGCGCCTCGCGGAAGCAAAAGCCGCGTCCGTCGACGCGCGGCCGTTCGCCGGCGAACATTCGCTCGAAATGCATCTCGTGATGCTGCAGGCGATGCTTAGGGCGCCGTTCGAAATCCTTCCCGTTCTCGTCGGCGACGCCGAGCCGCGCCGGGTCGCCGAGGCGCTGCGGCTCGTCTGGGGCGGATCGGAGACGGTGATCGCCGTCTCTTCCGACTTGTCGCACTTCCTCGACCGCGCCCGCGCCGAGGCGATCGATTCCGAGACCGCGCGGCGGATCGAGCTTCTCGATGCGGCGTCGCTCGACGGGCGGCGCGCATGCGGCTTCCTGCCGATCATGGGCGCCCTCGAGATCGCCGCCGAACGCGATATGCGAGCGAGCGGACTTCATCTTGCAACGTCTGCCGACGTCGGGGCGGACGCTTCGCGCGTCGTCGGCTACGGCGCCTTCGCCATCGAATACGCGGCCTCGGCGCGGATCCCCGATGCCGATCGCTCGCGCCTGCTCGCGACCGCAATGGCGGGGCTCGCCGCGGCGGCGAGGCGAGGCGGCCAAGCCCCGGCTCTTCGTATCGACGGCCCGCTGTCGGCGCCGCTGATGGCCGCGCGCGCTACCTTCGTCACGCTCGCCGCGGGCGGACGGCTGCGCGGCTGCATCGGCTCGCCGACGCCGAGCCGGCCGCTGATCGAGGATGTCATGAGCAACGCCGTGCACGCCGGCTTTTCCGACCCGCGCTTCGCTCCTCTGACCGAAGCCGAGCTCGACGGCCTGCGTGTCGAGGTGTCGATCCTCTCGCATCCGCGCGGTATCCCCGCCGCGAACGAGGCCGAACTCGTTGGAGCGCTCGAGCCCGACCGCGACGGCCTGACCTTAACCGTCGGCCGGCGGCAGGCTCTCCTTTTGCCGAGCGTCTGGCGAGATGTCTCCGATGGCGGCCAGTTCGTGCGCCATCTTCTGGTGAAGGTCGGCATCGGGGGGAGAGGCTGGCCGTCCGGTGCCGAGGCCGCGCGCTTTCGCGTCGAGTCCTTCGCCGCCAACTGGCGTCGCGTCGAGCCAAGCGAGATTACCCCCGTGCGGATCGAAGAGGCGATTATCGTGCACTGAAAACCGAGCGGAAGGCGTTCCCATACGCATGGCCGGCGAAGCGCCGAGCCGCGGCGCGATCGCCGCGAATTCGAGTCGGCAAGGATCAAATCGCGCGGTCCCGCGTTCAGGGAACAGGCGTCTTGCCTAGGCCCTTGGAGTTGCGCGTTGAAGAGCTGATGGCGGTCGAAGCAGGAATGATTTGGCCGCCCGCCGTTCTCATTAAAGCCCAAAAGCGGTTCTACCTTGATCTGAGACAATACCCGATGGGAGCGGATGCTGGGTGGCGCGCAACGGACAGGAGAGTGTCATGTGCGACTATTCCTTGGAGATGTATGGGTCCCGCCCTGCGCGTGAGGGCGAGCTCTATGTGACGACCCGCTTTCCGAGCGGTTCGATCGGTTTCGCCGCCCCCGGCGACCCGCGGATCCCGGTTTGCGTGCAATGCGACACCAAAGTCGTTCTGACCGACATTCCGGTCGCCATGCAGGCGACCTACGGAATCGGCGCGGAAGTCCAGACGACTTTCGCCCAGCGCGAGACTGGCCTGTATCGTGACGGCCTGCGTCTGGCGGACGGTCGGTTCGTCTCGCTGCAGGACCTGCAGCCCGGCGTCGGCGCCTACATCCCGACTCTGCTGGAGCGCGCAGGCGCAAAGCGGGTCGCCGAGACCGTCGACTGACGACGGCCTAAAACCCGATATAGCCTCACGTCCCATCCACGCAATGGGACGTGAGGCTTGCCTGCGTCTCCGGACTCCTTGGCGATCTGATCGGAAAGCCTCGCTTGTTGCTGAGCCAGTTGTCGCGGTCTTCGCGGCGTGGCTCGCGTCGTCAGTGACCACGAAATCGCGGGACATCGAGCGCCTCTTCGTAGCTTCTCGCATCTAACCTCGCTTCTCCTGCCGGAATTGCATCACGGATGCGTGATGCCTATCCCCGTCTCGCTTATCGATCGCAGAACGATGGTCGGGACGGGGCCTAAGCAGCAGCCAACCAGCGCCTGCGGCGCGCCATTATGGATGAAAATCACGGGCCGGCCGCACGACGCCAATTCCTGAGAGCTATTTTCATGGCAGATTTCTTCAGCGACTCCAACGAATGGACCGATGAAGGCGCGGTTCGACTGAACTTTCACCAAAAGCGACGCGCGTTGGCGGAAAACGAGATTGCGCCTGTTACTCCCTGCCAACAGGGCAAATCGCTTCCCGCCGCTCTCGAGCGATTGCACAAATCCCTTGTCTTTCATCTGGTTGAGCGGATTTGCTCGTGTGGAAGGGAAAGACGGAGCAGGGGAGATTATCGCCCCTGTTAGGCCGATGAACAGGAGGGACCGGGAGGGTCCGCTGGAGAGCGCGACCGTCAAGAATATCTAAACGAAGCCGCCGGGCGCCGGTCCCACCGTGCGTGTTGCGTGAGGATAACGCCATATCTGTTTGATTTTACGAACGTAACTATGGTTTGTGTGAGAGCTCGGGCGCCTAACGGTTTGAAGAGGCTCGATCGGCGCCAGGCGTGCGCGCCCGTCCCTATCGTATGCGGGAGAAGATGTCGCGCAAGGGCGCGCCGCCCCACGCGGAGGTAAGGAAGTCGTTGTGGTCGACGGCGCCGGCGTCGACGAAGGCGATATCGCCGGGTTGAAGGGTCGCCGGCAGGCCGTCCTCGGTTTTCAGGCCCGCCTGCTGGAGCTCGGCCTTGACCGCCATGTTGCCTTCGCTCGATGAGGTCGAATAGGCGCTGACAAAGAAGGCGTTGCGGCCGGCGCCCTCGACCCAGCTCACGAACTTGTCGCGCTCGCCGTAAAGCGCATCGAGCAAAACGAGCCCATGCACGCGCCCAGTCGCGCCGCCGACGGCGAGCGAATACGCCGCCGGCAGGTAGCCGCCGCTGTAGGCCACGATCACTACCGGCATATGCCAGAAGGCGCCGCGCGCGCCGGGATAGAACTCGCCGAGCTTGCCTTCGGCCTCGTTGAGGAAGGCTGAGAAGCCGCCGGGCGACCAGAACCGCCCGGCGCTCGAATCCGGCGCGTCGACCGCGAGCTGCGGCGCGACGAGCACCGCGTTGAGGCCCGAATCGGCCAGCTGGCGGACGATCTGCTGGCGCGCGATGACGTCGCGCTCGAGCGTTGCCGAGTTCCCGTGGAAGAAGACGATGATGTCCGCGGGCCGGCTGGGATCAAAGCTTTGCGGCGCGGCCAGCAGAACGGTTCGATCGTTGTAGGTCTGGTCCTCCCAGAGGAGGCCGCCGCGCGGCGATGAATGCCCGAGTCGGCCATTGTCGTTCACGTCGAGGAACGGGCGCGTCTTGCCCGTTTCCTCATAGTTCGGAATGAGCCCGTGATAAGGGAAGGCTGAATTCTGGAAAGAAGCGAAAGCAACGTTCGCGCCGTCGATCGACGTCAGGCCCGGATGCGCCGAGGGCGGAGCCGATGGGGGAGGCCCGGCGCAGCTCGCCATCATCAGCGCGGCGCCCACGGACAGGCCCGCCGCTTGCGTTCGCTTGAGAGAAAGACCCCGCATCGCGAATCTCTTAACAAATCTGTCGGTGGGCTCAAATAGACCCTTTTGACGATGCGGCCTATGCCAAGACGAGGACCGGCCACGAAATCGACGCGACCGCGAGTCAAAGGCGGCGCGTTGGCGTACCATGTTCGAGACCGATTCTCGGTGTTCGCGGGCAGGACGGATAGGCCCTCATGCACTTGACTTTTCAATTCGTACTGGCGCTCGGAGTCCTCGCCTGCGGCGCTTCCGCGCTGGCCCAGGACAAGGGGACGCTCGACGACAAGCCCTTGCCTCCGCTCGCGAACCCCGCCGATCCGCACCTGCCCGCCAAGCAGGTCTTCGGTCGCGCCCTGACTCCCATCGAGGCCAAGGCGCGCTCGATCGGCTATTACTGGCGCGGCTGTCTCGCCGGGGCGAAGGCGCTGCCGGTCGACGGCGCGTCGTGGCAGGTGGTGCGATTGTCGCGCAACCGCATGTGGGGCAACCCGGCGATGATCGCCTTTCTCGAGCGCTTCTCCCGCAAGGCGAAGGCGGAGGGCGTTTGGAACGGCATTCTCGTCGGCGATATTTCGCAGCCGCGCGGCGGGCCGATGCTGACGGGACACGCGTCGCATCAGGTCGGTCTTGACGCCGACGTCTGGCTGACGCCGATGCCCGACCGCACGCTCTCCCGCGAGGAGCGCGAGGAAATGTCCGCCATCAATATGGTGACCGAGGATGGGCTCTCGGTCGACAGAGCCCATTGGTCTGAGGCGCAGGCGGCGATCATCAAGGCCGCCGCCGAGGAGCCGGAGGTCGAGCGCATCTTCGTCAACGCGGCGATCAAGAAGGCGCTTTGCGAGACCCATCGGGCCGAGCCCTGGATGAACAAGGTTCGCGCCTATTGGGGACACAATTACCACTTCCATATCCGGATCAAATGCCCCGTCGGCGAGCCGGCCTGCGAGCCCCAGGACCCGTTGCCGCCGGGTGACGGCTGCGACAAGTCGCTCGCCTGGTGGTTCACGGACGAGGCGCTGCATCCCGTTCCGAGCAAGCCGAGGCCCCCGATCACGATGGCGCAGTTGCCGCCCGAGTGCCGGACCGTCGTTCTCGAGAAGTAACGCTCAACCCGCTTCTTCGTCTCTGCCTACGGCGCGTGACCGGTGGCTCAGCCGGTCAGAGAGCGCCAAGATCACGGTTGAGGCGACGAAGGCCAAATGAATGCCCAAGAGCCAGGCGAGCTCGCGGTCGCTCTCGTGGGAAACATCCATGAACCCCTCGAGCAGCTTGATCGCCGAGATCGCGACAATCGAGGCCATCAGCTTCAGCTTCAGCTCGCTGAAATCGATCTCGGCGATCCAGTGGGGTCGGCCGTCGTTTGGCCGCATCAGCACCGGCGCGACGAAATTGGTGTAGCCAGAAATAAAAACGATCACGACGAGCGACGCCGACAGCGTCATGTCGACGATTGCGAGCTCGGACAAGAGAACATCCTCGTCGTTCAGCTTCGGAAGCTTGACGAGCAGATCGTAAAGATGCACCCCGGCCTTGCCGATGAGAGCGACAAGGCTGACTGCAAGCATGAAGTAGAGCGGCGTCAGCAAAAAGCGGCTGGCGAACAGCAGCCGTTCGAATGCATCTTTCATCATCCGTTCCCCGGCTTCCGAGGCGAGCAAGCCCAGTTGCCCAACGCCGGCCTTTTAGGCCGGCCGCCCGCTGAAGCCAATCCGCTCAGGCGATTCGCAACACGCGGCCGGCGATCGCGTCGAGCTTCTTCACGAGCTCGGGATCGCGGGCGTCCGCATGGGTGATGATCGCATGTTCGAGCGCGCGGTCCGACCCTATGGGACAGGCCTCATGCTCGGCGGGAAAGTCCGCAAGGACGCTTGCGACGAGCGCGCTCGCCTTATTCGCGTTGTCGCCCATGACCTTCATCACCGCCGCGACGTCGACCGCGCCATGCTCCTCATGCCAGCAGTCGTAGTCGGTCACCATGGCGACGGTTGCGTAGGAGATTTCGGCCTCGCGCGCCAGCTTCGCCTCGGTCGCGCCGGTCATCCCGATAACGTCGGCGCCGCCGGCCTGATAGCCAAGGGACTCGGCAAGCGACGAGAATTGCGGGCCTTCGATGCAGACGTAGACGCCGCCGTCGCGACACGGGATTCCCTCGGCCTCGGCAGTCGTCAGAAGGCGCCGACGCAAGAGGGGCGCGATCGGATGGGCCATCGAGACATGCGCGACGCAGCCTGAGCCGAAGAAGCTCGACTGACGCAGGTAGGTGCGGTCCACGAACTGGTCGATCATCACGAACATGCCCGGGTAAAGTTCGCGGTGGAACGAGCCGCAGGCGGAGAGCGAGATGATGTCGGTGACACCTGCGCGCTTCAGCGCGTCGATGTTGGCGCGGTAGTTGATGCTCGAAGGCGAGAGCCGGTGGCCGCGGCCGTGGCGAGCGAGAAAGACGCAGTCGGTGTCGCCGACGCGGCCGAAGCGGAGTGAGTTGGAAGGATCACCCCATGGCGTCGAGACCGCTTTCTCGCGCATGTCCTTTAGGTTGGGCAGGTGATAAACGCCCGAGCCGCCGATTACCCCGACAACCGCCTTCGCCATGGTGTCATCTCCGTCCGCCGACCCGCCGGCCGCCTAGTCGCCGGGTCAGTCGCGAGAAGAAACCTTCACGAGCGAGGCAGGCGGGGGAAGCGATGCCGGAAAGAACCGCCCGGTCAGTGGGCGGCTTTCCACATCCTCTTTTTAGTGAAGTAAAGCAGCGCCGCGAGCACAAAAAGGAAGAGCATCACCCTAAGGCCGATCTTCTTGCGCTCGACCAGGTTGGGTTCGGCTGCCCAACTGAGGAAGGCGGCGATGTCTTTCGAGTAGTTGGGGAGCGTGGGCGCGGTCCCGTCCGTATACTTGACCGCGCCGTCGGTGATCGGCTGCGGCATGGCGATCTTGTGCCCCGGATAATAGAGATTCCATTGCGGGTCGTTCTGGTTCGTATAGCCATTGAGGATCGCGTCGATGTAATCCGCGCCCATCTCCTGATACTCGAGGCCGGGCAGCGCATCGAAGACGAACCAGGGGAAGCCGCGCTCGTATTTTAGCGACTTGGCGAGAAGAGCCATGTCCGGCGGGGCCTTGCCGAAAACCGCCGCCGCCGCTTGATCGTTGGGATAGGCCTCGGGCCGCGGAATGAGATCAGCCGGGGTAGCGGGACGCTTGAACATCTCGCCCTTGTCGTTCGGCAGGGCGTTGGTCACCTGATAGGTCGCGGCCAGCGTCTTCACCTGATCCGGCGTAAAGGCCGGGCCATCGGGATCCTCGAGCGATCGGAAGGGGATGCTGAGCGCGTGACAGGTGCTGCAAACTTCCCGGTAGACTTGGAAGCCGCGCTGCAACTGCGCCTGGTCGTACATGCCGAATATGCCGGCAAAACTCCAATCCTTGCGCGGTGGATTTGGCTGTTCCGAACCCTCCTGCGCAAGGGCGAGTCCGCCGAGCAACGCCATTGCGAAGGCGACCGAGGATGCGGCGGCAAGTTTGACGCGGATCATCACTTTAAGGTTTCCTTGGGCTCTTCCGTCACTGCGCGGCGGCCGCGACCGGCTTCCTCGCCAGCACCGCGTCGGCGATCGAGGCGGGGATGGGCTTCGTCTTTTCAGTGAAGCTCAGGATCGGCATGACCACCAGGAAGAAGCCGAAATAGCCGGCAGTGAAGAAGCGGGCGATCACAACCAGCCCCGCCGTCGGCTCCTGCGAACCAAGCCAGCCGAGGCCGATGCAGATCGCTACGAAGACCCAGAAGAAGAAACGATAGGTCGGCCGGTACTTGGCGGATTTCACCGGCGAGCGATCGAGCCACGGCAGGAACGCCAGGATCGTGATCGACGCAAAGAGGGCGAGGACCCCGAGCAGTTTGTTCGGAATAGCGCGAAGGATCGCGTAGAACGGCAGCAGATACCATTCCGGGACAACATGCGCCGGCGTCGCAAGCGGATTGGCGATCAAGGAGTTGTCGGCGTCGAGCACATAGTTGGGAATATAGAAGATCAGCCAGGCATAGACGATGAGCCAGACCGACAGGGCGAAAACGTCCTTGATCGTCGCGTAGGGCGTGAAGGCGACCGTGTCCCGATCGACATTCTTCACATCGACCCCGTCGGGATTGTTCTGGCCCGTCACATGGAGGGCCCAGACATGCAAACCGACGGCGCCCACGATGACGAAGGGCAACAGGTAGTGCAGCGAGAAAAACCGGTTAAGCGTCGGATCGCCGACGGCGTAGCCGCCCCATAGCCAATAGGTGATGGGGGTTCCCACGAACGGTATGGCGGAGAGCAGGTTGGTGATGACCGTTGCGCCGGCGAAGCTCATCGACCCCCAGGGCAACACGTAGCCGAGGAAGGCGGTCGCCGCCATCAGGAAGTAGATGACGACCCCGATGATCCACAAGAGCTCCCTCGGCGCCTTGTAGGACCCATAATAGATGCCGCGGAACATGTGGATGTAGCAGGCGAGGAAGAACAGCGTCGCGCCGTTCGTGTGCATGTAGCGGAGAAGCCAGCCGTAGTTGACGTCGCGCATGATCTGGTTGACCGAGGAAAACGCCTCGGCGGCGGAGGGAACGTAGTGCATGGCGAGCACGACGCCGGTGACGATCTGGGCGACCAACATGAAGGACAGGATCGCTCCGAACGTCCACATATAATTGAGGTTGCGCGGTACGGGATAGGCCACGAACGAGGAATGAACGAGCCCCATGATGGGCAGTCGCGATTCGAACCAGCGTGCAATCGCGCTCTTGGGGACGTAAGTCGAAGGACCGCTCATGGCTTGCATCTCTGAATTGCGTTGTCCGAGCCTATCAGGAAGGCGGGAAGAGGCGGAACCGATTGCAGCGGCCGATCCTGCGCCAAAGGCCATACGGCGGTCGCAACGTCGACCGCCCCGCTATTGAAGAAGCCGATTTCCCTGCCCTTGGCGCTTCCATTGTCGCAGTGCTGGCCAAACTCCAACCCCCAACACGATCCTGCGGCGCGCGCCGTTTGCGACGGTCGCGCATGGGATGCGGCCTATCGATGATGATTGGCCTGCCGGTCACGGCGCCGGCGCAACCGGCGTCGATTCGCGCGGCGCCGGTCAGGCGCCGGTCGAAATTCGATGCGGCTTTTCGCATCGATCGTTTTCAATGTCCATAGCCGCTAACCGTCGCGGTTCTCGCCTTTTTGCCGCGCCCCGGAGCTTTTGTTTTGACCCCGTCGCGGCTAATCCCTTCGGTCATGGCGGAACTCGCCGCGCCTCTGCTGCTGGCCCTCTATGAGCCCGACATCGCCCAGAACGCCGGCGCGATGATGCGCACCTGCGCCTGTCTCGGGGTCGAGCCGGCAATCATCGAACCGGCGGGCTTTCGCACCGTTGACAGCCAATTCCGCCGCGCCGCGATGGATTATCTCGGCGCCGTATCGATCGCGAGCCACGCCTCCTGGGACGAGTTCGAGGCCTGGCGCGCCGCGGCCCGGCGGCGGCTCGTGCTTCTGACGACGCAGGGCGAGACGAATCTTTGGGACTTTTCCTTCGCCGAGGGCGACGTCATCCTCGTCGGCCGCGAGTCGGCGGGCGTGCCTCAACCCGTCAGAAATGCCGCCGATGCCCGGCTCTTGATTCCGATTCGCGCCCCGCTCCGATCGCTCAACGTCGGCGTCGCGGCGACAATCGCGATGACCGAAGCGCTCCGCCAGCTGGGGCGGCTGCCGCACGCCAAGCCGCCGGGTTGAAAGCGCTCGCTCTCCCGGTCGCCGGAGCGTAACATCAGGCCGATCGCGCGACGCTGTGAGGTCCGACGAGGGAAACCAACCGATGAGCGATGAGGAGAGGGTGCGTGTTCTGATTGCCGATGATCATCCGCTGGTGGTCGGCGGGCTGCGGGAGGCGGTGCTCGCGGCGACGCCCGGCGCCGAAATATCGGTCGCGCACGATTTCGACAGCTTGGCTGAGGCGCTCGAGACCCGGCCTGACACCGACCTTGTGCTGCTCGATCTGACGATGCCGGGCGTGCGTGGTTTCTCGGGCCTGTTGTTTCTCCGGTCGGAGCGGCCCTCGACCCCGGTCGTCGTTGTCTCGGGCAACGAGGACCGCGCGGTGATCCGCCATTGCCTCGAATTCGGCGCCGCCGGGTTCATTCCGAAGTCCACCTCGCTCGAAACCATGCGCAACGCGATCGCGCATGTGCTCGAGGGCGGCCGTTGGACGCCGCCCGATTTCGATCCCCACGCACAGCCCAATCGCGAATCGAGTGCGCTCGCCCGCCGCCTCGCTTCGCTGACGCCACAGCAAATTCGCGTGCTGATGATGCTGTCGCAGGGCTTGCTGAACAAACAGATCGCCTACGAGCTGAGCGTGTCCGAAGCGACGGTCAAGGCGCACGTTTCGGCCATCCTGCAGAAGCTCGGAGTAGAGAGCCGGACGCAGGCTGTCATTCTGGCCACCAAGATTGAGTCGGCCCAGGAGCTGTCGGTCGCAACCTGAGCGACGGCTCTACGACTTGCCGCGGTTCTGCCGATTGTCGACGAGTTCGCCGACGACCGTCGGATCGGCCAGGGTCGATGTGTCGCCGAGCGCGCCGTATTCGTTTTCGGCGATCTTGCGCAAGATGCGCCGCATGATCTTGCCCGACCGCGTCTTGGGCAATCCGGGCGCGAACTGTATCAGGTCGGGCGACGCGATCGGCCCGATCTCCTTGCGCACCCAGGCGACGAGTTCCTTGCGCAGCTCCTCGTCGGCCTCGACGCCGGCCATGACCGTGACATAGGCGTAGATGCCCTGCCCCTTGATGTCGTGCGGATAGCCGACGACCGCCGCTTCCGACACTTTCGGATGGGCGACGAGCGCGCTCTCGACCTCGGCCGTTCCCATTCGGTGGCCGGAGACGTTGATGACGTCATCGACGCGGCCGGTAATCCAGTAATCACCGTCGCCATCGCGCCGCGCGCCGTCGCCGGTGAAGTATTTGCCGGGATAGGCGCTGAAATAGGTGTTCACGAAGCGGGGGTGGTCGCCGTAAACCGTGCGCGACTGTCCCGGCCACGAGTCGGCGATGACGAGATTGCCCTCGCAGACCCCCGTCTGGACCGCGCCGGCGGCGTCGACGATCTCCGGCACGACGCCGAAGAAGGGACGCGTCGCCGACCCAGGCTTCAGCCGAGTGGCGCCGGGCAGCGGCGTGATGAGAATGCCGCCCGTTTCGGTCTGCCACCAAGTGTCGACGATCGGGCACCGGCTCTCGCCGACGACCCTGTAATACCACTCCCAGGCCTCCGGATTGATCGGCTCGCCAACGGTGCCCAGGAGGCGCAGGGAGGCGCGGCTCGTCTTCTTCACCGGCTCCTCGCCGGCGCCCATGAGCGAGCGGATAGCGGTCGGGGCCGTGTAGAGGATGTTGACCTTGTGCTTATCGACGACTTCCCAGAAACGGCTCATCGACGGGTAGTTCGGGATGCCCTCGAACATCAGCGTCGTCGCTCCATTGGCGAGCGGGCCGTAGAGGATGTAGCTGTGGCCGGTCACCCAGCCGACGTCGGCGGTGCACCAGTAGATATCTCCGTCGTGGTAGTCGAACACGTATTGATGCGTCATGGAGGTAAAGACGAGATAGCCGCCAGTGGTGTGCAGGACGCCCTTCGGCGTGCCCGTCGACCCTGAGGTGTAGAGGATAAACAGCGGATCCTCCGCATTCATTGGTTCGGGCGGGCAATACGCGGTCACCGCCTTGGCGGCTTCGTGCAACCAGACATCGCGCCCGTTTTGCCAGGCGACACCGCCTCCGGTGCGCTTGACCACGATCACGGTCTTGACGCCGCCCGCTTTTTCGATGGCGGCGTCGACGTTGGCCTTCAGGGGCACCTTGCGGCCGCCGCGCAGGCCCTCGTCCGCGGTTATGACGACGTCCGACTTGGCGTCCGCGATCCGCCCCGCCAGCGCTTCGGCGGAGAAGCCGCCGAACACGACCGAATGGACCGCGCCGATCCGCGCGCAGGCCAGCATCGCATAGGCCGTCTCGGGGATCATCGGCAGATAAATGGTGACACGGTCGCCCTTCTCGACCCCGTGGGCTTTGAGCACATTGGCGAAATGGCCGACCTGCTCGGCGAGCTCGGCGTAGGTGATGTGCCTCGACTGCGCCGGGTCGTCGCCTTCCCAGATAATCGCGGTCTGGTTCGCCCGCTGCGGCAGATGACGGTCGATGCAATTGTGCGCGACATTGGTCACGCCGTCCTCGAACCATTTGATCGAGACGTTGTGAACATCGAAGGACGTGTTCTTGACCCGGGCGTAGGGCGTGAACCAGTCGATGCGCTTGCCGTGCTCGCCCCAGAATCCTTCCGGATCGCTGATCGAGCGCTGGTACATCTCAGCGTATTTGGCCTCGTTCACCCAGGCGCGCTTCGCCCATTCGGCCGGAATGTCATAAACCTTGTCGGACACGGGCTCCTCCCAATGCGCCGAGGCGGCCTCGCCCGCCCCACGGGATTTCGCGCTGTTATGCCTCATCGGAGCGAAAGCCGACAAGCCGCGCCACCTGCGGCTTTGGTCGTAGCCCTTCGGACCCGCTCCGAAAAGGCTTTTGGAGGCGTTTCCGTCGCCGTGGTACGGTGAGCCCGAGGAGACCGCATGTGGCCGAGACTCAATTCCGCCAGATGACGCCGGAGGAATTCTTCGTCTGGCAGCTCGACCAGGACGAGCGCTACGAGCTCGTCGACGGCGTTCCCGTGCCGTTGCGGGCAATGACCGGAGCGAGCGACGCCCACGATGTCATCGTCGTCAATTGCATCGGCGAGCTTCACCGCCGCCTGCGCGGCAAGCCCTGCCGCGTCGCCAGCGCCGGCACCGCGCTGCGGACCTCGATCCGCTCGGCCCGCCGGCCGGACGTCACCGTCGATTGCGCGCCGCCGCGCGGCAACTCCTACGAGGCGCACCGGCCGACGGTCATTGTCGAGGTGTTGTCGCCCTCGACCCGCAAGATCGATCGCTTCACCAAGCTCGAGGAATACCGCCGTCATCCGAGCGTCCGCCATATCCTGCTGGTCGATCCGGACACGATTTCCGCCAAGATCTATTCGCGCGCGGACGAGGGCGCCTGGTCCGACGTCGACCTGATCGGCGGCGAGGCGATCATGGAGCTGACGGCGATCGAGGTCGCGATGCCGCTCGGGCGCTCTATGAGCGGCTCGAGATGGCGGGGTGAACAGCAGTCGGCGCGTGCGCGGATGCGCCTCAGAGACCGCCCATCTTGCAGACGAGCGCCCATTCCGCCGCGGTCACCGGCTGGACGGAAAGCCGCGAGTTGGTCGCCAGAGCCATATCCGCCAGCCGCTTGTCGGCCTTGACCTCTTCGAGCGTCACCGGGCGCGGCAGCGGACGGACAGCGCGGATGTCGACCATGCCGAACTTGCCGCTCGCATCCGTTGGATCGGGCCGGTAGGCCTTGCTGATTTCGACGATCCCGACGATCGCCTTGCCTTCGTTGGAATGGTAAAAGAAGGCGTGCTCGCCGACCTTCATCGCCTGCATGTTGAGCTTGGCGCTATGGTTGCGGACGCCGCTCCAGTCGGTGCCCTCCGCGCCGCAGCGCTCGACCTTTTCGAAGGACCAGGCCGAGGGCTCGCTTTTGAACAGCCAGTGCGCCATTGCCGCCTCACGCGAAAATATCGAGGATATCGCCCTCGCTCTCGCCCTCGAAAAAGATCATCAGGCCGACCGGCATCTGGCAACCGGGCGCGAGCAGGGCGCCGGCCGTCTTAACCCGCGCGGCAAGGCCGCCGAAGTAGGCGAGATGCGCTAGCCGACTCTCCTTAGGGGTGTCCGGACTATGCGGCTTATCGACGCAGGTTGCGATGAAAAGCATCCCCATTTCTCCGTGCACGGAGGCTTAAGCGAAGCGGAGGCGGTTTGCAAAGCCATGCCCGGCGCTATTCCTCGCCTCTTTGCGGGCGCCCGAGCAAAGCTCCGACCGCGCCGGCGACGTCGAGCGAACCCTCGATCAACGCCTCGACACAATTGGCGATCGGCAGGTCGACGTTTCGCGCGCGGGCCATTTCCGAAAGCGCCGAAGCCGTGAACGCGCCCTCGACGAGACGACCCTCGCCGGCCGCCTTGACGCTGCGGCCTTTCCCGAGGGCGAGACCGAAGGTGAAGTTGCGCGACTGCGCGGAAGAGCAGGTCAGGACGAGATCGCCAAGCCCTGAGAGTCCCATCAGGGTCGGTCCCCGGGCGCCGAACGCCTCGCCGAAGCGCCGCAGCTCTGCAAACCCCCGTGCGATCAGCGCCGCGCTTGCGCTCTCACCCAGACCCCTGCCTATGGCGACCCCGCAGGCGATCGCGAGCACGTTCTTCGCCGCGCCGCCGATTTCGACGCCACGCACGTCGGTCGAGTGGTAGAGCCGCAGGTTCGAGCCATGCAGCAGGTCGCAGAGCGACTGCGCCAGACCGGCGTCGTCCGCCGCCAGGGTCAGCGCCGTCGGCAGTCCGCCGGCCACGTCCGCTGCGAAGGACGGCCCGGAAAGAATCGCAGCCCTCCTGGCGGGCGCCGCCTGCAACAGGACCTCGGTCATGAAGGCGTGGCTGCCACGTTCGATCCCCTTGGCGCACGTCACCAGCGGCGCCGATCCCGGCAGGCTGGCGAGGCCAAGAGTCACTTCCCGCGTCGCCTGGGCCGGGGCTGCGACCAGGATGGCGTCGCACCGCGCGAGCTGATCGAGGTCGGCTGTCGCGCGAACGGCGGCTGCGAGCCGGACGGCAGGCAGCTTGTCGCTCCGGCGCGTCGCCTCCAGTTCGGCCATCGCCCGCGGGTTGCGCCCCCATAGCACCACGTTTCGACCCGCCGCCGCCGCTACATTGGCGAGCGCCGTTCCCCATGCGCCCGCCCCTGCGACGCCGACTGTGCTATTCTCTTTCACCCCGCGTCGTCCCGCATTCGGTTTCTTTTGCCTTTTTGACGCGATCTTTGCTCGCCGTCAGCTCCTCCGAGTTGCGCGCCTAGCCAAAGCACAGACTAAGGCTTAGGTATACGCTCCAGCGGGTCGCCGAGGCGGCGCGTCAGCCAGGATTCTGAAAGCGATGCCGGACTTCGACTTTTCGACCGTCATACTTGCGCTAGTCGCACTATTTGTCGTCTTCAAGCTCCGTTCGGTGCTCGGCACGCGCAACGGCTCCGAGCGCCCGTCCGGCGGGCTTCTCGCGCCGCTCCGCCGCGCGTCCGGGCCGGCCCCTGCGATCGCTCCCGCCGACGCGCTAGCGCCGGCCACCGCTCTCTCGGCTGCCCCGGTTGACCGGTGGAAGGGCCTGGCCGAGCCGGACGCCTGGACGGGCCTCGACGCCATCGTGGCGGCGGACAGGAGCTTTGCCGGGCCGGACTTTCTCTCCGGGGCGCGGGCCGCATACTATATGGTCGTGCACGGATTCGCTGCCGGGGACGCCGCGACGCTTCGCAACCTCATCGCGCCCGAGGCCTTCGCCAATTTCGACGCCGCCATCCGGGCGCGGGCTGTCGCCGGCCAGACGACGACCACGACGGTGGTTTCGATCGACGCCGCCGAGATCGTCGGCGCGCAGCTCACTGGAACTACCGCGCAGATCAGCGTCCGCTTTGCCACCAAGCTCAACTCGGTCACCCGCGATTCCGCCGGTGCGATCGTCGACGGTTCGCCGACCGAGGTGGCCGACCACGTCGACCTCTGGACTTTCGTGCGCGACATACGCTCACGCGATCCCAACTGGCAACTGACCGCGACAGAGTCGGAACACTGAGCCTTGCCGGCCGGCGATTGGCCTCTGCTTCTCGAACCGGTCGAATTCGACACTCTGGCGACCTTCGACGACGACGACCATCTGGCGGCGTTCCAATGTTTCCGGCGCTCGGCGCAAGGGCTCGCCGACGGGCGTGCGGAGGTTCGCCCCGCCCGCCCCCATTCCGCCGGCCTCGCCGCGGCGGCGCGCGCCGCGCTCGGTGCGCCGCCAAGCGACCGGATGCAGGCGCGGCAATTCTTCGAGACCCAGTTTCGGCCTTTCAGGGTTGTCCCGGCGCACGGCGACGGTTTCCTCACGGGCTATTACGAGCCGTGCGTTCCGGCTTCGAGAAGCGCAACGGCGCTGTTTTGCTGGCCCATACTCGGGCGTCCCACCGATCTCGTGACGTTCCTTCCCGGCGAGGCCCCGCCGGGCTTTCCCGAGGGCCTCAGCGGCGCGCGGCGCCGAGACGACGGCGTTCTTCTGCCCTACCCCGATCGCGAGACGATCGAACGGGAGCGACGCGACCCGGTCCTCTGGCTTCGCGATGCCGTCGAGGCATTTCTCATCCAGGTCCAGGGTTCGGCCCAAGTCGAATTTCCGGACGGGAGGCAGGCGCGGCTCGCCTATGACGGCCGCAACGGACTTCCTTACACGTCGATCGGGCGCATCCTGATCGAGAGCGGCGAGATCGCGGAAGGCGCGATGTCGCTTCAGAAGCTCAAGGCCTGGCTTTGTGCAGCCGGTCTCGGCGAGGGCGAACCGGGCCTCACGCTGATGCGGCGAAACCGCTCCTTCGTCTTCTTCAGGCTTCAAGAGGACTTCGACCCGGCGTTCGGTCCGGTCGGCGGCGCCGGCGTTCCGTTGACGGCGCTGCGCTCGATCGCTGTCGACCGCCGCCTTTGGAGTTACGGCCTGCCGTTCTGGATCGAGGCGGAGCTGCCGTCGATGGACGGCGCGACGCGCCCGTTCCGACGGCTTACGGTTGCGCAGGACACGGGGTCGGCGATTGTCGGACCGACCCGCGCCGACTTGTTCTTCGGGAGCGGCGATGCGGCGGGCGCGCGCGCTGGCCTCATCCGCCACCGCGGCGCATTCACCGTGCTTCTGCCTGTCGGAGACGAGCCGTGAAGGAGGCGACGCCGTCTCACCTCCATCGCCTGCGGCGGCTGACGGATGAGGAAATCGCGCTCTGGACCGAAGTCGCGCGTAGCGTCTCCCGCCGACGCGGCGCGACCTTGCCGGCTCCCTCGAAGCCCCTTGCTCCGAAGCCGTCCGCCGCACCGGCTGCGGCGACCGCGCCCGCCACCGAATCGGCGCCGGCAAAACCGCGCACGCCGCCGCTCGCGCCGATCGAGCGGCGGCTCAAGCGCGAGCTTCAGCGCGGCCGAGCGGCGATCGACGACGCCCTCGACCTGCACGGGATGAACCAGGCCGAGGCGCATCAGGCGCTGCGCGGCTTCCTGCGGCATGCGCAGGCGCGAGGCGCGCGGCTCGTCATCGTCGTCACCGGCAAGGGGGGACCCCTGGATGAGCCGGCGCCCTTCGGCCAGCAGCGCGGCGTGCTGCGCCGGCTCGCTCCCCATTGGCTGCGCGAGCCGGACCTGCGTTCGGTCGTGCTGGGCTTCGAAGAGGCAGGCCGGGCCCACGGCGGCTCGGGCGCGCTCTACGTTCGGCTGCGGCGGGGGGCCTGATAGCCGTCGGACGCCGGCGTCGCCAGTGCCAACCCTTCCGGCGGCGCCCGGCCTCGCGTGAGCAAGGGCTCGCCGCGCTGCGACCGCCAGACGACGCGCTCGACGCGCATCGAGCCCTCGGCGTGGATGTAATTAAGTAATGCGACGAGCTCGGCTCGGCAGGCGGGTGATCCGACAGACGGTCGCGCATCCTGGCGAGCTCGACGCGCATGGACAGATGGAGGCGCGCGCTGGCGCGCTGGTTGATCGGCGCGCCTGAAGAAGCGCCGCCGTTCGATGACGGCAGCGAACCTTTGACGGCGTCCACGCGATTGAAGGGCGTTCGCATCGAGCGCTCGCGCCAGTTTGGCGACGTTTACTTGGCGCTCGCGTTGTGCCGTAGAGTGGGCCTTGGTTCTGAACCGCGAACAGCTTTCCGCAACGCTCCGATCCTCCGGGCGCCGGAGGTAGCCGCCTCAAAGGAGGCTCTTGAATGCCCCTCGACAAGTGGCCTCTCGGCGTAATGATCAGCCGAGAATGACAATCTCCCGTCGATCAGGGCGACAACTTGATCTCCAGGCCATGTTTTCGACAATGACTCCGTCTTCGCCGATGGGGTAAGGACAGACTGTTCGAGCCGCGGATAACTGCGAAGGCTACCGGCGTGGACTGTTTGTCGAATCAAAGCCAATCACCGAGGCGCGCCATGGTATCCGCATTCGGTCCGATCGGCGGAAGGATCTTTGGTTTTACGCTGCCGCAGGACGCCGCTAAGGTCGGGCAATGAGTGAAAAGCCGATCGTTCACGTAATCGACGACGACGACGCCCTTCGCGATTCGGTCCGGCTGTTTCTGGACAATGAGGGACTGGAGGTCAGGCCGTATGCCTCCGCCATCGAGTTTGTCTCTGCATTGAGCTCGAACCCCACAGGCTGCGTCGTCACCGACGTTCGCATGCCAGGCATGAGCGGCATGGAACTGCTGGCTCACCTTGCAACGCGAGGATTGGCGTTGCCAGTCATCGTCGTAACCGGTCATGCCGATGTTCCGCTCGCGGTGCGCGCAATGAAGGAAGGCGCGGTCGACCTGCTCGAAAAGCCGTTTCGTGCGGACGATCTGATCAGCGCCGTTCGCAGAGCCCTGGCTTCCGGAAAGAGTCCCAACCCGAGCGATGCGAGCGCGCGGGACGCGGTTGCGCGGCTATCGACGCTGAGCGTGCGCGAGAATGAGGTGCTCGACCGGCTCATTCGGGGGCAGCCCAACAAGATCATCGCCTATGAAATGGGGATCAGCCCGCGGACCGTGGAAGTCCATCGCGCCAATGTCATGAAAAAGACGAAGGCCGGAAGTCTGTCGGAACTCGTCCGCATGTTCCTGAATGTCGAACGCGGAGAAGCCGGGCGGAGCTGAGGCGCGCCGCAGGTCGCATCGTTCTCCCGGATCCACAATTACGCCCTGAACGGTCGGGATTTGCAGTTGTTCCGTTAAAGCCAACGCCTCGCTGATTTCAGGCGAAAGACCTGTCTCGGCGGCCCTTTTTGCAGAGCTTCCGGGAGGGACTGCGGGAGAAATTGGCTGATGATTGCGCAGGAGGTCGTCCGGACCTGCTCCAACGCGTCTGTGGTGCAGGCGGGGTTGATTTCGATTGGCGGAGTGTTCACTGCCAATTTTTCGAGCGGAGGCCCAGCGCGGCCGCACGCCCCTGGGGGGGCGTACGCGGCCGACCTCATGAGGGACCTTGCCTAAATAGACGGCGAAGGCCGCCGAACGGAAACGCGCTGACGAGGGGGCGCCCCAGCCCGACCAGCCTATTCTTTCGTGCCTGGGGTCCATACTCGATCAGCGTTTGCAGATCACGCCCACCGGCGAGCCGTAAGACGCCGTCGGCCGCCAAACTGTGTGCAAGCAAGCGAGGTGGCCGCAGATCGTGCGGTCCATCCGTTTGACGCCCGGAAGAAGTCCGGTCAAAGCGCCTTGTTCTGATGCCGGAGCCGTTGCGCCAGAACCCGCATCACCTTGAGAGCGAAATAGGGTGTGTGCCGAACCAGAAACAGATATTGCTTTTCCGTGATCGGAGCGACGGTCACGTCCGTCTCTGCGGTCACGGTCGCGCTTCTCGGCGAGGTGTCGATCAGCGCCATCTCTCCAAAAATTTCATTTTCGCTCAGCGTTTCGAGGAGTCTGTTGCCTGAAAGGACCCTCACGCGCCCCGACTTTATCACGAAAAGCTCCACGGCAGAGTCACCCTCGCGGAAGATCGTCTCGCCTGCTTTGTAATCGCGCGTTGGAACATCCTGACCCAAGAGAAGAGAGAAGTCGTCCGCATCATCCGTCATGTCGCGATCCTCGCGCATCGTTTCGATGCGCATTGCCTAAAGATGAGACGTCAGACTGATTGCAGAATTGTGACAAGCAGTCTTCATACCACGCGCGGATCTTGAGCGTCTCCCCAAGGAGCGCGTTCCGTCATCCGATACTCACGACGATCCTCCCGCGCGTTTTTCCCTCAAGGATTCGCCGGCCTGCTTCGAACGCTTTGTCGAAGGGAATCGTCTCCGTCATTACCGCCAGCTTCTGCCGGTCGAGTTCATGCGCGAGCCGGCCCCACGCCTCGAGCCTTAGCGGCATCGGACAATTGACGCTGTCGATGCCGATCAGCGTGACGCCGCGCAGAATGAATGGGGCGACGGTCATCGGCAAATCCATTCCGCCTGCCAAACCGCAAGCGGCGACCGCGCCACCGTAGCGGGTCTGGGCAAGCGCATTGGCGAGCGTGTGCGAACCAACGCCGTCGATACCCGCCGCCCATCGCTCCTTGCCGAGTGGCTTGCCGGGCGCGTCGAGCGACGACCGCTCGATGATCTCGGAGGCGCCGAGCTCTCGTAGATAGTCGGCCTCGTTCGGCCGGCCGGTGGAGGCGATAACCTTCCACCCCTTGCCGGCCAACAGCGAAATGGCGATCGAGCCGACGCCGCCGGCGGCGCCGGTGACAAGCGCCGGTCCCGAGGACGACGTCAAGCCGTGCCGTTCGATCGCCATGACCGCTAGCATCGCAGTGTAGCCTGCGGTGCCGATCGCCATAGCCTCGGTGGGGCTGAGACCGGGCGGCAGTTTGATCAGCCAGTCGCCTTTTACACGCGCCTTTTCGGCGTAGCCGCCGAAATGCGTCTCGCTAAGGCCGTAACCGTTCAGGATGACTTCCTCGCCGATTTGAAAATCCGGCCGGCGGGAAGTCTCGACGACGCCGGCGAGATCAATGCCCAGCACCATCGGGAACCGGCGGATGATCGCCGATTTGCCGGAGAGCGCGAGCCCGTCCTTGTAGTTGACCGTCGAGTGCGTGACGCGGACCGTCACGTCGCCCTCCATCAATTCCGACTCGTCCATCCCGACGAAGCGGACATCCTGCCCCGCCTCGGTCTTGTCGGCTCTGATGGCGCGAAACGGCATTCGGGTTTCCTCATAAAGATCGCGGCGGATCTCGACGAGTGTATTCGGCCGCTGCCTAAACGGTCAAACAATTGCGAGAAAAGTCGGCTTTACTGCCGCCGCGAAACGGAAAACTCGCCGGCCGCGGCCCGATCGGCGAGGCGAGCGGCAATAAGCGCAGCATTGTCTTCGCCATGAATTGCGACGAGTTCGCACATCGCCGCGCAGAGCGCCGCCTCGGCGAAGTCGTCGGCGTCTATTCCGTCGGTCGCCGCCAAGGCGAAAGCCTCGGTCATATAATTGAACGCGGCTTGGCGCGGGTTTCTGTCCCCGAGCGCGTCCCGTGACATTTGCTTGACGGCGGACATCGACGCCATATTAGAGTGCGGCCCTCAGGAACGCGATGTCGGTCATTAAAAAGGGTTAATGGGCGCGCGTTCGCCTTGGCGGCGGTTGCAGGAAAGTCGGCGTGGCGCATGCCGCGTTCTTGGGGAGCACCATGTGCGGACGTTACGCGATCACTTTGCCGCCGGAGGCGGTACGAGCCTACTTTGCCTATATCGAAACGGTGAATTTCCCGCCGCGTTACAATGTGGCGCCAACTCAGCCCGTTCCGGTGGTGATTGCCGACCCCCTGGGCTCGCGGGGAATACGGCACTTCAAGTTGATGCGTTGGGGCTTTCTGCCGGGGTTTGCGAAGGACCCAAAGGACTTCCCGCTCATCGTCAACGCGCGGGCAGAGACTCTGGCGGAAAGGCCGAGCTTTCGCGCCGCCCTGAAACGGCGGCGCTGCCTTTTTATCGCGGATGGCTTCTACGAATGGCGAAAGGATGCACGCGGGCGCGGCGCGCCCAGCCGCCCCTATCTGGTTCGCCGGCTGACCGGTGAGCCGATGGCGCTCGCCGGCCTTTACGAGACCTATTGCGATCCAAATGGCAGCGAGATCGACACCGCCTGCATCGTGACGACGCCTGCCAATCGGCTTTTGGCCATCGTCCACGACCGCATGCCGGCGATCCTCGATCCCGATGATTTCGCTGCGTGGCTCGACGGCCAAGCCGTCGACGACGCCAGGGCGCTCGCCCTCCTGAAACCCGCGCCGGAGGAGGCTCTCGAACTTGTGGAGGTCGGACGCGCCGTCAATCGCGCGGCCAACGACCATGACGACTTGCAGAAGCCGGTTGCCGGGCCAATCCGCGCCGGCGACAACGTGACGCTGTTCGATTTTGCAGCCGCGGACGATGCGGCGCAATCGAGCCCGGCAGAGGAAAAAGCCCTGAGATCTCATGCCTGAGCGGGAGCGGAAGCGACTCATGACGGCGGTCGCCGCCGCCGACGGGCTCATGCGCTGCCCCTGGCCGGGCGACGATCCGCTCTACCTCGCCTATCACGACGACGAATGGGGCACGCCGGAATATGACGATCGAGCGCTGTTCGAGAAGCTCGTTCTGGACGGCTTCCAGGCTGGCCTTTCGTGGATCACCATCCTGCGCAAGCGGCCAGCCTTCCGCACCGCCTTCGATGGGTTCGAGCCGGAGAAAATCGCCCGCTGGGACGCGGCCAAGAAGGCGGCGCTGATGCAGGACCCCGGCATCGTGCGCAACCGCGCCAAGATCGACGCCACGGTCGCGCTCGCGCGCATATATCTGGACCTCGCCGATACGGGCGGCTTCGCCCGGCATCTCTGGAGCTTCGTCGACGGGCGGCCGATCGAGCACGCCCGCCGCAGCTTGGCGGAGATCCCGGCCGACAGCGACATCTCGCGCGCAATCGCCAAGGATTTGCGCGCCCGCGGCGGAAATTTCGTCGGCCCGACGATCATCTACGCCTTCATGCAGGCGACCGGCATGGTCAACGATCACCTCGTCGACTGCTGCCGCTACGAAGCTTGCCGCGCGCTGGCGCGCCAGTTTGGAACGTGAAGGATCGGCCGCCGCCGCGCGCCTGGCAGCGCATGTTGTCAGGTCGGCGGCTTGACCTCATCGAACCGTCTCCGTTCGACATCGAGATCGGCGACATCGCACACGGTCTCGCCCGCGTCGCCCGCTGGAACGGCCAGACCAAGGGGCCCGAGATCTTCTCTGTCGCCCAGCATTCGCTGCTCGTCGAAGCGCTCTTTGCCGCTGGCGGCTCGGCGCCGATGCGACCATCGCGGCTTGCGGCGCTGCTGCACGACGGGCCGGAATATGTGATCGGCGACATGATCTCGCCATTCAAGGAGGCCATCGGCAGCCCCTACAGGCGGATCGAAGCCCGTCTCCAGGGAGCAATCCACATCCGCTTCGGCCTGCCTGCGCAATTGCCGCAGGATCTGGCGAAGCGCATCAAAGCCGCGGATCGGATTTCCGCCTATTTCGAGGCGACCATGCTCGCCGGGTTTGCCGTCGCCGAAGCCCGCAAGCTTTTCGGAGAGCCCGATTTGCCCATCCGCGATTTCGCCAGTTTTCTCGAACCGATGCGTCCGGGCGATGCGGAGGAGCGCTTTCTGCGCCGTTTCACGGAACTCGACGCCGAGAGGGTCGACCCGTAAGCAAGCGCGGCCGCAACAGGAGGACCCATTCCATGCCGCGCCTTCACGTGTGCTCGCTGGCCCTGATCAGCGACACCGTCGCTGAGACCGGCGCTCGCTCCCTCGTCACCCTCTTGAGCCCCGGCACGACGGTCGCCCGCCCGCCGGCGATCACGCCCGCGCGGCATCTCTATCTCGCCGTGTCGGACATCGTCACGCCCATGCCCGGCCAGGTTCTGCCCGAACATACGCATCTGGGCGAACTCCTGGCGTTCATCCGCGCCTGGGACCGAGAAGAGCCCATGGTAATCCATTGCTTTGCCGGCGTCAGCCGGTCGACGGCGGCCGCCTTCATCGCCGCCTGCGCGCTGAAGCCGCAACGCGACGAATTCGCCATCGCCCGCGCGATGCGCGCGGCTTCCGCCACCGCCACGCCGAACGGCCGCCTCGTCGCGCTCGCCGACCTCGCGCTGGGCCGAAACGGTCGAATGAGCGCTGCGATTGAGGAAATCGGGCGCGGCGAAGCGTGCTTCGAGGGGACGCCGTTCACGTTGGAGCTGGCCTGAAAGCAGGGACGCGCCTCAGCCCTTCACCGCCTTTGTCATCGCCTCCTGCTCGGATGGCGATGGCGAGCCGTAAAAAGCGGGATCGTTGTCTTTGCCGCCGAGCGCGCCATAGGCGTGGGCGCCGGACGCGTCGAACAGGACGACGAACTTGTGTTCGGCGCAATCGGTGGGTTCGCAGACGAAGGAAAGCGCATAGGGCTTGCCGTCGATGGTCAGGTTGGTGATTTGTGCGGAAAGCCCGTCGAAGTCTCTGTTGAACCGGACGAGCCAGTCCGGGGTCGGCTGGACGAGTTTCATCAGCCGGTCCCAGGCGGCGTGGTAGGGTGTCCTGCCGTGCAAGGCATCGAACAGGAATTCCGTTTCCCCAGCCTGGGCGGAGGCAGCGAGAAGACCGAAAGCGAGGGCGATGCTGAAGCGCATTGTCGGGAGAGATCCGGTTAGCGGTGGGAGGGTCGAGGCCTTCAGAACGCCTTGAAGGTTATGATCGTGCGGGTGTCAACGATGCCTGGGATTCCCTGGACCTTGTGTCCGACGAAATGGCCGATGTCGACATCGCTCTCGACATAGAATTTGGCCAGAATGTCGAATTCACCCGCAGTCGAATAGATCTCGGAGGCGATCTCGGCTTCCGCCAAGGCGCTCGCCACTTCGTAGGTGCGGCCGAGGGCGCATTTGATCTGGATGAAAAAGGTCTGCATCGGATCACGGCCCCTCTTTGCCGTTCTCTTGTGCAACAACTTCGACGTCGCGGTCCATACCGGTCTGCACCTCGAACGTCGACTGGTATGTCTTCGCGTCGTGCCTTGCGATCACGACATACTCGCCCTCGGCCAGGACGAGCGATGGAAAAGCGCCTATCAACTCGCGGATGACGTCGCCGCCCGGCGTCAGCACGGTGAAGGTAGTGTTGGCGAGCGCCTCTGCCCCCGGCTTGTTGACGAGCTTGAGCGTCAGGGTCGCGCAGCGATGGCGAATCGTCACATCGGTGAGCTTGCCGGCCGTGACCTTGATATCGGCGGAGACAATCGAATTGGATGGCAGAATTGCGGGCTGCACGGGCGTCGCCGACTTTCCCGAAGCCGGCGCGGCGGTGGCGAGGAAGCGCCCGCCGACCGTGTCGAGGTAGGTCGAAACGATATGGTAGGCGCCTTCCGGCAGACCGATGATTTCGCCTGCCCTCGCCTTGGCGTCGACGAGCTTGCCCTCGGGATTGCGGCCTTCAGGCACGTAGATCTCGAGCGATAGCTTGGATGGGTCGATCGGCGCTTCGGCGAGCGTGCCGCCGATCCTCAGTCCACCCGCCGCAAGGAGCAGCCTTTCGGAGCGAATCTCGGGTCCGAGCGATACGCGCCTGGTTGCGCTGGCAAGTCCGAGCGCGACATGCACGACGTAGTCGCCTGGAGGAATGGTGAGCGTCGGCTGGGCCAGATTCGATTCCACAATCAAAGCATGCGATCCGTCGGCATCCGCCTGGGTGCGAAAAATCCGCCAGCGCAATCCCCCCGCCAGTGGCGCGCCGCCGTCAGTCAGCGCTGCAGAAAGACTGAGCGTCGCCTGCCCGTCCGCCGTAGCGGGGTCCGCCTCAACCGACGTGGTCAGCACGAACGCGGCCGCCATGAAGACGACGGTCGCAACGGTTCGCCAGATGAATCTCATTCCTTGTCCCGTTGCCGAAACGGCGGCTTCCGCCAAAGCGCGCTGCCGCAGAGCCGGACCGCCCAAGGCCTGGCCGACTGAGCCCTTGCGGCGGCGCCGAGAACACAAACGGCTGGTGCCGCGATAATGAGGCGGATCGAAGGCGTTTACAGCCGTGCCGAATTACGCCAATCAGCGCTGAAGGACGAACGCAATGAACGACACGATCACCCTTCTCAAACACCGCCGATCGGCGCCGCCGGCGATCATGACGGGTCCTGGTCCTTCGCCCGAAGAGCTGACCACAATGCTCACCGTCGCCTCGCGCGTACCGGACCACGGCAAGCTCGCACCCTGGCGCTTCATCCTCTTCAAGGACGATGCGCGGGATCGCGCCGGTCGACTCGCGCTCGACATCCGCCTCGCCGACAAGCCGGACCTCGACGAGACCGGCAGAGCGGAGGAATTGCGCCGCTTCGCGCACGCGCCGCTGGTGGTTGGCGTCGTCTCGCGCGCCGCGCCGCATGTCAAGATTCCGGAATGGGAGCAGATTCTCTCTTCTGGTGCGGCCTGCATGAATATGATTGTCGCCGCGCGCGCGCTTGGCTATTCCGCCACCTGGCTGACCGGGTGGCCCGCCTACGACGCGCGGTTTCGCGCGGCGATCGGCCTTGGCGAACACGAACGCATTGCCGGATTCATTCATATTGGCCGGGCGGTCGCGATCGAAGACAGACCGCGTCCCCGGCTCGACGAGATCGTGACGACGTTTCCCTCCTGAGGACGCCGAGATGTTCTACCGGACTGGCGAACGCGACCGGGCGAAGCTGCCGCACGATCCCTTCAAAGCGATTGTCGCCCCGCGTCCGATCGGTTGGATATCGACGCGCGCGAGAGACGGCCGTGTCAACCTTGCCCCTTACAGTTTCTTCAACGGCTTCTGTAGCGCCCCGCCCATCGTGGGCTTCTCCAGTGACGGAGGTTGGAAGGACTCGGCCTCCTTCGCCAGGGAGAGCGGGGAATTCGTCGCCAATCTGGCGACGAGCGGTCTGCGGCAACCGATGAATGCGACCTCGGCGCCGCTGCCGCGCGGCGAGAATGAGTTCATCCATGCCGGGCTCACGATGGCCGATTGCCAGCTCGTTGCCGCGCCGCGGGTGGCGGAGAGTCCCGCCGCGCTTGAATGCAAGGTCGTCGAAATTATTGAGATCCGCAAGGCTTCCGGCGCATTGAGCGGCGCCATCCTCGTGATTGGCGAAGTCGTCGCCGTCCACATCGACGATGCCTTCATCCGCGAGGGCCGCTTCGACACCGCGGGCGCGCGACCACTCGCGCGCTGCGGCTATCAGGACTACGCGATTGTCGAACAAGTTTTCGCGCTTCCGCGGCCTGAGGGCGGCGGCAATATCTGAATCGCCGGGCGGCTTGTGGTGAGAGCAGCCCGGTGGTCGCGTAGCCGCGAACCGAGCTCGTTCATGACAACGAGATGAAGTTCGGCGCTTCTTCGACCATGAAGCGGAACTTCTTCCTATCGAGCAACGCGAGTTCGCAAGGCTCCTTTGTGGGCGCGGTGGATCATCCTCCGCTTTTTCGTCCAGCAGCGAAAGGATGCCGAGCGCCTTGATTTTCTGAACGGTCTTGATGATCTTCTGCTTCGCGGCAGCCTCCACCGAGTCCTTTACGACCGTACTTCGGGTCGCCCTCGTGACAGATGAAGTCGCTCATCACGGCATCACGGTTTCAATCGCTCGGGCAATCGGACGGAAGCCTCTCACTGGGTCAAGCCGGTCAAGTCGCCAGTGATGACCTGTTCGACCTCCGCCACCGAAGTCTTCTTCGGGTCGATGTCGTCGGCGACGATCTTGCCCCGGCGCATCACCACGATGCGGTCGACCACCTGGAACACGTGATGGATGTTGTGGGCGATGAAGATGCAGGAGTGGCCGGAATCGCGAGCGTTGCGTACGAAGCGCAGCACCCCTTGCGTTTCGGCGACGCCGAGATTGTTGGTCGGTTCGTCGAGGATGATGAGATCGCTGTCGAAATACATGGCGCGGGCGATTGCGACCGCCTGGCGCTCGCCGCCGGAGAGAGAACCGATCGGCGTCGAGGCCGGGATCGCCTTGCCGATTCCCACTCTCCTGAGGAGAGCGCCGGCGACCTCCTCCATCAGCGCAGCGTCCATATGGTCGAAGACGCGCGGCCCCTTGATCGGTTCGCGACCGAGGAACAGATTGCGGGCGATCGACAGTTGCGTAACGAGCGCCGAATCCTGATAGATGGTCTCGATGCCCTGGGCGATGGCGTCCGTGGTGCTGCGCATTTCGAGTCGCTTGCCGCGGACATAGATTTCGCCGCTGGTCGCGCGCAGGGCGCCCGAAAGCACCTTGATCAGAGTGGACTTTCCTGCCCCGTTGTCGCCGAGGAGGCCGACGATTTCCTGGCGCGACACCTTCAGATTTACATCGTCGAGCGCCTGCACCCGGCCGAAGAACTTGTTGATATGCTCCATGCGGATCAAGTCTTCGGCCATCGCGCTTTACGTCCCCGCCTGATGTCGGCGTTCGAGCCAGGAATGCAGCGCCATCATGCCGAGGATGATGGCGCCGATGAAGATGTTGTAGGCGAGACCTGGGACGCCGATCATCACGATGCCGTTGCGCATGACGCGCAAAATGAGAATGCCAAGCACGGTGCCTAGAATTGTGCCGCGTCCGCCCGTCAGCGCTGTGCCGCCGATGACGACCATGGCGATCACTTCGAGTTCATAGCCGGTTCCGCTGTTCGGATTGGCGGCCGAGGTTCGGATCGAACTGATGATCCCGGCGAAGGACGACATCACCGCGGTCAGAATGAACAGCGCCACCTTGACTGAGGAAACGTTCACGCCGCGCGCTTGCGCTGCTACGGGATTGCCGCCGGTCGCCTGGATCCAGTTGCCGAATTTCGACTGCGTCAGGACATAGCCGAGAATGACAGCCGCCGCGATGAACCAGAAGAGCGAAGCATAGACCCGGAGCGACCCGATGTAAAAGTCGCCGACCAGCAGATTGGCGATCCATTGTCCGCCGGCGCTCCATGTGCGTTGCGGAAATCCGTCGGTGACGAAGAGCGCGGTGCCGCGCACCACGAGCAGCATGCCGAGGGTGACGAGGAAGGAGGGGATCTTGAGCCGGGTCACGAAGAGCCCGTTTACGAGACCGATCAGCGCTGCCACGACGAGGCTGATGAAAAAGGCGACGCCTAGCGACGTCCAGCCAGCGTTGTAGAGCGTCCACATCACGACAGGCGCGAATCCGAACAGCGACCCGACGGAGAGATCGAATTCACCCGCGGTCATCAGAAGCGTCATCGCGAGTGCGATGAGCCCGAGTTCGACCGTGAAGGTCAGCGTGTTGCCGATGTTGAGGACGGACAGAAACTCGGGATTAAACGCGTAGAAGACGGCGAGTTCAAGAACGAGGAGGACAAACGGGCCAAATTCAGGGGCTGAAATGAAACGTCGCAGGGCTGAAGGTTTTTGCACGTTCGGTCACCGATGAGGGCCGGGCGACGGGCGCGCGAGCGAGGCGTCGGCGATTGGCGCCGCCCATCCTTCGAGAGGCGGCGGGGCGCGCCGATCTTCGGGATGAGGGTTGGTTGATGGCCAAAAACCGTCAGCCTGGCGCAAACGCAGTGCGCCTCGCCAGGTTGAGAGCGTATGGCGATGACGCGGTCGCGTCTACTTTGCCGACATGATCTTGTCGTAACCCGCCGCGGCGTCCTTGCCGTAGAGCGAGCCGACGGTGATGTTAAATCCTGGGAGAATGCCGCCTGTCGCCATGTTGGCGAGCGACAGCGCCAGATAGCTCGTCGCCTGCGGATCCTGCCATTCTGCGGCGTTCACGTATCCCGTCATGACTTCATTTGTCGTGTCGCGCGAGTTGCCCCAGCCGACGACCGGAATCTCGCCCGGCTTCACGCCGACCTGATCGAAGACGCGCTTGATCGAGCCTGTGACCATGTCGCCGAGCCCGATGATCGCCTTGATCTTCTTGCGATTTGCGGTGAGGTAGTCGCTCATGCGCGAGATGACGTTGGCCTGATCAAGCGTGGCGTCGGTGACTTCCCAGGTGATGTTGAGCGGCTTGAAGACTGTCGCGATTCCCTTCTCTTCCTCGACGCCGTAGCTGGCGCCGGGGACTTCGACTGGCATCCAGACAAAATCGCCGGACTTCACAAGGCCGTGGTCGACAAGATACTGCGCCCAACCCTTGCCGACGACGCCGAGATCGCCCCCGACATAGGCGTTGAAGTTCACCTTTGGGTCCGGGGTGTTGAAATTGATCACCGGAATCCCTGCTGCGCGCGCCTCTTTGACGACGTCAACGAGGCTTCCCGGATCTGGGCTCGTCGTGACGATCGCGTCAGCCTTGGCGGCGATTGCGGAGCGGATCGCCTCCTGTTGCGAAGGGACATCGCCGTTGTGAAAGGAGGTCTTGACCGTCTGACCCGTGTCCTTCGCCCACATTTCGGCGCCGGCGAGGAAGTAGGTCCAGACCGGGTCGGCGGGCGAGCCGTGCGAAATCCAGTAGAAAGTCTTAGCCTGCGCCGACAGCGGCAGAGTGAGCGCAAAGAGCGCGAGGCATAGCAAACGCGTAAGCGGCCTGAACATAGGCGTCCTCCTCCCAAGCGCGTCGAGCCGGTTGACTGTCGGCCAGCGCGCCGGCAAGCGTCGCACAACGCCCCCCCGGCGCGCAAGGCATGGCGCTGAACTTCCGCGTTTTACCGGCAATTCCTGCCTCCGCCGCCGTTTCCGACGTCGACTATGGGAGCGGACGTCGTCAGTCGACCATCGGCGCGCCGTCGCTGCTCAGCGAGACGGCGGTTTTGCCGCGACCGCGTCGGCGGCGAGCCCGACCCAGACGACCGTTCCGAAGGGCTGGCCTTGGCGGCTTGTGAAAGAGCCATTAGGGCCAACGGTTCCTTCGTCTATTGGCTGCCCGTTTAACTGATCCGCCACGAGAAAGGCAAAATTCGGGGCAGGCCGGAACAACTGTAAGGCTGTCGAATTTAGCCCTGCATCCATCAGGGAGACCTTGTTTCATGGCCAATCCGTCTGATCAGGGGACGCCACGTCCCGCGGGCCCGGCCGTAGAGCCCTTCAAGACCGGAACCGCCACGCCTTCCTCCACCGCCTCTCACCCCATGCCCTCCACCGCTCCGATGTCCTCCGCCAGCTCTCCCACGGGCTCCGCCCCCGAGAGATCGCCCGCACAGCATTTTGAGTCCGGACGTCAACCTCGGGACTCGGGCCCCTCGATCGCGACTGGCCTGAAGGAAACGGCGCAGACCGCCACGGACGCCGTCCGTCAGCAGGCGGCCCAGTTCGCGCAGGACGTCGGCCACGAACTCAACAAGACCGGGGAAGCGCAGAAGGCGCGAGGCGTCGAGGCGATCCGCCGGTTCGCGCGCGCCATCGACAACGCTGCTTCAGAATTACAGAGCCAGTCTCCGGTTGTCGCTCGCTCGGTGCACGAGGCTGCGCGTCGGGTCGACGGGCTTTCCGACAACCTCGCCAACACGAACGTCAGCGAGTTCGTCGAACTCGGCGACGCAGCTCACCCGGTCGCAGCCGGCGCTTTTCATTGGCGGTTCGGTCGCCGTAGGCTTTGCCCTGGCGCGGTTTCTCAAGAGCAGCGCCCGACACGGGCGCTCCAGAACGAACAGCAGCCCTTACGAGGCGGGGGCCTACCGCAGCCGCTACGAGTCCGGCGAATCTTCCGGCGGCGAGGCGTACTCAGGAAGCTAGGACCGACTGCCATGCCGATAAAAGAATCAACTCGTCCGCTGGCGTCGGTCATGACGCAGGTCGCGTCGGACCTCGCCTACCTGGTCCAGACCGAGTTTCGGCTCGCGCGAGCGGAGATCGGCGAGAAGCTCTCGGCGGCCTCGAATGCCGGCGTTTATCTGGCGATCGGCGCCGTCTTCGCGCTGAGCGGCCTGATTGCCCTCTTATTCGACATCGCCCAGTGGATCGCCGTGGCGGGCCTCCCATACGAGTGGGCTCTGCTGATCGTGGCGGTCGCGGCGCTGGCGATCGGGGCTGCGCTCGGCGTGGCCGGCGCCGGCCGGCTCAAAGGGTCGGCCTTAGTCCCAAACCGCACGCTCGAGCAGGTGCGTGAGGACTACGTCGTGGCAAAGGAGCATGTGCGATGACCTCGCAGCAGGAACGCCTCTCCTCTTCGCGGGACTACCAGATCGAAGCGGAGCACACGCGCCGCCGCCTCGCCGAGCACCTCGACGAGTTGAGCGACCGGCTCACCCCCGGGCAGGTGTTCGACGAGATGCTGAGCTACACGCGAGCCGGCAGCGGAACATTCTTCCGCGCCTTCAGCAACGCGATGCGCGAAAATCCTATTCCGAGCCTGTTGATCGGGGCTGGCTGCATGATGTTCCTTTCGGAAAAGATGGGCCTGCGTCCGGGCGGCTTTGGCAACGGCGGCGGCAGCCGGGCGATGCGCGCGGCAGACGAGATGCGCGCAAGCGAGGGGTACGACCCGTACCGCGCGGCCGCAGCCATGCCGAATGTCTCCGGCCGGACGAGCGATGCGGCGGGGGCGATGCGCGACGCCGCGGGCCGGGTTGGCGATGCCGCCGGCCGGATGACGGATACGGCGACTTCGACCGCAAGGTCGGCGGCTGCCTCGTTGCAGGAAGGCGTCAGGCGAACGACCGACGTTGCGGGCCAACAGGCGGCCGGAGCGGCCGGCTCAGTGAAGCAGGCCGCAGCGGCCGTAGGCGACACCATGGCCGGGGCTACCGAGGCGGTCCGTTCAACCACTTATGGACTGCGCGATCAGGCGTCTGGGGCGGTCGACCAGATGCGGCGCGGCGCTGCGGGCGCAGCGTCAGTGATGCGCGGCATGTCGTCGTCGCTCGGCGACCGTGTCGCCGACACCGCCGAGCGCACTCGCCGTGGCGCCGCCGGGGCGGTGCGCCACAGCCGGGATTCGGCGACCTCCTTCATCACCGAGCAGCCAATTCTATGCGCGGCTATCGGCGTCGCGGTCGGCGCGGCCATCGCCAGCATGCTGCCCTCGACCGAGACGGAAGACGAGTGGATGGGCGAAACAAGCGACTCTGTAAAAGGAAGCGCCAGCCAGGTCGCCGCCCAGGTCGCTTCGGAAGGCATGGACAGCGCGAAGAACGTCGCGAGCAAGGTTGCCGAGCGGGTTCAAGAAGCGGTGAAGGAGGAAGGCCTCACGCCGGGCGCCTTCAGTGAGGCTGCTCGCAATCTGGGTGAAGGCATCCAGCAGGGCGCGTCGAAAGAGCCCACCTCCGGGGCCGGCCCCCAAGAGGGAATTCGCTCGGACCGTAGCTGAAGACGCCACCGGGCATGCCTGATCGACGCCTGCTGTTATGGCCGCTTTTGGCCTACGGTGCGCTGAGCCTCGTCGCTTTGGCGCGACGCGCCGGCGGCGGTGAACCGCTTCCGGCGCGTGAGCCGACGGAACGAGAGCGGCCTGGGCTGCCTCCCGGTCGCGAGAGCACCCCAGGGCAGGAGAAGGAAAGCCTCCCGCGGCCCGAGGATCTGCGGCGCCTTCAGGAGAGGGGGCGCGGAAGAGAGGCCTCCGCGCCGTGGGACATCCCACGGCGGGGCTGGAAAGACATCCTCTGGCGGCTCTACGCGAAGATCAACGACAACCGTTTGCTCGCGGTCGCGGCTGGGGTCGTCTTCTACGGAATCCTCGCCCTCTTCCCCGCGCTGACGGCGCTGGTGTCGGTGTACGGCTTTTTCGCCGACGCGTCGAACATCGACCAGCAAGTTTCGGCGCTCTCGGGAGTCCTGCCGGGGGGCGCGGTCGACATCCTGCACGAGGAGATCAAACGCTTGGCGGCAGTCCACAACAGTGGGCTCAGCTTCGGCTTTGCCTTCGGTCTCCTGTTCGCGCTTTGGAGCGCCAACTCCGGCATGAAGGCGATCATCGACGCGCTGAACGTCGCCTACGAGGAAAAGGAGAAGCGCAGTTTCATCCGTCTCAATCTCATCTCCCTCGTCATGACGCTCGTCGCCGTGGTGTCGGTTATGCTGATGATCGGCGCGGTCGTGGCGGCGCCGATTATTCTCGCGCACGTTGGGCTAGGGGGAATTTCCAAGGGCCTCATCTCCCTCTTGCGCTGGCCGATTCTATTCGTTCTCGTCGTGACCGGCCTGGCCGCGCTCTACCGCTACGGGCCGAGCCGTCGCGAGCCGCGCTGGCAGTGGCTGTCGGTCGGCGGCGTCGCCGCTGCAATTCTCTGGCTCGCGAGCTCTGCCCTGTTGTCCTGGTACATCGCCAATTTTGGCCATTTCAACGTCACCTATGGATCGCTCGGCGCGGCCATGGGCATGATGATGTGGATGTGGATCTCGGCCATCGCGATTCTGCTCGGCGCGCAGCTCAACGCGGAGATCGAGCACCAGACGGCGCGCGACTCGACGGTCGGTCCCGACAAGCCGCTAGGTCGGCGTGGCGCGATGATGGCCGACACGATCGGCGCCGCGCAGGACTAGGGGCCAAAGCGCGTCGCCAACTTCACGACCGTGGACGCGCCGCCCGACCGCGCCAGAACCGGCCAGGGGGCCGCGTGCAGTTTTGCGGTCGAACAGCCGTTTCCAATGGTTTAGGCGCCTCTTTTCCCAACATTGCAGGATCAAACAACACAATGAAAATGATATTATAACGGGAAGCGAACGGACTGCTCAACCCCGACCGTGCGAATCGCGAATCGAGTCTCCTGCCAGCGGCTCGGGCGTCTCGGTCACCGGCATGTGCGACCTGTAGAGGCCGGTGATGAGGCGGGCGCCCCGCTGGAAGGTGAGGTAGTTCCAGATCCAGTTGAGCGCGACGATGGCGCGGTTGCGGAAGCCGATCAGGAAGTAGATATGCGCAACCGACCAGATGATCCAGGCCGCGAATCCGGTGACGCGGAGGGGTCCCATCTCGAAGACGGCGCTCTTTCGGCCGATTGTGGCGACTGAGCCGTAATCGCGATAGCGGAAGCCCGGCAGATCCCCGCCCTTCAGCCGCGCGCGGATCAGCCTTGCGACATAGGCGCCCTGCTGCTTGGCGACGGGCGCGACGCCGGGCAACAGGCGCCCATTGGGCCCTTCGCACCGCGCCGTATCGCCGAGCACGAAGATTTCGGGGTGGCCGGGAACGGAAAGGTCGGGCTCCACCGCCACGCGTCCGGCGCGGTCGCCCTCGAGCCCGAGCCACGAGTGCGCCGGCGACGCCGTGACGCCGGCAGCCCAGATGATGACGCCCGCTTCGATGCGCTCGCCGTCGATATCGACGCCGCGGGCGTCGCAGTTCGTCGCCGGCTTGCCGAGCCGTACTTCGACATTGAGCCTGATGAGCGAACGTCTCGCCGCCTCGGAAAGATCCGGGTGGAACGCGGGCAAAAGACGCGGTCCCGCCTCGATCAGCGTCACGCGGGTCGAGCGCGGGTCGATCAGGCGGAAGTCGGCGGAAAGGGCCTTGCGCGCGAGCTCCGCGATCGCCCCCGCCATCTCGACGCCGGTCGGTCCGCCGCCGACGATGACGAGGTTCAGCAACCGCTCGCGCTCCCGGGGGTCGGGCTCGATCTCCGCCTTCTCGAAGGTAAGCAAAATACGACGGCGAATCAGTGTGGCGTCGTCGATCGTCTTGAGCCCGGGCGCGAATTCCTCCCAGTCGTCATGCGAAAAATAGCTGTCCGTCGAACCGGTGGCGAGGATCAGGCGATCGTACGCAACCACGCGGTCCTCGGCGTGAACGATTTTGCGCGCGGGATCGACGGCGTCGACCCTGGCGAGGATGACGGTCACGTTCGCCTGCCGGCTCAAGATGCTGCGGATGGGCGACGCGATGTCGGCCGGCGACAGGCCGGCGGTCGCAACCTGATACAGCAGCGGCTGGAAGAGATGGTAATTCTGCTTGTCAATCACGATGACGTCGACCGGCGCGCGGGCGAGCCCCTTCGCCGCCGACAATCCGCCGAAGCCCGAGCCGATGATGACGACGCGAGGACGCCGCGCCCCCTCAGCCCCCTCTGGGATCCCTCGTTCCGAGGCGATCCGAATTGCGCTATCGCCCATCAGTCTGCTGCGGCGGTATTCGTCTCTTCGGTCCAGACGCGGAACGATTTCAAGACGTGCGGCCCGAACGAGTTGACCAGCGGAATGTCGGCGGCGTCGCGTCCGCGCGCGATCAGGATACGGCCGATGCGCGGCATGTTATGGCGCGCATCGAACGTGTACCATTTGCCGCCGAGATACGCCTCGAACCAGGCGTTGAAGTCCATCGGGGCCGGATCGGGCGGCACGCCGATGTCGCCGAGATATCCGTTGGCGTAGCGCGCCGGAATATTCATGCAGCGGCAGAAGGCGACCGCGAGATGGGTAAAGTCGCGACATACGCCGACGCGTTCGGCATAGGCTTCATACGCCGTCCGCGTCGAACGGGCGTTCTCGTAGCCGAATACGATATGGCTGTTGACGAAATCGCAGATCGCCTGCACCCGCGACCACCCCGGCTTCGTCTGACCGAAAAGATCCCAGGCGATCTGGCTGAGCGTGTCGGTTTCGACGTAGCGGCTGCCGACCAGATAGAGCAGGGTGTCGTCAGGCAGATCCGCGACCGGGACCTCGGCGGCGTCGGGGACGACGGGATCTGGCCGGCCGCTGACTTCGATGACGCCGGAATTCGAGATTGTGAGGTCGCCGGACGGCGCGTTGAACCTTCGGCAGCGGTTGCCGAACACGTCCGCATAGAGCCAGGACACGATATGCGGCGTCGCGGCGAACGGTGTTTCCGCTCTGACCGAGGCGGCGTGGACGGAATGCACGTCGAGTTGGCACACCATAGGGGTCGGCGCATTGCAGGCGAAGGTCATTTCGTAGCCGTAGCGGATCAGCATGAGGCGCGCCTTTCTTGGCTTGAGACGGCGCCGCGGGGGAAGACTGCGTCTGTGTCATCATGGTGGCGCCGCATTGTCGAAGTCGGGGTGGCGCGAAAGAGCCGCTGGCTCTCGCCGTCGTGCGGCGCCGGCAGCAAACGCGCGCGCGACGCGGCGGTTCCAACGGCGTTGGCCTCCTCGAGGACCGCGTCGCGCCGGGCGCCGAAGCAGGTCACCGCGCAGGCGGAGGCGAAGCTCGGCATCAGCGCCAGGAGCCCGAGCATGGCATCGCCCCGGCTCATCATCGGGCAGACGGACATCTCGCTTGCCCAATAGCCGCCGACCTTGGGAAGCGGTTGTCGTCGGCGCTCTGCACTAAAATTCTTGGCGCTGAACCGTATCTCCTATGCCCTTGCCCAGGCCGCCTTGCTGGCATATTCACTCGCTAGAGGCAATCCGCGCAAAGTGATGAAGATGCGCCGTTGCCCGACCCTTGCCGTGTTGACCCCTCAGGGCCACTCGCGCCTCCGAGATCGGCGATAAAGATGCCCGAATGAACGGGCTGAGAACATTCGACGTGAAGGATTCCGGCGTGGTCTGCGACCTTTTCTGAGGGCATCTTAAATAAAAACGCTCACCAACCTGAAGCCAACATCTGCGATGAGGAATTGCACGTGCTGCGACAATCGTTAGACACCAATCAGGAAATAATCCTTGCCTGTTACCGCGGCATTCTTGACCGAGATCCAGATAAAGTAGGTTATAATAGTTACGTTGATCGTCTTGATCAAGGGCTATCACTAGAGGTAATCTTGCGGAGGTTTATTGGCTCCAAGGAGTTTTTTAATAAATTCATTCGTAAGATTGGAATTAACTTGCCCGGGGCCAATGACAAATTTCCAGTCGATTACATTTCCCCGGTATCTGAGGCGGGAAAATCGTACCATGCGCGGCGAACGTCTGGCTTCTTTGAAAAGTATATGAACGGCGAGAAGGTGCTCGATATTGGCTACAAGGGCTATGACAATTCTCAGCTTCGAACGGTCGTGCCGCACGCGATTGGCGTCGATCTGGATTTTCCCGGTTACGACGGCGTTCGTCTGCCATTCGAGGACGCGACAATCGATTGCGTCTTCTCCAGCCACTGTCTTGAGCACATTCCGTCGTATCAGGATGCGATCCGCGATTGGTATCGTGTCGCCAGACTCGGTGGATTCATAGTATGCATAGTTCCATCGCGGTTGCTTTACGAAAAGCGACGAGATTTACCCTCGAAATTCAACAAGGATCACAAAAGATTTTACTCGCCAAAGAGTCTTCTTGGGGAATTCGAAGAATCCCTCGAGGAAAATTCGTATCGAATTCGCCATCTGGAAGAAAATGATCGCGGGTACGACTATCATATAGGCCCCGAGAAGCATCCCAAAGGCTGTTTCGAGATTGTTCTGGTTGTGGAGAAAATTCAAAAACCGGTTTGGAGTTTGTCGGGTTTGGCCGGAGCGTGAGCGTGTTTAAGTGGCTGCGGCGGCAGGGGAGGAAGCATCGGGCCGGAGCGAGGGCTGAACCGTCCGATCAGGTTGGCCGCTTCAGCGGGTTGAGCCAAGATAATCTGATAGACTGCGAACCTCAGCTGGCCAGGTTATCGATGAAGCTTTTGTGCTCGGCCGCGGCGGTGGCCGGCGTCCTCGTTGCCTCAATAGCCCTCGCGCAGGACTCTTCGCGCCCAAATGCGCAGCAACGCGTCAATGCGCCGATCCGCGCACAGCGCTCGCCGAATATACCTGCGATTGCATCATCTTCGACGCCGGAGCAACCGGCAACCGCATCCACTTTGGGCTTCACGCCGGTCAAAGTCGAGACGCCAACCGACTACGGCGCCTATTGTGACGGTGCCCACGACGACACGAAGGCGTTGCAGGCTTGGCTCGATCAAGCACGCCCGTATGCGAAACTCGCGCTTCCGGCTGGCCGCTGCCTGTTCTCGTCGAGCCTCTCGATCGGAGACGCGAGCCAATACACTATCGAGGGCCAAGGCAATTTCGCCTCGATCCTAGTCTATACGGGAACAGACTCGAATGTAGATCTTCTGACAATCAACGCCCCCGCGAAGCGTCGGGTCGTCGGCATTACCCTTCGCAGCTTTGGCATGATCGCAAACACCCGCATGACTGGGGGGTATGCCATCCGCGCCAACGGACTTCATGGCGCAATCCTGGATGATATAGCCTTGTCCGGCATCGACGGGTCGCTCGGCAACGGCAACTTCTGCGGTGGCGTGTATTTTTACGGGGCGGCCTCGGTCTCAGTTAGGAACCCAATTATGCGGTCCTCACAAGAATGCGGAGACGCCATTCGCGTTGTCGGCATATTGGGAGGCTTTGCGGAGATACAAATCACCGGAGGCACAATTGGCGGGGACATTGTCCGCGGCTTCCCCAAAGGATGGCTGACGGGGCTTCACATGGCCGGCGCATACGGAGGCGTGCGATGCGATAACACAAACTTTCATAACAATGTCGTCGGCTGGCTTGTGGACGATGCGGACGTGAACGGGACCACCATCACCGCTGGCAACCGCGAGTGGATGATTGGGAGCACGTGCGCCCTCGATGGGATGCGAGACGCCGGGCTCGTCATTAACGATCCATTATCGAACGGTGGGGGCGCGCCTGTCCGCGGCTGGGTCGCGTCCTCGCGAACTGGCGCTGGCATCGATGTCAAATCCTTGCCGAACGGGATCCTTTTGATCAACGACAACCGCCTTTACAACAACTGCGGATCCGGCCTCCTGGTCGAGGATCCAACCACCAACGTGATCATTGGCGCGGGCGAAGGGATCAACAAGAACGGCCGCGTTCTCGGACGGGAGTGCAAGATGTGGCAAGCCGCCAATCCCGGACACGGATATGGAATCGAGGCAACCGTTCCGACAACGCGAATCATCAATCAGGCGACCCCCCTGGATAACGCTGCTGGACCGTGGAACGAGAACACCCATCTAGGCGGCCCATTCGTCGTCTACAACAGCGGCAAGTACACTGCAGGTACGATTAAGGATACGAACGGACATCCTGCCTATTTGGTGATCGATGGCAGCAACGCCGCGGGTGTTATTTTTGAAAGCAAAGGATCGAACAAATGGCAGGTCGGCGCCGACGCCGCCAACAACTTTGAAGTTCTTGAGGGCGAATCTGCGCCTGATGCGTTCAGAATCCAGGCCGGCGGTGATGCGACGCTAGGGGAAGGCCCAGGCAACGTCACGACATTCAATGGCGTTGGAATTTTTGGCGCTTTCACCGTCGCGACCTTGCCCCGTTGCGATGCCACGCACCTTGGCGCGCATGCGACCGTGACGGATGGCCAGACAGGACCTGTTTATCTTGAGCCTGTGCGAGCGACCGGTTCAACGGTCGCTCCTGTTTTCTGCAATGGCTCAGCATGGGTTTATGGAGGATAACAAAGGGTCAATTCCGGTCACATTTCGGCGGCCAATGCCTTCGGATTCCGGGCCAGCGCAAGATAAACGACCTTCGTTATTTTCTGATTCCGGATCGCAAAATTCGCTGTGTCTGCATTGAGGTGCGATACGATCAACATAGCTTCGCTTCTCCGAGTGCGGGATGGCCAATTTAGCACATGAGGCGGTTCGCCCCCGCTAGCCGTCGAGAGCTGCGCGGCAGAAGGGACCGCGGCTGGGGCGCCGCTCTCCGCTGAGCAGCGACGCGACGGAACGACCGTCGTGTCCACGGCGTTTACGGCCGCGGCGGACGATCAAGCAGAAACTGGCACGCCCGGGGGCCGCCGAGGGCACGGCGACGGCAAAGGATACCGATCCATGGGCTGGATTCTGATCATCATTCTCTTGCTGATCATTTTTGGCGGTGGGGGCGGCTATTACAGCTATCGCGGCTATGGCGGCCCCGGGCTCGGCGGTGTTCTCGGCGTGGTTCTGATCGTGCTTCTGGTCCTCTGGCTTCTGGGCGTGTTCTCGACCGGTGTCGTGCATTCTCCGACGACCCCGGCCTGAATGTCTTGAGCGGGGTTGCGAGCCGTCGCCCAATGGCCGGCTTCAGCGCGCTCCAAGCTCGCCTGGTCCGCATCTTCGCCATGCTCGAGCCCGGAAATCCGGCAAGACGCTCAGGTTCGAACCCAACCAGGCGAGCAACGCTTCGCTCGGCAAGCCGGCCGCTGGGCCTGGGCGGCCGGCATCGAGCAGATGCAAATAATAGTCGCGAAGCGGTTGAGCTTCTGGTTCGTCCCATGGTTCCTCAAAACTTTGGCTGCGGCGTCCGGCATCGATGAAGTGCGAATAATCCCGGCGCCGCGTTTGCCGAGGGACCAAGCTGGTCTCCAGCGCCGCCTCTACGCCAGCCACGACGCGCTCCGGCGCAGTCAGCAGGTCGTCGTAGCTGACGATGGCCCGGCGCGCGCCGCGCGTATCCGTTTCGGCGGCAAGCATGTAGCTGGCCCAGATCGCCAAGCCCAGCGCGAACGGAAAATCATCTCTGGCGGAGAGGGAAGCCGCAACCTCCCGGGGGTCGCGGACCATGAGAACATAGGCCGGCTGGTAGCCCGCCTCCCGCAACGCTGCGTCCCAGATCGGCGTCAGCAACGAGATGCGCGGGTCCTTCAAGACGATCGGCCGGTCGCCGGGGTAGTTCGCGCCCAAGAGGTCGACAAGTTCGTCGGTCCGACCGCGCCCGAGCTCGGCAAACCAGGACCGTCCGAAGTACGAGCGAGGATCGTGCCATTGCGAGCCGGCGGACGCGAGAAACCGGTCATTCCAGTCCGCGATCGGCTTCGGCTCCCAGAATCCTGTGGGATTGTCGTGTTTGGGCGCCATGACTTCGTTCGGCAGATCGGCGCCGGCGATCGAGAGCGCGCCGGCCATCGCCGAGGTGCCGGAGCGATGGCTGCCGAGCACCACGATCGCCTTGACCGGGGCCTGGCCCCGAGACCGCTCCCGATTCGCGACCCTGGCGGCCGCGCGCCGCGTCTCGTTCGCCTCAAGGGAAGAAACAAGATCTGCCCAGGCTTTGGCGTGGGCCTTGGACGAGAATGCGGCCATGCGGGCGCGCGATGCCGCAGGCATCCCTTCGTCGTCCGCGCTCGATGCGGCGCGCTCCAGTGCGGCCCAAAGGCCGGGTTCGTCTTCGAATCGAAATCCGACGCCCTCGGCTTCGCAAAACTCCGCCTCGGCTCCGACGCCAAATACGACCGGCACGCAGCCCGCCGAGATGGCGGCGCCGACATTCACCATCGTCTGGGTGCAAGACAGTGCGCCCTCGATCGGCTCCGCGCCGAGACCTTGAGCCGAAAGATAGATCTTTGAGCGCGCGAGCAGCCGATGAAGCACGGGGCGCGGCGGAGCGATCAGCACGTCGACGTCGAGCGACTTGCGGGAGGCCTCAAGGCGGCCGAGATAATCCGGGTTGTCGCCTGGCGCGAGGTCGCCGACGATCACGAGACGCCATTTCTGCGACCTCCGTGCGCCGCAGAATCGACGGAACGCCCTGACGGCTGCCTCATGGCCGCCCCCGGCCGGCCCCGATCGCAACGGCCCGTGGCTGATGATCATGTTCGCTCGCGCCGGGGCGGGGTCTTCGATATCGACCAGGTCAACGGGGCCTGGAATCACTTCGATTGCGAGCTGGGGCGCGCCGATATCCTGCAAGATCCGCTGCCAGGCGCGTCGGCTGAAGTCCGAAATCCGTGACGATGGCGTCGAAATTCAGCAGTGCGCCGAGGCCTTTGAACCTCGCCTCGGGCGGGAGATCGGACGGCCGAGCTGAGAACTTCAAGTGCGAGATGCGGCGACGGGCGCGAACCAATGGCGGCAGGGAAAGCGCATCGCTGATTACGACCATCACGTCGATGTCGCGATCCCGCACATCCTCCGTCGCGGCCGAAGTCAGGCGATCGTGCGCCTGTCCGATGGAGCGCGCCCAGAAGCAAATATCGAGGACGGCCATCGGCTCCGGCCCGGCGATCGCGGTCGGGCGCAGATGCGACAGGGCGGTTGCGTCGGCCACGACGGCCGGCAAATCCGTCCGTCCTGACATGGGCTCCGTGGCAATGACGCAATTCACCGTTTCGCCCGGGAAACCTTCGATCTGGCAAGCGAGACGTTCGAGATCGTTAAGTACGGGTTTCGGGGCATCCTCCGGTCTGCGGGTCCTCAACCAGCGTCCCCGCCTGGAGCGAAGAACCCTGTTGTTGCGGGCGGCCGCAAGGCGCTTTTGCGGGGCGAGCTCCGGCAAGTTGCTCGTGGCGTTGCAGATGTGACGAACCTCGGCGCGCGCGACCACACGCGTTCGCTTGCCCCAGTCGCGAAGCCGCAAGCAAAGATCGGCGTCTTCCGAATAGGCAAACAAAAATTGCGGCGCTTATCGCGTTAGCTGTTGGTACGGTCCCATGCCAATGGCGCCGAGGATCCAGTTTGGCGGGTTGGCTTGGTCTCCCCATGCTTCCAGGGCTCGTCTCCAACCCAGGTAGTTGGGCAAGTTTTTGGTGGCGACGCCGTGGAAGCGGCGCATCCATTCCTTGAGCCGGCCGTGATAGGCGTTGACGTTGTTTAAGTGGAAGTCGGGCGCCTCGGGGCTGGGCTTGCCCGGCGCGGGCACGACATGAACCGGGATGTTCGCCCTGCGGGCGAAGGCGACGATGGCCTTTCCGCCGTCGCAGACGAACCGGTTGGCGGGCGTGACGACGCCGTCGAGCACGGCTGCGATCGAGGCGCGGTCGACATTCGGCAACACGGCGTCGACGGTCGCGCCGTCGCGGTCGCGCGCCACGAGGATGGGAATGTTCTCGAAGAACAGGCCGGGGTGCTTCGCCTTGCCGCCCCGCTTGCGCGGCCGGCGGGGAAGATCGGAGCGTCGGCCCTTGAACGATTCCAGGATGAACGTCTCGTCCGCCTCGACAATTCCAGTCAACGTCTTGGGCTTGTCCAAGGCGGGCGAGCCGAGAAAACGGTGACGCCAGCGGAACGCCGTGCTGGCATGGACATCGCAGCGCTCGGCGGCCTTCGCCACGCTGGTTCCCTCGATCATCGCCTGGGCGTGATCGAGCCAGCGCTCCTTTTTGCGCAGTCGCGCCATCGGCGTCTTGGTCAGGGGGTTGAAGGTGCGCCCGCAGCTCTTGCAGCGATAGCGCGCCACAGCGTTCGCCCGGCCCCAGGCGACGATGTCCCGCCCGCCGCAGTGGGGGCAACCCCGGCGTTCGACCTTGCCATGGCCGACAGCCCCCAGCGCGTCCTCCCGAACCCGGCGCTCCGAGGCCCTTCTACCCCTCGTCGCCTTCGCCCGCCAGGCTCCCGGCTGCCGCGTTTCGCCCGATCCGCCAGGGTCCGGCGCAGCGCCTTCATCGACCTCCTTGGCCTCGCAAAGCGCTTCCAGCGCCTGTCGCCGCTGGGCCGGGCTCAGCCTTGCGATCCCGGTCAACCAATCCTCAAACTCCGCGCTCTTCACCCCGACCTCCGCGAATCAGAGGTACCCAGAATAGCAAAACCAACAGATAACGCTATAAGCGCCAAAATTGCGGATCAAAACCGCCAATCCTGAGGAACTCCAACCTGCGGACCATGAGACAGGCGGCCGAGATGTAGTCCGCGTCGAAAGCATCGGGCCGGTCCCACAGGAACCCCTCGAAGATTGGCGGCGTGGAATTGCCGCTGGCGGCGATGTATCCTCCGAATTCCTGGAAGGAGCCGTCTGGATTCAGGAATATCGGACCGGCCGCGCCCACCTCCTCGGAGGCCATCTCCGCCAGAAGCTTTTCCGCGACGCCGTCATCCGGGAACGCGTCATTGTTCAGAAACAACAGATGCTTTCCGCGCGCCGTCTCCGCCGCGAGATTGTTAGCCGTGGAGAAGGACGTTGGCCGATCCAATCGGATGAGCCGCGCCGGCAAATCCATTTCAACGAGCTGACGATAGCTTGCTTCTCGACTGCCGTTATCGACAACAATAATCTCAGTTTGGATTGCGCCTGCTGAATATATAGCTCGTTTGGCGCAGGCATATGTTAAATACGGCTGTTCGAAATTTACAATTATTACCGAAATCAAGGGGCTAGTAATTCCTTCAGTACTGTCAATCTCAGTAGAGAGCGCGGCTATCGCTTGCTTTGGCAATTCAATTTCAGCAGCAACGACGCCTCCCTCGCAGCAAAATCCGCTCCAGCCGCCGCCATCGGCGCGGATCCGGGCGTCGACTCTCACGAGGCCCGGCGCAAGAGAATGCTCGAGCTCGATCCTGGCGGAGGAGGGAAGCGGCGTCTCCGGCCGGAACAGCACGCTCGCGCTCCGACCGAGGCTCCAGACGCCTCCCGCCTCGAATCCGCTCAGTCCGTAAATGGTCCTGGCATTCTTCGGCGGGTTGACTGCGAAGTCGATCTGGCCCAGGCGCTCACTCGATCCGACGGGGAATAGAGTAGCCTTTTTGAGGGATACCCCCAACTCTCGGCCGTCCGTGACGCTGGGCCTTTCCTCGGATGGCCGCGCCAATTGTGCGAACTCAAATTCGAGCAATACGAAGCTCGTCGTTTCCATGGTGGTGGCTCCCCCGACAGCGTCTTTCACCGAGGTTTGGAAGCTCCGGACGCCATTCTTCTTTCGAAGGCTGAGGACGTTGGCGGTGGCGAGCGATTTCACTGCCCCAAAGGCGCTCGTTCCCTCAGGCCATCCTGACGATGCGGCAGACATCGGCGATCGTCGTCTCGGGCAGATCCCGCCAGCAAGGTAGACCGATCGACGTTTTGGCCAACGCGTTCGTGACCGGCAAGCGGGTGCGAAGGCAGTCTGCGAAGGCCGCATGGCGGTGCAAGCCGCTGCCCCACCAACGGCGCGAGCCGATGCGCTCGCGGTCTAGTCGCTCCACCGCGCGCGTCAGTTTTTCGCTCGGCATGACGGCTACGACCGTCGACGTCACCCAGGCCTGCCCGAACCCCGGCTGAAGCGAGACATCGGAGTCCGCCAGCGCCCGAACATAGGCCATGCCCACGCGTCGAAAGCCCTCGCGCACCCCCGGCCAGTCCGCCAGCGCCGCCAGTCCTACCGCCGCCGCGTACTCGCTCAGTTTGGCGTTGAGCGCAGGTTGTCGGGACTCCCGCGTTCCGAGGAAGCCGAAATTGGCGCGGCCCCGGACATCGGTGATCAGATCGGTGTCCAGAGACGCGACAAATCCGCCTTCGCCGACTCCCAACACTTTGGTCGCATGCAGACTGATAACGGCCGGAACTTGCGCTGCGTTAACCGTATCGAAGGCCGCAGCGGCGTCGACGGCGACGGCCAAGCCCGTTCGGTCGCGGAAGGCGTCCCATCCGGCCAAATCTGCCGGACCGCCAAACGGCATGACCGGCATCACCGCGCCAACCGGGCCTGGCGCGCGACGTAAATATCCTTCCGCCGCCTTAGGGGTCAATCGCCAACCGAGAGGCTCGACGTCGACCAACCAGGGTTCGAGACCGGCCAGCCTTGCGGCATGCGCCGAAGCCGCGAAGGTCCAGGCGGGCATCATGCAGAGGCTCCCGGCCGGCGGGCGCTGGCTCATCAACGCCAAAGTCAGGCCGAGGGTGGCGTTCGCCACAGTCACGGCCGCGTTGGCGCCGACATGGGCGGCGAGACGCCCTTCCAGTTCTGCATTGAGGGCGCCATAGTTGGTGTACCACCGGTCCGCATCAATCCGTTCCAGAAAGGGGAGAAGGGTTTCGGCGTTGGGCAGCCGGGGCTTGGCGACCGGAGTCGGACCCAGCGCGGCGCGAACCGCAGGCGACGCGATGGACACTGTGTCGGGACCAAAGGGCATCTCGTGCAACCGGGATAGATGTTTCGCCATCAACCTGGAGGCGTTTCGCCGGCACAAGAAACGCTGCCCGGTTGCGCCGCCCGGGAATAGTCAAACGCGCCGCTCCCGAACGGCTCATCGGGTACGTCGTGCAGGTGGCGGCCCGGCCAACCGGCCTGGCCCTCTCGCAGGATGGGCTTGTCCAGATCGACGCCGATGCAGTCTACCAGGTCGATCAGGGAGCTGGGGGTCAGACGGTCGAGAAGCAGGCCGAGACCGCAACCGACATCCGGCAGTTTCAGCGGCCAGTCAATCGAGTGTTGATCAAAATCTATTGTAGAAAGAAGCGCAGCGTTTCGTGAGGCCTGATCCATTGAGTTCGGCGGCCAACCGAGACGATCCAAATCGGATTTTGCGTCGGGGTGGGGGAAAAATTCGGCAAGTTTCTCGACGTCCTTCTGCATTCAAAGACCTTTAGGGCAGGGGGTGCAACCCGGTCAACTGGAGATACGTTGGAGCCAGGGCAGTGGACATCGCGTGATTGATTTACTTTGGGGCAGATAGCGGCCGAGGATCCAAGAGTCTGGCAGGTCAGGCCACAGATCGCCGTTGACTCCCCCTGATCACGGTATGACGCAGGCGACATTTTCGCCCCTCGGAGATCATTGCAGCGTCAAGGAGCCGCTGGGCGTCCGGCACGGAACAAGTAAATCATCTCTCGCTTGTGACGCCGAGGTCATCGCGCTGGAGCGATTTTCGACAAAGCAGCTCCTGTCGCGCAATCGCGGGATCGTTCCACATCAGGACGTCGAGTATTGAAAGATGGTCCACATGTTCGAAGGGAAGGCAGCCGTAATGAAAAGGCTGAAGGCGGGTAAATGTTAGCTTTATGCCGGCGTCCCGCCATTCCTCGGGACGAAAGATGGCTCGGCCGCCCGGCGGATTAACGTATTCCTGCGCACCCAGTTGTTGAGCGGCGCGCAACGACCATTGTCCGGCGTGCTCGATTCCATCCAACTCCACGTTCAGTTCTGAGCAGAGCGTCCAATCAAAATTTAAATTGAGATAATTGCATGTCTCTATTAAGGTAGAAACATTGACGTCAACAAGTCGGTCGCTTCTGGCATTGGAAAAGGCAGTTGAAACGAGAGACGAAACTTGGTCAAAATAAGGAGCAAAGCGACGGTAATGATCGAGCTGACGCAAGATGAGTCTCATGGCGGCGTCGGGATCAATAACTCGAACGTCTTTGATCGCAGTTCCCAGTGGACTTTTATGCACCGGAGCTTTGATATACTGCCAACCGCCGTGCGGATGCAAAATTCTATTTCTATTCATCCACGTGCGATTGTTATACTGGACAATGTCGAATACAACCCAACGATCTGAAATTGCAATAAGTTCAAAATAGCCGAGATAAGGAAAAAAATATGGCTGCATCATTCCAAGTATCACATCGAGCCTCTGGTGACGCTATTTCGCCTGTTTCGCTCGGTGCATAAAGACGCGAGCGGCTCGTCGGCGACGGCGCCATCACAGCAGGATCGAAGGGCCGAATCAACCGCCCAGGAGCATCCTTCTCCGATCCGCTTGAGCTCATGACGATGAGCGGCGCCTTGCCTGAGGCGAAAGCGTCAAGTACAAATCCGCCGATTTTCCGCGTTTTCGATGTGGGGGTCTGAGCGGAGTTTCATGAAGGCCTCGGTTTGCCTGTGATAAGACGCACCGCCTCGGACCCGACGCGGTTCTCGCGCCGCCTCTGGTTCACCAACTCGGCACGGACCGCATTTCGGCTCATTCTGGAAAATCTCAGAATGACGCCGGACGCGTCTATATTGTTACCCGCCTATATCGGAGTGAGCGCACGGGAAGGCTCGGGGCTCTGGGATCCGGTGGTCGCGACCGGAATTCCGGCGAGTTTCTATCCGCTGGACGAGTTCCTGACCCCCGATCATGAGGCGCTCGAGGCGAGCATCTCGTCGGGCCGGCATCCGCTCCTCCTTGTCGTGCACTATTTCGGTTTTGTCCGAGTGGACCTGCCACGACTGAAGCACGCGTGCCGTCGCCACGGCGTGATGCTGATCGAGGACTGCGCCCACGTTCCGTTCGGCGTGTTCGGCGACGGTGGGCCGGGGAGCTACGGCGACGCGGCCTTCTACAGCCTTCACAAGACAATCCCCGTTGCGACCGGAGGGGTCTTGCAGCTGAACGGCGACACATTGCCCGAACCGACACTCTTACCGGCCGACCGCTGCGATCCGGTCTCACTCGAACAATTGCTCAGGACGGACCTCGGTGCGACCGTTCGCCGGCGACGGGAGAATTTTCACTGGCTTGCACAGCGCCTGAACAACGTTGAAGGACTAACAATTCAATACCCCGAGCTCGGTGATCAGGTTCCACACAACTTTCCGATCCGGGTTCATCACGGGCTTCGCGAGAAACTGTATTGGGCATTGATGTCGGAGGATTTGCCGACAATCGCGCTTTATTATCGTCTGATCGACGCCATCCGGCCGGAAGAATTCCCCGTCAGCCACCTGCTGTCCCGGAGCATCCTGAACCTGCCTGTCCACCAGGATACCGAGATTGCTGATCTGCATCAGCTCACCGATGCCCTCGAGGCCGCCCTCATGCGACTGGAATCGGATTTGCGGACCCCTCGGATGGGGACGGAATCGGACCTGGTGTGAAGTCCGACAACGATTTTGCCGCGCTCGGCGGCGCCGAACTTTGTTCCGCGTCGGCGGTCCTTCACGCCAGCGGCGCCGGCGTTCGATAGACAAAAACGGTGTAATGGTATTTACCGTAGTCGTGCCGCACAATAAAGTGTCTACTTAGGCGCCGGCCGACGAATTCGGCCATTTCGTCAAGCGACAGATGGAAAAGATCGTCGCGCTCCCAATCGACTATCTTCGACATGACGTCGAATGCCAGGCCGCGACGGGCGTGGCGAAAGAGTATAGTGACCAATTCACGCCAATATTCGGTCCACTCCGGCAAGGGAATCCCGCCGCGGCAATTGAAAATCTCGTTCGCGATCACATAATCGAATTCCTGCAGCCCGGCGTCCAATTCGAGTACGTTCATATGCAAGAGGTTCGCCTCGGGTCGGCGGCGCCGGGCGATATCGAGGTACGCAGCCGAAAGATCGAGGCCCGTGTATTGGATCGGACGTGGGCCGGGCAATGATTGTAGATAGTCGTAGAGGTGCGCCGGACCGCAACCGAAATCAAGGAGGGTCACCGGCTCATCGCGCTCGCGGATGACCTCCAGCATCAGGGCATATTTGCGCCGTGCGTCTTCTTCGTTTCGGTAGCACGCCCCTTTAGCGGAGTCGCCGTAGACCGCCAGATAGCCCGTCTCGCAATTGCGTGAATTTGAGTATTCCGGGCGTAAGCGTTGCTGGTCCATCACAACTCGTCCTCACGATTACCCTAATGATATTTGATTCAATGCCTGCCGGAGTGAGGGGCTCACAAGCCCATAACCTCACTTTTGTAGCGCTTCCAAAGCCAATAAGTTTCTTTTGGCGATCGAGTTACTTGATCAAATAGGGGAGTCGGCTGCATAATGGTATAAATCAAATCCTGAGTTCGTTGAGCTCCAATCCCAGCGCTGGCGATCCTTCGCCCTCTGGCGTTGGGGCCGGTAGCCAGCCCTCAAGGAAACGTCGAAAGACGCCAGCGTCGATGGCGTAACCGACATCCTGTGGGCTTCCGCGCTGCGGCATTGCCTGGGGCCCAGTGATGATCGTCACATCGTCAGCCCCGGCGTCGTTGCCGCCGTTATACGCGACCAGGCCTGCGGTATTCTCGTGATTGAGGATGCAGATCTTTGCCCCTTGATTTAGGAATATACAGAGAAAAAAGGCCGATCCCTCCGGACCAACGACGAAGCGCGCGTTTCGAAACAATCGCGCCTGCCCGACAAAGTCGAAGTCCTCGGGGTAAACGAGCGCAAATCCGTGCGCCTCGGCGAGCGCTTCGATCTCAGTGTGATTCACAAGCTTTCGATGGCGAAATGCCTTTCGCGCCAAAAAAATGCGAGACGGGCCCTGCGGCGGCCCGACGGCCAGGTCCGCCTTCCCGCACATTTCCTCCTGAATGGGCGCGAAGCGGGCCGGCAAGCCCATAAGGTAGTCCCACTTGAAACGCGCCGTGAACTTTTGGTGAAACGGCATGTAGCCGACGCTCGGGGCCGACCACAGCCGCCTAACCAGCACCGTTTCGAATGCGGGAATTTCCCTGACCTCCGCGCCGGCCGGGAGCATAAGTTCGAGGGCCTGTCGGTGCGTCTTTGGCATACTGGCGTCGATCAGGATCGGGACCAGCGGCAAGCGCCCCGAAACTGTCGCAGCCACATATTTTATGATGGATTCGCAAAGCCAGTCGCCGAAAAAATCGGTCTTGCAGCCCAGCAGCGAAAACGCCGCATCAAGCTCCAATTCAGCTCGATCCTGCGAGATCGTCCAGACCTCATCGCCGTTCCGATGAAAGACCGCGGAATCGAATTCTAACTCGTCGTCAATCCTTTCGAGTTCGACGCCCTGATAATCCGCCAGGGCAAGGTCTGCCACCACGGTAATGGACGAGCGCCCCTGCACAAGGGCGTCCTCCAGGCAGGCAAGGTAGAGAGACCGCGTCGTATTTGTGAGCGGCCGGTGATTTCCGGCGCCGATCACCTTCGGCGGAAAAATGGTGAACGGCTCGCCCGGAGGGGCGATTTCGAAAAACTCCGGCGAGCGCTCCCGGCAATACGCGTAGTGGCTCTCGAGCCGTCGCAAAGTCATGACGGCGTTTTTCTGCTTCGATATGGTTTGCCGATAAAGGTCAAACCCCCGCTCTATGCCGTTTTCTTTGACAAGAAGCTGTTTGAAATTCATCAGGAGGAAAAGATTTGGCTGCTCTGGCGCGTAATCGAAATAGTCGCTGCCGGTGGCGGAGCGCTCCCCAAATCGCAAGGGCGTTCCTGTTGCCAACATTGTCTGCAAATCGTAGTCCGGCAAGGTTCACCCCCAGGGCGTATTGACGTGTGGCCGTCGCGGCGCTTTCCGAACAAGCGTCGACATTTCCCATAGGCCATAGTCAAGGTAAAACGACACGTGCCTGCCCAAGTCGCACTTGCAGAATTTCATGATGTCGTCCAGCGGCCAATGAAACAGGTCGTCGCGTTCCCAATCGACATGCTTTGACATGGAGTTGAACGCCAATCCAACCTTCACCGACGGCCATACGGCTTTCAGGATGCTTTGCGCCGAGGCCACCGCAACGTCGTAATTGTTGCCGATCTTGCATGTGAAAATTCCGCAAATAATGCAGTAGTCAAAAGCGCCGCTTTCATACGGCTCTTCTTGGACGTCGCGCACCCGGAAATGGTGGCCAGGCCAACGCGCCTGGGCCTCTTGCAGGATGGCCTTGTCCAAATCGACGCCGATGTAGTCCACCAAGCCTATGAGGGAGTTAGCGGTCAGGTAGTCGAGAAGCAGGCCGAGACCACAACCGACATCGAGAAGTTTCAGCGGCCTGTCGACTGAGTATTGATCAAAATCGATGGCCGAAAGAAGCACCGCGTATCGTGTCGCGAGATCCATTGGATTTGGCGGCCAACCGAGACGGACCAAATCGGATTTCGCGTCGCGGCGGGGGAAAAGCTCTGTCAAGTTTCTCGGCGTCCTTCCACATTCCGAACCCCTAGACCACGGGCGCCGCCCGGTCAACCGGCGAAGGCTTACCTTTAGACAAGAGGGGTGAGAGTCTTCGGCCGCCCATCCAGAACCCAGGCGGGAGCTAGGTCAGTCCGGCAGCTGAACCCTTCCGCCGAACCGATCAGTTCGACATGCGCAGATCTTCTGACAGATTTTCGGCAGAAACACCCCTCATGCCCCTTCTTCGGGCATAGCATACAAGATAGTCTCTTCCGTGTGGATCGTGTAGTGTCCAATGACAAATTTATAGAACGGAAAATTGTGCTTGATGAACAATGGAATTTCGAAGATATCGTTTCTATTATGGTATAGAGAGATGGCAAGTTTTGGCTTGAACAACTTAATGCTGTCGATCGCTCCCTTTAGTGCATTTAGCTCCGCACCTTCTATGTCCAGTTTAACAAAGTCTATTCTCGCTATGATGTTGCTTGCGACAAGAAAATCAAGCGAACGCAAAGGCACATCAGTAGAAATGGTTTCAAAGCCGGGGGCATAAGTATTTACTCTGACCGGCTTGCCAAAAACTTCCTTATCATACAGACCGAAAGGCATAATTTTGACATTCTTGAACGGAAACAGACCGATATTGCTCTCCAATAATTCTATGTGATCGGCCACTGGATCGAATGAATATACGAGACCATCTTCTCCAACGGCATTGGAAAACACCAGCGCACTATCTCCAGTAAACGCGCCGCCATCGATGACAAAGTCGCCCGCTTCGGGGGCAACAGTTAAAACCCCGTTCGAATAAAAATATTGGCGACGAAACAAAATATCTTCGAAGCCGAGGCCATCCGACACGTAGCGCTTGCCTTCAAATTCAAAATCATAACGTCGCAAACCACCAAATATTCCGCTCAGCGGGTATTTACTCTCTGTGTTCTTTTGTATTTCTCTAAAGTCGTCTAGATGTTCATTTGAGAAAGAGGCAGGTATTTTAACGTGGGAGTACCATGCGATACGATACGCAAGTAGAAACACGTAAATAACTTTCGACTGAGGGTCACTGAACAGAATATAGGTCTGATATAGGTCAGAACGAGACTTTATTAGCCAAAATATTGTTTGAACAGCGCGCTTGATTTGCCGCATGGCTGACGGTTTTCGCTCGATGCCAAACCGGTCGTGATCAAAATTGTCAGAGTAATGGTGAAAAATAAAAGACTTCAGTGCCAGAGTAATAATTGCAGAGCAGAATGCAAAGCTCGACTCTAGTTCGGCAAATCGCAAATGACTAGCCGTACTATCCTGGCAGAACGAGCGCGTGATCGTTCGGCGCATAAACAAAGCCTTTGGCTCATCCTCGAACGTTAGGCTAACGGGCGACGAGAATCCCGTCAATTGGCGACGGCAGAGACAGGCGCCTTCCTCAAGCAGCGAAAATCCAGGGTGGGGATGCGGAGGCGGATTTTTCGAGGCGTCCTTGGGTGGACGCTGCGGGTTCGGCGAAGGTTGACTTGCCGCAAAGGCGAACTATTCGTGTGGCGCTGTGGTCGCGGGAGCTCGCATGGTTTCTGCGCGCCAGTGGATCGGACGGATAGACCTTTTGCGTGACGTTTGAATTCCGCATTCCCATCGTGCCTGAGGCGTCCTTCTTCTCAAACGTCAAGCTTGCGGCGCTTTCTCTGGCGAAGCTCAGCGGCGAGTACGCGTCCGCGCCGTTGAAGATTTCCGCTGGAGACTATGTCGACGAGGGCGCGCTGCTGGCGGCCAACCCTTGGTCGGCCGATTATCCGGTCGTATGGCAGCCTACAATCGACGAGATCTGGCCCGGCGGAATGCCTGCGTGGTCGCATCGGTATGCCTATGCGGCCGAAAGCGACGTGGTAATCCTGATGGACGCGGACGCCTGCCTCATCCGGCCGATCGACGAACTGTTGTCGAGGCTTCGCCAGGCCGAGCGGCCGACGGTGGCCGGTGTGATGGCGCATTTCCCGCCGTTCCAAGACCGATCGACGAGCGAGGCGCGGTGGCGGCAGCTGCTGACGGCGGACGGCCGCGCCGACACCCGCCTCGATTTCACCTATTCCGTTGCGTCCGTCGAGGAAGCCGGCTGTTGCCCGCCCTATTTCAATTACGGGTTTGTCGGTTTCAATTCGGCCGCCTTTGACTTGGTCAGGCAGCTGACCCACATTTACACGGAATGGATGACTGAACTGATGGACGGAACCAGAGAAATGTTTTTCGCCGGACAGATCGCGCTCACGCTCAGCATCCTTGAGGCGGGCCTCGACGTCATCAGTCTCGGGCCGGAATATAATTGCATAAACTCAGACGAAATGCTTGGAAAAAGCTTGGCGAGTCTCGATGATATTCGAGTGATGCACTACTTGCGCACCGAGGTTTTCAACCGGCATACCTTTCTCTGCCGGCGTGAGGCGTTCGACGCGTTTCGGACAGGGAGATTTGCTTCGCCGATTGTGCAGCTCTTTCAACGCCACGTCCTTAGCCTGCCGGACGTCTTTTACGATGGGCCTGATAACGACTGGAAACGGGAATGAGCGCTTTTCCTTTCCGGTCTGGCGACATCTGTCGTCTCGGTTCACGAAGCCGAGACTTTGCCGAGACTTTGGCGAGACCTGCCCGCCGCGCTCTTGACTCCCGCCCCGCTTGCGTCCAAAACTAGAACATATAGAGAACCAACAAGGACGCGGACCGAATGTCGCCGAGCGGCAGGGCGGTTGCGGCGCGGTTGCGTCGCGCCGTCGCTGATATCGAGGCCCTGTCGGGCCACGGCCCGGCGGAGAAGCGCGCCGTGCGCCGCCTCCCCCTCATGCGCGCCATCGACGGGGCGCTCGGCGGCGGGCTTGCCGACGACGCCCTGCACGAGATCGTCCCGGCCGAGCCCTTGGACGGGGCGGCGGCGATGGGTTTTGCGCTTGCGCTCGCGGCGCGGTTCCTGAGCGAACGCGCCTCGGCGGCGCTTCTGATCGGCGAAGGCTTCGCCGCCCGCGAGATGGGCGCGCCCTACGGGCCGGGGCTCGTCGCGCACGGGCTGCCCCTGAAGCGCCTCGTCTTCGTCGAGGCGCCCGACGCCAATGCCGCTCTCTGGGCGATGGAGGAGGCGCTGAAATCCGGCGGCCCCGCCGCGGTCGTCGGCGAGCTCTGGAGCCTCAAGCCTTACAGCCTCGCCGCCTCGCGGCGCCTTTTGCTCGCCGCGCGCAAAGGGCGGACGCCGGCGCTCATCGTGCTGGCGAGCGCTTACGGCGAGGCCGGGCGGTTGTCGAGCGCCGCCGAGACGCGGTTCGAGATCGCCGCTCTGCCGAGCCAAAAATCGCCTGCGGCGGCCGGCCGGGACCTGCCGGGCCCCTTCGCCTGCGGCGCACGACTCGTCAAGGCGCGCCTCGGCGCCCTTGTCGACGCGGTCGATGACCGCGTCGGCTGCGCGCCAGAGGGCGCCGGAAGGGACGACCGTCTTTCGACGAGCGGCGGAGCGCGGCGGCAGGCGCCCGACCCGGGCCGCACCGTGCGTCTCGACTGGCGCAGCAAGGAGAGGACTTTTGACGACCCGGCGATTTCTCTCTCTCTGGCTGCCGCGTCTGGCGACGGATCGCGCGCGGCGTCTGAACGGCGTTGACCGAACGGCGCCGCTGGCGGCTGTCGCCAGGGTCGACAACGCCGAGCGCCTCGTCTGCGTCGATGCAAACGCCGCGCGTCTCGGCCTCAATCCCGGCCTCTCGCTCGCGGATGCGCGCGCCCGCCTGCCGGCGCTCAAAGCCGTCCAGGCGGAGCCGGCCGAGGAGGCGCGGCTCTTGGAACGCCTCTGCGACTGGTGCTCGCGCTTCACCCCGCTCGCCGCTTTGGACGGGCGCGACGGGCTGATGCTCGACATTTCCGGCGTCGCGCATCTCTTCGGCGGCGAAGCGGCGCTGGCCGAAGACTGCCTGAAGCGCCTCGCCGGGCAGGGGATCACGGCCCGAGCCGCGGTCGCGGCCAATCCGCGCGCCGCCTGGGCGCTGGCCAGGTTTTCGGCCGAAAAAATCGCCTCCGAGGCTCTGAGCGACAAGGCTTTCGCCAAGCTCTTCCATGACCTGCCGCTCGCCGCGCTCGGCCTCGAAGATAAGATTGTCGCCGACATGGCCCGGGCGGGCTTGAGGCGCATCGGCGACATTGCGCTCCGACCCCGCGCTCCGATCACGGCGCGGTTCGGCGCAACGCCGATGACCCGGCTCGACGAGCTCAGGGGGCTCGAGCGCGGCTCGATCGCGCCGCGTTTCGCCGCGCCCGAATTTTCCGCCGAGCGGCGCTTCGCTTCGCCCGTCGAGACGATCGAGGCGATCGAGGCGACCCTGCGCAAGCTCGCCGACGCTCTCGTCGTGCTTCTGGAGCGGCAGGCCAGGGGCGCAAGGCGCATGGAGCTCGAGCTCCATCGCGTCGACGGCGACGTGCGCCGCATCCGGGTCGGGGCAGGGCGGCCGCTCAACGAAGCGCGCGCCATCGCGCGCCTCTTCGCCGAACGGCTCGCGAGCCCTCAGGAAGACGCGATCGACGCGGGCTTCGGCATCGACCTCATGCGCCTCGCCTGTCTTGCGGCCGAGCCGCTCGCGCCGTCCCAGGTCGAGCTCGAACGCGCGCACGAGGCCGAGCGGGCGCGCGCCCTCGCCGATCTCATCGACCGCCTGAGCGCACGGCTCGGGGCGCGCGCGGTGACGCGGCGGGAACTCGTCGAAGCGCATCTGCCCGAGCAGGCGGAAGCGGCGGCGCCGGCGACGCTCGGCGAGGCGCGGACGCGCGGCGAGGCTACCCTTCTCCCTCCGGGCTGTGACCTGGGAGTTGCGGCAGAAGGCGGCCGGCGACCCCCGGACTTGATCCGGGGGCGGCCGGATGAGGGCGAACGAAGCGCGCCGGCGCGCCCGCTCAAACTCTTCGTCCGGCCTGAGCCGATCGAGGCGATCGCCGAAGTGCCGGACGGGCCGCCGTTGCGCTTCCGCTGGCGGCGCGTGCTGCACGACGTCGCCGCCATCGAGGGGCCCGAGCGCATCGCCGCCCCCTGGTGGCGCCGCCCCGACGCGCCGACGCGCGACTATTTCCGCGCCGAGGATTCGCAAGGCCGCCGCTTCTGGCTCTACCGCGAAGGCCTCTGGGGCCGCGAGACGCAAAGGGCGAAATGGTTCCTGCACGGAGTGTTCGGATGAACCCCTTCTCCCGCTTGCGGGAGAAGGTGGACGGCGCAGCCGGCCGGATGAGGGCAAGGAGAGGAGACAGACATGCGCAACGACACCCCTATTTCCGCCAAATCGCGCGCTCGTGCAATGCGCGCTGCGCCAACTGACGCGGAGCGGCGCCTCTGGCACGCCCTGCGCGACCGGCGGATGCAGGCGCTCAAGTTTCGCCGGCAAGCGCCGATCGGACCCTATATCGTCGATTTTTTATGCATCGCTCATCGGCTCGTCCTCGAAGCGGACGGATCGCAGCACGCCGAGAGCAGGCACGACGCCGTTCGCGACGCGTGGCTCGCGCGGGAAGGCTACATAATTCTACGCTTCAGCAATCGCGACATTCTGACGGCGCGCGAAAGCGTGCTGGCGACGATTGCCGCAGCGTGCGGCGTGCCATGGTGAGGCGCGCGCTTGCCCTCACCCCAGCCCTCTCCCGCAAGCGGGAGAGGGGGCGCGTCCCTTCTCCCGCTTGCGGGAGAAGGTGGCGCGAAGCGCCGGATGAGGGCAAGTTCTCATGATCCGCCTCGAGCCGCGCTTCGCCGAGCTCGCGGCGATGACGAACTTCTCGTTTTTGCGCGGGGCGTCGCATCCGGAGGAGATGGTGGCGCGGGCGGCGGAGCTCGGGCTCGCCGGGATCGGCATCGCCGACCGCAACACGCTCGCCGGCGTCGTGCGCGCGCATACCTTCGCCCGCGAGAACAAGGCGGCGCTCGAGGCCATGCGGGTCGTTCCCGGCGCGCGCCTCGCCTTCGACGACGGGACGCCGGACGTGCTCGCCTATCCGAAGGATCGCGCGGCTTACGGCCGGCTCTGCCGGATTCTCACGGCCGGAAATTTGCGCGCCCCCAAGGGCGAGTGCCGGCTCACGCTCGAGGACCTGATCGAGCATGGCGAGGGGCTGCAGATCGTGGCGCTTCCCCTCCCCCCTTGTGGGTTAGGGAGGGGGGTCGCGCGGACCCTTCAAGAGAAGCGCGGTCAAGCTGAAATTGCCAAGCGCAACGCGACCCTCCACCCCGTCCCTTCCCCACAAGGGGGGCGCGGGAATGGCGGCAGCCCGGCGCAGAGCGAGAGCCAAACCGTAAAATTCCTCTGCGAGGCTTTCGGCCCGCGTCTCTGGATCGGCGCGAGCCTGACCTATGGCGAGGACATGCGCGGCGCGCTCGCCGCACGCGTTGCGCTGGCAAAAAAGCTCGGCGCGCCGCTCATCGCCGCCAACGACGCGCTGATGCATGCGCCCGAGCGGCGGCCGCTCGCCGACGTCGTCGCCTGCATCCGCGAAAAAACAACGCTCGCGGCCGCCGGCCGCCTGACCCAGGCCAACGCCGAGCGGCATCTGAAAAGCCCACGCGAGATGGCGCGGCTCTTCGCCGAGGCGCCCGCCGCGGTCGCCGAGACGATCCGCTTCCTCGACGGCCTCGCCTTCAGCCTCGACGAGCTCGCCCATCGCTATCCGGAAGAATTGCGCGAGGGCTATGCGACGCCGCAGGCGGCGCTCGAAGCCTTCGCTCTCGAAGGCGCCAAGGCGCGCTATCCCGAAGGCGTGCCGGAGCGGACGCGCGAGGCGCTCGCCCATGAGCTCGCGCTCATCGCCGCGCTCGACTATGCGCCCTACTTTCTCACCGTGCACGACATCGTGCGCTTCGCCCGCTCGCGCGGCATCCTCTGCCAGGGCCGCGGCTCGGCGGCCAATTCCGCGGTCTGCTTCTGCCTCGGCGTCACCGAGGTCGACCCGGCGCGCTTCGATCTCCTGTTCGAGCGCTTCGTCTCGCCCGAGCGCAACGAGCCGCCCGACATCGACGTCGATTTCGAGCACGAGCGGCGCGAGGAGGTGATCCAGTACATCTACCGGCGCTACGGACGCGAGCGCGCCGGGCTCGCCGCGGCGGTGACCACCTATCGCTCCCGCTCGGCGATCCGCGAGACGGCCAAGGTCTTCGGCCTCTCGGAGGACGTCATCGCGGCGCTCAACGGGACCGCCTGGGGCCATGGCTCGACGCCGATCGACGGGGAGCGCGTGCGCGCGGCCGGGCTCGATCCGACCGATCCGACCCTGGCGCTGGCGCTCAAAATGGCTGAGGAACTGACCGGATTTCCGCGCCATCTCACCCAGCACAGCGGCGGCTTCGTCATCACCCGCGACCGGCTCGACGAAGTCGCGCCGATCATGAACGCGGCGATGGAGGAGCGCACCACCATCGAATGGGACAAGGACGATCTCGACGCGCTCGGCCTTCTCAAGATCGACGTGCTGGCGCTCGGCATGCTGACCGCGCTGGCGAAGGGCATCGATCTCCTTAGGCAGCACTACGGCGAGCGCCTGACGCTGGCTACCATCCCGCCGGAGGAGCCGCAAGTCTACGCCATGATCCAGCGCGCCGACACGATCGGCGTCTTCCAGATCGAGAGCCGGGCGCAGATGTCGATGCTGCCGCGCCTTAAGCCCGAGAGCTTCTACGATCTCGTCATCGAGGTCGCGATCGTCAGGCCCGGCCCCATCCAGGGCGACATGGTGCACCCCTATCTGCGCCGCAGGCAGGGGCTCGAGGACGTCGTCTATCCCTCGAGCGAACTCGAGGGGGTGCTGAAGAAGACGCTCGGCGTGCCGCTCTTCCAGGAGCAGGCGATGAAGATCGCCATCGTCGCCGCCGGCTTCACGCCCTCCGAAGCCGACAGGCTCAGGCGCGCCATGGCGACCTTCCGCCGGGTCGGCACGATCCAGACTTTTGAGGACAAGATGATCGAGGGCATGGCGGCCAAAGGCTACGACCGCGAGTTCGCCGAGCGCTGCTTCCGCCAGATCGAGGGTTTTGGCGAATATGGCTTTCCCGAGAGCCACGCGGCGAGCTTCGCGCTGCTCGTCTACGCCTCGTGCTGGATGAAATGCCGCTACCCGGACGTCTTCGCCGCGGCGATGCTGAATTCCCAGCCGCTCGGCTTCTACGCCCCCGCCCAGCTGGTGCGTGACGCGCGCGAGCACGGTGTCGAAGTGCGCGAGGTCGACGTCAACCTGTCCGACTGGGACGGCACGCTGGAGGCCCTTCCTTCCCCCCATAGCCCGTCGACAGACGGGCGTTCTTTCGAAGAGGCGCTATCGCGCCGAACCCCTCACCCCCAACCCCTCTCCCGCAAGGGGAGAGGGGAGTCGGAGATCCACCCCCGCCACGCCTCGATGATCGAGCATATCCGCACGACATGCGCGGTGCGCCTCGGCCTCCGGCAGATCGTCGGCGTCAGGGAGGACGACATGCGCCGGCTCGTCGAGCGGCGAGGGCAGGGGTACGATTCCGTGCGCGACCTTTGGCTCCGGAGCGGGCTCAGCGCGGCCGTGCTCGAGCGGCTCGCCGACGCCGACGCCTTCCGCTCGCTCGGCCTCGACCGGCGCGAGGCCTTGTGGGCGGTGCGCGGCCTCGACCGGGTCGGCGACCAGGACGCGCTGCCGCTCTTCGCCGTCTCGCGGCCGGCGCGCGCCGCCGAGCCCGACGCAAAACTGCCGCCGATGCCGCTCGGCGCGCATGTGGTCGAGGACTACCGGCGCCTGTCGCTGTCGCTGAAAGCCCACCCGACCTCGTTCATGCGCGCCCGCCTCGCCGCGCGCGGCGTGACGCGATCGGATGGGCTTCCCCCGATCAGGAGCGGCGAGCGGGTGACGGTCGCCGGCCTCGTCCTGGTGCGTCAGCGGCCGGGCACCGCCAAGGGCGTCATCTTCATGACGCTCGAGGACGAGACGGGCGTCGCCAACGTCATCGTCTGGCCGAAGGCGTTCGAGCGGCTGCGCGCCATCGTGCTCGGCGCGCGCTTCGTCGCCGTGACCGGCAAGCTGCAGAACGAAATGGGCGTCATCCACATCATCGCCGACCGCATGGAGGACCTGACGCCGATGCTCGGGCTTCTCTCGGAGATGGGCGAAACCGATCGCGACCACGGCGCGCGCCGACGAGGTCAAGCGGCCGCAGATGACCATGGCGCAGAAGCGCCAGGGGAACCGCTTCGCCCAGACGCCGCGACTCGACGCCCCGCGCCCGCCGTCCGATCTCGCCGCCGAAGTCATCGAGGCGAGGCGCGCGATGCCGGAGGGACGGAATTTTCGTTGAAGGCCTCGCTCGGCGCCCTCTTCTCCCCTTGCGGGAGAAGGTGGCGGGCGAAGCCCGCCGGATGAGGGGCCGCGCAACGACGTTGCGCGGCGCGAAGCGCGCCTTGCGGCGCGGACCCCTCACCCCCGGCCCCGCTCCCGCAAGGGGTCGCAAGGGGAGAGGGGAGATGTGGCTCGCGATGCGTTGAAACCGGTCCAATGGCAAGAACGCCGAAAGGGGCGAAGACCACCGCGACTTGCTCTCCAGGGCCGCAACAACCTATGGTATGGGCGCCCATATCATCAATCCCATACGTAACGTCATGAAGACGACGATTGAAATTTCGGATCCGCTTCTTCGCCAGGCTCGCAAGCTTGCCGAGCGCGAGGGGGTCACGCTGCGTGCGCTGGTGGAGCGGGGGCTTCGCCGCGTCGTCGCCGAGACCAAGCCCGGCGCGCCATTCAAGCTGCGCCGCGCAAGCTTCAAGGGCAGGGGATTGCAAGACGGCATTTGCGGCGCTCCGCGGAGCCGGCTCAACGAACTGGCCTACGAGGGTCGCGGCGCCTGATCGCTGTCGGCTTGATCGCTGTCGACACGAACATCCGGGTCTTCGCCCACCGCGAGGACACGCCGTTCACGATCCGGCCTCCAAACGAATCGCGGAACTCGCGGAGGGATCGGCAACCTGCTCGCTGGCGGGCGGATTGCCAGCTCACGTGACGTGCGCATCGTGGCTCTCTGCCGGCAGCAACGGGGTGCGCGACCGTGGTCGGCCGATCGCGACCTCGTTCGTTCGCGGGCCTTGCCGCCTACCCGTTCGATCACCGCCGACTGGCCGCGTCGGCAAAAAACCCCTCCGGGCCCTCCACTTCCAGCAGTCGCTTGCGTTCGATCACCCAGAACCGGTTTCCGACGGCGCGCACGAAGCTTCTGTCGTGCGAGACGAGCAGACAGCTCGCCTGATGCGCGATGAGTTCGCTTTCCAGCGCTTCCTGCCCCTCGATGTCGAGATGGTTGGTGGGCTCGTCGAGCAGATAGAAGTTGGGGTTCGTAAGCCTGAGCGCCAGCGCGTTGAGACGCGCCCTCTGTCCGCCTGAAAGCTGGCCGATGCGACGGGTTTGCATGTCGATGGCGACGCCAGCGCCCGCGAGCAACGCGCGCGCCCTCTGGTCGCCGACCTCGAAGCGGCGCACGATCGTGTCGATGGGCGTGTCCGCGTCCCGAAGCGTCGCCAGCGCCTGATCGCTGTAGCCGAGCACGAGCGAAGTCGTGGCCTTTATGCCCGCGTGGGTCGTCTCGGGGTCGTTCACCGCCGCGCGGATCATCTCGACGAGGCGAGTTCTTGCCGACGCCGTTCGGTCCGAGGAGCGCGACGCGGTCGCCCTGCCGAATGAACTGCTTGCCGGTCCGAAAGAGCAATGAGCCGTCCGGCGTGCGAATCTCGGCGTCGTCCAGCGTCACCAGCGCTCTCGCATGCGTGCCGCGATTTGCCAGACGGATGGCGCCGGCCGATCGTTCCCGATGCGCGGGCCTTGCAGAATCCTCGAGCCTCTCGGCGCGCTCCCTGAGCTGTTTCGTCTTGAGGGTCAGAAGGTCGCTGCCGGAATTGACGCCGATATTTTTGAGCTTCGCCGCCTGTCTTCGCAATTGCTGAGCGGTTTTCATGTCCCGTTCGTGGCGTCGCGCGTCGCCGGCGTCGGCCTGGCCGAGCGCAACGCGCGCCCGTGAGTAGGGCAGGCTGAAGATCTGTGACCGCTCGGGCCGGAGAAACAGCGTCCGGTTCGTCACGGCGTCGAGAAAGGCGCGGTCGTGGCTGGCGACAAGGAAAGGCGTGGCGCGCGGGAGCGCGTTCAGCCAGGCCTCGAGCCCCGCGATCCTGCCGAGATCGAGATGGTTGGTCGGCTCGTCCAGCAGCAGCACGTCAGGTTCAGTCACCCAGGCTCGGACGAGCAGCGCGAGCCGCTGCCACCCGCCGCTTAGCGCCCGCAATTCCCGCCGGCGCAACGCGTCCGGCGCCTCGATCGACTCCAGCGCCACATCGACCCGCCAGCTTTCGCTCTTTGCCTGGTCGGGCGAGAGGGCGGTGAGAACCGCATCGTGGAAGGAGAGGTCGAGGAGAGCGGCCGGCGCGTCCTGCTCCACATGTCCGATCCTCAGTCCGGACGACCTGGTGATTTGTCCTTCCGTCGGGTCGAGCGTCCCCGCGATGCAGCGCAGCAGCGTCGATTTTCCGCGTCCGTTGGCGGCGACGAGGCCGACGCGATCGCCAGCGTTGAGAGTGAGATTGAGTCCTGAAAAAAGAGGATTCGACAGCGTAACGCCGAGGTCGCGCATATTGACGAGCGTCATCTTCGTTCTCTGGTCTTCTCCGCGCTGACATCATCGAGGGCCTCCGGCCATCGTCGACGAATGCATCCGCTGCGGGGTTGCGCTATTGCAGGCGCCGATCCAAACGGTCAGCGCTGCAGGCCAAGAGGGCAAGACCAGGAAGAAGCTTCGTGAGAAACGGACTCTGGTCAGCCCTGCAAACGCGTCTGCAGGGCGACGACCGGGCCACGAGTCCGGTAAAGCCGGAAACGGAAATTACGCAATGTGACCCTCCTTTCTCTTAACGCGCGCTTTCTTCATATGCCCCAGAACCGACGCGCGCAATATGCATTGAGCTGGTTCTGAGTGACTCCCGGGCCGCTTTTCCAGTCGGCGCTGGCGGTGTTCGCGACCTCCGGAGTGGACGCTCCGGTCCGAGAAATCGCGGAAAAGGCCGGCGTCGACGTCGGCACGGTTTACCGCCACTTTCGCAGCGCTCCGACCTCATTGCTGCCGTCTTCTGCCGTGAGGTCGACGCCTGCGCAGACGCCAGGCGCGCCTTCCAGCGGCGCGAAATTCTTGCGGAGGTGCGAAAACTCAATGCGAGGCTCCGTACGGTCGCGCAGAGAACCGATATTGTAACTCCCTACCACCTCCTCACGCCTCAAGGAGCGGCGCCGCAGGCGGCGCGTCTCGAAGGATGCTCCAGAGCGCACGAACGACGCCTCGTTTTGGATCATCCTTCGACACGCGATGCTTCGCATTGCGGCTTGAGGCATGAGGATTGGAGGAGCGGCTAGGGAGTTACCCGATATTCGCGATTTTTTTGCTCTGGGCGGCTGTAGCCGCGAAAATCGGGCGCCGCCTGATATGCCGCGGAGCGTTCGCGCGGTCTGCTTGAATTCTGCACGCCGGAATGACGCGTCTCGACGTTTAGCGGTCGTCGCGGATCGCCGCCTCGTAGGCGCAGATTAGGTAGGAAAGCGAGCCTTGCCTCTACGCGCGGTGGCCGCCCGGAGCAGACGTATCGAGGTGCCGCGTATCGGCCGCGCTGGACGCTCATAGGACGTTTAGACCCGTGTTCAAATAGCGGTCCGCAGCCGTGCCGCGGGTCTGTCAGCGACTCGCAGCCCGCACCTTCGCCTGCCGCCTTGCTGTTAACGGGCTCTGACCAAAGGACCTCAGGAAAGCGCGGCAGAAGTGGCTTTGATTGGCGTAGCCGCACATCGCGGAAATCTCAGCAAGCGTGCTGTCCGAATGCTCAAGGAGGTTCTTGGCCTTCAAGGCCCGCTCTTGCATCAGCCATTGGTGCGGAGTGCGTCGGGTGGACTGCCGGAAGGCTCGGATGAAATGTCGCGCCGACACGCCGCAAGCCTGGCTGAGTTCGTCGGCGGTCGGGGGTGCATCGCGCGAACAAAATTTCCTTGGCGATGCGCTCCTGCCATGACGCGAGCCCGCCCCGGACGCGCTCGACAGGCGATCCGTCCGAGTAATTGCGGATCAGATGAGACGTCAGCATAATAGATATCTCGTCAACAAGAAGCTAATGAGGCAAGCTCTGGATTATTGAAAGCAATATCGACGACGTTTAGTAGATTAGTTATGATGTAGTCGTCGAATCCAGGCTTCGGGAGGCGAAGTCTCACGTCGGGCCGGCGCGCCATGCTTTCGGCGACTGAGATGATCCGTTGCCGCGGGAGGTAGACCCGCAACATGTCATAGCGTCCCTCTACCTCCACCATTGGCAAATCAGAAAGGTCGAAAAGGGTTGCCCCGCGGAACGGAATGTCGTGCCGCTGACGCCGGCCGAACCGCCCGCAGAGCGAGATGCTGGTCGAAGACCTGCGATTGAGATGCAGGGTGTAGGCGTCCTCGGGCGTCACATCGCCCAAACAAGTCCAGTATTCGGCGCGTAGGCTCGCGAAGGTCGCCTGTGGCGCCACATCAGGCGCCCCGGCCGCCAAACAACCCCGCACGGCGGAATGAAACCGCCTTTGTAGCCATTCTCCTTCGCCGCTGGACTGCATGGCTGACCCGAGTTGCCGCGAGCGCCCACCCGGCGGGGAGCTTACCGCGCGGGCTGGCGGGCTGCAATATTGTCCAGAAGCGCCATTCTTGCACGAAAACGACTGGAAATAGCGTTGCGTTTCAATGGCTTGTTGCCACGGAGCGCGGAGCTCGGTATCACGCTCAATAGCGAGCGGATGCCCAAGTCTATGGCTTCTGCCCGTAATATCCAATCCACCCAGTTCGGCCATGGACCCTTTGTACGGCCGGTAACTGCCCCAGATTTTCAAAGGAGGAGAACGTCATGGCACAGCAAATCAAGAACGTGGTTCTGGTGCACGGCGCGTTCGCCGACGGCTCCGGCTGGGAACCCGTCGCCAGCATCCTCACGGGGGATGGCTACAAGGTGTCGGTGGTGCAGCACCCCGAGACTTCCTACGCCGACGACCAAAAATACACCAAGGCGGCCATCGACGCCCTGGACGGGCCAGTCGTTCTGGTGGGCCACTCTTATGGCGGATCCGTCATCACCGAGGCCGGCAATCATCCGAAAGTAAAAGCGCTTGTATATATTGCGGCGTTTGCGCTTGATGAGGGCGAGAGCTGCGCGTCGATCGAACAGGCCCTGCCGCCAGCGTCCAACGCGTTCAAGTCGGACAGCAACGGCAACTGGTGGGTAGACCAGGAGCAATTTGCGACCGCCTTCGCCGCGGACCTTCCGAAGGAGAAGGCGGCGTTCATGGCCGCGTCGCAGGTGCCGATCTCCACCGACGCGTTCACCCATAAGGTCACGTCGCCCGCCTGGAAGGAGAAGCCCACCTGGTACATGGTAGCCACCGCAGACCGGTCGATCAATCCGGACCAGGAGCGCATGATGGCGAAGCGCGCCAAGGCCAAGACGGTCGAAGTGAACTCCAGTCACGTGGCCTACATGTCTCACCCGAACGAGACAGCCAAGCTCATCGAAGAGGCTGCCGCATCCGTCAGTCAGTGAGGCGAGACCGCTTCCTGGAGGCTACTCCTGGGACACCCGAGTCGTCCCAGGAGTGAACCGATCTTCCGCCGTCGATCGGACGAGAGCAGGACATCGCGATGAGCTACGATCCCTCGACCACTGCGATCCTGCTGGTCGATCCCTATAACGACTTCCTCAGCGAGGGCGGCAAGATATGGCCTCGCGTGAAGGCGGTCGCGGAGGCAGTCGCGTTGCTGGATCACCTGCGCGAAGTGGTCTCGGCCGCGCGGGGCCGGGGCTTGAAAATCTTCTTTGTGCCGCACCATCGCTGGGAGCCCGGTGACTACGTCTCCTTCGACAATCCCTCGCCATATCAGCTCGCCGGGGCCAATGCGCAGATCTTCGCCAAAGACAGTTGGGGCGGCGCGTTCCGCGACGACTTTCAGCCCCAGCCGGGCGATGTCGTTGTCCACGAGCATTGGGGATCGAGCGGCTTCGCCAACACCGACCTCGATCTGCAGCTCAAGCAACACGGCGTCCGTCGCATCATCCTGATCGGCATGATCGCCAACACCTGCATCGAGTCGACGGGCCGCTTCGGCATGGAGCTCGGGTACCACGTCACCCTGGTCAAGGACGCCACCGCCGCCTTCAGCCATGAGGCGATGCACGCCGCTCACGCCATCAATGGACCGACTTACGCCCACGCCATCGTTACGACCGAAGAGCTGCTCGTTAGCTTGGAAAGCGGCCGCGTCCGGTCCTGACGACATCGGCGCAGGCCCGGGTGAACAAGATCGTCTGCGGAGGACACGATGAAGGATCGCCTCACCATAGAAGGCCGGGACGGCGCGTTTGGCGCCTACATCGCGCGGCCGACGGTCTTGCCGGCTTCCGCCGTAGTCGTTCTGCATGAGGTGTTCGGGGTGAACGCCGACATTCGCAAGACCTGCGACGAACTGGCCGAACAAGGCTTCATTGCGGTCGCGCCCGACCTGTTCTGGCGTCAGGAGCCAGGCGTCGATCTCAGCGTCACCTCCGAGCCTGACTGGCAACACGGCCTTCGTCTCTATCAGGCCTATGACAGAGACGCCGGCGCCAGGGACGTCAAGGACACCGCCGACCTTGTAGCCAAGCTGCCCGAGTGCAACGGCAAGGTTGCCGTCCTCGGCTATTGCCTCGGCGGGCTGATGGCGTTCTTGACGGCCGTGCGCTACTGCGTCGACGCTGCGGTCGTCTATCACGGCGGTGACACTGAGAAGTATCTGGGCGAGGTGGACAGCCTTGATGCTCCGCTGCTGATGCATCTGGCCGCCGAGGACGAGTTCATTTCCAAGCCTGCGCAAGCTGAGATCAAAACGGCGCTTGCCGGCAAAACAAACGCGACAGTCTACAGCTATCCGGGTCAGCATCACGCCTTCGCCCGGCATAATGGGGCGCACTACAACGCCGCAGCGGCAGCACTCGCCAACGGGCGGACAAGCGAATTTCTACATCAACAACTGCGGTGACCTTCGGTTTTGGCGGCTGATGCAGCGAGCATCCGCTCGAACCGTCTGACATCTCGCTCCGGGAGCCTTCCGCCATGCCGATGATCGACATCTATGCAACCGTCGGTGCATTTGCCGATGCCCACAAGCAGGCGGCCGACGCCGCCGCCGTGGTGAAGTATGTGGAGACGGTCCCCGATATCCCGATGCGCCCTCCGGCCATACCGGAGCGAGCGGGAACGGCAGGAACGAGCCGGATAGGGCGCGTTCGCCAAACCGTCCGGCGAACGCCCGCTATTTGCGCATGGCCGACGTTCCCTCGTCGTCTCCGCAATGCTGAAAACTCGCGCGAGGATCCGTTCCGGGTCGAACCCAGTCGCGTGGGGCGGGGCTCGAAGCCGCCCGCGAACCTATCCCCTCACCGCCAGCGGATGCGCAACGAGCGCGCGGTCGATGGTGAGGAGCCGCAGCCCCTCGACCTGGCATTGCGCGAGCAGCATCCTGTCGAACGGATCGCGCGTCATCGGCTCGGGTTCGACGGACGTCAGCGCGTGGCGTTCATCGATGGCGACAATCCTGATGCCGAGGCCATCGAGAAGCTCGGGCAGGGCGTCGAGCTCGAGTGTCAGCTTCAGTTTGCTGAGCCGGCATTTGATAGCGATCTCCCAGAGGCTCGCCGCGCTCAGATGATGCTCATTGCCGGCATCCCTCAACAATCCGGCGACCGCCGCGGGCAGGCTGGCGGCGCCGGGCCCGATCAGAGCCAGAAGGATATGGGTGTCGATCAAGAGCTTCATGCGCCCGGCGGCAAGGGACGCAGAAGAAAGTCCTCCGGCATGGGATCGTCGAAATCATCGGCGATGAAAGCCACAATCGTTTCGATCCCGCGCTTCCGCTTGAAGTCGTCAATCGCTTCGAGCCGAAGACCCTTGCGCGGACGGTGCGGCGCCAGCTCGAAAACGGGCGAACCATTGCGCGTGACGACAATCGTCTGTCCCCGCTCGACCTCGCGGGCGAGCTCGGTCAGCCGATTCTTCGCGTCGCGGATCGTCACCGTTTTCATGCAAACCTTGTAGCCACATGTAGCTACAATGTCCAGCTCGAGAAACAGGTCTGGCTTCGGGCGCCCGGATCTGTCAGACCCGCCGCCGCGCGCTGACATACGCGAGCTTCAGCTTCCAGTTCGCCGAGACTGCGCTCGCCGGCAGTCTGCCGCGCGGCTGATCGTCGTCCTTCGGCGGGAACATCACTGCAGCGGCGCAGACGAGGCCGCCGAACGTCGTCATGAAGCCGACATAGAGCATGAAGAGCGCCACCGCGGCCATGTCGCTGTGCTCGAGCAAAGGCCTGAGCCCGAACGGATCGACAATCAGCAGGGCCGTTGCGGAGATCACGCCAGCCATCCCGCCGAGCGCCCAGTTGACGATCAGATGGCGCACGAGCGGGTCAAGCCGGTTCAACGCGCGCGCCGCCTGCAGCCAAAGGGGACGCCTGTTTGAGTTCGGTTTCGCCATCTGCCCGTCTCCCGAATCGACCCGCCCGCCTGAAGTAAAACGGCGGATGGCCGCCGCGCAAACGATTGTCGCGCCGGCGACCCGGGCCGTCAAACGCAGGCAGCGCGGCAAAACAACGCGGGCTTTGGCGCGGCTGCGCGCTTTGCTCGTCGCCGCGACGATCGAGACCAGCGCAACTAAAGCGTCGGCGATGCGAAAGCCCTTGGCGCCAGAACATGCGGGGTTCGCTGCTTTGGCGGGATAAGCGAAAAGAATTCCCTACTCGGCCAGATTAATTGCCTGTTCCATTTCACAGGGAATTTCTTCGCAGGAAATTGATTTTACGTGTGATTGTTGACAAGACTCACCGCCTGACCGATCTCAAACGAGGAACTCCGTGTTCTTTTCGCTGATCGCAGGGATTACTGTTCCCCAGAAATCGCTCCCAAGGAGCACAACCTGCCTCAGCGGCGGCGCTTCAGCGCCTCGGCGAGGCGCGTGGTGGCCGAACCTGGGGCAAGCGGCTTCGGCTGGCTTTCATGCGGCGCCCAGCCGCTGAGCCAGACCGTGTCGAAGGTGGCGCGCAGGCGCCCGTCGGGATCGGCGAAGCGCTCGGCATAAAGCGCGGCGGCGCGCAGAAGGACGTCGCGCCTGAGCGGTTTGCGGCTGCGCGCCTGGAGAGCGTTGGCGCCGCCGAAGGCGCGCAAATCTTTCATCAGCGCCAAGATATCGGCGTAGCGGACAGTGGCGCGGTCGAGATCGACGACCGGCAGGGCGAGGCCCGCCCGCTGCGCCAGCGCGCCCAGCGCCCGCACCTCGACGAAAGGCGCGACCCGCGGCGATGCGCCGCCGAGCGTCTCGGCCTCGGCGGCGGTCAGGCTCTGGCGGAGCTCGGTCAGCGTGTCGCCGCCGATGAGCGCGACCATGAGCAGGCCGTCGCCGGTCAGCGCCCGCCGCATCTGGATCAGCGTCCCGGGGAGGTCGTTGACCGTCTGCAGCGCGAGCAGCGAGACGGCGAGGTCGAGCCTTGCCCTCCGCTGCCGGCAGCCGCTCGACGTCGCCGACTGCGCCGAGGAAACCGCCCCTGCCGAGGCTGAGGCGCGTCGGCGCGATCCGGATCACCAGATCGACCTGTCCGCCGGCCGCGAGCGCGGCCGCGCCATGCGGGCCGGGGGAACCGAAGTCGGCGGCGACGGCGAAGCGCCGCTTGACCAACGACAGTCGGTCGGCGAGCTCCTGCGCCGCGCGCGCCAGCAGGAAATCCACCCCTCCGTTCGACGCCGCGCCGTCGGCCCAAGCGCGGTCGAGACGGCGGCTGACGAGGGCGCGATCGAAGATCTGCGGAGGCGAGGCGGGCGAGGCCATCGGCGCTTCTTATGCGCTCTACGGCCTCTCGCGCAAAGCCTCGGTTTCAGCTAGCTTCGCCGCATGGGCGCGGATTTGCAGATTGCGGATAGCGGCGCATTCTCTGGCGTGGCGAGGCGGCTTGGTCGCGAGATTCGGCGGCTGGCCAGCCGCGCGCTCGACGTGCTCTACCCTCCGACATGTCTCGCCTGCCGCGCCGCCACCGATTCGCATGGGGCGCTATGCCCGAGCTGCTGGAGCGCCATGCGCTTCATCGAGCGGCCGTTCTGCGAGCGCCTCGGCACCCCGTTCGAGCAGGATCTCGGCGAGGGGCTGCTGTCGCCGCAGGCGATGGCCGATCCGCCGGTCTATCGGCGGGCGCGCGCGGTCGCCCGGTTCGAGGATGGGCCCGCCCGCAAGCTCGCGCACCGGCTCAAATATTCAGACCGCGGCGAACTCGCGGCGCCGATCGCCCGCTGGATGGCGCGCGCCGGGGGGGACCTAATCGCCGAGGCCGACCTTCTCGCCCCCGTGCCGCTGCATCCTATGAAACTGTGGCGGCGGCGGTTCAACCAGGCGGCCGCGCTCGCGCGGGAGGTGGCGCGGCAGACGGGCAAGCCTTGCGATCCCGCCGCGCTCGAGCGCGTCAAGCTGACGCGGAGCCAGGTGGGCCTGAGCCGCGCCCAGCGCGCTGAGAACGTCCAGGGGGCATTTCGCGTCGCCGAAGGCACGGCGGTGCGCGGACGCAAGATACTGCTGGTCGATGATGTGCTGACCTCGGGCGCAACCGCCAACGCAGCCTCGCGCGCGCTTCTGAAGGCCGGCGCGGCGAACGTCGATGTGCTCGTGTTCGCCCGGGTTGTTACTGGCGGGTGACTGCCCATATAGTAGGAAAATCGTTAAATTGAGGCTGGTCCGTCTGAAAGTGCCGCCGATCGTCATCTACACAAAGTCGTGGTGCCCCTACTGCCACGCGGCGAAAGCCCTTCTAGAGGCAAAAGGGGCGCCGTTCGAGGAGATCAGCGTCGATGGCGATCGCGTGGCGCAGATGGCCATGGCGGCGAGAGCGGGCGGACGCGCGACCGTACCGCAGATCTTCATCGGCGACCGCCACATCGGCGGCTGCGACGATCTGCATGATCTCGAGGCCGTAGGCGCGCTCGACGGCATGCTGGCGGGCTGACCGATGATCAGATACGCGCTCGGCTGCGCCGAGGGACATTCGTTCGACAGCTGGTTTCCCGACAGCGCCGCGTATGAGACGCAGCGCAAGCGTGGTTTCGTCGCCTGCCCCGAGTGCGGTTCGACCAAAGTTGAAAAGGCGATCATGGCGCCGGCGGTGGTTGGCGGGGAGCGTATCGCGCTCGAACCGCCGCCCGAGGCGCTGATTGACGACCGTCGCCGCCAGGCGCGCGCCATGGTGCAGCATCTGCGCCGCGAGATCGAGGCGAATACCGACGACGTCGGCCCAAAGTTTCCGGAAATCGCCCGCGCCATCCACCACGGCGACGAACCCGAGCGCGCGATCCGAGGTCAGGCGAGCCTAAAGGAAGCCAAGGCGCTGATCGAGGACGGGGTCGGCGTGCTGCCGATGCCCATGCTCGCCGACGAATTGAACTGAGCGCCTATTCTACTTCAGCTCCAGCCTGAACTCCGACGCCTCGATCACGGTCGTGCCGATCATCGTCCTGGCCGAAACCCGGAAGGGGATCAGCACATGGTCGCTCTCAATCGGCGCCAGCCAGACTTCGAGGTCCTTGTTTTCGGCCATGAATTTGGTCGCTGGGCGGTTGCGGCTGTGGCCCGAGATCGGCACGTAGCGAATGGCGCAGACGACGACTGGTCCGTCGTAGCCCTTCACCTTCACGCGGCGCTGGCCGACGTAGGTCAGATCGATGTCGAAACGGGTGAAGCCGTCGAAGATCGGGATCTTGCGGGTGCAGGCGGCGGGCGAAAGGATCGGGGCCGAGGCCGGCGCTGGGATGATGACGGCGCCGATCGGATCGACGACGTCCTGCTCGTCGTGGGGGCCGAGCGGAACGCGGTCAGGCTTGACCTGGAAAGGCGGGGCGATGTCGACCCCCTTGACCGCGTTGCCCGCGAGCGCCATGCGGATCGTCCGGGTCATGTTGGCGTTTGCCGCGATTGTGGCGAAAGTGGCCGGCGAAACGCGGCCGTTGATGATCGCCCCGGCCCCGCTCGAGGCCCCTTGGGCGTTGGAGAAGAGTTTCGCCAGGCCAGTCAGTTTGCCGTCCGCCACGATCGAGTAGCTCGAGGGGGTGATTTCCGCATTGAGGTTGGCCGTACCGATCGGCAGTCCTATCAGAGATACGCGATAGGTGGCGTGCAGCATGTCCGCGCTCGCGCCGCCCGCTGAGATGACCGCGACTAGGGCCGCCGCGAGCAAACCCAAGCGCCTCCTTGGCAATCGCGACGCCATCGACTGCGAACTCCCCATCAGAATCTCATCGGCCGAATGAACGGCGATTGCGCACAAATTCCGGCGCGAATGCGCCGAGTCGGCGGCAACCCACGGTCGAGCAAAAAAGTCATTGCCCGTCGCTGTCAAGACCTTGCAGGTTCCCGGCCGGGAGCCGTAACATCGCTTTATGGTCGAGACGGTCATCTCCATCCGCCCCGCGCGCCTCGGCGACGAACGCGACATCGCCGCGGTGCACGACGCCGCCTGGCGCGAGGCTTATCGAGGCGTCATTCCCGGACGCGAGCTCGAGCGGATGATTGCGCGCCGTGGCCCGGCTTGGTGGCGCCTCGCGATTGCGCGCCGGACGCCGCTCCTCGTGCTCGAATTCGGCAATTCGGTCGTCGGCTATGTTTCCTATGGGCGCAACAGGGTCCCGACGCTCGGCTATGGGGCCGAGATTTTCGAGCTCTATCTGGCGCCGGAATGCCAGGGTTGCGGTTTCGGCCGCCGCATGTTCGAGGCGGCGCGCAAGGATCTTGCAGGCCACGGTTACGCGACGCTCGTCGTCTGGGCGCTGGCGGACAACGAACGGGCGATCGGCTTCTACCGCCGGCTCGGCGGGCGTGTGGTGCGGCGGGCGCATGAAACTTTCGGCGGACAGGACCGCGAACGCATCGCTTTCGGCTTTGGCGGTTCGGAACATTGATCCTATAAGCAGGTTCGGAGGCCGCCGCCCGCCTTTCGCGCGAGGACTGGCAGGCCACAATCTGGAGGCCGCCCCGTGAATCTCGAAGCTGTCCCGATCGGCAAGAACGCGCCGCACGACGTCAATGTCGTGATCGAGGTGCCGATCGGCGGCGAGCCGATCAAATACGAGATGGACAAGGCGAGCGGAGCGCTGGTGGTCGACCGCTTCCTCTACACGTCCATGCGCTATCCCGGAAATTACGGCTTCATCCCGCATACGCTGTCGGGCGACGGCGACCCTGTCGACGTGATCGTCGCCAATACGCGCGCGCTGGTTCCCGGCGCCGTCATCAGCTGCAGGATCGTCGGCGTTCTCCTGATGGAGGACGAGCACGGCGGCGACGAGAAGCTGCTCGCCGTGCCGTCAGCCAAGCTCACCCAGCGCTACGCGCATGTGCACAACTACTCCGACTTGCCCTCGATCACCCTCGAGCAGATCGAGCACTTCTTCGCTCATTACAAAGATCTCGAGCCGAACAAGTGGGTCAAGATCATCCGCTGGGGCGACGCCGACGAGGCGCGCAAGCTGGTCATCGACGGAATCGAGCAGGCCAAGCAGGCGAAGGCCTGAGGCGAACGGCTCCTCCATTGCTTCGCGTCGCGAGCCCTGGACGTCTTCCTCGTGCGGAGCCTGCGGCCCCGCCATTTGCTCAGGCGAGCGGGAACCAGCAGGCTGCTCGCCGGCGATGTTCGTCGATCGTCTCGAGAAGCGGCGCCTCAGTGAGGCAGCGGGCGCGCGCAAAGACGCAGCGGTTCGCGTAGGGGCAACCGCTGGCGCTCGCCTCGCCGGCCGGCGAGGCGGCGTACGGGGCGACGCGGGTCGGCCGGTCGAGCCGCGGCGTCGCGTCGACGAGCTCGCGCGAGTAAGGGTGCGCAGGGGCAGCGAACAGTCGCTCGGTTGGACCGATCTCTACGATGCGGCCGCGGAACATCACCGCGGTGGTCTCGCAGATATGCGCCACCACGGCGAGATCGTGACTGATGAGGAGAAACGTCACGCCCGCCTCGCGCTGCAGATCGCTCATCAGGTTCAACGCCTGCGCCTGCACCGAGACGTCGAGCGCCGACACCGGCTCATCGGCGACGACAAGCTTCGGCCGCGTGATCAGCGCACGGGCGATGGCGATGCGCTGCCGCTGTCCGCCGGAGAATTCGTGCGGATATTTTCCAGCGTCGGATGCCCTGAGGCCGACCGCCTCGAGCGACGCCGCGACGCGTCCGCGGCGTTCGGCGCGGGTGGCGCTCCCCAGGGCCGCAAGCGGTTCGGCGACGATTTTGCCGATGCGCTGGCGGGGGTCGAGCGATCCATAGGGATCCTGGAAGATCATCTGCATGTGCGCGCGCGAGGTGCGCAGCTCGCGGTGGGAAAGATCAAAGAGCGAGCGACCCTCGAGCTTCACCGCGCCGGAATCCGGCCTGTCGAGCGCGAGCGCAATGCGGGCCAAAGTCGACTTTCCGGATCCCGACTCGCCGACGATGCCGAACGAGCTGCCGGCCATCACGCGAAAGCTGACGCCCGCCAGGGCGGGGCGCACCGAAGGAGGCGCAAAGGGGCTCGTGCGCGGCAGGCGATAAGTCTTGACGAGATCGATGGCCTCGAGCAGGGGTTCGCTCATGCGCGGCTCCCCAACTCCCCAGCTCGGTGGCAGCGCGACAGGCGATCCGCGCCGAACGCGACTTCAGGCGGCGGCGTCGTCCGGCAGATTCCAAGCGTCAGTTCGCAGCGGCCGGCGAACGGGCAGCCGGCGCGGATTTCGTGCTGGAGAGGAGCCACGCCGGGTATCGTCTTGAGGCGAGTCCCGCGCGGCGCGCCGGGCCGTGGCCGGGCTTCCAGTAGGGCGCGCGTATACGGGTTTCTCGGTTCTCTGAGGACCGCCTCGACCGGCCCGCTTTCCATGACGAGGCCGGCGTACATCACGATGACCCGCTCGCAGTATCCGGCGATCACCGCAAGATCGTGGCTGACCAGCAGAAGCGCCATTTTCGTCTCGGCGCGCAGGCCGTCGATCAATTCGAGGATGCGCGCCTGGACGGTGACGTCGAGCGCAGTCGTCGGTTCATCGGCGATGACGAGACGCGGCGAGCACCCGATCGCCATCGCGATCATGGCGCGCTGCCGCTCGCCGCCGGAGAGCGCGAACGGGTAGGAGTGCGCCGCCCGCTCCGGATCGGCGAGACGCACATGATCGAGAAGCCGCACCGCCTCTTCGAGGGCCGCCTTCTTGCCGAGGCCGCGATGCAGCATCAGCGGTTCGGCGACCTGCGCGCCGACGCGATGCAGCGGATTGAGCGCCGTCATCGGCTCCTGAAAGACCATCGCGATCCGGTCGCCGCGCAGGGCGCGCATCGCGTCTTCGCCAAGTCCGACGAGCTCCTGCTCTTCGAAGCGGATCGAGCCGGAGACGAGCGCGTTTTCGGGCGTCAGCCCCATGAGGGCGAGCGCCGTCATGGTCTTGCCGGAACCGGACTCGCCGACGACGCCGAGGCTTTCCCCCTCGCCCACAGAAAACGTTCCGCCGTCGACCACGCGCTGCAAGCCGGGCGGGGTCTCGAGATCGACCGAGAGGTTGGCGACCTCGAGGAGCATCAACCCCGCGCCTTGAGCTTTGGATCGAGCGCGTCCCTTAGACCGTCGCCGAGCAGATTGAGGCCAAGTACGCTGAGCGCGATCGCGACGCCAGGATAGATCGCGAGAGCCGGGTCGTTATAGAGAACGTTCTGCGCTTCCGACAGCATTCTGCCCCAGGACGCCTGCGGCGGCTGCGCCCCGAGACCGAGATAGGAGAGCGCGGCTTCGGCGAGAATGGCGATGGCGAATTGGATGGTCGCCTGGACGATGAGCGCGGGGGCGATATTCGGCAGCACATGGTCGAAGGCGATCGCGACCGGGCCCCGGCCGGCGGCTCGGGCAGCGAGCGTATACTCCCGCGCCAGCACGCTGTTGGCGGTCGCGCGGGTCAGTTTGGCGATAACAGGCACGTTATAGACGCCGATCGCAATGATCGCATTGACGACGCCCGGCCCGTAAGTCGATGTCAGCATGATCGCCGACAGGAGCGCCGGAAAGGCGAAGAGAAAGTCGCAAGCCTTCATGATCGCATCCTCGACGAGCCCCTTCGAGAGGGAGGCGACGAGGCCGAGCGCAACGCCGAATACAAGGCCGATGCCGACCGCGACGACGCCAACCAGAATGGAGATGCGCGAGCCCGCCAGCAATTCAGAGGCGACGTCGCGTCCCAGGCTGTCGGTGCCAAACCAATGCGCAAACGAGGGCGGCGCAAACCTGTGAGGAATATCGATCGCAGCCGGCGGGTAGGGCGTCCAGACGAAAGAGACTGCCGCCGCTGCGAGAAGCGCGGCGGCGAGAAGCGCCCCCAGCCGAAGGCTTGGGCTCATGCGCGAGCCGAACCAGAGGCTCCGGATCATGCGACGGGCGCTCTGAGGCGCGGGTCGATCGTCGCGCAGGCGATATCGACGATGAAGTTGAGGACGATGACGATGATCGCAATCAGCATGACGCCGTTTTCCACCACCAGAACATCGCGATTGGAGATTGACTGCAGCATCAGGCGCCCGAGCCCGGGCAGGACGAAGACATTCTCGACGACGATCGCGCCCGCAATCAGATTGGCGAATTGCAGGCCCATGATGGTCAGGATCGGCACGAGCGCGTTGGGCAAGGCGTGACGCCAGAGCGCCGCGCGCCGGGAAACGCCTTTGGCGCGCGCCGTCCTCATGAAATCCTCGTTGAGCGCCTCGAGAACGGCCGATCGGGTGACGCGCGTAAGGATCGCCGCCTGCACCACGCCGAGCGCGACCGCCGGGAGAATGAGCGCTCCCAATGCGCGCATCGGCTGCTCCCAGCCCGGAAAGCCGCCGGCCGGGGCGAGCCGCAGCGTGACCGAGAAGACGATGACGAGCAGGATCGCCAGCCAGAAGTTCGGCAACGCAAGCCCGATCTGGCTTGCGCCCATGACGATCGCGTCGCCTGTGCGGCCGCGGCGGTCGGCCGCATAGACGCCGGCGGCCAGAGCGATGAACGCGGCGAGCGTCATGGCCATGATCGCGAGCGGCGCGCTGATTGCGAGGCTAGCCACGATCAAGGGCCCGATCGGCGAGCCATACGCGTAGGAGAGTCCGAAGTCGCCGCGCAGCGCCCCGCCGACCCAATGCGCGTAACGGACGGCGGCCGGCTGATCGAGGCCAAGCTTGTGCGTGAGCGCGGCCACCGCCTCAGGCGTCGCCGTCGGCCCGAGCATCGTCTGCGCGGCGTTGCCGGGCAGGATATTCATCACCGCGAAGACGATCAGCGAGGCAATGACGAGCGTCGCCGCGAGAACCGCCAGCCGCTGGAGCGTATAGAGAAGCATCGCGGCGAGCTAACGCGTGAGTTGAGCCGGAAACAAGTCCTGTCAGGAGCTCTTGACCGCGAGCGCCGAGGCAAGGCGCATCGAAATCTCGGACGAAAGCGCGCGGGCGATGCGGATCTCGGCGTCTCGCGCGGCGCGCATATCGTTATAGCGCTGAAGCGTGCGATCGTAGGCGGCCGCAGCCTGGGCGGTCCCGGTAAGGACCTGCGCTCCGCCGTCGACCTTGGTCAGTATGTAGGTCGCCTCCCCCGTCACGGTCGCCGAGGTGGCGGCGTTGATCTCCGAATTGACGGTTGGCGTCTGCGTGCCGAGCGACACCGTCACTGTCAGGCGATATTTGGGCGGCGACGCCGTCTGACCCGTGCCATTGAGATCCGTGATCAGGTCGTCGCCCAGATAGTGGCCGATGCGGTTGCTGATCGGCGCGACCTCGATCGCACGCAGATCCTCGACGAGACCGGGGTGGGACGCCTCGCCGTAGAGAGGCTGCAGGCAGCCGGGCAGGGGGGCTGCCAGCGACAGCGCAAGTAAGCCCGACGACAGCTTAGACCACGACATTGACGATCCTGTTGGGGACGATGATCACCTTGCGGGGGGGCCTATTATCCACCGCCCGCATGACGCCGTCGAGGGCGAGCGCCGCTCTTTCGATCTGCCTGGCGTCCGCGTCGCGCTCGATCTCGAATTCGCCCCGCTTCTTGCCGTTGACTTGCGCGACATAGGTGACGTGCGTCGATACCAGAAGGCTTCGATCGACGATCGGCCATGGACTCTGCGCGACGAAGGTCTGGCGCCCGAGCGCCTCCCAGCATTCCTCCGCCAGATGCGGCATCATCGGGGCAAAGCAATGGATGAGGATGTCGCCCGCCTCCGCGATGGCGAAGCGCAGATCCTCGCCGACCGTCTCGCCCTCGATCGCCCCGACCGCCGCGCTGAGGGCGTTAGCGAATTCGTAGATCGTGGCGATGCAGACGTTGAAGCGCAATCGCTCGATCTCGTCCTCGACCTTGGCGAGCGCCGCATGTGCGATCTGCCGGATGCGGCGGGCTTCGTCGCTAAAGCTCGAGGGCGCTTGAGGACGCGACGGGCCGACGACACGCTCGATCTCGCAGGTCAAGCGCCACAGGCGCTGAATCTGCTTGTACGCGCCCTGGACGCCGGCCTCGGTCCAGATGACGTCCCGTTCCGGGGGCGAATCGGACAGCATGAACCAGCGGGCGGTGTCGGCGCCGTAGCTTGAAATGATGTCGTCCGGGTCGACAGTATTCCGCTTGGACTTCGACATCTTCTCGATGGGCCCGATTTCCAGGGGCTCGCCGGTCGCAGCGACGAATGCCCTGCGGCCGTCGGCGTCGGCTTCGAGACGGACTTCGGCCGGCGCGATCCAATTTCCGCTCTGGTCGCGATAGGTCTCGTGCACGACCATGCCCTGCGTGAACAGGCCGGCGAACGGTTCGTCAAGGTCGAGATGACCGCATTTGCGCATCGCCCGGGTGAAGAAGCGCGAGTAGAGAAGGTGCAGGATCGCATGCTCGATTCCGCCGATGTACTGGTCGACCGGCAGCCAATGGTCCGCGGTCGCGGGATCGGTCGGCGCCGTATCATTGGCCGGATCGGTGAAGCGCGCGAAATACCAGGACGAGTCGACAAAAGTATCCATCGTGTCGGTCTCGCGCGTCGCCGGACCGCCGCAACGCGGACACATGACGTGCTTCCAGGTCGGATGGCGGTCGAGAGGATTGCCCGGATGATCGAAGCTGACGTCGTCGGGCAGCCTGACCGGCAGATCGCGCAGCGGGACCGGCACGATCCCGCACCTTTCGCAATGGATGACGGGGATGGGGCAGCCCCAGTAGCGCTGCCTCGAAATGCCCCAGTCGCGCAGTTTGTAATTGACCTGCCGCGTGGCCTGCGGGCGGTTGCCGATGATCGCCGTCTCCAGGCGGCGCGCCACCTCCTCCTTGGCGGCTTCGACAGTCATGCCGTCGAGAAACCGGGAATTGATCATCACGCCGTCGCCCTCGTAGGCGATCCTGTCGATGGTAAAGGCCGCCGGATCGACGCCCGGCGGGCAGACGACCGGCGTCACCCCGAGGCCGTAGGCGTTGACGAAGTCGAGATCCCGCTGATCGTGCGCCGGACAGCCGAAAATGGCGCCTGTGCCGTAGTCCATCAGGATGAAATTGGCGACGTAGACGGGCAGGCGCCATTCGGCATTGAACGGATGCAGGACCCGCACGCCTGTGTCGTAGCCTTTCTTCTCGGCCGTCTCGATCGCCGCCGCCGACGTTCCGACCCTGCGGCAGTCCTCGATGAATTCCGCCAGCGCCGGATCGTGGCGCGCTGCGGCGGCGGCGAGCGGGTGGTCGGGCGCGATCGCCATGAATCTGGCGCCGAACAAGGTGTCGGGCCGGGTGGTATAGATTTCGAGCTCGCTCGGCGCCGCTTCGCCCTCGAGCGGACCCAGCGTCGCCCGGTCGATCATGAAGCGGATCGTCAGGCCTTCGGATCGCCCGATCCAGTTTTGCTGCATCAGCCGGACTTTTTCCGGCCAGCGGTCGAGGCGGCCGAGGCTCTCGAGCAGATCTTCGGAGAAGTCGGTGATCTTCAGGAACCATTGCGTCAGTTCGCGCTGTTCGACGATTGCCCCCGATCGCCAGCCCCGCCCGTCGATCACCTGCTCGTTCGCCAGCACCGTCTGATCGACCGGATCCCAGTTCACCTTCGATTTCTTGCGCGCGACCAGCCCGGCCGCGAGGAAATCGAGAAACAGCCGCTGCTGGTGCTTGTAATAACTTGGATCGCAGGTGGCGATTTCACGCGACCAGTCGAGCGAAAGACCCATCGACTGCAGTTGCGCGCGCATCGCATCGATGTTGGCGTAGGTCCATGTGGCGGGGTGCGTTCTGTTCTGTATGGCCGCGTTCTCGGCCGGCATCCCGAAAGCGTCCCAACCCATCGGATGGAGAACATTGAGGCCGCGCGCGCGGCGATACCGGGCGACGACGTCGCCCATCGCATAGTTGCGGACGTGGCCCATGTGGATGCGGCCCGACGGATACGGGAACATCTCGAGGACGTAGTATTTGGGTCGCGGATCGTCGTTGCGGGTCTTGAAGATCTCCGCCTCGGCCCAGGCTTTGCGCCACTTGGCCTCGGATTCGCGCACGTTGTAGCGTTCGGGACGCATGACCGGAATTCTCGTCGAAGGCGACGGTTTTGGGGGTTGCGGCGCGACAAATCACGATTTGACCATAGGGTCAAATAGCCAAGGCGCGCCGAGCAAGAAGAAGATCGACAGGTTGACGCCGCCCGAGACTCAGGAGCGCCGTAACGGCAGCACGAGCCCGAGGCGGGAGTTCCTGACTTGAGGTAGCAAATTCAGGTTCGTGTGATCGCGGGCTGCAATGGGGAATCTATTCTGGTGACATTGACACTATTGCTCATTCGTGCGCTCTTGGGCATGGCCAGTGCGGCCCGTTTAGTACGGGCAAAGTGTCCCTGATTCGATGGATTTGCATGGCGTATATGTGACTCCGGCTTAGCAATCGGCGCTGGACAGCGCAAATCAACAATCAAAAGAAGCATCGATGGCCGCAATGCTTCGGCACAGGAGGAAGTTCAAGATGATCAAGAGGCTTGTCACCGGCGCCATCACCCGGCGCAGCATTCTGAAGGGCGCTGCGGCGTTCGGAGCCGTGGGCGCCTTTCCGGCCATCATCACTCGCTCCGCGTTCGCGGCGGGCAACATCACTGTTGTCAATTCCATCCGATCGCTCTCAAATCCTTACCATGCCACATGGAACAAGGGCGGCGCGGCGTTCGCGAAAACCGTCGGCGCCGACTATGTGACCCTGGTGACGGAAGGCAATAGCGAAAAGGGGATTGCCGATATTAAAGCGATACTCGCGAAAACTGGCGGCAATTGCGTTATCAATGTCGACCCTAACGACAGCCCGGACGCCCGGCCGATCGTCCAGGCGTGCAAGGATGCCGGCGCCTATGTCGTCACCCAGTGGAACAAGCCTAATGACCTGCATCCCTGGGATTTCAACCCAAACTACGTCGCCCACATTTCGTTCAGCGGCGTTCCATACGGAAAGGCGATGGCGGAAGCGCTGATCAAGGCCATGGGCGGCAAGGGCGGCATAGTCGCGCTCGGCGGTATCGAGTCCAACGTGCCGGCGATTGAGCGGAAAGCTGGCCTGATGGATGCGCTCAAGGCCAACCCCGGTGTTCAATTGCTTGACATGCAGGTCGCCAATTGGTCGGCCACGGAAGCTCTGCAGAAGACAAATGCGTGGCTGACGCAGTTTGGAGACAAGATTGGTGGAATCTGGGCGGCTAACGACGATATGGCATTGGCTGCCGTCGAAGCTTTACGAAGTGATGGCAAAGCAGGCAAGTTGCCAGTCACAGGAATCGACGGAATTCAGCTCGCAGTCGAAGCGATCCTTAAGGGTGAGATGGTTGGCACCGTCGCCTGGGATCCCTTCTGGCAGGGCGGGATGGGTCTTTCGATCGGGTACCATGCTAAGACCGGCAATTTCGATCCGTCGAAAGAGCCCAAAGACCACCGAGAATTCTACGGCAAGGGCGTCATCATTACTTCGGACAACGCCAAGGCTTTCTACGACAGCAACATCAAGGCCGAACCTAAGCTCGAGTGGAATGACATCTGGGGCCGCGTTAGCGGACAGATCCAGTACAACTAGCAGGAATTCGCTGATTGCGGGCGCGTCTCGGCGCGCCCGTCGCGCTGACTCAGCTGTTCTGTAGCCTCGACGCGACCTCGCCCCGAAAGGCAACGTCCCTGAGCGCATCCGTGAACATTGCGCCACCCACAACCGCGTCCGCCCCGACGACGCGGCGCTGGCGGGCGGCGGCATGGGCGCCAGTGATGGTCCTCTTCCTCTTGTGCGCGATTATTGCGACCATCAATCACAATTTTCTTAGCCTTGGGAATATCGTGCGGATGAGTCAGGACGCGGCGATCCCACTTGTGCTCGGTCTGGGCGAGACATTCATCATCCTGATGGGATCGATTGACCTCTCCGTCGAAGGTATCCTGACTTTGGCTGCCGTAATTCTGTCGATGACTGTTCTCAACGGGATGAACGACAACAATCTAGGCATCGTGGCTGTCCTGCTAGTGCTGGCGGTCGGGGCATTCGTCGGGTTCGTGAATGGCGTCATTCACGTCCGCCTGAGGGTGCCCTCGTTCATGGTCACTCTGGGGACTTGGTTTATCGGGGTCGGGCTTGCGAATGCGCTTCTCGGTGGCATGGCCACCAGAATCAACGACCCCTGGATACGAGGCTTGGCGATCCAAAGAGCGCTCGGCTTTCCATGGGGCGTTTGGCTGGCCCTCGCTTGCCTCGCGGTAGCCTTGGTCATTCAGAATTTTACGCGTATTGGCCGCTATATATACGCCCTGGGGGGCGGCGAGGAACTTGCCGCGCTATCCGGCATTCCGGTTGCGCGTGTCCGGATCGCCACATTTACGCTTGCTGGCGTTTTCTACGCAATCGGCGGCATACTCGCGGCGGCGCAACTTGGCCTGGGCAACGCTCAAATCGGCAACGGGCGCCTGTTTACAACCGTGACCGCAGTCGTTGTCGGCGGAACGGCGCTGTCCGGCGGACAGGGCGGCGTATTGCAAACGTTCGTCGGTGTGCTCATCGTGTCCGTTTTGTCGAACGGAATGGTGCTCATGGGTGTGCCGCCGAGTATGCAGATCGGTTTTCAGGGCCTGATGATTATCGCCGCCGTCTCATTGTCTATCGACCGCAAGCTGATGCGGATCGTCAAATGAAAGTAAGCGCTTCCGAGCCCGCCCTTTCGATGGTCCGGATCGAAAAGCGCTTCCCGGGCGTCCACGCGCTCAGGCAGGTGTCGATCGAGATCAAGAGGGGTGAGGTCGTTGGACTTATCGGCGAGAACGGCGCCGGTAAATCGACACTCATGAAGATACTGAGCGGCGTCTATCAGCCGGACTCGGGGCAAATCATTATCGCGGGGAAGCCGTCGCGTCTCGAAAACGCCGCGGACGCCAACCGAAAAGGCATCGGCATGGTGTTTCAGGAACAGTCCCTGCTCACCAATCTCACGGTCGGAGAAAACATCTATCTCGGCAATGAGGCGCAATTCACGCGATTTCGGACTCGTCCGTTGGAGAGATCTCTACGCGGACGCGGCGCGTCAACTTGAAAAAGTCAAAGTCGACGTCGATCCGCGCATGCGCACCGACGACCTCAGCTTCGCTGCGCGCCAGATGGTGGAACTAGCCAAGGCGTTGACCCTCGAGGAGCACGCTGCCGGCCATCTGGTGATTCTGCTCGACGAGCCCACCTCCGTGCTTGAGCGGGCGGAGATCGACATCCTGTTTGCGCGCGTGCGGGCTCTTAAATCGCGCGCATCTTTCGTTTTCGTCTCGCATCGATTGGATGAGGTGTTGCAACTGGCCGACCGCGTCTACGTCATGAAAGACGGCGCAGTTGTCGCTGAGTTGCCGACGGCGGACGCCGATGTGACGACGCTGCATCGGCTCATGGTCGGCCGCAGCTTGCAGGCTGACTATTATCGCGAACCGTTGCAGAGACCAATTCAGCCGCATGTGTTGCTCGAAGTCGAGGGGCTCTCATACGGCAAGGCGTACAGGGACGTCAGCTTCAAACTTCACGCTGGGGAAATTTTGGGTATCGCGGGTGTCATCGGGTCAGGTCGCGAAGAGTTAGCTCGCACCCTCGCAGGGTTCGCACCGCATGAAGGCGGCAGCATCCGGATCGCCGGTCGCGAAGTGGCGCTGGCGACGCCTGCCGATGCGGTCGATCTTGGCATCGGCTACGTCCCACGCGAACGGCGCGTTGAAGGGCTCGTGCTCTTTCTGCCCGTTGCGGCCAACATCACAATGGCGGATCTCGCCAGTCTAACCCGTTACGGTTTGGTCAACGCGCGCGAGGAGCAGCGACGGTCACGGCAGTGGGTGGAACGGCTAAAGATTCGCACGCCAAATGTCCAGGCGCTCTGTCTCAATCTCTCCGGCGGCAACCAGCAAAAGGTCGTTCTGGCGAAATGGCTGAACGCCAAAGCGAAGATTCTCATTCTCGATCACCCTACGCGCGGCCTCGACGTCGGCGCCAAGGAAGAAGTCTATGAGTTCGTGCGAGCCGTCACGGCAGAGGGCCTCGCGATCGTTTTGACATCAGATACTCTCGAGGAGACTATCGGTCTCAGTCACAGCATCGTCGTCATGCGCGACGGCGAAATCACATATCGCACCGACGCAAATCCGGGCGGAAAACCGGGGCAGATCGACCTCATCGGGCACATGATTTAGGGCGGGGCGATGGAACCAGTCGCGATCTGGCTGCGGTCATATGACTTGCGGAAGTGGCTGCCGCTAGCCACGCTCGCGGTTCTCGTAGTCCTGGTCGGCGTCGTCCAGCCGAGTTTCTTGCTACCCAGCACACTCGTCGAGCTAGCAAGCGACACCGCCGTGCTCTTTATTCTTGCGACCGGCGTTACCTTCGTCATTATGCTCGGTGGCATAGATCTATCCATCCAGTCGATGGCCTCGCTTGCCAGTGTAGTCGTCGCGCTCACCGTCGGCCGTTTGGGCTACGGCTCTTACGTTCTGGCCATTGCGATCGGAGCCTTTGCAGGATTTTGTTCCGGGATTGTCCACGTCCGGTTGAAGATCCCTTCCTTCATCGCAACGCTCGCGATGGGCGGCGTCCTTTTTAGCGCGGCCCTGGTGATTTCGAAGGAGCGCTCCATCACTTTGGACGAGGCGGGGCGCGGCTATCAGACTTGGATTACTGGCAACGCGCTTGGCTTGCCGAATGTCATTGCGATCGGCCTCATTGTGCTGGTCTTGGCCCACGTCGTCCAGGCGCATACGCGTTTCGGCCGCTACAGCGCAGCGATTGGGGCCGGCGAACCCGCTGCTTACGCTTCCGGCGTAAAGGTGAGTCGTCAAAAAATCCTGGCGCTTGTCCTTTCATCGGGCTTCGCCACGCTTGCCGGCGTCATTCTCGCGGGTCGGCTTGCCAGTGGATCCCCGACACTTGCCTCCGAACTGCTCCTGCCTTCGATCGCCGCGGTCGTGGTAGGAGGAACCGCGATAACGGGAGGAGTCGGAAGCATATGGCGTACACTCGTCGGAGCATTAATCATTTCGGTTGTCCGCATTGGCATGACGTTTCTTGGCGTCGACATATTCGCTCAAAACATCGTCTTCGGCGCGGTGCTCATCGGCGCTGTCGCGATCACCATCGATCGTTCAAAGATACCGATCGTAAAATAGCTTTCAGACGAAACCGGCTGTCGCATTCTTCCTCCCGTCGGATGTCGCGAAACTTGCCTCGCCGGATCGATGGTGTCGGTTGACGGCTACAACTCCTGAGAAAGGAACTTCGAGATGAGGCTCAAGGACAAGGTCGCGATCGTGACGGGTGGCGCGAGAGGCATAGGCGAGGCAATCGTACGGGCATATATCGCCGAGGGGGCCATGGTGGTGATTGCGGACGTCGAGATCGCTATGGCTGAGGCCTTAGCGGTCGAATTCGCCGGCAAGGCCCTCGCGGTTCGACTCGACGTGCGCGATGCCGCGTCGATCGACGCGTTGGTGGCGGCCACTGTTTCTAAGCTGGGCGGCATCGATATTCTCGTCAACAACGCCGGCGTCTTCAACATGGCCCCGTTGTCGGAAATCACGGAAGAGGATTTTGATAGGCAGTTCGGTATCAATGTCCGCGGCTTGATTTTTGTGACGAAAGCGGTCGCGGCCCAGATGGAGAAGCAGGGCCGTGGCGGCAAGATCATCAACATGTCGTCGCAAGCCGGCCGCCGAGGCGAGGCGAATGTGACGGTTTATTGCGCCTCGAAGGCCGCGGTGATCAGCATCACCCAGTCGCTCGGCCTCGAACTGATCAAGAGCCGTATCAACGTCAACGCGATCGCACCCGGCGTTGTCGACACCCCAATGTGGGACCAAGTCGATGCGCTCTTTGCCAAATACGAGAAGCGTCCGATTGGCGAAAAGAAGCGCCTTGTCGGAGAGGCGGTTCCCGCGGGCCGCATGGGCGTCCCGAACGACTACCGCGGTCCAGCGGTTTTCCTCGCATCCGCTGAGTCCGATTACGTAGTCGCGCAGACGCTCAATGTCGACGGCGGTAACTGGATGAGCTGATGACGACCTTGCTTGACGCGCCGGCCAGATACTCGTTGAGATTAATGGCGTCGACGATCGTTATCTGGGTTTTGCGAAGACAAGCCTCCTCGATCCCTTTTTAAGCGGCGGACGATAAGGCCAAGAGCGGGTCGGTGTCGTTTAATCCCCACATCCGCAAG
>CAWGBJ010000003.1:0-329396 GCA_963820795.1 uncultured Alphaproteobacteria bacterium
ACACTTTCGGGCTCGCCGCTCATCGGGGCAAACTATATCAATGCGTTACGAGCCACACCCGGGCTACAACTGTCGAAGATCAGTCTGGCGGACCTCACCCGTGCGGCATTGGTTGAAACCAATCTAGCAGACGCGGTTCTCACTGGCTGCTTCATATACGGTATATCGGCGTGGAACGTGAAGCTCAGCGAAGGCACGAGACAGCAAGACTTGGTCATTACTGCGCGGGGCGAACCAGAGGTCACTGTCGACAACATCGAGGTCGCGCAGTTCGTCTACCTGCTACTCCACAACGAGAAGATACGCGACGTCATCGACACGGTCGGTCGAAAGGGCGTGCTGCTGCTCGGGCGGTTCACGAAGGGCAGGATCGCCGTCCTGGAGCGGCTGCGCGAGGAACTCCGCAAGCGCGGCTACCTCCCGATCGTCTTCAACTTCGACAAGCCGGAGACGAAGGACTTCACTGAGACCGTCAGGCTGCTCGCCGGGCTGTCTCACTTCGTGATCGCTGATGTCACGAACCCGAAGTCGGCTCCGCTTGAACTGCAGGCGACCGTGCCTGAGATCATGGTCCCGTTCCAGCCCATTATCGAGGAGGGAGCAGGAGCCCTTCGCCATGCTGACGGACTTGTGGATCAAGCACCGCGACTGGGTTTTCGAGCCGCTCTACTATTCTTCGCTCGACGCGCTCGTGGGGGCGCTGGACGAGGAGATCATCAAGCCCGCGGAGGCGAGGTTTGACGAACTCGTTGTGAGGAAGGCCGAGACGATGAAGGGACGGCATGTCTAGGACCTCACCACCGCCCGACGAGATCGCCGAGGCGCAGCGGCTGGCGCGGGAGTGGAAGCCGACGAAGTAGCGACCAGCGCCCTCTAACGGCTTCGCCATGACCGAACGCTCCCTTCAAGACTTCTTCGACACGCTTCGTTTGGCCCAGCAGGCGAACCGCGCCAAGTTCCCTGTTTGGTACGACATCATCGAGAGGATAGACCGCTGCTTCGTGCGTGCTGGAGAGAACCTGATCAAACTACAGTCCCCGATGACGGGAACGCTTCTGTTGCGGTGCCAGTACGCCTTTAAGACGGCGGCGGGGATGGCGTTGGCGGGACAGGTCGTCGAGGCCTTCGTAATGCAACGCTCTGTCTTGGAGTACGCTGGTTACGCCCTCGTGATCTGCAAGACCCCGTCATTGGAAGGCGTGTTCTTGGGCCGCCACACCAGCGCGAAGGCGATGAAGACGCAGAAGGAAGCCTTCACAGATCGGGGCGGTCAGAGTAGCCGTCAGACGGTGCGACACGATGCTCGCGGACATCTTTGTTGAGGACTACGAGCGCTCGATCAACTTTGGCGGCCATCCCAATCCGCACGCTGCCTTGAGCGCCGCGTGCCTCGATGAACGCGACGGCGAGATCGCATGACAGTCCTCGCGATCAGCAGTGAACCAAAGATTGTCGTGCACGCCCTAAAGTGCACGGCGCAGGTTGGGCTGACGGCGCTTTGCGTGCTCCAGCACGTCTTCAAGGAGAAGTTCGAGTTGCTCGGCGTCAGGCAGGAGATCGACGCGCTCAAGGCCTCTGGTTTGCTCTGATCATCGATGTCCCGCCACCAAGATGTCTTCCACCCGTCGCGACATGTTGTCCCCAGATAAGAGGGATTGGGCGCAGGCGGCGTGGGCCGAGTATTCGCCGCCAGTTAGCCGAATGGAAAGGCTCGCTCAGCGGGCCATTCAAACAGCATTAGATGAGGGATGCGACGTCGCAGCAATGTCTTCCGATACCCAATTATCGGAACCACGCGATACGGATGGCAGATAGCATCAAGCCCATCATCTTCTTTGAGCGCCATTAGCTTGACGAGGTTAGCCCGCTCTGCGATCTCACGCACAATTTCTCGAAAGGTAACTTCGTTGAGACGCTGAGGCCTGTCTGGCTCGTAGTTGATGATCAGTGTTGGTTTAAAGGCGAGAGCGGTGAGACTCCCCCGCCACACAGCGGCCTCAGCAACCACAATGTGGCGCTCCACTTCCCACTCCCCGAGCAGGGACAGCCGGGCTACATTGATCCATTTTCTGCGTCCCGGCCCTTGTCCCGGCCACCAGACAATGGATACGCGGTAATCGTCTCCGTTGGCGTTCCGCGCCGTGAATAGATCATTCGCCACGGGCAAAAGACTTTCTGAGACCGGCCTCGAGCCATATCATCCGCTCGCCCTTCGCAGAAAGCTCGCGCTCATAAGCCGAGGTCGCCGAATGGGACGGTCTGTGCGACGAAACGCGTCACGCCGAGCCCTCGCGCGCGCGTTCTTTCGAAGGCGACCTCTCGGTGATGGCGATGCGGATCATCAAATTCGCCGCTCGGAGGCATCGAAGGCCTTCTCGCGCAGAGCGGCCGCCTTCGTTTCGATCAAGGCAAGCTGTTCGCTCAGACCGGCGTGCTTGCCCCATCGGATTAGCAACCCCGCGTTGACGATCTTGTCCTCCCACTGCATTGCGAAGCTGTCGATCTCGCGTTCGAGGTCGAGAAACTCGCCGGTCAAGGGGCTGCCCTGCCTGACGCAAGCGGCGCGCAATTCCGCGAACGCGCCTTTGGTGATGCACTGGCGAACGGTAAGGGCGTCGACAGACGCGCCTTGGGGTCGATAGACGCGCCTTGGGCCTGCGCCAAAATACTGCGGATAGGTCTCTCTGGCCCAAGCCGCCTCGGCGAGGACGCGCGCCATCGCCGCTTCGAGCATGACGTGAAATGCGTTGGCTTCGCTTGCATCGCGCATCTGTTCCAAACGAACGGTCGTCCGGGTCTGCTCGGCAGTGACCCCAGTCTGCTCGCGGGTCGCGGCGATCACCCTGTCGGCTTCCTCGCGCGAGGCGGCGATCTGCCTGCGGGCTATGATCATCGTCGCCACGACGGTGCCGAAGCCCGCTAAGAGCGCAAGAATGCCTGCGATGAGGGTCTGCCAGTGGTCGAGCAGATCGATGTCGATCGGGATCAGAGCGCCCCGCCTCCTGAGCGGCACCACGTTCGACGCATCCCCACCGCCCGGCCACAGCGGCGCGCCCTCGGGCAACGTCGCAATGAGGGCGTCATAGGCGGCGGGTGTGATGGCGATGCGGATCATGGGTTTTTCTGTTAGTCTGACGATGGCTATGGCGGCCTTTGAGTTCGACGCAACTGCGATCAGAGTCTGCTCGTGATGCCAGTTTTCGCTGCATCTCAATATTCAGGTGAAATCGAATGACAGTTTCTAATTCGGCTTGTCGGGTGCTGCTGCATGGGGGGTTCTGGCCAGATTTTCCAGCGCCTTGCTCAGTCTCAGTGCTTGAGATCGCGTCATGGCCAGCCGAAGAATGTGCGGCTCTCGGGCTGACGGTTTCGTCAGATACCCAATTCCTAGAAGTACATAGTTGTCTGGCCGAGTGGCGCAGGACCATCCGGCCAAAGGATGGAGCACAACGTCAGGCCCCTTTGCCAGTAATTCGGCGTTGAACCATTTTTGGAACGCGGCGTCTTCCTCTTCGTCCTCTGGTGAATTTGGTATGTCCGACATGATCTTTCCCGCTTAGTCGCTTGCCATTTTCCTTGGCCCTGCCCGCGTTTCTGTCCCGATAACTGTCCCGGCGACCCAAAGACTTTTCATGCCGGGTGCGGAAGTCATTGATTTGATGTCTGAAAAATGGTCGGAGTGAGAGGATTCGAACCTCCGACCCCCTCGTCCCGAACGAGGTGCGCTACCAGGCTGCGCTACACTCCGACATTTCGCCCGCGAAGCGAGCGGAGCCGTGTTATAGGCGCCCGCCCGGCCGCGCGCAAGCCTGCACTCGCTACAGCCTGCTGTCGCTACAGCTGCCCTAACGGCCGCCGCTGAAGCGACGGACCCGCTGGAACGAGCAACCCGCCAGGCGGCTACGCCGCCTTCCGCTTTTCGCCGTAGCTGCCGTAGATCGTCTCGCCGCGCTCGGCCATCTCGACAAGCTTGTCGCTCGGCTCGAAGCGAGGGCCATATTTCGCCGCCAGTTCCTTGGCGCGCTTAACGAACGTCTTCGGCCCCATGCCGTCGATGAACGAGAGCGTGCCGCCGGTATAAGGCGCGTAGCCGAAGCCGAGGATCGAGCCGACGTCGGCTTCGCGCGGGTCGCTGACGACGCCCTCGAACAGGCACCGCGACGCCTCGAGCGCCGCGGTGAACAGGAAACGGTCCTTGAGGTCCCTGACGCTCACCCCATCCGGGTCGAGCCGCCTGCCGGCGATCGCCGTCAAGCCCGGCCACAGGCTCTTCGGGCCGTTCGCCGGATAGTCGTAGAAGCCCTTGCCGTTCTTGCGGCCGAAGCGCTGGTCTTTCACCACCAGAGTCTCGATGAGTTTCTTCTGCGCCCGGTTGACCGCGCTTGCGCCTAAGTCCTTCTCGGCCGCCTGCAGGATTCTCCAGCTCAGATCGATGCCGACCTCGTCGTTGAGCGCCAGCGGCCCCACCGGCATGCCGGCCATCCTGGCGGCGTTTTCGATCATCGCCGGCGGCACGCCCTCCATCACCATGGAGTGCGCCTCGACCATGTAATTGCCGACGCAGCGATTGACGTAGAAGCCGCGGCAGTCGTTCACCACGATCGGCGTCTTTTTGATCGCCCGCACATAATCCATCGCCGTCGCCAGTGCCTTCGAGTCCGTCTTCTCGCCCATGATGATCTCGGTCAGCATCATCTTCTCGACCGGCGAGAAGAAATGCACGCCAATGAAATGCTCGGGCTTCAGCGAGGTCTCGGCGAGCGAGGCAATCGGCAGCGTTGAGGTGTTGCTGGCGAAGACAACGTCGGGACCGAGCACGGCCTGCGCCTTGTGGGTCGCCTCGGCCTTGACCGCGCGATCCTCGAACACCGCCTCGATGACGAAATCGCAGCCCTTGAGCTCCGCGTAGTCCGCAGTCGCATGGATGCGCGCGAGCAGGGCGTCCTTGTCTGCCGTCTTGGCGCGGCCCTTGGCGATCTGCGAGCTTATGACCTTGTCGGAATAGGCCTTGCCCTTGTCGGCCAATTCCTGGTCGCGGTCGATCAGCACGACCTCGAGGCCGGCGTTGGCCGAAACATAGGCGATGCCGGCGCCCATGAAGCCGGCGCCGATGACCCCGATCTTCTTGAGTTTCACCGGCGCAACGTCTGCGGGGCGGCGCGCGCCCTTGTTGAGTTCGCCCATCGAAAGAAACAGCGAACGGATCATCGCCGCCGCTTCCCTCGACAACAGGATGTTGGCGAAATATTTGCTCTCCACGGCGAGCGCCAGGTCCATCGGTAGCTGCAGGCCCTCGAACACGCTCTTCAGCACCGCCTTGGCGGCCGGATAATTGTCATATGTTTCGCGGCGGTAGATGGCGTTTGCCGGCGGCCAGATCATCATCCCCTGGGGCGAGAACACCTTGCCCGACGGCAGCTTGAATTTCGGGTCGTCCCACGGCGCCCTGGCGTTCGGATTGGCCTTTGCCCAGGCCTTGGCGAGCCCAACGACCTGATCGGCCGGCGCGACCTCGTGCACAAGGCCCATCCGCTTCGCCGCGCCGGGACGGATCTGGTCGCCCTTGAACAGCATTTGCAGCGCGTCGGGGGTCGGCATCAGCCGCGCCACCCGCTGCGTCCCGCCGCCGCCCGGGAAAAGGCCGACCTTGATCTCCGGCAGTCCGACGCGCGCTTTGTCGTCGTCGGCGACGATGCGATAGTGGCAGGCCAACGCCAGCTCGAAACCGCCGCCCATGCAGACGCCGTTGATCGCCGCGGCGACTGGCTTGCCGCAGGTCTCGAGCCGCCGGAACGTCAGCGACAATTGCTTCACCCGGTCGACGAAAGCGCGCATCGCCACCTTTTCGCCCTCCGCCTTGGCGCGGCGGGCATATTCGTCGCCCGCCGTCTTCAGCATGGTCAGATCGGCGCCGCCGGAGAAGCCCTCCTTGCCCGAGGTGAAGACAGCGCCCTTAATCGCCGCGTCGGTAGCGATCCTGTCGACGATCGCCGCCATCTCGGCGACCACTTCCGGCGTCACCACGTTCATCGACCGGCCCGGGCTGTCCCAGGTCACCAGCGCAATGCCCTCGGCGTCGGTTTCGAGACGAAAATTGACGAGGTTCATGATCGCTCTCCGTCCCTGATATCAGACGCGCTCGATGATCGTCGCGGTGCCCATGCCGCCGCCGATGCAAAGGGTGACCAGCGCCGTTTGCTTGCCGGTCCGCTCGAGTTCGTCGAGTGCGGTCCCGAGGATCATGGCGCCGGTGGCGCCGAGCGGATGCCCCATGGCGATCGCGCCGCCGTTGACGTTGATCCTCACCGGATCGATGTCGAAGGCCTGCATGAAGCGCAGCACGACCGAGGCGAAAGCCTCGTTGACCTCGAAGAGATCGATATCGCCGATGCTCATCTTCGAGCGGGCGAGCACCTTCTTGGTCACGTCGATCGGGCCGGTCAGCATGATCGCCGGCTCGGTGCCGATGTTGGCGAATGCCCGGATGCGCGCCCGGGCCTTCAGGCCCGCCTTCTCGCCGGCCTCGCGCGAGCCGATCAGCACGGCGGCCGCGCCGTCGACGATGCCCGACGAATTGCCGGCGTGGTGGACGTGAACGATCCGCTCGATATCCGGATGGGCCTGGATGGCGACGGCGTCGAAGCCGCCCTGCTCGCCGGGAATGACGAATGAGGGCTTCAGCGACGCCAGCGATTGCATGTTGGTCTCGGGCCGCATGTGCTCGTCTAGCTCGAGCATCGGCAGCCCGTTGACGTCGACGACGGGCGCGATCGAATTCTTGAACCGGCCGTCCTTCCACGCGGCGGCGGCGCGTTTTTGCGATTCCACCGCGTAGGCGTCGACGTCGTCGCGCGAGAATCCGTATTTCGTCGCGATCAGGTCGGCAGACACGCCCTGTGGCATGAAATAGGCCGGAATGGCGATCGACGGATCGGCGGGCCAGGAGCCGCCCGAGGCGCCGATGCCGACCCGGCTCATCGAACTCGACGCCGCCGCCGACCGTAAGGTCATGCTGGCCGCTCATCACCTGCGCGGCGGCGAAATTGACTGAATCGAGGCCCGAGGCGCAAAAGCGATTGATCTGCACGCCGGGCACCGTGTCGCCAAAACCAGCCGCGAGCGCGCCCATGCGGGCGACGTCGCCGCCCGCTTCGCCGACCGGATCGACGCAGCCCATCACCACGTCGTCGACCTGTCCCGGATCGAGATGGTTGCGATCCTTGATCGCCTTCAGCGCCGTCGCCGCCAGATGCACCGTCGTCGCAGTGTGCAGCGCGCCGTCGGGTTTGCCGCGGCCACGCGGTGTCCGAACGTGATCGAAGATGAGGGCGTCGGTCATGCTGTTTCTCCATGCGGCGCATTGGCCGCAACTCTTGTTCTTGGTCTCTCCGTCCGGAGAGCCGGTGCTTAATCGTGGTCTGGATGCTGGTGGCTGCCAGCCTCCGCGACATTGATCGCCTTCAACCAATTCTCGGTCCGCGACGCGGGAAGCGCGGCGAGGCCGGCGAACCAGGGAAGCGCGGATTCGACGCCGAGTTGCTCCGTCGGCGCTATGTCGGCCGGTCGGTCGAGACTGCCGATCGTCACTGAGATGCGGTCGCGGCCAATAAGGCGATAGGTCAACGGCGTGCCGCAGACAGCGCAGAAGCCGCGCTCAGCAATCTCCGAACTGCGATAGATCGCCGGCGCGCCGCGAGTGAAAACGAAGCGCTCTCCGCGCACACCCGCGGTAAAGGCCATGAACGGCGCGCCGCCGGCCTTCTGGCACATCCGACAATGGCAGATGGCCGAGCCGCGCGGACGCGCGGTCAGCTCATAGCGCACTGCTCCACACTGGCAGCCGCCGGTCAAGCGCGTCGATGCCTCGAGTGAGCGCATGGGACCTCCCGCTCGCGCTTCTTCCGCTTTCAGAACGCCTCGGCCGGAAGCGCCATCAGCGTCGCCGCCCCGGCGGTGAGCCTTGCCAACTGCGCGCCCGTTTCCGGCAGCATACGCTCGTTGAAGAACTTCGCGAGTGTCAATTTTGCGTCGAGGGCCGGGTTGCTGTCGCCCCGCGCCTGCCGCCCGAGGACGGCCTTGACGATACGGCCCCACATGTAGCCGAGCGCGGTGAGACCGAGGAGATGCATGTAATCGTTCGAGGCCGCGCCGGCATTGTTCGGGTCGGCGAGGCCGTTTTTCGACAGCCAGAGGCTCGCCTGCTGCAAATGTCCGAGCGCGCTCTTGAGTCCGTCGAGATAGGGCGAAAGCTGAGCGTCGTCCTTGGCCGACGCGAGAAATTGCGAGATTTCGCCGAAAAGGGCCATGATCGCGCGGCCGCCGTCCTTGGGCAGCTTGCGGCCGACGAGATCGATCGCCTGCACGCCGTTCGCGCCCTCGTAGATCATCGAGATGCGGGCGTCGCGGACGAACTGCTCCATGCCCCATTCGGCGATATAGCCGTGGCCGCCCAGCACCTGCTGGGCCTTCACGGCGTTGGCGAAGCCGAGATCGGTGAAGACGCCTTTGAGGACCGGAGTCATCAGGCCCAGCCGGTCATCGGCCGCCTGGCGCGTCTTCTCGTCGGGCGCATGGATCGCTTCGTCCTCGGAGAGCGCGGTCCAGACCATGAGCGCACGCGCCGCCTCGTTGAAAGCGCGGACCTCGAGCAGCATGCGGCGCACGTCGGGATGGACGAGCAGGATGTCCGCGGGCTTCTCCGGTTCGGCCGGCCCTTTCAGCGAACGGCCCTGCCGCCGCTCCTTCGCGTAGGCCGCGGCGTTCTGGTAGGCGACCTCGGAAATCGACAGGCCCTGCACCGCGACGCCGAGGCGCGCCCCGTTCATCATGACGAACATCGCCGGCAGGCCGCGATGCTCCTCGCCGACCAGCCAGCCTTTCGCGCCGTCGTAATTGAGGACGGCGGTTGAATTGCCGTGAATGCCCATCTTGTGCTCGATCGAACCGCAGACGACGCCATTTCGCTGGCCCGGGTTGCCGTCGGCGTCGGGCAGGAATTTCGGCACGAGAAAGAGCGAGATCCCCTTCACCCCTGGCGGCGCGCCTTCGATGCGGGCGAGGACGAGATGAATGATGTTGTCGGCGAGATCGTGCTCGCCGGCGGAGATGAATATCTTCTGCCCGGTGATGGCGTAGGAGCCGCCGGGCTGCGGGACCGCTTTCGTCTTGATCATGCCGAGATCCGTGCCGCAATGCGGCTCGGTCAGATTCATCGTGCCGGTCCATTCGCCGGTCGTCATTTTCGGCAGATAGCGCGCCTTCAATTCCTCGCTGCCGTGGATCGTCAGCGCCGCGACCGCCCCCTGGGTCAGGCCCGGGTACATCGAAAAAGCGAGATTGGCCGAATTCTCATATTCGCCGAACAGCACGGCGAGAAACTGCGGTAGACCTTGACCGCCGAACGCCGGTTGTCCGGCGAGCCCTACCCAGCCGCCCTCGACCAGCGCCTTATAGGCTTGCCTGAAGCCTTTCGGGGTCGTGACGCTGCCGTCGTCGAGGCGCTTGCAGCCTTCGATATCACCGACGCGGTTCAATGGCTGGATCACCTCTTCGACAAACTTGGCCCCCTCGCTCAGGACAGCCTCGACGACGTCGATCGGCGCTTCGGAGAAACCCGGAAGGTTGGCGTATTTGCTGTAGTCGAACACGTCATTCAGAAGGAAAAGGGTGTCGGCGACCGGCGCCTTGTAACTCGGCATTGGCTCTTCCTCGAGAAAACCACGGCGAAATCGCCGACCGCAAAGGGCGGCCGGCCCAGAAGGTTTATATATGAACTATCTTCCCGCGCTTGGCAAGGCGATGGCGACGATTTTCGCCAATGCGGCGAAATCTCAGCCGGAACTCGTTCTCGCGCGCCATCGATGCCGCCGGGGTCGCATAGGCCTCCTGGCGATCGACGCTCCAGTAACGCAATTCATCGAGAGGGATCGGGCGTCCCGTTACGGCGCAGCGGACAAACGAGCCCGGACGCAGGACGCGAAAATCGCCGTCGAGAAATTCGACTTTCGCTTCCCCGGCTTCGGGGGGCCGGCGTTCCATCCTGTTCATTGGCGCGATCACCCGTGTTTGACAATTTATGCCACGGGCGCGGGACGGATGGAACTGCGACGGAGACGCTTTCTGAAGAAAGGCCTTGGTCTTTGTTCAGAATTTCGTGACGGAGTCGCGGATGCGGGCGCGTCGCGACAGGCGCCTCCCACGAGCCTCATAGCATGCGACGGCGCCTTCGGATGCAGAGACTCCACGCGGCGCCATTGTCTCGCCACCTGCCCCAGTGCAGGAAAGGCCCCGTGCCCCATCCAGGCCGAAAAGGGAGAGTCGCGTTAAGCAAACGATGACCGCATCCTCGCCCCTCAGGCCTCGGTCGACTCGGTCTTGGTTAGCCGACCTTGGGCGATTGAGGATTCTGCCAAGTCAGGCCTCGCCTTTGGCGTTCCTTTTTACGTTGAATTGGGATAGGTTCCGCCGCCGCGCCGATCCGGCCCTGAACTTGCGAGCGATCTGGTCCATGCCGGCGAGAAACGCCGGCCGCGGCGTCGCCGACGCGACGTCATGCTAAGGAGCCCTATGTCGAAAGAAGAACTGCTGGAATTTCCCGGATTCGTGGTCGAACTGCTGCCCAATGCGACCTTCCGCGTCAAACTGGAGAACGACCACGAGATTATCGCTCACACCGCCGGCAAGATGCGCAAGAATTGCATCCGCGTGCTCGCCGGCGACAAGGTCCTCGTCGAGATGACGCCCTACGATCTGACCAAGGGCCGCATCACCTACCGTTTCAAGTGAGGCTCGTCTTGCGGGGCGCTCGGCCAGGAGCCGCCGCTTGAGTTCGCCGCAAGGCCGCCCGCGCCTCGTTCTCGCCTCGGGCTCACCTCGCCGCCTCGCGCTCCTCGCGCAAATCGGCATCTATCCAGACTCCGTGCTTCCGTCCGAAGTCGACGAGACGCCGCGCCGCGGCGAATCGCCCCGCGGCCTCGCGCAGCGGCTCGCGTCGGAGAAAGCGATTCACTCGGCCGGGCTCGCGCTCACGGTCCCGGAGCTCGCTCCGTGCCTCACGCTCGCCGCCGACACTGTGGTTTGCGTCGGCCGGCGCTTCTTGCCGAAATGCGAGATTCGCGACGAGGCCGAAGCCTGCCTCAGGCTTCTCTCCGGCCGCGCCCATCGGGTCTATACCGGCCTCGCGCTGGCGACGCCCGGCGGCGCTGTCAGGCGGCGCATCGTCGAGACTCGGGTGCGCCTGAAGCGCCTTTCACGCGAGGAGCTCGACGCCTATCTGATGAGCGGAGAGTGGCGCGGGAAAGCCGGCGGCTACGCCGTCCAGGGCCTTGCCGGCGCTTTTGTGGTGCGGCTGATCGGCTCCTACAGCAATGTGGTCGGACTGCCGCTCGCCGAGACGAACGCGCTGCTCGCCGGAGAAGGCTATTACCCCTATCGCCAATGGGTAGCGAACCTTTCGAAATGACTGCAAACGACAATGCCCCGCCCGACCGCGCCGCCAAGGCGGCGCTAAAGCCCGCCTGCCCTATCTGCGGCAAACCACGCGCCGAGCGCTACGATCCTTTCTGCTCTAAGCGCTGCGCCGACGTCGACCTCCACCGCTGGCTGAAGGGAACCTACGTCATTCCGGGCGCCGAAACGGAGACCGACAGCAGCGACGAAGGCGCGGATGGATAGGCGCCGCCTGGTCCTCGAGGAGACAAATCCATGAAGGCTCTGCGCACTCCGGACGAACGCTTTGCCGCTTTGCCCGGCTATCCGTTCGTTCCCCGTTATCGCGACGGCGCGGGCGGCCTGCGCATGCATTATATCGACGAAGGGCCGCGCAGCGCGCCGGTCGCGCTCTGCCTGCACGGGGAGCCGACCTGGTCTTATCTCTACCGCAAGATGATCCCTGCGTTTGTCGCCGCGGGCCTGCGCGTCGTCGCCCCGGATTTTTTCGGCTTCGGCCGTTCCGACAAGCCGGAAGAGGAAGCGGTCTACACCTTCATGTTTCACCGCGACTCGATTGTCGCCCTGATCGAATCGCTTGATCTGGGGCGCATCACCCTCGTCTGCCAGGATTGGGGAGGCCTCATCGGTCTCACGATTCCGATGGACATGCCCGATCGCTTCGAACGGCTCCTGGTCATGAACACCGGCCTCGGAACGGGCGACGTTCCGCTCGGCGGCGGCTTTCTGGCCTGGCGCAGTTTCGCGAACAGCAAGCCTGACATGGACATAGCCGCGCTGATGAAGCGGGGGGCGCCGGCGCTGAGCGACGCCGAGGCCGCTGCCTATGCGGCGCCCTTTCCGGATCAGCGATATAAGTCCGGCGTGAGGCGCTTCCCGAACCTGGTGCCGGACCGGCCCGACGCCGAGGGGGCCGCCCTGTCCCGCCAGGCGCGCGATTTCTGGTCGAACGATTGGGCCGGCAAGAGCTTCATGGCGGTGGGCATGCAGGACCCGGTCCTCGGCCCCCCGGCGATGCGGGCGTTGCAGAAGACAATTCGGAACTGCCCGCCCCCGTTGGAGCTTGCCGAGGCCGGCCATTTCGTCCAGGAAGCCGGCGCGATCATTGTCGAAAAGGCCATGGCGAGCTTTTCCAGTTGACGTAGAGGCTGCTGTGCCGGTCGTAGCGGACCGCAATGCAACTTGAAGCGAACTATTGCGGGCGGTGCGTCCCACGGCGCGTGTCCCACTCTGCCTTTCGTAATCGAGAAAACCTCTCTCGTACTTGATCTCGCTGTGCTAAAGCCAACCGACGTTATTTCATAAGATTAGATTGGTCGTGCCAAGCTGCGACAGGTAAAGGACAAGCTTAAGTCCTGCTTATCCACAGGGCCGAGGATTGCGGGTCATGGTCATATGGTCTTAAATGAGTCCAGGGCACAGCCAGGAGTAGTGTCGATGGCTCAAGATAATTCGCGACTCATCGCTCTCAAACCAAACGCTTCGATCGCACGGCGCGACGGCGTGGCGTTGACGGGTCCTGTATTGAGCGAGGCCGATCTCGAAGACCCAGACCGCGGCGTCGATGCGGCAAATGGACCATCTCATACCGATCGGCGCGAGCCCGGAGATGCTGCGTCAGGCGCAAGGGCGTCTGTTCAAATATCTTGCCTGGCTCTTCGAGGAAGCTTCGGCGCGGCATCCTTCCTGGGCCGAGGACGAGGCCAATCGCGCCGTGCGGCGCTTGGTCGAGTTGGAGGCGGCGGAGAGAATCGCCCGGGCGCCGATACACTGAGGACAATTGTCGCGGACGCGCCTGTCCCGGATGCACACGGCCACGACGGCCAATCGGGCGTCATCCGCTGGCGACTGCGAGCAGCTCTTCCCGACTTTGTCCCCGTTTCATTCAATTTCTATCAAGCGATTTGTGCCGAATGGAACGCGACCGCGCGTAGGTTTTCGGAACTTGGCTTCGCGCCTCGCACGAAGCTGACGGATCAAACGCTGGTCGAAGGCCCATTCCGTGACGTTAGGCACGCCTCTCCTGAGCCTTGTCCCGATTGTCGGCGTCGCAATTCTGGCCGGCAGCGTCACGATGCGCCCGGTTGGGCAGAAGCCGTGTTCCACCAGTCCGGCCAATGTCATCCTGGCGGCGCAGCAGGCCATCAAAAGCCGGCTGCCGAACCTGCAGTTCCCCATATTCTCCTACGCCGCCGATGATCGCACATATGTCTCGAACGACCGCTGCGCCTGGACGATGTACGGGCATGTCGAAGGTCAAACGGTCGACGGCGACTCGGTGCGGTTGGGATGGGTGGTCAATCTCAGCCTCACGCCCGGCGACGAGACCGCCAGGAGGGTCGATTCTTCTGTCGTATTCTGACTCATGACGCACGGGTGACTTCCAAGCTCCGACGTCGTTCCGATGTCCGGCGCAGCTTGCTGGAAACCTTCGCTTACGCCGCCTCGGTCAGATGTTCCTGCGCCTGGACGATGCGATTGCGCCCCCTCCCTTTCGCTCCGTAGAGCGCTCCGTCGGCGCGGGCGAACAGCGGCGAAAGCTCGCCGTCGCAGAATGGCGTCGCGGCCAGCCCCACGCTCATGGTTATCGTGGCCTTCGCGCCTCGCCACTCGACCGGGCGCTCTGCGATGCTCACCCGAAGAATTTCGGCGAACGCCAGCGCGTCGGCATGCGTGACATTGGTCAGCAACAGCGCGAATTCCTCGCCCCCGACCCTGCCCAGGACCGTTGCGCCGCGCGTTGCGGCCTCGCGCAGAATATTGGCGACATGCCGCAACGCGGCGTCGCCGAATTCGTGGCCGAACTGATCGTTGATCTCCTTGAAGTGATCGAGGTCGCACATCAGAGCGGCGGCGGGACGATCCAGTACAGCCGGCGAGGCGAGCATGCCTGTTGCAGCCTTGTCGAATCCGCGACGATTGAAGAGGCCGGTCAATGAGTCGACGTGCGCGAGGCGTTCGAGTTCGTCCCGGGCAAGGGTCAGTTCGCGAAGCATCTTGCTGCTGCGAAGCGCGACGGCGGGAGCGAACACGAGCGCCTCGATGGCGGACAGGGCCAAGCCGAAGCGCAGCATAACAAGGCCGCTCACCGGGCGACTGAGGTCGCCGCCATAGAGCCAAAGCAACCCCAACCCGGTCGCCGGGATGACGAGAGCCAAGGCGAACAGCGTCTGGATCGCCGTCCAGCGCGCCACGTCGTAATTTGTGCGAACGGCCGGGGCCAATGCGCGACTCCCCACGCCTCACCGCCGCAAAGTCTACGACGGCGAGAGAAACCAAAGGGTGAAGCCGATCGGCGAAAGTCCGGGGCGGCGATTATCTGTTTTGAAACCAGCGCCGCGCTTCCGGCCATTCCGCGGCGGCTTTGCTTTCTCCCTGCCGTAACGGCGCGCTGCTAGGGCTTGTCACATCCGCCCAATTGGGGCAGATTTACTTTCGCGGCGAGCCAATTTGCAGGAGCGCCTGATGAGTAAATGTGTGTTGGCATTCTTGGGAGCGGTCTCTTTCGTAACTCCCGCGAGCGCCTCTTGGGGTTATTGCTCTGCGGAAGGCACGGGTCGTAAGGTATTGTATGTTTCTGCGGTGTTCAGCAGCAACGCCTTTAGCGTACCGGGATTCGAAATTGCCTATCGCCGGTTTCTCGAAAGCGAAGGAGTCAGCGCCGGTCCCACCTTTTGTGTGGCCGATCAAAATCAATTCGCCGCGATAGCCATTCGCAACGAAGCGACGGACGCTGCGTTCAGGAGAGGATATTCCGTGCAGCCCTTTGGGCCATTCCGATCGGAGAACGATTTGCAATAGGGAGCCGGCAGCGGGGTGGCCGCGGGGGCAATCCGCTTCCGGTCTTGAAGTCGTCCCGGCGGCGCATACTGTGCTGATCCACCCCTGGCCTTGGAAGGTCGCGGACGATTTTGTGGTTCAAGGCCATGGTCGAGTGGCTTCTCGCCCCGCTGTCCGGCGACGCCTATCCGGCGACCGAGCCCTGGGTCTATTGGCACGCGCGCCTCATGGTCCTGAGCTGGAGCTTTCTCCTGCCGCTCGGCATGCTGGCGGCGCGATATTTCAAGGTGACGCCGAAGCAGGATTGGCCGCGCGTCCTCGACAACAAGCTGTGGTGGCGAACGCATCTCTGGTGTCAGAGCGCCGGCGTCGCCGCCATGACGCTCGGGCTCATACTCATCTTCGGCCGCGGATGGCGGACCGGACCCGCGGTCACGGCGCACCATGTCTGCGGCTGGATCGTCGTCTCAATTGGCTGGATTCAGGTCGCCAGCGCCGTTCTGCGTGGCGACAAGGGCGGGCCGACCGAGCCGACGCTCCGCGGCGACCATTATGACATGACGCCGCGGCGGCTCGCGTTCGAAGCGGTTCACAAGCATCTCGGATGGATCGCCGTGCCGCTCGCGCTGACGGCGACCGCGCTTGGGCTCGGATTCGTCGACGCGCCGCGTTGGATGCTCCTTTTCCTGGCGATCTGGTGGATCTCGCTGATCGCCTCGGCGGTCCATCTTCAGGCGTCCGGCCGTTGCGTCGATACTTACCAGGCGATCTGGGGCCCCGATCCCAAGCACCCCTGCAATCGCCGCCAGCCGATCGGCTGGGGGGTGTCCCGACGGAAGCGAATCGCAGCGGACTGAGGGAACTCCGCCCTTATGAAAGGACGCCCATGCCCACCACACGCAAGGAACGAGACAGCTTCGGCGAGATCGACGTCCCCGCCGACAAGCTCTGGGGCGCCCAGACCCAGCGCGCGCTCGAGCATTTTAGCATCGGTCGCGACCTGATGCCGCCCGAAATGATCGACGCCTACGCGATCCTGAAGAAAGCCGCCGCGATCGCCAACCACGCGGGCGGACGGCTCAGGGACGAGCCTTTCCGGCTGATCGTCGAAGTCTGCGACGAGCTCTTGGCGGGGCGCCATCGCGACATGTTCCCGCTCAGCGTCTGGATGTCCGGCAGCGGCACCCAGTTCAACATGAACGTCAACGAGGTGATCGCCAACCGCGCCGCTCAACTCGCGGGCGCGCCGCTCGGCGAGAGGGCGCCGATACACCCCAACGACCACGTCAACATGAGCCAGTCGACCAACGATACTTTCCCCTCCGCCATGGCGATCGCGGCGGCGACCGGCGCGAAGCGCCGCCTGATGCCCGCAGTTCAGGCGCTTCACGACGCCATCGCGGCGAAGGCCGAGGCCTGGAGCGGCATCGTCAAGATCGGCCGCACGCATATGCAGGATGCGACCCCGCTGACGCTCGGGCAAGAATGGTCCGGCTACGCCGCCATGCTGGCGGACGATCTGGAGCGGCTCGAAGGCGCGCTGACCGGCGTCTATCAGCTGGCGCTCGGCGGCACCGCGGTCGGCACCGGCGTCAACGCCGCGCCCGGCTTCGCCGAGGCGGCGACGGCCGAGATCGCGAGGCTGACCGGCTTGCCCTTCGTTAGCGCGCCGAATAAGTTCGCCGCCCAGGGCGCCCACGACGCGCTCGTGCATCTCTCCGGCGCGCTGCGTACGCTGGCCATCTCCCTCTACAAGATCGCCAACGACATTCGCCTGATGTCCTGTGGACCGCGGGCGGGATTCGCCGAACTCATTCTTCCAGCCAACGAACCCGGGTCGTCGATCATGCCGGGCAAGGTGAACCCGACCCAGGCCGAGGCGATGACCATGGTCGCCGTCCAGGTCATGGGAAACGACGTTGCGGTCGGCTTCGGCGGCGCCGGCGGCTATCTCGAGATGAACGTCTACAAGCCGCTCATCATCTACAATGTCGCGCACTCGATCACGATCCTGAGCGATGCCTGCCTCAGCTTCCGCAAGCACCTCGTCGAGGGAGCCGAGCCCAACCGCAAGAAGATCGCCGAGGACGTGCAGCGCTCGCTGATGCTGGTGACCGCGCTCGCCCCGGTCATCGGCTACGACAAGGCGGCCGAGATCGCGCATTACGCCAACGACCACGATCTGACGTTGAAGGAAGCCGCGCTGAAGCTCGGCTTCGTCACCGAAGCTGAGTTCGACCGGCTCGTCGATCCGACGAAAATGGTCGGCTCATGAGCGGCGCCGGCGCTAGGCGCGCTCGGCAATGTCGCCTAAAAGCTTGAACGGGCCGCCGAGAGCGGCCTTGATCAGCGCAGGGCAAGGAGACATCGAGGATGGCGGGACGGCTGGCGGGGAAGGTTGCGGTCCTGACCGCAGCGGCGGCGGGGATCGGGCGCGCCACGGCCGAGGCCTTTGCCAGGGAGGGCGCGCGCGTCATCGCAACCGACATCGATTTCGAGGGCCTCGCCGGCCTCGACGCAGAGCGGCGCAAGCTCGACGTGCGCTCGACCGAAGCGGTCGCGGCGCTGGCGCGCGAGCTCGGCCCGATCGACGTCCTCTTCAACTGCGCCGGCTTCGTCCATCACGGAACGGCGCTCGACTGTTCGGACGAGGATTGGGACTTCTCCTTCGATCTCAACGTCAAGTCGATGCACCGCACTGTCCGCGCCTTCCTGCCCGGGATGCTGGAGAAGGGCCACGGGTCGATCGTCAACATCGCCTCGGGCGCGTCGTCCGTGCGCGGCATCCCGAACCGCTACGTCTATGGCGCGTCCAAGGCGGCGGTGATCGGCCTCACCAAGGCGGTCGCGGCCGACACCATCCGCAAGGGCGTGCGCACAAACGCCATCTGCCCCGGAACGATCGAGAGCCCGTCGCTCGACGGCCGCATCGCGGCGCTGAGCCGCTCGAGCGGCCAGCCGATCGAGACCGTGCGACAGGCCTTCGTCGACCGCCAGCCTATGGGCCGGCTCGGCAAGCCCGAGGAGGTGGCGGCGCTTGCGGTCTATCTCGCCTCCGACGAGTCCGCGTTTGCGACCGGACAGATCTATCTGGTCGACGGCGGGTTCGCGCTCTGATCAATGTAGGCGCGGTCGCGGACCGCGTCGGCCGTACTCACCGAGCGCGACTAGACGAACAAGGGAGATGGCAATGGCGGATGGCGTCTTGAACAAGGCCCGCCTCGGCAAGACGGAGCTCATGGTCACCCCGATTTGCTTCGGCACGTCCGGACTTGGCGATATGCCCGACACCTACGGCTATGGCGTCGATGCGGACCGCGCCAAAGCCACGGTCCGGGCGATTTTCGCCAGCCCAGTGAATTTCATCGACACCTCGCGCATTTACGGCATGGGTCGCAGCGAGGAGCGGATCGGCGCCGTCATCCGCGAACGCGGCCTGCCCCCGGGCTTCGTCATCTCGACCAAGCTCGACCGCGATCCGGAGACCAATGTCTTCGACGCGTCACAGGCGCGGCGCTCGCTGGAACAGAGCCTCAAGGTCCTGGGGATCGAGCGGATCGATCTCCTCCATCTGCACGATCCCGAGCACGCCCGCTCGTTCGCCGAGGCGACCAGCCGGGAAGGCGCGCTCGGCGAACTCTTCCGCATCAAGGCGGAGGGACTGGCGAAGGCGGTCGGGCTCGCCGCCGGTCCAGTGACAATGATGATGCCGCTCCTGCGTGACTGGGACTTCGACGCGCTGATCACCCACAACCGCTTCACCCTGGTCAACCGCAGCGCCGAGCCGATGCTCGATCTCGCCAAATCCAGAGGCGTCGCGGTCCTCAACGCCGCGCCCTACGCCAGCGGCATTCTGGCCAAGGGGTCCGACGCCTACCCCCGCTATGTTTATCAGGAGGCGTCCGAGGCGGCGCTCGAGCCGGTGCGCCGCGTCGAGTCGATCTGCGCCCGCCACGGCGTGCCGCCCGGCGCCGCGGCGCTGCAGTTTTCCATGCGCGACTCCCGGGTCGCTTCGACCATCTGCGGCGTGACCCGACCCGAGCGCGTCCAGCAGACGCTCGACTGGGCGCGCTTTCCGATCCCCGACGACCTGTGGGAGGAATTGAAGGCAGTTCCGTTCTCGACCGACGATCCCGAGGCGACACGCGACTATCGGCTGGGGTAGCGTATCAAGCCACGACTTAGGCGTTCGGGCTTATTTCGGCTCGCTGGCGGGGACGAATCGCAGATTACCGGGGTCCGACAATCTGATCGACACGCATCGCGGTCGCTTGGCAAAGCGCACCGCGGGTCGCAACGCTGCCAAGATCAGAGTTCTGAGCACGAGGCTATCGAAAAGGTCAGGTCGTTGACCTCGTCGCATGATCGTATAACCTTGCGCCGTCCGGTCAGCGAATTCCAACACGAGTCGAAGCGGGACGGGGGAAACAGATGAGCGATAGGATTGCTATCGCTTATTGCGGTCCCGCCGCGACGCCGGCCGATCTTCTGAAACGCTGGGATCTCGATCCGCTCCTCATCGCGGATCAGCAGTTGGCGGGCCTCCTGATGCGGGCGCCGGCGTCGCTGCCTTATGTTGGCGTGGCGCTCTGGCTGGCCCGGTCGAATTTGCGCCTTCACGAGTCGACCGCATGACGACTTTGCTAAAATTCATCCACCTCGCGACCATCGCCATCTGGTCAGGGGGATTGATTGTTCTGCCGTTTCTGTTTTGGCAGCGTCAGGGCATCGAGACGGGACCGGAGCTCTATCGACTTCACCGGGTGACTCGTTTCGTCTATGTCGAGATGGCCTCCCCAGCCGCCTTTCTTGCGATCGCCAGCGGAACCGCGCTCATCTTCCTCCAGACCACGTTTCTGGAGTGGTTCTCACTGAAGATGGCGCTCGTCGCCATCCTGGTGATGCTGCACGTCGTCGCCGGGTTGACCCTGATGCATCTGTTCGAGCCGGCCGGCCACTTCGGCCGCTTCTCGTTCATTGCGCTGACGGCGTCCTACCTCGTGCTGATCACGGCGATCATCTGCGTGGTGCTGGCCAAGCCTCACATCGATTCCAACCAGTTCGCCACGAAGCTGTTTGCGCCAGGCGGGCTGCGTCAGGTTTTGGGCGAAATCAATATTCCGATGCCATGATCAAAGACGAGCTTGCCTCCATGCCAGCCTGCGAAGCCGGCCATCGCCGCGGCGAGAGCGGAGAGCGCAAGACCATGCGGCAGGATCGATTCGGGGTAGACCAGCCGCAGTCCCCAGTTCGCCCCAGTAATGGCGACCAAAGTCATGGCCGCGATGGCATGGGACCAACTCGCCTCGCGCGCCCGGATGCCGCGCACCAACAAGAGTTCGCCGGTGCCGGCAATGCTGGCTGCGACTCCGGTCCAGAAGGTGAAGCCCGACGCCCACACGCCGACGCGCACCCAGAAGGGGTCGCCCGACCACCAGTAGAAGACGTCGACGCCGAACGTGGCGATGACGAAGGCGATCGGGAAATGCACCATCATGACGTGGATCGGATGGCCGACCACGGCAACGGCGGAGCCGGTGTCGAGCCGGAGCAACTCCAGCATGACCGGACTTTCCCGGGTCGCCGCGGGATTGTTTTTGCTCTTCGCCATCCCATCGGTTCTCCGCGCCCGAAGCAGACCTTTCGATCGGATCATAGCGCGCTCTGCACATTGGTCTACCTCGGAGGCGCCGCAACGCTGGCAGGATGCACAGGGCCTCAATCGACGCTTGATCCCGCCGGGCCGGCCGCGGCGTCGATCGCGGCGTTGTGGTGGGCGATGCTCGCTGGCGCCGCCGTGCTCTTCGTCCTCGTCTTGGCCCTCTTCACATTGGCGATCCGGCGCCCGGGTTGGGGAGCGCGATTGTCGCCGGCCCGCTGGATCGTGCTCGGAGGCCTGTGCCTGCCGGCGGTCGTCCTGACGCCTCTCGTCGCCTACGCGTTGATCACGGGCGAGCGGCTCTTGCCCCAGCGCGCCGACCCCGTGCGGATCGAGGCGGAGGGCCGCCAATGGGACTGGACATTCCGCTACCCCGGATATGGCGGGATACAAACCAAGGATGTGCTGCACCTGCCCGCAGGCGTCCCGGTCGATGTCGAGGTCACCAGCGTCGACGTCATCCACGCGTTTTGGATTCCACGGCTTGGCGGCATGATCGACGCCGTGCCGGGACACGCGAACGTCCTCAGAATCGAAGCCGACGCGCCGGGGCGTTACCAGGGGATCTGCAACCAATTCTGCGGTCTTGGTCACACCAAGATGCGCTTCGACGTCGTCGTTCATCCGGCGGCGGAATTCCCGGCCGCGATCGCCAAGCCGGATGCGGCCGGGAAGGCGCCGCCATGAACCCGCCGATCGAATCCCGGAATCGCACCTCGGCGCTGACGCTTCACCGCCAGCTCGAGAAGATCTGGGCCACAGGCCCCGGATGGCAGCGCCTTGCGGCGGTCAACCATTCCGTCCTCGGATTGCGCTTCATGGCGACGGCTCTCGTGTTCTTCGCCATCGCCGGCGTGCTCGGCATGCTCACTCGCGTCCAACTCGCGACGCCGCAAGCGAAGTTCATGGACACGGAGACCTACAACCAGGTCTTCACCATGCACGGGTCGATGATGCTTTTCCTTTTCGCCATACCCATGCTGGAGGGGATCGCAGTCTATCTCACGCCGAAGATGCTCGGCACGCGGGACTTCGCGTTCCCGCGGCTGACCGCCTACGGCTATTGGTGCTACCTGTTCGGCGGCACGATTCTCGCCGGCTCGCTCATCGCCGGGGTCGCGCCCGACGGCGGCTGGTTCATGTACACGCCGCTGAGCTCGAACGTCTACACACCCGGAATCAATGCCGACGTCTGGCTGCTCGGGGTGACTTTCGTCGAGATATCGGCGCTTTCGCTCGCCGTCGAAATGATTGTTTCGGTCCTGAAGATGCGGGCGCCTGGCATGTCGCTCGACCGAATGCCGATCTTCGGCTGGTACATCCTGGTCACGGCCTTGATGATGCTGGTGGCGTTTCCGCCGCTGATCCTGGGCTCCATGCTCCTCGAGACCGAGCGGGCCTTCGGCCTGCCGTTCTTCGACCCGACCCGGGGCGGCGATGCGCTGCTCTGGCAGCATCTGTTCTGGCTCTTCGGTCACCCCGACGTTTACATAATCCTCCTGCCCATGGCCGCCGTTCTGTCGACGATGATCCCGGTTTTCGCCGGCAGGCCTCTCGTCGGATACAGGGCAATCGTCGTCGCCATTATCGGCCTTGCATTTCTGAGCTTTGGCATCTGGGTGCACCACATGTTCACCGTGGGAATCCCGCATCTCGCGCTCTCCTTCTTTTCGGCGGGATCCGCGATCGTCGCGGTTCCAACCGCGGTGCAGCTGTTCGCCTGGCTCGCGACGCTGGCGCACGGCCGGCCGCGCTGGAGCGTGCCGATGCTCTACATCTTCGGTTTCTTCGTTACCTTTGTGATCGGCGGCCTGACCGGCGTGATGCTCGCCATCGTGCCATTCGACTGGCAGGTGCATAACACCTATTTCGTTGTCGCCCACTTCCACTACGTCACCGGCGGCGTCGTCGCCTTCCCGCTCTTCGCCGCGCTCTATTACTGGTTGCCGCTGCTGACCGGCCGCACGTCGGTCTACCGGCTTTCCATCCCGGCGTTCTGGCTGATCTTTGTCGGCTTCAACCTGACCTTCTTTCTGATGCATCTGGTTGGGCTGCTCGGCATGCCCCGGCGCGTCTATACCTACCCGGCGATCGAGAGCTGGACCTGGCTGAATCTCCTGTCTTCAGTCGGCGGGTTCATCATGACGATTGGCTTTGCGCTGGCAGTGATCGACCTCATTGCGCAGCTCCGCTTCGGACGCCGGGTGCGGCGCGATCCCTGGAAGGCCGCGACGCTCGAATGGGCCATGCCGATCCCGCCGCCACCCTATGCGTTTGCCTCGCTCCCCAATATCTACAGTCGGGCGGACCGGATCGCCGTCCGCGAACTGGCCCCGTCGCTGGCGCGCGGCGAGGGATACCTCGGCTTTACCCGCAACGGCTGGCAGGAAACACTCGGCGTTCAGATGACCTCCGGCGCGCCCGAACAATTGATCGTGCTGCCGCGCCCAACCTACCTGCCGCTCATCACTGCGCTTTCCACCGCCGCGGCGGTGCTGGCGATGTTGTTCAAATTCTACTGGCTGGCGCTCGTCATGGCGCTTGTGACGGCGGGGTTGTTCGTACTGTGGGGACAAAACGCGGGCCACGCCCGTGACTACGGCCCCCTGCCGGTCGGCCGAGGCCTGAGCCTGCCGCCCCACACTGAGGCGGCGGGCGCTCCGCCGTGGTGGGCGATGATCTTCGCTCTGGCCGCCGATGCTGCGTTGCTCACCTCGCTCGTGTTCGGGGTTCTCTATCTCTGGATCTCGGCGCCGAACTGGCCCCCGGCAGTGCAGCCTGAGACCAACTTCCCCCTGGCGCTCGCATCCGTCGCGGCGCTTGTCATCGCGGCCGTCGGCGGGCGCGGGTCCTTACGCTCCCTCGCCGACCATCGCGGCGACGCGCGGGCTTGGATCGGACTCGCCGCCATCGCGCTGTTCGCCGCGATAGCCGCACTTGTCGTTCTGATCGCAAATGTCATTCCGCATCCGCGCGAGCACGCGCTCGGCGCGACGACTGCCGCGCTTCTCGCTTACGTCGCACTGCATGCCGGGATCGGTCTGCTTTTCCTTCTCAGCAATCTTATGCGACTTGCCGGCGGCTTCGTGTCGCCGAGGCGCCTCATCGATCTCCGCCTGACCCGAATCTGGATTGACTACACGGCGGTCACTGGCGCGCTCGCGATCGGCCTCGTGTTAGCGTTGCCCGCGCTGGTCGGCATGCTGGGGATGCGACCGTAATGGTTCCCGACCCCGCAGAAGGCGGCCCGGAGCGCGAAGCGCGGAACGGCAGTCCGGTGGGGGCCCGTCCCGTTCCTGCCAGTCAGCTGTGGCTGCTGGCGCTCGGCTTCTGCCTATGGGGCGGCGCGCTCGTTATCGTTTACCTCTTGCACTCGGTCGGCTGCGCCTTCGCCTGGTCGACGGCTGCGCTTCGCTTGAGCCTCGGCTTGGCCGTCCTCGTCCCTCTGGCCGCGATCGGGTGGCTGTGGCGCAATTACGCGAGAACCGCGCCGGACCCGGCGCTCGGCCCGACCGGCTCCTTCCTGCACTGGGTTATCCTGTGGACGCTGGTGGGCGCCTTCGTCGCCATCGTTTTCACCCTTGGTCCGGCGCTGCTGCTGACGACGTGCATTTAGCCGAACGCGACGATCCGGCGACGATCGAGGGAAAACACGGGGCGCGCGCTCTCTTTCGCGCCGCGGGATAGGGGGAACAGGCGATGACCTATAACGTGCGCAGCATTGTTTGGATCGTCGTCTATCTGCTTTTCGTTCTTCTGCCTCTGTTCGCCCTTCTGGCCGGCTCGTTGCCGCCGGCGCGCGGTTTCTGGACGGAGTTCTCAGCCGCGCTCGGCTATTCCGGCCTGGCGATCATGGGCCTGCAGTTTGGACTCACCGCCCGCTTCAAGTACGTCACCGAACCGTGGGGTGAAGACGTAATCTATCATTTTCATCGAAATATCTCGCTGTTCGCGGTCGCGCTCGTGCTCGTGCACCCCTCGATCATGTTCGTCGTCCATCCTGAATTGTTTGCGTTCCCCCAGGACGGCGAGCTGCCATGGGGCGCAGTTTTCGCTTTTCTGTCGGTATTCGCGCTGCTCGCGTTGGTGGTGACTGCACTGTGGCGGGTGAAGCTGAATATCTCCTACGAGACGTGGCACCTCACCCATATCGCGCTCGCGATCATCGCCGTGACGGGCGGGCTTCTGCATATGGTGGGCTGGAGTTTCTACCTGGCGGACCCTTGGAAGCGCACTCTGTGGATCGGCCTGACGATTTTCTGGTTCGCATTGGTATTCTACGTTCGGCTGGTCAAGCCGCTGTTCATGCTCCGCCGCCCTTACCGCATAACAGAGGTGCGCCAGGAGCGCGGCGACACGACGACCCTGGTGATGCGCCCGGAGGGTCACCCGGGTTTCCACTTCAGCCCCGGCCAGTTCGGTTGGCTGACGGTGTGGGGAAGCCCGTTCAAGATCACGGCGCATCCGTTCTCGTTCTCGTCCAGCGCAATGGCGACGGACGGCCGTGTCGAGATGTCGATCCGCAAGCTCGGCGACTTCACCCAGGTGATTGACAAGGTTCCGGTCGGCCAGCGCGTGTATCTCGACGGCCCGTATGGCGCCTTCACCATCGGCAATCCAGCAGACATGCATGTGCTGTTGGCCGGCGGGGTCGGCGTCACGCCGATGATGAGCATCATCCGCACGCTCGCCGACGCAAGCGACAAGCGGCCGGTCATCCTCATCTACGGCAGCAAGGACTGGGATTCGATCACCTTTCGCGAGGAATTGGAGGCGCTCGAAGCGCGCCTCGACCTGAAAGTCATTCATGTCCTCGCGGTTGCTCCCGCCGACTGGACGGGGGAGCGGGGCTTCATCACCGCCGAAGTGCTAAAGCGGCATCTGCCGCCGCCCTACGCGACGCACGAGTATTTCATTTGCGGGCCGGCCGTGATGATGGATTCGATTGAAGGGGCGCTTGAAAAATTGGGGGTGCCGATGTCGAAGTACCATTCCGAGCGCTACAGTTTCGTTTAGGGAGCTCGCCGATGCGCCGCCTGTTTGCCGACCGACTGGTCTTTGCCACGGCGGCGATCGTGATCCTCCTGTCGGCTCTGTTCGCGTTATTGCGCGTCATGGGATAGCAAAGATGGCGCTACCGCGACATCCTTTCCTCCCTTCAGCAACCGTGCGACGAAGCCGGAAAGCCAGCGCTGGCGGAAACCTGTTGATTCAGCCTATCAGCCGAGCCCTCAGGCGGGCGTACTCCTGTTCCGAAATCGACCCCGCCGTCTTCAGTCGATCCAGCTTCTCGATCTCGTCGGCGGCGCTGAAGCCGACGACTTGGCGCAGTTCGTCGCGGGCTTGCTGCGCTCGCGCTTGATTGCGTTCAGCCATGCCACGGCCTTGCGTGAGGATGTAAACGAAGATTCCGATATAGGATGTCAGGATGAGCGCGATCACCCAGAAAACTTTCGCCCAGCCGGAGATGTCATGGCGTCGAAAGAGATCGCTGACGACGCTGACGAAGAGCCAGAACCATAAGACAAAAATGAAAATGGCAAAGGCGTCGGCGAGAAAATTCCGGAACGTGAAGCCACCTTCGAAAAGCACTGTTTCCTCCGCAAATCTATCGGGCCCGCGTGAACAGGCGGCCGCTCTTTCAATGCTGCCCAGTCTCGGCCGCCGCAGATCATCATTAAACGACTTCGCCAGCCTATTCTAGCTCGGCGCCTTCCATGGAAAGCTGTCTTGTCCCCCAACTTCAGCCTCGGGCATCCGCTTTCCCGATTGTGATCGGGCGCCCCTTGGCTGCAAGCCTCGATCGCTTGTCCTATGAAACGACTTGCGCCAAGGCTGTTGCGTGGTCCGACGGCCCTCTCTGCTCGGCATCCTGACGCGCCGCATCGGCCTCGCGGCGCTGGTGCTGTTGTGCATTTTTGCTGGGCTTGTCGCCCTCTACACGATCGTGCCGCCGGTCTCGACGCTCATGCTCGGCCGGAGGATCGAAGGCAAGTCCTACCAGCGCATCTATGTACGACTGCAGGACATCGCGCCGGCGGCGGTCGCCTCGGTGATCGCGTCGGAAGACGCTGAATTCTGTCAGAACGACGGCGTCGACTGGGGCGCCCTGCATGAGGTCATCAGCCGCGCCGGAAAACGGGGCCCCTCGCGCGGCGCCTCGACAATAACCATGCAGACCGCCAAGAACCTCTTTCTGTGGCCGGGCCGTTCGGCCATCCGCAAGGGCATCGAGATCGGCATGGCGCTTGTCCTCGGAAAGGTCTGGTCGAAGGCGCGGACCATGGAGGTCTATCTCAACGTCGCCGAATGGGGCGACGGGCTCTTCGGCGTCGAGGCAGCGGCGCGACGCTATTTCCACAAGAGCGCCAGCGGGCTCGACGCGCGCGAGGCGGCGCTGCTTGCGACCTCGTTGCCGAATCCGGCCAAACGCGATCCCGCCCATCCGAGGCAATTTCAGCGCCTTCTCGCCGCGGGCGTCGAAGCGCGGGCCCGCAACAATTCCGCAAGGCTGAATTGCCTGCCGCGCTAGAGCTGGTTTCGATCGGGCAGAATCGTTTTCCGATAGGGGTAGGGATCGGCTTTCGCCGACCCCTCCCTCCGAACCGTACGGGCGGTTTTCCCGCATACGGCTCTCCAGTCGGTGGTTTCTTCATCGAGACTGTCTCGCGGATAACCAGGCCGTGTGAAGCGCGAACAGCCCGGCTTCCGCGAAGAAGGCATTTGGCCAGCGTTGATGGTCGGCGCGGCAGATGCCCCGACCGGGGCGCTTTTCCTGCTTGCGCAGGACGGCGCGCAGCCGCCTCCTGACAAACCCGTCGAGCTTGTCGAAGGTGGTGTGATGGGCATGTTTGAAGTAGCCGAACCAGCCGCGCAGCAGCGGGTTGAGGTCAGCTACGGCGCAGGCGAGGCTGTCGCCGCGTGTGCGCCGCGTCTTCTCTCTTATGCTGTCCTTGAACTTGTTCAGGCTCTTCTGGCGCACGCGACGCCGGCCGGCTTCGAAACGGTAGCCGAGGAACTCGTACCCTTGCCCCGGCTGCCGGCAGTCGCCGACATGCGTCTTTTCGGGGTGCAGCGCGAGGCCGTTTTCGCTCACCCAGGCGCGCACCTCCGCGAGGGCGGCGTCCGCCTCCTCGCGCGTCCGGCACAGGATGACGAAGTCGTCCGCATACCGCACCATGCGGCGCCCGCGTTCGGCCATCGCCGCATCCAGCGGGTCGAGGAAGATGTTGGCCAGCAACGGGCTGATCACCGCGCCTTGCGGCGAGCCCCGCGTCGGCGTCCACCTCTCCAGCCCCTTCAGGATGTCGGCCTTCAGCCAGCCGCGGATCAGATCGAGAACCCGGCCATCGCTGACCTTCTCCTCGACCCGCGCCACCAGCCGATCATGCGGGATCGAATTGAAATAGGAGGCCAAGTCCGCGTCTACGACGTGGGCGTAGCCGTCCTTGATCAGCCGATCGACTTCCCGCAGCGCGTCATGGCATCCGCGCCCCGGTCGGAAGCCGTAGCTCCCGTCGCGGAAACGCGTTTCGAAAATCGGTTCGATCACGAGCCGGACGGCCTGCTGGACGATGCGATCCTTGACCGTTGGAATGCCCAGCGGCCTCGTTCTTCCATCGCCCTTGGGGATGTCGACCCGTTTGACGGCTTGCGGGCGGTAGGATCCCTCCCGCAGCGCCGCCGACAGCTCGGCCAGATAGTCTTCGGCCTTCGCCGCGAACCGCTCGATGCTTTGCCCATCCACGCCCGCCGCGCCTTTGTTGGCCCGGACTTTCATCCAGGCCGCCGCCAGCGTCTTGGGCGCGAACACCTTATCCATCAAACTGAACCATTTGCCGCCTTTGACGCCGTTGCCCAGCGCCGACAGCATGCGTTCCGTCCAGACCGAGGCTTCGACCCACGCAAAGTCACGTTGAGCCGCTCCGCCTTGTGTAGCCTCCTCGGCACTCCCGGCGTTTCGTTGCCTCGACCCGTTCATCGCGCATCCCCCTTCCTGCCCACCTTCCCTCGCACGGGGTTATGTGGCCCCGTCCTCTCGCGATCCGTCCCTTCCGGGCGCAAACCGCAGCGGTAGTATGCGGGCTCTGACTCCTGCCCGGCTCGCACACGCCGCGCAGGTCTCTCCGCTTCCTTTGTCTTGCCGTCCGAACATCCCGCCCCCAACCACGTGGTGGGCCCAAGCGTCGTTTTCGCAGTCGCCTCAACGCGCCCGGCGGGTCTTACGACCCAGGCTTCGCCATGGATGAGCAGGCTCGCCGCGCCACGCCGCCGAAACGGGTTCGTCATCCTGCGGGCTGTTCGTTCGCCTCCGGCTGCTCCCCACCCCGTCTCGCGACGACGCAGTTGCCTTCGGCTACATGTGTCACGACTTCACATCGGTCGGACTTTCACCTCCCTGACAAGACAACATCACGGACGCACTCACCCGCGGGCTTGACCCGCGGGTCCATGGATCGCCGGGTCGAGCCCACGGCTGTCCGGCACGGAATGTGCTTGAATTGGCGCACGGCATTGATTCTACTCGGGTTCAGAAGGTTGCGAATCAACTGGACTCGGAAAGGGATCAACGCCGTGCGGCATCAGAATAGCGTATTTCATGGCGTGCTAGAGCACATTCCGTGGGCGACATTGGACCGGCTTGTTGAGGAGCATGAGGCCGATCGCGACCCGCGCAATCTGCAGGCGCGGGCGCACCTCGTCGCGATGCTCTACGCCCAGCTCAGCGGCTCGCGCAGTTTGCGCGACATCGAGACGAGCCTGAGGAGCCAAGCCGCCAAGCTTTATCATCTCGGCGGCGCTCCAGTCTCGAAGTCGGCGCTCGCGACAGCCAACGCGACGCGCCCTTGCGAAACGTTCGCCGGCCTGCTTGCGGCGTTGATGGCGCAGTTGCAGCGCAGTTATCGCCGCAAGATCGGCGATTGCGTGCGCCTGATCGACTCCACCAGCGTGCGGCTTTCGGCGCTGAGCGGCGAGTGGGCGACGTTTTCGGCCGGCGTTTGCGGGGCCAAGGCGCATGTCGTCTACGACCCCGACGCCGACCAGCCGCTTTACCTCATGGTGACGGCGGCCAACGTCAACGACATCGTTGCCGCCAAGCAAATGCCGATCGAGCCGGGAGCGACCTATGTGTTCGACCTCGGCTACTATGATTACGCTTGGTGGGCGAGCCTGCATGAGGCGGCCTGTCGCATCGTGACGCGGCTGAAAGCCAACACGCCTTTCACCATCGTCGAAGAGCGGCCGGTCGAAGCCGGCTCGGCGGTGCTGAGCGACCGCCTCGGACATCTGCCCAAGCGGCTTGCCGCCTCGCGCAAGAATCCGATGCCCGGTCTCGTGCGCGAGGTGCGGGTGAGGATCGAGACCGGCAAGGTCTTGCGCATCTTCACCAACGACCTGACGGCGAGTGCGCAGGAGATCGTCGACCTTTACAAGCGCCGCTGGGCGATCGAGCTGTTCTTCAGGTGGGTCAAACAGACCCTCAGGATCGGCCACTTCCTCGGAACCTCCGAGAACGCGGTGCGCACCCAGATCGTCGTCGCGCTCATCGCCTTCGTGTTGCTGCGCCTGGCTCACGAAGCCAACGGCGGCGTCAAAAGCCCGCTCGTCTTCGCCCGCTTGATCAGGGCCAACCTCATGGAGCGTCGCCCCATTGGCGAGCTGATGCGAAGACCCCCTCCCGAGCTTGAACCGCGTCAAGCCAATTTGAACTTCGACGCCTACGCGACCCGCCAAGCGCACACCCGCCGGGCCCAGCGCGCTCGCCTCGTCTTGGAGCGGGCGGCGTGACAAGCATAGATCGTGCCGGACAGCCGTGGGTCAAGCCCGGCGATGACGGATCCGGATGGGTAAACCTGATCGGAACCCGCGCTAAGCTCGCGGCAGGTATGCGGCCCCTTCCCGAATAGCCGCTGCATTCTTTAGGAGTTGCTAGCGAGCGCCCCATCCGCTGGCGCCGACGAGCCGCAAAGCGAGGAGGAACACGATCGCTCCGATCGTGGCGTTGAGAATGAGGCCGGTCAGGCCGGAGCTCAAGTGAATTCCCAAGCGATGCAGGAACCACTCTCCGACGAGTGCGCCGACTATCCCGATCGCCGCGTCGCCGATGAGACCGAATCCATTGCCGTGCACTACCTTGCCCGCCAGCCATCCGGCAACGAGCCCGACGACCAAAATGACAATCAGTCCTTGGTCCGACAGATGCATGCTCTCGGCTCTTCTCTGATTCGCTTTGGTTGGGAGCATTGCAAAAAAATCGGCATGAGAACAGGCTCGCGAAAGCGGGAGCTTTCGCTCCACAGACAGAGGCGCATCGGGTTAGGGGATCTGGCCGATCCGGCCGGGACGCCTACCTATAACGCTCATGACGCCATCGGAATATTCATTGTCCCAATCTGGCTCCGCGAAGGTGGAACAGATCGAGCAACTCGAGATCCGCATCGAGGAACTCCGGGAAGCGATCGAGCGCAGCCGCAGGCTCATGCTGGCTGGACGAGCGTCTGCGCTCATCGGACCGGCAATCCTTGTTTGCTTCGTGCTCGGTCTCGTCGACTTTACTCCGGTCCGGATGATCCTCGGGATCGCGCTTGCCATCGGCGGGGTGGTGCTGATGGGCAGCAGCAGGGCCAGCACTGAGCAACTGATGCTTTCGCTGCGGCGGATGGAGGCAGAAAGGAGCGCAGCGATAGACGCCTTGGATCTCGTCCAGGTTCCCGATCGAGCGAACTGACTTATCGGCCTTTCTCGACAGCGCCCGCGGCATTCCGAAAGCCGATGTCAGAGGCCTCCGACGAGTCGGAAAGTGTCGTTGGCCGCAACCATCAAACGGTCGGCCCATCCTCCTTCTCGCCCTTGGCGACGACGCGCAGCGCGGCGTCCGGCGCCGGCCGCTGGAGCGCCAGCGCGTCCGCGGTGTCCGCCTCGAGCCAGACGTCGATTTCGGCCGGCGACGTCAGGATGACCGGCATGGCCTTCGGGTGAATGGGCGCAATGACGGCGTTGGCCTCGGTCGTCAGGAACCCGAAGAGTTCATGCTCGCCTTCGACCGGCGCGCTCTTCAAGCCCCGCACGCCGCGCCACGGCGTCCATAAACCGGCAAAAGCGAAGAGCGGCCGGTCCTCGCCGAGCGCGAACCATGTCGGCGTCTTGCGCGGCTTGGCATCCGCGTATTCGCAAAACGACGTCGCCGGGACGACGCAGCGGCGATTCCTGCCGAGCCATCCCCGCCAATGCGGGCTCTGCACGTTGCGGATGTTGGTGACGGGCAGGCCGCCGAACTGCGGCGGTCCGGGCATGCCCCAACGCCCCATGACAAGCTCGCGCTCGCCGTCGGCGCCGAGGCGAACGATCGGCGCCATCTGGTCTGGGAAGATCCCTGGGAAGAGCGGCAGGTTGCCGGTCCGATCGCGGCTGGCGCGAAACCAGTCGCGGATGGCCGCCTGCCCCTTGGTCAGACTGTAGAGATTGCACATGCCCCATGACTATGCCGCGATCCTCCGAAGAGGCAAAACGGCTCGGAAACGCCGTCCTGGTTGCGTCGCCAATCGACGACCGATTGAATGACTGCAACGTGCAAGGAGCGGTCACTCGCCGACGACACCGATAAACGCTCGCCTTCATTGCGCGATCATACGCCTGAGTCGCGTGTGCCAATTTGAGAGCAGGAAACGGGTTGTCCCCAGCGCCCACTGGCCGCTAGCCTAATTTCTCGTGGCGATGGGTAGAATAAATGTCGAGGCGCGACGAGAGTCAGCCCGAGATGGGCGCAAAAGACTGGGCTTTGCTTGTTCTTCTCTCTGTTTTATGGGGCGGATCGTTTTTCTTTTTTAAAGTGATCGTTGAAGCGCTGCCGCCCTTTACCGTCGTCCTCGGGCGTGTAGGGCTGGCGGCCATCGCTCTTAACCTGTTTTTGCTCGCCAAAGGCGATCGAATGCCCTCAAGCGGCCGGCTCTGGGGTCGGTTTTTCGCCATGGGCACGCTGAACAACGTGATACCCTTTACGCTGATCGTTTTCGGCGAGACCCGGATCGCAAGCGGGCTGGCGTCCATCCTGAACGCAACGACGCCATTGTTCACGGTCATCGCGGCTCACTTCCTTACGACATCAGAACGCCTGACCTGGGGCAAGGCCGTGGGCGTGCTGTTTGGCCTAATCGGTGTGGCCGTCCTGATCGGCCCCGATGCACTGTCCGGCCTCGGCCGCGGCGACTGGATTGGCGAAGTCTCGTGCTTGCTGGCCGCCCTGACATATGGATTTGCGGGGATCTATGGCCGAAGGTTTAAAGGCGTTCCTCCACTCAAGGTCGCGACTGGGCAAATCACGGCCAGTACGATCATCCTCTTGCCCATTGCGGTCGTTGTTGACAGGCCCTGGACGCTCCCCGCTCCTGATCTGCATGTCTGGGCGGCGCTCGCCGCCATCGCTCTTCTCAGCACCGCGCTGGCTTACATGCTGTACTTTCGCATTCTGGCGACGGTCGGGGCCACGAACCTGCTGCTGGTGACATTCCTGCTGCCGATCAGCGCATTACTACTGGGCGTGCTGGCGTTAGGGGAAACCATCACCGTGCGGGCGCTCGTCGGCATGTTGCTGATCGGCGCTGGGCTGGCGGCGATCGACGGCCGAATAGGGAAGGCGCTGCGTCCCAAAAAGCCTGCCGCGATCGAGGATTTCTATACTTAAACCTGATCGCTGGAAACGGCGTCTTGTGGGCGGCGCTGACGGTCGCGCAGTCGGGTTGCTCCTTAAGACCCCATCTCTATGTCCGCTTCACGTCGCTACCGGCCGTCCCGCGACAGGCAAGATCGACAAGATGAATCTCGGGGAGACGTTCAAGGGCTATCGCCCGTCGACAAGCTGAGGTTTCGCGGCGGCCTGCCGGTCGGCCTCAGTATCGGGTGAGGCGGTTTGCCGCGGTCGGCGCCGCGCGAGTATGATGGCCAAGATAGTCGTTGGGGAGGGAGCGCGGTGCGCAGCAAAATTGCCGTAACGGCTGTCGCTCTGACCCTGGTCGCAGCCGCGGGCCGCGTCATAGCCAATCCGCTTGGCGTGCCGCCCACGGCCAAGCCATTCGATGTGATCGAGGGCAAGACGATCAGCATCGCGCTGGGGACGCCGACCGCGCATGGTTGGTACGTGCTGATTTGGGGCAGCTACACGGTGGGCGAGCAGGAGTTCCTGGCGAATGGCGCCGCCAAGGAGGGCGAGTTCAACCCCGGAGCCGGTTGCGTGTACATTGCCTGGGAAGGCGGCGGACAGTGTTTCTTCCCTTCCGAGAACCAGGGCAACAGGGCGCACGAGTTTCTCAAGTCGGTTCACGGCGGGCCGCCGATCACGCTGGGCTTGATTCCGCCGGCAGGCGCGCATGGCGCCTTTTATTACCGGGTCGACAATGCGCCATAGGCGGCGATGCCGAGGGCTCGAATAAACCGCTTGATTTGGCGCGGCGTGGGATCAGCGACAAACTGACGTAACTCCAAGCATCCCTCCGCTCGGCGGCGAAGGCAGGGTCGTGTCCCAGTGAATGCCGCGGGCTATTCGGGGTTGATTTGCGATGCGATCCTTCTCTATTCGTATTAATATTACGTAATATAACTGTGTAATATTCGGCTTGTGTCTCAAAAAGAGGGGGTGCTTGGGATTTAAAACGTGAAACGTGACAACGTGAAACGTGACAAGAAAGTTGGCTTAGCACCTTGAAAACATTGTAGCGCTGCCAAGGATTGGCGTGGCGGTCGTTCTTCCTGCCGTCGTGGCGGGCGAACAGGTCGGCCGTGTTCGAACACCGCCTATTGGCCGAGTTCCGCCGACTGCCGCCACAGATTGACCCCGCCCTCGACCGCGTAGTGATCGATCTCCTTGAGTTCCTCGTCGGTGAAGTCCGGACGCTCGAGCGCCTTGACGGCGTCCTCGACCTGCTCGGGGCGGCTGGCGCCGATCAGCGCCGAGGTCACCCGCTTGTCCCTGAGAACCCACGCGAGAGCCATCTGAGCCAGCGACTGGCCCCGCCGCCTGGCGATCGAGTTCGAGATGGCGCGCATGCTCGACATTCTCCGTCGTCAGCATCGTCTTGCTGAAAGAATCGCCGACCGTCGCGCGGCTCCCCGCCGGGACGCCGGCAAGATACTTGTCGGTCAGCAGCCCCTGGGCCAGTGGCGAGAAGGCGATCGCACCGATGCCTTCCTTTTCGAGCGTTTCGAGCAGACGGTCGTCTTCGATCCAGCGGTTGATCAAGGAATAGCTCGGCTGGTGGATGAGGCAGGGCGTGCCGAGCCGTTTCAGGATCGCCGCCGCCTCCTTGGTGCGGCGCGAATTGTAAGAGGATATTCCGGCATAGAGCGCCTTGCCCTGACGCACCGCGGCGTCGAGCGCGCCCATCGTCTCCTCGAGCGGCGTCGCGGGGTCGAAGCGGTGCGAATAGAAGATGTCGACATATTCGAGGCCGAGCCGCTTGAGGCTTTGGTCGAGGCTGGCAAGCAGATATTTGCGGCTGCCCCATTCGCCATAAGGGCCCGACCACATCTCGTAGCCGGCCTTGGTCGAAATCACGACCTCGTCGCGCAGCCCCCGAAAGTCGCTGCGCAAAATGTCGCCGAAGCTGATTTCCGCCGAACCGGGCGGCGGGCCGTAATTGTTGGCAAGATCGAAATGGGTGACGCCGAGATCGAACGCGGTCCGGCAGATCGCGCGCATCGAATCGATCGACTTGTCGAAGCCGAAATTGTGCCACAAGCCGAGCGAGATCGCCGGCAGTTTCAGCCCGCTGCGGCCGCAGCGGTTGTAGCGCATGGACTGATAGCGCGTGGGCGAGGGGATGTAGGGCACGAGTTTTCCTAACTGAGCCTTGGAGGCATTGCTACTCTCGATCGTCTTTATCCGCCCTGTCGGACGCGAACAACCGCTCAGCGATGGCGACTTGGAGGCGCCCGACGTTTAATATCAGACGGCCGCAGTCGACCCGAAGCACGCGTTCCCGGTTGGTCCATGGACGGGCGGGAGGCGCCGATGGCTGAGTTCGCCGTAGGCGATGAATTGCCATCCCGGATCGCATCTGCCCAAATAGCCAATCATCCCCGGCACAGCGCCTCAGCGACGGTGTCGAGCCCAGGACCCGTGCGCCCGAAGCAACCGTTCCCCCGTCTCGGTCGGCGCGAGTTTGCGGGTCGGCGCGTCAGCAGGCGAACGCCGCAAGAGGCGGTGACGCAGGGCTATCAGGACGGCCACCGCACCATGGACGAGCGACGCGCAACCAAGACCTGCTGCACGTCTATTTAGCACGAACTCAAGCAGCCGATCACCTTCCCGAACCATCGGTGGACGCTGAAGCTGACCGACACCGAATTGATTTGAGGTCTTCGACAATTTCGCATTCGACGAGGTCCTGCGGTAAAGCCGAGCGGCGCGGACCCCCTTCCATGCGCAACTTGCATGGGCCCCGAGCGAGGGCCGGTCCCGATCCGCCCGCCGGTCAGGCCGCCTCGATCGCGAGGCCGCGGGTCGTCTCGGCAATGCGCGCGTTTCCGTGGCCGATCAGGAAGTTCACGTGCGCCAGCGCCTCGCCGAAAGCGAAGACGAGCTGGTGCGGGTCCTCGATTATGCGGCCGAAGATGACCGGCACCAGTTCGGCCACCGTCCGCGGCTCGATCTGGCAAGCCGTGAGAATGGCCCCGCAGCGCGCCCAATGATGGGCGATCAGTTCGTCGGCGCGGCTATGCAAGCCGACGAAGGGCAGATTGTGGCCGGGCAGCGCCAGGGCGTTCTCCGGCAGCGTCCGCTTCAGTCTCTCGAGCGAGCGGATATAGAGGCCGAGCGGATCGCCGTCGGGGTCGACCGCCTCGACGCTGACATTGGGCGAGATCTTCGCCAGGACCTGGTCGCCGCAGAGGATCAAATTTTCCTCGGCCGAGTAGAGCATCGCCTGTTCCGGCGAATGGCCCGGGCCGCTGATGACCTCGAACCTGCGGCCGCCAATTGTCAGCTCGTCCCCGGCGACGATGCGCCGGAAGGTCCTAGGCGGCGCCGACACCATGCGAAGATATTGCAGCCCGTTGCCGAGCAGGATCTCGGTCGCCTCCTCGCCGAGGCCGTGCGAGCGATAGAAGCTGCGGTAAGGCTCGGACCTGAGGCCCTGCGGATCGAGCCTGATGTTCAGCGCCATCAGGTATTCCGTCTGGCTCATCGCCAGCTGCAGATCGAAGCGCTCACAGAGCCAGCCGGCGAGGCCGATATGATCGGGATGGAAATGCGTGGCGATGATCCGCGTCAGCCTGCGGCCGGTGAGCGGCCCGGCAATGAGCGCCTCCCAGGCGGCGCGCGACGCCGCATTGTCGATGCCCGTGTCGATCAGCGCGAGACCGGCGCCGTCCTCGATCAGATAGATGTTGACGTGGTCGAGGCGGAACGGCAAAGCGAGCCGCGCCCAGAGGATGCCGGGCCGGATCTCGATCGCCTCGCCAGGCGCCGGCGGCGTCGCAAAAGGAAATTCCAGCGCCGGCGGCGTCGCCAGGATCGTCATCCTCTGTCCCCATGTTCTTCGAGCGGCGAGAAGCGGGGCGCCTCGCGGGCCTCGAGCCGGCCTTCGCCGTCCTGCCGATAGACGCCCCGCGCGGCGTTGTGCGGATGGACCGCCGCTTCGGCGAAGCTCAACACCGGGGCGAAACAGGCGTCGCCGCCCTCGAGCAGCGCGCGCCAGTGCCCGCTCGGCCGGCTCTGGAACAATTCTCGAAAGCGGGCCTTGAGCGCGGGCCAGGCAGCGATGTCGTATTGCGCTTTCGGGTCGACATCCGCAAGTCCAAGCTTTGCAAGGAGCTGGGCATAGAATTGCGGCTCGAGCGCGCCGACGGTCACATAGCGGCCGTCAGCGCAAAGGTAGGCGTCGTAGAAGGGCGAATCGTGGAAGACGCTAGGCCGATCGGAGTCGAGCATCCCTCTGGCGCGCGCCCAGAGCGCGATGCCGCCGAGGACGGCCACGACATCGACGATGCTGCAGTCGACGACCGCGCCCATGCCGGTGCGTCCGGCCGCGAATACGGCGGAGACGATGCCGAAGGCGAGCCCGAGCGCGCCGCCCGCGTCGCCAAGGACCGTCGGCGGCGCGATCGGCGCATCGCCCGCCCGGGCGGCAAGCGACAGGACGCCGGACAACGCGAGATAGTTGAGGTCATGGCCGGCGGCCTGCGCCAGCGGCCCATCCTGCCCCCAGCCGGTCATGCGCCCGTAGACGAGCCGGGGATTGCGCCTGGCGCAATCGGCGGGCCCCAGCCCCAGACGCTCCATCACCCCGGGCCGGTTGCCCTCGATCACCGCATCCGCCGCCTCGATCAACGCCATCGCCGCCTCGACCGCTTCGGGCTGCTTGAGGTCGAGGGTCTTGACGCGTTTGCCGCGACGAAGAGGGTCGTCGCCGTTCGCCGGGTCCGGATTGCCGAGCGCCGCCTTGTTCGGGCGGACGATCGCGACGACCTCAGCGCCGTGGTCGGCCAGCATGCGTCCCGCCAGCGGCCCGGGGCCAATGCCCTCGAATTCGATCACTTTGAGCCCGGTCAGCGGATGCGTCATGTTAAGCAGGCGATGAGGTTGGAGAACTGGATTCTGGCGAACATAACCCCTGACCCATGCTTCCAATGATTTTTTCGCGCTTCAGTCCGCTAGTTTTCGCACATAGTCGTCCGAAGCGACACCCGCTATAAACAACCCCAAGGATGGGTCCATGGATACAAGCCTCGCCTCGGCGCCCTGCGTGACGATAAGGGAACACGGTCTGGAAGCGCCGCTTCCGGACGGCGGATCGGCCTATTTCAATTTCTACTGGCTGCGGGATAATTGCCCGAAGTCGTTCGACAGCCAGACCCGGGAACGTATCTTCGATATATTTCACGTTGCGCGCGAGCCGCGACCGGCCTCAGCGAGGATTGCCGAAGGCGCGCTCGAAATCACTTGGATGGAGGACGGGCATATCTCACGCTATCCCCTGGAATGGCTGTCGCAATATAGCGAGGGCAGGCGCCGTTCGGATCCAGCCGATCTTCCGCGCCGCGCCTGGTATGCAGGCCATTACCCCGACATCGCCCGCTTTGCCCAGCCAGAGTTGATGGAAGACAGCAGGCAGGTGGTGAAGTGGATCGAGGCCCTGCTGGTCGGAGGGCGTCGCCGTTGTCACCGATATGCCGGATAGCGACGAGGCGCTGACGGAGATGGTGCGCCTGATCGGCCATGTCCGACCCACGTTCTTCGGCGAGTATTTCGACGTCAAGACGCACATCAATCCGACAAACCTCGCCTACACCGCCAAGGCGCTGGAATTGCACACAGACACCCCAGCCGAGGAGATGGCCCCCGGCGTGCAGTTCCTGCATTGCCGCGTCAACAGCGTCCAGGGCGGCGAGAGCCTGTTTCTCGACGGGGTTGCCGTCGCCAATGATCTGAGAGAGGAATTTCCCCAGGATTTCAAGCTTCTGTCACAGACCTCGATCCCCTATTATTGCGAGCATGACAGCTACGACATGCGCTCGCGCCAGCGGGTGATCGAACTCGACGAGCACGGCGAAGTCTGCGGCGTCACCATCAGCCAGCACATGGCCGACATCTTCGATCTGCCGCAAAGCTTCCTCGACCGGTACTACCCGGCGTTTTGCCGCTTCGGCCGGATGCTGCAATCCGACAGGTACCTCATGCGTTTCCGGCTGAACGCCGGGGAATGCATCGTCTTCGACAATCACCGCATTGTTCACGGCCGCTCCGCCTATTCGGCAACAAGCGGCGAGCGCTACCTGCGAGGCTGCTACGCCGATCGCGGCGAGATGCGCAGCGCCTATCGCGCTTTGACGACGGAGGGGAGGTTCAAATGACCGAGACCAATGCTTCATCCCATCGGGATCTGGCCGACGACGAAGTGCGGCAATTGCGGATCGACCTGGCGGCGGCCTTCCGGCTCGCCGTCCAGTTCGACTGGCATGAATTGGTCGGCAACCATTTCAGCGCCGCGGTGTCGGCGGACGGCAAGCGCTTCCTGATGAACCCGAGATGGCGGCATTTCGCCTCGATCCGCGCCAGCGACCTCATGCTGCTCGATGCCGACGACGAGGACGTGATGAACCGTCCCGACGCCCCCGACCCGTCGGCCTGGACCATCCACGGCACGATCCATCGACGGCGCCCTTCGGCTCGGGTTCTCCTGCATTGTCATCCGCCCTACGGCACCGCTCTTTCCACGCTGAAGGATCCGTCGATGAAGCCGATCGACAACAATACGGCGCGCTACTTCGGCCGGCTTGGATTCGACCTCGATTATGGCGGCATTGCCGACGAGGCGGAAGAAGGCGAGCGGTTGGCGAAGGCGCTCGGCAATCACCAGACCTTGCTGATGGGTAATCACGGCGTCACCGCCACCGGCGACACCGTCGCCGAGGCGTTCGAGGATCTCTATTTCTTCGAAAGGGCCGCCAGGACGCTGATCCTCGCCTATTCGACGGGCAAGCCGCTGAATGTCCTATCGGACGAGATCGCGGAAAAGACCGCGGAGGGCTGGCGCCCCTACAAGGGCGCGGCCTTCGCCCATTTCGATTACCTGAAGACGGAACTCGACAAGACGGACCCGTCCTATCGGCAATAAACCCGGTCCTCCCAGCCTGAATTGCGGACCCTCCCAACCTGGTTTGATGGCCTGGCGCTTTCGACCCGGCGGTTCAGGCCCGCTCCGGAAAGAGCGCCTTCAACCCCTTCGGCGACGCCTCGGCGACGCCGCGTTCGGTGATGAGGCCGGTCACCAGCCGCGCAGGGGTGACGTCGAAGGCCGGGTTGGCAGCACGGCTGCCCACGGGGGAAATGCGAACGCGCGTCACTGCGCCATTGTCGGCGAGGCCCTGGACAAAGTCCACTTCGTCGGTGCTGCGCTCCTCGATCGGAATCTCCTTCACGCCGTCGCTGACCGTCCAGTCGATCGTCGGTGAGGGCAGGGCGACATAGAAAGGGACGCCATTGTCGCGCGCCGCGAGCGCCTTCAGATACGTGCCGATCTTGTTGCAGACGTCGCCGTTGGCGGCGGTGCGGTCCGTCCCGACGACGACCATATCGACAAGACCGTGCTGCATCAAATGGCCGCCGGCGTTGTCGACGACGACAGTATGCGGCGTCCCGTGATTGACGAACTCCCAGGCGGTGAGCGAAGCGCCCTGGTTGCGGGGTCGCGTCTCGTCGACATAGACGTGGACCGGCAAACCCTCCTCCATCGCGAGATAGATCGGCGCGGTCGCGGTGCCATAATCGACTGTCGCCAGCCAGCCGGCGTTGCAGTGGGTGAGAATATTGACAGGCTCGCCGGGCTTTTTCTTCGTCGCCAGGCTGCGGATGATGTCGAGGCCACTGCGTCCGATCGCGCGGTTGATCGCCACGTCCTCGTCGGCGATCTCCGCGGCCTGGGCGTAGGCGGCGGCGGCCCGCTTCGCCGGCTCGAGCCGGCGAAGACGGCCGCGCACGGCGTCCAGGGCCCAGCGCAGGTTGATCGCCGTCGGCCGCGTGGCGTGCAAGCGCTCCCAGGCGGCGTCCAGCGCCGCGTCGCTGGGCTCCTCGCGCATCGCGAGCGCGATTCCATAGGCGGCCGTGACGCCTATCAGCGGGGCGCCGCGAACCCACATATCGCGGATCGCGGTCGCGGCGTCGGCGACGCTGCGGAGCGTCGAGACGCGAAACGCATGCGGCAGCCAGCGCTGGTCGACGACGTCGACGCCCGAGCCGTCGTCATTCAGCCAAATCGTGCGATAGGCGCGCCCGTCGACCTTCACGCGCATTCTCCTTCGAAGCATCGCCGCGAACTGCGGCAGGCAGATACCACAGGAGGCGAGCCGAACGGAATTCAGGCGCGCGGACCTAAATAATCGGTTTCATCTCCCGGCCGCTTGAACCCTAGTGTTGCGCAGGTAGATCGGCGGCGCTGAGGCTGGCCACCCGTCGGGAGGGGAACGATGGCGAGCGAGACCTCGACGGCTCAGCGCCAGCGCGGGGGAAGAGCCAGGCGCCAGCGCGCGGCTCAGCGAACGCAACCGATCATCGCCGGCGTCAGGCGCCAGATCCCGACCGTCGAGCTTCTCGGCGAGGAACACCTCGTCCGCATCGAGGCGGCGGCGGACGCCATCCTGCAGGATGTCGGCATGGACTTCCGCGGCGACGACGAGGCGTTGCGGCTGTGGCGCTACGCCGGCGCGGACGTCGACGGCGAGCGCGTCCGCTTTCCGGCCGGACTCCTGCGGTCGATTCTCGAATCCGCCCCGCGCGCTTTCGTGCAGCACGCGCGCAATCCGGAGCGATCGCTTAACCTCGGCGGGAACGATGTGACGTTTGCGCCGGCCTACGGCTCGCCGTTCGTGCAGGACATCGAGGGCGGCCGGCGCTACGGCACGCTCGCCGACTTCGAGAATTTCGTGAAGCTTGCCTATGCCATCCCCTGGCTGCACCATTCCGGCGGCACCGTCTGCGAGCCGGTCGACGTTCCGGTCAGCAAGCGGCATCTCGACATGGTCGCGGCGCATCTCCGGCTCTCCGACAAGCCGTTCATGGGCTCGGTGACGGCCGAGGAGCGCGCCGAAGATTCGATCGCAATGGCGCGGATCGTCTTTGGGCGCGATTTTGTCGATCAGAATTGCGTCATCATGGGCAACATCAACGCCAATTCGCCGCTCGTCTTCGACGGCACGATGACGAAGGCGCTCCGCGCCTACGCGCGCGCCAATCAATGCGCGGTCGTCGTGCCGTTCATCCTCGGCGGCGCGATGGGGCCGGTGACGAGCGCCGGCGCGATCGCCCAGGCGCTCGCCGAGACGATGGCGGGCTGCGCGCTCACGCAGCTCGAGCGGCCGGGCGCGCCGGTCGTCTTCGGCAATTTCCTCTCCTCGACCGCGCTGCGCTCCGGCTCGCCGACCTTCGGCACGCCGGAGCCGGCGCTGGGCTCGCTGGTCGTCGGGCAGCTGGCGCGGCGGCTCGGCCTGCCGTTGCGCTGTTCCGGGCGCGTTCACCTCGTCGAAGATTCCCGACGGGCAGGCGATGCAGGAAAGCACGATGTCGATGCTCGCGGCCGTGCAATGCGGCGCCAATTTCATCCTGCATGCCGCCGGCTGGCTCGAGGGCGGCCTGACGATGGGCTACGAAAAGTTCGTGATGGACGCCGATTTCTGCGCCGCGCTGCATGTCTGGATGCGGGGCCTTCCGGTCGACGACGATACGCTGGCGCTCGACGCTTTCCGGGAGGTCGGGCCGGGCAAGCATTTCTTTGGCGCAGCGCATACGCTCAGCCACTACGAGACCGCATTCTGGGAAAGCGCAGTGGCCGACAACAACTCCTTCGAGCAGTGGCGCGACGAGGGGATGAAGGACGCGCGGGATCGCGCCGGGCAGCGATGCAAGCGTCTGATCGCCGAGTACGAAGAGCCGAAGCTCGATCCGGCGGTTGGCGAGGAGCTCGCCGACTTCGTCAGGCGCCGAAAGGCGGAATTGCCGGACCAATGGCACTAGCGGCGCTGTCGACTGTCGTCATCGCCTTCGAGACCGAGGCCGAGGCTGAGGCCCGCCTCGAAACCTTCGGCTATGCGCCCGAGATCGCCGGCGAGATCGCGGTCTATCTCGCCCAGTCGACCGATCTGCCGCAGTTCGCCGGCGAGATCGCCGAAGCGCTCGGCGCTGAGGGCGATCGAGGCCCGGTTCGTTCCGCTCGGCGAACTGTCCCTCGTGCCTGAGCGAACTCGCGACACGACGCGACGAGACGATGGTCTGGGCGCTGACCGACGGGGTGCGGTTCTATCGCGGCTCCGCAGTCCCGGCGCTGGCCCGGCTCGAAGGCTTCGCCCGTTTCGGCAGTCCGGCGCGGGCGGCCCACCTCTGCCAGGACAAGTTCGCCAGTCTTGCGCTCGCCTCCGCCGCCGGTCTCGCGGTCCCGCCGACGCGACTCATGGACGGAGGCGAGGAAATCGCCGCACTCGGCGATTGGCCGGCCGCAGCGGCGCCGCTGTTCGTCAAGCCCAATACGCTCGGGGCGAAGATCGGCATTTTCGCTGACAGCCTGTGCCAGACCCATGGCGAGGCGGTCGACCGGGCGAAACGCATCTGGAGCCGCTATCGGGATCGGGCGCTGATCCAGCCGTTCGTCGAAGGCGACGACGTGCGCGTCAGCTTCATCGATCTCGGGGACGATTTTGCGGACCAGCTCGGCGTTGAGCGCATCGTCAAGGATCCGGCGAGCGAGACCCGAGGCGCCTTTCTCACCATGAAAGACAATGAGACGCTCTCGGGCGCAAGGGACGCCATGGGTGCGCGCGGCGGGTTTGGGCGTGACCGGCGGGCGGCCTTCGTGCCGCGCATGGTCGATTTGCGGGGGGAAACCGACGAGCCCTCGCGCGAGGCGGTCCGGCGCATCCTCGACGCCTCCGTGCGGCTTCAGCGCCTCCTTGGCCTCAGCGACTGTTTTTCGATCGATTTCCGCATCGACGCCGGCCGGGCGCCCTTCGTTCTTCGAGTTCGAGATCTGTCCGGCCGTGACGATATACGATTTCCAGAATTATCTCGCGCGGCGGCGGGTGACGCTTGGCGTCGCGCTGGCGAAGGCGATGCGGCTCGCCTTCGCGCGGCGGGCCGCGATGGAGGAGGCGTAAGATCGGCGGAGCGGGCCGTTGCACGGTTTTTGCAATCGCGTTAGCGTTGGTTCACTTATGCGTGGCGTGTCTGAAATGCGGTCACAAATGCCAGTCTCCCTGCGCGAGAGCAGGGATCGGCGCCGAGATTTTGGGCGTGCGCGCGAGAGTTCATCACCGCATCGATGCCATTCAACAGCGGCGCGCGAGCATACCGCCATGGATGAAAGCGCCTCACACGTCGAATAATACGAAAGGGAGAACGTCATGATCAGGGAAACGCTCAAGAACCGCTTTTCGCGAAAATCGCTGAAGGCCTGGGCCGAACAGGCGAAAGAGGGCGCAATCGACCGCCGCGAGTTTCTGGCGCTGGCGACCGTTTTCGGGGCCTCGACCGCCGCCGCCTATGGAATGCTCGGCCTGGCCGTACCGACGCTCGCTTTCGCGGAGGAGCCGAAGAAAGGCGGCGTCGTGCGCCTCGGCATGTTCGTCAAGGACCAGAAGGACCCGCGAACCTATGATTGGCCGGAAATGGGCAATGTCGCCCGGCAGTTCCTCGATTCCCTCGTGACCTATACGCGTGAGTTCACCTTCGAGCCCGCGTTGCTGGAGAAATGGGACGTCAATCCAGACGCGACCGAATATATCTTGCATGTCCGCAAGGGCGTGACCTGGAACAACGGCGACACGTTCAACGCCGACGACGTCGTCTACAATCTGAACCGCTGGTGCGATCAGGGCGCCGAAGGCAATTCCATGGCGACGCGCATGGCGGCGCTGATCGATCCCGCGACCAAGAAGGCTCGCGACGGCGCGATCACCAAGGTCGACGACTATACTGTCAAGCTGGCGCTGAAGAAGCCGGACATCACCATCATTCCGGGCATGTCGGACTATCCGGGCCTCATCGTCCACCGCGATTTCGACAAGGACGGCAAGGATCTGATCAAGCATCCGATCGGCACCGCCGCGTTCGAACTCGTCTCCTTCGAGGTCGGCAAGAAAGCCGCCTTCAAGCGCCGAACGGACGGCAAGTGGTGGGGCGGCGAACCCTATCTCGACGGCGTCGAGTTCATCGATTACGGCCCCGACATTTCGGCGACCGTCAGCGCCTTCGAATCGAAGGAGCTCGACTGCACGATGAAGACCGACGCCGCCTATGTCGCGATCATGGACAAGTCCGGACTCGTTCGCTCCGACGTGAAGACGTCGGCGACGATCGTCGCTCGCTCCAATGTCAAGCAGAAGCCCTATGACGACCAGAAGGTGCGCAACGCGCTGCAGATGGCGGTCGACAATGCGACGATCCTCGCGCTCGGCATCGACGGACTCGGCACGGTCGGCGAGAACCACCACGTCTCGCCGATCCACCCGGAATACTACCCGTTGCCGAAGAAGTCGCGCGATCTCGAGGGCGCGAAAAAGCTGATGGCCGCCGCCGGCCAGATGGATCACGAGCACGAGCTCATCACCAGCGACGAGGAATACTACAAGAACACCGGCGATTCGATTGCCGCGCAACTGCGCGAGGCCGGCTTCAAGGTGAAGCGCACAGTCCTGCCGGGCTCGACCTTCTGGAACGACTGGACGAAGTATCCCTTCTCGATGACCGACTGGAACATGCGTCCGCTCGGCGTCCAGGTGCTCGCGCTCGCCTATCGCACGGGCGAGGCCTGGAACGAGACCGGCTATTCCAACCCCGTGTTCGACGCGAAACTCGAGAAGGCGCTGGCGACGCCCGATCCCAAGGACCGCAAGCTCATCATGAAGGATCTCGAGCAGATCCTGCAGGACTCGGGGATCATCATCCAGCCCTATTGGCTCACCCTCTACAATCACCGCACGCCGCAGGTGATGAACTACGGGATGCATCCGCTTTACGAGACGCATCTCGAGCGCGTGTGGCTCAACGCCTGATAGGCCTCGCGGCTTGCGGCCGGCGGAAGTCTGCGCGAGCGAGGCCTCCGGCTGCACGGGCCGACGCGGAGGGAGGAGACGATGGGGTCGTTCCTGGCCCGCAGGCTCGGCGTCATGCTGCTGACGATGCTCTGCCTGACGCTCGCCGTCTTTTATCTGGTCAATCTCCAGCCCAACCTGCGCAAGCTCGCGATCAGCCAGACCGAGATGCATGCGACTGACGCGGAGCTCGAGAGCTGGCTGACGACGAACGGCTACAGGCGGCCATTCTTCGTGCGCTATGCGATCTGGCTCGGCGTTTGGCCGAGAGAGCCCGGCGTCGATCCGGCGACGGGCAAGGCGGTCCCGCGCTTTTCCTGGTGCGATGAGCCGACGACGCGCCAGCTCTCCGGGGTGCTCGAGGGCAATCTGGGCTGCTCGACCAAGTTCAAGGTCAAGGTCGTCGAGAAGCTCGGCCCGGCTCTGGAGGCGACCGGGATCCTCATGTTCTGGGTCATGGCGGTCATGATTCCCGTCGCGCTCCTCGTCGGCGTCGCGTCGGGCATGCGCGAGGGATCGCGGACCGATCGGGCGCTGTCGGTCGTCTCGATCGCGACGACGTCGACGCCGGAATATGTCTCCGGCGTCGTGCTCAGCATCATCTTCGCCACCTGGCTCGGCTGGCTCAACGGCTCGGCCGCGTCGGCGACTGAGGGGCATCTCAGCTTCTATAATTTCGCCCTGCCGGTCGCGACAGTCGCGATCTACGGCATGGGCTACGTGGCGCGCATGACCCGTGCGTCGATGATCGAGGTGATGAACGCACAATATATCCGCACTGCGCGGCTGAAAGGCCTGAGCTTCCCTGCGATCGTGCTGAAACACGCGCTGCGCAACGCCCTGATCGCGCCGTTCACCGTGATCATGCTCCTCTTCCCGTGGCTCCTGACCGGTGTCGTCATCGTGGAGGTGATGTTCCGCTATCAGGGCTTCGGGCAGGCGCTCGTCGACGCCGCGGGCAACAACGACATCGACCTCCTGCTCGCTTGCTCGATCGTCTCGGTCGCGCTGGTGCTGCTGACCCAGCTCATCTCCGACGTCGGCTACGCCTGGCTCAATCCGCGCATCCGCGTGCACTAGAGAGCGCTCGTGCAGTTCCTGAGCCCCGGCCAGATTGTCTTCCGGAGCATCGTCCAGCTCTGGCCGGTCTGGGCGAGCCTCGCGATCGTGCTGAGCGTGAGCCTATTCTTTCGCCGAAGGCTCGGCCTTTACGGACAGGTCGTCCGGAGCGGCGCGGGATTCGTCGGCCTCTTTCTGGTCGGCTTCTGGCTGTTCGCCGCGGTTTTCGGCAGGGCGATCATCCTCTTCGATCCGCTCGGCCAGATCGCCGAAATGAGGGACGCCTTGCCGGGCGCCATCGATCCGCACTCGGGACTGCCCTACCTTTTCGGCGGCGACAAGGTCGCGCGCGACGTGTTCAGCCGGGTGATTGCCGGAGCGCGCATCGTCCTGATCATTGCGCCTCTGGCGACCTTGCTGGCGCTTTCCGTCGGCATCGCGCTCGGTCTGCCGGCGGGGTACTTCGGCCGCCGCGTCGATGCGGCGCTTTCGTTTCTGGCCAACCTGGTGCTGGCCTTCCCGATCATCCTTCTCTTCTATCTTCTGGTGTCGCCCGGCATTCTTGAGACCCCGATCCCCTATGCGCTGGCGGGCGTCTTCTTCGCCTTTCCGATCGCCCTTTTGAGTGTGTTCTTCGTCGCCGGCTACCGGACGCAACCGGCGAAGCTTGCGATCCGACTCGCCCTGACGCTGCTCGCGGGCGCCTGGCTCTTTGCCACCTTCGTCTTCAACGCCGATCCGTTCGGGCTCTTGCGGGTCAGCCCCAGCACCCTCAACATCTTCGTCGCGGTCGCGCTCGCCTCGGGACCGGGCATTTTCCGCATCGTCCGGAGCCTCACGCTCGACATCAAGACGCGCGAATACGTGTTCGCGGCGCAAACGCGGGGCGAAAGCCCGTGGTACGTGATGCTGTGGGAAATCCTGCCGAATGCGCGCGGGCCGCTCATTGTCGATGCGTGCCTGCGTATCGGCTACACGACCATTCTGTTGGGTGCGCTCGGCTACTTCGGCCTCGGCATGGCGCCGGAGAGCCCGGACTGGGGCACGATGATCAAGGAGTTGAGCAGCTTCCTGCGCATCTTCGTTCATCCGGCCCTGGCGCCGGCGCTGGCGATGATGTCCTTCGTGCTGGGCCTGAACCTGCTCGCTGACGCGATCCGCGAACAGTCGTTACGCGATTGAGGAAGCCGGAAATGGCCGAACCGATCCTCGAAATCGACCGCCTCGGCATCTCGTTCTTCACCCGCGCCGGCGAAATTCCGGCGGTGATGGATTTCTCCTGCAAGGTCATGCCCGGCGAGGCGATGGGGCTCGTCGGCGAATCCGGCTGCGGCAAATCGACGGTCGCGCTCGCGGTGATGCGCGATTTGCCCGGCGCCGGCAAAATCACCAGCGGCTCGATCCGCTTCGACGGCCGCGACATGGCCTCGCTCACCGGCCAGGAGTTGCGCGCCCTTCGCGGCTCGAGAATCGCGATGGTCTACCAGGAGCCGATGGCCTCGCTCAACCCAACCATGCTGATCGACCGGCAGCTGATGGAAGTGCCGCTGATCCACGACAAAGTCTCGAAGGAGGAGGCGCGCGCAAGAACGCTCGACATGGTCAAGGCCGTGCGCCTGCCCGACCCCGAGCGCGTCATGCGCGCCTATCCGCATCAGCTCTCCGGCGGCCAGCAGCAGCGCGTCGTCATCGCCATGGCGCTCTTGTCGAACCCGCGCCTCCTGATCCTCGACGAGCCGACGACCGCGCTCGACGTGACGGTCGAAGCCGGCATCGTCGCGCTGGTCAAGGACCTGACCCGGCGCTCCGGGGCGTCGTCGCTCTTCATCTCGCACAATCTTGGTCTGATCCTCGAGACCTGCGATGCCGTCACGGTCATGTATTCCGGCGAGGCCGTCGAAACGGGCCGCGTGAGGGACGTGTTCGGAGCGGTGCGCCATCCCTATACGCAGGGCCTTTTCCGTTCGATGCCGCTGCCGGGAACGAACAAGAACGACAATCCGCTGGTCCCGATTCCGGGCCAGCTGCCGCTGCCGCACGAACGGCCGAAGGGATGCAATTTCGGCCCCCGTTGCCCGCACTTCGTCGCGGACCTCTGCGATCGGGCCGATGTGCCGATGTTCGAGGTGGCTGGCCACGGCGGCCATCAGAGCCGGTGCCTCCGGATCGAAGCGATCGACTGGTCTGCGTCCGCCGGCAAGGCCGATAGCTTTCAGCCGGTTGCGATCGGCCCGGAGGTGCTCGAAGTCGACCGGCTCAGGAAGCACTATCGGGTCGCGGCGAGCGCCCTCTTCTCCGGCGGAGAAGTCCGCGCCGTCAAGGCGGTTGAGGACGTGTCGTTCCTCGCCCGGGAAGCCGAGGTGCTGGCGATCGTCGGCGAATCGGGCTGCGGCAAGTCGACGCTCGCCAAGGTGCTGCTCGGGCTCGAGACGGCGACCGCGGGCCTGGTGGTGTTCGACCGCGAAGCGATCCAGAACCTTCCGGTCGAGGACCGTCCGGTCAAGACCATCTCGTCGATCCAGATGATCTTCCAGAATCCGTTCGACACCCTGAACCCCAGCTACTCGGTCGGTTCGCAGATTCTGCGGACGCTGGAAAAGTTCCGGGTGGGCAAGAACGACGCCGAGCGGCGCGAGACGATGCTCCGGCTGCTCGATCTCGTGAAGCTGCCGCGCACCTTCGCCCGCCGCTCGCCGCGGCAATTGTCGGGCGGGCAGAAACAGCGCATCGGCGTCGCGCGCGCCTTCGCCGGGCGTCCGCGGGTGATCATCGCCGACGAGCCGATGTCGGCGCTCGACGTCTCGGTGCAGGCGGCGATCAGCGAACTCCTGATGAACCTGCAGCGCGAATCGAAGACGACGATGGTGTTCATCAGCCACGACCTGTCGGTGGTGCGCTATCTCGCCGATCGGGTCGTCGTGATGTATCTCGGCTACATCGTCGAGATGGGCGCGACGGAACAGATTTTTTCGCCGCCATTCCATCCGTACACCGAGGCGCTGCTGGCGGCGATCCCGATCGCCGATGCGACGGTGAAGAAGCGCCATGTCGTGCTCGAGGGCGAGATTCCCTCGGCGCTCTCGCCGCCCGCGGGATGCCCGTTTCAGACTCGCTGCGGCCACAAAGGTCAGGTTCCGGATCGCCTCTGCGAGCGCGTCGTCCCGCCGGCCCGCACCGTGGCGGACGGACACACCATCAAATGCCATCTGCCGGTCGAAGCGCTCGAGCGGATGGAGCCGGTGTTCTCGTGACGAAGCGGATTCCCGGTGGGAACGGCGGTGAGCGGTTTCGGGGCCTCAAGGAGAATTATCGCGGTAGGGACGCGCATTGCTGCGCGCCCCCCGCACAGATCCGTACGTGCGGGTTTCCCGCATACGGCTCCTGCCTCGGATGTAATGACGGCGACTCGCAACGCCGACCTGGGCCCCGTGCGGTTGCCGCAGGCGCTCCATCGCCTGTGACACGCATCGCCAGTACTGCGCCCGGCGCGTGCTTTGATGGCTCACCTTCTCCTCGGCCCCCGCCCTTGGCTCCACCGACTCCTCGGCCGGTTGCCCGGCTCCGTTCGTCGGCTTCCCAGCTACTATGGCGGAGTTCTGACTTCTCCTGCCCGTTCATCGTCGGCTACGGCTCCTCGCCTTCCCGACGCGATCCGGCGACGCATACGCGCCCCGGATGGACAAGAGACCTCCCGGTTCCCGCGCAAGGAGCTTGAGCGCATGCCAGGGTCTAAGACCACGCCAGGCCAAACCGTCCCCGCGCTGGGTTCGCGACGGTTCGTGTTGCCTTCCGACGCAGGGACGTCGTCGGCGCCCGGAATTACCTGTCTTTCGCGGCTCAATGGCTGGCCTACGCCTCCCCCTGCCGACGCTTCGCCGCCGACCTCGCGATCGACGCCGCACGGCTCGGGGCCGGTGTGGTGCGCGTAACCTTCACCGTAAAGGACTTTCACCTCATACTCCTTGCCGGTCTCCCGGCGCACCCCTGCAGGCAGCAAATAGGCAGCGAACCCGGCCTATTCGGGAGAATGCGCGCCGAAAAGGCCTCGTGTTCCACGGTCTTGCACCGATATTCGCTGGGCGCGCGGGGAGGGAATATAATTGGCGGCGCTGGGAATACGCTGGGAATTTTTGCGCCGAGCAGGGAACTTGGCGCCGAGGGAGGAGCAACCGATGCGCGTCCAACTGAATTGCAGGCATCTGTTGAGGATCATCGCCGGGCTGCCGCTCGTGAACAGCTTCTTCCCGGGGTGGGCGGCCACAGCGAAGCCTCCCATGGCTCGCGTTCGGCCGGGCGATCCGACCTGGCCTTCGGACGAGAAATGGGATGAACTTGGCCGGCAGGTTGGCGGACGCCTCATCAAGGTGCATTCGCCCCTCGCCGCGTGCGTCTCCGTGCCCCCCGACGCGGCCTGCGCGGAAGTCTTCAAGGAGCTCAAGAATCCCTATTATCTCGGCGACGAAGTCGGGCTGACGCAGTCGCTCGGCTGGATCGGCGCCTGGACGTCGCGGCCGAGCGTCTATGCGGTCGCCGCCGAGTTGGCGCAGGATGTCGCCGCCGCGGTCAATTTCGCCAGGACCAACAATCTGCGGCTGGTGGTGAAGGGCGGCGGCCACAGCTACCAGGGAACGTCGAACGCCGGCGACTCCTTGCTGATCTGGACGCGCCATATGAACGCGGTGACGCTGCACGACGGGTTTGTCGGCGCGGGCTGCGCCGGGCAGGCGGAGCCGCAGCCGGCCGTGTCGGTCGGGCCCGGCGCGATCTGGCGCCAAACCTACGACGCGGTGACGACCAAGGGCGGGCGCTACGTCCAGGGCGGCGGCTGCATGACCGTCGGCGTCGCCGGCCTGATCCTCGGCGGCGGCTTCGGCAGCTTTTCCAAAGCCTATGGCCTGGCCGCGGCGAGCCTCCTCGAAGCGGAGATCGTGACCGCCGAAGGCGAGGTCAAGATCGCCAACGCCTGCACGAACCCCGACCTCTTCTGGGCGCTGAAGGGCGGCGGCGGCGGATTCGGCGTCGTCACCCGGATGACCTTGCGCACGCACGCGTTGCCCGAATTCTTCGGCGGGGTTTTCGCGACCGTCAAGGCGACGTCCGACGACGCGTATCGCCGCCTCGTCGCCAAGATTCTCGAATTCTACCGCGAGGCGCTTTTCAATCGGAATTGGGGCGAGCAGATCGCCTTTGCACCAGGCGGCGTCGTCGCCATTTCGATGGTCTTCCAGGGCCTCGATCAGCAGCAGGCGGAGGCGGTGTGGCGCCCGTTCTTCGATTGGGTCTCGGCCGCGCCGCAGGATTTCTCGATCCTGTCGGCGCCGAAGATTGGCGCCCTGCCGGCCCGGCATTTCTGGGACCCGGCCGTGCTCCGAAAGATTCCGGGCTTCGTGATCGCCGACGACCGCGAAGGCGCCCCGGCCGACAATATCTTCTGGACCGGCAATCTCGGCGAGGCGGGCGCCGTCTGGTACGCATACCAGTCCGCCTGGCTGCCCGCATCGCTCCTCGAACCCGATCGGCGCGAAAGCCTCGTCGATGCGCTTTTTGCGGCGGCGCAGCATCACGGCGTGGCGCTGCATTGCAACAAGGGGATCGCGGGGGCGGCGGCGGAAGCGATCGCTACAGCGAAGGATACGCCGATGAATCCGGCGGTCGTTGACGCTTTCGCGCTTGTCATCTGCGGCGCCTTGGGACAGCCCGCCTATCCAGGCGTTCCCGGACATGAGCCGGACACGGCGGCGGCGCGGAGCGAGGCCGAAACCGTCGAGAAGTCAATGAACGAGATCCGCAAGCTCCTGCCGCGGGTCGGTTCCTATGTCTGGGAGACCGACTACTTCCAGCCGGATTGGCAGGACGCCTTCTGGGGCGACAATTATGCGCGGCTTCGCGCGATCAAGGAGAAGCACGACCCCGACGGTCTTTTCTTCGTCTATCACGGGCCGGGAAGCGAGGGTTGGAGCGCAGACGGTTTTACCCGGCTGAGTGGAAAGTGACCCGGAAAGAAGGCGCCGGCCAGTGGCTGTCGCCGTGGCCGATTATCGCGAAAAGGCCGGATAGCCCCCGCCAAGGTGTCGTCGACCTTGTGCCGACGGCCTCCAGCATAGCTTCGGTTTCGCGCGCAGTGGGTCCGGCGCAGCCGGCGGCCAACTCAGGGAGAGGCGGTTGGGTTCGCGCAACAGCGCGTCAATGCAGCGGTAAGCGGAGACGTCATTGCCGCACTTATATTACTGCGCCTTCTCGTGCTCGGCCATGCCGATCGCTTTATAGTCGTAGGTCGGGTAGAACTCGGTGCGATAAGCGCCCCAGGCGGTGTCCTCGAGCACGCGGTTCACCTCTCTCAGCCGCGACGCCGGCAGACGCAGCGTGATGACTTGGCCGATGCCCATCTCGATATACCAGCTCACGACCTCGATGCCCGGCGGAGGAAACGCTTTGTAGAATCCCTGCTTGGCCAGCTGGGCGTCCAGCTCGGCGAGCGGCCGGGACTGGTCGTGCTTCAGGAAGATGGTCAGAAGGAGGGCGTTGTCGGCCGTGGCCGCCGCGCTGCCGACGGGCGGCGACAGGCCGGTCTCAGCCGACCCGCCTCCGACGAAAGCGATGAGGACGGGGACGATCACGATGGCGCCCAGTCTCGTTGTCCGACGCCTCTTTGCGGAAATGGACATCTTCATCTCCTCTCGGAATGGGCTTTCGCTTTCATGGGCCGGCGAAGGCGTTTATCGCGTTGTCGCCTTGCGCGCTCTCGGGGACATCGAGGCTATCGGCGCGGACCATCGCCGGAACCGGGCAAAATCGAATTCGCGTTACTTCTTTGACAGCAAAAGCGTGGCTTCTTGCTCCTTCAAGTCCCTTTGTGGTCGACCGATTGACCACGAAGGAAAATGAAGGAGCACGAAGAGGTGGACATTGATTACTCGCAAAATCGATAACTCGTCTTCGAGGTCGCTTAGCGGCGCCGCGGAACGCGGGCGCGAATTCAATGCAACCCCTTGAGGTAGATGCGCGCGATGCGAAGAGCGATGTCCCGCGGCACGCTGTTGTCCGTGCCGACGACGGGAACGAGCGTGATCCAGATTGACCGGGCGGCGTCCAGTTTAAGGATATTCGGGATCTCCAAGGCGATGCCCGTTCTGCGAACATTGCCCCGCACCGGAAGCAGTTGGATGAAGCCGACGCAGTTCGAATCCGTCGTTGGCGTCCGGTTGTCGGCCTCCCGCTTGTTGATGAAGATGTTGACCCGGATCGGCTGGCTGGCTGCGCCTTCGATTCCTTCGATCGCGAGAACCGGCGGGCCGGCCGAGTTGAGTGCGGAGGCAAGGGCCGGGGTGGCCGTCAGTCTCACGGCGAGCGGCGCGGTTCCCAGCCGAAGATCGGATGCGATATCCGTCAACGCCTGGGCGCGCACTGGGCCGCCCACGGCGAAAGCCGCGAGGAGGAGCGCCAGACCGGTCGCACGGCAATCGAACGTCACCGACCCCCGTTTCCGTCGTCAGAACCGCTCGAGCGAAATCTCCTTGAACGTCGCCTGGGCCTCCTTGGGCGCAGCTCCCTCCGCCGCCACCGGCACCAGCGTGATCGACAGTTTTTCTGGCGCCTTGAGCCGGCTCAGCACATCCGTCACGTCAAACGCCGCGTTCGTCGTCACGGGCGCACGCGCTGAAGGAGACTTGGTCTTGGCCAGGACCGTGACGGTGCCGACGAAGTTCGCGGACTCGGTGCTCGTCGCGGCGGTCGCGTCGGGAAGGTTGAGAAAGACGTTGAACATGGCTTGACCGTCTTTGGGCACCTCTATCCCGCGCACGTAGAGCACGTATTCCACCGGGGAGGAGGGGGAAAGTTGCGCCAGCGTGTGAACCTCCGTCGGCGGAAGCGCGATGTCGCGCGTCACCGGCTCCGTGCCCATCGCAATCGGAGTTCCGGCTGGATTCTCAATGGACATGGACTTCGCCGCGATTCGATTCTCGGGTGCCGCGAGTCCGGCAACCACTGGGGGGAGCGGTTTGAACGTCCAGATCGGTCGCGGGCTCGGCTTGGCATAGTCGGAGCGCAGAGATTTCACGTTGTCAAGTACATCTGCGACAGTGATCTGCGTCCAAACCGCGTCCTCATTGTAGAACTGCCACGGATGCTGTCTCCACGCGGCGGATGTGAAGTTGGTATGTCGCGTCGGCGACAGCTCCAGCCATACGCCCCAAAGCCTGTCGATATTGCCATGGTGGGCGAAGAACATGGGGTCCTGGCTTGCGGTCGCGAGCACCCCCATATCGTTGTTCGCATTCTGCAGGGTCGTGTCGCCGGTCCAGATATGCACCGGGCCGTGCGGCGCGTTCTCCATCGCGCCGGAGCTGCTTTGCGAGCCCAGGAACAGGCTGTTGTTGCGCGCGTTCATCGTCATGTTCAAAATTGCTCTCGAAACCGCCTGATTGCTGATCATTGCGCCCGGCGTAGCCGAACGGAGCATGTCGAACAGCGGGTTGGAAGGATCGTTCGGATCGCCATAGACGCTTGGGAACGTTTGCCGGTCTTGGCTGTCCCAGTCCCAGTAAGGCAGCGCGAAGGTATCGTCCTTGATCAGGCGGCAAAGGATTCGTTCGTGAAAGTGCAGATAGGCGCGGTGCCAAGGAAAGAACAGCCAACTCCCATGAATTTCTTCGCCGGCGGCGCCGTCATTCCCGCCGCCGCAATACCAGCAATGGACGTAACTTCCCCGCAGCCAGCCGCGTGGATCATCCGGATGCTGTTGCGTGAGTTGGCGAAAAGCCGCATAGGCCGCCTTGAGACGATCAACCTCCGACTTGTCGAGTTCGAAGGCGCTCTTGCGGACACGAACAGGAAGGTTCGGGTCTGGTTTGTAGGGAACGGGATTCTTGCCCTCAGCCCCGATCGGCGCGCAATTGTCCGGATTGTCCTGCGCCGCGGCGGCGCGAGGGCGATAAGCAATGCCCGCCAACGCGGCGCTGCCGATCGCTGCACAAATGTCCCGGCGACTTGGACCACGAGTTGTCATTGTCCCACTCCCCTGCTCTTTATGTGTTTCTGATCTTGCCTGGGCATTCCCTTGACCGTTCACTGCCGCTTGACGGCGATGAACGAGGCGACAAGCCCCGCCGCGCCGCCGTCGTGAGCCTTCGCTCGCATGACCGTTCCGAGCAGCGCCGGGACTTGGTTGACGCCGGTCGGCCATTGGTACGCCAATTCGGCCTGATAGTCGTACTCCCATCCCGCCGTGCTCGTACCGGGCCGGCCCGTGCCGACAATCTCCAGGAGAGGCGCGCCGCCCTTCCCGTTCGGCTCGATGGTTCCCCGCAAATCGAGGCCGCCGCTCGACCATTCGATCGTCCCTTTGAGCGTGGAACTGGTGGGAATCTCGAAGGTGAAGACAGCTTCGGCGAAGATCAGGGCCAACGCCTTGTCTGCATCGTCGCCGACCATGGTCGGATCATTGAAGTAGCTGCGATAGGTCCAGCGGCCGGCGAGCGGCGAGGTCGTCGGGCTTGCCGTGGCAAACGCTCCTGGGGCGCCCGGAGCCAGCGCCTCGACAGGGATCATCATCAGCAAAGCTGCCGGCGCCAGAACAGCAGCCCCCTTCTCATGAGGCCTCCCTCCCAAAAATGAGTGAAATGCTGGTTGGATTTAAACGAGCGGCGGCACCTGGTATCACCGACCTGGAAGGAAGATCCGCAACAATTACTTTCGCGAAACTGCTTCCGTTGAAAGCCCTCATTGCGTTGGCTCTCATACTTCGCGAGCCTTGTCTGTGACCCCGATCACACTGGGGCGCAGCGTCATGGCCAAATGTCGCAGTCGTCGCTCAGTCCTCGACGCCGGGCCTCAGCCACATTGCGTAGAGGGACGCGGCGGCGAGCGATCCGACGCTCATGACCAGAGCGATCGAGAGGGGCGATGCGTTGCGGTAGAGCGTTGCGGCGATCACGCCGCCTAGCGCCCCGCACAGCATCTGGACGGCGACGAGTACGGCCGAGGCGACGCCGGCGATCTCCGGCAGCGGATGCACCGCCTCATGCGACGCGCTGGGGAAGACGAGGCCAAACGACGAAATATAGACCATCACCGGCAGAGCCACGAACAGCGGCGAGCCGCCGCCGGCGTCCCCGATCGCCAGCAGGACGAGGCCGGCGACGCACTCGAGCGCCAGCGCGAGGTCGAGCGCCCTCTTCGGCCGCACATGCAGCCTGAGCAGCAGGTTGTTGGCCGAGGAGCCGACGAAGACGCCGGAGGCGGTGATAGCGAAGAGCCCGGCGAAACCCGCTTTCGAGACGCCGTAGCCCTCGATGAAGAGGAGCGGCGACGTGTTGACGTAGGCAAAGAGCCCCGCGAAGACGAGCCCGTTGACCATCGCAAATCCGGCGCACATCGGGCTCGTCAGCGCCCGACGGTAGCCGGCGAACACGGTCGCCGGCTTGAGGCTCCGCCGCTTTTCGAGAGGATGCGATTCCCTGAACAGCGCGGAGCTTGCGGTGACGAGCGCGGCGCCGACGACGGTCAGGACGAAATAGATCGCGCGCCAGGGTGCAAAGGTGAGGATCACCGCGCCGATTGCCGGCGCGATCAGCGGCGCGGCGCTGAATACGAGCGACACCGCGGCGATCTGCAGGCGCAATTCGCGGGCCTCGAACCGGTCGCGGATGATGGCGCGTGGCAGGATGCCGACCGCCCCCGCGCCAACGCCCTGAAAGAGCCGGAAGCCCAGGAGGGCGCCCATCGAAGGGGCGAGCGCGCATCCGAGCGCGCAGAGCGTGAACAGCGAAAGGCCCGAGAGCATCACCGGTTTCCGGCCGTAGCGGTCGGCGAAAGGACCGACGGCGAGCGGCGCGGTGGAGAAGCCGGCGAGAAAGATCGCGATCGCCGCCCCGGCTTGCCCTTGCGTCGCTCGAAAGTCGTGCTGAACCAGCGCGAGGCCCGGCAGCGCCATGTCGATCGCGAGCGCCGGCAGGGCTGAGAGCGCGCCGAGAAAGACGGTGAAGCCGATCCGACGGCTGTTGAATTTCATCCGCTTCAGGCCGGCTCATGCTTCAGGTCGGCGCCATACTGCGACACTGGCGCCTTCTCGAGCGTGGCCGCCCCGCCGCCCATCATGCGTCCACCCGGCGCGCTCCCCAGCATCAACTGGAACCAGGTCATGAGAACGCCCCCGATACAATTCCTGAAGGATAGCGGCGTCGGCCGGCAAAAGCCTCGCACCCGCTCCTTCTCCCCCGGAAGGGCCACGCCTGGAGCCGCATGGGGGACACGCGGCCCCGCTCGCGTCGGCGATGTCGCTTTGGCGGGATGGGTTCGCACGGTTGCCGCGGACTGGCAAGGCGGTCCGACGGAGCGGCGGCGTTGGCCTCAGCCGCGCCAGGGCGGCTGCCGCCCTAACCCGCTACGGTCGCGATGCGCAGATTGTTGGTGCCCCCCGACGTGCCGAATGGCACGCCGGCGACGACAATGATCCGCTCGCCCTCGACGGCGAAGCCTTCGATATAGGCGTAGCGGCAGGCGCGCTCAGCCATGTCGCGTTCGTCGCGCGCATCGTCGGTCACGATCGGGTGCACGCCCCAGACCAACGCGAGGCGCCGCGCGACCTCTTCATGCGGGGTCAGCGCCAGGATGGCGGATCGCGGGCGCTCGCGCGCGATGCGCAGCCCGGTGGCGCCGGACGCCGTCCAAGCAGCGATCACCTTGAGGCCGAGCGTTTCGGCGACATCCCGGGTCGCCTCCGCGATCGCGTCGGCGCCGGTCGCCTCAGGCTGAGCGCGCTGCGCCTCGATGATCGAGGGATAAAGGCCTTCGGATTCGACCGCCTCGGCGATCCGGTTCATCGTCGCCACCGCCTCGCGCGGATATTGGCCGGAGGCGCTCTCAGCCGACAGCATGACCGCATCGGCGCCCTCGAACACGGCGGTCGCAACATCCGACACCTCGGCCCGGGTCGGCACCGGCGAGGTGATCATCAATTCCAGCATCTGGGTCGCCACCACGACCGGCTTGCCCAGGCGGCGGCCAAGACGGGTGAGGGTCTTCTGGATGCCGGGCACCCGTTCGAGCGGCATTTCGACGCCGAGGTCGCCGCGCGCCACCATGAAGGCGTCGGCGACCGTGACGATCTCCTCGAGCCGTGACACGGCCTGCGGCTTCTCGATCTTCGCCATCACCAGCGCCCGGCCCCTTGCGATCGCCTTGACCTCGGCCACATCCTCGGGCCGCTGCACGAACGAGAGCGCGATCCAGTCGATGTTCTCCTCGAGCGCGGCGAGCAGATCCGAGCGATCCTTGTCGGTCATTGCCGAGGTGGGGATCGTCGTATCGGGCAGGCTCACGCCCTTCTTGTTGGAGACGCGGCCCGCGACCTCACAGATGGTCGAAGCGCGGCCGGGCTCCGCCTCGGTGACGCGCAGCATCACCTTGCCGTCGTCGATGAGTATCCGGTGGCCGGGGGCGAGCGAGTCCAGGATTTCCGGATGCGGCAACTGCACCCGCCTGGCCGAGCCGGGATCGGGGACGCCGTCGAGCACGAAAACGTCGCCTTTCTGCAGCTCGGCGCCGCCATCGGCGAAGAGGCCGAGCCGCAGCTTCGGCCCCTGAAGATCGACCAGGATGCCGATCGGCCGGCCAACCTCCTCCTCGAGGGCGCGGATCATCGCCACTCTCTCGCGCATGGCGTCATGCGAGGCATGGCTCATGTTGATGCGAAAGACGTCGACCCCGGCGGCGAAAAGCGCGGCGAGGGTCTCGCGGTCGGACGAGGCGGGGCCGAGGGTGGCGATGATCTTCACCCGCCGGCTGCGACGCGAATGCAAGGGCTCCTCCCACGATAAATCGAGGCGGCGATCGCCGCCCCACGGTTATAGTCCCGCTTCCGCGGACGAAAGATGACGGCTTACGGATTGGCGGCGTTCGCCTGATCGGTCAACTGCACGGTCCAGCTCTTGGCGTCCTTGCCGGTGTCGACCTCGAAAAAGCCGGTCCGGTCGTAGCCGCGCATGAAGCAGTCCTGCCGGCCGTCGATCTTGAACACGCGGTCCGAGGTGCACATGAAGGCCTTGCCTTTCCACTCGCCGCCGCGCTCGTCCATCGCATAGACGTAATAGTACTGCGCCGCCAGAGCTCCGCGCAGCAGCGTCGCGCAATCGAGCGACTTGAGGTTCCACCAGCCTTCGCTGACCCAGCCCTTTCCGTCGGTGTAGGCGAGGGCGACGCTGACGCGGTTTTGCGTGTTGTTGCACATGCGCAAGTCGGCGGCGGCCGGGCTCGCGGCGGCGAGCGCCAGCGGTAACAGAGGTAAGGCCAACAATCTGTTGAGGTTCGCCAACTCCGCCTCGCGTTTCGCGCGCCATATTCTCCGCGCGGAATGCCCTGTCAACCGGGCCGGGACGCGCGCGGCGCGACACTCTCATGCCCGCCGCTCGAAGCGCCAGTCGGGGCGCGCCGAGCGGATGAGGATCACTTCGGCGAGCGCCTGCCGCGTCAGCAGGCCGACGATCCGGCCATCCGGATCGGTCACGAAGAGCGCCGGCGAGTTCGCGACCCTGCAGGCGCTCGAACACGCTGTCGACCGAAGCCGACGGCCGGATGCTGTCGATGCCGGCGCGCATGAAGGCGCTCGCCGGCTCCCCGCCGCCATGGCGCTTGACCGCCGACAGGATGTCCTCGCGGGTGAGAAGGCCGACCGGCTTCGCAAAAGCGTCGACCACGGGAAATTCGTTCTGCGCCGTCGCCAGCAGCGCATCGACAGCCTGGCCGAGCGTGGCCTCGATGCGGATCGGGGTGAACCGCGTCTCCATCGCCTCGCGGACCGTAAGCCCTTTCAGCGCCTGCTGCGCCGCGCCCATCTGCGCTTCGCCGGCTGCGGCGATATAGACGAAGATGGCGATGAAGATGAGCAGCGGATTGCCGAAGAGGCCGAGGAACCCGAGGCCGATGGCGAAGGCTTGGCCGATCCGGGCGGCGATGTCGGTCGCCCGCTGGGGCCCCATCCGCATCGCCAGGAGGGCGTGCAGAACGCGGCCGCCATCCATCGGAAAGGCGGGGATCAGATTGAAGAGCGCGAGAAAGAGGTTGGCCGCCGCAAGCCGCCCGGCGAGCGACAGGCGGATGTCGTCGATGTCGAGGTCCCGCGCGTGGAAGGCGCCGAGCGTGGCGATCAGCGCAAGCGCGATGACGAGGTTGACGGCCGGCCCGGCGAGGGCGACCACGAGCTCCTGCCGCGGGTCGGCAGGCAGGCGCTGGAGGCTGGCGACGCCGCCGATCGGCAACAGCGTCACCTCCTGCGCCTCAATGCCGTAGCGCCGGGCCGCCAAGATGTGGCCGAACTCGTGCAGGACGACGCAGGCGAAGAGGAGGACGATGAAGAGCGTGCTGTCGATCGCCGCGCCGGGGCCGCCCCGTCCCCAGGCGCTGAAGGCGATCCAGGCGAGGAACAAGAGGAAGGTGATATGGATCTTGACGGCCGTGCCGCCGAACCGGCCGACGGTGAGGGACCAGGGCATCGTTCCGCCTCCCTTTCGCGGCCCGTCATTCCACCGCCGGCGGCCTTCGGGCAAATTCCCTGCTTGGAGGGAAAAGAACAAGCAAAATCGACTTTTGCGGCCCGATTCGGCGCCTTCCGCCGGCTGAAGACAAATAAAGGCAATCGTTTGCCGGCAAATTCCCTATCCGGCGGAAGAGGGAATGAATTCGTCCGAGCAGGGAATGAATTCGGCCAAAACCGGGAGCACAGGGAATTGCCGGCGCGGGTCGGCGCTCGACGAGGCGACGGGAATCGTCGATGATCGGACGCATGCATCGGATCCATCGCACGCTTCTTGCCGCTTCGGCTTCGCTCCTGGCGCTCGCCGCCCCGGCGAGGGCCGACTTTTCCTCCTGCGTCGCCGCGCTCAAGGCGGACGCGGCGCAGAAGGGCGTGTCGCGCGCGACGCTGGATGCGGCCTTCAACGGCGTCACGCCCGACCCGAAGGTGCTCGACTTCCAGAAGCAGCAGCCCGAGTTCACGACGCCGATCTGGGACTATGTCGCGGGCCTGGTCGACGACGAGCGGGTCGCCGACGGCAAGGCGGCGATGGCGAAGAACGCCGCCGCGCTCGCCCGGGCCGAACAGACCTACGGCGTCAGCCGCTACATGCTGGCGGCGATCTGGGGGGTCGAATCGAACTTCGGCACGGAAATGGGCGAGCGGCCGCTGGTCCAGTCGCTCTCGACCCTGGCCTGCCTGGGCGAGCGGGCCGGCTATTTCCGCTCCGAACTGATGGCGACGCTGAAGATCATCGATCGCGGCGACATCGCCGCCGACAAGCTGACCGGCTCCTGGGCCGGCGCCTTCGGCCAGACCCAGTTCATGCCCTCGAGCTATCTGAGGCTGGCGGTCGCCGGCGGCGACGGCCGGCGCGACATCGTCGGTTCGGCCGACGCGGCGCTCGCCTCGACCGCCAATTATTTCCGAAAGTCCGGCTGGCGTTCCGGCGTCCCCTGGGGCTTCGAGGTCAGGCTGCCGCCCGGCTATTCCGGGCCGTCGGGGCGCAAGGCGAGGCAGTCGATGTCCTTCTGGGCGGCGCGGGGCCTAACCCGCATCGACGGCAGGCCGCTCGGCGAGGGCGACGCCGGGCTCTTCCTGCCGGCCGGCGCGAACGGCCCGGCCTTCCTGGTGACGCGCAACTTCGACGTCGTCTATTCCTACAACGCCGCCGAATCCTATTCGCTCGCCGCCTGCGTGCTGGCCGACCGCCTCGCCGGCGGCCCCGGCATCGTCGCGCCCTGGCCGACCGACGACCCCGGCCTGTCGCGCGCCGGCCGCCGCGAATTGCAGGCGCTGCTGACCAAGAAGGGCTACGACGTCGGCCAGCCGGACGGCGCCATCGGGGCCAAGACCAAGGCGGCGATCGCCGACTTCGAGCAGAAGCAGGGCATGGCCGTGAACGGGCGGGCTTCGACCAAGGTGCTCGAGGCGCTGAGAAGGTAGGGGCTGTTCCGGCCGCACCTGAGCGCGCTTTCGGATGCGAGCCGAGCGCAAGGGCGGATACGCCATCGCGGTCAAGATGATCGATATCTTCGGCAACGACATGACGAAAGTGATCAAGGTGAGGGTGTGAACGGCCGCGTGGATTGCCGCGGCCCTCCGGGCCTCGCAATGACGGTGCAGAGCGACGTATGAGAGTGCTCGCTGCGCGCCCCTCGCCTTGCGACCCCCGGGTCAAAGCCCGGGGGAAGCAATCCATGCCGCCCCGCTGCGGTGGTGGATTGCTTCGTCCTCCTCGCAATGACGGTGCCCCCGTCGGCCGTCATTGCGAGCCGCAGGCGAAGCAATCCATGCCGCCGACGCGCTGCGGTGGTGGATTGCCTCGTCCTCCTCGCTTCGCTCGGCGTCCTCGCAATGACGGCGGGGGCTGAGTCATGCCCCGATCGCCTTGCGTCTACATCATGGCGAGCAGGCGCAACGGGACGCTCTACACCGGCGTGACTTCGAATCTGGCGCAACGCGCGTTCCAGCACCGCGAAGGGCTCACGCCCGGGTTCACGAGCCGCTACGGCTGCAAGATGCTCGTTTTCTACGAACACTACGGGCGGATGGCGGACGCCATCGGCCGCGAGAAGCAGATCAAGGGCGGTTCGCGCGCCAGGAAGATCGCGCTGATCCAGGCGATGAATCCCGAGTGGAGGGACCTCTATGAAAGCCTCGCTTGAAGCCGACGGCCATTGGCCCGGCGCCGTCATTGCGAGGCCCGCAGGGCTGATCGCAATCCACCGCCCTGCGCCCTGCGGCATGGATTGCTTCGTCCTTCTCGCTTCCGCTCGGCGTCCTCGCAATGACGCGGCCCCCTCGCCGTCATTGCGAGCCGCAGGCGAAGCAATCCATGCCGCCGACGCACTGCGGTGGTGGATTGCTTCGTCCCCCTCGCCCCGCTCGGCGTCCTCGCAATGACGGCGCCCCGTTGGTCGTCATTGCGACCCCCGGGTCAAAGCCCGGGGGGAAGCAATCCATGCCCTGCGCCCTGCGGCATGGATTGCTTCGTCCTTCTCGCTTCGCTCGGCGTCCTCGCAATGACGGGGGCGGCACACAGGCGCAGGCCTGGATTGCTTTGTCCCCCTCGCTTCGCTCGGCGTCCTCGCAATGAGGGCGCCCTTTGTTCGTCATTGCGCGCCAGGCAATGACGGGCGTTCAATGCTGCGCGGCCGACGCCAGGCCCGGCCAGGCGAGACCCGATGAATACTGAGTTCGATGTCGTGATCATCGGCGGCGGGGCCGCGGGGGTCGGCGCTGCGCGGGAGCTGGCGGCGAGCGGGCGTTCGACGCTCCTGCTGGAGGCGACGAGCCGCCTCGGGGGACGCGCATGGACTTACGAGATTGCCGGCCATCGGCTCGATCTCGGTTGCGGCTGGCTGCACTCGGGCGATCGCAATTCGTGGGCGCGGATCGCGGAGGAGGCCGGCCTGGTTATCGATCGGCAGCCGGCCAGATGGGGCGTCCAGCACCGGCATCTCGGCTTCTCGCCGAGCGAGCGGAAAGCCGCGGGAGCGGCGTTCGACGCCTGGCTGGAGCGGATCTCGGCCGCGCCGCCGCCGAGCGACTGCGCCGCCGACGCCCTGCCGCCCGGCGGCGAATGGAATGACTACCTCCAGGCGATCAGCGGCTTCATCAGCGGCGCCCGGCTGGAACGCATCTCCGTCACCGATTACCTCGCCTATGATTCGGCCTCGACACGGACCAATTGGCGCGTGCCGCACGGCTACGGCGACCTGATCGTCGCCAGCCTTCCGTTTCCGACCGTCGTCAGGCTCTCCACGCCGGTCGAGGGGATCGAGCTCGAATCGCAAGGGCGTCGCGATCAAGACGCCCCGCGGAGGCATTCATGCAAAGACCGCGATCCTGACAGTTTCCACCGCCGTTCTCGCCGCGGGAGCGATCAAGCTGCCCAACGAACTCGACGCCTGGCGGGAGGCGGCCGGCTTCCTGCCCCTCGGCCGCAACGAGAAGCTTTATCTCGAAGTGGTCGGCGAGAGCCCGTTCGCGCCGGAGACCCACGTCCTGGGCAATCCGCGGGATGCGCGAACGGCGGCCTATTACATTCGGGCGTTCGGGGGGACGGCGATCGAGTGTTTTTTCGGCGGCGAAGGGGCCGAGATGATCGAGGAGAACGGTCCGACCGCCGGCTTTGACTACGCCGTCGAGCAGCTCGTCGCGCTGTTCGGCAGCGAGGCCCGACGGAGCCTCAGGCCGCTCATCGCCTCCTCCTGGAGCCGCGACACCCGCATCGGCGGCGCCTACAGCTACGCCTTGCCCGGCCACGCTGCGGCGCGCCGACGGCTCGCCCGCCCCTTCGAGGATCGCTTGTTCTTCGCCGGAGAGGCCACGAACGCTCAGGACTTCTCCACCGCCCATGGAGCGCACGACAGCGGTGTCCGGGCCGCCCAGGAAGCGCTCGCCGCGCTTCAGTCCAGAAGCGGCGGCGGTCCGAACCGGTGAGGGAAGACGCGATTGCATGACTCGATAAGGCTGGTCATGCCCGCCGGAGAACGACGATGGCTACCCTGCCGAGACAAAAAACGGGCGGCCCTGACGTCGAGAGCCGCCTGTTTCTTCCCGTCCGCGCGACTTTGCAGAAAGCGCTCTTGTAATCAAACTCAGCCGTCGCGCCTGTGATCTTGGGCCAGTTTTTTGATTTTTCGGGCCTCATGAAACGCGGGCCGCCGGCCTCTATGTGACTGGCGAGGTCGGCCGCAGTCGGGCTTGTCCGGCGATTGTCGTCCGGCGCGGTCTCCCGCGAGCCAACAGGCGGCTGTCGGCGGCCCTCAGACGGAGGCGGCGCTTCGAGCCGCGGAGGGTGGACCGCCTGTCCATCGCCTGAAGGCGTGATTGAAGGAGGTCGACCCCTCGTAGCCGAGCAGCCAGGCGATTTGCGACAGCGACACGCCGTTCTCCCTGATGTATTGGTGCGCGAGGCTCTGCCGCAACTGATCGACAACCTGCTCGTAACTCGTCCCCTCGTCGGCGAGTTTCCGCGTCAGGGTTCGCGCGCTCAGGCCCAATGTCTTGGCGACGCTGTGTCGGCTCGCCTTGCCGTGAGGCAGCAGCTTTTGCGCCTCGTTCTCGACCGCGGCCCTGAGCGAGCCGATCGCCGTGCTGCGCTCTCTGGCGGCCTCGTCGCAAATCGGCTGAAGCGTCTCGAGCAGGTGGGGATCTTCGGTCACCAGCGGCAGCGCCATCGTCTCGTTCGAGAATCCGATTTGATCGCGCGGAGCGCCAAAGGCGACCGGGCAGCCAAAGAACCGCTCGAACGCCCGCAGGTCGGAATTGCGTTCGTGGATGAAGCTCAATCGTGTCGGACGGATACTGCGACCAGCGATCTCCCGCAACGCCTTGATCGTGACCGCGACGCCAAATTCGGTGACCTGCTTCACCCCGTGCCGGGAAAGACCGGCAAAGCCGATCTCGGCCACGATCCCCTCCGGCGTACGCGCGGATTTGATGCGCACCGATTCGTTGACGATCCGGCTATAGCGGCCAAAGAGCGCCATCGCCTCGCCAATGTCAGTCGCGGCGGACGCGACGTAAAACAGCAACCCCGCCTCGCGCGGATTGGCTTCCTCGGCCAGGTGAAGCCCGAAAGCGCTGTCCCCCACCGCCTCCGCCGCATATTCGAGAATTTTGCCTTGCGATGCGGCCGGGATGCGACGCTGCCGATCCTCAAAGTCGGGCTCCGAGAGTCCGGCGCGCCGCAGCATTGGCGCTATGGCGACCTTGTGCTTCCTCAGGCGGCGATTGTCAGCCTGGCGGCGAAGCCGGTGACGGTCGGCAGGGCCTGTTCGATCCTTCCCTCGGGCACGACCAGGAGCTCCATTTGGGAAAGCCTGGCCCATCCAACAGCCGATTGGCCCGCAATGGCAAGACGTCTGCCGTCAACATGTTAGGGAGCTCAAACGCTCGCAGGCCGCAGCGGTCTTGCGGGCGTTTTTGCCGGTTCGTCGATCAGAGAGGCTGAGCGGAATGTCCGCGGCTCGCTCGTCGCTTTTCGCACTTCGTCGCGGAAGCGCTGGCAAAGTCGGCCCGCTGCCAAATTCGGAGCGCGCTCAGGCTCGCGACTATGCCCGCCCAACGAGGTCGTAGTCGCAGGCGCGACCGGTGAACGGAGTGGCGTCGCGGTAGTCGACAGAATTGAGCCAAAGCCACTCGTCCCAGGACCCAATGACCACGCAAGTTTCATTGTTATCGCGGCACCGCACGGTGTCGCCGTGCCGGAAGGTCTGGAAATACCTTGACTCTCCCTGCTTAGCAGCGGGCGTCTCATGGCTAGCCATAGCAAACGTCATTGTCGTGTCCCCACTTGATAATGTTCCCCTGTTGAGCGTCGACTTAACACCGCCTAGTTTACACCAGTCACCAGGACGGTCAATTGAATTGCAGACAGTTCATCGTTCTTCTGGCGTGTATTCTACACATATACAACTCGCTCTCGCCAATGTGATGACCCAACTGGATCTTCACCGGGCAGTGGCCGCCATGGACCGGATGGGGCGAACCGCCGACGCCGCGTCGTCGACGCGCCGGCGATCATTGCGGCGCTGGGTTGCGTCGAACGGCCGGCGCTTGCCGAGAGGACGTACGGCGACGGGCGCGCCTGACAGGTTTCGGTCTCGGCGGGCGCTTCGATTCGCCTGGCTGTGACTGCGGTCGAGCCCACGCCCCGGGTCAGCCGCGCAGCGGCTCGAACCGCGCGGTGAAGTGGCGCAGCGCCGGCGGCTCCCAGACGATGCGGTAGCCGCGAAGGCTCTTCGCCGCGGCGGCGATCTCGCCGAAGGTCTCGACGATATAGTCCGCGTGCGACTGAGTGTAGACGCGGCGGGGCATCGCGAGGCGCACGAGGTCCATGGCCGCCGGCCGCTCCGAGCCGTCGCGCTGGCGGCCGAACATCACCGTGCCGATCTCGCACGAGCGAATGCCGCCGACCTCGTACAGCGCGCAAGCCAGCGCCTGTCCCGGATATTCGAGCGGCGGGATATGCTCGAGCCAGGCGCGCGCGTCGACGAAGACGGCGTGCCCGCCGGTCGGCTGCACGATCGGCACGCCGAGGGCGACGAGCCGCTCGCCGATGTAGGCGTTGGTGCGGACGCGATAGGCGAGATAGTGCTCGTCGACGATTTCGCTCAGGCCCTGGGCGATGGCTTCGAGATCGCGCCCGGCGAGGCCGCCGTAGGTCGGAAAGCCCTCCGTCTGGATGAGGCGGGTGCGGGCGCGCTCGGCGAGCGCGTCGTCGTTGAGCGCCAGCCAGCCGCCGATGTTGGCGAAGGCGTCCTTCTTCGCGCTCATGGTCATGCCGTCGGCGTCGGCGAACATGTCGCGCACGATGTCGACGACCGGGCGACCGCCCTGCCCCGGCTCGCGTTCCCTGATGAACCAGGCGTTTTCCGCAAAGCGGCAGCCGTCGATGATGAAGGGCTTGCCGAAGCGGCGCGCCAGCGCCGCCGCGGCGCGGATGTTCTCGAGGCTCGCCGGCTGGCCGCCGCCGGCGTTGTTGGTGACCGTGATCATCACGCAGGGAACCGCGTCGCCATGCTCCTTGAGCAAGGCCTCGAGGCGGGCGAGGTCGATATTGCCCTTGAACGGATGCGGCGCCGCCGGATCGAGCCCCTCGGGCGCCGGCAGGTCGATCGCCTCGGCGCCGGTCGCCTCGATATTGCTGCGCGTCGTGTCGAAATGGGTGTTCGAGGGAATCTTCAGCCCGGGACCGCCGATCAGATGAAAGAGAATCGCCTCCGCGGCGCGGCCCTGATGGGTCGGGATGACATGTCGGAACGGCATCAGGTTTCTGACCGCCGCCTCGAAGCGATGGAACGAGGGCGAGCCGGCGTAGCTTTCATCGCCGACCATGATCGCCGCCCATTGGCGCGCGCTCATGGCGCAGACGCCCGAGTCGGTGAGGAGGTCGATCAGCACGGCGTCCGAATCGAGCGCGAAGAGATTGTAATGCGCCGCCGCAAGATGGGCCTGACGCTCCTCGTGCGAGGTCATGCGCAGCGGCTCGACGGACTTGATGCGGAAGGGTTCGATGATCGTCTTCACGGGGCTTCCTTTCCGCCCCGTCTCGACAGGAACCGGGGCTGATGCGCCGCGGTTGCCGCCGCAAGTGGCGAGCCGCGCTCAGCGCCCTGATTGCCGCCCTGATACGCCGAGGCGGGCGCGGGCGCAATGGGCGCGACGGCGGATTGCGGCAGCGACGCTCATTGCCGGACGCGCGCCGCACAACTGGCCATTTTCTTGCCGAACGGATCGATTTGTGGTCCCCTTGCCTTTGCGCGTCGAGAGCCATCGCGGTCTCATCTTTCTCCAGGCCCTTCCCGCCGTGAACCGATCCATGCTGCGAGGCGAAGGACGGGCGCGGCGGTCGACGCCGAGAAAAGCTGCAACAGGAAGACAGGATGAAAGCGATTTCCCATTTTCTGCGGACGACCATCCTCGGGGGCGTCCTGTTTCTGGCGCCGATAGTGGTGCTCCTCTTCGTTCTCAGCAAAGCGTTCGAGATCGCCCGCCGCGGCTTGAAACCGGTGGCCGCGATCATTCCGGACCGATTGGTCTCCGGGACGGCGACGGAGGCGATTTTAGCGATCGTCCTCATTGCGCTTTTGTGCTTTCTCGCCGGTCTCTTCGCACGCACCCGGCCGGCGCAACGAATCGTGGCCGAGCTCGAGTCTACCGTGCTCTCAAAGATCCCCGCTTACGAGTATTTGAAGCAGGCGGGCACGAGCGTCATGGGCCTCGGCGAGATGGCCGACCATCCGGTCGTGTTGGCGCAATTGGGCGACGCGTGGCGGATCGGGGTGCAGACCGACTCGTTCGGAGGCGGCGTTGTCGCGGTGTTCATTCCCAATTCCCCGAACCCCATGTCTGGATCGGTTTTCCTCCTCGCCGCCGATCACGTCCGTCCGGCCTCCGTTCCGCTCGCCGCGGCGATCGGTTGCCTGAGGCGGTGCGGCGCCGGGTCGGCCACGGTCCTGAGCGAGCTCGCGCCCAGCATGGCGGCGGCCTGACGCCGACCTGTCGAAGCGAGGATGACCTCGCCCGCGACAGCCGATGCGGCTCGTCGCTGACGGCGAAGCTGGATTGGTCAGAGATTTCCGTGATCGTTGCGGGCCGGCAATTCGCCGGCCCTGTTTCGCGAGATTAATCGCGGTTCGTGTGTTCAAACCCGAGCCAACGGCTCAAGGCGTTTTCGGATTCGCGCCGGCCTGGTTGCCGGTCGAGCCGCTCTGGTTGCCCATCGAGCCGCTGTGCTTCGCCATGGAGGCCGTTGCGTTCGACTTCATCTGATTATGCTGTTGCCCGTTCTGATTGGCCGTCGCCTGGGACTGGTTGTTCAGGTTGACCCCCAGCGCGGCGAGAGTCTGCTGGTTGAGCTCGCCCTTGCCCGGCAGATCCTTGTCCTTTTGGAAGTTCTGGATCGCCTCTCTGGTGGCCGGACCCCAGATTCCGTCGACGCTCTTCGCGTCGAAGCCGGCCTTGTTGAGGCTCATCTGGAGTTCACGGACTTGCGATTTGCTGAGGCTCGACGGCTGGATCGTCTGCTGCTGGTTCGCCGCCTGATTTTGGGGCTGGTTTTGGGTCTGCGCGGGCGGGTTTGTCTGGCTGCCGCTGGTTTGCGCCATCGCCGGCAATGACATGGCCAGGCAGGCCGCCGACGCGAGAAGGATGCGTTTCATTGTCAAACTCCCTGTTTTCGCTGTCCCATCGCTGCGAAGGGACACGAATAGAAAACGGGTTTGACGCCCCAACTGTTCAATCTGCGGGCGAAGGAATATTGCCTGAAGCTCGGATAACAACGTTCGCAACGATCACGCGGGCGTGACTAAACACTATGTGCGCTGGCGCTCGGCGTTTTCCGGCGAGCGCCCGGCCTTCAGGTGATCACGCTCGGGGCCTTCCGTCCGGTGCGCGCCTCGATGCCGGCGAGCTCGCGCGAGAGGGCGATCAGGTCGGCGAGCGCGGCTTGCGTATCCTGGCCGAGGTCGCCGGTCGGCGGGACGTAGCGCTCGATATAGACGCGCAGCGTCGCCCCGACCGTGCCGGTGCCGGAGAGGCGGTAGACGATGCGCGAGCCGCCCTCGAACATCACCCGGATCCCCTGATGATCGGATTCCGAGCCATCGACCGGATCGTGATATTCGAAGTCGTCCGCCGCCTCGACCTTGTCGGCGCCGAAGGTCTTGCCCGGCAGGGTCGCGGTCATGGCGCGCAGATTGTCCATGAGGCCCTCGGCCGCCTTGGCGTCGATCTCGTCATAGTCGTGCCTGGTGTAGTAGTTGCGCCCGTACGTGCGCCAGTGTTCGCGGACAAGGTCGATCGCCGGGATCCGCCGGCGCGCGAGGATATTGAGCCACAGAAGCACCGCCCAGAGGCCGTCCTTCTCGCGGATGTGGTTCGAGCCGGTGCCGAAGCTCTCCTCGCCGCAGAAAGTCGCCAGTCCGGCGTCGAGAAGGTTGCCGAAGAACTTCCAGCCCGTCGGCGTCTCGTAATGGCGGATGCCGAGATGCGCGGCGACGCGATCGGCGGCGGCGCTCGTCGGCATCGAACGGGCGACGCCGGCGAGGCCCTTCGCATAGCCGGGAGCCAGGGTGGCGTTGGCGGAAAGGATCGCCAGCGAATCGGACGGCGTCACGTAGATGCCGCGCCCGAGGATGAGGTTGCGGTCGCCGTCGCCGTCGGAGGCGGCGCCGAAGTCGGGCGCCTGCGGCGACATCAGGAGGTCGTAGAGGTCCTTGGCGTAGGTGAGGTTCGGGTCGGGATGATGGCCGCCGAAGTCGGGCAGCGGCGTGCCGTTGACCACCGACCCTTCGGCCGCGCCGAGCTCCCGCTCGAGGATCGCATGCGCGTAGGGGCCGGTGACAGCGTGCATGGCGTCGAAGCAGATGCGGAAGCCCGAGGCGAAGAGCGCCCGCATGGCGTCGAAGTCGAACAGGCTCTGCATCAGCGAGAGATACTGGGCGACCGGATCGACGATCTCGACGACCGCCCCTTCCACCCTGATTTCCCCGAGCCGGTCGATGTCGACGTCCGGCGCGTCGGAGATCTTGTAGGAAGCGATCGCCTTGGTCCGCTCGTAGATCGCGTCGGTGATCTTCTCCGGGGCCGGGCCGCCGGCGCCGATATTGTACTTGACGCCGAAATCGCCGTGCGGGCCGCCCGGATTGTGGCTTGCCGACAGGATGATGCCGCCGAAGGCCCCAAGGTGGCGGATAAGCGCCGAGGCGGCCGGCGTCGAAAGAATTCCGCCCTTGCCGACGACGATCCGGCCGAAGCCGTTGGCCGCGGCGATTTTCACAACGATCTGAATGGCCTCGCGATTGAAATAGCGGCCGTCGCCGCCGAGGACCAGCGTCTTTCCCGCATAGTCGTCGAGGGAATCGAAGATCGACTGGATGTAGTTTTCGAGGTATCCCGGCTCCTGGAAGACGGAGACCTTCTTGCGCAGGCCCGATGTGCCGGGCTTCTGTTCGGGAAAAGGCTTGGTAGCGACGGTTCGGATCATGGACGACGTCTCCCCGTGTGTGGCCCAACCCGGAGGCTCCCAGTCTAGGCGCCGGCGGCGGCGGCGGCAACGTCCCGCAGGAGCGCGACAGGAACATGAACGGCCGGAAACGAATTGTGAAGACTTGGTAAGCTTTTCATGAGGTATTGAGGTCGACTTTCGCCACGATTGCATCGAGGAGGCTGGGGATGGGGCGGAAATATTTCGGCACGGACGGCATTCGCGGCCGGGCCAACGCCAAAATCACGGCGGAAGTGGCGCTGAAGGTCGGCCAGGCGGCGGGGCTGGCGTTCCGGCGCGGCGACCATCGCCACCGCGTCGTCATCGGCAAGGACACCCGCCTCTCGAGCTACATGATCGAATACGCGCTGGTCGGCGGTTTCGCTTCCGTCGGCGTCGACGTCCTGCTGCTCGGCCCGGTGCCGACGCCCGCCGTCGCCATGCTGACGCGCTCGATGCGCTGCGATCTCGGGGTGATGATCTCGGCCTCGCACAATCCTTATGAAGACAACGGCATCAAGCTCTTCGGGCCGGACGGCTACAAGCTGTCGGACGAGGTCGAGTCGCGGATCGAAGCGCTGATGGACGGCGACGTCGCCCCGATGCTCGCCCGTTCGCCCGATCTCGGCCGCGCCAAGCGCATCGACGACGTTCAGGCGCGCTACATCGAATTCGCCAAGCGGACCTTGAGCCGCGAGGTCTCGCTGGAGGGATTGCGCGTCGTCGTCGACTGCGCCAACGGGGCCGCCTACAAGGTCGCGCCCGAGGCGCTCTGGGAGCTCGGCGCCGAGGTGATCAAGATCGGCGTCGACCCGAACGGGCTCAACATCAATTTCGAGGTCGGCTCGACGGCGCCCGAAGCGCTGGCGAGCAAGGTGCGCGAGATGCGGGCCGACGTCGGCATCGCGCTCGACGGCGACGCCGACCGCATGATCATCGTCGACGAGAAGGGCCATGTGGTCGACGGGGACCAGGCGATCGCCGTCATCGCCGAGAGCTGGCGCGACGACGGACGCCTGTCGAAGCCGGGCGTCGTCGCCACCGTTATGTCGAATCTCGGGCTCGAACGCCATCTCAAGAGCCTCGGCCTGACGCTCGAACGCACCGCGGTCGGCGACCGCTACGTGATCGAGCGGATGCGGGAGAAGGGCTTTAATGTCGGCGGCGAGCAGTCGGGCCACATCATCTTTTCCGACTATTCGACGACCGGCGACGGCCTTGTCTCGGCCCTCCAGGTTCTGGCGGTGGTGCACAAGCTCGGCAAGCCGGTCAGCGAGGTCTGCCGCCGCTTCGCGCCGCTCCCTCAGGTGCTGCGCAACGTCCGCTTCAACGGCGGCATGCCGCTCGAAAACCCGACGGTCGCCAAGGCGATCGCCGAGGCCAAGGCGCGGCTCGGCGACCGGGGCCGGCTGATCGTCCGCCCCTCGGGGACCGAACCGGTGATCCGCGTCATGGGCGAAGCCGACGACAAGGCGCTCGTCGACCTTTTGGTCGGCGACGTCTGCGAGGCGGTCGCGGGCGCGGCCTGAAGCCTCAGTAGCCGCGCGCCGCCCAGTAGGCGAAGGCCTGCGACAGCTGGGCGATACGATCGAAATTCGCCTGTTCGAAGTTTGGTTGGTCGACGGCCATTGGATAGTAGCTGGTCGTCGCCCGAAGCGGACGGGTCGACGCCGCCGACCGTCACCTCGCCGATCATCTGGTCGGGCGATGCGCCATTCGGACCCACGCCGCCTGTGGTCGGCCCGAGCATGACATAGTCGATGCGGGCCGAAACGGGTTCGCCGCCGTGACCGGCGCTGGCGAAGGCCTGAGCAAGGTCGGCGGGCAGTTGCTGCGCCACCCAGGCCGCGGTCGGATCGCCGGAATTGGCGCGCAGCGGAGCGACGTCGACATGGATGCCGCCAACCGCCGCGGCCGGTCGCGCCAGCGCGCCTTGAAGGACGATGGCGGGCGCAAGGACGATCGCGCCGAAGGCGGCGAGCGCGGCGCGGCGCGTGACTGCGAATTGGGACATCGACTTGAACCTCCGCCTTGCCTGCGCCGGACGCAGCGCAGGAGCTTGACTGCTATTCAACGCGCCGGACGCGCTTTCGGATCAGCGAGGCGGACCGCGCCATCTGCGTCAGCGAGACCATCGGTCCGCTTTCGCCGATATTAACAAGTCCTTAACCCCACGACAAAAATTACCGCTTTCAAATTCTGCGAATCGCTTTAACATTGAGCGCGTCGTCAACAGCCGAAAGGAGGTGATCCAGTGTCTCATTGTCATCAGCCCTGCGTGATCGATAAGGCCTGGGTTATTGTCCCCGCGAAGGAATTTCGCGCGTAGCGTTCGCTAGGCAAGACCTAAGGCCCGGGCGAGCGAGCAAGGGCGCGACAATGGAAGAGCCGTTCCAGACGAGGAGCGGCTCTTCTCTTTAGCGGGAGTTGCGTCGCTTTAGCGAGAGTTGCGTCACATGGCGGAGGGCGAGGAACGCTTCTCGAAAGCCCGCCTCGAGGCCTTCTCGGACGGCGTCATCGCCGTCATCATCACGATCATGGTGCTCGACCTGAAGGCGCCGGAAACCGCCGAGCCCGCCGCTCTTGTCAAGCTGTGGCCGTCGTTCGCCATCTATCTGTTCAGTTTCGTCTTTGTCGCCATCTACTGGATCAACCACCACAACCTTCTGATGTGGGCGCGGCGCGTGACGGCGAGCCTGATCTGGGCCAATAACGCGCTCCTCTTTTCTCTGTCCCTGATCCCGTTCGCGACCGCCTATATCGCAGCCACCGGCATCGCCCCGTTCCCGACCATGGTTTACGGCGCGCTGCAACTCACCTGCGCGCTCGCCTTCAGCCTGGTGGTTTCGACGATCGGGGCGCAGCGGCGGACCGACGGCGAGTTCGTCGCCGGCTTCCGGCCGCGACGGACGCAGGACCTCGTCAGCCTCGGCGTCTACGCGATGGCCACAGCGCTCGCGCCCTTCAGCCCTATCGGGGCGCTCGCGCTCTTCGTCCTCGTAGCGCTCGCCTATTTCGTGCCGGGCCTTGTCGTCGAGATCTCGCAGCGGCGTCGTCGACGGCGCGGGACTTCCTAGAAAGGGAACACGCCCGGCCGACCGGCCGGGCGCGCTTTGTCGTTCGCCCGTCAGTGAGCCGTGGCGACGTCCGCGCCGATGCCGGTCTGGGAACGCACGTACTGCGCTTCGAACGCCGCCTGCTCCTTCACCGCGGCCTTCGACCTGTCGGTGACCGAGAACAGCCAGCAGCAGACGAAGGCGAGCGGCATGGTGAACAGCGCCGGCGACACATAGGGGAACCATGCCCCGGCTTTTCGGTGGCCGAGCACAGACACCCATATCGACGGGCTGAAGACCATCAGCACCACGGCGCTGATTAGGCCGACGAAACCGCCGATGAACGCTCCCCGGGTCGTCAGTCCCTTCCACAGCATGGCGAGCAGCAGAACGGGGAAGTTGGCGCTGGCCGCGACCGCGAAGGCCAGCCCGACCATGAAGGCGACGTTCATCTTCTCGAACAGAGCGCCGAGAATGATCGCAACAATCCCGAGCACGACCGTCGTAATCCGCGACACCCGCACTTCGGCGCCTTCCTCGACCTTGCCGTGCCGGAAGACGCTCGCGTAGAGGTCGTGGCTGACCGCGCTCGCCCCTGACAGCGTCAGGCCCGAGACGACCGCCAGGATGGTCGCGAAGGCGACCGCGGCGATGAAGCCCTTCATCAGGTCGCCGCCGACCGCCTGGGCGAGATGGATCGCCGGCATGTTGCCGCCGCCCAAGAGAGCGCCCTTGATGTCGTTGCCGACGTGATAGGCGGGGTTCGTCCCGACCAGAATGATCGCGCCGAAGCCGATGATGAAGGTCAGGATATAGAAATAGCCGATGAAGGTGGTCGCCCAGAACACCGACTTGCGCGCTTCCTTGGCGTTGCCGACGGTGAAGAAGCGCATCAGGATGTGGGGAAGGCCCGCGGTGCCGAACATCAGCGCCAGGCCCAGCGAGAAGGCGTTGATCGGATTGGCGATCGCCGAGCCGGGGGTGAGGATCTTTTCGTGACCCGGATGGACCTCGACCGCCTTGGCGATCAGCGCGTTGAAGTCGAAACCGAATTGCGCCAGCACCAGCAGCGCCATCAGCGTCGAGCCGAACAGCAGGAGCCCGGCCTTGATGATCTGCACCCAGGTGGTGGCGATCATGCCGCCGAAGGTGACGTAGATGATCATCAGCACGCCGACCACGACGACTGCCCAGAGATAAGGCAGGCCGAACAAGAGCTCGATCAGCTGTCCCGCGCCGACCATCTGCGCGATCAGGTAGAGCGCGACCACGACCAGCGTGCCGGTCGCCGCCATCGCGCGCATCGGCGTCGCCTCGCAGGCGATAGGACACGACGTCGGCGAAGGTGAAGCGGCCAAGGTTGCGCAACGGCTCGGCCATCAGGAACATGATGAACGGCCAGCCGACGAGGAATCCGATCGAATAGATCAGCCCGTAATATCCGCTGGTGTAGACGAGCGCCGTGATGCCGAGGAACGAGGCCGCCGACATGTAGTCGCCGGCGATCGCCAGGCCGTTCTGGAAGCCGGTGATGCCGCCGCCGGCGGCATAGAAGTCCTTGGTCGTCCGCGTGTGCTGCGCCGCCCAATAGGTGATGCCGAGCGTCACGACGACGAAGGCGAGGAAGATGAGGACCGCGGTCCAGTCCGTCGGCTGGATCGTACCGGCCTCGATCGGGCCGGCGGCGTAAGCCGATCCTGCCGTGAGACTAAACGCGCCGGCGAGCGCGCCGGATCGAACGCGGCCGATCATTTCTTTCCTCCCATCTTCACTGCGTTGACGATCGCCCTGGTCAGGTCGTCGTATTCGCCGTTGGCGCGCACGACGTAGATGCCGGTCAGCAGGATCGAGGCCAGAATGATCGCCAGGCCGAGGATGATGCCGACCGTAATGTCGCCGAAGACCTTGGCCGAGATCACCCCGGGGGCGAAAGCGACAATGGCGATGAAGCCGTAGTAGATGATGAGGGTGATGATCGCGAGGGTCCATCCGAAGGACTTCCGCTCAGCGACCAGCTTCTGGTAATTCGGATCGGTTTCGATCCGCAACAGTGTTGACTGATCCATGGGTTTCCTCCCGCGTTAACCACATCGTTGCGGCGGGCTTACCCCGCGCTGAAATAGAGCCAGGCGCGGTCGAAGCACGCCTCCGGACAAAGAAAGATCCGGCTTCAGTTTCCTTCCCGACCATAGGCCTCGCTTGCCGTCGCGCGAAAATTTCGAGCGAATTCAAGCGCCAACGAGAAAAGGAAATTGTTCCTTGCCCTAACTCTTTCTTTTGCGCATTTAGCTTTCGACTGGACGCCCTGTCGACCCTTTCCCACTAGTCAATTTGTCTAGCGGCCGGGCTGGCGGCCTCTTCGACCGTTTGTGCCGGCGCCCCCGATCGGCTAAGTTGCGTTCCCGGGGCTGGCCCCCGGTCCGGACAAGACCAATGCTTGGCTTATGCGGTCCACATCCCCATATTCCGTCTCCGCGCTCGCGGGTTGCGACGGGATCACACCAGAAAAGGCCACGTGCATGGATTTCCTCAAGCCACGGTCTCATCGCATGAATCGTCGCCGACGCATCTACGAAGGCAAGGCGAAGGTTCTTTACGAGGGGCCCGAGCCGGGCACGCTCATCCAGCATTTCAAGGATGACGCGACCGCCTTCAACGCCAAGAAGCACGAGGTGATCGAGGGCAAGGGGGTCCTGAACAACAGGATTTCCGAGTATCTGTTTCAGCGCCTCAACGACATCGGCGTGCCGACGCATTTCATCCGCCGCATCAACATGCGCGAGCAGCTCATTCGCGAAGTCGAGATCATTCCGCTCGAGGTCGTCGTGCGCAATGTCGCGGCGGGCTCGCTGTCGACCCGCCTCGGCCTCGAGGAGGGCACGCAGTTGCCGCGCTCGATCATCGAGTTTTATTACAAGAACGACCAGCTGAACGACCCGATGGTGTCGGAAGAGCACATCACCGCCTTCGGCTGGGCCGCGCCGCAGGAGATCGACGACATCATGGCGCTTGCCATCCGCGTCAACGATTTCCTGTCCGGTCTCTTCCTCGGCGTCGGCATCCGCCTGGTCGATTTCAAGATCGAATACGGGCCGCCTGTGGGAAGGCGAGAACATGCGCATCGTGCTCGCCGACGAGATCAGCCCCGATTCCTGCCGTCTGTGGGACGTCAAGACCAACGACAAGCTCGACAAGGATCGTTTCCGCAAGGACCTCGGCGGGATGATCGAGGCCTACACCGAGGTCGCCCGGCGGCTGGGCGTCGTTCAGGAAAACGAGGTTCCGCGCGCCGGCGGTCCGCGGCTGGTCAAGTAAGCTGCCGCCCTGATTCGGTCCCGATTGCGCGCCAGGGTTTTCGCCCATGGCGCGCATCGTCTTCACCCCCAACCTTAGCCGACACGTCGACTGCCCGGCAGCCGAGGCGGACGGCGCCACGGTGCGGGAGGCGCTCGAAGCGGTGTTCCGCGCCAACGAGCGGCTGCGCGGCTATGTGCTCGACGACCAGTCAGGCGTTGCGCCGCCACATGGCGATCGTCGTCGACGGCAAGCCGCTGCGCGACCGCGTCCATTTGAGCGACCCCATTTCCGCCGCCAGCGCCATCTACGTCCTGCAGGCTTTGTCCGGCGGGTAGCGGAGGAAGCGCATGAGCGACAGGCTGGCCGTGTCGACACGCAAGGGTTTGTTCTGGGTCGAACGCGACAAGGGCGGCTGGCGGGTCGCGCAGGTCGACTTCCTCGGCGACAACGTCACCCTCGCGCTCCACGACCCGCGCAGCGGCTACGACTACGCCGTGCTCAATCACGGCCATTTCGGCGTCAAGCTGCATCGCCGGGCGAACGGCGTCTGGAAGGAGATCGCCGCGCCCGCCTATCCGCCGAAGCCGGAAGGCCTCGATCGACCGCGACGGCTGGGGCAAGGATATTCCCTACAGCCTGATCAACATCTTCTCGCTCGAGACCGGCGGGCCCGAGGAGGAGGGCCTCCTGTGGTGCGGAACCATCCCCGGCGGCCTCTTCCGCTCGCGCGACCACGGCGCGAGCTGGGAGCTCGTCCGGTCGCTGTGGGACAATCCGAAGCGCCAGCAATGGATGGGCGGCGGCACGGACTGGCCGGCGATCCATTCGATCTGCGTCGACCCGCGCGACAGCGCGGTCGTCCGGATCGGCGTTTCCTGCGGCGGCGTGTGGGAGACGCGCGACGGCGGAAACGCCTGGGAATGCCGCGCCGACGGCATGTTCGCCGCCTTCCTGCCGCCGGAGATGGGCCGCGACCCAAACGTGCAGGACCCTCACTGCCTGGTGCAGAGCCCGAGCGCGCCCGACCGGCTGTGGGTCCAGCATCACAACGGCATCTTCCGCAGCGACGACGGCTCGGCGAGCTGGCGCGAGATCGCCGACGTTCCGCCCTCCTCCTTCGGCTTCGCCGTCGCCGTCCACCCGCGCGAGCCGGACACGGCCTGGTTCGTGCCGGCGATCAAGGACGAGCGCCGCGTTCCGGTCGACGGCAAGCTCGTCGTCACCCGCACCCGCGACGGCGGCGCGACATTCGACGTCCTCAGCCACGGCCTGCCGCAGAGCCATGCCTATGACGTCGTCTATCGCCATGCGCTGGCGATCGACCAGAGCGGCGACCGGCTCGCCTTCGCCACCACGACCGGCGGCCTTTACGTGACCGAAGACCAGGGCGACCACTGGCGGGAGGTCACCCACAGCCTTGCCCCCGGCGCATGCGGTGCGGTTCGCGCCATGAGCGCGCCCGACCGGCGCGGTCCGATTGCCGGGGTTCCAGCCCTCGTCTAAGGTCTCGCAGCCGCCTTGGCGGCCGGGAGCCGGAGGCCTGACGATGAGGAGCGCGCCGTGAAGCCATCTCCGATCGGCGGCGCGGCGCATGGACACGCGGATGGCGACGACAGCGGCGGACTGTCCGACGTCGCCTTGCGGGTGCGGGCGCTGGAATCGCTTCTGATCGAAAAGGGCTACGTCGATCCCGCCGCGCTCGACGCGATCGTCGAAACCTATGAGACGAAGATCGGCCCGCGCAACGGCGCTCGCGTCGTCGCCAGAAGCTGGGTCGACGCGGCCTATCGGGAATGGCTGCTTCGAGACGCTACGGAGGCGATCCGGTCGCTGGGCTACGCCGGGCGGCAGGGCGAGCATATGGTCGCGATCGAGAACACGCCCGAAGTTCACAACCTGGTCGTCTGCACGCTCTGCTCCTGCTATCCGCTGCCGGTGCTCGGCCTGCCTCCGGTCTGGTACAAGTCCGCGCCTTATCGCTCGCGGGCGGTGATCGATCCGCGTGGGGTCCTGGCCGAGTTCGGCGTGACGCTGCCGCCCTCGACGAAAATCCGCGTCTGGGATTCGACGGCCGAGATCCGCTATCTCGTCGTGCCGATGCGCCCCGGCGGAACCGACGGCTGGAGCGAGGCGCGGCTCGCCCGGTTGGTGACGCGGGATTCGATGATCGGAACGGGCCTCGCCGCTCGATCCTCAGTCGCTGTCCGCGGAGGCGCCCTGATGAATGGCGCGCAAGACCTTGGTGGAATGATGGGCTTCGGCCCGATCGGCGCTGAACGGGATGAACCTGTTTTCCATGCCGACTGGGAGAAGCGCGTCCTCGCCTTGAGGACGGCGGCCGGCGCCTTGGGCGAATGGAACATCGACATGGCGCGGCACGCCAACGAGACCCTCCATCCCGTCGACTATCTCTCCTCGAGCTACTACGAAGTCTGGCTGAAGGGCTTGGAGAAGCTCGTCGTCGCGGGCGGCCTGGCGAGACCCGAAGAAATTGCCGCGGGTCGCGCGTTGCAGCCGGCCAAGCCGAGCGCGTCCTCCCCCTTCCGCCGCTGCGATGGCGGAGGCTTTGGCCCGGGGAACGCCCTACGACCGCCCGCCCGTCTCCTCTGCGCGCTTCGCGGTCGGGGACGAGGTCCGCGCCCTGAACATCAACCCCAGCGGACACACAAGGCTGCCGCGCTATGCGCGCGGCAAGCGCGGACGGGTCGAGAAGGTTCACGGCGTTTTTGTCTTCCCCGACGCGAACGCCCATGGCCTCGGCCCGAGCCCCCAATGGCTCTATTGTATCCGGTTCTCGGGCGCAGAAATCTGGGGCCGCGACGGCGATCCAGACCTCGACGTGTCGATCGACGCCTGGGAAAGCTATCTCGAAGGATTCGCCGAGTGATCCCGCAGAGCGCTGTTCTCGAAGGCGGCGACGCTCTCCTGCCGATCGCGCGCGACAGCGAAGGGCCGATCTTCAACGAAGCCTGGGAGGCGCAGGCTTTCGCCATGGTCTTGGCGTTGCATGAGGCAAGGTTGTTCAGCTGGCCCGAGTGGACGGAAGCGCTGTCGCGGGAGATCGCCACGGCGCCGCTGTCGAGCGATGGCGATACGGGCGATTCGTACTACCATCATTGGCTGGCCGCGCTCGAAAGCCTTGTCGTCGAGAAGGGCGCCGCGAGCCGCGCGACGCTGGCGTCTCGCAAGGCGGCATGGGCGCGCGCGGCGGCAGCGACGCCGCACGGGGAGCCGATCCTGCTCGCCAACGATCCGGAGGCCTCGGCGAGGGGCGGTCGGCAGGACCGAGACCGAGGTCAAGTCGTTTCCGGAGTCCGCGGCAGGAACGAGGGAGAGGGATGATGGACACCGAAGCCATGACAGAACGAATGACGGAATGCGCCTGCCTGCGTGCGGGCGAACCGTTCGTCGGCAAGCAGGGCTTCACCTATGCGCCGGCGATCTCGGCAGAGACGGTCGGCGCGCGCGGCATCCATATGCAACTCCTGACGATTCCGCCTGGCGCCCGGGCAAAGGCGCACAAGCACGAGAGCCATGAGACGGCGCTCCATGTGCTGAGCGGCGAGGTCGGCATGTGGTACGGCGAGCGGCTCGAGAACCACATGGTCAACCGCGCCGGCGACTTCGTCTACATCCCGGCCAACGTGCCCCACCTGCCCTACAATTTGAGCCAGACCGAGCCGGCGACCGCAGTCGTCGCCCGCACCGACCCGAACGAGCAGGAAAGCGTCGTCCTCCTGCCGGAGCTGGAAAGGATTCATGCGGCGCCCGAGAGCCCCGGCGCCTGAACAGGCGCTGCAATCCTGGCGTGCTTGACACGCCCCGAGACGCGGGCGGACAATTGCGCATTGATCATTCCGGCCGCGCGTGAGCGTGCTGCAAAGCTTGTTGCAAGGGGGAAATTCAATTGCCTTTGACCAAAGAGCAACATCTCGACCCGGGCCACGCGCCCAAGCGGATTCTCTCGCTGGACGGCGGCGGAATTCGCGGCGTTTTGTCCCTGGAGTATCTTGCTGCGATCGAGTCGATGCTGCGCAAGCGATACAACAACCAGGATTTATTGCTCTGCGACTATTTCGATTTGATCGGCGGAACGTCCACCGGCTCGATCATCGCCGCCGGTCTTGCCTGGGGCATGTCGGTCGCGGACCTGAAGGCGCTTTACCACAACATCGGTTCCAGCGTTTTCGTGCCCGGCTGGTCCACCAAGCTAGGGCTTGGCGGTCTGCTGGCGCCGAAGTTTCCCGCCAAGCCGCTGCAGAAGGCGCTGGATGACCGGCTCGGCGCTGACACGACGCTCGACAGCGACAAGATCAAGACCGGGCTGATGATCATGACGAAGCGGCTCGACACCGGCAGTCCATGGCCGCTGCACAATTGCCCGGGCGCGCGCTACGCCAAGCAGGACGGCGCCTTGCGCCTGACCCAGATCGTGCGCGCCAGCACCGCGGCGCCGACCTATTTCGAGCCCGAAGAGATCACGATTTCCCGGCGCGACGGCTCGGTGGTCGACGCCGCCTTTGTCGACGGGGGCGTGAGCCCGTTCAACGATCCGGCGCTGCAACTCCTCATGCTGGCCGCGCTTCAGGGCCACGGCTTCCATTGGAAGACCGGCAAGGATCAAATCCTCCTCATCTCTGTCGGAACGGGAACCACCAGGGAAACCCAGACCGCGCAGGCGCTCGTCGCGATGCCGGCGGCGGCGCAGGGCCTGCGCGCCCTGCAATCGCTGATGGCCGATTGCGGACGGGTCAATCACGGCATGCTCCAGTGGCTGACGAACTGCCTCACCCCCTCGATCATCGATCGCGCGGTCGGAGACATGAAACTCGACAGTCAGGCGGGACCGCAGCTGGCGACCTACGCGCGCTACAACGTGGCGCTCGAGAAGGACTGGCTGAGTGCGGAACTCGGCATCGAACTCACGCCCGACAAGATCGCCCAGATCGCGAAGATGGATAATCCGGCGAATATGGACGATCTTGCGCAAACTCGGGACGGCCGCCGCGGCGCGGCAGGTGAAGGAAGACCACCTGCCCGCCGCGTTCGACCTCGTCTAGGCGACAGCGCGAACGAAGCCTCACAGGGAACGGCGAGGCGCATGGCAGAGCCGAGCGATCAGACGCCGCGCAAGGTCGTGCTGTTCAGCGGCCATATGATCGATGCGCCCGGCCGCGCGAAGCCGCGCTTTCCGCCGGGCATGGAGCCGGTCGCGGCCAGCGCCATCGCTGCGGCGCTCGCCGATCTCAACGTCGGCCCGTCCGATCTCTGCATCTGCGGCGGCGCCTGCGGCGGCGACCTCCTGTTCGCCGAAGCGGCGCTCGCGCGCTCGGCGCGGCTCGAGCTTTATATTCCCTTCGACGAGGGGACGTTTCTGCAGAAATCGATCGACTTCGCCGACGCCGACTGGCGCGCCCGGTTTTTCGCGGCGAAGGCGCGCGCGGTCCTGCACGTTCAGCCGCTCGAGCTCGGACCGGCCCCGCCGGGCGAGGACCCCTACGAGCGCAACAACCGCTGGATGCTGGAGGCCGCCTCGCGCTTCGGCGGCGACAAGGTCGACTTCGTCTGCCTGTGGAACGGCGAGAGCGGCGACGGGCCGGGCGGCACGCGCCACATGATGGAGGAAGTCCGCAAATCCGGGGGCCGCACGATCTGGCTCGACACGAGGAGGTTATGGGGCTGATTGGGAGGGGCCCCGCTAGATGGGCCTGCGGGCGTCCGGGGACCGTTACCGAGGAGATTTGACGGAAGGGTAACTCCAAGCCGCACGGCAAATTTGGTTGAGTCACCACTGACCTTCGAACGTCGGTATGGTGAGAGCGCGCCAGAAACGCTGGAGGCCTTGGGCAAACTAGCTGCGACTTTGCAGAAACTGGGGGAGAGAAACGCGGACGAAGCTCTCCTGAAGCGGGCGCGCTAGACTACACTGCGAGAGCGAAGGGAACGGCCCATAGCGATACGATTGCAGCTGAGAGGAAGCTGGCTTCGTTGCAAGAATTGCGGATGACACTCGACGAAGCAATGGGCTCCCTTAGAACCGCGCAGCTGAACCTCGATCGGAGCCCTGGAGATATTCGATGTCAACGAGACCTTTCCAAAGCTTTGCAACGTGTCGCAGGTGCACGGTTGCGAATAGGCGAATTCGAGTCCGCGTTGCAGGCTTATCTGGAGGCCCTTCGAATTGAGCGCGCTCTCGCCGATTCTGAACCAGATAGCTTTGACCGGCAAACGGAACTTCTTCTGGTCTTGCAATCCGTGGGCGATGTCCGATCGCAGCAGGGTAGACATAGCGAAGCTTTAAGAGACTACTTGGAGGCATGGAATATAAGCAGACAACTGCGAGAGCGTGATCACAACAGGGAGATGGATGAATTGGAGCTGTTGCAAAAAAACTTGCAGGACCGGATCAATGCCACCCGATTACAAACTGTCGCCGCCGGCCGCTTATAGCGCAAGGTTAGCGTGATGGTGCAATTCGAGACCGAGACAAGGGATTGCACACGTGCCGAAACCGTTTTGTTTCATGATCATGCCTTACGGACGAAAGGCGACGCAGGCCGAAGCGGGGCGCGGCGTTCCGGAAATCGATTTCAACGCGCTGTGGGATCATGCCTTCGCGCCGACCATCATTGCGCTCGGCTACGAGCCGGTGCGCGCCGATCAGGACACCGGCGCGCTGATCATCAATCAGATGATCGAGCGCCTGTACTTCGCCGACCTCGTGCTCGCCGACATGACGATTCCGAACGGCAATGTCTATTACGAAGTCGGCATTCGCCACGCGGCGAGGGAAAAAGGCTGCGTCCTGCTCGCCGCCGACTGGTCGAAGCAGCTGTTCGACGTGGCGCAGAATGCGGACGGTTCGCTATCCGATGCCGGAGGGCGGCATCGCGGCGGCGACGGCGCAGGCGATCTCGGCCGCCATCAAGGAACCGATCCGAGAGCCTGGCGAGGGGCGTGTCGCCGATGCATGAGGCGATCAAGGGATACCCGGACGAAGTGGACGAGGTCGGCGGCGTCCACGATGAAGGACGTGATGACGGCGATGGCCGCATTTCAGGGCGAGATTCGGGCCGTGCGCGCCCTGCCCCGCGCCGCACGCATGGCGCGGGCGAAAGAACTGGTCGGAGCAATATTGGAAGCCGCCGGTCAACTCGCCGACTGCGCTGGCCCTCCTGCTCCTGATGAAGGACAGCGCCGAAATCGCCGACGACTGGAACTGGATGACGGACTTTATCGCCAAGCTGCCAGAAGATGTCGCGGAGCAGGAGGAGGTTCGGGAGCTGAACGCATTCGCCCTGTCGAACGCCGGCAGGCCTATGGAAGCGATCGCCAAGCTCGAAGCGCTGGTCGAGATCTCAGGACCGACGCCGGAACGTCTCGGATCTGCTCGGCGGCCGGTACAAGCGCCTGTTCGCCAAGGCGGCGACGCCGGCTGAAAGGCTGATGTACCTCAACAAGAGCATCGACAGTTACGAGAGGGGCATGGAGCTCGACCTCAACGAGTACTATTGCTCGAGCAATCTGCCGCGTCTCTACCTGGTCAGCGAAGGCGCAAGGGCGACGAACAGCGGGCGCTATCGGTCTCGAACGATTGTCGATCGCCGCCTGCGAAAGAGCGATGAAACGCGGCGTCGCGGACGAATGGCTTCGGCCGACCCTGCTCGGCGCCGCCTTCGACAGCGGCGACTGCGACAAGGCCGAGGAGCTCGCCGCGGACGTCGCCGCCGAGGGCGCGGCGCGCTGGAAGCTCGACAGCGACACTGACCGATCTGGAAGCGAGCGTTTTGCAGGTCGCCGACAAGGATTGCAGGGATCGGTTGACGACGATCCTTGAGAACCTCAAGGCGATGAGCGCCGGATAGATCCGCGTCCATCCCATCCGCTACGTATTGCCTTCGGGCGCCGACTTGACCTGCGTCAAAATGTCGCCGGGGCGAAGGCGTATGCTCCAAAATAGAGGATGGGCTGGCTCCGAAAGGAGGCGAGGGCATTACGGCAGGAGCGGTTGGAGGCGGCGAAGCTCCTGCAAAGGAGGCCAGTCATGGTTGGCCATCTGGTGTTTCACGGGCGGCCCTACGCCTTGCTCAAAGCGCGAGCGTGGGGTTCCCGTTTCGCGGCGGCAAGGAAATGGCGTTTTGACGATCGGGCCGCCCAGATCGTCGCTCTCAGGGAGAAGACGCGTCACGAGCGATGGATGGCGGAGGAGACCGCGAAGAACTCGCCCAAGCGCTCGCTGATTGAAGACAACCCTGCGTCAGGCTGACCTTCCTCGTCTGATGGACGGTGACCCAGGCATCCGGGCTTGCCCGAATCGTCGGATCATGTGAAATTGTGCGGCGCAACAGGCGAGGCTCTCTCGCTGCGCCGCACTCTCTCGTCCAAAGGAACGCGTCCCGATGATCGTCGGCGTTCTGAATCAGAAAGGGGGCGTCGGCAAGACGACCGTCGCCATCAATCTGGCCGCGAGCTTCGCCCACGCCGGCCAGAGGGTCCTCTTGATCGACGCCGATCCGCAAGGCAGCGCCATGGCCTGGTCGAGCACGCGAGCGAGCGAACCGCCCTTCTCGATCGTCGGCATGGCGAAGCCGACGCTGCATCGCGACCTGCCCCGGCTCGCCAAGGACTATGCCGTCGTCATCATCGACGGCGCGCCACGGGTCAACGACCTCGGCCGCTCGGCCATCCTCGCCAGCGACCTCGTGCTGATCCCCGTCCAGCCCTCGCCCTACGACGTCTGGGCGGCGGCGGATACGGTGCAGCTGATCCGCGAAGCGCAGGTGCTGAAGGATAGCCTCAAGGCGGCCTTTGTGATCAATCGCCGCATCGCGCGGACCGCCATCGGCCGCGACGCGGCCGAAGCGCTGGCGAAGTTCGAGGATGTGCCGGTGCTCGCGGCAGTGCTCAACCAGCGCATCGTTTACGCGGAGAGCGCGGCGCGGGGACTGTCGGTGATCGAGGCTCAGCCTTCCAGCGAAGCGGCCCGCGAAGTGGAGGCCTTGGCGCGGGAGGTCCTCGGGGCGCAGAAAAGGAAAGCGGCGTGAGCAGAAAGACGATCGCATTCTCCATGCCGGCGACGGCGCGCGGCGAGGCGGCCGGCGTCGGAGCAAGGAGACCCGCCCCGGACCTCATGATCGAGGCCGGTTCTGACGACTGGGTCAGCGACAGAAACGTCCGGGCCGAGGAGACGTCTGCGCGCGCCGCCGGTCCGAGCCTGATCCTCGATCTCGCCGCCGAACGCAGTCTCATCGAAGTCATGGCGCTGAGCTGCCTCGCGCCATTCGCGCTCGGATGGTTCTGGCTCGTCAACGCGATGATGGGACGGATTCGGTTCTAAAGCAGTACCCCTTGCCCTCACCCCGGCCCTCTCCTGCAGGCGAGAGAGGGGGCGCGTCCCTTCTCCCGCTCGCGCCAGAAGGTGGCGCAAAGGTGCGCGGTCGGCGACCGCGTTTACAATTTTGCGGCGCCCCTTACGCCGCGAGCTGCCGCAGCACGTAGGACAGAATCCCGCCGTTGCGGAAATATTCGAGCTCGTCGAGCGTGTCGATGCGGCAGGTCAACGGCACGAGGGTGACATTGTCGTCGGGGCGTCTGATCTCCGCTTCCAGCCTCTGCCGCGGCTTCAAGGATTCGCCGAGACCAAAAATCGTCACCGTCTCGTCGCCCTTCAGGCCCAGCGAGCCCCAGCTCGTCCCCTCTTCGAAGACGAGCGGCAGGACGCCCATGCCGACGAGGTTCGAGCGGTGGATGCGCTCGAAGCTCTGCGCGATGACGGCGCGCACGCCGAGAAGCTTCGTGCCCTTGGCCGCCCAGTCGCGCGACGAGCCGGTGCCGTATTCGCGTCCGGCGAAGACGACGAGGGGAACCTTCTCGGCCTGATAGCGCATCGCGGCGTCATAGATCGCCATGCGTTCGCCCGATGGCTCGTGCAGCGTATAGCCGCCCTCGACGACATTGCCCTTTTCGTCCTTCATCATCTGGTTCTTGATGCGGATGTTGGCGAAGGTGCCGCGCATCATCACTTCGTGATTGCCGCGCCGCGTGCCGTACTGGTTGAAGTCGGCAGGGCGCACCTGATGCTCGATGAGATATTGGCCGGCCGGACTCGCGGCCTTGATCGAGCCTGCGGGCGAGATGTGGTCGGTCGTGATCGAATTGAGGAAGAGCGCGAGGATGCGCGCGTTCTCGATGTCGGCGACCGGGACCGGCGTCTTGGTCAGGCCCTCGAAATAGGGCGGATTCTGCACATAGGTCGAGCCCATGTCCCAGGCGTAGGTGAGCCCGGCCGGGACCTTGACCTTGCGCCAGTTGGCGTCGCCGTCGAACACGCTGGCGTATTTCGTCTTGAACATTTTCGCCGTGATGGTCGTCTCGATGAGATCCTGCACCTCGTCCGCCTTCGGCCAGATGTCGGCGAGATAGACGGGCTTGCCCTGCTTGTCGTTGCCGAGCGCATCGCGCGTCAGATCGACCTGCATCGAGCCGGCGAGGGCGTAGGCCACCACCAGCGGCGGCGAGGCCAGATAGTTCGCCCGCACGTCCGGATTGACGCGGCCCTCGAAATTGCGGTTGCCAGACAGCACCGCGGCGGCGACGAGATTGTGTCTGCTGATGGTCGCAGAGATCTCCGGCGAAAGGGGGCCCGAATTGCCGATGCAGGTCGTGCAGCCGAAGCCGACGATGTTGAAACCCAGCTTGTCGAGCGGCCTCTGCAGATCGGCCTCCTTGAGATAGTCCTGCACCACCTGGCTGCCCGGCGCGAGCGACGTCTTGACCCAGGGCTTGACCGTGAGACCCTTGGCGACGGCGTTGCGCGCCAGGAGTCCGGCGGCGATCATGACGCTCGGATTCGAGGTGTTGGTGCACGAGGTGATCGCGGCGATGACCACGTCGCCGTTGCCGAGATCGTAGTTCGTCCCCTCGACCGGATGGCGCACGGCGATCGCATCGGCCTGCTTGAACTCGTTCGCCATCGCATGGAGGAAGCCGGTCCTGGCCTCGGATAGAACGACGCGGTCCTGCGGCCGCTTCGGCCCGGCGAGAGAGGGGGTGACTTCGCCGAGATCGAGTTCCAGCGTGTCGGTAAAAATCGGGTCGGGGGTGAGCCGCGTCCGGTAGGTCCCCTGCGCCTTGGCGTAGGCCTCGACGAGGGCGATGCGCGAAGGCTTGCGGCCGGAGGTCTTGAGATAGCTCAAGCGCCTGGGCGTCGATCGGGAAGAGGCCGCAGGTGGCGCCATATTCCGGCGCCATGTTGGCGAGCGTGGCGCGGTCGGCGACCGACATCGTGTTGAGACCCGAACCGTAGAATTCGACGAACTTGCCAACGACCCCCTTCTTGCGCAGCATCTGCGTCACGGTCAGCACGAGATCGGTCGCGGTGACGCCCTCGCGCAACTCGCCATACAGCTTGAAGCCGATCACCTCGGGCAGCAGCATGGACAGCGGCTGTCCCAGCATGGCCGCCTCCGCCTCGATGCCGCCAACCCCCCAGCCGAGCACGGCGAGGCCGTTGACCATGGTGGTGTGGCTGTCGGTTCCGACAAGCGTGTCGGGATAGGCGACCTCGACCGTCTTGCCGTCGCGCTTCTCCTTCGAGCTCCAGACGGTCTGCGCCAGATATTCGAGATTGACCTGATGGCAGATGCCGGTGCCTGGCGGCACGACCGAGAAGTTGGAGAAGGCCTGCTGGCCCCACTTGAGGAAGCGGTAGCGTTCCTGGTTCTGCTCGTATTCGCGCGCCACGTTCTGGGCGAGCGATTTGCCGGTGCCGAAGTAGTCGACCACGACCGAGTGGTCGATGACGAGATCGACCGGGACCAGCGGATTGATCTTGTTCGGGTCGCCGCCGAGCGCCGCCATCGCGTCGCGCATCGCCGCGAGATCGACGACGGCGGGGACGCCGGTGAAGTCCTGCATCAAGACGCGCGAGGGACGGAAGGCGATCTCGTGCTCGGTCTTGCCGCGATTGTGGGTCCAGGCGGCGACCGCCTCCATGTCCGCCTTCTTGACGCTGCGGCCATCCTCGTGGCGGAGCAGGTTCTCGAGGACGATCTTGAGCGAAAACGGCAGCTGCGAGACGCCGGCGAGTCCGTTCTTCTCGGCTGCTTTAAGCGAATAGATCTCGTAGGCCTTCGCCCCAATGGTCAGCGTTTTGCGGCATTTGAAACTGTCGAGGCTGGCCATGCGGGCGCTCCGAGAGGCAAAGTTCAGGAGGACGCCGGCTTATAGATAATTTCCCCAAGGGGAGCTACAAAACTATCGTCTTAAAGCGGGTCGCGCCGGCGCGCCTGATCAGGGGATGCAATGCGCCTTCGGGCGTGGGACTTGACGATCGAGCGGGGCGGACGGCGGCTGTTTGCTGGGCTTTCTTTCACGACGGAAGCGGGCGCGGCGCTGATGGTGACCGGCCCCAACGGCGCCGGCAAATCGAGTCTGCTGCGGGCGCTCTGCGGTCTTCTGCCCCTCGAGGCGGGCGGCGTCGCGCTGGACGGCGGCGATCCTGAGCGCACCGTCGGCGAGCAGGCGCATTATCTCGGTCACGCCGACGCGCTGAGGGGCGCGCTGACGGCGGGCGAGAACCTCGCCTTCTTTGCCGGCCTGCTCGGCGGCGACGGTTCGCAGACGGCGCGCCGCGCGGCGCTGGCCGAAGTCGGCCTCGCCCATGCGATCGACTTTCCGGCGCGCGCGCTCTCGGCGGGACAGCGGCGGCGCGTGGCGCTCGCCCGTCTCCTCATCGCGCCGCGCCCGCTGTGGCTCCTCGACGAGCCGATGACCGCGCTCGACGCGGCGGCGCAGGCGGCCTTCGCCGCCATCATGCGGAGCTTTCTCGATGCAGGCGGAATCGTCGTCGCCGCCACGCACGCCCCGCTCGGACTTGGCGAAGCGCGCGAGCTGCGGCTGGGGGCGGCGGAAGGGGTTGCGGCGTGAGAGGAGCGCTCGCCCTCACCCCCGACCCCTCTCCCAAAGGGAGAGGGGGGACGCGATCCGTTCTCCCTCTGGGAGAAGGCGGCCCGAAGCGCCGGATGAGGGCAACGGCAAGGGCATGACCCCCGCCCTCGCCCTCTTCGTTCGCGAATGGCGCGTGGCGCGGCGCATCGGCGGCGGCGCTTCGGTTGGCGCGGTGTTCTTTCTGATCCTCGTCGCCATCATGCCCTTCGCGCTGGGGCCGGACCTGAAGCTCTTGGCCCGGCTCGGACCGGCGATCCTCTGGATCGCGGCGCTGCTCGCGACGCTTCTCGGACTGGACCGCCTGTTTCAGGCCGACCACGAGGACGGCTCGCTCGACGTGATGATGAACGGCGCGCTGCCGCTCGAACTCGTGGTGCTGATCAAGTGCGGGGCGCACTGGACCATGAGCGCGCTGCCGCTGATTGTCGCTTCGCCCGTGTTCGGCCTCATGCTGGCGATGGCGCCGACGCCGCTCGCCCTCGTCGCCGCGACGCTTGCCGCCGGCACGCCGGCGCTCACCATGATCGGCGCGATCGGCGCGGCGCTGACCGTGTCGCTGAGGCGCGGCGGCCTCTTGATGGCGGTGCTGGTGCTGCCGCTGACGATCCCGGTCTTGATCTTCGGCGTCGCCGCGGCGTCGGCGGCAAGCGGCGGCGCCGCGCCTTTCCTGGCGCCGTTCCTCATGCTCTGCGCGATGTCGCTCTTCGCCATCGCCACGGCGCCGTTTGCGGCGGCGGCGGCGCTGAGGCATGTGCGGGAGTGAGAGACTTCCGGACCGGCTGTGGTATTCTTACAGATTATGGACCTGCTCGCTGATTCCATTCTTGCGCGCCTGCGAGCCTCGCTGGAAAAGGCCTACGGCGCTCGACTCGATCGCGTCGTGCTGTTCGGTTCGCGCGCGCGCGGCGATGCGCGCCCCGACTCCGATTATGACGTCGCCGTGTTCCTGAAGGAGCCGGAGAGCTTCTGGAGAGAAAGCGGGCGACTTGCGGATATTGAAACGGACATTCTGTATGACACGGGCGCCGTCATCAACGCGTTGCCGCTGAGGGCGGGACTTGATCGCGAGGACGGCGCCCTCATGCGGGAACTTGCGCGCGACGGACGCGAGCTGTGAGCGAGTCCTGGCGCGCATACATCGAGAAAGCGCGTCAATCGCTCGTCGAAGCTCATGCGGTTGCCGACATCAAGTTTTTCGAAGCCGCCGGTCGCGCCGCCTATCTTGCGGCCTACCATGCCGCGCAAGCGTTCATCCTGGCCCGAACGAACAAGGTCGCGAAGACGCATTCGGGCGTGCGCAGCGAGTTCGCTCGCGTCGCGAAAGATGATCCTAAAATCGAACGCAGGTTAGCCTCTTTTCTGGCCCAAGCCTACAAGCTGAAAGTCGTTGCGGATTATGCCGTTGGTTTGGACATCGGCGTAAGCGCTTCGGAGGCGGCCGAGACAATCGAGGGCGCGACCCGCTTCGTGGAAGCCGTTGAAAGCGCGTTATTAAGCGCGCGATAGTTCTATTTCCCTGAGGTGCGCTACCGCCCGAAATAGCTGTCCTCGACCTTGCGCCATTCCGGGCTCGCGGTGATCTCGACCAGCGCGCGGTCGAGCGGCTTTTTCAGCGCGCTGCCGGGCGGCAGGGCGACCGCCATATAGGCCGGCTCGAGGACGCCTTGCGGGGCCCCGATCGTCCCCTTGAAGCGCGCCGCGATCAGGTACTGGAGCGCGCCGATGCTGTTGACGACAGCGTCCGCCTGGCCGCGCTCGACGGCGGTCAACGCGGCCGGAAGGTCGTCGAACGGGGCGTAGCGAAGATGGCGCTGATCGAGATATTCAGCTCCGGACGAATGCGCGACCGCGGCGAGCCGCTTGCCATCGAGATCGGCCTCTGTCAGCCGAAGTCCGGCGGCGACACGGTCGGCGGTCATCTTCGAGATGATCGAGGTCGAGAGAATCGAGACGAGCGCGACGCTGACCAGCATCCAGAGAACGGCGATCAGGCGCCCTCCCATGGTCTTCGGCGTCTTGTCGCCGTAGCCGACGGTGGTCATGGTGACGACCGCCCAATAGACGCCGTCGCGCAAAGTGGCGACCGCGGAGTTGTGGTTCAGGGATCGCATCGGCCGCTCGGCGATCCACATGGCGACGCCCATCAGGAAGAGCAGCAGGAGGGTCAGCGCGATGAGCGGGCTGAGCTCGCCGACGACCGAGCCGTAATTCCGAAAGGCCGCGAGCGGCCCGCTGTCCGTGCGGACCGCGACCGCCACGCCCGAACGATGCGCCGGATAGCTGAAATCCACCCGGGCGAGCCGCCCCGGCGTGATGGTGATCGCGCCGATCGCGGCGTCATAGTCGTTGCGTTCGAGGCCCTGAAGGATCGTCTCCATTTGCGAAACGGGAATGAGACGGTATTCGCGCCCCATGGCCTCCGCCGCGCGGCGCCAGAGGTCGACGCTGGCGCCGTCGATCGAGCCGTCCGGCTCGACATGGCCATACGGCGGCACGTCGTAGACGGCCACGCGGAGCGGCGCGTCCTCTGCGCCGGCTCCCCAGGCAAACAGCAGGAGCGCGAGCGACAGGGCGAGGCGCCCGCAAGACGCCGGAAGGCGGGCCAAGGGCGAAGGCGACAAACGGGAAGGCGTCATGAGCGGTTAGGGCCAGGCAGAGATCCGGACACTAGCCCGGCGACACGAAGCTCACATGTCTATCGGCGCGCTTTCGTGGGACCGGTTTGACACAAAAGAGCAAGCCTGCGTCTTCTGATAGGCACTGAGAACGGAACCTGCGGGACGAGGCGGAGGAAACATGAACGACAGTGGCGGAGCCGTCGTGACCGCCGGCGCCATTTCGGCGCGGATCGACCGGCTGCCGGCGACGCGCACGATCTGGACCTACATCGTGCTGCTCGGCTTCGGCATGTTTTTCGAGCTTTACGACCTGCTCTTTACCGCCTACGTGGCGCCGAGCCTGGTGAAATCCGGCGTGCTGACAGCCAAGACCGCGGGCCTATTCGGCACGACGGGCGTGGCGAGTTTCATCGCCGCCCTGTTCACCGGCCTCTTCATCGGCACGCTGCTCTGCGGCTTCCTCGCCGATCGTTTTGGGCGGCGGGCGATCTTCACCTGGTCGCTCCTCTGGTACTCGGCGGCCAACATCATGGTGGCGCTGCAGAGCGACGCCTTCGGCCTCAACTTCTGGCGACTCGTTTCTGGCATCGGGCTCGGCGTCGAGATCGTCACCATCGGCGCCTATTTGAGCGAACTCGCGCCGAAGGGCATTCGTGGCCGCGCCTTCGCGATCAATCAGGCGATCGGCTTCGTCTGTGTGCCGGTTGCGTCCTTTCTCGCCTATGCGCTCGTGCCGGCGGCGCCGTTGGGGATCGAGGGCTGGCGCTGGGTTGTGATGATCGGCGCGCTTGCCGCGCCGGTGGTCGTGTTCCTTCGCCGCCGCCTACCCGAAAGTCCGCGCTGGCTTGCCAAGCACGGGCGCCTCGCCGAGGCGGACCGGGTGCTTTCCGCCATCGAGAAGAAGGTCGCGGCGGAATACGGCAAGCCGCTGCCGCCGCCCGGGCCCGACGAGCCGATCGCGACGGCAAGCCGCTTCGTGGACCTCTGGGCGCCCGGCGTGCGCGGCCGAGTCATCCTGATGAGCATCTTCAACATCTTTCAGACGATCGGCTTCTACGGCTTCTCGAACTGGGTGCCCTCGCTGCTCGTCAAGCAGGGGATCACGATCTCGACCAGCCTCGGCTATACCACGCTCATTGCGCTCGCTGCGCCGGTCGGGCCGCTGATCGGCTTTGCTCTCGGCGACCGGCTCGAGCGCAAATGGATCATCGTCGGCGGCCGCCGGCCTGATCCTTGTTTGCGGTCTCATCTTCGGGCAGACGCGCGAGGCGGCCCTCATCATCGCCATGGGCGTCGGGCTGACGCTGGGCGCCAACATCCTGTCCTACAGCTTCCACGCCTATCAGCAGGAGCTGTTTCCGACCGGGATCCGGGCGCGTGCGGCCGGCTTCGTCTATTCCTGGAGCCGGCTCTCGGTGATCTTCAGCTCCTTCATCATCGCCTTCGTGCTCGAGGCCTTCGGCGCTTTCGGCGTCTTCGTCTTCATCGCCGCGGCGATGGCGATCGTGATGGTCACGATCGGCGTCTTCGGGCCGCGGACGACCAATTTGGCGCTGGAGAAGATTTCGCGGGCGCCGGGAACTATGCCTTTACCGGCCACTGTCCGAGGCCGGTGAACAATCGCGGCAAGAAAAAAGCCGCGCGGAATTTGTCGCCGCGCGGCATTCTCAATGTCCTCGCCCGCAGTGCGGGAGAAGGGACGACGCGTTACTCGGCCGCCATCGCGAGGGGTTGGCCGTGAGAGACGAGGTCGAAGCGGTCGAGCTCCATCACCTTGGTCCACGCCGCCACGAAGTCTTTCACAAACTTCTCCTTCGAGTCCGCACAGGCATAGACTTCCGCCAGCGCCCTGAGCTGCGAGTGCGAGCCGAAGATCAGGTCGGCGCGGGTGCCTGTCCACTTGACCTCGTTCGTCTTCCGGTCGCGCCCCTCGTACACGCCTTCGGCGCCGGCCGAAGGCTGCCATTGCGTGCTCATGTCGAGCAGGTTGACGAAGAAGTCGTTGGTCAGCGTCTCCCGCCGTTTGGTGAAGACGCCATGCGTGGACCCTCCAGCATTTGCGCCGAGCACGCGCAGGCCGCCGACGAGAACCGTCATCTCCGGCGCCGTCAGCGTCAGCAATTGCGCTCGATCCACCAACAACTCCTCCGGCGACAGGCGCTGCTTGCCGCGCAGATAGTTGCGGAACCCGTCGGCAGTCGGCTCCAGCGGCTCGAAAGAGTTCGACGTCTGTTTGCTCCCGCGACGCATCCATGCGACCCGGCGTGAAGGGGACTTTCGCGTCGTGGCCGGCATCCTTTGCGGCTTTCTCGACCGCCGCGCCGCCGCCGAGAACGATCAGGTCGGCAAGCGAGACCTTTTTCCCACCAGACTGTGAGGCGTTGAACTCCTTCTGGATCGCTTCGAGCGTCTCAAGCACCTTCGCAAGCCGGGCCGGCTGGTTGACCTCCCAGTCCTTTTGCGGCGCAAGGCGAATGCGCGCGCCGTTTGCGCCGCCGCGCTTGTCGCCGCCGCGGAACGTCGACGCCGACGCCCAGGCCGTCGAGACGAGCTCGGAAACGGAGAGGCCCGAGGCGAGGATTTTCGCCTTGAGCGCCGCAATGTCCTTGTCTCCGATCAGCGGATGATCCGCCGCGGGGATCGGATCCTGCCAGATCAGCGTCTCCTTCGGAACGAGCGGCCCGAGGTAACGCACGATGGGGCCCATGTCGCGGTGCGTCAGCTTGAACCACGCCCGGGCGAACGCGTCGGCGAACTGATCCGGATGCTCGAAGAAGCGCCTCGCGATCTTTTCGTAAGCCGGATCGAACCGCAAGGCGAGGTCGGTGGTCAGCATGGAGGGGGCGCGACGCTTTGACGGGTCGTGCGGATCCGGCACCGTACCGGCGCCTGCGCCGTTCTTCGGCGTCCACTGATACGCGCCGGCCGGGCTCTTGGTCAGCTCCCATTCGTAGCCGAACAGGTTTGAAAGGAAATTGTTGCTCCACTTGGTTGGCGTCGCGGTCCAGATGACTTCGAGACCGCTGGTGATCGCATCGTCTCCTTTGCCTGTGCCAAATGTGTTCTTCCAGCCGAGCCCCTGCTGCTCGATGTCCGCGCCTTCAGGTTCGGGGCCGACATATTTCTTCGCATCCGCCGCGCCGTGCGTCTTGCCGAAGGTGTGACCGCCTGCAATGAGCGCGACTGTCTCCTCGTCGTCCATCGCCATGCGCTTGAACGTCTCGCGGATGTCCTTCGCCGCTGCGAGAGGATCCGGCTTGCCGTTCGGACCTTCCGGATTCACATAGATCAGACCCATCTGCACGGCGCCGAGAGGGTGCTCGAGCTCGCGGTCGCCAAAGTAGCGCTCGTCTGCGAGCCACTCGCCTTCAGGACCCCAGTAGATCGTATCGTCCGGCTCCCAGGTGTCCACGCGCCCGCCGCCGAAACCGAACGTCTTGAAGCCCATCGACTCGAGGGCGACATTGCCAGTCAGAATCAGAAGGTCGGCCCAGGAGATCTTCCGCCCGTATTTCTGCTTGATCGGCCACAGAAGCCGACGCGCCTTGTCGAGGCTGGCGTTGTCCGGCCAGCTGTTGAGGGGCGCAAAGCGCTGCTGGCCATCTCCGGCGCCGCCGCGGCCGTCGTGGATGCGGTAGGTGCCGGCGCTGTGCCACGCCATCCGGATGAAGAGAGGGCCGTAATGGCCAAAATCCGCCGGCCAAAACTCCTGCGAGTCCGTCATGAGCGCCTTGAGATCGCTGATCACGGCATTCAGGTCGAGGCTCTCGAATTCCTTGGCGTAGTCGAACGCCTCGCCCATCGGATCGACCTGCGGCGAGTTGTGGTGGAGACCCTTGAGGTTCAGCTGATTGGGCCACCACTCCCGCAGCGACCGCGCGCGGGCCCCGCCCGCCACCGGGCACTTGCTTTCACTAGTCATGTTCTCTCCGATCCTGTTCCGTTTTTCCGTTTCGCAAAATATCATCATCGTTGAAAGGGACGCAGCTTCATGGCCAGCGACTAATCGCCGCTGCGCGTCGCCCGCCACCGGCACCGCCGCCGCCATCGAATAAGATCAAGAGGCACAACAAGGGGCCTCTTTGAGGTCATCGGCAGGAGCTTAGGTTACTGATTTCAGTCCATCGCTTCAAAGGAATTTTACCGGATATTTCGATCGAGATTTCCGATGGCGGTACGAGGAGACTCGCCTTTGCGAGCGTCCCGTTGCGCGGATCCGCCGCATTTGCCCCTGAGCATGGCGAGGGTTAAAAGGCTGCGCGCATGCCCAATCTCGCCAATCCGACGGTTTTCATCGACCTGACCGGCCGTGTGCTGCCGTGGCTCGCGGCGGTCACAGCCGCGCTGTTCGTCGCCGGACTCGCGCTGTCCTACGCCGCCCCGCCCGACTACCAGCAGGGCGAGACCGTCAAGATCATGTATCTGCACGTGCCGGCCGCCTGGATGGCGACCTTCGTCTACGGCGTCATGGCGGTTGCCGCGCTCGGAACCCTCGTCTGGCGTCATCCGCTCGCCGACGCGGCGCAGAAGGCCGCCGCGCCGCTCGGCGCCGGCTTCACCTTCATCTGCCTCGCCACCGGCTCGCTCTGGGGCAAACCGATGTGGGGGACCTACTGGGTCTGGGATGCGCGGCTGACCTCGGTGCTGGTGCTCTTCATCCTCTATCTCGGTCTGATCGCGCTGTGGCGGGCGATCGACGACCCGGGCCGCGCCGCCCGGGCGGCGGCGATCCTGACCCTGGTCGGCAGCGTCAATCTGCCGATCATCAAATTCTCCGTCGACTGGTGGAACACGCTGCACCAGCCAGCCTCGGTCTTCCGCCTCGGCGGACCAACGATTGCGCCGTCGCTGCTCTGGCCCCTGATCGTGATGTCGCTCGCCTTCACCTTGCTCTTTCTCACGCTGCATCTGATGGCGATCCGCAACGAGATCCTGCGCCGGCGGATCGCGCGCGTCACGATGCTGGCGGCCGCCGAAGGCGACAGGTTCGGGCCGGCCTTCGCCGCCAGAGGCGTCTGAGGTAAGACGACATGCCGGCCGACCCGCACATCGGCTTCGTCATTGCCGCCTATGCGGTGGCGGCGGCGGTCATTGCGGCGATGATCGGCTCGGTCCTCGTCGACCACCGGCGGCTCTCCGCCCAACTCGACGCAGCGACGCGCTCGCTTCGAGAGGCGCGGCGCGACGCGAAGGACGACCCGAAGTGAGCGCAAATTCGGACGCGGCGCCTGGTCCGCGACGCTGGCTCGCCTTCCTGCCGCTCGCCGGATTCGCCCTGGTCGCGGCGCTTCTGTTGTGGCGGCTCAGCGCCGGCGGCGACCCGTCAAAACTGCCGTCGGCGCTGATCGGTCAGAGCGCTCCGCCGCTCGCGCTCGCCGGGCTTGACGGCTCGCCGGGGCTGACCAACGCCGACCTTCGCCAGGGCCACGTCAGCGTCGTCAACGTTTTCGGCTCCTGGTGCCAGCCTTGCCATTTCGAGCACCGCTATCTGATGGCGCTCGCGGGAGACGGCGAACTCAAGCAGAAGGGCGTCGTCGTCTATGGGGTGGCGCAGAAGGATTCTTCCGAAAACGTGCGCCGCTTTCTCGGAGCCGATGGAAACCCGTACGCCAGGGTCGGCCTCGACCCGGACGGACGCGCCGGCATCGACTGGGGCGTCTACGGCGTGCCGGAGACCTTCATCGTCAAAGGCGACGGCACCATCGCCTACAAGGTCGTCGGCCCGATCACCGCCGAAACGCTCGAGAGCGAAGTCAAACCCCAGATCCTCAAGGCCCTCATTCCGTCCCGCTCCTGATCCGGCGGGGGAACAAATGCGCCGTCGGGAGGTTGCTCGACTGGCGCCCGGAGGCGCGGCGCCGTTGGGGGGGACAGGGGTTTGAGCGACGGGAGGCGACTGAGGGCGATTCAGCCTGCGGAGCAAGACGATAAGACCCCGGCGGAGATCGACCGGCTTCGCGTTGTCACCGCATGGTCGACCGCGACCCTGGCGGTCATCGCGACCGGAGCGGTCCTCTATTTCGCCAAGGAGCTTCTGCTTCCCATTGTGACCGCCTTTGTGGTCGGCGTGATGCTATCGCCGGTCGCCCGTAAACTCGAGGCGCGCGGCGCGCCGAGAATTTTGACCGCCGGGCTGATCGTTCTCTGTACGGCGTTGCTGGTGGCGTTCGTCGCAGCGCTCATCGCCGCGCCCGTGGCGGAATTGGCGGGGAAGCTGCCGCAGATCGGCGGCAAGCTCCAGGTGTTTCAGGGACTGCTCGAGTCGTGGCGGCGGTTCCAGATGTCGCTCGGCATAAACCCCTCGAGTTCTCAGCCCGCGCTTCCCCTGCCAAGCATCGAATGGGTGCCGACGACGATCGGCTATCTTTCGCCGCCGGTGACCGGATTCGTCTATTTCCTGGTTGTGCTGCTCCTGTTCCTCTCCTGGTGGCCCGATCTGCGGCGCGGCCTCGTCATGACCTTCGCGAGTCGCGACTCGCGGCTGACAGTGCTCAAGATCCTCAATGAAGTGGAGGCGATGCTGGCCTCCTATCTGTTGACGGTGGCCCTGATCAACCTCGGCGTCGGCGTCGCCGCAGCGATCATCGCCTGGGCGACCGGACTGCCCTTCCCGCTCGGGTTCGGCGCGTTGGCGGGCACCCTCAACTTCATCCCGATCGTCGGACCGATCCTGATGATCGTCGTGCTCGCGCTGGTCGGCGTCCTGAGCGAGCCGACCCTCGGCGCCGGTCTCCTGCCTGCCGGCCTCTTCATGCTGGTCGTCTTCGTCGAAGGCCAGTTCATCACCCCGACGATCATCGGACGCCGGCTCGAGATCAACAATCTGGCCGTTCTCCTGTCCCTTCTGTTCTGGTCCTGGATGTGGGGGCCAATGGGCGCCTTTCTCTCCTCGCCACTTCTGATCGTCGGCCTCATCCTGAAAGAGCACTTGACGCCCGAACTCCACAACATGATCGCGCGGAACCGCGGCCGCGGTCCGAGCGTTAACCGACAAATGCCGCGGAGGACCAAGATGAACGAAACCGTCAAGGACGCCGCGCAGCGCGCGGTCGGGGACAAGGCGGAGGCTTTCGAGAAGGAACTGAAGGCCGTGAAGAACGACATCGCCCATCTGGCGCGGCAGATTTCGGATGCGGTCAATGCGTTGAGCGCGGTGGCGCAGAACCAGACACGGCGGGGTCTGAAGCAGGCGCGTTCGAACGTCGATTCGGCGGTGTCGGAGGCGTCGGATCGCGCCGGCGCGATGGCGAACGCGGCGCAGGCGGCGGCGTCCTCCATCGGCGAGACGCTCGGGGACGTTATCCAGGAGCGGCCGCTCGCGACCGTCGCCCTGGCGCTGGGGCTGGGCTTTCTTGTCGGCGTGACCTGGCGGCGGTGATGGCGCCGCTCGCCTTCGCCTTGTGATGTTCGAGGGGCTGCTGGATCGCCTGAGAACGGAAGCAGGCGGCGCTGTGCGCCTCCTTGCGGTCGCAGCGGCGATCGTCGTGACCGCGGCGATCGCCCTCGGCTTTCTTTGCGCGGCGGCCTTCGTCGCCGCCCTCCATGGGCTCGGCCTTGTCGACGCCTGTCTCGTCGGGGCCGGCGTTTTTGTCCTCGCGACCATCGTTCTGCTCGTCGCCTATGTCGTCGTCGCAGCGCGGCGGCGCCGCGCCGTCCAGCGGCCGCTGCCTGAGCCGTCTTTCGCGGACCCCGGTCTCATCCAGGTCGGGCTTCAGGTGGTTCAGGCGATCGGCGTGCGCCGGCTCCTGCCCCTCCTCGCCATCAGCGGCGCGGCTTTTGTGCTGGCGGCCCGAACCCGGAGAGGCGCAGCGGCGGACGAAGACGAACCGCGCAAGCGCTGAAACGTCGGCTATAGGACGCCGACGATGCGACAATCCACGACCATCATTTCAGTTCGAACCCACGGCCGCGGCCTCGTCGACGTCACCCACAGCGTCGAGGCATGGGTCGGCGGACACGACCTCCGAACGGGCCTCCTGACCTTGCTCTGCCGGCATACGTCGGCGTCGCTGATCATCCAGGAGAACGCCGCGCCGGAAGTTCGCGCGGATCTCGAGGCCTTCCTCGCCCGCCTCGCCCCCGAGGATCCGTCCCGCTACGCCCACAACGACGAGGGCGCGGACGACATGCCGGCGCATATCCGCGCCATGCTGACCGGCGTCCATCTGACGATCCCGCTGATCGAGGGCCGACTGGCGCTCGGGACTTGGCAAGGGATCTACCTTTTCGAACATCGGCGCGCCCCGCACCGGCGCGAGATCGCCCTGCATCTGATCGGCGAATGAGCGAGAGAAAGCCCCGGCGCCGTTTCGAGGGCGACGCAATGATTTCAGCCGTTTGGCTGTCCAAAACCGCAACCTCACAACTTTGCAGGTGACAGAGCTTCCAAGGCGCAAGGGCAACGGGACCCGGTTATTTTTCTGTTTATATATGTATTATTGCTCGGATCGAGACCGGGTTGATCCTCGATTTGGACTTTCTTGGAAACTCCAGATGCGCCTCGATTTACGCTTCCCGTCGAGTTGGATTCTCTTGGATTCTCAACGAGGGGTTTCAATGGGTTGCGAACGATCCGGCGATCGAGAATTCTTCCCGTCTGCCAGCCGACCGGGAGCGATCGCAATGGGTCGAATCGGTGCAGCGCAACGACGCGGGGAACGGAAGCGTTTCGAACGGCATGGCGGAATTGTATATTATTTTCTGATTTTCCGCAAGCACTGTCGCTGTCGCCACCGCGACGCTCGCCCAGGCGTTGGGCGCGCCACAGCAAGAGGACCGAACGGCTCGCGCTTTCGCGGTCAGGTCTGCTTGGCGCGACACCGCCGATGAGAAGCTCACTTGGACTGGCGGGAGGCCTCGGGATGATCGTCGGCGGGCTCGAGAAGGCCGAAGTCGCGGGAGCGAATTCGACCGGCGATCATGACGCCCTCCGCCGCCAGGCCTCGTTTCAAAAGCTCCCGGACGGCGGCTGCCCGGCTCGGCATGCGAGCGTTGAAGCGCCAATCGTCGAGCGCAGCCAGTTCCTCGTCCGTCAGCATGATCTGCAGCCGTTCGCCACGCGAGGCAGGCATGACACAGCACCTTTGCGAAAAATCAAACTTTGAGCATAATTAGTTACTTAAGGAAAGGGTGTCAAGATCAGCAAGGTAGCTTTTTGCGCTTTTTACTCATTAACGGGCAAACGCTCAATCTGGAGCCTATTGTAAGAATACCTGATTTTAGTCCCTCGAACATCCGGAGCAACAATCTCAATATATTGCTTCTGCGTATGATTATACTTTGTCATTTACGTTGACATTCCTATCGCTTTACTTCATTATGGCGCTGGAAGGCAGGAATTCATGGACACCCCGATGCCCCCGAACACGTTTCGACCCTCCCCGCCCACAGCAGCGGATCTGACCGCGGAAGCCAACCATCGGATCGCCAATCATCTCGGCATGCTCGCCGCTCTGATGCGGTTGCAGGGGAGAGACCTTACCCGGAAAAAAACGCGCCTGACCGGAGAAGAGGTTCACTTTCTGCTGGACGAATTCGCCATTCGGCTCGAGACAGTCGGCGAAATCCACAGGTTGCTCGCCGGGTCCAACGGAGCGCCCATCGATGTCGCCGCATATCTGAGGACGATCGCCCACGGGCTCGTGTCGTCGCTGACGGCGGACGAAAAGACGACGATCCAATGCCAGTTTCCGCCGGCCTGCATTCTTCCTGCGGAACAGGCCGTGGCGCTTGGGCTCCTGGTCGGCGAGCTCATCACCAATGCGTTGAAATACGCCCATCCCGCCGGCGTGCCGGGCGCGATCGCCATAGTGGCCTCGAGACCCGATGACGGCACGATCGCCATTGAAGTCGCCGACGACGGCGTCGGCCTGCCCGACGACCTCGATCCGCTTCGGAGCGACAGTCTGGGGCTCCGAACCGTCCGCATGCTGGCAAAGCAGTTGGGCGCTTCGATTTCCTTCGACAATCACGGGCTCGGACTGAGCTGCCTCGTGCAAATCCCCTACGCCGACCGCGCGCTCAAAGCCGTCTCGTGAGCCTCGAGACGCCAGCATGCATGCGAGCGAGCGCTAGCCGCCTGGTCGAGCCGAAGAGCGATCCGCTCCGCCGTACGTCACGTGCGACAATTGGCCCGCTTCCGCGCTCCGCGCGGACACCGCGGCTGAAGTCACGCGTACCTCCACCGACATGACCTCCAAAGCGTCGCTGCTTCCGGCATAGGCTCCGGAGACCGGCGCTGCCTGACGAATGTCGCGGGCGACAGCGACGGGAATGAGGTTCGCGCCGCCGACGCTGCGGTTTGTCGGATCGAAGCTGATCCATCCCGCTCCCGACACAAAAACCTCACCCCAGGCGTGCGTCGATCCGGCGTCCGTCGATCCCTGAAGCATCTGATCCGGGTTGAAAAGGTAGCCGGAGACCAACCTTGCGCCGAAGCCGAGACTCCGCGCCGCTTCGACGAACAACACCGCGAAGTCCCGGCAGGAGCCGATGCGGCGGTCCAACGTCTCGATTGGCGACTGGGCGCCCTCGTCCTCCCGGCTCTGGTAGCGGATCCATCCCGCTACGCCGAGACTGAGGTCCTTGAGCAGCGCGAGCGTGTCGGTCCGATCGCCGCAGACGAACGCCCGCGCCCAATCCGCCAGCCTTCCGGCTGGATCCGGATATTGCTGCCTGGTCAGTGAGCCGAGGTCCGTCCAATCGTCGTCCGAATAGCGAAAGGGATAGACGATCGCCGACGCCGCGATGTTGAAGATCGGCCATGCCGTTCCCTCGAGGCGAAGCTCCACCACGCTGTCGATGACGAGACTGTCGCTCGCCCCCTGAAACACCGCGGTCGCGATGGCGTTGCCGAAGACGTCATGCGCCCATGTGACTTGCGCCGTCGGCGAAACCGTCACCACGCAGGAAATCACCTGCACATCGCGGCTCTCGCGCGGGCAGAGCATGAGCCGATGCGGCCAGAGATCGACCGATCGCCGATATCGATAGGCGGTTCGATGATGGACCGTGAGGGGATTCATCCGCCGATCCTCGGTTGCAGTGCGGCGGCGGCGTCAAAAGCGCGTCTCGGGATCGAATCCGGTAGGAACAGAGATTTTCATTGCCCGCCAATACGGCGCCGACTTTAACTATGAGAGATAGTGCCTCATTCTGAAAAGATTAGATCCAAGATGGATTTCATCCTAGAAATTGCGGCGCCCACCGCCGCCAAAAGGAGCGAGAAATGGCCAAGGAGCAACGGTGCGGCAATCGGGAAAAACGCAAGCCGAAGGCAGTCAAGCCGGCGGTCCTCTGCTTTCGGTCCAAAGGCTCCCTCTTCGGCGACGAGCGCGCCAGAGCGCAAGCGCTGAGGCCAAAGCGATGACGACACGAAGCACGGAGACGACGCTGACATTTTCCAAAGCGTTCGCTTTGCCGGAGGTGGGTCGCCCCTTGCCGGCGGGAACCTATCGCGTCGTTGTCGACGAAGAAGACATACCCGGCCTTTCCTTTGTCGCCTTCAGGCGGACCGCGACCATGCTGCATGTTCCGGCGTTGTCGGCGCCAGGCGGCCTGCAAGAGATGTTTCTCGTCAACCCGGACGGACTCGCAGCGGCCTTCGAAGCCGATCATATTGCGGCATGAGACGACTCGCCGGTGCAAGCGGTCTCGATCCATGTTTGTCTCAGCCGGTTCATCCGGCAAGGGCCAACCTCACGTAACGGCGATTGTATGGAACATCGGCCAAGGGAATGAATTGCCGCCGCGCCGGACGCGACGCGCTCCCGACGCCACGTCCAGGCAGCAAGCCGCAAAGGAAGGCGTGCGGCCACGGCCGGCCTCGCCTTGCGCCGGAGCGATTCCGAGAAACAGCCGATGTTTTCAGCTTGGAGCCTGTTTCAAAGCCAGCTCCTTATCCTGAGGCGCCTTTTGGCGCCTTTTGCGGTAGGCAAAAAGGCCTCGAAGGATGCTCCAGGAGGCGTCGAAACGCAGCCCTCTGGAACGTCCTTCGAGGCCGCTCCGCGGCGCCTCAGGACGAGGGCGCAGAGTTTTGGGTCAGGCTCTTAGGCCGAGAAGCGAACGACATGCGGGCCGACGACGCCGGCCTTCTCCATCGCGCTCTTCAGATCCGTTCCGCTAAGCCAAGCACGCGCCTTCGCCACGTCGGCTACATCCTGAAGGATCAGGACATCGTTCGGGTCTTCGGCGCCGCGAAATACCCTGCCATTGGTGAGGCCTGCCGAAAGGCGGCTCTTTTCATGCTCATCGTAGCCCTTACGCCATGACGCGTAATCCTTGACCTTGTGGTGGATACTGAGGTTTTCGGTATGAGAATTCGTATTCATTGTTGGTTCTCCAAAAAAAACAAACTATAATTTCGAATGACTATCATTCGTAACTACGGCCAATACATATGTTCTTTTTTTGTGATTACAAGGGAGAGATTAAATTTATACGTATGACTTTGTCAGAACAACCTTCTTCCTCACATCGTTTACATGCAGACGGTGCGATTCCGGACGGCGCCCCAATATTCCACGCGTAACGGTGACGATAGCTCCTACCTGGTCACAGCGGCGCGTTACGGCCGCCCCCAGGGGTGTCTGGCGGGGTATGCGCCCGGTCCAATCTTTCTCGCCACTCCGCGCGAGCACAACGACTCGACGCACCTCGCCAGTTCATCCCAGGCAATTTGACGCCGCTGCTTCGAATCGGTCGCAGTCCCGGCCTTTTCTCACGCGGCAAGGGCGGCTTGCCGATACCCGGTTATGAGGTCGTGCTGCATTGGGCGCTCGCTGTCGGCGCACTCTTATGTGTTGATGAGCCATCAGGCGGCGCGCGGGGCGACGTCTCCCTTTTTCTATTATGGGGTTGGCCAAAACAGCTCTACTTCAATGCTACACTTAACAGTGTCGCGCCTTTGCCACGAGATTGTGGAATTTCACGCATCGCTGCGCGGATATTGGCGACGGTTCGCTTTCCTGCGGCGTAGCATGCGGGGGGTTGGATATGGATGTGATCATCAGACCGGCAGAAAGCGGCGCAGCCTGGCGGCTGACCGACCTGCTTGGCCGCTCGATGGGGAGCATCACCGAGAGCGCCTCCCATCAATTCATGATTTGCCCGGAGGGCCACGCCCTGGAAACCATGGCCGGCATAAACCAAGGGCCGCATGCTTCGCTCGACGCCGCGCTGGCTGAGATCGAAAGGCACACCCGGGGCGTCTGCCGCCGCGATCCTGGCGAAGATCAGACGTAGACAACGTCTGCTCGGGCGCCTCCCGAATTGTGGCGCTTCTTGTCAGCTCCGGCGGGAATCCGATAGCGACTTGGTTTGGCGGGTTAGAAAATCAGGGTCGCGCCGCTTGCAATTTAACTGAAACAGAACCGGTTCGACACTCGGCGTCGAAACCAATTTCGTCGCCCGCAGCGGATGCGGCCGGCGTGAGCCTCGCACCGGTCGTCGCAGCCGTGTGCGATTCGGCGCTTGGCAGCCTACTTCAACCCGCTGAGAATGGCGGCGCAGGCTTGCGGCACGCCGGAATCGACCGCTTTGCTGCCCGGCATGATCGCCCAGCCACCTTTTTCGACGTATGCCGCCTGCTGCCAGGCGTCGGTCTTTTTCAGCTCAGTCAGATTATTCGCGGCGTCGGCGCTGCGTTGAAACTGGTCGACGCAGATCGGCGCTATCGCTGCGACCACGGCGCTGTTGGCGGTGCTGTCCGCCAACGTCTTCGCCGCGCTTCCGAGCATCCACCCGCCCCAGCCGAAGCCGACGACGAGCGTGGCGACCGCGCCGGCGGCGGCGCCTTGCAGCAGCCGCTTCAGCGACTCTCCCTGATACCAGGCCAATGGTTGCATGAGACTTTCCTCCCGGGAGGAGGATTCCTCCCCTCTTCATGAATATTGCGATGAATATTGCGCGAGAACTTGAACAGGGTCGCATCGTCGCGACCCTGTATTTGTCTATCGGGCGATCAGTAATCCATGCCGCCCATGCCGCCCATGCCGCCGCCAGGCATGGCCGGAGCGCTCTTCTTCGGCGTCTCAGCGACCATGGCTTCCGTCGTGATCATGAGACCGGCGATCGAAGCCGCGTCTTGCAGGGCGACCCGCACGACCTTCGCCGGATCAACGATGCCGGCGGCGAGCATGTCGACGTATTGCTCGGTCTGGGCGTCGAAGCCGTAAGTCGGCGATTTGTTCGACAGCACATTGCCGACGACGATCGACCCCTCGACACCCGAGTTCTCGGCGATCTGGCGGATTGGCGATTCGAGAGCCCTCAGCACGATATTGATGCCGGACTGAACATCGGCGTTTTCATCGCTGAGTTTGCCGATAGCGGCCTTGGCGCGCAGAAACGCCACGCCGCCGCCCGGCACGATGCCTTCTTCGACCGCCGCCTTGGTCGCGTGCATCGCATCGTCGACTCTGTCCTTCTTCTCCTTGACCTCGACTTCGGTCGATCCGCCGACCCGGATGATCGCCACGCCGCCTGCAAGTTTGGCGAGACGTTCCTGCAGCTTCTCCTTGTCGTAGTCGGAGGTCGTCTCCTCGATCTGCGCCTTGATCTGGGCGATGCGGCCTTCGATGTCGGATTTCTTGCCGGCGCCGTCGATGATCGTGGTGTTTTCCTTCTCGATCCGCACCCGCTTGGCCTTGCCCAGCATCTGCAGGGTGACGTTCTCGAGCTTGATGCCGAGGTCCTCGGCGATCGTCTGGCCGCCGGTGAGGATGGCGATGTCCTCGAGCATCGCCTTGCGGCGATCGCCGAAGCCGGGCGCCTTGACCGCCGCGACCTTGAGCCCGCCGCGCAGCTTGTTGACCACCAGCGTCGCCAGCGCCTCGCCCTCGATGTCCTCGGCGATGATGACGAGCGGCTTGCCCGCCTGAACGACCGCCTCGAGCAGCGGCAGCAGCGGCTGCAGCGAAGAGAGCTTCTTCTCGTGAATGAGCAGATAGGGGTCCTCGAGCTCGGCCACCATCTTCTCGGCGTTGGTGATGAAATAAGGCGACAGATAGCCGCGGTCGAACTGCATGCCCTCGACGACGTCGAGCTCGGTCTCCAGGCTCTTCGCCTCTTCGACGGTGATCACGCCCTCGTTGCCGACCTTCTTCATCGCCTTGGCGATCATATCGCCGATCGACTTGTCGCCGTTCGCCGCGATCGTGCCGATCTGGGCGATCTCCTCGGAGGACTGGACCTTCTTGGCCCGGCGTTCGATGTCCTTCACCACCGCCGCCACCGCAATGTCGACGCCGCGCTTCAGATCCATCGGGTTCATGCCTGCGGCGACGAGCTTGAGGCCCTCCCGCATGATCGAGGCGGCAAGCACCGTCGCGGTCGTCGTGCCGTCGCCGGCGAGATCGTTGGTCTTCGAGGCGACCTCGCGCACCATCTGCGCGCCCATATTCTCGAACTTGTCTTCGAGTTCGATCTCCTTGGCGACGGTGACGCCATCCTTGGTGATGCGCGGGGCGCCATAGGATTTGTCGAGAATGACGTTGCGGCCCTTCGGACCGAGGGTCACCTTGACCGCATTGTTGAGAATATCGACGCCGCGCAGCATTCTTTCGCGGGCGTCGGTGGAGAATCTGACATCTTTCGCAGACATGATTTTCAATTCCTTGAGTTGAAGTGGGTCGAAGCGGGATTAGGCAGCTATCTTCCTCGCGGCGCTAGCGCCTTCGATCACGCCCATGACGTCGGTTTCCTTCATGATCAAAAGGTCATCGCCGTCGATCTTGACTTCCGTGCCCGACCACTTGCCGAACAGCACCCGGTCGCCTGCTTTCAATTCCAGAGGCTCAAGCTTGCCGCTTTCGTCGCGAGTTCCCGGCCCGACGGCAATGACCTCGCCCTCCTGCGGCTTCTCTTTGACACTGTCGGGAATAATGATGCCGCCCTTCGTCTTGTCCTCGCCCTCGATACGGCGGACGACGATGCGGTCGTGTAACGGACGGAATTTCATAGATCACGCTTTCAGTCGGATTGCGTAGCCGGCTCGTGAGCGATTGCCCCGGCTCTCGGCAGCAGCCCGACCTGGCTTAGATGGCGTTCGTTGGCACTCGTTACAAGGGAGTGCTAACAACAACCGAAGCCTCGCGGACCAAGCCCCGCGGCTTTATCGATGGCGGCGAGACCTTCAATGCGAATGATTCCGATGCGCTGCGCATCTGTCTGGTCTCGGCGCCTGTCAGCTTCGTTGAAAACTTCGTGATGGGCCGCGGCTCCGGCGAGGAACGAGCCCCAAAGGGCGACGTTTGAGAAGCACAGGCGCGGGCGTCCGGAGGCGGATGACCTTGAGCGTCGGTCGGCGAAATTCGGGAGACTTTGCATGAAAGCCAAACTGCTCGGAGCCTTAGCCATCGCCATTCTTCCCTCCATCGCGCTTGCGGCAGCAGGCGGCGCCAGCGGCTCAGGCGGATCCGGAGCGGGCGCCGCCGGAACCTCGGCCGCTGGAACCGCCGGCGCTGCCGGTCCGGGCGCAACCGGCAACGACGGCGCCGGAGCCGGGTCGGCGGGGAGCGGCGCTGCTTCGCCGGCGGGCAGCCCGACCGCCAATACCGGGAGCAAGCTGCCCGAAAGCGGAGCCGTAAGCCGCCCGACGACAGGAACGGGAAGCGGGATGACCAGTCCCGACACGACCAATCCCGCGGTCGGCGCCGGCGGGGCGGGCAATCCGGCCGGAACCAACGGCGCGGCCTCGGGCACGGGCACGACCGGAACGACAACCACGCCCTGAGGGGGCGTGATGGCCGCGTTAAAAGGAACGCCCTGCCCCGAACGGGCAGGGCGCTTCTTTTCAACCCCAACGCTGCTGCGCGTCAGGACGACGCGGTCGCCGCATCTTTGGGCGACGCGGCCAGCATCACCAAGCCGATCACCAGGTCTGGCGGGCCCACCAGTCGTCGACCTGCTGCCTGACCTGGTCCTTCTGGATCCCGTAGCGCTCCTGGATCTTTCCTTCGAGCTGTTCGCGCTGCCCGTTAATCGCCGTCAGGTCGTCGTCGGTCAGCTTGCCCCACTGTTCTTTCACCTTGCCCTTTATTTGCTTCCAGTTTCCCTCGAGGCGGTTCGAATCCATGACCTAATCTCCTTGTCCTCATTGGGCTCCAGCAGCGCCAAAGCCTGGATTGGAACACTCGGCATGCGCCGTTGTTCCCCGCTCCATCATCGAGACGGATCCGCGCCGCAATTTGGAACCGACCGCCAAGCCGTCGGTTTTGAACCCACGGAGGAGTTCGGTCATGACCACCATCGCCTACAAGGTCGCGCCGGACGGCGATCAGTGGTCGCTGTCCCGCGACGGCAAGCCCGCCATGAGCTACGTGACGCAGGAGGCGGCCTTCGAGGTCGCGGTCGGCGAAGCGGGCGGCGACTTGAGGTCGGGCCACGACATCGTCATCGAGGTCGTCGCCGCCACGGATCCCGCCGGCGCCCGCGATCGTGGCGGCGACCCGATCGGAGGGGACGGTTTCGGCTGACCCGAGCCAGACAAGATGCCCGTGACGCTGACCCCGCTCGATGTCGGGCTCCGCATCGTTCTCACGCTCCTGGCGGGCCTCGCGATCGGGTTCGACCGCAGCGCCGAGGGCCACCCCGCCGGGGTAAAGACCACGACTGCTCGTCGCGCTGGCCGCCTGTCTTGCGATGCTGCAGGCCAATTGGCTGATGCCGACCGCCGGCAAGGCCCCGGACTCGTTCGTCATCCTCGATCTCATGCGCTTGCCGCTCGGCATTCTGACCGGCGTCGGCTTCATCGGCGGCGGCGCCATCCTCCGGCGCGGCAATTCAGTGGTCGGGCTGACGACGGCGGCGACGCTCTGGTTCGTCACGGTGGTCGGCCTGTGTTTCGGCGGCGGCCAGCTCGCGCTCGGGATCATCGGCTCGTTGCTCGGCATCGGGATTCTCAGACTTTTGAAGGCGCTCGAGCAGCGCCTTATCGAAGAGCGGCCGGCCGAACTGACGATCAAATGGCGCGCCGACGGCTTCGATCTCGACGCCGCGCTCGCCGCCATCGCCTCGGCAGGCCTCCGGCTCGGCAAATTCGACCTAAAGCACGATGGCGCCGCGCGCACCGACGAACTCCGCTGTATCGTGCGGCGGCGAAGTTCGCCGCAGGACCACAGCGTGCCGAGCGGACTGGAGGAGCTCAGCCAGCGGTCGGAGGTGCTGGCCTGGGAATGGAAGGAGTAGCGCCGCCTTTTTCCGTTCGTTCCGCAGGGAACTTTGCCCGGCGTTCGGCGTTCACGCCCCTGTGAGCGCGGGAGCGGATGCTTATGCCCGAACGGCGGAAGAGAAGATGGTCGCAAGAGGTCACGGCGCATTCCGACGCGCTCGACCTTGAAGGGGATGTTTTCAACAAGTCCGACCCCACCGACATCGCCGCTTCGCTCAAGCGTTCGGCCGAGGCCAGCGACCGGCGCAAATCCACGCCCTATCGCTCGGCCATGTCGATGCTGACCTTCTACATCAACCGCGCCGGCCGAAACCTTCCGGCGCAACGCAAGCGAACGCTGGAGGCGGCCAAGAAAAAGCTGCGCGAGCTTTTTGGCCGCAATGGCTAGCGCCCTCCTCGTTTCGAAGCAGAATCGGCATGGCGGGCGCCCCAACGGCGCGCGGGCGGCTTAGCATGCCTGCCGGAGCCACCCGCGCCGGTTCGCAGGAAGCCGCGCACCGCATATCCCCGTCCGTCCAACCGAGCGGCGGAGAAAAGCCCACGGTCCTGAGGTCGTTCGGCGTGAGCACGCCGATGGGAGGGCCCGGCCAGCCGGCGGAACTGGCGCCGATCTACGTGCTTTTGGCCTCGAACAATTCGAGCTATTGTATGGGACAGATTTACGGCGCGACTGGCGGCGCAGGCCTCTGATCGCCCTTTCAAGCGGAGGCGGCGTGGTGAAGATTCATCGACGCGAACTCCTGGGAAGCGCCGCGGCTTTCATCGCCAGCGCAACAGCGGCTCGCGCCGAGGGGCTGTCGGCGCTCCCCTGGCGGCCGGAGGCCGGCTCGCCCCCCCGACCGGTCAGACCTGGGCCATGGCTCTTCTTCGAGGCGAATGAAGCGGCGGCGGTTGAGGCGCTTGCCGATCGCCTCATCCCCCCAGATCCCGACACTCCTGGAGGCAAAGACGCCGGATGCGCGGTCTTCGTCGATCGGCAACTCGCCGGCCCCTATGGACGGCAGGCCGGCCTCTATGTCAGTCCGCCGTTCATCAAGGGAACGAAGGAGCAGGGCCCGCAGGACGAAGACGGTCCAGCAGTCCGATACCGCAAGGCGTTGGCGGCGCTCGACCAATATTGCCGGCAGCAGAAAGGCGGCGCTTTCGCCTCGCTCAGCGATGCGGACAAAGATGGAATTATTGGCGACCTGGAGAGCGGCGCGGCGAAACTGGACGGCGTCGACGGGCAGGCGTTCTTCGAACTGCTCCTGACAAACATGCACGAGGGATTTTTCGCCGACCCGATTTATGGCGGCAACCGAGACATGTGCGCCTGGCGGATGATCGGCTATCCCGGCGCTCGTTACGATTACCGCGACTGGGTCAAGCGTCATAACGAGCGCTACCCCCGTCCGCCCGTCAGCTTCATGGGACGGGCGGATTGGAATACACGCAAAACCTGAGGGCGAACCATGGCGCGCAAGCTCCCCCACAAGGACGTGGCGATCATCGGCCTCGGCTGGACGGGCTCGATCCTCGCGCAAGAGTTGACCGACGAAGGTCTCGACGTCATCGCGATCGAACGAGGGCCATGGCGGGACGCGCCGACCGACTTTCCGACAACCTACGACCAGGACGAACTGCGCTATCGCATTCGGCACGAACTGTTTCTGCGGCCGGCGCAGACGACGTTCACCTTTCGCAACAAGATGGACCAGCAGGCGCTGCCAATCCGCACTTGGGGCGCCTTCATGCCGATGAACGGCGTCGGCGGCGGTGGGCTCCACTGGAACGCGGAGACATGGCGCTTTCTGCCGAGCGACTTCGTCCTGAAGACGCATCTCACGCAACGCTATGGCGCGAGCTTTCTGCCGCCGGACATGACAATCCAGGACTGGGGCGTGACCTACGACGACCTTGAGAGACATTACGACCAGTTCGAGTATCTCTGCGGCACGTCGGGCCAGGCCGGCAACCTGAATGGGAAGATCGTCGAAGGCGGCAATCCGTTCGAAGGTCCGCGCTCACGGCCCTACCCCAATCCGCCCCAGGAGCAGCCCTTCAGCTACACGCTGTTCGCCAAGGCGGCGCGAGAGCTTGGGTACAAGCCGTTTCCGCAGCCGTCCGGCAATATGTCGCAGGCCTACGTGAACCCGCTTGGCCTCCGCCTCGGACCCTGCACTTATTGCGGCTTCTGCGAATGGTTCGGCTGCGGAAACTATTCGAAGGCCAGCCCGCAGACGACCATTCTTCCTGTTCTGCTCAGGAAATCAAACTTTGCCTACCGCACCGAATGCGAAGTCACGCGCATCAATGTTGATCCCTCCGGCAAGCGGGCTACCGGCGTCACCTTCGTCGATACGAGCGGCGATGAGTCGGAACAGCCGGCTGACCTCGTCATCCTGGCGGCTTTCAGCATCTTCAACGTTCAGCTCCTGCTGCTATCGGGCATCGGCAAGCCCTACGATCCGGTCGCCAATCAAGGGGTGATCGGCCGCAACTTCACCCACCAGACGATCTCCCAGGCAATCGGATTCTTCGACAAGGACAAGTTCAACTTCAATCCGTTCATCGCCTCCGGCTCGATCGGCATGTGCATCGACGAATTCAACGGCGACAACTTCGATCACGGTCCGCTCGGTTTCGTCGGGGGCGGATACATGGGGCAGGTGCAGACGAACGGGCGGCCAATTCAAACGAACCCCGTTCCGCCCGGTACGCCGCGCTGGGGCGCGAGATGGAAGAGCGCCGTACGCGACAATTATTTGAGCACGGTGACGCCGGGAACCGGCGTGCACGGCAGCTTCTACTCTTATCGCGACGTCTATCTCGACCTCGACCCGCTCTATCGCGACCATCTCGGTCGACCGCTCGTGCGCATCACGATCGACTTCCACGAGAACGAGATCAAGCAGAACGCGTATCTGACTGACAAATTCGCCGAAATCATCAAGGCGATGGGCGCCAAGCAGGTCGTCAAGCAATACCGCACGGCGCCATACAATGTCACTCAGTACCAGACGACGCATCTGTGCGGCGGCGCAGTCATGGGGACTGACCCGTCAACCAGCGCCATCAACCGCTATCTGCAAAGCTGGGACGTTCCCAACCTTTTCGTCATGGGTGCGAGCGCCTTTCCGCAAAACGCCGGCTACAATCCGACCGGCACGCTGGCCGCGCTTGCCTACTGGTCGGCCGATGCGATCAGGAATCAGTACCTCAAGAACCCGGGACCTCTTGTCCATGCCTAAGGAACTTGCACGCCGGGTCGAGAGAGTCGCGGTCGCCTCGTTGCTCGTGGCGTCAAGCCTGGTCGCAGTCGGCCATGCACAAACGGACGTGCAGGGCACGAGCCTGGACCCGCAGAACTTCGTTCAGATCGAGCGAGGGCGATATCTGACGGTCGCGGGCGACTGTGCGAGCTGTCACACCGTGCCTGGCTCAGGGGAGCCTTTCGCCGGCGGGCGGTCAATCGAGACTCCCTTCGGCGTTGTGGTGGGCGCCAACATCACGCCCGATCGCGAGACCGGGATCGGCGCGTGGAGCGACGAGCTTTTTTTGAGTGCGCTGCGCGAGGGCAAAGGGCATGCAGGCACGCTGCTCTACCCGGCGATGCCTTATCCGTACTATACGAAAGTGACCGAACGCGACGCGCTCGCTATTCGCGCTTACCTCAACACGGTGAAGCCGGTTCACAATGCCGTCGTTAGCAACAAGTTGCCTTTCCCTTTTGACGTTCGTGAAGAAATGAAGGTCTGGAACGCGCTCTATTTCAAGAGCGGCGAATTTAAGCCAGACGCTGCGAAATCCGCTGAATGGAATCGCGGGGCCTACCTTGTCGAAGGTTTGGGGCACTGCGGCGCATGCCACACGCCCAAGACGACGCTTGGCGGAGACGACCTGAACCACGCCCTTCAGGGTTACAAGCTGCAGGGTTGGTTCGCGCCCAACATCACCAATGACAACGAGAGGGGCCTCGGCGGGTGGAGCGTCGCCGACATCGTGTCCTACTTGAAGGCGGGCCATAACGCGGCCACCGCCGCGACTGGCATCATGGCGGAGGAAATTTCGCTGTCGAGTTCGCAGATGACCGACGCCGATCTCACAGCCATCGCCACTTATCTGAAAGACCTGCCGGGTCAGGCAAGTTCGTCGCCGGCGGCGGTTTCCGCCTCTGATCCGACGATGGTCGCGGGAGGCGCGATCTACGCCGATGAATGCTCGGCTTGCCATGGCATGGATGGAAAGGGCGTCCCGTTGCTTTTCCCGGCGCTTGCGGGATCTCCGAACGTCCGCTCCGCCGATCCGACAAGCCTTATCCGCGTCCTCATGGAGGGTGCGCGCAGCGTTGCGACCGCCGGCGAGCCGACGAGCCCGGGCATGCCATGGTTCGCCTGGAAGCTGAATGACGCGGAGATCGCCGCGGTGCTGACCTATGTCCGCAACAGCTGGGGCGCCGCCGCGCCCGCGGTCACCACGGACCAGGTCAAAAGCGAACGTGCTGTCTTGGGAAGCGCGAGTCCCTAGTCAGGCTTTAACCGATTGGAGATCCCGCATGGCCCGAGCGCGTCGTCCCGCCGACAAGGAGTCCGAGACGCGGCAGCCGCACGAGCCGGACCGCGAGAAGCGGCAGCCCTACAGCAAGGAGCACGAGGAGTACGCCGGGGCGGGCGTGATGAAGCCGCCCAAGGAGCAGGTCGGCGCGCGCAACAGCGGGAAGCCGCCGCGCAAGCGTTGAAAGAGCTATTCAGCAGCGTGACGCCGGGCGCCGCCCTTTTCCACCTGTTCGGCGATCTTCGCGGTGAACGCGGGAAGGTCATCCGGTTTGCGGCTGGTGATGAACTTGTCGTCGACGACGACTTCCTCGTCCACCCAGTTCGCGCCGGCGTTCTCGACGTCCTTGCGGATCGACGGATAGGACGTCATACGGCGGCCCACGCAGGCGTCGGCCTGCACGAGCAGCCACGGGCCGTGGCAGACGGCCGCGACGGTCCTGTCGCTACTGTCGACGAACGCCTTGACCACCTTCATCGCCTCGGGGTCGATGCGGAGCTTGTCGGGATTGAGGACGCCGCCGGGGATGACGAGCGCATCGTAGGCGTCTGGCCTGACATCGGAGATCTTGAGGTCCGCCGGCTGGGTGTCGCCCCAGTCGGTCAGGTTCCAGGCGCGGATGGATTGTCCGGTCGGCGTCGCGACCTCGACCCGCGCGCCCTTCTTGCGCAGCTCGTCGCGCGGCGTCGTCAGCTCGACCTGCTCGACGCCGTCGGTGCAGATCATGAGGATTCGAGCGTCCTGAATTTTTGGCATGGGCCCTCTCCGGAATGCCCGCCCACCGGCCAACGAGGAGCCTTCGAGATTGTTCCCGACCCTGTTCCGGGAACCTGAGCAACCTCTCGCGACTTCTCTCGCGGGCGTTGGCGCGGAAGTCGATGACAGACAACAGATCAGCACAGATCGAGGAGCTTCGGCGGGAGGCCGCCGGCTGCCGCGCCTGCCCGTTGTGGGAAAAGGCGACGCAGACGGTGTTCGGCGAAGGGCCGGCAGGAGCCGACATTGTTTTTGTCGGCGAGCAGCCGGGCGACCGCGAGGACCGCGCTGGGCGCCCATTCGTCGGTCCCGCCGGCCTCATGCTCGACAAGGCGCTGGCCGAGGCCGGAGTCGATCGCCAGCGCGCCTATGTCACCAATGCGGTCAAGCACTTCAAGTTCGAGCCGCGCGGCAAGCTGAGGCTGCACAAGAAGCCGAACGCCGGCGAGATCAATGTCTGCAAGCGATGGCTCCTCGCCGAAATCGACATCCTGAAGCCGCGGCTCGTTGTGGCGCTCGGCGCGACCGCCGCCCAGAGTCTGGCGGGGCGGCCTGTGCCGATCGGAGCCAATCGCGGCGCCACGCTCGCTCTGGCGAACGGCCTGCGGGTCTTCGTGACGGTGCATCCGTCGTCGCTGCTGCGCGTTCCCGACGAGGAGGCCAAAAGGGCGGCTTATGCGCAGTTTGTGAAGGATCTGCGGGCGGCCGGCGCGCTGGCGGCGGAAAGCGGCCGGGCAGCAGCGCCGCCCCGTTCGATGCGGAGCTGACGGAATTCGGCGAGGCGGGAATTGGGCGCCGCGCCCCGTCCGTATCGCGTGTTGCGCTCAGCTTCTGCTGGCGGTCCATTGGCCGCCGTACTTGAATTCTGGCGCGGCCTTCAGCTGCTCCTTGGTCGCATTCATGGTGGCGCGCCAGGTCTTGTTGTTCTGATCGTACTTGATCTCGACCGAGGACGGTTCGACCAGCACATAATGCGTGCCCATTCCCAGAAAGCCGCCGACCGACAGGATGTAGGCGACAACCTTCTTCGAGGAGTCGATGGCGATATCGTGAATCTGGCCGATGTTGTCGTTGCGGTCGTTGTAGACGTCGAGCCCGACCAGGTTCGAGGTCAGCATGTCGTCGTGCTGGAGATGAACGAAGCTCGGCCCGTTGGCCCCAGCCCGCGGCGCCGCAGCGAGGGGCGCATTCGCCGGTGGGTTCGCGCCGTTCGGATTGGCGCCGGGAGGCGGCGCGGCGGGGGCGCTGGTCGCCGCGTTCGGCGCCGTATTCTGAGCCAGCGCCGTCGCGCCGGCGAGAGCGCTCACCGCGACCGCGGCAAGAAAAAATTTGCGCATGGAAATTACTCCTTGGAGCAGAGAGGCTTCCGTAACCCAAGCGTGGCGGGAAAGTTCCGCGCGGGCGTTCGCCCTCGTTATCGTCGTTCCTCAGTGTTGCGGCGATCGCCCGGGCGCCCGGCTCCGGAACAAACGCTGGTCGGCTGGCATTTCGTTGCCAGGGCGCGAGCGCAAGGACACGAGCCGATCCATGCCGACGCCACAGCCGAATCCCCCGCCCGGGTCCGACCCAGACGTCGCCAACCCGCCGCCGCCTCCCCCGGACGTGGACCGGCCGCCGACGCCGCTGGAGACGCCCGAGCGTGAGATTCCGAACGGCGTGCCGGACCAGGGGCCGCGCGACGTCCCGCCGCCCGAGCCGCCGCGGGAAATACCGCCCGGTTCCCCGGTGGAGGTCCCACCTACGCCCGACTGACGCGGTCGAATGTTTTTCACGCCGCAATCGTCACTGGAGCCTGAAATGAGTCAAACGGTTGGAGATTTCGTTATCGAGCGGCTGCACGCCTGGGGCGTGCGCAAGATATTCGGCTACCCGGGCGATGGCATCAACGGGGTGATCGAGGCGCTGAACCGGGCTGACGGCAAGATCGAATTCATTCAGGCCCGTCACGAGGAAATGGCGGCGTTCATGGCCAGCGCCTACGCCAAATTCTCGGGCCATCTCGGCGTCTGCCTGGCGACATCGGGACCGGGCGCGTCGCATCTGATCACCGGACTTTACGACGCCCGTATGGATCATATGCCGGTGCTGGCGATCGCCGGACAGCAGGCGCGCGCCGCCATGGGCGGCCACTACCAGCAGGAACTCGATCTTTGCAGCATGTACAAGGACGTCGCCGGCGCCTTTGTGCAGCAAGCCGCAACCGCGCCGCAGGTGCGCCATCTCATCGATCGCGCGGTCCGCATCGCGCTCGGCGAGCGTCGTGTGACGGCATTGGTGTTTCCGAACGACCTGCAGGACATGCCTTATGAGAATCCGCCGCGCAAGCACGGGACCGTTCATTCGGGCGTCGGCTTCGCCAAGCCGCGCACGACCCCCTACGACGCCGACCTGCGGCGCGCCGCCGACGTTCTGAACGCCGGCAAGAAAGTCGCGATCCTCGTCGGCGCGGGCGCGCTGCACGCGACCGACGAGGTGATCGCGGTCGCCGAGAAAGTGCGCGGCGGCGTCGCCAAGGCGCTGCTCGGCAAAGCCGCTGTGCCCGACGATCTCCCCTACGTCACCGGCTCGATCGGGCTCCTCGGCACGAAGCCGAGTTGGCAGCTGATGACGGAATGCGACACGCTCCTGATGGTGGGTTCGGGCTTTCCCTATTCGGAGTTCCTGCCGGAGGAGGGCAAGGCGCGCGGCGTCCAGATCGACATCGCTCCCGATATGCTGTCGCTCCGCTATCCGATGGAGGTCAACCTCGTCGGCGACTCCCGGGAGACGCTGACGGCGCTGCTGCCCCTCCTCGACCAGAAGTCGAACGGCGGGTGGCGCAAGGACATCGAGAGCAACGTCAAGGCCTGGTGGAAGACGCTCGAGGAGCGGGCCATGCAGCCCGCCAATCCGATCAACCCGCAGCGCGTGACCTGGGAATTGTCGCCGCGGCTGCCCGACGAGGCGATCGTCACCAGCGACTCGGGCTCCTGCGCCAACTGGTACGCCCGCGACCTCAAGATGCGCCGGGGCATGATGGCGTCGCTCTCCGGCGGCCTCGCGTCGATGGGCGCGGCCGTCCCCTACGCGATCGCCGCCAAATACGCCCATCCCGACCGGCCGGTCATCGCGCTGGTCGGCGACGGCGCCATGCAGATGAACAATATGGCCGAGCTCATCACCGTCGCCAAATACTGGCGCAGCTGGCCCGACAAGCGGTGGATCGTGTGCGTCTTCAACAACGAGGACCTCAACCAGGTGACCTGGGAGCAACGGGTCATGGAGGGCGATCCGAAGTTCGAGGCGTCGCAGGAAATCCCCAACGTGCCCTATCACCGTTTCGCCGAGCTCATCGGGCTCAAAGGCATCTACGTCGACAACCCCGACCGGATGGGCGCGGCGTGGGACGAGGCGCTCGCGGCCGACCGGCCGGTCGTGCTCGAGGTCAAGACCGACCCCGAGGTGCCGCCGCTGCCGCCGCACATCACGCTCAAGGACGCCAAGAACTTCACCTCGACACTGCTGAAAGGCGACCCCGACGAAGGGAGCATGATCAAAGGCGCAGCTCGCCAGTTCCTGAGCTCGGTGCTGCCGGGCGACAAGGAGTGAAGGATCCGCGGTCGTGAGGCTAGCACAGGGCGTTCGCTCGCTTTTCCTGCTCGAGTTCTTCGCAGCGCTGGCGTTGTCGATCCGCTATATGTTCAAACCGCGGGCGACGCTGAACTATCCCAACGAGAAGAGCCCGCTGTCGCCGCGCTTCCGCGGCGAGCATGCGCTTCGCCGCTACCCGAATGGCGAGGAGCGCTGCATCGCCTGCAAGCTCTGCGAGGCGATCTGCCCGGCGCAGGCCATCACGATTGAGGCTGATCCCCGGCGCAACGACGGCGTCCGCCGGACGACGCGTTACGACATCGACATGGTCAAGTGCATCTATTGCGGCTTCTGCCAGGAAGCCTGCCCGGTCGATGCGATCGTCGAGGGCCCCAACGTGGAGTTCGCCACCGAGACGCGGGAAGAGCTTCTTTATGACAAGGAACGGCTGCTCGCCAACGGAGACCGCTGGGAGCGCGAGCTCGCCGCCAATATCCTGGCCGACGCTCCCTATCGATGACAGCCTGAGGAGGGCGGGGTGGATTGCGACATCTTGATTGTCGGCGCGGGGCCGACCGGCCTCGTCCTGGCTCTGTGGCTTGCGAAGCTCGGGGCGAGGGTTCGGATCGTCGACAAGACCGCGGAGGCGGGAACGACGTCGCGGGCGCTCGCGGTGCAGGCGCGGACGCTCGAGCTCTACCGCCAGCTCGACCTCGCCGACGCCGTCATAGAGCGCAGCCATGTCGTTCCAGCCGTTAACCTGTGGACTCGCGGCAGGCGGAGGGCGCGCATCGCGTTCAACGAGGTCGGGCTCGGTCAGACGCCGTTCCCGTCTCTGCACATCTTTCCCCAGGACGAGCACGAACGCCTCCTGATCGCGCGGCTCGAGGCGGAAGGCGTGTCGGTCGAGCGTCAGACGGAAGTCGTCAGCCTCGCCGACAAGGCCGACAGGATCGTTGCCCGCCTCCGCCACCCCGAGCGCGGCGAGGCGACGTGCGAAGCGCGGTACGTCGCCGGCTGCGACGGCGCCCATTCCATCGTCCGGGAGACCATCCACGCCGCGTTTCCGGGCGGAACGTACCAGCACACCTTCTATGTCGCCGACGTCGACGCCTCGGGGCCGCCGATCGACGGCGAATTGCACATCGATCTCGATACGGCGGACTTTCTGGCGATTTTTCCGCTCAAGGGCCAAGGCCGGGCGCGGCTGGTCGGCACAGTGCGCGACGAAGAACGGCCCAAGGGCGCCCCCGAGCTGCGTTTCGAGGACGTCAGCGACCGGGCGATCAAGAACCTCAGGCTGAAGGTCGGCAAGCCGAACTGGTTCTCGACCTACCGCGTGCATCATCGTGTCGCCGACCACTTCCGCAAGGGCCGCGCCTTCCTGCTCGGCGATGCGGCGCATATCCACAGCCCGGCCGGCGGCCAAGGCATGAACACCGGCATCGGCGACGCCATCAATCTCGCCTGGAAATTCAAGGCCGTGCTCGACGGCAAGGCGCCCGACACGCTCCTCGATAGCTATGAAAGCGAGCGCATCGCCTTTGCCCGACAGCTTGTGCAAACGACCGATCGCATTTTCACATTTGCAACCGCCGAGGGAGGCCTTGCCGACTTCGTCCGCCTGTGGCTTGCCCCGACTGTCCTGTCGCGCGCCTTCAGATTCGAAGCCGTGCGCGAGTTTGCCTTTCGCACCGTGTCCCAGATCAATCTGAACTACCGCGGCGGCCCGCTCAGCGAGGGAAAGGCAGGCGCGCGTCCGCGGGGGCGATCGCCTGCCCTGGGTCAAGGCGGACGGCCTCGACAATTACGAGTTCCTGCGCGAGATGATATGGCAGGTCCATGTCTACGGAGGGGCCAGCACGGAGCTCGCCGCATGGTGCGCCGCCCGGAACATGCCGCTGCGCCACCTTCCATGGACGCAGCGTCACGGTTCCGTCGGCATCGTTCAGAACGCGCTCTATCTGATCCGCCCCGACACCTACGTCGCCCTGGCCGACGAATCGGCCTCGATCGATAGGCTCGCCCGCTATTTCGACGACCGAGGTCTCTCGGTTTAGAGCTTTTGCACAAGGACGGGATTGGTCGGCGAATCGAATTCCATGCCGCTGCGGGCGGTTCTGCGATTGCTTTGCGAACAAGTGGAACCTGTGGCAAGAGACCATGGTTATGCGCTCACTCTTCATCCTTTGAGCTGATTTCCGATGCCAGGTCGTATCGAGGACTACGCCTTCATCGGAAATTGCGAAACCGCCGCGCTTGTCGGCCGCGACGGATCGATCGACTGGCTCGGCTTGCCGCGGTTCGACAGCGCCGCCTGTTTCTCGGCCCTCCTCGGCGAACCCCAGCATGGACGCTGGCTGATCGCGCCGGCCGCGCCGGCGAGCGTCACGCGGCGCTATCGCGGCGACACGCTGATCCTCGAGACGATGTTCCGGACCGAGCACGGCGTCGTCTGCCTGATCGATTTCATGTTCCGGCGCGAGGGCGCCTCCGATCTCGTCCGGCTCGTCCGCGGAATCGAGGGCGAGGTGGCGATGCGGCTGGAGCTGATCGTCCGCTTTGACTATGGCTCGGTCACGCCCTGGGTCTCGCTCCAGGACGACGGCCGGCTTCAGTTCATCGCCGGGCCCGACCGGCTGTTGCTGGACGCCGGCGTCGCCACGCGCGGCGAGGATTTCAAGACGCTCAGCGACTTCACGGTGGGCGCCGGGCAGGAAGTCGCCTTCGGGCTGACCTGGTCGTCGTCGTTCCGTGACGCGCCGTCACGTCTGTCCGGCGCGGAGTCCTTGAAGACGGTCGAAACCTTCTGGGCCGGCTGGGCGGCCATGTTCCAGCGGTCTCATCCGTGGGACGACGCGGTGCTGCGTTCGCTCCTGACACTGAAAGCACTCGCGCACTGGGAGACCGGCGGCATCGTCGCCGCGGCAACGACATCGCTGCCGGAACAGATGGGTGGGACGCGGAACTGGGACTATCGCTATTGCTGGCTTCGCGACGCAACGTTCACGCTGCTGGCGCTGACGCACGCTGGCTTTCTCGATGAGGCGAAGGCCTGGCATCAATGGCTCTTGCGCGCGGTGGCCGGGGCGCCGGACGATGTGCAGACCATGTATGGCCTCGCCGGCGAACGCCGGCTCGAAGAATACGAAGTGCCGTGGCTGCCCGGTTATCTTGGCGCAAAGCCGGTGCGCATCGGCAACGCCGCGGTGCAGCAACTTCAGCTCGACGTCTACGGCGAGGTGCTCGACGCCTTCTATGTCGCGCGCCGCGCCGGCCTCGTCACCAGCGAGGAGACCTGGGCGCTGGAATGCGCCCTCCTCTTCCATCTCGAGCGGATCTGGCGGGAGCCGGACGAGGGCATCTGGGAGGTTCGTGGCGGCCGCAAGCATTTCACCCACTCCAAGGTGATGGTCTGGGTCGCGTTCGACCGGGCGGTCCGCTCGATCCAGGAGTTCAAGCTCGAGGGGCCGCTCGAACGCTGGCAGGCGGTGCGCGACGCAGTCCACGAGGAGGTGTGCCGCGAGGGATTCGACCCGCGGCAGAACGCCTTCGTGCAGGCCTTCGGCGAAAGCGCGCTCGACGCGGCCGTGCTGTTGATACCGCTCGTCGGCTTCCTGCCGCCGGACGACCCGCGCGTCCTGGGAACGGTCGCCGCCGTTGAACGCAGGCTCATCCGCCAGGGGCTGGTCATACGCTACGATACGGGTGACAAGGCGGACGGGCTCCCTCCGGGGGAAGGCGCGTTCATCGCCTGCAGCTTCTGGCTCGCCGACAATTACGCGATGCTCGGCCGAATGGAAGAAGCCAATGCCCTTTTCGAGCGTCTGCTGACGCTGTGCAACGATGTTGGGTTGCTATCCGAGGAATACGATCCGACGCAAAAGCGCCAGCTCGGCAATTTCCCGCAGGCCTTCTCGCATCTCGCCTTGATCAATACGGCGCACAATCTTGCGCGCGCCCCCGGACCGGCGCACGTGCGCTCCGCCCGCCAGAACGGGGCGGACGACGAGGCAAAGCCGGCCGACGAGCGCCCTGATGCCGAGTTGAAGAGCAAAAAGCCGGAGGACGGCGAGCCGCGCTGAGAAACGGGGTCACATAAACTGGAACCGGGCAAAGACTTTGGCGTTTATGGCGGCGATAACCCGCGTAAACCCCAGGAGGTCATCATGTTCGGGTGGGCGATAACGTTTCTCGTCATTGCGATCATTGCAGGGATACTGGGCTTCGGCGGGGTCGCCGGAACCGCCTTCTCCGCCGCCAAGATCGTTTTTATCGTGGCCCTGATCGCCTTCCTCATCTCCGGCGTCATGGGATACACGAGGCGAGGCGCGCCGTAGCGGCGCGCCCGGGCTCGTTTTCCCTTAATTCAGGCGGCGGCTTGCCGGGCTCTTCGATCGAAGAACAGCGCCTGGCTGACCGCCGCCCTGACGGAGTCCGGACTGAAGGGCTTCGACAAGAGGAACGCGGGCTCCGGCCGATTGGCGAGTGCGCTGAGATACCGGCCCGGATGGGCCGTGATGAAGACGACGGGCTTACTGGCGCCTGTGAGGATCTCGTTCACGGCGTCAAGGCCCGAACTGCCGTCGGCGAGTTGGATGTCGGCCATGATCAACTCGGGCTGTCGTTCGGCCGCCAGGGCGACGGCCTGCCGCCGAGCCCGCGCCACGCCGACGACGCGATGGCCGAGGTCTTCGACGATCGCCTCCAGGTCCATCGCGATGATCGGCTCGTCCTCGATGATGAGGACCTTGGTCGCGAGTTCCTGTGCGATGTCGTGCGCGCTGCGCTCGAGGAGCGTGTGCACCCGGCCCGAGTCGAGACCCATGATCATTGCGACTTCCGGAACGGTGAAGCCTTCGACAGCTCTCAGAAGGAACGCCTGCCGCGCCCGCGGCGACAAAGCCGCCAGGTTGCGGTCGAAGGCTGAGGCCTCCGAAGGATCGATGTCCAGCTCGGCAAAATGGGTCGCCGACCAGACGTCGAGGTAGAGCTGGTAAAGCGCGATACGCGCGGGCGCGGGTCGCGGGAACGCCGCGGGATTCGCCAACAGATATTCCAAGGTCGCCGTCAGATAGGCGTCTCCGCTTTCCTGAGAGCCGTTCAGAGCGCGGGAGAACCGCCTGAGGTAGGGAAGCAGCGGCGCAATTTCTTTCGAGATCGACATGGACTGGTCTCTTCTGTTTGCCAAGGCCGGTCTGCCATTTTCTTTTTGCCTTGGCGTGTCATCGCCCTTGCACCAACCTTGTCAAATTCGATCCGAGCCTTCAATTGTGGAAAGTACTTAGGTTGACACGCAGGCTGAGACGCGACGGACGGGCGCTACGGAGCCGCAAACAAGGCGGGCCTGCGGCGCCGTCAAAAAAATATTCGCAGCGCGTTCGGAACTTTCTTCGCTGCGCCACGTTCGAGGCGGTTGCAGGCGGGGCGTGCGATCGCGCCTTAATGAGGCAAATTGGGGCAACATGAAAAAATTGAATGCGGTTGAGCGGGACGAGCCTCCAAGCGAGGGCGCGTTGGACCCGAAGGTGCTGGAGACGATCGGGCGCGCGCTGAGGGCGCATTACGACGAACTCGTCGAGGCGCCGCTTCCCGACAAGTTCGTCGAACTCCTTCAGCGACTGGAGGTCGAGGAGCGGTCGGCGAAAGCACGGGGGAGGCGGAATGCCGACGACTAGCTTCAGGGACGATCTGATCGCGGAGATCAAGAATCTGCGAGCCTTCGCAATTTCCTTGTCCGGGTCGGTGTCGATGGCGGACGACCTCGTGCAGGAGACGCTCCTGCGGGCCTGGAGCAAATCGGACAAGTTCCAGCCGGGAACCAGCTTGCGCGCCTGGCTGTTCACGATCCTGCGCAACATCTACTATTCCAACTATCGCAAGCGGGCGCGCGAGGTGCAGGACAGCGAAGGGGCCTATGCCCGTCGCCTGACGGTCTCGGGAGACCAGGAGAGCCACCTCGACCTCGAGGATTTTCGCAAGGCGCTGACGAAACTTCCGCCCGAGCAGCGCGAAGTGCTGACGCTTGTCGGCGCGAGCGGCCTTTCGTACGAGGAGGCCGCGGTCATCTGCGATGTTGAAATCGGCACGATCAAGAGCCGGCTGAGCCGCGCGCGCTCGAAGCTGGTCGAGCTTCTGGGGCTGGAAGAGGGCCCCCTCCCCTCGGTCGAACGGCGGATCCGGCGCGCCGGCTAAAGCGCCACATCCCTGCTTTCCATGTGACTACGGGCTGGCGGAACAACACTCTGCCCAGCCTCGTTATAGCTTTACTTTATGGATCAGGGGAGAGCGCGATGAACGGCGGCGCCAAACTCAAAGAGCTCTTCGTGGAGGGTCTCAAGGACGCTTTTTTCGCCGAGAAGCTGGTCCTCAGGGCGATGAAGAAGATGGCCGCCCAAACGGCGTCGTCCGAGCTCAAAACGGCCTTCGAGACCCATATCGGCGAAACCCGGAATCACGTCGATCGCCTGCTGCGGATCTTCGATGATATCGAGTGGCCGGAACAGATCGACAACCCGGTGCGCGGTGAAACTTATGACGCCATCGTCGATGTCGTCGACGATACCCGGCAGGCCGTTGACGGGCTGATGGGGCCGCAGGCGCTGGACGCGGCCTTCGCGGCCACCGCGCAGGCGGTCGAGCACTATGAGATCGCGCGCTATGGTCTCCTGCACACGTGGGCTCAGCAGCTTGGTCTGATCTACGCCGCCAAGCTCCTCCAGGACACGCTCCACGAAGAGATGAATTCAGAAAGGCTGTTTGGCCAGTTCGCCGCCCGAAATGTGGAACAAGTCGGGGTCGGCCAGGCGGCGTGACGGGAGCGCGATCCTTCAGCGCATGAGCGCATCTTGCACGGCAGAAAGGATCACGGCGGGCGGCGCGGGCTTTTCGACGATCCAGCTGTCCTGCCACTCCGCCAGACCCACGTCATGACGCGCCTGGCCCGTGTAGAGGACGAACGGAATTCCGCGGCTCTCAAGCTCGCGCGCCACCGGGGAAACCGTCTCCGAACCGAGCCGGAAGTCGAGGATCGCCACCGAAAAGTCGCGCTTGCTTGACCGCGACATCGCATCCTGCAAAGTACGACATGCGCCGGCTACGACCGCCCCGGCGTCCGCCAAGGTCAATTCAAGTTCCATGAGCAGGAGAGGATCGTCCTCGACGAGAAGGACCCGGACTCCGCTCAACCCGCTGTGATTGATCTCTATCATTTCATTGCCCGCCGGTCGGGGGCCGGATCACGACAGGCGAGCGTAGTCTACTTGTCCAAATCCGCCTGAGTCTAACAACGAGCCTAATGACATCTTGTTCCGCGAGTCGGGAAACCGCCGCGCCTCAAGGAAATTCCACGACGTCGGAACGCTCGGTCGATTGCCGGGTTGAGTCCCATGAATCCAGGGGCTCCGCGAGAGCGTGGAGATCGCTATGTCTGGCCCGGAAGTCCTGCAATTCGAGGTCATTCGAACCGTCGCAGCCTCGCTCATCAGCGTCGCTATCGTCCTGCTCTGGTTCGTGGCGACCAGCCGGCAGTGAGACGCCCCGCGCAACTCGACAAGGACTCGTGTGATTCCGGCAGGGCGGAACTGCAGGGCCGAACGAATTGAGCGGGCCGCCGCGGAACTTAGAACCCGTCATAATGTTTGTGCTGTTGTTCGGCAAAATGGAACACAGTCGGCGGCGCGTGGCTGAGCGCTGTGCTCGAGGGCTGCGGGAGCGCGAGTGGAGGCGATGATGGATAGAGAGAACCGGGTTCGCGAAATCGCTTATTTTCTCTGGGAGGAAGAGGGCCAGCCGGACGGCGAGGCGGAACGGCACTGGTTGGCCGCGGAACTCATTTGCGACAGCGATGACGCCGAACGCAAGGACGTCGAAGGCGAACCGCCCGGCGAGCGTGCCGAGGCGCCGGACGCCGCCACGGCCAAGCCCTCCGGCGAGAGCAGACAAAAGGGCGAAAGCAAGCAGAGGTCTGCCGCCTGAGAGCGTCTTGCGATGGCGTCGCGTCCGTTTTGGAAGGGCTACCTGAAGCTGTCGCTGGTGACCTGTCCGGTTGCGCTGACTCCCGCCACGAGCAGCGCCGACAAGGTTCGCTTCCATACCCTAAACCGGAAGACGGGCAACCGCGTCGTCAGCCGCTATGTGGACAGTCAGTCGCAGAGGCCGATCGGCGAGGACGAAGAGGTTCGCGGCTACGCGCGCGGCGAGCATGATTTCGTTCTGCTCGAAGAGGATGAACTGGAAGCCGTCCGGCTGGAGAGCGCGCGCACCATCGACATCGAGAACTTTACCGCCGCGGAAGCCATCGACTGGGTGTGGTACGACACGCCCTACTACCTGACGCCGGACGACCCGGTCGGCATCGAGGCGTATTGCGTCATCCGCGACGCCATGCGCTCGACCGGGACGATCGGCGTGTCTCGTCTCGTTCTCCATCGCCGTGAGCGGGCGGTCCTGTTGAAGGCGCGCGAAAAGGGGATCGAGCTTTGGACGCTACGCTACGGCGACGAGGTGCGCGATCCGCGCGATATCTTCGGCTCGCTACGCGAGGTCGATCTCAATCCCGATCTCCTCCGGCTCGTCTCCGAATTGATCGCCGAGCGAAAGAAGTCGTGGGCCCCGGACATGGTCCGCGACCCGGTCCAGGAGCGGCTTCTCGACATCATCAGCGAGAAGAAGAAGGGCGCGCCGGCGCGCCCGCGCGCGAAGGACGAAGCCGCGCCTGCGCCGAGCAACGTGGTCAATATCATGGACGCACTGCGCAGGAGCGTCGCCGCCGAGGCGAAGTCGAAGAACTCGACGGGCCGCCAGCGCCGCTAACGCGCCGCCTCCAGGGCGTCCCTTCCCGGTTACGGTCAGCCCGCCAGCATGCGGGGCGTCCGCTCTGACGCTAACCGCGGTTACATTCGTAAAATCAAGTGGATATCGCGTTATCCTCACTTAAAACGCGCGGCGGAGCGGCTGCTGGCCGCTTGGTTTTAGATATTCTTGACGATCACGCTGTCGCGCCGAACCCGTGAACCCGGCTTTGCGCCTCGCGCTCTCCGCTCTGGTCTCTCCTGTTCATCGGCTTCGCAGGGAGAATAGTCTCCCTGTTCTGTCTTTCCCTTCCGGCTGAGCACATCCGCGCAGGGACATGAAAGAGCATGGATTTGTGCAATCGCTCGAGGAGCCGGCGTGAGCGATTCGCCCTGTTGGCAGGGAGTAACAGGCGGAACGGCCTTGTTTTCCGCGAGCGCGTCAGAACCCGCCGGCAGGCGAGGATCGGCAAGATTTCCTGATCCGGTCCTTCGCTTCTGGCCCTGCCGGCGTCGGTTCGACCCGATCGCATCGCGCTCTATTCAGCGTCCGGCCCGGCGCCGCGGCTTGATCGGCTCGATCGGCGCCGCGGCGGCGCGAAACCCGTCCCACGGATCGCGCTTGAGCGCCGCGAGCCGGGCGGGGGCGTTCTCGACGGTGAAATAGGCCGGCCCGATCGCCGGGCCGAGCTCCTCCCAGGCGAGCGGCATCGAGACGGCGGCGCCCGGGCGGGCGCGTGTCGAATAGGCCGCGACCGCGGTCGTTCCGCGCTGGTTGCGCAGATAATCGACCAGGATCTTGCCGGTTCGCTTCGCCTTGGCGATGGTGGCGACATAGCGCTCAGGGCTGTCGGCGGTCATCGAGTCGGCGATGGCTTTGGTGAACGCCTTGACCGCCGGCCACTCGGCTTTCGGCTTCACCGGCGAGACGACGTGCAGGCCTTTTCCGCCGGAGGTCTTCACGAAGGAGGCGAGCCCTGCCTCCTTGAGCCGCGCGCGAACTTCCTGCGCGCCTTCGATCACCGTCTCCCAGGCGACGTTGTCGCCGGGGTCGAGGTCCATGATGATCATGTCCGGACGCTCCCAGTCGAGCAGCGTGGAGCCCCACGGATGGATCTCGAGCGTCGCCGCCTGGACAAGTCCCATGAGACCGTCGAGATCGCGGATCGCGATCAAAGGTTCGCCCGGCTCCATGGGATCCTGAACCTGGACGATAGCCTTGTTGATGCCCTTCCAGGCGTGCTTCTGGAAGAACTTCTGACCGGTGATGCCGTCGGGGCAGCGCACCAGCGCCAGCGGCCGGTCGACGACGGTCGGCGCCATATGCGGCCAGACCTCGGCGTAATAGTCGGCGAGCCCTTCCTTGGTGACGCCTTCGTCCGGCCAATAGACCCGGTCGGGATGAGTGAGCTTCACGCTGCGGACCTCCGGTTTCGGCGCCGTCTCCGCCGGGGGAGATTCGCGGACGATTTCCCGCGGGACCTTGTCCTCGCGCAGAGCGCGGAAGGAGGCATGACGCAGGAGGCCGTCGGCGGTCCAGGCGCGGAAGTCGACCTCCGCGACGATCTCCGGCCGCACGTAGCGCACCTGGCGCGCCTCGTCGGCGCTGAGCCGCTTGGCGAAGGGGCTCGCGGAGGTCCGGATCGCCTCGAGCCGCTCATAGAGCGCGCGGGCGTTGGCAGCGCTGAAGCCGGTCCCGACCCGGCCCACGTAGCGGAGCTTGTCGCCCTCGTAGACGCCGAGGACCAGCGATCCGATGGCGTTGCTGGTCGCCGTCGACGGCACGTAGCCCGCCACGACGAACTCCTGGCGGGCCGAGCATTTCGATTTGATCCAGCTTTTTCCGCGCCCCGACCGGTAGGGCGAATCCCTGAGCTTCGAGACGACGCCCTCGAGACCAAGCTGGCAGGCGTGTCGGAGCACGAGTTCGCCGCTCTCGTCGAAATGTCCGCTCACCCGGATGACGCCGGAACCTTCGCCGGCGATGGTCTCGAGCAGCCTCTTGCGCTCGACGAGCGGCGCTTCGCGCAGATCGAAACCGTCAAGATAGAGGAGATCGAAGGCGTAGAAGCGGAAGCGGTCCGTGCGTCCTTCGCTGAGGTCGGCCTGCAACGACGAAAAATCGGAGGCGCCTGCATCGTTCTCGACGACGAGCTCGCCATCGATCAGCGCCTCGCGCACGGGAAGCGCTTTGAAAGACTCGGCGATCGGGCCGCCGAATTTTTGCGTCCAGTCGAGCCCGCCGCGAGTCAGCAGCCTGACACGGCCGCCCTTGATGTGGGCCTCGAGCCTGTAGCCGTCGAATTTGATCTCGTGCAGCCACCGTTCGCCTGCGAGCGGCGCCTTGACCAGCGACGCAAGCATCGGCGCGACGAAGTCCGGCATCGGCCCTTTCTTCGCTCCCTTGACCGAACCCGGGTCGACAGGCGCGGCGGGCCGGGTCTTTCCTTTCTTCTCGATGCGGCCCGTCTTCGACGACCAGCCGGGCTCCTCGTGCGCCACCTCGTCGATCGGCCGCCCGGTCGCCGCAGAATCCGGCTGCTCTTCGAGGATGTCGGGCGCGCCTTCTGTCCGGGCGAATTCGTCCTCGCCCTTGATGAGGAGCCAATTGTCGTGCTTCTCGCGCGCATTCCTGCGCATCCGCACGAGATGCCATCGGCCCTTGAGCTTCTCCCCGTGCAGCTCGAACTCGAGATGGCCTTTGGCGAGACCCTTGTGCGCATCGCCGATCGGCGTCCAGGTTCCCCGGTCCCAGATGATGACTGCCCCGCCGCCATATTCGCCCTTGGGGATCGTGCCCTCGAACGACCCGTAGTCGAGCGGATGATCCTCGACCTCGACGGCGAGTCGCTTTTCACCGGGAATGAGGCTCGGGCCGCGGGTCACGGCCCAGCTCTTAAGGACGCCGTCCATTTCGAGTCGGAAATCGTAGTGAAGCCGCCGCGCCGCGTGCTTTTGCACGACGAAGCTGTTTCCGCGCGCGGCCTTTGGCGGAACCTTCGGCCTCGGCTCCGGCGTCGAGGCGAAATTGCGCTTGGCGCGATACTGTTCGAGCGCCATCCGTCTAACCCGCTCGCTTGCGCGCGGCCGGCTTCTTCGCCGCCGCGGCGCCGCGCGGCTTCGACTTCGCCTTGCCGCGACTTGGCGGCGCTTTGGCGCCGAGGCCGGCGCTCTCGCGCAGCGCCGCCAGGAGGTCATCGGCCGCCTGGACCTTGGGCTGCTTCGGCCGTTCGATAGTCCTGCCCTCGAGCTTCGCCTTCACCAGCTCCGCCAGCGCCGCCTCATACCGGTCGTGGAAGCTCTTCGGGTCGAAGTCGCCGCGCTTGGTGTTTATGATATGCTCGGCAAGCTCGAGCATCTCGCCCTTGATCCGGATTTCGGGCACCTCGGCAAAGGCTTCGCTCGCCGAGCGGACCTCGTAATCGAAATTGAGCGTCGTGGCGGCCAGGCCCGGGCCGAAGGCGCGCACCAGTACCGTCCGAACGCGCCGGAACAGAACGGCCTGGGCGATCGCTGCGGTCTGGGACCGGTGCAATCCCTCGCGGATCAGAAGGAAGGCCTCCTCGGCGCTCCGGTCGGACGGCGCGAGATAGTAGGGGCGGTCGAAATAGACGTCGTCCACTTCCGACTTGTCGACGAACGCGGAGACCGTCAGCGTCTTGTCGCTCTGCGGAACGGCCGCAGCGATCTCCGCAGGCTCGAGGACCACATATTCGTCCTTGGCGACCTCGTATCCCTTGACCTGATCTTCCCGCTCGACCGGCTCGCCGGTCGCCGCATCGACCAACTGCCGGTTGACCCGATGGCCCGTCGTGCGATTGACCGTATGCAGCGCAATGCGTTCAGCGGTCGACACGGCGGCGTAAAGGGCGACCGGGCACGTGAGCTCGGCGATCTTGAGGTAGCCCTTCCAGCTTGCTCTCGGCGGCGCCATCGATCTAACCTGACAAATTCCCCGACTTTGCGAAACCCGGTCCGTTGTGCATTGTTCCGAAACCAAAGCCGCGAGGGCTCTATCCGCGAGGTCACACCAAAGCTGGAATTGAGGGTTAACAGACGCCGTCGTTTGCGCCTATCTACCAGCAACCCGGCACGAAGCTCCTACGGTGGACCAACCCGCGGCCCGCCGGTTGAATTTCGGTTAGTCCCGCCGGAGACGAATGTCTTGACCAGCGGCGATCGTTCAGTGCTTCTTCTGCCCCGCATGCCCGTTTCGCGGAAAGAGCGCGTCGGTCTATTGGCCAGCGCGGCGCAACATTACGCGGCGATCGTCGAGTCGTCCGACGACGCGATTCTGTCCAAGGACCTGAAGGGGGTGATCCTCAGCTGGAACCAGGGCGCGGAGCGGCTGTTCGGCTATGCCGCCGAGGAGGCCATCGGACAGCCGGCGGCGACCCTCTTCATTCCGCCCGACCGACGCAACGAAGAACTGGAGCTCCTCGAGAGGATTCGCCGCGGCGAAGGCGTCCGCGGCGTCGAAACGGCGCGACAGCGCAAGGACGGAAGCCTCGTCGATATCTCCCTGACCATATCGCCGATCCGGGATCTGCAGGGCCGGATCGTCGGCGCATCGACGATTGCGCGCGACATAACGGAGTCCCGGAGGACACAGGAACGCCAGGAGCTGCTGCTGCGCGAGATGGGCCATCGGGTCAAGAACCTGTTCGCCCTGTCGGGCAGCATCGTCGGCCTCAGCGCGCGCAGCGCACGGACAACGCAGGAACTGGCCGATTCCGCGCGCCAGCGGCTCGCCGCTCTCGCGCGGGCGCATGCACTGACATTTTCTCATGGAGCCGGCGAACCGTCGCCGCAGCCGACGACGCTCGCCTCGCTGATCCGGACCATCGTGGCCCCGTTCGACGAGAGCGAGGCCACGCAGGCCTCGCGCATCGCGATCTCGGGCGTCGATCCGTCGGTGTCAGGCGGCGTGGTCACCAGCCTTGCGCTTCTTTTGCACGAATTTGCCACCAACGCCGCGAAATACGGCGCTCTCTCCGCCGCAGAAGGGACCGTGGAGGTTGTCTGCAGCGAGAAGGACGACGCGATCACCCTCACTTGGACGGAACGCGGCGGACCGCCGGTCGCGGCGCCGACTGGCGGCGAGGGATTCGGCGGCGTGTTGTCGCGCATGACCGTGACCGGGCAACTCGGGGGCGAGATTTCGCGCGAGTGGAGGCCTGAAGGTCTCGTCATCCGGCTGACCCTGCCGCTGGCGCGCCTCGCTGGCTGACCCGAAGCCGCGCTCGTCCCTCCGGATCAATCGTCTCCTGCTCGCGTTGGAAAGGCGTCGAAGCCAGGAGACGCGTCATGGCCAAGCCGGATCGGCCAACGGAAACGGAGCTCAAACTCATCGTTTCGCCTTCCGCCGAGGAGCGCCTTGCCCGGCTCGCGGCCTTTCGGCCGCCGCGCGCCAGCAAGCCAAAAACCCAGCACATCGTGACCACCTATTTCGACACGCCGAACCAGGACCTGGCCCGCCGCGGCCTCAGTCTGAGGGTTCGCCGGGCAGGAAAGAACCGCATTCAGGCCGTCAAAGCGAATGGGAACAACAGCCCCGCGAAGGCGCGCGGCGAGTGGGAATGGCCGATCTCCGGGGAAAGGCCGAACCTCGCGCTGGCGGCCACAACCCCTGTCGCCGAGGCGCTGCCGCCGGACATCGGCAAGGCGCTCGGGCCGGTCGTCGTCACCGACATCGTCAGAACCACGCGCACCCTTTACGTGGACGGAGCCACGATTGAGGCTGCGCTCGATTCCGGCTCGATTGAGGCCGGCGACGTCACAGAGACTGTTCACGAACTCGAGCTGGAATTGCGCGAGGGGAGTCCGGGCGCTCTTTACCGGCTCGCGCTCGAACTGCATGCCGCCACTCCGCTTGCCGTCGAAGTCGAAAGCAAGGCCGCCCGCGGACTTCGCCTCAAGGAAGGCGGCGCTCGCCGCCCGCAGAAAGCGGGCGCCCCGGAACTCGACCGCGACATCCGTGCCGCCGACGGGCTGCGCGAGATTGTCGCCAACGCGCTCGGCCATCTGCTCGCCAACCGCGTCTCTGCGCTGGCCGGAGACGCCGAGGGCATCCACCAGACCCGCGTTGGACTCCGGCGGTTGCGTTCCGCGCTCAGGCTGTTTCAGCCGCGGCTCGAACCTCACGCCGCGGCCCTGTTCCAGCACGAACTGCGGCGGCTCGGCCGGGTCATCGGCGAAGCGCGCGACTGGGACGTCTTTTGCGTCGAAATGCTGCCGGAATCTTTCCACGAGCCTGACGACGCCGAATGGGGCGAGCTCATTCGCGGGGCGGCCGAGGCGCGCCGCCGGCTGGCCGATGCAACGTCGGCGCGCGCGCTGAGAGCGGGTTCGTTCACCGCGCTTGTCCTCGGGCTTGCGGCCTGGACGGAAACCGGCAGGACGCAGAGACGGCTGCTTGGCGACGACGGCCTGAAGAAACGGCTTGCCAAAGTCGCGCCCCGACTGCTCGATCAGCTCGCCCGCAAGGTCGAAAAGCGGGGCCGCAACGCGAGTCCGGGCTCTTCGCCCGCGGAGCTGCATCCGCTGCGCAAGTCGCTCAAAAAACTCCGCTACGGCATCGAATTCGTCGCCTCGCTCTATCCGCGCAAGGCGGTCAAGCGCTTTATGAAGCGCATCAAGGGATTGCAGGAGACCCTTGGCGTCATCAACGATTCGGCGACGGCGACCCGGCTGGCCGAGCAGCTTGCGGGGGGCGGTCATCTCGAGCTCGGCGTGCCGGTCGGCGCGCTGGCGGCAAGCCGCGATGAGGCGCGCCGCACGGCAATGCGCCATCTCGGCAAGCAATGGAGAGAGCTCCAGCGGCAGAAACCGTGCTGGAAGTAGGCGAGCCCGGCGGTGCAGGAACTTTTCAAGGGCGCCGACGGTTTTCCGCACCGGTACGGAGGCCGATCTCCGCAATCAATGACTCGGGAGAAGAACATGCGAAGGACTTTGATCGCCGCCGCTGCGGCCGCATTGAGTGTCGCGGCGACGGGATTTGCGTGCGCACAGGAGCGCCAGCAGGGGCAGGAGCAGCCAGGCGCCGCTCATCAAAGCATGGAAAGCGGAAAAGGCGCGATGGGCCAGGGCGCCGCTGCCAAAGACCAGATGCGCCAGGCTCAGGCTCAGTCGGGCATGGAGCAGAAGAAGGAGGAGGAACGGCCGGGCGCCGCGGAGTCCGGCAAGCAAAGAGCCGCCGCTCAGGCGGAGCAGAAGGGCGCGGAGCAGAAGGGCGCCGAGCAGCAGGGCCAGGCGCAGAAGGCCAATCCCGCCGAGGAAAAGAAGGCCGCCCAGTCGGAGGGCGAGCGCAACATGCAAAACAATCGCGAGACCGGCAAGGCCGAGAATGCGACCGGCAAGGCCAACGAGCAGCGCACCGGCGAGACCGAGAAGGGCAATCGAGTCGAGGAGCGCCAGGGGCAGGCGGCGAACACGGAAAATAAGCCGGGCGAGAATCAGAAAGGTCTCACCGGCGAGCGGCAGAACAATCAGGGCGAGGCCGCCAAGAACGAGCAGACCGGCAAGAATGAAGGCGGCGAGGCGTCGGGCGCAGGGCAACGCACATCTTACCGGTGATCGTGCGGCAAAGATCGAGCACACCCTGATGGCGAGCGCACGGCCGCAGCATCTCAACATCAACGTGAACGTCGGCGCCGCGCTGCCGGGCGACGTCACTCTGGAGCCGCTGCCGCCGGACGTCGTATCCCTCGTTCCTGAATACCGCGGCTATGACTTCGTGGTCGTCAACGACGAGATTGTCATCGTGCAGCCCTCGACGCGCCATGTCGTCGAGATCCTCGGTGGCGGCGGCGAGACCCAGGCGATGGCCACGACGCATGTCGGTCCCTGCGGGCAACCATGATCAACAATTCTTGAGAACCAACCGGAGAGGCCATTCGTCCCCGCGCTCCCACAGCACGCGGCCGCTCTCTGAACGACGCGCGCGTTACCCCTCGGGTAGCGCGCGCGTCAATTTTTGCGGCGGTTCGGCTTTGTCCGAGCGCCCATCTCTGGCTCGCCGCACGAGGTCGAGTCGCCTTCGTTCGAGTCACTTTCGCGCCACCCGGCCGTGGGCGGGGAACGAATGAAGCCCGGCGAGGTTGTCCGCCAACCGCGGCCCGGTCCAGACCGGCCGGGTGAAAACTGCATGGCGGAGCCTCCGATGAGCCCTGACTTCAGCAGACGCACTTTCCTCCGTGCCGGCGCCTCGAGCGCGGCGCTCGCGCTTGCTCCCGCCGGTCATGCGGTGGCGCAAGGCGCCGAGAGCCCTGAGCTGTCTCATCTGCCCCGCGAAACGCGTCTGACGATCAACGGACAGCCCTACGCACTGGCGCTCGATTCCCGGGTTTCCCTGCTTGACGCGCTGCGCGATCACATCGGCCTCACCGGCGTGAAGAAGGGCTGCGACCACGGCCAGTGCGGCGCCTGCACCGTGCTCATCGACGGCAAACGCATGCTCTCCTGTCTGACGCTCGCGGTCATGGCCGACGGACGATCGTTAACGACCATCGAGGGTCTCGCCGACCCGGACGGAACGCTGCATCCGATGCAGCAGGCCTTCGTCGATTTCGACGCTTTTCAGTGCGGCTATTGCACGCCCGGTCAGATCCTCTCGGCGATCGGGTGCGTCGAGGAGGGGCACGCCGAAGCCGACGCGGATATCCGCGAATACATGAGCGGCAACCTCTGCCGCTGCGCCGCCTACCCCAACATCGTCGCTGCGATCAAGCAGGCGCGTGTCGATATGAGGAGGGCCTGATGCGTCCGTTCATCTACGTGCGCGCAGCCGACGAGGTTTCCGTCGTCGAGGCCTTCGGCGGCGCCGAGGCCGAGGGGCCGCCGACTGCGGCCGAATCGCAGTTCATCGCCGGCGGCACGACCATTCTCGATCTCATGAAGCTCGATGTGATGCGGCCGAGCGTGCTGATCGACCTCAACGGCATCGAGGGCCTCAAGGGGGTCGAGCAGACTTCGACCGGCCTCAGACTCGGGGCGCTCGCCCGCATGGCGGACGTGGCGGCCCATCCGCTGATCAATCGCCAGTATCCCGTCATCGCGCAGAGCCTCGCCCTCGCTGCGAGCGCGCAATTGCGCAACATGGCGACGCTCGGCGGCAATGTGCTTCAGCGCACCCGCTGCAGCTATTTTCGCGACCTCACATGGGGCGCCTGCAACAAGCGCAGGCCGGGCTCAGGGTGCGCGGCGCTCGACGGCTTCAACCGCATGCATGCGGTGCTCGGCGTCAGTCCGAATTGCATCGCGACCTATCCCGGCGACTTCGCACAGGCGCTGATCGCGCTCGACGCGGCCATCGAGATCCGCCGCGGCGCCGCGCACCGCATCATCCCCTTCGCCGAGTTGCATCGGCTTCCGGCCGACCGGCCGGACGTCGAGACGACGCTGGCGCCGGACGAAGTGATCGTCGCCTTTCTTGTCCCGAAAGGCGAGTGGACGCGCCGGTCGCTCTTTCTCAAAATCCGCGACCGCGAATCTTACGAATTCGCGCTCGCTTCCGCGGCGGTCGCGCTGGACATGCCCGCCGGCGGTCCGGTGCGCCACGCGCGCATCGCCCTCGGCGGGGTCGCCACCGTTCCCTGGCGGGCGCGCGAGGCGGAGGAAGCGCTCGCTGGCCAGGTGATCACCATGGAAACGGCTCAGCGCGCTGCGGAAGCCGCCTTCGCCGGGGCCGAGCCCCGCCAGCACAACGCCTTCAAGATTGCGCTCGGCCGACAGACGCTGGCCCGCGCGCTCTTCGAGGCCGCGACAATGGAGACCTGAGATGGCCGATCGGGCGACCCCGCTCACCCCGGCTGAGGCCGCCGCGGAATCGCCGCCGCGCGCCGACGCCCGCGTCAAGGTCACGGGCCAAGCCCGTTATTGCTCGGACATTCCTGTCGCCAATCCGGCATTTGCCTGTCTGACGACAAGCGCCATCGCGCGTGGCGCCATTAGCATGATCGACCTCGAGGCCGCGCGCGCCGTACCTGGCGTTCTCGATGTCCTCACGTATGAGAACGCCAATGTCGTGAATCCGATCAAGACATTTTCCGAGGGCGGACAGGCTGGCACGTCGATCGTGCCGTTGAGCGGGCCGAAGATCTGGCATGACGGACAGATCATCGCTATGACCGTGGCTGAGACCTTCGAGGCGGCGAGCGAAGCCGCGCGCCTGATCCGCGTCGAGTACGACGAAGAAGAACCGAGCGCGACGTTCGGCTCGGACGGAACGACGGTTGAGCTCGCCGCAGCTGTCGACAAGAAACACAAAGACCCGAGCGTCGGTGACGCCGAGGCCGCATTCGCCTCGGCCCCGGTGCAAGTGGACGCGGAATACGGCACGCCGACGCAGCACCACAACCCGATCGAACTGTTCACCACGACCTGTGTCTGGAACGACGGGAAGCTCACGGTCTACGAGCCGAGCCAATTCGTCTATGGCCTGAAATACGGACTCGCCGATCAGCTCGGCATCGATCCGGACGACGTCCATGTGGTGAGCGCTTATGTCGGCGGCGCCTTCGGCTCGAAGGGCTCGCTGACGCAACGCACCGCCCTGGTCGCCATCGCCGCCAGGCGGCTGCGCCGCGCGGTCAAGCTTGTCGCGACACGAAAGCAGGGCTTCACCATCGCGACCTATCGCGCCGAGACGCGTCACCACGTGCGGCTCGGCGCGAACCGCGAGGGCAAGCTCCTCGCCTACCTGCACGAAGGCTTTGAGGTTACGTCGCGGCCCGACGACTACAAAGTCGCGGGCACCGAAGACACCTCGGTCCTCTACGACTACGGCGCCGTCGCGACCAAGGTCTACATCGTGCACGCGGACCGCAACACGCCCGGTTTCATGCGCTCGCCGCCCGAAATTCCGTACGTCTATGCGCTTGAAAGCGCGATGGACGAGCTGGCGATCGCGCTCGACATGGATCCGGTCGAATTGCGCCGAGATCAACGACACGATGACGGACCCGATCACCGGCCGGCCCTATTCGAGCCGGTCGCTGGTCAAGTGCTTCGATGAGGCGGCAGCGGCGTTCGGCTGGCGCCTTCGCTCGCCCGCGCCGGGATCCATGCGCGACGGCGACTGGCTCGTCGGCTGGGGATGCGCGACGGCGCTCTATCCGACCCAGATCTCGCCGGCCGCGGTCCGGATTCGTCTCAAGCCCGACGGTTCGGCGCGCGTCTCGATCGCGGCGCATGAGATCGGCAACGGCGCCTATACGGTGATCGGCCAGGCGGCGGCCGAGCGGCTGGGCCTCAAGCCCGAAGACGTCGCCGTCGAGCTCGGCGACAGCGCGCTTCCAGCCGGGCCGGTCGCCGGCGGTTCGAACACGACCGCGAGCACGACCTCGGCGGTGGTCAAGGCGTGCGACGCCATCCGCGACAAGCTCTTCCACGCCGCTTCGGCCGCGGCCGACAGTCCGCTGGCCGGCAGGCCGGTCTCCGATTTCGCCTTGAGCGACGGCGCCATCACGGCGGGCAACGCGGCGGTGCCGCTCGAGCAGGCCTTTCGCCAGCTCGGCCAGAGCGTGATCGAGGAATATGCGGAATCGATCCCCCGCTCGATGTCGCCGGAATCGATGGAGCGCCTCTATCACGGCCATGCGACCCTGACCGGCGGCCCCGAGGGCGAGAAGGTCGCCTTCGCCTTCGGCGCCCAGTTCGTCGAGGTCCGGGTGCACGCGCTGACGCGGGAAATCCGTGTGCCGCGCGCCGTCGGCGCCTTCGCAGCCGGGCGGATCATCAACGCGCGCACGGCGCGCAGCCAACTGATGGGCGGCATGATCTGGGGAATAAGCTCAGCGCTGTTCGAGGCGACGGAGATCGACAAGCGCGCCGCCCGCTATGTCAACGACAATCTCGCCGACTACCTGATCCCGGTGAACGCCGATATTCAGACGGTTGAGGTGATTATCGTGCCCGAGACGGACGACTGGGTGAACCCCCTCGGGGTCAAGGGCCTCGGCGAACTCGGCGACGTCGGCCTCAACGCGGCGATCGCCAATGCGGTTTTTCACGCGACAGGCAAGCGGATTCGCGACCTGCCAATTCGATTGGAAAAGCTGTTCGTGTGAATAAAAATCCGCCGTCTTCTCGGGCGAAGAAATCGTTCGCCAGAACGCCCGTCGAAGGCAGCCGCCGCTTCGCCCTGCTCGTTGCGATGATGATTCCCAACAGGCGACGCGCGGGAGAGGGCGCCGCGAAGCCGCGGGCGAAAGGATGGGAGCGCTCCATGAACGACGAAAGGCCGGTCGTCACCGAGAACAACAAGGACAGGATCAGGGGCGGCGTGACCGGACACAACGTCCGCTACGTCGTCATCATCGGCTTGGCGCTGGTGGTCATCGCCTTCATCATCATCTACACCGTGGTGAGGTGAAGAAGCGGCGCTGCCGGCGCTCTCTCCCCGGCTCCAAGGCGACGTGGTATGCCTACCGTGCGCGCCAGTGCGACGGTAACCTCAGAATGAAGTTTACTTGTCCGCCGCTTGGCCCCGTCACTATGGATCTTGCACGGTGAGAATTCTCGTTGTCGGAGCGGGCGCGGTCGGCGGCTATTTCGGCGGGCGGCTGCTGCAGGCGGGGCGGGACGTGACCTTTCTCGTCCGGCCGCGTCGCGCCGCGTCGCTCGCCCAGCACGGACTGACGATCCAAAGCCGCTTCGGCAATTTTCACCGGCCGGCCCCGCCGCTCGTGCTCGAGCAGGATCTGGCTGAACCGTTCGACCTCGTCATTCTCAGCTGCAAGGCTTACGATCTCGAGGGCGCAATCAAGTCGTTCGCCCCGGCTGTGGGTTCAGGCTCCTCGATCCTGCCGTTGTTGAACGGCATGCGGCACCTCGATGTTCTTGCCGATCGTTTTGGCGGGGAGCGTGTGCTCGGCGGGCTCTGCGTGATCTCGGCGACGCTCGACGCCAATGGCGGGATCGTCCACCTCAACGATCTTCATTCGCTGACCTTCGGCGAGCTGGACGGATCGCGTTCGAGAAGGATCGAGGGGGTCGCAGCCGAGCTCCTTGACGCAGGGTTCGATGCGCGGCTGAGCGAAGAAATTCGGCTGGATATGTGGGAGAAGTGGATCTTCATCGCCGCGGCGGCGGGCATAACCTCGCTGATGCGCGCCACGATCGGCGACATCGTCGCCGCCGGCGCTTCCGATCTAGCCACGGGACTCCTGGACGAATGCGTCGCCATCGCGACGGCGCAGGGTTTTCCTCCCCGCCCTGCCTTCCTCGAGCGGACGCGGCCGATTTTCGCCGTTCCGGGTTCGCCGCTCACGGCCTCGATGCTGCGCGACATCGAAGGCGGCCTGCCGGTCGAAGGCGACCATATCCTCGGCGATCTCTTGCGCCGCGCCGCCGCGCCGGACGATCGTTCGCTGCTGCGGATCGCCTTTGCTCATGTGAGGGCCTATGAGGCTCGGCGGGCGCGAAGTCAGGCAGGGACCTCAGGATGAAGCTCTATTATTCGCCGGGAAGCTGCGCCCTCGGCATCCATGTGCTGATGGAGGAGATCGGCGCGCCTTTTGACATCCAACGCGTCGACTTCTCGAGGCGAGAGCAGTTCAGCGACGCCTATCGGGCGATCAGCCCGAAGTCGAAGGTGCCCGCGCTCATGCGCGACGACGGCACCGTGCTCACCGAATATCAGGCGATCTCCCTCTTTCTCGGCCTGACGCACGCCGAGAAGCGCCTTGTCCCGCTCGGCGCGGAGCGGCAGGCCCGGATGATGGAGGGGCTCGAATATGTCGTCGGGACGATCCACGGCAACGGCTTCCGGCGGGTTTTCCGCCCGATGAATTTCGCCCCGAACGAAAAGGACTACGAGGCGGTCAAGGCGGAGGGGATCAAGATCGCCAACGATGGCTTCGCGCTGATCGACAGGACGCTGGCGGGGAAGGACTGGTTGATCGGCGACTTCTCGATCGCCGATCCGGCGCTGTTCTACGTGTCTTATTGGGGGAGCCGAGCGGCTGAGCGCGGATCTGCCGGCAAACGTCCGCAGGCACTACGACCGGATGATCTCCCGCCCCTCGGTGAAAAAGGCGATGAAAGACGAGGGGTTGTGATGGAGCAAAGCCGCCGGCGGATTGGCTGGATCGCCTATTGCGGCTTCCGCAGCACGGCGAACCAGTAGCCGTTGAAGCTGCCTTCGTCGGCTATCGCAAAGCCGGCGTCCGTCAGCCTCCGGCGCCACGTGGGCTCTGACGACAGGAAAAACGACAGCACATTGGCGACGGCGAACATCGTCCAGCCTCGCACCCACACAATCAGCAGAAACCTCGCGCCGGGCTTCAGGACGCGCCGGATTTCGCGCAGGCCCGCCTGCGTCTGCGGGCCGAGATGATCGATTGCATGAGCGCTCGCGGCGGCGTCGAAACTCGCCTCGTCGAAGGGCAACGCGGTCAGATCGCCGCGCTTGATTTCCACCCGATCAGCGAGACCCGCGAGCCGAAGGTTTTGCTCGATCAATGAGCGACCGCCTCCCTCGATATAGTCGGAATCAAAACGGTCGAGCGCCACGATGCGGGCTCGCTTGAACGCGCGGCCGAGCGCGACCGTCGTGCGGCCGGCGCCGCAGCCCGCGTCGAGCACGCAACCCTCATCTGCCGGCAGAAGCGCGACCATGGGGAGCACCGCGCTCCGATATCGCCCGGCGGCGCGGGTGACGAGACCGCCGGCAAAGAACGCGGCGGCCATGAACGTAAGCAGCATGGCGAGCGGCCACGCCGGAGGCTCCGCGAGCTGGAGCGCCGCTGAAGCCGCTCCGAAGATCAGCGCGGCGATCCATGGGCCATAAGTCCAGGCCGGCGCCCAGCCGAAGTTAAATCGCGCGCCGTCCTCGCGCTGCCGGCGCCGAATGATTCTTTGGCCAGCCAGGACATAGAGAGACCCGGCGAGAACCGCCGCCCCGACCAGATGGAAACCGGCGAAAGCCAACATTGCACTCGATATCGCTGGAAGCGACGGCACATAGATCATGAGCGCGAGCCCGGCGGCCAGGCCGAGCATGCCGACCAACCACATGTGGCTGTGGGCGCGTGCATGTGAGCCTGGGTCTGCCTTCATCGCCGTTCTCCGAACGCTATTCCTGGACATCGACGCCACTATTGAACACCATGTGCCGTACGGATGGGATGGACTCTCGACCCGGAATGTCCAGAAACGAGCACTCGGCGGCAAAAGGCCGGAAACGGATTCAGCGCGCCGGCGAAGACCGTCGCATTGCGCGAACGCGCGATGCGCTGCACAAGGCCCTCATCTCACTCGTCCTCGAAAGGGGCTATGAGGCGGTGACGATCAAGGATGTCGTCAATCGGGCCAACGTCGGACGTTCGACCTTCTATGCCCACTACCTGAGCAAGGAGGATCTCCTCACCGCTGAAATGGCCGGTTTGCGCAAGCTGCTCGTCGGCCGTCAGCGGATCGCCTTGGCGCGCAGCGGCGGAGTTTCAGAGCGCAGTTTGGGCTTCAGCCAGGCGCTTTTTGAGCACGCCGGGGACTACCGGGACATCTACCGCGCGCTGGTCGGCGAGCGCGGCGCCTCCGTCGTCATCGCCCGCATGCGTGCGTTGCTGACAGACCTCGTGCGGCAGGAATTGGCTGAAATCGCGCCGCGGGCGGCGCGTCGGGACATTCCGCGCAGCGCGCTAATCCAGTTCGTGGTGGGATCGCTGATCTCGATTCTGACCTGGTGGCTCGACCGGAAATCTACAATGGCGCCCGCCGAGGTCGACGCCGTCTTTCGTGGACTGACCATCCCAGGAACTCGAGGCCGCTCTGGCGCCTGAGACCGGGCTCGCCTCACCGCTCGTCGAAAGGACGACCGGCTAGCCCGACGGCGCTCGTCGCCCTTTTCAAGGCGTCCCGGGCAACCTCCAAATCGACAGGGAGCGCCGCGCGGATGAGGGCTGAAAGAATGCGCCTTAACCGGCGAGACCGCGATAGGCGCTCACGGCAAAGTCGGCGACGCGGGCCAAAACCTTTTCCCTCCAGTCGTCCGTGTCGACCGTGAGCGCGTCGCGGATTTTCGTCTTGATGTCGCGGGCGAGGCGCGAATCCATGGCGAGTCCGGACGGGAGGCCGCGCGCATAGAGCCAGTTGTCGCCGCGAATCGCGTCAAAGACTTCGGCGAGCTGGACGGTGCCGAATTCGAGCCCGATCGCCGCCGCCTCGGCGCCGGGCAGGCTCTCCGCGATGCAGCCGATCAGCGATCCCGTAATGGGGGACGAATTCGAAGTGCCGGCCGTGGTCGACGTGACGTCGTCGCCCCACCAGGCGCGGGCGCGAGCGAACGCGGGCGAATCGAGCGCGTGGACTGAGATCGGCTCGCCATAACCGGTCGGCCCGAGGCCGGTGTGGACATCGATGACGGCGACCCGCTTCGCCGCGCGCCCGTGCGTCCCGAGGATCCGGCGAAACGTTGCGTTCGACCATGTCGGCCGCCGCCCGCCGAAGAACAGGCCGTCGGGGAACGCGTACTGGCCGCCCGCGACGGCGGCCTGATAGGCCTTGAGGCCGCCGTTGGCGTCGCGCCAGGCGTCGAGCGCCGCCTCCGCCCTGGCGCGGCCGGGACCGTCCCAGTCGGGCGGGACAAGGAGGTCATGGATCGCGGCGTAGCCGCGGTTCTCCGGCAGCGGCTTCGAGAAGCCCTGGAAATTGCGGTTGAGGTCGACGTTGTCCTCGGTCACCCGGCGGATATGGGAAAAGCCGTAAGGATTGACGGCGTGCAGGAGCAGCACGGCGGCGGCTGGTGGCCGAGCGGCGACGATTTTCTCGCCGATGAGGCCGATCTGGCACCCCGAGCCGCAGAAGCCTTCGTTCCCGTGCGTGCCTGAGCAGACGATGAACAGGGCCTGCGCATCCCTGTCGCCGAAACGGGCCGCATCGAGGGCGAGCTCCTCGCCGTTCGCTCCCCTGGCGTTGGGATTGACATGCGTCTCGATGGCCGCCCCGGCGGTCCGCGCCGTCTCCAGGAACTTCTGCCGCGCTTCCGCATAGCTCGCCGAAAAATATTTGCCTCTGCCCGCCATCGCTTGTTCAACCCCTCAAAGGCGGCCCAGGAGCTCGGCCTTCTTCGCCGCAAACTCCTCCTCGGTGAGAATATCTTTCTGGCGCAATTCCGCCAGGCGCTCGATCGTCTTGAGGATCGCCTCCGCCGGCTGCGGCGCTGCGGCCGGCGCCGATGCGGCCGCTTGCGGCGGCGTCGCGGCGGCGGGCGGCGGCGGGTTTGGACGCTGATCGCCTTCGAGAGACGCCGGACGGAGGTCGGCGACCCTGACGAGGCCGTGCTGGCTCGTGAAGGTCAGCGACTGATCGCCTCCCTGTTGCTGGGAGAAACCCGTGATCCGGTGCTCGCCGGTGTCATAAACGCGAACCTGTCCGCCCTGCTGGATCGCCAAACGACGCGCATCGGGAAAGCAGGCGTAGCGGAGATCGTTCTGGGCGCCGACCGAGGCAGGCCGACCAAGCTCCGCCGGCCACCATGGGCTCGCCGGGCCGCTCCCCGCCACGAACAGACTGACCCCGCCGCCGCCCCGGCTTTGCGACTGAAAACTCCCGCGTCGGCGAAGGCGAGAGGCTGGCTCCTGAGGAGGTCGGCGAGGTCGCTCAAGAGCGCATCGACGCGCGCCTTGAGGCCCGAATTGAACATGTCGCCGATCATGATCATGCCGCCCTGCGACCACTGCCCCATGCCGCCGAGCTCGGGGTGATCGAACTGCGCCTGGCGCCCCTGCCCTTGCGCCAGCGCGCCGAGCGCCGCTAGCGCCGCCTCGAGGCTGACCCCATGCCGCGTTGCGGCGTCGGTCACGATGCGGAGCCCTTCGGGCGTGAGGTTCTGCATGGATTGAGAGTTCCTGTCGCGGACAGAGGGGCGCCGCTTCGGTCAACGACGCGCAGTGATCTGAAACCCCTATATGGGGTTCGTGCAGAGCGCGAGTTTTCGTGAAGCCGGAGCGTGTCGGCCGCCCGCCCTTCACCCGCCGCTTGCCTCGGTCACCTCCGGCGGCACGCGGCCGCGCGTGAGCACGAGCTTGCCGCCCTGCAAGCGCCAGACGACCCGCTCGACGCGCGTCGAGCCCTCGGCGTCGATCCTGTAATCGACGACGAGCGCGTTCTTGTCGGTCGGATCGAAGAACCAGCTTCCCCGCACGACGGTCGTCTTGCTCGTGTCCACTGTCGCGCCCTCGTCGTCGGCGTCGAGCACGACCCGCGGCTTCGGCTCGAGATCGACGAGGGCGCCGGCGTGGAAGGCGAAGAAGTCGAGCTGCGACGATGTGTAGCCCTGGAACGTCCCACCGCTCTCGATCGCCATTGCGTCGTCGCCGGCAATCTCGATCGGCCACACCTCCATAATGGCGCCCTGCGACCCGAGTTGCGTGAATTCGCGAAATTTCGCGACGGTCTTGAGACCGCCGCCGGTGCGCTGGATCACGTAGGCGGAAAGCGTCGCCCCGCAGCCATGACAGCCCGCGCCCGGCTCGCCCCACTGAACGAGCAGCACGTCGGCGCTCGCGTAGCGCAGCGCTTTGAGAGGATAGACGCAGTCGCCCGCCGTGCCGGTGAAATCCGCCTTGCCGAACACGACCGCGACTTCGGAAGCGAGCAAAGTATCGGCGCGGACGTCGCTCTTCGCCGCCGCGCACAGCGCCGCAGGCGCCTCGGCCCACGCCGGGTGCGCGAGAAAGAGCGAGGCTGCGAGGAGGAGAAGGCGCTTCATGACGGCGACGGCGGCGTTTTCCTGGACGGGCGCGCAGAGAGTCGTGGCAAGCTGCCGATGAACGGCCAGTGGCCTCGTCGGGCTTCGGGATGCAGGCTGCGCGCCGGTCTTCGGCGTGAGGGGCCTCCAGAGTCGGCCCTAAGCGATGTGTCCGCCATTCAAAGCCCGGCGCCGGCGCGCTCGCCGATCCCCTTAATGAACGCCGCAAGCCGCATCAGCCCTTCCGGCCACGGCCCATGGCCGCTGGCCGCGTCGAGGCCGCCAGCCTCGCCGGCATCGATGAGTTCTGCGCCCCAGTCGCGAGCGAGCGCGGCGATCGCATCATAGGAGCCCTGCGGATCGTTGCGGCTGGCGACCGCGACGCTCGGCCAGGGCAGGCGCGCGCGGGCGAGGCTCCAGCCGTCGCCCGCAAGCCGTCCGAGGCTTTGCTCGTCCGGCGGGGCGACCAGAAAGGCGCCGCGGACGTCGGCGGAGCCCAGCGCCTTCGCAGCCTCAGCGATCGCCGCCGCGCCGGTCCCATGCCCGACCAAGAGGGCGGGCCTCTTCGCCTCGCGGGCGGCCCCGGCGACCGCCTCGGTCCAAGCCTCGCGCCGCCTGTCGGCGGGGTCGGCCGGATGGACGAAGCGGGCGGTCGAGAGTTTCGCCCGCCACCGGCTCGGCCAGTCGCCTTCGGCGCCCCCAAGGCGGGGCACGATGAGGAGATCGAAATCGGAGGCGCGCATAGGGCGAGGCTTAGCATGGCGGGCAAGGCGGGACGAAGGGGTCTTACCGCAACTGAACCGGCCAGCCGTCGCGCGGCGGCGGCGACCCGAGGCCGAAGCAGGCAAAATAACATATATGCGATGTACTAAATTGACGAATGTTGCGCTTTTGGACACTCAAGCCTTTGAAATTCCTTTGCCGCCCTCGAATTGGGCAATTATATACTTGACGTAGAACGCGGGATGTGTCATGGTGTTCTCCATCGAGGACAAGCCCATGACAAATCTCACCGATCCGATTTTCACCGACGCTGACAGGGCCCGCGAGCATCTCGAAACGCTCTACTGGCCTAACGGCCCCGTTTGCCGTCATTGCGGCAATGCCGATCCGGCGCGAATCACCAAGCTTTCAGGCAAGAGCACGCGGCCGGGCGTCCTTTGGTGCAACGAGTGCGAGAAGCCCTTCACCGTGACGGTCGGAACGGTCATGGAGGATAGCCACCTTCCGCTCAACAAGTGGGTCTTGGCCTTCCACCTTATGGCGTCTTCAAAGAAAGGCATGTCCGCCCATCAACTGCATCGGATGCTCGGCGTCACGTACAAGACCGCATGGTTTCTCTGCCATCGCATCCGCGAGGCTATGACCGACGAAGCGCCGAACAAGACTGGCGGCCCGCTGGGCGGCGACGGCAAGGTTGTCGAGGCCGACGAAACCGTTGTCGGCGGAAAGTCCAAGAACCGCGCCTATCGCGAACCGGCCCCGAAGAAGATGGTTGCGACGCTTGTCGAACGTGGGGGGCGTGTTCGTTCCAAGCACGTTGCGGCGATTAACGCCAAAACACTGCGCCCCTTCGTCATGAAGAATGTCAGCCGCAAAAGCACGCTGAACACAGACGAAGCGGCCTATTACATCAAGATGGGCCGCGAGTTCTCCAAGCATCATGCGGTCGATCATTCGCGAGGCGAATACGCTTACAAGTTCGACGGGATCACGGTTACGGTCAACGGTCCAGAGAACTATTTCAGCATCTTCAAGCGCGGCGTTTATGGTGTCTATCATTCCATCAGCGAGGCGCACCTGCATCGCTATCTGAGCGAGTTCGATTTCCGGTACAACAATCGTTCAAAGTTGGGCGTCGAGGATACCGAACGCGCCGAGAAGGCAGTTTTGGGCGCAGAAGGCAAGCGGTTGACTTATCACCAGCCTCGTATCTGAGAGGCCTAAAGAAGCAGTCTGGATGCCTGAGGCAAAAGCCGGACGACGACCGGACACGCGTAAAAGACGAAGATTCGCGCCAGATTAAGGGAGGCTCACTGTGAGCTACGAAGCAGTCCGTATAATTTCTCAGAAAATTGTTCAAAGTCCACTTTCGAGAACTCACTGTCTCTGGATTCAGATAGATGACGGTCAACGAGATTCTGACTTAAAAGAGTCTCTGACAATTCAGACGCACGTCTCTGAGCCGTTTCTAGATCACCCGAAAGGATTGGAGCTAAAAGCCCTTCTACATGTGCGAGAGCTATTAACCTCGCAAATCGAGCTGATGCAATCTCTTTGAGGTCTTCACTCTTGCAAAAGGCCCGCCAATTCACGGCGGTGCCTCGTCTTGCGACGGATTCGCTAGGCCTCCCCACCTTCATTTCAGCCTGACGCTTGTGCGGCGTGCTAAGGGCGCGCAAGAGTGCGGAGTCGCGGCGACGCTCAGTTTCCTCATTGCTAAAGGACTTATCATTGCCCAAAGCTTGGCACTCCATCCTCCATGACAGGCCAGAGTATGTTCACGCTATAGGCATGATTTCAATAGAGAACGCCAACATGGAGTTGGCGATTGCCGATCTGTTCGCCAGCATTTTGCATGTCCGAAGACCTACAGGACGGGTGATTTACCTTACGCCGAAATCAGCATTGGCGAGGTTAGAGATTTTCAAGAACGCTGTTTCCGTCGAACTAACCCCAAAAGGCGATCCCACCCAAAGAGAAAAAATGCAATCCATCTGCAACCGCGCCCTTGGCGTAGCCGACCGTGCGCGTGCCGCAGTCGGTAGAAGACATGGGATCATCCATGACATTTGGGGAATAGACGACGAAACTGACGCCGTGGTTCGAAAATCTCTGGTGTTAGAAGCCAAGACAGATGGCCCAGTCAAGATAGAGACACTAAACGAATTGATTTCTTCCATGCGTTCAATAATCGACAATGCCAGACAACTTACTCAAGAACTTAGAGACCATCCGGCTCAAATGGTCAATCTGGCCTTGCCGACTCAATCGCCCGATAAAATCCCACCACAAATTCAGGGTCATCAACCATCGTCGTGACCGTGTTGAGCGCATGGTTGTATAGATAGCCGGTTCCAGCCCTGATCATCGCCCGAGTGACTTCGATCTCAATTTCTGCATCGGGCGCGCCAGCCGATCCTTTCGAATCGACCGCATGGTCGTTACACATCTGAGCCACCTACGTCAAATATATAGTTGCCCGAATCTGCACGGGGCCCGTCCCTCGTCGTCAGCCCGCGCGGGCCGCGCCGCGACGCCGCCGAGAATCGTCTCGATCACCTGGTGCTTAGCGCGATCGAAAGCCGCGTCGTCGAGCGGCCGGCCGTCGTTCAACGTCGCCATCTCGTGCGAGGCGTTGGCGTATTGCTGGGTCGTGGCCCAGATCATGTAGAAAAGCACCTTCGGCTCGATCGGCTTCAGTTTCCCGGCGGCGATCCAGCGCCTGACCGCCTTCTCGCGCGAGGCGACCCATTCGCTCAAGGTGGTGTCGAGGAAGTCCTGGATGATCGGCGCGCCGCGCATGATCTCGGCCGACCAGATGCGCGAGGCGAGCGGCATCTCGCGCGCCAGATCCATCTTCGCCCCGACATAGGCGGAGAGCGCCTCAGCCGGGTCCTCGCTCGTGTCGAAGGACGAGGCGGCGGCGAGCCAGGCGGTCAGCACGCGTTCGACCACGGCGCGGTAGAGACCCTCCTTGGTGGCGAAGTAATAGTGCAGGTTCGCCTTCGGCACGCCGGCGCGCCGCGCGATCGCCGCCGTCGTCGCGCCGGCGAAGCCCTGTTCGGCGAAGACGATCTCGGCTGCTTCGAGCAGCGCCCGCTCGTTCTCTTCGCGGATGGTCGGCCTGATCCTCCGATATGCCATCCGCTCCCTCGCCGGCGACCACCCGTCCGCCATGACGCCCTGCCGACATTGCCGCCAAGGCGCCGAAACGATGGGCTTTTTGCCGAAGGTTACGTCATTTGACCGTTCGGTCAAACTTATAATAGCGTTCACGAATTCCGAGCGGAGTTGATGATGGCCGACCTTTCCAACGTGCGGGTCAACGGAGGCAGACTCTGGGATTCGCTGATGGAGATGGCAAAGCTCGGCGCGACGGCGAAGGGCGGCTGCAAGCGCCTGACGCTGACCGACCTCGACCGGGACGCCCGCCAGCTCTTCCGCCGCTGGTGCGAGGACGCCGGCTGCACAGTGAAGGTCGACGAGATGGGCAATATGTTCGCCAGGCGCGCGGGCGAGGACGAGACGCTCGCGCCGGTCATGGTGGGCAGCCATCTCGACACCCAGCCGACGGGCGGCAAGTTCGACGGGGCGCTCGGCGTCCTTGGCGCGCTCGAAGTCGTGCGCTCGCTGAACGATCTCAAGATCAGGACGCGGCATCCGATCGAGGTCGCCAACTGGACCAACGAGGAAGGCTCGCGCTACGCGCCGGCGATGATCTCCTCGGGCGTCTTCGCCGGCGTTTTCACCAGGGACTTCGCTTATTCGCGGATCGACAGCGAGGGCAAGCCGCTCGGCGACGAGCTCAAGCGCATCGGCTTTAAGGGCGACGAGCCGGTCGGCGGCCGCCCGGTGCACGCCTTCTTCGAGCTGCACATCGAGCAGGGGCCGATCCTCGAGGACGAATCGATCGACGTCGGCGTCGTCACCCACGGCCAGGGCCAGCGCTGGTATGAAATCCGGCTGACCGGCTTCGAGAGCCATGCCGGCTCGACGCCGATGCCGCGCCGCAAGGACGCGCTGCTTGGCGCGGCGCGCATCGTTGAGCTGGTCAACCGCATCGGCCTCGCGAAGGCGCCGCTCGGCGTCTCGACCGTCGGCATGCTCAACCCCTATCCCAATTCGCGCAACGTCATTCCCGGCGAAGTCTTCATGACCTGCGAGTTCCGCCATCCGAACGACGAGACCTTGAGCGACATGGACAAGGCGCTCAGCGAGGGCGTCGAGGCGATCACGAAGACGATTGGGCTCGCCTACGATCTCAAGCAGGTCTTCTACTACGCGCCGGTCGCATTCGACGCCGGCTGCGTCGATGCGGTCCGGCGGGCGGCCGAGCGCTTCGGCTATTCGCATCGCGACATCGTGTCCGGCGCCGGCCACGACGCCTGTTATCTGGCTCGGGTCGCCCCGACCTCGATGGTGTTCACGCCATGCGTCGACGGCATCAGCCACAACGAGAGCGAAGACATCAAGCCGGAGTGGTCGACCGCAGGCGCCAACGTTTTGATGCACGCGGTGCTCGAAAAAGCCGAAATCGTAGCGTGATGGAACGCCGCGGAGCCGAGAAACGCCGGCCGCGCCAACCTCGAGGGGAATGCTGAATGTCGCTCGTCATCAAAGGCGGAACGATCGTCACCGCCGACCGGACCTACAAGGCCGACGTTCTGGTCGAGGGCGAGACGATCCAGGCGATCGGCGAGGGGCTCAAGGGCGACACTTCGCTGGACGCCGCGGACTGTTTTGTCATGCCGGGCGGCGTCGATCCGCACACCCACCTCGACATGCCGTTCATGGGAACCAATTCCGCCGACAACTACGAAAGCGGCACCAAGGCCGCGCTTGCGGGCGGAACGACGATGGTCGTCGATTTCTGCATCCCGAACCGCAACCAGCCGCTGATGGAGGCCTTCGCCGACTGGGACAAGCGCTCGAAAGAGGCGGTCGCCGACTATTCCTACCACATGTGCATCACCTACTGGAACGAAGCGGTGCGCGAGGACATGGCCAAGGTCGTGAACGCAGGGGTCACGACTTTCAAGCACTTCATGGCCTACAAGGGCGCGCTGATGGTCAACGACGAGGAGATGTTCGCCTCGTTCATGCGCTGCGCCGAAGTGGGCGCCATGCCGCTCGTCCACGCCGAGAACGGCGAGATCGTCGCCGCATTGCAGCAGCACTATCTGAAGAAGGGCGTCACCGGCCCCGAGGGGCACGCGCTCTCGCGCCCGCCGGACGTCGAGGGCGAGGCGGCCAACCGCGCCATCATGCTCGCCGACCAGGCCGGCGTTCCGCTCTACGTCGTCCACACCTCCTGCATCCAGGCGCACGAGGCGATCGCACGGGCGCGGGCGCTGGGCAAGCGCGTCTATGGCGAGCCGCTGATCCAGCATCTCGTGCTCGACGAGAGCGAGTACTACAGCAAGGATTGGAAGCACGCGGCGCGGCGCGTGATGTCGCCGCCTTTCCGCGACAAGATCCATCAGGACGATCTCTGGAACGGGCTGCGCGCCGGCTCGCTGCAGGTCGTCGCCACCGATCACTGCGCCTTCACCACCAAGCAGAAGGAGCTTGGGCTCGGCGACTTCACGAAGATCCCGAACGGCACCGGCGGACTCGAGGATCGCATGCCGGTCTTGTGGACCTACGGCGTCGAAACGGGGCGGCTGACGCCGAACGAATTTGTCGCCGTGACCTCGACCAATAGCGCGAGAATCCTCAACATGTATCCGCGAAAGGGCGCGATCCTACCGGGCGCGGACGCCGACATCGCCGTGTGGGACCCCAAAGCCAACAAGACCATCTCCGCCAGGACGCAAATGTCGGTGATCGACTACAACGTTTTCGAGGGAACGAAAGTGACCGGGCTTCCGCGCTACACGCTCTCGCGCGGCGAGGTCGTGTTCCGCGACGGCACTGTCCAGGCGGAGCTCGGGCGGGGAAAGTTCATCCGGCGCGAGCCGTTCGCGGCGGATGCGCGGGCGCTCAAACGCCACAAGGAATTCACGGCCGTCGCGGGCGTCGCGCGGTAACGAGGCATGTCGGTTATGGGCGTAGCGTCGGTCTCCTCGCCTGTGCCCGGCGACGTCGCCAAGACGCCGCCCGAGAAGCCGGCGATCGACATCAGCGACGTTTCGCTGCGCTTCGATACCCGCGACGGGCCGGTGCAGGCGCTCGCGAACGTCGACCTCAAGGTCGTGCGCGGCGAGTTCGTCTCCTTCATCGGCCCTTCTGGCTGCGGCAAGACGACGCTCCTGCGCGCCGTCGCCGATCTCGAGACGCCGACCAGCGGCGCGATCCGCGTCAACGGCTTGAGCCCGCACGAGGCGCGGGTGAAACGCGCCTACGGCTACGTCTTCCAGGCGCCGGCGCTCTATCCGTGGCGAACGGTTGCGCGCAACATCGCGCTGCCGCTCGAGATCATGGGCTTCGACAAGGCCGAGCGTGAGGCGCGGGTGAAGAAGGGGCTCGACTTGGTCAATCTCGGCGGCTTCGGCAACAAGTTTCCCTGGCAATTGTCGGGTGGCATGCAGCAGCGTGCCTCGATCGCCCGCGCACTGTCGTTCGACCCCGATCTCCTGCTGATGGACGAGCCGTTCGGCGCGCTCGACGAGATCGTTAGAGACATGCTGAACCAGCAGCTATTGCGGCTGTGGGAGGTGACCCGCAAGACAGTGCTTTTCGTCACCCATTCGATTCCCGAGGCGGTGTTCCTCTCGACCCATATCGTCGTGATGTCGCCGCGCCCGGGACGCGTTTTCGACGTCATCGAATGCAACTTCCCGCGCGACCGGCAACTGGAATTCCGCGAGACGCCGGAATTCATCGCAGTCGCCAACCGCATCCGGCACGGCCTGCGGCAGGGACATTCCTATGACGGGTAGGCCCTCACCCCGGCCCTCTCCCGCAGCCGGGAGAGGGGGCGAATCCCTTTTCCCGCTTGCGGGAGAAGGTGCGCGAAGCGCCGGATGAGGGGAAGCGTATGAAATCCTTTCTCCCCATTGCGACCGTCATCCTCGCCATCCTCGCGGCTTGGTACATCGCCGCGGCGCTGATGAACGCGCCGTTGCAGCGCGACCTCTACGCCAATTCCGGCCGCACCGGCTATTCGACTCGCGAACTCGTGGTCGACTCGCTCAACATGGAGCGGCCGAAGCTGCCGGGGCCGCACCAGGTCGTCAGCGAGCTCTACCGGCTGGTGTTCGCCACCCCGCCGACCTCCAAGCGTAGCCTCGTCTATCACGGGGCGATCACGCTCGAGGAGACGCTGATCGGCTTCGGCGTCGGCGCTGCGCTCGGCATTGGTCTCGCCGTCGTCATCGTGTCGATGCGCTGGCTCGAACGGTCGATGATGCCGTGGATCGTCGCCTCGCAGACGGTGCCGATCATTGCGCTCGCGCCGATGATCGTCGTCATCCTCAACCAGTTCAACATCACCGGCGTCGCGCCGAAAGCCGCGATCGCGGCCTATCTCTCCTTCTTCCCGATCACCGTCGGCATGGTCAAAGGTTTCCGCTCGCCCGACCCGCTGCAACTCGATCTCATGCGCACCTACTCAGCGACGCGAGTTCAGACGTTTCTCAAGCTCCGCGCGCCGGCGAGCGCGCCCTTCTTCTTCGCCAGCATGAAGATCGGCGCGGCCGCGGCGCTGGTCGGCGCAGTCGTCGCGGAAGTCACCAAGAGCGAGGACGGGGGGTTGGGCGCCCGGCTGCTGGCCGGCTCCTACTATGGCCAGACCGTGCAGATCTGGGCGGCCTTATTCACCGCGGCGGCGCTGTCGGCCGCGCTCGTCGGCATCATTGGCCTCGTCGGCCGGATAACCGAACGTCGCATGGGTTTCGTTCCATGACCAGCCGCCGGCTCGCCGATCTCCTGCCGCCGCTCGCCTTTGGCCTCGCGGTGTTGGCGCTGTGGGAGTTGGGCGTCAGGGTTCTGCACGTGCCGCAGATCATCCTGCCGCCGCCTTCGGCGATCGCCGTGCGGTTCGCGACCTCGATCCCCACGCTCGCCGCCGACTTCTGGCAGACGATCAAGGGCGTGCTCGCAGGCTACGTGATCGGTTGCGGCGCCGGCCTCGCCGTCGCCATCCTCGTCGACCGTTCGCAGTTCCTGCAGCGCGGCCTGTTGCCGCTCGGCAATCTTGTATCGGCGCTGCCGATCGTCGGCATCGCGCCGATCATGGTGATGTGGTTCGGCTTCGACTGGCAGTCGAAGGCCGCGGTCGTCGTCGTGATGACGTTCTTCCCGATGCTGGTCAACACGGTCGCAGGGCTCGCCAGCGCGGGCGCGATGGAGCGCGATCTGATGAAGACCTATGCCGCGGACTATTGGCAGACGCTCATGGCGCTGAGATTGCCCGCCGCCTTGCCCTTCGTTTTCAACGCGCTCAAGATCAATACGACGCTCGCCATGATCGGCGCGATCGTTGCCGAATTCTTCGGCACGCCGACGGTCGGCATGGGCTTTCGCATTTCGACCGAGGTCGGCCGCCTCGGCATCGACATGGTGTGGGCGACGATCCTCGTCGCTGCGCTGACAGGCTCGCTCTTCTATGCGCTGATCGCCGGCGTCGAGCGCAGGGCGACGTTTTGGCATCCCTCCTATCGTGCGAGGGAGACCTGAAGCTTCTCGCCGCGGGTTGCCTCGCGCGGTAAATGGGAGGTCGAGGCTCAACTGGAGGGTAAAGAAGGTGAAGAGATCTCTGTTTGCTTTCGTAGGCGCGACGGCGATCCTCGCCGCAGGCGCGGCGCATGCGGCCGAAAAAGTCACGCTGCAATTGAAATGGGTCACCCAGGCGCAGTTCGCTGGCTATTACGTCGCCAAGGACAAGGGCTTCTACAAGGACGAAGACCTCGACGTGACAATCAAGCCCGGCGGTCCGGACATCGCGCCCGAGCAGGTGCTGGCCGGCGGCGGGGCCGACGTCGTCGTCGACTGGATGCCGGGGGCGCTCGCCGCGCGCGAGAAGGGCGTCGAGATGGTCAACATCGCCCAACCGTTCAAGCGATCGGGCATGGAAATGACTTGCCGCGCCGACACCGGCATCAAGACCCCGGCCGACCTCAAGGGCCATACGCTCGGCGTCTGGTTCTCCGGCAACGAATATCCGTTCCTCAACTGGATGAGCAAGCTCGGCCTCAAGACTGACGGCTCGCCCGGCGGCGTCAAGGTGCTAAAACAGAACTTCAACGTCGATCCGCTGCTCCAGAAGCAGGCCGACTGTATCTCAACCATGACCTACAACGAATATTGGCAAGTGATCGACGCCGGCTACAAGCCCTCGCAGCTCGTCGTCTTCAAGTACGAGGATGAGGGCGTGGCCACTCTCGAGGATGGCCTCTATGTGATGCAGGACAAGCTCAAGGATCCCGCCTTCGTCGACAAGATGGCCCGTTTCGTCAAGGCTTCGATGAAGGGCTGGGCCTATGCGCGCGCCCATCCCGATGAAGCGGTCAAGATCGTGCTCGACAACGACACGACCGGCTCGCAGACCGAACACCACCAGAAGCAGATGCTGGGCGAGATCAACAAGCTCACCGAGGGCTCCGATGGCCGCCTCGACAAGGCGGACTACGAGCGCACCGTCAAGACGCTGCTGACCGGCGGGTCGGACCCGGTCATCTCCAAGGAGCCGAGCGGCGCCTATACGACGGTCGTGACCGACAAGGCGCTCGGCAAGTAGCCTTCGCCTTCGCTCTCCCGTAGGGCGTCTCCAGACGCCCTACGGGACTTCTTGCCCAGGGAGAAGCGCCGGCCCGCTGCGGCAACCGGCGCGTCCCCGCCGTGACTTGGTGAAACCGGGCCGGCCTGCGGCCTGAATACGGCGCTGGTTTGCCGAATTTACCGCTCTCGTGGTAGCGACAGGCTCCCTGAACCGAGAGCTTGCATGAAGTCCGACCAAGCCGAGCTTGAGCGAAAACCGGTCGCCGACGACTCCCAATTTACGTTTGTCCTCGTCAAGCCGAGCCATTACGACGACGATGGCTATCCCATCCAGTGGTTCCGCTCGGCGCTGCCCTCGAACACGCTGGCCTGCATGAATAGCCTCGCCGAGGACGCGCGCCGGCGCGAGGTGCTCGGACCCGGGGTCGCGCTCTCAATCGAGACCTATGACGAGACCAACCGGCGGGTGCTGCCGAGTCGCATCATCCGGGACCTGAGACGCCGGGGCGGGCGGGCGCTCATCGGCATCGTCGGCGTGCAGTCCAACCAGTACCCGCGCGCGGTCGATCTCGCGCAGGAGTTCCGCGCCGCGGGACTTCAGGTCTGCATCGGCGGCTTCCATGTCTCAGGCTGCATCGCCATGCTTCCCGAAATGCCGTCCGAACTGCAGCGAGGCGCAGGCGCTCGGCATCTCGCTGTTCGCCGGCGAAGCGGAGGAGCACCGGCTGGACGAGGTTCTTCTCGACGCCTGGCGTGGCGACATGAAGCTGCTCTACAACTTCATGGACCAGCTGCCCTCGCTCGAGGGCGAGCCCGCGCCGATCCTGCCGCGGAAGCACGTGTTGCGCACCTCCGGCACCTATTCGAGCATCGATCTCGGCCGCGGCTGTCCCTACCAGTGCTCGTTCTGCACGATCATCAACGTGCAGGGGCGCAAGAGCCGCTTCCGCACGCCCGACGACCTCGAGCAGATCATCCGCGCCAACAAGGCGCAGGGCATCGACCGGTTCTTCATCACCGACGACAATTTCGCCCGCAACACCGATTGGGAAATCCTGCTCGACCGGGTCATCGAGCTTAGGGAGCGCGAAGGCATTCATGTCGGCTTCACCATCCAGGTCGACACGCTCTGCCACAAGATCCCCAATTTCATCGAGAAGGCGACGAAGGCTGGCGTCAAGCGCGTCTTCATCGGTCTCGAGAACATCAATCCTGAAAATCTGATCGCGGCGAAAAAGCGCCAGAACAAGATCACCGAATATCGCGTCATGCTGCAGAAGTGGCGGGCGCACGGGGCGATGACCTACGCCGGCTACATCCTCGGATTCCCGGCCGACACGAAAGAGTCGATCCTGCGTGACATCGAGATCATCAAGCGCGAGCTGCCGCTCGACATTCTCGAGTTCTTCTTCCTGACGCCGCTGCCCGGCTCCGAGGACCACAAGACCCTGTTGAAGAAGGGCGTGTGGATGGACCCCGACATCAACAAATACGACCTCAACCACCGGGTGTCGCATCACGGCAAGATGTCGGATGCAGAGTGGGAGGAAGCCTACCGGGCGGCGTGGGATTCCTTCTATACGCCCGAACACATGCTGACGATCTTCAAGCGCGCCGCGGCGATCAAGAACGGGCGGCCGAAGCAGATCGCGAGCACGGTCATGTGGTTCAAGTTGATGATCGACCACGAAGGGGTCCATCCGCTCGAGGGCGGCGCGTTCCGGCTCAAGTTCCGGCGCGACCGCCGCAGCAGCCTCAAGCGCGAGTCGCCCTTCGTCTTCTACCCGCGCTATGCCGCCGAGATCGCCGTCAAGGCGGGAAAGTACCTCGGCTTCTTCCTGATGACGCGGCGGCTCTTGAAGCAGGCGCTCGACGCCACCGACCGCTGGAGCTATAGCGACGTCGCGATCGAGCCGCCGCGCGACGACGAGTTCGAGCAACTCGCCCTCTATCACGCCACAACCGGCGGCGAGGCGGCGCTCGCGCGGATGAGGCTCGGCGACAGCATTCGCGGCGGCGCAGTCGCCCGCGCGCCAGCGGCGGCCCCCGCCGCGGCCGAATGAGAGGCTGGACTGGGTTGAGGCGGGGCCACGATTTAAACTGGATGTCGCCGAGCGCGGCATGATCTGATTGTTTTGGCAGGGCTCCGGGGGGCGCGGGCGTTGGTGAATTGAACGGAAGAGGCAGTCGTCAGCGGCGATTTAGACCACCGCTCAAAGGGGATCGGGCATCCCTTCCCACCACCCGTGATCAACAATTTCTTGACAAGCTCTGAGGCGGTGTTCTAGTTTCGTTCTGACGCGCAACAGAGAATGCCTTGTCCGCTCTCCTTGAAACCTACCCGACCCTGCGCGGAGATCGCTCGCTCGCGGCCTGGAGGGTTGCTCACCGAAGGAAAGCCGATGTTGAGAATGTTGATTGTTGACCCTGAACCGCGCCGAGCGGCGTCGCGACGATTTTTTTGGCGCCTTTCAGCCGTAAGCCCTTGATAAGTCCCAATCCCGGGCAAGAAATTGCAGTTTTTTGCAGCAGATTGCAGTCTTTTGGAAGTCTTTTGGAAATCTTTTGCAGCCTTTGGGAAAGAAAAATGAAAGAGGCTGCCGGCGGCTAGGGATTAATCGCAGAAAAAGCGTATTACCGGCGGGAGGACCCCAGTCCCGAGGGACGATTTAACGACCGCAGGCCCTTGCTAATTCAGCACCCGCTTGCCGTGTGGCGAATCGAGCGAAAAGGCCGGGATGGCGACGTTGAAGCTTTTCCCGTCCTCGCCGACCATCCGGTATTCGCCGACCATGACGCCGCTCGGCGTCGCCAAGGGGCAACCCGAGGCGTAGCGGAAGGCTTCGCCAGGCTGGATCGTCGGCTGCTCGCCGACGACCCCCGGTCCGCGCACCTCCTGCTGGCGCCCCTCCGCATCGGTGATGCGCCAGTAGCGCTCCACCAGCGTCACAGGCTTGTCGCCGAGATTGGCGATCTCGATGTCGTAGCGCCAGAAATAGCGTTGCTCGTCCGGATCGGAGCGGTCCGGTTCGAACCTCGGTTCGACGCTGACTTTGACCTGGTGCGTGACCGCCTCATACATGGGAGCGCACTTTAGCGTCGGACTGCGGCGCGTCCATGTCGTTTATCGGCTGCCGCCGGTCGAGCGACCCGGCGGCAGCCGACCCGGCAGGAGCCGCGGATGAAATGAACGACGAACGTCTGGCGAAGGTCAAGGCCCTGCTGGCGCGCCTCATCGCCTTCGACAGCGTCAGCGATGCGTCCAATCTGCCGGTCGTCGACTTCGTCGAGGGCTACCTCGCCTCGGTCGGCGTCGAGTCACGCCGCGCGCCGAACGCGTCCGGCGACAAGGCCGCGCTCCTTGCGACCATCGGCCCGCGCGTCGACGGGGGCGTCGTCCTCTCCGGCCACACCGACGTCGTCCCGACCGAAGGTCAGGCCTGGACAGGCGACCCCTTCACGCTGCGCCAAGCCGCCGGCCGGCTCTACGGCCGCGGCGCCTGCGACATGAAGGGCTTCGACGCCTGTGTGCTGGCGATGGTTCCGACGTTCCGCGCGGCGCCGCTGAAGCGTCCCGTTCATATCGTTCTGAGCTACGACGAAGAGACGACCTGCCTCGGCTCGCGCGACGTGATCGGCTGGTTCGGCCGCGACGAGCCGCGGCCGGGCGCGGTCATCGTCGGCGAGCCGACGATGATGGCGGTCGCCGACGCGCATAAGAGCATTGCGACGTTCCGCACCCTGGTCACCGGGCATGAGGCGCATTCGGCGCTGCCGGCGCTCGGGGCCAATGCAGTCGCGGCGGCCGCCGACATCGTCAGCGAGATCGGCCGGCTGGCGCGCGACTACGAGGAGGGCCCGCTCGACCCGCGCTTCACGCCGCCCTATTCGACCTTGCATGTCGGCATGATCCAGGGCGGCACGGCGCGCAACATTCTGGCGCGCGAATGCGCCTTCCACTGGGAATTTCGCGGCCTGCCCGGGGTCACGACCGCCTCGGCGCTGGCGAAGGTCCAGAGCTTCGTCGATCAGGCGGCGCTGCCGCGGCTCAGGCGCTTCGTCGACACGCCGACGATCGCGACTGCGATCGAAGTCGATGTGCCGCCGCTCGCCGCAGCCCCCGGCTCGGTCGCCGAAACCCTGGCCCTGAGGCTCAGCCGCTCGAACGAACGAATCGCCGTCTCCTTCGCCACCGAGGCCGGACACTTCCAGCGGGCGGGCTTGCCGACGGTCGTCTGCGGACCGGGCTCTATCGCTGAGGCGCACAAACCCGACGAATTCGTCGACGAGGCGCAGCTCGCCGCCTGCCTAGGCTTTCTCGAGGCTCTCGCGGACGAGCTGTCGCGGTAGCGCTTATAGCGTATGGCTTACATGGGAGAACGGTTATGAAGCACATTACTTTCGCGCTGCTTGCGGTTGGCGCAGTCGCGGGCGCGGTCGTCACCGTGTCCTCTGTATCGGGACAATCGGACGGCGGGGCTGCGCCGATCTATGGCATCAAACTCCCTCAAGGATACCGTGACTGGCGCCTGATCTCAGTCGCCCGTTTGGCGGCAGGCAAAAGTGACCCGGCTCTAGTTGAAGCCCGCATGGCGCACAAGCAATTGCGCGCTCAATTGGGCAACGATATTGCGATAAAGGCTTTTCAGGAAGGGAAGCTTCCGTTCCCCGACGGCGCAATCATTGCCGCGCTGCACTGGAATGAAGTCTCATCGGACGAAAACGATAAAGTCTTGGCTACCGGCTTTCCCGGCGCCGGCCTCAATTCTTCCGTTCCCGGGTCCGCTGTGAACGTTCAATTCATGGTCAAGGACTCAACAAAGTACGCCGCAACCGGCGGCTGGGGATTCGCCGACTTCACGAACGGCCGACCCGGCAATGAGGCGCTGCATAAAACGTGCTTCCCCTGCCACCAGCCTGCGAAAGATCACGACTACGTTTTCACTCACTACGCACCTACGCCATGAATGACGTTAGGCGCACAGACTGGTGGTGAATGGTCTGACACTCGGCAACCGCAGCAGACGGCCGAGAGTTGACATGTTGCGGACGAAGCGGACCGCGGCCCTGGACGCCTCAGTTGGCGCGGAGACCTACCGTTCGGATGCGATCGCCGAGCGACAGCCTCCCGCTCGTTTTCGGACTCTCGGCGGCGGAGCGCCGTCAGCGCTTGCGGAGGCCGTCTACGAAGATGTCGACAAGGCGCAGCGCCGTCTTTCGCCAATCGGCGGTGTCGTAGACATTGTAGGACATGCCCACGAGTGCGCGCAAAAGGTCTTCCGGCGTGATATCGGCGCGTATCTCGCCGGCCTTGGCGGCGCGGTCGAGCAGCGAACGGACGGCCTTGGTAAGACGATCGGCCGAATAGGCGTGAAGTTCCGAAGGACGATGCGCCGCGAGGGCCAGGGCCGCCACCATGCCCTTCTTCGTCGCAATGAGCCGCACATTGGCGTGCAGCCAGCGCCGCAAGGCTTCGACGGGCTCAGCTTCGTTGGCGAGCCGCTCCGCGAGCTCGCCGAGCTGATCCACTTCGCGCCGATAGACCGCCTCGAACAAGGCTTCGCGCGTCGGGAAGTGACGATAGAGCGTTCCTATGCCGACGCCAGCGCGCTTGGCGACGGCTTCGAGGCTGGCGTCGGGGCCGCCGGCGCTGAAGATGTCGGCCGCCGCCTCGAGCAGGCGCTCGCGATTGCGGACCGCGTCGGCGCGAGGCTTGCGCAGGAAATTTGTTGCACGACCTGACATGACGCCTGACACGCCTCTTGCAAAACGGAGGGATCCTCCGTATAATATCCCATCGGACCGTAACCGCCGTCGCACAAGGGCGGACAATCCAGCGTCATCGCGAACCCGCTGTCGCCGCTGCGCGACGGTCTCCTCATATCCGGCCCGCGGCCTCGATATCTACACCTGCCGGACTGAACGCACGGGAGCCTTCATGATCTTCTCTATGAGCCTTACCGTTAACGGCAAGCGTCGGGACGTTGTGCTCGACGACCCTCGCGTGACGCTTCTCGATCTCCTGCGAGAGCGCCTCGACCTGACCGGAACCAAGAAGGGCTGCGACCGTGGGCAATGCGGCGCTTGCACCGTGCTCTTGAACGGGAAGCGGGTCAATTCGTGTCTGGCTCTCGCGCTGAGCCTCGACGGCGCGGAGGTCTTCACCATCGAGGGCCTGGCCCAAGGCGACGAGCTTCATCCGGTGCAGGCCGCCTTCATCGCGCATGACGGATTCCAGTGCGGCTTCTGCACGCCGGGCCAGATCATGAGCGCCGTCGGCCTGATCGACGAGGGCCAGGCGGGCGACGACCCCGAGCGTGTGCGCGAGGGGATGAGCGGCAACATCTGCCGTTGCGGCGCCTATCGGGGCATCACGGAGGCGGTGCTCGAGGCGCAGAAACTTCTTGCGGATCGGGACCGGAGGAACGCGGCATGAAGATCTTCGACTATGTAAGGCCTGCCACGGTTCCGGAGGCGATCGCCGCAGCGGCGGAGCCGGGCTCCGCCTATCTCGCCGCCGGCACCAATTTGCTCGACCTGATGAAGGGCGGCGCCGTGCGGCCCGACCGTCTAGTCGACGTCACGCGACTGACGGGTCTCGACCGCTTGGAGCGCCTGGCCGATGGCGGCATGCGCATCGGCGCGCTGGTGCGGAATGCCGACCTCGCGCATGACGCGGATTTCGCCCGCGCCTATCCGGCCGTTGCCGAAGCGCTGCTCTCGGCCGCTTCGGCGCAGCTCCGCAACGCCGCGACCGTCGGCGGCAACCTGATGCAGCAGACGCGCTGCAGCTACTTCTATGACGTCGCGAGCGCATGCAACCGGCGCGAACCGGGCGCAGGCTGCGACGCGCTGCAAGGCGAGAACCGCCTGCACGCGGTCATCGGCTGGAGCAAGCGCTGCATCGCGACGCATCCGTCGGACTTCTGCGTGCCGCTCGTGGCGCTCGACGCCGTCGTCGAGATCGAAGGCACAGGCGGTCGGCGCGAGATCGCGCTCGAAGACCTTCACCGACTGCCCGGCGACACGCCGGAGCGCGAAACCGCGCTCGAGCGGGGGGACCTGATCGTCGCGCTTCGCCTTCCCGGCGAGGCGGCGCGGTTTGCGGCGCATGCGCGCTATCTCAAGCTTCGCGAGCGCACGTCCTTCGCCTTCGCGGTGGTGTCCGCCGCCGCGGCGCTCGACCTGGACCGCGGCGCGATTCGCAGCGCCCGGATTGCCCTTGGCGGCGTCGCGGCGAAGCCATGGCGCGCGCGAGCGGCCGAAGAAGCGCTCGTGGGCGCGAACGCAGACGAGGCGGCGTTCCGCAAAGCCGCCGAAGCCGCGCTCGCCGATGCAAAACCCTCCGGCGATAACGCATTCAAGATCGAGCTCGCGAAACGGATCGTCGTGCGCGCGCTCGCGCTCGCGGCGGCAGGAACGCCCGAACGCCTTCCTGCCCTCCCGGCCTCTCCCTTCTCCTTCGTGCCCAGGGCCCTTCGACATGCCTGAGACCCATCACACCCAAGCCCCGCCAAATCTGCGCCACGGCTCGAACGCGGGCCAGCCGCTCACCCGCCGCGACGGATTCCTCAAGGTCACCGGGCGCGCAACCTACGCCGCGGACAACCACCCCGAAGGCATGCTGTATGCGGTGTGCGCCGTCAGCACGATCGCGCGCGGCCGCGTCGTGCATCTCGACGTCGAGGCCGCCAAAGCGCATCCGCATGTCGTTGAGGTGATCACCCCCGCCAACCGGCCGCCGCTGGCGGGGGACCCGGAAGCCCGGGAAGGCCTCTTCTCGTTCCGTTTGGAGGCGCTGCAGAACGACCTCGTGCGCTACGCCAACCAGCCGATCGCGCTCGTCGTCGCGGAGACGCTGGAGGCGGCGACGGAAGGCGCCACGCTCTTGAAGCCCCGTTACGAGGTCGAGCCGGCGCGCCTCGGACTCGACGTCGAGCGTTTCGTCCCTGAAGCCGTGGGCGTTGGCTCGCCGCCAAACGCCGCCCATGGCGACGTCGAGGCCGCATTATCGGCGGCGCCGCTGCGCATCGACGCGACCTACGATACGCCGTCGCAATACCACAACGCGATGGAGCCGCACGCCATCGTTGCATCCTGGGATGGCGACCGCCTGACGCTCGACACGCCGAACCAGGCGCCGCACATGGCCCGCGCAGCCTACGCCGGCTTCTTCGGCGTCCCACCTGAAAACGTGCTCATTCGCACGCCTTTCATCGGCGGCGGCTTTGGATCGAAAGCGATCCTCGCAGGAGCGCATATCCTGTGCGTGCTTGCGGCGCGCATGACGGGCCGGCCGGTGAAGCTCATGCTGACGCGCGCCCAGATGTTCGGGCCGGTCGGCCATCGCGGTCAGACGCGGCAGCGACTGAGACTCGGCATGGAGTCCGACGGCCGGCTCACCGCGATTTCGCATCACGCGATCGCGGCGACGAGCAGCTTCGACGATTTCATCGAGCCGTCCGCCTTTGTCTCGCGCATGCTCTACGCGAGCCCGGCCATCTCCATAACCCACGAAGTCGTGCGCAACGACATCGGCACGCCTGGCCCCATGCGCGCGCCGGGCCTCGCCTCCGGATCGGCGGCGCTCGAGGTCGCTATCGACGAAGCGGCGGAGGCCTGCGGCATGGATCCGCTCGACTTCCGGCTCGCGAATTATGCGGAGGTCGAACCGATAACGGGCAAGTCCTATTCATCGAAGGCGCTGCGGGAATGCTACGCAAAGGGCGCGACGGAATTCGGCTGGTCGCGCCGGCCGCGCGCCCCCCGGCAGATGCGCGACGAAGACGGCTTCCTCGTCGGGTGGGGCATGGGAACCGCCGTGTTTCACTGCCCGATGTTCGCTGCGGAGGCGCGGGCGGCGCTCGGCCATGACGGCACAGTCACGGTTGAGACGAGCGCGATCGACATGGGACAGGGCGCCTTGACCGCGCTTGCGCAGATCGCTGCCGACAGCCTCGGGGTCGATATCGACCAGGTTACGTTGCGCTTCGGCAGCACCGAGCTGCCTGATGGCGGGGTCGCTGGCGGATCCGGCCATACGGCGACCGCCGGCTCGGCTATTCATGCGGCCGGCAGGAATGCCGTCGCACGGCTTGCCGAACTCGCCACGGGTCACCGCGACTCGCCGCTCTTTGGCGCGGGGAATGTCGGCGTGGTCGAGCGCGCCGGACGGCTCCACCGCAAAGACGACGAGAGCCGCAGCGAGAGCTATATCGACATCCTCGCGCGCGCTGGGATGGCGGAGATCGACGGGTGGGGCAAGGGCGCGCGCGACCCAGCGGCTGTTGGCGACTATGCGCTGCAGGCGCACGGGGCGGTCTTCGCCGAGGTCAAGGTCGACCCCGATCTCGGCCAGGTCCGCGCCACGCGCCTCATTGGCGCCTTCGCCGCAGGGCGGATCATCAACCCGCACCTCGTGCGCAGCCAGCTCTACGGCGGCATGATCTGGGGCGTGTCCTTCGCGCTGCACGAAGAGGCGAGCATAGATCGGCGCAGCGGCCGCATCATGAATGCAGACCTTGGCGAATACCACGTACCGGTAAATTCTGACGTGCCGTTGCTCGAAGCGCTGCTGGTCCACGAGGACGACGCCTTCGTAAACGGGCTCGGCATCAAGGGGGTTGGCGAAATCGGAATAACCGGGGCGGTGGGCGCCATCGCGAACGCCGTATGGCACGCGACAGGGATAAGAGTTCGCAAGCTTCCCGTGAGGATTGAGAACATCATCGCGCCCGCCGCCAGCGCTTAGGCACACCGACCCTTCGCACGGCTGCAATCACCCTGTTGCGGTCCTCTGCGCGCGGGCCGCCAGGTGTCAGATTTCAGCGCCCAATCAGTCGATGAAATAGCGCTCGTGCTTCTCGATCAGGGTTTCGACGATTGCCGGGGCGCGTTCCAGATGGAAGTCGAGACCGGCCCGGGCGCGTTCGGGGTCGCCCTCGTCGAGCGCGTCGAGTATGGCCCGGTGCTCGACGATCACTTTCGGCAGGCGCCCCTGGACGGAGGCCAGACGATGGACCCGGTCCACTCTGGCCTTGGCGATCTGGATCGTCGGCCAGACGCCGTCGAGCCGGGCGACTGCGCAGAAGGAGCGGTGAAAGGCCTCGTCGAGCGCATGAAAAGTCTCGAGGTCGCCGGCCTTCAGCGCGGCCGTCTGGTTCGCCAGAATCTGCCTCGTCGTAGCCGCCGCTTGAGGGGTCCAGGCGTGCGCGGCCAGATCGAGCACGGCAAGTTCGAGCGACTTGCGAATGAAATGGTTGTCGCGCACCGCGCTGAGCTTGATCGGCGCGACCAGACTGCCCTTTTGCGGGAAGACCTCGATCAGGCCGTCTTCGACAAGGCGAATGATGGCCGCCCGAACGGGGGTGCGGGAGACGCCGATCCGGCGGCAGATGCGATTTTCGCTGATTGCGGTCCCCGGCGGCAGCTTGAGCGAAACGATCGCCTTCTTCAGCGCCTCGTAGACCTGCTCGCCGACCTGCCGGCGCTTGTCGAAGGCGACGTCGAGCCGCAGCAAGGCGTCGTCTTCGTCTCCGATCTCGACCCCGAGGGCCGGCATCAGCCTCGTTCCCATTCCGCGCGACAAAGGCGTTGCGCGGCCTAGACTTGTATCCTAGTATTCATGAAGCCGACAAGAGGTCCTTTTGGGGGACTGCGGGCCGGCGCCCTGTCAAAATCGACGGGCACGAGGAAAGCTCGGGAGGAAATGAATGAAACGCTCAGTTTTCGCGCCTAAGACGATTGCCGTCGCGGCCTTGGCCCTCGCGTTGAGCGGGACCTTGGCTGCGGCAAACGACACAAGGGTTGCACTCGTGCCCGGAGGGCCGCACCCTTATTTCGCCGCCTGGGAGAAGGCCGGCCAGGACGCCAAGAAGGACTTCGACCTCGGCGCGGCCGATTATCGGGTTCCGCAGAAATGGGAACTCGGCTTGCAAAATTCGCTGCTCGAAAGCCTCTTGAGCCAGGGCTACAACGCCTTCCTGGTCTTCCCCGGCGACCCGGTCGGCTCGAACAGCACCGTTCAGGAACTGACGGAAAACGGCGCGCCCGTCATCGCCACCGCCGGCTGCCTCAAGGAGCCGACCACGGCGATCTTCTGCTTCGGCACCGATACCGGAAATTCGGCCTATCTCGGCACCAAGGAACTCATCAAGGCCATGGGCGGCAAAGGGCGCATCGCCCACTTCACCGGCTTCCTGGTCGACCCCAACACGCAATTGCGCATCGACGCGGTCGAGAAGGCGGCGAAGGAAACCGATGGCGCGGTCAAGGTCGTTCAGGTGATCGCCGACATCGACGCTCCCGAACCGGCGGAAGAGAAGATCAACGCCTATCTCGCGGCGCATGCCAACGACATCGACGGCATTGTCACGACGGCCTGGGTTCCGGCGGTCGTCGCCGCGACCGCGTTGCGCAAGATCGGCGACAAGCGGATCAAGATGGTCGGCATCGATCACGATGAGGTCGTCTTGAAGGCGATCAAGGACGGCTTCGTCAACGGCACCATGCTGCAAAATCCCTATGGTCAGGGCTATATCGGCTCCTATGCGCTCGACCGTATCCGCCATGGCTGCAAGGTGAAGCCGGATGCGCCGTTCAAGACCATCGCGCTGACGAATCGCTTCATCGATTCGGGAACGGTCTACGCCGACAAGGACGCGGTCGACAATTACGTAGGTTCCATGCAGGCCATCACCAAGACGATCTTCGCCAATTTCGAGAAGACCTATCTAAACTGCCCGTAAGCGGGCGCGGCCAGGACGATGCGCGGGTCCACGGCCGGATCGCGGGCCGGCGCTTCTGCCGCGGGGATGAAAGTCTAAAAAAGAAAGCGGCGCCGGCCGGCGGTCGGCGCCGGCGTGTTGAATTGGCCAAGGGCTCACCCATGAACGCGCCTCCCATCGAGACGCAAGAAGCAAGGACGGGTCGCCTCCCACCGCGCCCGGGCGTTGGCGCCCTGACCGACCCGCGCTCGTGGGCGCGGCTGCTGCTCACCAACGAGTTCGGGCTCGCGGCGCTGATCGCGATTTTCGGCGCCGTCTTCGCGCTCGGAACGCCAGGCTTCGGTTCGAGCTTCAACCTGTTCACGCTCGGCCGCACGATGGCGATCGACATTGTAATTGGTTTTTCGATGATGGTGGTCATCGTCACCGGCGGCCTCAATCTTTCGGTCGGCGCCATCGGCGTGTGCTCGGCCGCGATGTTCGGCTGGCTGCTCGAGCGCGCAGGCTTTCCGGTTCCTCTCGCGGTCGGCGCGGCGCTGGCGCTTGGCGGCGCGCTCGGCGCGGTGAACGGCATCCTGATCGTTCGCTCCGGCCTGCACAGCTTCATCATCACGCTGGCAACCATGAGCATCTTCTTCGGTATGATGATTTTCCTGAGCCGCGCCGAGGCCTTTCGAAATCTTCCGGCGGAAGTTTCGGCCTTCGGAAAGATGCGATTTTTCGGCTATTTGTCGCCGGCGCTGCTCGTAAGCCTGCTGATCGGGATCCTCCTGACCATCCTCTACCGGCTGACCCGACTCGGGCGTGAAATGCTTGCGGCCGGAGCCAAACCTGCCGCGGCCGAACTCTCGGGGGTGCGCGTCGGCAGAACCTTCATCCTCTGCCACGTACTCTCGGGCGTGCTGGCAGGGATCGCCGCGGTGATGGTTGTCGCGCGCACCGGCGCCGCGATTCCCTCGATGGCCGGTGATTTGGGTCAGGATTGGCTGCTCCCGGCGTTCCTCGGCCCGGTCCTCGGCGGCACCGCTCTGGCGGGAGGGCGTGTCTCCGTCCTGGGCTCGTTCCTCGGTTCGGCGATGGTCAGCGAACTGACCAACGGTCTCCTGCAATATCGCGTCGGCGAGTTCTGGGTGCAGACGTGGCTGGGGCTGCTTCTGCTGCTCGCCGTCCTCATCGATCTCGGGCGGCGCACCTTCCTCGCCAGGATCGGGGGGCTTGCGAGGTGACGACGACGCTCCGCAGCATTCTTCGCACCGATTGGTTCGGGCCGCTGGCGATCATCCTGGTCGCGACGATCGTGATGACCGCGTTCGATCCTTCGTTCCTGTCGCCGTTCAACGTGCAGATCCTTCTGCTCGCGGCAGCAGTGAACTCGGTGATCGCGATGTCGCAGATGGTCATCATCGCCATCGGCCAAATGAATTTGTCGATAGGCGCGATCGGCGGCCTGTCCGCCATTTGCTTCGCCGGCATGATGCAGGTCTGGGGCCTGCCGCCCATCGCCGCCGCCGCGGCGGCGCTCGGCATCGGCGCGCTCGCCGGCTTCGCCAACGGTTTGCTCATCGCGCGGACCGGCATTTCCGCGTTCATCATCACGCTCGCCAGTCTGTCGATCTTCAAGGGGGCCGATCTCGGCATCACGCGCGCGCAACCGTTCTACAAGATCCCGGAAAGCGTCAAAGCCTTCGGCAACACCACAATCTTCGGTCCGATTCCCTGGCTCGCGGTTCCCGCCGCGCTGGTCGTGGCGGGCGTCTGGTACCTGCTCTATCGGCAGCGGATCGGCCGCTACATGCTGGCCGTCGGCGGCAACGCCAACGCGGCGGAGCTTTCCGGCGTTTCCATCGAGCGGACGGTGATTGGGGCGCACAGCCTTTCCGGCTTCCTGGCGGCGCTCGCCGGGGTCATGCTGGTCGCCCGCCTGCAATTGGGTCAGCCCTCGATCGGCGACGACTGGCTGATCCTTTCCTTCGCCGCTCCGGTCATCGGCGGCGCGGCGCTCGCGGGAGGGCATGTCAGCGTCTTCGGCACCTTGTTCGGCGTCGTCATCGTGGCGATGATCACCCAGGCGCTGGTGATCTTCAGGATTGATCCCTATTTCGTTCAGGTCGTGCTCGGCTTCCTGATTCTCTGGGCGGTTGGGGTCAATCGCCTGCGCGAGGTCCGGTTCCAGCTCGTGGCAAAGCGAGCCTGACGCCCGTGACTGACATCAGCCTCGAGGCGCGCGGAATTCGCAAGGCTTTCCCCGGCGTGCTGGCGCTCCAGGACGTCGCGATCACGATGCGCGGCGGCTCCATCCACGCTCTGCTCGGAGAAAACGGCGCCGGCAAATCGACCTTGATCAAGATCATCACCGGCGTCCATCGCCCGGACGACGGCGAACTGCGGCTCAATGGCGTTTCTGTTCGCTTCGAGGGGCCGCGCGATGCGATCGCGGCGGGGGTCGGCGTCGTCCACCAGGAACGCAATCTCATTCCGCGCTTTTCGGTCGGCGAGAACATCCTGCTCGAACGGCTCGGCGGCGGCCTGTTTCGTCCGATCGACTACGACGCTGTGCACGCCGAGGCTCGCCGGTGGCTCGATGTCCTCGAACTCGATCTCGATCCCAGAACGCCGGTGTCGCAGCTCAACGTCGCCAAGGTGCAGCTCGTGGAGATCGCCAAGGCGCTCTCGCTGCGCTCGCGGGTCCTGCTGCTCGACGAGCCGACCGCCTCGCTGACGCCGCAGGAGGCGGAGGTTCTCTTTCGCCTGCTGCGCAAGCTGCGTGACGAAGGCACGAGCCTGCTGTTCGTAAGCCACAAGCTCGAGGAGGCGCAGGAGATCTGCGACGAGGTGACGGTGCTCCGCGACGGCCAAAACGCCTGCGACAGCCAGCCGATGGCCGGGCTCGGGCGCCAGGATCTCGTGCGTCTGATGATCGGCCGCAGCGAGCAGATTCCGGACTGGGCTCCGCGCGACCATCGCAGCGCGCCGCCGATGCTGGAATTGAGGGGCGTGAAGACGGCGCTCGGCCATGCGGACATCGATCTCATCGTGCGGAAGGGGGAAATCGTCGGCCTCTACGGGCTCGTCGGCGCGGGGCGAACCGAGCTCGCCAAATGCATTCTCGGGCTCCACCCGGTCACGGCCGGCGAAATCGCCGTGGCTGAACGCCCCGTCCGCATCACGAGCGCGGCCGAGGCGATTCATCGCTGCGGCATCGGCTATATCAGCGAGGATCGCAAGCAGGAAGGGCTCATCCTGGCGCACAGCGTGCTCGAGAACGCCGGACTCGCCGTCTGGCGAAAGCTCGCCGGCCGACTTGGCCTCCTCCGAGATGAGACGGTCCGCGCCCATGTCTCGCCGGTCATCGAAAAGCTTGAGGTGCGAACGCCCTCGCTCTCCCAGATCGTCGGCAACCTTTCAGGCGGCAACCAGCAAAAGGTCAGCGTCGCCAAGTGGCTGGCCGCCGGCGTCGGCATCCTGATCGTCGACGAGCCATCGGTCGGCATCGACATCAAGACCAAGGCCTATATTCACGATCTCCTCCGCCAACTGGCGGACGAGGGGACGGCGATCGTTCTTATCACCAGCGACATGCCGGAGATGATCACGCTCGCCGATCGGATCGTCGTCATGGACGACTACCGGATCAAGGGCGAGATCCTCAACGACCGAGACTACAATGAAATGGGCGACCAGATCATGAGCCTCATTCACGATCGCCGGACGTCGCCGGCCAAGGCTCGGGCGATCTGACCGCCTGACGCTAGTGCAATAGCGTCGGCACGACCTTAGCGTAGCTCAGGTCGTAGGTCCTATTGAGCAGCGGATCGAGCTTCGTGCCCTCGGACGCGTCGTAGATGCGCGGCCGGCCCGAGGCGGTCGGAGGCTGCGCCGGCGCGGACTTGGCGGCGACGGCGCTCGAGCCGCTGCCGGCGAGGTTGGAAACTGGCGTCCCGTACTTTGCTTCGCGCGCCCGCTGATCGGCGAGCATGGCGGGCGACAACGGCACGGAGGCGACGCCGCCCGTTCCGGCGGCGGACGGGTCAGGGTCGGCAAACGCGTCGCCCTCCGCCGGAGCGTCGTTGACGCCGGCGACAACGGCGCCGAGCTCCTCGATCGATTTGCCGCCCGGCGACGACGCCTCGAGCGAATCGAGAGCCGCGGCTGCCGCGCTCCGTCCGGCGCCGAGCTTGGCGAGACGGGCGAGGAGGCTCGCGGGCGCGGTCCGCACCGGCCCCGGGGCGATCAACGCGCCGAAGGACGCCGGGTCGATCGAATCGATCGACCCATGGATGGCCGAGGCGGGTTGCGGCGTCACGTCGGGCGCAAGGCGGTCCTTGGCGTCCTTTTCGATCTGGCGCCAGCGCGCCACGTTCTTCAGATGCTGGTCGAGCGTATCGGCGAAGACGTGGCCGCCGGTTCCGTCCGCGACGAAATAGAGGTCCTTGCTGCGGGCAGGATTGGCGACCGCCTCGAGCGCGGCTTTTCCCGGATTGGAGATCGGCCCCGGCGGAAGGCCGTCGATGATGTAAGTGTTATAGGGCGTCGGCTGGTTGAGCTCCGCCCTGGTGATCGGGTGGCCGAGCGTTCCCTTGCCGAACACAAGGCCATAAACGATCGTCGGATCGGACTCGAGCCGCATGTGCTTCTGCAGCCGGTTGACGAAGACGCCGGCGACACGCGGCCGCTCGTCCGCCTTGCCCGTCTCCTTCTCGACGATTGAGGCGAGCGTGACCATTTCGCCGGGCGACTTGACTGGCAGGTCAGCCGTGCGCTTCTTCCAGATCTCGTCGACGAACTTTGCCTGGGCTTTCGCCATGCGCATCAGGAGCGACTGCCGCGTGTCGCCGCGCTCGAAATAGTAGGTGTCGGGCATCAGCGAGCCTTCGCGCGGGACCTCCTTTATCTCGCCGGCGAGGACGTCGTCGTCGCGAAGCCGCTGCACGACCTGGTCGCTCGTCAACCCCTCCGGAATCGTCAGCTTGTGCTGCACGACGCGATGCGAAGCGAGCAGGCTCTCGATATCGTTCATGCTGATGCCGGCCTTGAAGAGGTACTCGCCGCGCTTGAGCGTGCTGCGCTTGCCGTCGAGCAGGGTCAGCACGCTGAACCATGTGGCGCTCTGGATGACGCCCGCTTGCTCGAGCTGATCGGCGATGCTGCCGCCATCGTCCTCGCGGACAATATTGACAATCTTGTCCGCGGCGAGCGGCCCCGGATTCCGCGCGTCCATCATCAGCCAGGCGACCGCCCCGATCGCCAAGACGGCGCCGACGAGCACGAAGGTGAGAAAGCCGCTGAGGCTCGACATGATCGAGTGGCGCGGCTTCTTCGGGTCTTTCGGCGGCGGGGGCGCATCGTTCAGGACAGGCTTCGCCCTGCGGATCCCGCCGAACAGGCTCGGCCTCGCCTGCGGCTGCCGTTCGTCGCCTGGATTCGAAGGTCCGCTCATACGCCCGCCGGTCTCCTGGCCGAATGCCGCCGCTCGTCATAAGGCTTCGAACGCGCGCGTGGCTGACGCCGCGGTCGACTAACCCGACGGAACTCTATATGAGCGGTTCCATCGACGAAACCCCGAAATGACCTGCGTCCAAATCCTCACTCCGGCGCGCGGAACACGAGCGACGCATTGGTGCCGCCGAAGCCGAACGAATTGGACAAGACGGCGTGGATCGGACGGCGGCGGGCGACGTGCGGCGCAAGGTCGATGGCGGTCTCGACCGAGGGATTGTCCAGATTGAGCGTCGGCGGCGCGACTTGGTCGCGGATCGCCAAAATCGAGAAGATCGCCTCGATCGCGCCCGCCGCGCCGAGGAGATGGCCGACCGAGGACTTAGTCGACGACATCGTGATCTTGCCGGCGCTGTTGCCGACCAGGCGCTCGACCGCGCGCAATTCGATTTCGTCCCCGACCGGCGTTGAGGTGCCATGGGCGTTGATGTAGTCGATCTCGGAGGGCGACATGCCCGCCCGCTTCACGGCCGCGCTCATCGCTCGAAACGCGCCGTCTCCCGCCGGGTCAGGGGCGGTGATGTGGTAGGCGTCGCCGGAAAGGCCATAGCCGATCAGCTCGGCGTAGATTGGCGCGCCGCGCGCTTTCGCGTGCTCGAGCTCCTCCAGGACGACGCAGCCCGCCCCCTCGCCCATGACGAAACCGTCGCGATCGCGATCGTAGGGGCGCGAGGCCGCTTTCGGTCGGTCGTTGAATCCGGTGGAGAGCGCCCGGCAGGCGCTGAATCCGGCGAGCGACAGTCGATTGACTGCCGATTCCGCGCCCCCCGCCAGCATCACATTGGCGTCGCCGAGCGCGATCAGACGTCCCGCGTCGCCGATCGCATGCGCGCCGGTTGAGCAGGCCGTGACCACCGAGTGGTTCGGCCCTTTCAGATTGTTGGCGATGGATACTTGTCCGCTGACCAGGTTGATCAGCCGACCGGGGATAAAGAACGGAGATATCCGCCGCGGCCCCTTCTCGTGAAGAGTCACCGAGGCGTCGTAGATGCCGCCGAGGCCGCCGATGCCTGAGCCGATCAGCACCCCGGTCTCGATCTCCTCCTCATAAGTCCTCGGCGCCCATCCGGCGTCGCGCAACGCCTGCGTCGCGGCGCTCATCCCGTAGATGATGAAATCGTCGACGCGGCGCTGCTCCTTCGGCTCCATCCAGTTGTCCGGATTGAAGCCGTCGGGTTCGCCGCGGCGCGGCACTTGCGCCGCGATCCGGCAGGGGAGGTCGGAAACGTCGAAATTCTCCACCTTGCCGATCGCCGATTCGCCGGCGAGAAGCCGGCGCCAGGTCGCCCCGACGCCGCACGCCAATGGCGTGACCATGCCGAGACCTGTGATCACGACCCGCCTCATGGGCTCCATCCCAGTTGCCGAAATCGCAAGCGTAAGCTTCCCACGACGATGGGAAACTCAGAAGGCGACGACGGCGGGACGCAAGACAGGCCCTGGCGCGCGAAAAGACAATGAACTCGACATTTGGCGCCGCTTCTCTGCCGTCACTTTTTGGCGGACGCCTTCTCCAGGAACTTCACCGCGTCGCCGACGGTGACAATGGTTTCGGCCTGGTCGTCGGGGATTTCGACGCCGAACTCTTCCTCGAAGGCCATCACCAGTTCAACGGTATCGAGCGAATCGGCGCCGAGGTCGTCGATGAAATTGGCGCTGTCGACGACCTTGTCGGCTTCCACGCCGAGATGCTCAACGACGATCTTTTTTACGCGCTCCGCGACATCGCTCATTTCTTCTTTTCCCTCATGCGTCGGGCCTTGCCGCCCGTTATGTTGATCATACCCGGTCAGCCCTTGCCGGGACGCCAGCCCTTGATTCGTACAATCGATTCCCCAAGGCGGCTAGCGCAATGCGCCGTTCCAGCGACGTTTCCAAACCCTCCCGCACGCCTTGAAGCGTCGGGGACAAACCGGGTCGATAGCACATCTCGCTCACCATGGCGAGAGGCCGGGCCGCCTTCGTTGGACGACTCGACCTTCGTCACAAGTCGTTCAAATCATTGCTATTCCTCCATTGACGTGGAGGGTCTGGCCGGTGACGTAGGAGGCCTCCCGGCTCGCCAGATACACAGCCGCCGCACCGATTTCTCCGCCGGCGCCCAGTCGTCCCACCGGAACCGCAGCAAGGATCGTCTCGCGCTGCTTGTCGTTCAGCGCGTCGGTCATCGGGCTTTCGATGAAGCCGGGTGCGATGCAGTTGACGGTGATGCCGCGGGAGGCGACCTCCGCCGCGAGCGCCTTCGACATGCCGATCATGCCGGCTTTCGCGGCGGCGTAATTGCCCTGGCCCGGATTTCCGGTGACGGCGACGACCGAGGTGATGTTTATGACGCGGCCGTAGCGGCGCTTCATCATGCCTTTGAGCGCGGCGCGGGACAGGCGGAAAGCCGCCGTCAGATTGATCGCCAGCACCGAATCCCATTCCGCGTCCTTCATGCGCACGAAGAGATTGTCGCGCGTGACGCCGGCATTGTTGATGAGGATGTCGAGCGCCCCGACCGCCGCCTCGGCCGCGGGGACGAGCGCTTCGACGGATTCGGTATCCGAAAGATCCGAAAGCGTCACCTTGGCGCGCTCTTTCAGTTCCGCGGCCAGGCGATCGAGCCTGTCGCGGCGCGTGCCGGAGAGCACGACGGTCGCCCCTTGCGCGTGCAACGCCCGCGCGATGGCGCCGCCCAGTCCGCCGGAAGCCCCGGTGACCAGCGCCGTCTTTCCCGTAAGATCGAACACGGGCCTCGGTCCCTCTCAGTGCGTCGCCGACGGGGTCTTCGCCGCCTTGAAGGCTTCGACGTCGGCCGGCGTGCCAATGCTGATCGCGGTCGCCCGATCGGCGATGCGCTTGATGAGGCCCGCCAGCACTTTGCCGGCCCCGACTTCGATGAAGCGGGTGACGCCCGCGTGACTCATGAATTCCACGCTCTCGCGCCAGCGCACCGTGCTGGTCACCTGCGCCACGAGCCCTTCGCGGATCGCCTCGGGCTCGACGACGGACGACGCCGCGACATTGGCGACGAGCGGCGGTTTCGGCGGGGCGATCGGCGTCTCTTTCAGGGCCGCCGCCATCGCGACCGCCGCCGGCTGCATCAGCGGACAATGGAACGGGGCGGAGACGGGCAGGAGGATCGCCCGCTTGGCGCCGGCGAGCCCGGCGAGCTCGATCGCCCGCTCGACCGCCGCTTTCGTTCCGGAAATCACCGCCTGGCCGCCGCCGTTGTCGTTGGCCGCCTGGCAGATCGCGCCGGTGAGATAGAGATTGCTCGCGGCTTCGGTCGCGATCCTCGTCGCCGCACCGAAATCGAGGCCGAGGATCGCCGCCATCGCCCCTTCGCCGACCGGAACCGCCTGCTGCATCGCTTCGCCCCGCAGGCGCAAAAGACGGGCGGTATCCTCGAGACTGAGAGAGCTGGCGGCGCAAAGGGCCGAATACTCGCCGAGCGAGTGACCGGCGACATAAGCGGCGTCTCTGCCGATATCGAAGCCCGCTTCCGCCTCGAGCGCTTTCAGCGCGGCGATGCTAACCGCCATCAAGGCGGGCTGGGCGTTGGCGGTGAGCGTGAGTTCGGCCTCGGGCCCGCGAAACATGAGATGCGAGAGCTTCTGCGATAGCGCCGCGTCGACGCGCTCGAAAACCTGGCGCGCGGCCGGGAACGCCTCGGCGAGCGCTTTGCCCATGCCGACGGTTTGCGACCCCTGGCCCGGAAACACCACCGCCGTCTTCATCAAAGAATCCCGCTGCGCCCGCGCGGAAAGACACTAGCTTCGCCCGCGCTGTCAAGCGAATGTCATCGACGACGAGACGCGGGATCGTGGGCGCGGTCGATGACCGCGCCGGCCGGGCTCCCTCGGCCGTCGGAAAGACGCGCGCCTTTCGCCGGGCTGAAAGCGCGGCTACAGACGCGCGGCGAGGATAATAGAGAGCCGGGACGGGCTTGCGATCCGTCCGGCCGGAGTCGGAAGGGAAAGATTGCGATGACCGCGGCGCCCGGAAAGGCCTGCGGAAGCTGCACGATGTGCTGCTCCGTCCTCGAGATTGCGGAACTGAAGAAGCCTGCCGGGCCGCTTTGCGTCAATTGCAGCCCCGCGTCCGGCTGCACGATCTACCGCGACCGCCCGCAAGTCTGCCGCGATTTCGAATGCGAATGGCTGACCCGGCGCGATCTTTCCCGCACCTTGAAGCCGGACCTCGTCGGCACAATCCTGATGGAGGACCCCGACTCCGATGAATACCGCGCGGTCTGCGCGCCGGAAAAGCCGATGGCCTGGCGCCATCCGCTGGTCTTCGCCCATTTGCTCGCGCTGGCAAAGTCCGGGCGGACCGTCGTCGCCAAGGCGGGCCTCACCTCCTGGCGAATCTTCGCCAGCGGAGAATGGGGTCCGACCACCTAGCGGATCGCCTATCCGTTCAGCAGAACGCCCAGACTTTCAGCATATCTCCGACCTTGCGGCGCCGGAAGGCCGCCCATGGCGCGATCAGAGGACGGGTGCTATGAGCCCCATCCGCGTCGACGGGGCTCTGCAAGCCGTCGGAACCACGGGGGACGGGAGTTTCGCCGCAATGAAAAAGATCGAGGCGATTATCAAGCCGTTCAAGCTCGATGAGGTCAAGGAAGCGCTGCAAGAAGCGGGAATTCAGGGCATCACCGTCCTTGAGGCGAAGGGCTTCGGCCGGCAGAAGGGCCATACCGAGCTCTACCGTGGCGCCGAATATGTGGTCGACTTTCTGCCCAAGGTGAAGATCGAAGTCGTCGTTTCCGACGACAACCTCGCCGCGGCGATCGATGCGATCCGCAACGCCGCCCAGACCGGCCGTATCGGCGATGGCAAGATATTTGTATCGCAGATCGACGAAGCGATCCGGATCCGCACCGGCGAGACCGGCGCGGACGCGATCTAGGGGTGATTTCGGGCTGATTTTAGAGGGCTACCCGCCGCTTTTGGCGGCGGGCGGGAACAACGAAGCTCAATATCAAGGAAAGGCAAACTATGAAGACCGCCAAGGATGTCCTTAAGGCGATCAAGGACAACGACGTCAAATATATCGATCTGCGCTTCACCGATCCGCGCGGTAAATGGCAGCACGTGACCTTCGACCATACCCTCGTCGACGAGGAGGCTTTCGCCGACGGCCTGATGTTCGACGGCTCCTCGATTGCCGGCTGGAGGGCGATCAACGAATCCGACATGACGCTGATGCCCGATCCGACCTCAGCGTGCATGGACCCGTTTTTCGCCGCTTCGACCATGGTCATGAACTGCGACGTTCTCGATCCCGCCAGCGGCCAGCCCTACAACCGCGATCCGCGCGGCGTCGCCAAGAAGGCCGAGGCCTACCTGAAATCGACCGGCATCGGCGATACCGCGTTCTTCGGCCCGGAGGCCGAATTCTTCGTTTTCGACGATGTGCGCTTCGCCGCCGAACCGTACAACACCGGCTTCCAGGTCGATTCGATGGAATTGCCGACCAACTCGGACACGCCCTACGAGGGCGGCAACCTCGGTCACCGCGTGCGCACCAAGGGCGGATATTTCCCCGTGCCGCCCCAGGATTCGGCACAGGACATGCGCGGCGAGATGCTCGCGGCGATGGCGCAGATGGGCGCGGTGGTCGAGAAGCACCACCACGAGGTCGCTTCCGCCCAGCACGAGCTCGGCCTCAAGTTCGGCCCGCTGACGACGATGGCCGACAACCTGCAGATCTACAAATACTGCATCCACATGGTGGCCCAGAGCTACGGCAAGACCGCCACCTTCATGCCGAAGCCGATCTACGGCGACAACGGCTCGGGCATGCACGTCCACCAGTCGATCTGGAAGGCCGGCAAGCCGGTGATGGCGGGCAATCTCTACGCCGACCTCAGCCAGGAGTGCCTGTGGTATATCGGCGGCATCATCAAGCACGCCAAGGCGCTCAACGGCTTCACCAACCCCACGACCAACAGCTACAAGCGGCTGGTCCCGGGCTTCGAGGCGCCGGTGCTGCTCGCCTATTCGGTGCGCAACCGCTCGGCCTCCTGCAGAATCCCCTGGACGGCCAACCCGAAGGCCAAGCGTGTCGAGGTTCGTTTCCCCGACCCGACGGCCAATCCGTACCTCGCCTTCTCCGCCATGCTGATGGCCGGCCTCGACGGCATCATCAACAAGGTCGATCCGGGCTCGGCGGTGGACAAGGACCTCTACGATCTGCCGCCGAAGGAACTTAAGAAGATCCCGACCGTCTGCGGCTCCTTGCGCGAGGCGCTCGGCAACCTCGACAGGGACCGCGCCTTCCTCAAGGCGGGCGACGTGTTCGACGACGATTTCATCGACAGCTACATCGAGCTGAAGACGGCCGAGGTGCAGCGTTTCGAGATGACGCCGCACCCGGTCGAGTACGACATGTACTATTCCTACTGAGGCTTTCGCCTCGGCTGGAGCAAGGGCGGCCCCTGGGCCGCCCTTTTCGTTGGGGGGGTCGAGGCTCGCTTCGGGGCGCGACGCTTCGCCGCTTTGTCCGGCGGGCGGCGGCGGCCTATCCTGCGCCGATCATCGTCTCCCGCGCCTGTGCGCCGATCGGGGGTTTGAGCCATGACCAATGCTCTTTGCTGCCGATCCCGTTCCCGCGCCGCCGCAGTTGGCGCTCGCATGGCGGCGCTGGCTCTCGTTCTGTCCTACGCGCTTTCGAATGCGGCCGCGGCGCCTGCCGACGCCGCACACGGCGAGCAACTGGCGAAGCGCTGGTGCGCCGCGTGCCACATCGTCTCGCCCGACCAGACGCATGGCGCCGACAACGCGCCAACCTTTGCCACGGTCGCCAGAATGCCGGGATTCAGCGCCGACAAGATCGCGAAGTTCCTGATGGACCCTCACCCGAAGATGCCCGACATGCAGCTTGGCCGCGACGAAGCCAAGGATCTTGGGGCTTACATCGCGAGCCTGGCGCAGTAGGCGGGCGGGTTGGTTCGGGCGCCCTAGCGCCGGCCGGCCTGTTATTCCCTGCGTAACACCAAAAGGGCGTCATTCCGGAGCGCCTCGAGCCATGAAAAGGAGGTCAATTCAACCTGTTCCGCAGAGAGGCTCGCTTCGAGCGCGAGGAGCGGAACAGGGAAATTCATTTCCCTGTGCGAGGGGCAAACAGGGTATTGGCAGGCGTCCGGGAATCGGACGCCGTCGCTGGGCGACGAGGCTCATCAATTTTATCAACATCGGCACATAAACATCAGTAGTACAATGGTTTGTTCTTATTTCGTTCTTGGCCCGGCGACGAGGACCGCGTCAAGGTGTCCTATGGGGCCGAGAAATACGCCCGTCCGGCCCGGATCAAGCGGAGTGGGATCCAGACAACGTTCTCCATCGCAACGCCAACATCAAGCCGGCCTGATCGCGCCCGCGCTCTTCCGTCGTCGCCGCTTTAGTAAGGCGTTCCGTCCTTGTGGGCGTAACGCCGCCTGCCGCCAACGTCGGCGAGCGTGAGATCGTCGTCGGGGTAAATCGCGGTGTCGCCCGGCGTGCGGTCGCCGACTTCGAGATAGAGGACATCCCGGTCCGTCTCGTTGACGAGGTGATGCGCCTCGCCCGCGGCCTTGAACCCGGCGCACATGCCCGGCTTCATCGGCGTGCGCCCGGCGTCGGTGACGAGCGTCGGCGTCCCCTCGACGATATAGACGAACTCGTCCTGCTTCGTGTGCTTGTGGCGCAGCGCCGAGACGGCGCCGGGTTTCAGCGTCGTCAGGTTGACGCCGAAAATCGTCAGGCCGAAGAGGTCGCCGAGCGGGCGCTTGATGCGGCCTTCGACCCGGGCCGCGTAAGGCTCGGGATAATTCGTCGACTTCGGCCGCGGCGCTGCCTCCGCGGCGACGACGGCGACGGGACGGGCGGACTCGATGTCGGACATGGAGGGCCTCCTCGACACTCGGGATGATGACGCCGATTTAACCCCGACTGCCGCAGCCCAGGCAAGCCCGCCTCTGGCGATTCGCCCTGCCCGTTCCTAGATTCCGGCCAAAGGCAGGTGCAGTCATGGCAGGATTTCTCATTCGTGCGGCGGTGGTGGCGATCGGGCTCTGGCTCGCCTCGAAGATCGTGCCCGGCGTCCACATCTCCTCGACCGAGAGCCTGATCGCCGCGGCGCTCCTGCTCGGCATCGTCAATGCGATCGTGCGGCCGATCCTCATCCTCCTTACCCTGCCGATCACGCTCCTGACCCTCGGGCTCTTCCTGCTCGTCATCAACGGGCTGATGATCGAGCTCGTCTCCTATTTCCTGCCCGGCTTCGTCGTCGACGGCCTCTGGTCGGCGATCCTCGCCTCGATCATCGTCAGCCTGACGAGCTGGGTGATGTCCGGCTGGGTCGGTCCGCCGCACGGGAGAATCGAGACGGTGACCGTGCATCGCGTGGGCCGCTGGGACTAGCGGATACTTTCACGGGTGCGCGCCGGTTGGAGTCGATCGTCGTCGAGAAGAGCGAGGCCTCGGGCCGCCGCACGAGCGGATCGAGGCCAGCGCTTATCGACGAGCCGCGGGTGCAAGCTTCAGCTGAAGGCCGCTGCGACAGATTTCACCGCATCGCGCGCGGCGAACGCGACCATGACGATCGCCCAGCCTGAGGTCAGAAGATTCACGCCCGCCAGCAGACCGAGCGTCCATGCGGCGCTCAGCGGCCAGCTGTAGACGATGATCGCCACCAGGATCAGATCGCAGACGCCGCTCGCCAACAGCCAGCCCCACGCGTCAGGCAGCGCTTTACGATAGGCAATCGACGTCACAGTCTGGAAGACGCCCTCGGCGGCGAAAAACGCCGTCAGCGCCAGCGTCAGCGTAACGGCGCCGGCGCCGGGCTTATAGAGCAGCAGCACGCCGAGACAGAGCGACAGGGCCGCGGTGACCAGGGTCCAAAGAAAAGCCGGAATATCATCGGCGTAAAACATCGCGACAAGTCCGACGATGCCAGCAATCAGGAACAGCCAACCAATGAAAATTTCGACGGCCAGGGTAGCGAAAAACGGCGCCGCAATGGCGAGGACGCCGAGAACGATCAGGGCGACGCCCTCGAACATGAGGAGCCCCCAATGCGCGTTGAGCGCGGTCTTCACGCCGCGGTGCAGGTCGGTCAGTTCGGAATTGACGGAAGTCATGGGATTCGCCTCTCGAGTCGATGTGCGCCGCTGAATCGACGATCCCTGGAGAGCACGGCGCGCAATGCGCTCTCGCGGGTTTGAACGGCGCTCTCTGCCAATCTTCCGCCTTTGTCAGTGCGAGGCATATTCGAAAGAGGGGCTCGCCTTTAGCGCCTCCTTTGTGGCTCCCGGCAGGACAAGTTTGTTTCCGACTTCCTTCAACTGGGAGACAGGGACAGCGACATCGTGCTTGAACGCGCCGATGAAGCCGCCGGCGTTGATGATGACATAGGATATCGCCTTGTCGGGCGCGATGATGATGTCGTCGATCTTTCCGATACGCTCGGGCTTGGCCTGGTCGTTGTAGACAGGACGGCCGAGCACCTGACGCCTGGCGCTCCACCCGGTCGCGACCACCCGCAATTCCGCCGCGGCAACGCCGATGAGCGTCGATCCAGCCGTCTGGGCTTGGGCGATCGCGGGCGCCGCAAACGCCACGCACGCGAGCAGAAGGACTGTGGCGGGTTTCATGCTTTTCTCCGGCAGCTGGCGCTTTTCGTATCGCCGCCCGGCTGCCGGTGCGAATTAAGCTTTCTAAATCCCGACAAATCCCTCCCGCTATGCATCCGCTCCAAAAGGCATGAGCGACTCCGTTTGCCGGGGTTGACACACCCAGAAGAGCTTGGCGCGCAATGCTTTATCCCGCACGCGGGGAGAAAAAACACTGCCGCCGTCTTCTCAGCTCAGCGCTTCTTGAAGGGAGGAGCGGGCCGTCTCGCGCTCCTTTCCCTGTTCACGCCAGCATCGCCGCCGCGACCTCGTGGTCGACGACATAGTGGTTGACGCGCCCGGTCTTGAGGCGCTCGCCCTCCTGATGCCACCGGACCTCGCCGATCAGGCGAAGATCCCGGAGTGCGCTGACGATGAAATCGCGCTCGGCGTTCGTGTCGTCGTCGGTAGCGTGAGTGATCTGGAAGGTGAAGCGGGTCAGCGAAAAGCCGGTGTCCCGCGTGCCCGCCCCGACCCAGAGCGCCGGCTGGTCGAGCGGCGGCCGATCCGTGTTGAGCCAGAATTCGGGCGTGTTCAGCGTCTCGCCGGCGCGCTCGAGGCTCAAGGCCCAGAAACGGATGTGGTGGCGCTTGCGCGGGCTGGCGTCGATCGCCTTCTCAAAGCCGATGTCCTGTCCGCGGCCGAAAAGATAGAGGGTGCTGAACGGGGCGCTCGGGTACGGCCGGTTGAGGACGAAGGCGACCGCCATCTTCCACGAACTCCGCAAGCCGAGGCCATCCGCCTCCGTCCAGCCGGCGGCGGCGAAGGCGGCGCGGAGCTTCGCGAATTCCCCGATCAGCACGAGATTGACCGGATCGCCCGGCAGGCCGTCGCCGGTGAGGGTGAAGCTCGGCACGCTTTTCCGCTGCAGGATCTTGAGGCTCATGCGCACGATGCGTGGCAGGATGACGTAAGCAGCGAGCGCATAGGTGGCGCTCAGGGCGAGAATCCACGGCAGCCGGCGATCGGTGACGCGGAAGACGACGAAAACGATGAACCAGACGGCGAGGATGCCGAGCCCAAAAACCAGCAGGCGTCGAACGAACCGGATAAGATGCCGCAAGTCCCTGCCCTCGTGTCCCCGCTCGGGGCGACCGTCGCGCGACTCGAAGTCTGCGCGAGACGCAGCCGCTGTGCAACCTCACCTTCTCCCGCGCGATCTTGCGGGACAAAGGGAGCAAAGGGGCGCTAGATGAGGGGAAGCTCGCGCGGAGCGCGACGGCTTGGCCACGATCCGCTCAATGATCCATTGCGGCGCGTTTCAACGCCACGGCCAGTTCCGTCGACGCAAAATTTCCTGTCATGCGTCACCTGTCGCAGCTCGACGCACGCAGCCACCGGCTTGACGCGATCCCCTCATCGGCGCTTGGCGCCACTTTTCGCGCAGCGGGTCGCGAAGTCGGGGAAGGTGGCGCGGAGCGCCGGATGGGGTGTGGAAGGCAGGACTGCGACAATCGAGGTTTGCGGCGGCGTTCGTGCAAGGCGTCTCCCGTCGGCGGCGGCGGGCCACACCCCATCCGGCCCTTCGGGCCACCTTCCCCAGCAAGCTGGGGGTCGGCTCGAAAAGGGCGGTGTTACGGTGCGCTGTCATCAGGCGCTCCTCGTCCATCGCGACCGAGCCCTCCGCTAAAGGACGATTTGCAACGCGCGGGCAGAAAGGGGAAAACCTCTGACGTGACTTGGAGGGCGTCGCGGAATGCGTATTCGTGTTCTGTTGTGTACGGTCTCGGCGTGCGGGCTCAGTTGCGTCAGCTGGCATCCGGCTGCAGCGCAAAGCCCGAGCTTCGACTGCAACAGGGCTCGCCTTCCGGATGAAGTCGCCATCTGCCGAAGTCCGGAACTGTCGGAGTTGGACAACATCATTGCGGCGGCCTACGCCTACCTCAAGTCGACGCGAGGGATTGGCTACGCGGATCAAGTTGGAATTCCCTTTTGGCGGCTGAGGCAGGCCTGTCAGTACGACACGGGCTGCATACGCCAAGTCCAGCTTCAGGCGATCAACGCCTATCGGGCGGCTGGCGCGCCCGTCGTGATGCCGCAGCCTTCGATGGCAGGAGCGTTCGAAGCGACGAATTCTCCGAGCGATCCTTCAGCCGAGTTGCATCTGTGCCGAAATTCGACCGATGCGGCCGACAAGATCGCGCATTGTTCCAACGTCATTGCGCAATCGAGCAACGTTTCTGCGCTTGTCACCGCCCACAATACGCGGGGTCTCGCCCTCATGGACGCCGACCGATTCGGCGAGGCTGTCGACGACTTCACCTTCGTCATCAGGCATGAGCCGAATATTGCCGGCTTCTACGACAACCGCCAGAACGCCTACCGTCGAAGCGGGCGACTCGACGACGCATTGAAGGACGCCAACGAAGCGATCCGATTGGCGCCGACCTATTCGTTCGTTTTTCGTGGCCGAGCGAACGTCTACAACGACATGGGCAAGTACGACCTTGCCGTGCTTGACTACAACCAGGCGATCCGATTGGCGCCAAACGACGGCGGCCTCTTTATCGACAGGGGCAAAATCCTCCGGACGCAATCAAAGTTCGACGAGGCAATCGCCGACTTCTCCCACGCGCTCGATCTGGACCAGAAGTGGACTGCGGCCTACCGGGAGCGCGGCTTGACCTATAAGCTCATGGGCCAGTCCCAGCCGGCCGTCGACGACCTGGCGACCTATGACCGGCTACAGCCGGGCGACCAGGAGGTGGCGCTCGCTCTGACGGAGCTGGGGAGCCGTCAACCGTCTGCCGAGCCAAACAATGCTCCTTCGGCGAGCACGCCGCCAAAGCAGCCGCCGTCCGAGCAGCCTGGCGTAACCTCAGGACCGACCGTCGTGCCGATGGTTCCCGAAAGCGGGACTTTCGTCGTCCCGGTGAGGATCAACGATCAGATCACGCTTAAATTCGTGATCGATAGCGGCGCTTCCGATGTCAGTGTTCCAGCCGACGTCGTTATGACGCTGCTGAGGACCGGGACGATCACCGATGCGGATTTCCTCGGCACGCAAAAATATCGAATGGCGGATGGGTCAAGCGTTCCATCGCAACAGTTCATGATCCGCTCGCTCAAGGTCGGCGACCGGACGCTGAATGACGTGACCGGCAGCATCGCGCCGGTGGAGGGGGGCCTGCTGCTTGGCCAGAGCTTCCTGCGCCGTTTCAAATCGTGGTCGATCGACAATCAGAGGGAAGCGCTTATCCTGAACTAGTGAACATTCTTACGCTACGGCCTTGTGTTATTGGCTCAATCCGATGAGAAGCGTTTGCCTTGCCCTTTTGCTACTGCTGGTGCTGAGCCCAAAGCCCGCGTCGGCTGAGCAAATTTCTCTCGAGCGGGAACATGGCGTCTACATGGTTCCTGTTCGCATAAATCGAGCGGTGAGCATTCCGTTTGTCTTAGATAGTGGAGCATCTGAAGTTGCAATTCCTGCGGATGTTTTCATGACACTGTTGAGGAGTCGTTCGGTTACGGAAAACGACTTTATTGGAGATGGAATATTTATTACAGCTGATGGAACTAAGCACAAGAGCCAACGATTCATCTTACGTGAGGTTCAAGTCGGCGATCGCGTTATTAAGGATGTGATCGCCAACGTGATCCCGATCGAAGGAGACCCATTATTAGGCCAGAGTTTTCTCTCTCGTCTTCCTTCCTGGTCGATAGACAATAATTCCCATGTCCTAAATCTATCGATGGGCGAAGTTATCGGACCAACCCCGGAAACACCTCCAACAAACTCGCCGATCTGGTTGCCGCCGGTTACCCCTGCGCCGAGCGGGAACACCAGCACTTCGCCACGCTACAAGAGAACGAACTGCGGTTCGATTGCCGACGGCAGGACGGGATTCGAATGGTCCGTCGGGCCTGACGCTGACATGACCTGGATGGCGGCCCAATCGTGGGCTCGAAACTTAGGCGCTTGCGGCGAGCGATGGACCTTGCCCACGATCGGCGATCTTCGGTCGCTATTTGACAAGGAGTTCGTGGCCGGCTCCGGTTATTTCACTTCGGGGCGATATTGGCCGGCTCACATAGAGCCGATCTTTTCAGCAATCGGGCAAGGTTCGTGGGTTTGGGCGCAAGGAGAGGTGGCGGGTGGCGATGCTCCAGCGTTTAATTTCAACCAGGGCGTTGCGGTTCGGGTCTCCGCAAGTCACTTTTACGGGACTGTTCGAGCATTCGCGGTAGCACGGTGAAAACGAATGGGCGCCGCATCCGACGGAATTCACGCTATTGTAGCACCTTTGCGCGGATGGTCATGCAAGTGCCGGGCACTCGACACGAGATTATATATTGGATGGCGGATGACAGACTTTACGCTGGATCAAACGCGAGACAGTTTCCTCTTTAGAGAACCTCATGGGTTCTTTGATGAGTTCGGTAAGGTAAAGGGGTCGTCCGAGCTACTTTTGGCACCGCTGCTGGCTTTGCAAACGAATTTACGTTCTGCAATTATGGTTGCAGTGATCCCATTCCAGCTGGTTTACAGTGCTGTGCTCGACAAGAGATTTAATCAACTAGTTATCGCCGCGAGGATACACGAGGTCCCAATCGTCGTTGCGCCGGAAACCGAGGACGAGAAAATTGCACGAGATCGAATAGCCTTTGAAAAGGCAAATGAAGAATTTGCTTTGGAAATGCGTGATCAAGAAGTAATAACTCGACACGCGTGGTCAACGGTGAATATGCTCAAAGAGCATTTGAGACGTGACGATTTCCGCTTATCCGCGCAAGAATTGCTGCGTCAGACAATTGTGATGTGCTGGGGTGCACTTGAAATAGTAGCTGGTGACGCGCTTCGGGTCGTTCTAAATAGCAGACCGACAACCTTTCGCAGCATCGCAGACGCGAGACCTTATCGCGACGCGTTATTCAGGCCGTCTCCTAATCGAAGCGTTGGAGGCGAACGGCTTTGACCTTTCAGAAAAAATTGGTGATTTGGTTTGCGCTGCGATACGGATAGATTCCCTTGAAAAGATTCGTGACGTTTATCGACTACTCTTGGCGGATGACTCGGTAGATATTGTACTCAAGAATGAGCGGCTTTGGAGAATATTCCAGCAACGGAATCTCATTGTGCACCGGAGGGGACTGATTGATTCTTGGTATCTTGACAATACCGCTGATATAGGAACGATAGGTACGCATATCGCATTCGATGCTCCCTACATCGAAGGCAGTCCCAAAATAGTTCGCGATGCCGGACTCGCGATCATAAGGGGATGCCAAACTAAATTGAATAGTGCTTAGCAACTCGCGCCGCCGCCTGCCCCCGCCGTGCCAGGCGCCGATGGTAGTCGATCCAGTTTTCCGCGCCCATCCCTTGACGTTTCGTCCGCGCCCAGGCCGGCGCTTCACGCGGTCGAGTCGATTTGGTGGTCGTGGCGGGCTCTTCGTACGAAGTGGCGAAGAGCCCCCCCGGACGAAGACCCGGGGGTGTCGCCGAAGGCGCGGGATGGGGTGTGGAAGCAAGACTGCGACAATGGAGGTTTGCGGCGGCGTTCCTGCCAGGCGTCTCCCGTCGGTGGCGGCGGGCCACACCCCATCCGGCCCTTCGGGCCACCTTCCCCAGCAAGCTGGGGAAGGGGTCGCGCTTGCGGTAGGTAGACAAGTTCGCTCCCCCTTCCCCGCGAAGTCGGGGAAGGTGGCGCGGAGCGCCGGATGGGGTGTGGAAAGCAGGACTGCGACAATGGAGGTTTGCGGCGCCGTTCCTGCAAGGCGTCTCCCGTCGGCGGCGGCGGGCCACACCCCATCCGGCGCTTCGCGCCACCTTCCCCAGCAAGCTGACAGCAAGCTGGGGAAGGGGTTGCGCTTGCGGTAGGTAGACAAGATGGACGAGCCGCCCTGTTTCCGATAGTCCACGCGCAAGTTCGCTCGGGCGCAGCGTCAGAACATGACGAGAGCGGAGACCATGCTTTGGCGCGCGGTTCGCAATCATCAGATCGACGGACACGGCTTTCGCAGGCAAACGCCGATCGGACCCTATTTCGCGGACTTCGTTTGTCTTGCGCGAAAGCTCGTCGTCGAAGCCGATGGCCGCACGCACGAGACGGCGACAGCCAAGATCAGGGACACCGAGAGAGACGCCTGGTTTCGACGCGCCGGATTTCGCATCTTGCGATTTCCGGACGATCTCATCATCGGCGGGTTGCCGATCGTTGTTGAGCGGATACGCGCGGCGCTTCGCGAGGCGTGAGTTGGCTCCTCCTTCCCCGCGAAGTCGTCGCAGCGGGGGAAGGGAGCGCCCGCTCAACCCTGCGGCTGCCCTGTGCGATATGCCGCCGCCCGCGCCCGCGCTCCCAGCCCGCGGATTCGCCCCACCAAATGTGCAGCGGCCCCGGGCAGAAGGTGCGCTGGACTGCGAAGGTTCGCCTGGTGCCGGTTGCGGGGGCTGTGTGCGTAGGCTTCGATTTCCTCCATCGATGCTCGCCGTGTGTCGGCGGCAAGCGAGTCGGGCCCGTTGTTTTCCGGCGCTGTCAGCGTCAGCGCCGACAGGAGATCCGGCGCTGCGGCGACGCGTGGCGTCAGAGGCGGCCCAAGATCGAAGAGCCTGTGCAACGTCGCCAGGATCGGAACAGTGATCGAACGGATACGGAGCCTCGCCGCCCGGCGCCGTCGGCGGCCTGATGACGCTGCCCGCCTTTACGAACGGCGAGATGATCAGGGCCGGAACCCGGACGCCGTAGCGGTCGAACTTGAATCCGTCAGGATAGGGGCCGCCGGGCGAGACGGCCGCCGGCGGCGCCACATGATCGAAGCAGCCGCCGTGTTCGTCGTAGGTGACGACAAGCAGGGTGCGCTCCCAGGTCGGCGCGGCGCGAACCGCATTGTAGACGCTGGCGATGAGCTGCTCGCCATAGCGAAGGTGATGGGGCGGGTGCTGGTCGTTGGGGATCGCCTGCGCCGACCGGCTTGGATAATAGCGCGGTTCGATGAAGCTGTAGTTCGGCAGCCTGCCGCTCGTCGCATGGCGCTCGAATTCATCCTCGTACAGGCAGAAGCGGGTCAGAATCTTCGGCCACAGGTCGACCAGCGTCGCGGCTTGCGGCAGGTCATGGAAGTAGATCCTCCAGCTGTAGCCGCGGGAATCGAGGCGTCGGAAAATGGTCGGTAGGAATCGCGGCCAGCGGTAGGGAAAGTGCGAGCGCTCGTTGTTGACATAGCCTCCCGCCGTTCCGGCGTGGGTGAAATAGCGGTTCGGCCAGGTCTCGCAAGGCGCCGAGGCATGCCACCGGTCGGAAACGCCAAAAGCCCTGGCCAGACTGCTTATGACCGGCATTTGGGCCGGCGTGTACTGGTGCATGATGGCCTTGGGGTCCGGAGGGTCGCGCAAGGTCGATGACCGCGGCTGACCCGTCCGAGGCGACCGCGGCGGCTGAGGCGGCTGCAGCATGTAATTGTCGACGAACCCGGTCATGGTCGGGCAGCCCTGCGCGGCGCCCGGCGATCCGAAGATCTGCATGTTGAAATCTTCGAAGAACTCGCCCGGATCGCGATCGGGCAGGCGGGGCGCCTCGGGTCCTGCGCTGCTCCAGGCCCGGATCTCTTCAACGGAGCCGTCGGGCTTATGCCATGGATTGCTCTCGGTCAGGTCGAGGCCGTCGAAATCAACGCTTTTGGGATAGAGCTGCCCGAGCAGATTGTCGAAGGAGCGGTTCTCGAGCATGAGCACGACAACATGTTCAATTCTCTGCATTTGCTCACGATCGGCTTTACGGAATTGACGCGGAGGCGCCCCGCGGCAAACGTCATTTCGCCAAGGAAGTTCCTGGACCGGCGGCTCCCTCGAGCAGCCCGGCGCACTTGTCCGGCGCCGCGCAGCGAGGACGTGAGGGCGCGGCCTGCCTTGACCGGGCAGAGCCGCCGACGCCATAAGCCGCGACTTTTGAGCGTCGGGGCTTAAAGCCCGACAGCAATTCCGCCAGGAAGGATCGCCATTTGGGGTTGCGCCCGCTGGCCTTTTGGCTCGGCGTCGTGGTCGCCCTCGCGTCGACCGCCGCGTGGTTCGGGTCAGGTCTTGGACGTCGCGGGATCGTCGCGCACGCCGCTGACGCGGCGCCTCCGCCGACTTACGTCGGCAGCGCGGTCTGCGCCGGCTGCCATCAGGCGGAGGCGAAGCTGTGGGATGGCTCGCACCATCAGCTCGCCATGGCTCAGGCGACCGACAAATCCGTGCTCGGCGACTTCGCCGACGCGAGCTTCGAGAATTACGGCGTCAAGTCGCGTTTCTATCGCCGCGACGGCAAGTTTCTCGTCGAGACCGACGGGCCGGACGGCAAGCTCGCCGAGTTCGAGATCAGGTACACCTTCGGCGTCTACCCGTTGCAGCAATATCTGATCGAATTCCCCGACGGGCGCCTGCAGGCGCTCTCGATCGCCTGGGACAGCCGGCCGAAGGACAAGGGCGGCCAGCGCTGGTTTCAGCCTCTATCCGAGCGAGAAGATCGGCCACGACGACGTCCTGCACTGGACCAAGCTCAACCAGAACTGGAACTTCATGTGCGCCGAGTGCCACTCGACCGGCGTGCGCAAGAACTACGACGCGGCCAGGAACGCGTTCGCCACCACCTGGGCCGAGATCAGCGTCGGCTGCGAGACCTGCCACGGCCAGGGCTCGGCGCATGTCGCCTGGGCGAAGGCAAATCCCGGCTGGCGCAGCGACGGCAAGTCCGGCGACGCGAAAGGCCTGATCGTCCGTTTCGACGAACGCCAGAACGGCGGCTGGACGATCGACGCCGCGACCGGCAACGCCAGACGCGGCGCGCCGCCGGCGATATTGCGCAAGGAGGTCGAGACCTGCGGCCTCTGCCACGCCCGTCGCGGAACGATCGCCGAAGATTGGGTTCCCGGCCAATGGCTGTCGGACACGCATGTCGTCTCGCCGCTCGCCCGCGGCCTCTATTTCGCCGACGGGCAGATGGAGGACGAAGTCTACAATTACGGCTCGTTCAAGCAGAGCAAGATGTTCGCCAAGGGCGTCACCTGCAGCGACTGCCACGATCCGCACAGTTCCAGGCTGAAACTGCCCGGCGACGGGGTCTGCCTGCAATGCCACGCGGCGGAGAAATACGCCGTCGCAGCGCATGAACAGCACCAGGGCGTCGATCCGCCGCTCGGCTGCCCCGCCTGCCACATGCCGACCCGCACCTACATGGTCGTCGACCCGCGCCACGACCACTCGTTGCGCATTCCGCGGCCCGATCTCTCCGTCAGGCTCGGGACGCCGAACGCCTGCAACGACTGCCACAAGGACAAGACGGCGGAATGGGCGGCAGACGCGGTTCAGCGCTGGCACGGACCCGACCGCAAGGGCTTCCAGCACTATGCCGAGGCCTTCCACGACGCCTGGAGCGAGAGCGCCGGCGCCCGCAGCCTGCTCGAGGCGGCGGCGGCCGATCCGTCGACGCCGGGCTTCGCCCGCGCCGGCCTGCTCGCCGAGCTCGCGCCCGACCTCGATCGGTCCAACCTCGGTCTCGCCCGATCGAGCCTCGCCGATCCCGATCCGATGGTCAGGATCGGCGCGCTCGACATGCTCGAAAACGCGCCGCCGGATCAGATCTGGCCGATCGCCGCGCCGGCGCTCGCCGATCCGGTTCGGGGCGTCCGGATCCGCGCCGCCGACCTGCTCGCCGCGGTTCCGGCCGCCGATCAGCCGCCGGCGAACCGCGCCGACTTCGAGCGCGCGGCGGAGGAATTCATCGCGGCGCAGCGGCTCAACGCCGACCGGCCGGAGGCGCGGCTGACGCTCGGCAGCTTCTATGCCAGGCGCGGGCAAAAGGCGGCGGCCGAGGCCGAATACAAGGCAGCGCTCGGTCTTGCGCCGCAATTCGCCCCGGCGGCCGTCAATCTCGCCGATCTCTACCGCGAGACCGGCCGCGATCGGGATGGCGAAGCCGTGCTGCGCGCCGCCCTCGCCGCCTCGCCGAACGACGCCGGCCTCCACTATGCGCTCGGCCTCGCCTTGATCCGGCTGAAGAAGACCGACGACGGCGCTCGGCGAACTGAAGCAGGCGACGGAGCTTCAGCCCGACAGCGCCCGCAACGCCTATGTCTACGCCATCGCCCTCAATTCGACGGGCAGGAGCGCCGAGGCCCGCCAGCGCCTGGCCGAGGCGCTCGCGCGCCACCCGGACAATCGCGACATCCTGACCGCGCTCGTTCAGATCAGCCAGCAGGCGGGAGACCTGGCCTCGGCGCTCGACTATGCCGAGCGGCTCCTGAAGCTGGCGCCGGACGATCAGGAGCTCAAGAGCTTCGTCGAGGACCTTCGTCGCGCCGCCGGACGATAGGTCGCACACGAATGTCCACCGAATTCGCCGGGTCCATGCTGGCGTTCGCGCCAAGGTCTCACGATATTGGCGTCAACGATTGAACGGCGCCGTCGGAAGGCGGGCGAAGCATGAGGAGACGTCGTCGATGGCCGCCCCGAACCACGCCCCCTTGCGCAAGGTGACGCTCAACGCTGCGCGATCGAAGGAGTTTCCCGAAGGGTCGATCCGGCACGGCTACGACTTCATCGCGCCGCTGACCGACGAGGGCCGCATCGACCTCGACGCCTGGAAGGCGCATCGCGGCGAGTGCTTCGCCCACCGGTTCTGGGCCAACGAACCGACGCTGCAGGGCCTCCTCGTCCATCACGCGGGCGGCCGCGGCGGCTCGACCTGGACCTTCGAGTGGAAGGGCGCGGCGGCCGGGGAGGAGGAGGGCTACCGCTTCGGCGACCACGCCTTCAAGGTCGGCGAATATGTGTCGGTGCGTGAGCCGGACGGGGTGATGCTGACCTTCCGGGTGGTCAGCGTCGGCAAGCCGTGACGCGATCGATTTGAACGGTCGCAGCGGAGGACCGGATGAGGAAATCTTGCCCGTCGGCGATTCCAACGGTTCGCGGAAAAAAAGCCATTCCCCTGTTACTCCCTGCCAACAGGCCGAATTGCTCCCGCCGCTCCTCGAGGGATTGCACAAATCCATGGTCTTTCATTTCGTTCAGCGGATTTGCTCGTGCGGAAGGGAAAGACGGAACAGGGAGATTATTCTCCCAGTCAGGCCGATGAACAGGAGGCGCCGGGAGGAGCGCGCGAAGCGGAAAACCGGCTTCATGGGTCCGGCGCCAGCGGGCGATCGTCGAGAATTTCTAAACGAAGCCGCCAGTAGCGGCTCTGCCGTACGCGTTGCGTGAGGATGACGCCCTATCTTTCTGATTTTGCGAATATAACGACCAGCTGGCCCAATAATATCCGTTAGCCGCCCCTCTCCATTTCCCGGCGAATGTCCTCTTCCGTGATGGGCTTTTGAAAATAAACGCTCCACCCATGGAACGCCAGTCCGACGCCCCAGCCGATGAATGGCCAAATCGGCCAGAAATAGCCTCTGCCGGTCGAGGCCCAGATGGCCACGAGCAGGATGTTCACGAGAACAAACACCGTCGCGTGGATCGCGAAGCCGCGCTTCGCCCTCAGCCGCCTGATAGCGGCCTCTCGCCTGCCATTCTGCTCGGTCATGTCGCACTCCTCTCCGTCGAACGGCCGGCGCCGCGTCTGTGGCCCCATTGACCCGGGTAGGCGCCGCACCGAAACGCCGCCCGGAGCGCGATCGGAGAATGCCCGATCCTTGCGTCTTTGCCTCGCCAATCCCATAGACAGCCAGCATCGTCAGGGAAACCGGCGACGATCAAAGCCACGACAGACGGGACCGGCCGCGATGCAGCCCTGGTTCATTCCGATGTTCTACGTCATTGCAGCCGTCCTCGGCGGGCTCGCTCTGCCTCGATTCGAGCGGGCCTACTTTTCGGACTACGCCTTCGACGTGTCCGTGTCCTCGGCGCAGGCCTACCTTTCGGCCGCGGCGTCGGGGATGATGGCGTTGACCGGGATCGTGTTCGCCATGGCCTTCGTTATGGTGCAATTCAGCGCCATCGCCTATTCGCCGCGGCTCGTGCTCTGGTTTGCGCGCGATCGCATGATGTTTCATGCGCTGGGCGCGTTCACGGCGACCTTCGTCTATGCCCTGTTCACGCTCGTCTGGGTGGACCGCGGCGGAGCGGCGAAGGTCCCGCTGTTTTCGACGGCGCTCGTGGGCATCATGATCATTGCCAGCATGCTCATGTTTGCGCGGTTGATGCAGCGCCTCGGCGACCTTCAGATCGGCAACGTGCTTCATCTCGTCGGCGATCGGGGGCGCGCGGTGATCGGCGAGATGTTCCGGCGCCTTGACGATGCGTCCGCCGCTCCGCGGGCTCCCGAAGCCGCGGCGACGTTCGCGCGACACGGTCGCCCATCCCAGACGGTGAAGTATTTCGGCAAGCCTCGCACCATCGCCAGATTCGACATCGCCTCTCTGGTCGCGCTCGCGCGGCAGGCAGGCGGAACGATCGTCATGGCGTGCGCGGTCGGCGACACGCTGGTCGAGGGGACGGTTCTTCTACGAGTTCATGGCGCCGGTTCGCCGCTGCAGGAAGAGGCCCTCCTCAAGGCCGTTCGTCTCGGACGCGAGCGGACCTTCGAGCAGGACCCAAAGTATCCGATTCGGCTTCTTGTCGACATCGCCATCAAGGCATTGTCGCCGGCGATCAACGACCCGACGACGGCGGTCCAGACCATCGACCAGCTCGAGGACCTCCTGCGCCGCCTCGGCGCGGCGGAACTGGACGCCGGCTCCGCCGCTGACGAGAACGGCGCTGTTCGCCTGGTCTTCCCGACGCCGACCTGGGAGGACTATCTGACGCTCGCGTTCGACGAGATCCGACAGTTCGGCGCGAGTTCGGTCCAGGTGCTGCGGCGGATGCGGTCCGCGCTCGTCGGCCTGTCGGAGTCGTTGCCCAGCGAAGAACGGGCGCAGGCGGCGCGGCGTTATCTCGAACACCTCGACCATCTCATCGAGGCTTCGCCGTTTGACCTCGAGGACCAGCGGATGGCGCGCCAGGAAGACCGGCAGGGGATCGGCCTGTCCCGCCGCTCCGTCGACAGGACATGACAGCGCGAGCCGACACATCAATCCCCGAACACAGCTTCGATTCTACTCCCGCCGTTCTGACCCGCCTACCGATCGCTGGCGGGGGATGCAATGAAAGCCATCGCGCTCTTGCATGGTTCGCTGACCTCGCCAAGATGCGGCTTCATGCAGTTGGCGATGCCGCCATATTTGGCGTGGGGGCAGAACTGCTGAATGTCCCCGTGGCACTCCTTGGCGACCCATGCGGCCTTCGCCAGCCTTGACGAGCAGCCGACGGAAAGTTCGCCGATATGCGCCTCTATGCACGCATGAATGTGCCCGCCGCCTGGCGCAATCCCGGCGCACACGGACTTGAGATCGACTGTACACGCTCGGTCCTCCGCCTTAACCGATGCCGTCGAGGCCGTGAGAACCAGCGCTGCGCCGAGCGCAACCGCATAAAGCGCCGTCTTCATAATCGCACTCCCTTTTCACCTGGATGACAAACTCATGCCCAACCTTGGATATCCCAGCGGGCGCTTCTCCTATTTTGCTGGCGGTCCCTCTGCGGACATCGTGTGACCTGCGCGGCTCGTGTGCCGCCTCTCGTGGCGACCGGTGCGCCGTGCATTACGCCCTGACATGCGCCTCAGCGTCCGAAGCCGTCAGCGCAACGAACCCCACCGCCAGCCGAGAAGGGACACCACCTCGGCGCCTCAAATTCATTTTGTTTTTTCTTGAACACTCGTCTCTTTCCTCCCAACTCGCGGATCTATCGAGCCCACGTTTTACTTGCTGCTTAAGTTAACTAACCCAAAAACGCAAGCAAAATCTTGACTGCGGGCCAGTGGAAGCTGGCCATTTCGCCCGGATTGTTGACAACGTTTCGGCCTACGCGCCTGGCCCGACAAGGGCGGATAGCAATGGGTCGTTGAAATCTGCTACGGCTTCAGGAGATCCCAGTTGTCTTCGTATTGCTCCACTGATTCGAGATCGATGAGAGCAAAATCGCGCCAGTCCGGCGGCTGACGGAGCGCAGTCCGCAAGTTGCTGTTCCTGGTCACGAAGAAACGGGCGCGGTTCCGATCTTTTTCGTGGCCGAGGAGGACAAAGACCGTGACTTGATTTGCGACAGCCCCAGCAAAGTGCGAACTGCGAACATACCATGGGGCTACGTGCACGGTCCTCACATTTACGGGCTCCGTCGGCGAGCCATGCAGTCCGACAAGAATGTCATATTTGTTGGCGCGGCGGTTGGCGAGCCGCGCATCGAAACCGCGCCTGGAGAGTTCGTCGATCACCCGTCGCGCGCCTGTCGGGCCTGCCGGAGCATGCGACCTGCGCTTCTTTTTGGCCTCGCCCTCGGGGATCGTCCTCATGACCCAAAACTCACGCCAGCCCTGACACTCAATCCTCGGACGTGATCGCGATTCGGCCCTCCCGGATGGCTTTGACGAAGGCGCGGTGGTCGCGAAGGTTCTGGTCGGCATATTCGACCGCGAACTCGCACACGGCGTCATCGAAGGTCGTGTTGGAGCCCATGTAGCCGGCGATCATCGCGGGATCGCCGGATCGAGCGTGCGCCCGAGCCAGCGCCCAGGCGCAAAGCTTGCCATACTCCCGCAGCATCGCGACGTCCCAGTCCTCCAGCAGGACAGAGATCTTGGCGTCGCGAAGCTGGCGGAAGTAATAGTCGCGGCCGTTCAGTCCTCGCGTCCAGCCCAGGAAAATGTCGCTTGCCGACTGCATGAGCCGCTGGCCGACCACGACCCGCTCACCCTGGTTCTTGTGCAGGCACTTGCCGGCATAGGGCTCGAGCACCGACTTCCGCGCTTCCTTGACCTGGAGGAAAATCGGATCGTTGTCCGCCGCCATGAACAGTCCAAGGGCGCAGAACGTGCCGACGCTGCCGACGCCGACGACCTTGATCGCGAAGTCGAACAGGTGGAAGCGATCGAACAGCGTCCGAACGTGCTCGGGCAACGTTTTACGATAACGTTCCAGCGCGTCGGCATAGCCCGACGCGACGCCCGGAGCCTGCGCCTCGGTGGGGTGGAAGATCAGTGGCGGCTCGTCCCTGATCCTTGGCGCCGAGCCGTAATGCTCGACCAGCTTGGGGAACAGGCTTTCCGGCAGGCTTTTCCGGCGCGCCTGTTCGATTCTTTGCCGGACGCGCTCGACCTCATCGCCGGTCGGCAGGACCTTGAGAACGCGGTCAAGATCGATGCGGTCATACCAGACGTCCAACGCGCGCATCGAAGCGTAGTCGACCATTCGCTCACGGTAGGAGCACACCAAGTCGGTCGCCGCCTTGGCCGCCTCGCTGTCAGGCAGGTCGAGATGCCGGGCGGCGATGACGATGCTTGCCGTCAGGCGCTTGACGTCCCACTCCCACGGCGCCGGCAGGGTCTCGTCGAAATCGTTGATGTCGAAGAAGATGTTGCGCTCCGGCGTGGCGAAACCGCCGAAATTCATGAGATGGGCGTCGCCGCAGGCCTGTACGCGAAGCCCGGTTGTCGGCGTCGAGGCCAGATCGGCCGCCATGATCGCGGCCGAGCCGCGATAGAAGGCGAAAGGCGATTGCGCCATCCGCCCGAAGCGAACCGGGATCAATTCTGGTATCCGGCCTTCATTTGAACTCGTGCAGAAGCTCGATCGGATCCCGCCGGTCTTTGGGCGGTTTCCAGCCGCCGTGCGCAACGCGCGGGGTGGCGTCGCGCAGCGCCTTGCCTGCAACCCGGCGTTCGTCGGCAGAGATGTACCCCGCTGGAGAACCGGCGGCGTCGTTTGCCGGCTCGCGTCCCGGCTTCGTCTTGCGCATGCTTGGCGCTGCTCCCAAAAAAGGCAAACCTCGCGGGCTCTAATGTCCTTACCACCAGCGCGGCGCGGCGAAGGTCCCGTGAATGGGCGTCGGCTGAGTGAAGCCGCCATGTGCGTAGCTGTGGCCGGCCGCTCCCTGCGGAATGTGCCCTGTTCGTGGGCGCCCTCTGGTCGTCACTCGGGAGCTGCGGGGCTGGATAATATAGTGATGACCGGCGCGAGGCTGTGCGCCGGGGCCTTTCTGCAGTGTCTGGGCGGGCGCGGGAAGAGAAGAGCACAGCAAAACAGCAAGCGTCGCGACGAACCCAGACGATCGAACCATTCGAATTTTTTCCCGCCCCAGACCCCGGCCCCAAACCGCATATCGACTAGGCGACAAGATTGGCGCCGCCGTCGACGTAAACGACGCCGCCGGTAATGCGCCGCGCGAGCGGCGTCGCCAGATAGGCGCAGGCGAATCCGACGTCCATAATGTCGACGAGTTCCCCGAGGGGCGCCTTGTGAGCGGCCTCGCTCAGCATGATCTCGAAATCCTTCAGGCCGGAGGCCGCTCGCGTCTTCAACGGGCCTGGGGAAATCGCGTGCACGCGGATGCCCTGCGGGCCGAGCTCATAGGCCAAATAACGGCAGGCCGCTTCCAATGCCGCCTTGACCGGGCCCATGACGTTGTAGTTGGCGACAACTCGATTGGCGCCGTAATAACTCATCGCAAACATCGTTCCGCCCTGCGTCATCAATGGCGCCGCGAGTTTCGCCATTCTGACGAAGGAGTGACACGAGATATCCATCGCCTTCGCAAAACCTTCCGCGGAACAATTCAGAAGTCCGCCCTGGAGATCGCCTTTAGGGGCGAAAGCGATCGAATGGACGAGAATGTCCAGTCGGCCCCACCTCCCCCGGATCTCATCGAACACGGCTTCCAACTGTCCTGGAACGGCGACATCCACCGCTCCGGTGATCGAGGCTCCGAGCTCGCGCGCAAGCGGCTCGACATGGGGTTTTGCCTTGTCGTTGAGCCAAGTGATGGCGAGATCCGCACCAACGGCGCGAAACGCCTTCGCGCAGCCGTAGGCAATCGAATCCTCGTTCGCCACCCCGATCACCAGCGCCTTTTGTCCCGTGAGAACCGGCCTGAGCTCGCTGTCGACCATTGACCTTTTCCTTCAGCGAATTGCGGCGCGCGCGGATCTGCGCCTCGCCGCAACCACCATGACTGCGACCGCGCAAGAGGCAAGGCGACTGAGCAGGGAATCGGCGCGGCTTGTGAGGATGATTGGCACGCGCGCGCCAAGAACGATGCCCGCAGCGTCCGCATTCGCAAGGAAGGAGAGGCTCTTGGCGAGCATGTTGCCGGCCTCGAGGTCTGGAACAACGAGAATGTTCGCCCGGCCTGCGACCGGCGACGCAATCTTCTTGATCGCCGCCGCCTCCGGGCTGATCGCGTTGTCGAGCGCGAGCGGCCCGTCGAGCAGAGCGCCAGTAATCTGGCCCCGGTCGGCCATCTTGCACAGGGCCGCCGCTTCGACCGTCGAGGGAACCTTCGCCGTCACGGTCTCCATCGCGCTTAAAATCGCCACCCGAACCTCATCCAGGCCCATCGCGTGAGCGAGATCGATCGCGTTCTGGACGATGTCGACTTTCGCATCGAGATCAGGGGCGATGTTGACCGCAGCATCGGTGATGATCAGCGCATCGGCGCGACCCGGAACGTCCATGATAAAGCAATGGCTGATCCGGCGCTCCGTGCGAATTCCGCCGGTCTTCGAGACAACCGCGCCCATCAGTTCATCCGTGTGAAGGCTGCCTTTCATCAGCGCTTCAGCTCCGGCCGCGCGCACCAGTTCTACGGCCTTTTCGGCCGCAGCGTGGCTGTGTTCGGCGTCGACGAGCTCCACGTTCCGAATGTCGAAACCGATCTCCTCGGCCGTCTGGCGGATCCTTTCGATGGGACCGACCAGGATCGGCACGATCAGCCGCAGCCGCATCGCCTCGGCCGCCCCGCGCATTGAAGACTTCGTCGCAGGGGTGCACAACGGCGACCTTGATCGCGCTCTGCTTCTGCGCGGCCTCGATGAGCTGCTCGTATTTCTCGTGACGCGTCGTCGCGGCGTCTCCCGGCGCGTCAGCCATTGGCCTTCCTCGATTTCGCCGGCGATGCGCCGAACAGCTTCTCGACTCGCGCCAGCCGGCGCCGACCTTCGGCGTCCAAGGCGCCCGCCGCGCCGACGAGCTGGCGCAGAACCTCGAGCGCCGTTGCGGTTTCCGCTTGATCGGTCGGCAGCAGTTTCGGCAGCGCGGCGAGCGCGCGCTCCTCATCAAGCAGCACGAGCTGGAGCTGCTCGCCAAGCATCTCCCGAAATTGCGGCAGGCTCAGGCGCTCGTTCGACTTGCGCGACTCGCGGATGATTTTCAGTATCCGATAGCCTCGCTCGTCGAAACCGCCATCTGGCCTTCGCACATGGATCAGCGCGCGCAACACCGCTTCCTCGACGCCGCCTTCCTCGAACTTCCGGTCGAGGCGCGACCGTAATTCGGCCGCACCGGCCTCGCGCAAAAGATCGCGCTCGACCTGCCGCGGCGCCCCGTCGCTCTGCGCGCCGAGCCCGACCATCGCCTGCAAGAGCGGCGACCCGTAGGTCGTCAGAAAGAACGCCTCGGTCATGCTGTCGCGGATTTGGCCCCAGCTCTCCAGGCCGGCTGTGATCCACGACGAGGCTTGCTTCTCCACGGCGAGCAGCGGATTTTCGGCGCTGACCGGTTTCCGGTTGGCGCGAACCTGGTTCGCCATCGGCTTGATCGCCGCCATGAACGGGTTCCGGTCGGAAAAGAGCTCGAAGCGCAGCCGGTTTGGGTGCAAGCGGCGCATCGCCTCGGCCATCGGCTCCGTGGCGGCGGCGCGAACCCAGGGTTCAGTGAAGGTTCGATAGAGGCCGAGATTGATCTCGGACAGCCGCGCCACCGTCGCGAAGCGCTTGTCGTCCTCCGGGCTGTTGACGCCGAAGGCGCGGATGTCATCGAGCGTTCGCTGCTCGAGGCGGAAGAGATATTTGCTATCGACGAGCTCGCGGTTCGCCGTATCCTCGCCGACGTCGCTGATGACGGCCTCGTAAAGGCCGGGCGGCGTCGCCTCGATCATTTCCATGCAGGAGACAAATTCCCTGTGCTCCTTCGCCGCGACTTTGCCCGAGACGAAGATGCCGAGGTGGCCAATGCTTTGATGCAGCGAATAGATGATCGTCTGTCCGTTGGCGACGATCTCGCCCGCGTCGTCGTAGAGATCGAGAATCCAGTCCAGCGCCTGCTGCGGCGGGGTGATGTCGTCGCCCCAGGAACAGAAGCAGACGATCGGCGACTTGATGTTGCGCAGGTCGACGCGCACGCCGTCGGAGGTGCGAATCTCGCCGCTTGCGAGCTTGTTGCCAACGAACAGGTTGTCGGCGATCCACTGCATCTCGCTTGCGTTCAGTAGCACCGGGCTGCCCCACCAGGTTTCGAATTCGAGGAATCGCTCGGTCTCCGTATCGACCTTGGAATAGACGTTGTAGGGCTTGGTCCAATAGGTGTTGGCGGGATTGAGCGACTCGAAATTGGCGACGAGGCCGGCGCCATCGAAAATCCCTGCGCCCATGTCGCCGGCGAGCGCGGTCAGCCACGTGCCGCCGAGCGTCCCGCCAAGATAGCGCATCGGATTCTTGCCGCGAACGCCGGCCCAATAGGAGAGCGGGGTGCCGGCCAGCATGATCACCCCGGCCAATTCGGGACGGACCGCCGCCGTCATCATGACCTGCCAGCCAGCCTGGCAATTGGCGATGACGATCGGCTTGCCTTCGGCCTCGGGATGTCGCTTTGCGACCTCTTCGAGAAAGACCGCCTCGGCGCGGCACACGTCCTCGATCGTCTGCCCCGGAACCGGCTTCGGCAGGAAGCCGATGAAATAGACCGAGTGGCCGGCGCGGAGCGCCACGCCGATTTCGCTCTCGGGTTTCATGCCGCCGATTCCCGGCCCGTGGCCCGCGCGCGGATCAACCACGACGATCGGCGGCTTCGCCGGATCGATTGTCACCTCCGCCGGCGGGACGATACGCACGAGCGCGTAATTGACCGGACGCTCCAGCTTGCGGCCGTCGAGCACGACTTCGGCGGGGAAGCTCAGCACATGCGGCGCTTCCTTGGCCGCCTGCGCAACCTGGATATTGCCCCGGTCGTTGAGAGTCTCGAGGAACAGCACGCCGCGCTGCCACGCGTCCATCCAATATTGCGCGGCCGCGCCTGACGTGGACTTTTCCTGGACCATAAAGCCTCCTCGCCCGCCTGAGCGCCTCAGCGAAAACCCGCTCACCTATCTTTCACGCGGGGACGCTTTCAATCATTTCTAAAGCGAACTCGCGAGGGGCCTATTGATGTTCGTCAAGCGGCGCCTCCTTCCATCAAGGTTGAGGGGGAGCCTCGAAATCAACAGTCAGAGCGGGCATTTCATCAAAGTGGTGGCAAGCACCGGATCGCCGGTCGGGCTATAGAACATTTCGCTATCGGATCTGAGTTTGACGTGAACAGTCCGTGACGTGTAGCTGATGGAGTCCTGACATTCCGCGTTCAGTTTGAGCGCGCCGCCCTCTTTGGACGCGCTCTCCACTTGACAAGTAGCGGAAGGCAGCCTGATCCGCTGCGCCTCGACGATCGCGGCTTGCGCAAATTTATCAATAGGCTGCCGGAACGCCAACGCTTTACCGCGTCGCTGGAAGAGTCTGGCGCAGTCGGCCTCGGAAGGAGCCCAAGCTCCAATCAACTGCCTGAGGCTTTCCGGAGCGAACTCGGCCGCAGGCTCCTGCTCGGCGGACGCGGACGTGTTTGTCTCCGCCGGAGGCGAAGGCGCGGGCGCCTCTGCAATTGGCGCCGCAGCAGGCGCTTCCGGGGCGGGCGTAGGAGCAGGAGCTGGCGCCCGCGCGATCGACGTAGGAGCGGGCGCAGCCGTCGGCGTCTGCGTGACGGCCGCAGGAGGGGGGGCTGGCGTAGGCGGCTGCGCGGCGGGCGCCGGAGCGGCGCGGCGGCCGGGGCAGGCGCGGCGGTCTGCGCGGCCGGCGTAGGAGCAGGCGCGGCGGTCTGCGCGGCCGGCGTAGGAGCAGGCGCGAGAGCAGGAGCATGCTCTGCGGGCGCCGGGGCGGGCGCTTCCGCGATGGGCGGGGAAGCGGGCTCAGGCGGAAGCTTGACTTCGAGTTGGGGCGGCCAGTTCGCATCTGGCCTCGTGCGCACGAATCCCGAGCCGCGCAACCCGGTCTCCACCCTGCCGTAGTATGTCTTCAGAACCTGGCGATCGACCCTGAGCTGGACACGGAACATCAGCTTTTCGCGCTCGGACTCTGTTTCGACGGTCTTGGGCGTGAATTGCGCGTCGGACGCGACAAAGCTGACTTCCGCGGGAATGACATAGTCGGGGACCGCATCAAGGATGACCCGGGCTTCGTCCCCTATTCCAAGCCTGCCGGAGTCAGCCGCGTTAAGGAAAATGACCATGTAGAGGTCCGTGAGATCAAGAATCGTCACGATCGGTTCGCCGGCCGCGACGGTCTCGCCTTTTCGCGCCATCTGATACTGAACCTGCCCGTTCCGTGGGGACACGAGCGTGAGATCGTGGATCATCGAACTCTATTTGCTCGGCTTTGGCTTCCGCTGCCCTGATGGCGCTCTGCGCCTGATCCCGCCGGGCGGTCATGTTCTGGACCGCTGCTTGCGCCGACTCGTAGTTGCGCTGCCGCTCTTCGAATGCCTGCTTCGCAATGAAGCCGGACTTCATGAGCGCCTGTCCGCGCTCCAAATCGGACTTGGCGAATTCGAGCGCGCTTCGCCGCGAGGCGATTTCGGACTCGGCCCCCGCCAATCCGTCCTGCGCGGATTGCAACTCTGATTGCGCGGCCCGCAACTGCGCCTCGAATTCCGGCGACGACACTCTTCCGATCACCTGACCGATGGTGACCTTGGTTCCCTCCCCTACGGAAATTTCCGCAAGCTGGCCAGGATATTTCGAGGACACATCGACCTGCGTCGCCTCGATGCGACCCTCCGCCTTGTCGATTCCTTCAGGTAGCGTCTGGCCGCGCAATCGCGCGATCAATTTGCGGAGAGGCTGGGCGTGCGCTGAGGAAAGAAAGCCGTAGGAGCCACTTGTTTTGGCATCCTCGATGTCCAAGGAGAGCAAGGCGGTTGCGCCCAAGACAAGGCCGACCGCCAAGACGCGCCGACGGCGGATTTTCATGTGGGGCTCCCACGTATGATACGCCTACCCGGCGGGGACAGCGCGGCTCGTCGGAGCAGATGACGGGCGCGCCCGGCGCCTCAGCAATTATACACGCCGGTCGCGCAGCGGCGCGTCGTCCTGCGCGCCACGCCGGCGACGCTGACGGGCGTCAGCGGGCGCCCGACTCGCGCCTCAGCGGTCGTAACGTAACCACTTACCCCAGGGACCGAGAGCCGTTCGCCAACCTCCATCGCCGTCAGGCCCAACATCACGACGCTCATCGAGAGGCCAAACTTCTTCGATTTTGTCATTTCGAACCTCCTATCGTGAAGTTATCAGGCAAGTCGCCGACCTTGTCCTTGATGTCCTTCAGCTCGACCTGTTTTGCGTTTGAGGTATTTTTGAAAGCGAAGTCATCGGACGCGACATCATTGCCGAATTTCCAGTCGCGGAATTGAATGGTGTATTGGGGGTCTTCGTTCGCCAGCTTGGACGTTATGACAAACCGGCAGGGATACGGCCGCTCGCCCTGAGCGATCCAGATTTGCCAGTCAACGTCGTTTTTGCGAAACGCGAGCGTATCGCACTCGACTCCGTTGATCACGCCGCTGCCGAGATCCTTCGAATCGTAGACGTCCTGCATCAGTTCGTCATACGAGTTGGTCATCAAGAGATCGGCTCCCGGCATAGGTCTGTTGTATTTGTTCTGGAGGGTGTCGATCATTTGGTCGACGGTGCCCGGCGCGGCTATCTGCGTGTAGAGATTGGCGTTCTTTCCCAAAAACGTGAGCATCTTCCCGTCATAGAGGATCTCGAAGTCAGCAAACCCGCCGGACCGCGCAACGCGAATCTTGTCCGGTCGGGCGAGGGTTGCAGTTCCCGAGCTTGCAAGGCCCAGTTTCTGATCGGTTGGCGTGACCACTTCGAAAACGGTGTCGAAGCCGACCGACAAGGTTTTCTGCGCAGCCAGGAAGTCCGACATTGCCTTAAGCAATTTCCTCGCTTCAGCCGAGTCCGTGACCCTGTCGAGTTCAACCCTGCGGTTGAGAGCGCGCCCCTCGGGTGTAGCGTTGCTGGTCATGGGCCGACTCTCTCCGAGACCCGCCGTCACCAGCCTTTGAGGGTCGACTCCCCGATCTACGAGGGCAGCCTCGATGGCGAGCGCGCGATCCAGCGACAGGTGAACGTTGTGCTCCGGATCGCCGGTCGCATCCGTGTGTCCGACGATCCTCAAGTGCCAGTCCGGGAAGTTCTTGAGCGCGGTCGCGATGTCGTCAAGGAGCGATTTCGACTCGGGCTGAATTGTCGCCTTGTCGCTATCGAAGTGCAGGCCATAGAGGTCGAAGCGCTCCTTCGTCTGAAGCGCCTGCTCCATCGCCTCGCGGCGATAGCTGCGTTCCTGCTCCTCTGCAGTCTGTGCCCGGACTGGCACGCTCACGATAATCAGCAGAACAACGCTGCTGATCAGCCCGAGAGTTCGCAACATTGGTTTTCCTCCGGATGGGATCATTGTGCTGCCCTCTCGGTTGGCCGCTGTCGAAGTTCAATTGCGCCCAAGCGAAACTCAGCGAGCGAAGGGCCGCCCGACTTGGGCGACCGGGCTTCTTGTCGCGCCGGCTGTTTTGCCTGAGTCAGATCGGTCTTTGGAGCCCGTCGGACTCAAGCCGACGCCCGGCTGGTTGCTAATCGCCGGCCGGGGAGGCAATGAATGCCATCGCTCCCCTGCATTGGTCGCTGGTCTCGCCAAGATGCGGCCTCATACAGTCGGCAATGTTGGCATATGTGGCCTGGGGGCAGAATTGCCGGATGTCCGCTTTGCACTCCGAGAAAACCCATGCAGCCTTCCCCAGCCTCGATGAGCAGCCCACGGAGAGTTCGCTCATGTGCGCCTGTATGCACGCACGAATGTGTCCCTCGCCGGGCGCAATACCCGCGCACATGGCCTTGAGATCGACTGTGCAATCTCGGTCCTCCGCTTGAACCGACGCCGTCGATGCCGTGAGAATTAGCGCCGCGCCGAGCGCTACCGCATAAAATGCCGTCTTCATGTCGCTTCTCCCTTCAGTTTGATGACAAAACACGCTTCACTACCTTAAGATATCCCAGTTATCTTCGTATTTTTTGACCGCCTCAACGTCGATAAGGCCAAATGGCTTCGAAGTCGGCGGCTGCCGAAACTGAGACACGAGGTCGCCGTTTTTGGCCACGAAGAAACGAGCAGGCCTCATGCTCTCGGCTCCCAGAAGAACGTACACAGTGACCTGATCCGCACGTCTCGCAAAGCTCGCGCAGCGCACGTACCACGGCGTCGAATGCACGGTCTTGACTTGAACGGCCTTTGCCGGCGAGTTGCCCGCCCAAACGAGCACCACATGATCCTCCCGATCCGAATGCTGCAGCATCGAATCCGCGTCTCAGCAATTCGCCCATCACCAGATGTTCGCCCGCTTGAACGCGGGACTTTCGCTTCCTCCCACCTTTCCCGCGTGTGGTCTCGCCCATCGCATAGCCCGCTGGAACCGCGCAGCCAGGCGTTGACAGCAGACGGACCGCTATTGCGGTGGGGTCGCTGTGGCGGGCGCCGTCGCTTCTGGTTTCTCACCCGTTCGTCGCTCGTGGCGTCGCTCATGGCGGCCATGGCGTCGCTCATGGCGATGGGCGCGCCGCCCTTGCCGCCGTTGCATTCCGTGGGTCCCGGTGGCCTCAGCGGGCGCGGCCGCGGGCGCGGTCCCGGTGGCCTCCTGTGCTTCGGCCTCCGACGGCTTCAGCGCGGACGATAGGGTGATGGCTAATGCCGCCCCGAGTCCGAGCAGAGAAAGCGCTTTTCGCCGCGAGATCATTTCCGCTTTGATTTTTTGGTTCATTTCCAGTCTCCTTGCCGCTCACGATTGTTGAACGCGATCACCTCAATGTCCGAACGGAAAATCCCGGCAACCGGTTGTCGACCGGCGACGCAGTCGGACGTCGCCTTGAGTTTGGCGCGGCCGTCATCCCCGATCTCGCCTGCCCGTGACAATGCGAAAAGTCCGAGGCTGGCGATTGTTGCGCCCGCCAATCCAACGGCGAAAGTTCGGTTGAATTGACCGCGCAGGACCACCGGCGCACCTGCCGATTGACGTGGCATCGGAATTATTACCGCCTCCGCTCCTCAGACTGCATCCTCCGCCAGATCTCCGACGTCGTGCGGCCAGCCCGCCAGACCGACGCTAAGGCGAGTAGTGACGATGATACGGGTGATGTTCGTGGACATGGACAATATGGACAAGCGGCGCGACCACGACCGTGACGTGGTGCACGAGATAATCCGAGTGGACGTAACCCTCGTGTCCCGCCCACCCCATGTAGCACCAGGTATGACCGCAGCTGTGTATGTCGATTGCCGCGCCAGCGGGAATGACCGCCTTCACCTTGTGGCTCGTGGAGGGGCCCGCCCGCAAATTGAGGTTTGCAGTTGTGTGGGTGATAGCAGCGTTGGAGGGCGCGGAATAAAGCCACAAGCCCAGTACACCGCTTACAAGAGCGCTGACGCGAAGCAATGCCATCCGACCCCCTCCCATCTCTTCGATGCCGCGAACCATGGTTGAGGAACCGGCGTCAGTCGCCGCCGTTTTCGCTCAGGCGTTCCATTTCCGATGGCGCGCGTAACGAGGATGGGCAAGCGATAGCGACGCTACGTAAGAGGAGGCCGCATGTGACCTCGTAGAATTACGAGGCCATGTCCTGAAAAATTACGAGGTTGCCCGTGCGGGGAAATCAAGGCGCGCCGCGACGGTGACCAAATCAGATCGTCGCGATCCCATGTTTGATCGCGAAATGAATGAGTTCAGCACTACTGCGAAGTCCGTTCATCTCCATCATTTGGTACTTATGGAATTCGACGGTTCGCGCGGAAATCGCAAGATCGCTCGCAATCTCCTTCGCTGAACGCCCCTCCGCAAGCAATTGCAGAATCTCTCTCTGGCGTGATGTGAGCGACTTCGCGCCTTCGTTTTCGCCTCGAGCGCCGCTCTCGGCTTGTTCTACCACCTGCTTTGTCAAGGAAGGGGTGATGAAAATCTTCCCTTTCAGAGCTGCGTGGATGGCCACAACCAATTCCTCTGGGGCAGAATGCTTGACCACGAAGCCGGAAGCGCCGGCGTCCAGCGCGCGGCGCGCGTATGCCGCGTTCTGATGCATGGTCAAGAAAACGACCTTGACGTTCGGGTGGGACTTCCTCAGCCGTGTCAACGCCTCGAACCCGTTGAGGTTTGGCATGGCGATGTCGGCGACGATCACATCGGGCCGCAGCCTTTCTGCGGCCTCAATCATTGCGCGGCCATCCTCAACAATCCCGACGAGGTCGAACTCATCGGGGAGAAGCGCTTTGAGACCTTCGGCCATCATTCGGTGGTCGTCAGCCAGCAACACGCGTGGACGAGTCACGGCGCGCCTCCTCGTTCAATGGCGCCCTAGCCACAATGCTCGTCCCACCGCCAGGCGCACTGTCGATGACGAGTTCGCCGTCGACCAGCGAGAGGCGTTGTCTCATTCCGGCGAGCCCGAGGCTTGGCCGATCTTGTTTTCGGGTTGGATCGAAACCAACGCCGTTGTCCTGCACGACGAGCTCAAGTCCGCCGCCGACCGCGCGAAGCTCGACCTCGACCGAACTGGCGCTTGCATGGCGCGCGACGTTGCGAAGCGCCTCCTGCGCGACCCTGTACAGACAAAGGGACAGGGCCCAAGTCGGCTGGCCGACGTCGTCAGCAGCTTTGAAGCTCGTTGGAATACCCTCTACGGCGCCGAACCGCGCGCACTCGGCCTTCAGCGCCTCGATCAATCCGAGATCTTCGAGGATAGCGGGATGCAGCGCGTAGGACAGCGCGTGCACGTCCTCACTGAGTTGGACCAGGTCGTGACGTATCAAACGCATCGCCTGGCCGGCGATCGTATCGCCCAGTCCCTTCTCCTTCTGACCCGCATCAATCGCGAGCAAAGCCAACCGCTGGGTAACGTCATCGTGCAGCGCGTGCGCCAACCGGGCGCGTTCATCCTCGTGAGCGGTGATCAGGCGTCCGTGCAGATCGCGAGCTTCGTCTTCGGCGCGCCGACGTTCCGTAATATCGATCGATATCGCACGCAATTGACTAGGCTTGCCATTCTGATCGAATTCAATCCGCCCCCGACTGGCGATCCAATGCACCGTCGAATCCGGCCACCTCACTCGATATTCCGTTTCGTATTGGCCGTCGCCTTCGAGCGCCCCGCGGACTGCCTGCCATAGCGACGCGCGGTCCTCGGGATGCACGATGTCGATGAATTGATCAAAATGGACGGGATGCGCCGAGTGCCAGTTTCCGGAACTCCAGTCGCTTCCGCTCGCCCGGACCTCGTCTCGCGCAATGTCCCAAACCCAGAAGCGCAGCTTGGCCGCGATCGCGGCCAGGCTCATGCCCTCCTCGCTTGTCCGCAGCCGGGCATGCGCACGCCGCAGCCGCAGCCGGTTGAACAGCAGACCAATGATAAGGATCCCCTGAAGCCCGGAGAAACCCATGACTGCGAGAATGTACCACTTGTAGCGCTCCCACAGCGTCGGCTCCCTGAAGCTGATCCTGCTGTCATGTGGAAGATCCGCCTGTCGTATTCCCCATCGCCGCAACTCCCGCCAGTCAAACTCAGGCTCCCCAAGTTTCTGTGGCGGGGTCTTGATATCGCCGGGCGACGCTCCCCCAAGGATCTGCGCGGCGACCTCGGCGGTCTTCCGACTCAGAGTGCGGACAGAGAGGAGAGGCCCGCCAACGATGCCGCCGCCCAGCTGATAATCGTACTGTCCGAATATCGGCGCGTTGGCCACGGCGTGCAGCTGGGCCAGAACCTCCTCCTGTCTATGGGGAATGCCCTGCGCATCGACAACGAGGTCGCCGAAATAAATCGCGGAGGCAGATGGCAAGGCGGCGACGCGCTTCTGGATCTCGCCGAACGACAAGTCATTCATGAAAACAGGCTTGACCCGACCCTCGAACGGGTGGAACGCCTGAAGAAATTCGTTGACCCAGAATTTTTCGATCGGCGCATCGCCGATCACGACCGCGAGCGTCGTCGTGTTTGGCAACGTCTGTAGGATGTTTTCAATGATCGCGGTGAGGTCAATCGAAACCGAGACGATCGTGTCGTTGGCGGTGAGCGTCGCGTCTTTTATCGCCCTCGCGTCGAGGGCAGCAAAAATAACGGGCGTCGAAGGAAAGAGATCTCGCCTATGGCGCTGAATGAAGCGCGCCGCAGGACTTACCATTGTAACGATCAGATCGGGGGGATGGGTCGCGAAAAGGGCTCGCAAATAGTCCGCGAACGCTTCGTCCCGCTCGCCGTCGCTGAAGCGGGCGATCTCCAACACCACCTCGTAGCGGTCTAGCGGATAAGGCGATTTCTCGGCCAAATCCGTGCGCAGATAGTCTCCGAAGACATCCTCGGCTTGAAAATTCCAGCCGAATGAGTGCAACAACAGTACTCGTTTCGGCTCCGCAGCCGTCGCGTTCCCCGCGGCGAAAACCAGGAGGGTAGCTGCTACCCACGCGCTGCGCGCCCATCCCACGCGGATACTCGGGCAATCACAATATTCGTCCCTAACCATCGGGACCTATAAGCGTCACCACTACGCAAGAACTCAGCGCTGCTGTCAAGCAACATGCGAATCGGGGATGAGTGCAGGGCGCCAAGGGCGTCGCTGACTACAACCTCTCGATCAGCGCGCCTCGTAATTTTTCATCCCGAGAGCTAGTAAATCTTCGAGGTCATGCTGACGCGTTCCGGGTCCAAGGTTCGCTCGAAGAGTCAGGACGCCCCCGGGCGGCGAACGCGACATGAAGAGATGCCTGCAAAAGAGAGAGGCTGTGCGCTTTTGGCAGATCGGCATCTTGGCTTGGCGGAAGGCATACGTGGCCTGCTTGAGACAGAGTTCGAGGCGGTTGTGGCGGTGGGGGATGAAGTTTCGCTGTTCGAGAGCGCGCGTCAGCTCCACGTCGCTCTGGCGGTGGTTGATCTTTCGCTACGGCGCGGAGATGGGCTGGGGTTAATTCGTCGAATCCGGAGCCATTTCCCGCGGCTGAAGCTGATCGCGCTCAGCGTCCACGAGGAAAAGAATGCGGAGTTGGCGACGATTGAAGCGGGAGCCAATGGATTTGTCCTCAAACGTTCCATCGCAACGGATCTGCTCCCCACCATCGACGCCGTGCTTGCGGGGAGCGCAACGTGACATTTTCTGGTCAAGCGGCGGCCAGGCGCCTGTCGTTGACGCAGATCAATGCGTGTTCTGTCTCGATTCGAGACAATCGGAAGGAGGGTTAGAGCCATGAGTTGGAAGTGCCATTTCAAAAACGCGCTGTTTGCGCTCGCGCTCGCGAGCCTCATCGCGCCGCAGGCCGAAGCGATCGAGATCTTCACGGGAGCGAACCCCGCGACCCATGTCAACGATGACCTCTTCACGCAGGTCAGGGGCGGACGCGGCGGAGGCGGAGGCGGAATGCGTCACGGCGGCGGCGGAATGCATCGCGACGGCGGGAGGCGGAATGCATCGCGGCGGCGGAATGCACGGCGGGATGCATCGCGGCGGCGCGTACGGCGGGATGCACAGGGCCGGCGGCGCATACGGCGGCGTACGCAGGCCGGGCGGAGCGTACGCCGGCAACGTCAATCGCAACGTCAACAGGAACGTCAATCGCAACGTCAACCGGGCTGCCTACGGCTATCGCGGCGGCTATGGCTATCGCGGCGGCGCGGTCTGGGCCGGTCGTCCGGGCTGGTACCGCTGGCCGGCGGGCGGGGCCATCGCGGCTGGCGCGGCGATCGGCTTCGTCTCGGCGGCGAGCGCGGCGGCCTGGGCCGGCGCGGCGCCCTCTGCGGGCCTCTGCTGGTATTATACCGACGCCAGCCAGCGTCAGGGCTTCTGGGACTCCTGTCCTTAAGAGGCGCTCCAGCAAGGTCCCTGAACTCCGGCGGCGCGAAGAGGAGTTGGGGAGCTCGGTCTTCGACCTGAAATTGCGCCTCCGGGGTGACCCCGTCCCCCACGTCAAAGACGGCACTTGACCAGGGTGGTGTCGAGCGCGGGATCGCCGGTCGGGCTGTAGACGATCTGGCCGGGGGACGAGACTTTGATCTGCACGGTCTGATGGGTGTAGCTGATCGAGTCCCTGCAGTCGGCGCTGATCTTGATCGCCCCGCTCACGTGCGTGACGCTCTGCACCATGCACACGCTCGACGGCAGCACGATTTGCCGAGGCCCGATGATCGCCGCCTGCGCGAACTTGTCGACCGGCTGACGGTAGAACAGGGCGCCGCCACGCCTTTGGAAAAGCTTGCCGCAATCCGGCGCCGACGTCGTCCAGGCGCCGCTAAGACTCGAATCGAGGGCATCGGCGAGAGCCGCCGTCCCGCAGGCGAGCGGCGCAGCAAAGCCGATCAATGCGGCGAGCCCTGCCCGGCCTGGCTTGTACATGGGTTTCCGTCCTTCGAAGCTTCTTGGCGGCGCCGCCGCCGAACGCGCTGGCGACGTTAGAGCAAAAGCCGGGCGCCCGCCAGCATCGGCGGCAACCCGTGGGGGCGGGCCGGCGCCGCTTCCGTTCCGGGACGGATCAGGCTTTCTTTGACACGCTGCGATAGACGATCGACCAGCGCACAGCCTGCATCGCGGCGATGCTGTGCTCCCACTCGTACCGGGCCGCGCCGCGCAGATGGTAGATCGAGCCGGGCGCAAGCCGTGCCGACGCCCGATCGAAGCCGCCCGGCCTGCGTCGTCGGAACCGCAGGGTCGCCTGCGCTCCCAGCGAAACGCCGATGACATGACCGAAGACCGGCCGGTCACGATGCCAGCCGATCCCGGCGCCCGGATCGTAGCGGATCACCGAGACCTGCACGAGGTCGTCCGGCGCCAGGCCTGCAAATCCGGCCGCTTTGTTGCGCAGCGGCAATAGCCAATCCGGGATAGGATCGGTCGGACCGACGCTTTGCGTGTCGAAGTCGTACCGCCAGCCGAATGAAGCGGTCAGACGCTTCCCCAGCCAGCCGTGGAACCGGAACGGCGACAGTTCGATTCGGTCGATGGATGCGATCAGCGCACTTTCCTCGGTCGAGGCGATGATCGCCTCAGCCTGCGCCAAGCCTGCAAGGACAGGCTGATCGAACACGTCAGATTGCACGTCTGCCTTAACTCCGGCGGGATGGCCGGGGTTCTCCTTCTGTTCCGATCGCGATATGGGCGCCCGACGCCGATGCGCAAGATCGTCCACCTTGCGCGCTGCGCGTTCAGCGCGCCTCCTCTTTTTCGCCTTGTGGTTGAGGCGCCTCGCGCAAGTCGCGGCGCAGGATCTTGCCTACGGGGGTGCGCGGCAGCGTATCGCGGAACTCGACATGGCGCGGCGTCTTGTAGCCGGTCAGATATTTGCGGCAGTGGGCGATCAGTTCGATCTCGGTCAGCGCCGCATCCTTGCGCACGACGACGATCTTGACGGCTTCGCCTGATTTGAGGTCGGGCACGCCGACCGCGCCAACCTCCTGTACGCCCGGGTGGGTCATCACCACGTCCTCGATCTCGTTCGGATAGACGTTGAAGCCCGAGACGATGATCATGTCCTTCTGCCGGTCGACGATGGTGAGGTAGCCGGACGCATCCATCCGGGCGATGTCGCCGGTGCGCAGGAATCCGTCTTCGGTCATGACCTTCGCCGTCTCGTCCGGTTTCTTCCAGTAGCCGCTCATCACCTGCGGGCCCCTGATGCAGAGCTCGCCTGGCTCGCCAAGCGGCAGCTCCCGCCCCTCGCGGTCGCGGATCGCGATGTCGGTCGAGGGCATCGGCAGGCCGATCGTTCCGTTGAAATCCTCGCCCGTGAGCGGATTGCAGGCGGCGATCGGCGAGGTCTCGGTGAGGCCGTAGCCTTCGATCAGGGGCTTGCCGGTCGCCGCCTTCCAGCGCTCCGCGACCGCCCTTTGCAGGGCCATTCCGCCGGCGACCGCAAGCTCGAGGCGAGAGAAATCGAGCCTCAGGAACTCCTGGTCGTTGAGCAGCATGTTGAACAGGGTGTTGACGCCGGTGATGACGGTGAACGGCGTCTGCCTCATTGCCTTGACGAAGGCCCTGACGTCGCGCGGATTGGGGATCAGCAGATTGTTCGCGCCGATCATCAGGGGCACGAAGCAGTTCACCGTCAGCGCGAACACGTGATAGAGCGGCAGCGCCGTGACGAAGAGTTCGTTTGCCGATCCCATCGAGCTTTTGAGCCAGGCGTGTGTTTGCTGCAGGTTGGCGATCATGTTGCGATGCGTCAGCATCGCGCCCTTAGGCACGCCCGTCGTCCCCCCGGTATATTGGAGAAACGCGACATCGGTCGGCGACACCGGGGGAAATTCCACGGCCTCCGACAACCCCAGCGCGATGGCGCGGTTGAACGGCGTCGCCTCAGGCAGGCGCCAGGGCGGAACGGCGCGGCGAATATGGCGCAAGGCGAAATTCACCATCATCCCGCGCCCGCGTTTGAGCAGATCGCCGACGCCGGTGACGACGACGACGCGCACGCTCGTGCCGGCGATCGCGTTCTCCAACGTCTGGGCGAAATTCTCGAGGACGACAATCGCTTCCGCGCCGGAATCCTCGAGCTGACGATGGAGCTCGCGCGGCGAATAGAGCGGATTGCAATTGACGACAACGAGCCCTGCTCGCAATGCGCCCAAAAGAGCGACCGGATATTGCAGGAGGTTCGGCATCATCAGGGCGATGCGCGCGCCGACGGGAAGCGCGGCGACATTGCGAAGGTGGCCGGCGAAAGCGCGCGACAGATGGTCGAGCTCGCCGAACGACATCGTTCGCCCCATGCTGACGAAGGCGTCCCGGTCGCGATATTGCTCGACGCTGGCGGCGAAGAATTCCCCGATCGAGCGGTAGGCGTCCGGGTCGATCTCGGCCGGCACGCCCTCGGGGTAGGACTTCAGCCAAATTCTTTCCATGATCTCTTCGTCCCCGACGCAAACTCCCCTCATATAGGCGAGCCCGTCAACAGTCGGTGAAGGCGCTTTTTAGACGGGGCTAACCGCCTGCGGTTCCCGTCCGCTGCTCAGCCACGGCGACTGCGAGCGTCATCGCGAGACAGAAAGTCGCGGCGAGCGAGCGAAACTTGCCGAAGTCGCTTTCGACAATCTCGAAGCGGGCGTCGGCGAGGCCGGCGAGCGGCGACAGCGCGCTGTCGGTGACGACGACGATCGGCACGCCGTTTCGCCTGGCGCGCTTGGCGAAGTCGAGGGTGAACGGCGAATAGGGCGAGAAGCTGATGGCGATCAGCGCGTCGCCGGCGCCGGCGCGGGCAAACTGTTCCGGCGCAAGGCCGCCGACGTTGTCGATGAGGCGCGCCGGGACGCCGAGCTGCGCCAGCGCATAGGTCAGATAGTGGGCGACGCTGAACGAACGCCGCTGGCCGAGGCAATAGATCGTCTCGGCGCGGGCGAGGAGGCCGATCGCCCGGTCGAGATCGCGCCGCTGCATCCCCTCGCGCAGGCGGGCGATCGAGGCCGCCGCAGAGTTGGCGAAGCCGATGAGCAGGCTCGTCGGGTCGCCGCTGTCGCGCGCCTTCTCGTGCAGCGCCTTGAGGCGTTCGGAATAGTCGGGCCAGCGGTTGCGCAGATGCGAGCGAAACACTTCCTGCAGGTCGGAGAAGCCGGCGAATCCGAAGGGTCTGGGCGAAGCGCACCAAGGTCGAGGCTTGCACATCGGCGCTGCGGGCGATGGTCGAGGCGGTGCCGAGAGCGAATTCGTCCGGATGTTCGAGCGCATAGGTCGCCGCCTGCCTGAGCCGCTTCGGCAGTTGCGGCTCGATCTCGATCAACCGGCCCTTAAGCGCCTCGAAACTGTCCGGCGGCTCCGTAAGGTCGCTATCCATTGCATCCCCCGTCCCGGACTTCGGCGATGGCCGTATTCTCCGGAAATAGGAATAGAACGAATATTCCAAATTGTGTAGAGAGTGAAATATTTGTTTTGGCGGCGGAGGAGAGGCCCGTGGAGACCATCGGCGTCGGATTGATCGGCACGGGCTTCATGGGCAAGTGCCACGCGCTCGCCTGGACGAGCGTCCGCGCCGTCTTCGGCGACACGCCGGCCATCCGGCGGGTGGCGCTATGCGAGGTCGAGGAAAGCCTCGCCCGCAAACGGGCGGACGAGTTCGGCTTCGAGGCCGCGACCGCCGACTGGAAGGCGCTGATCGCCAACCCGCAAGTCGACGTCGTCTCGATCACCGCGCCGAACGCCTGGCATGCGCCGATGGCGGTCGCGGCGCTGGAGGCGGGGAAGCACCTATGGTGCGAAAAGCCGATGGCGCCTTCGCTGGCGGAAGCCGAGCGCATGGCGGCGGCGGCGCGGGCGAGCGGCAGGGTCGCCATTCTCGGCTACAACTACATCCAGAGTCCGGCAGTTCGCTATATCGGCAAACTGATCGATGAGGGGGCGATCGGACCGGTGACGCATTTCCGGATCGAGATGGACGAGGACTACATGGCCGACGCCGAGGCGCCGTTCTCCTGGCGCAGCGAAAAGAGCGCCGGCCATGGCGCGCTCGACGATTTCGCCGTCCATCCGATGAGCCTGGTTTCGACGCTGTTCGAACTGCCCGAGGAGGTCTTCGGCGAGATGCGCAAGCCCTATGCCGACCGGCCCGACGGCCGACGACGCAGGGCGGTCGAGAATTACGACATCGCCGCCGCCCTCTTGCGGATACGCGGCGGGGTCTCGGCGACAATCCAGGTCAGCCGCTGCGCCTGGGGCCGCAAGGGCCGGTTGAAGATTGAGATTTTCGGCACCCGGGGCGCGCTCGTCTTCGACCAGGAGCGGTTCAACGAGGTCGGCGTCTACCGCGCCGACGGCCGCGCCGAGGACCAGGGCTTCGCCACGGTGCTGATGGGTCCCGGGCATCCGCCCTATGAGCGCTTCGTCGTCGCGCCGGGCCATCAGATGGGCTTCAACGATCTGAAGGTCATCGAGGCGCGCGAGCTTCTGAACCGCATCGCCGGTAAGCCGTCGCGGACGATCGACTTCGACCGGGGCCTCGAGATCGAGCGGGTGATTGACGCGATTGCGCGCTCGCATCGCGAAGGACGGTGGGTCGCGACTGCCGGTTGAGGCTATTCGAACCGCGCGCCGAGGCGCTCCATCGCCGGGCGAAATTCCGGAAAGCTGGTGGCGATCATCGCGACGTCGTCGACCGTCATCGGCTCGCGGCTCGCCAGCCCCATGACGAGAAAGCTCATGGCGATCCGGTGATCCATGTGCGTCGCGACAAGGCCGCCGCCGCGTGGCGTTCCGCCCTCGACCACGAGGTCGTCGCCTTCGATTGCATGCGGGACGCCGGCAGCGGCGAGACCCGCCGCCACCGCGGCCAGGCGGTCGCTCTCCTTGACCCTCAGTTCGTGCAGGCCCCGCATCCGCGTGGTCCCGGAAGCGAAAGCGGCGGCGACCGCGAGCACCGGGTATTCGTCGATCATCGAAGGGGCGCGCGAGGCCGGAACGTCGACGCCGCGAAGCCCGCTCGTCCGCACCCTGAGGTCGGCGACCTCCTCGCCGCCCTCGGCGCGGCGGTCGAGAACGACGATGTCGGCCCCCATCTCGAGGAGGGTGGTGATGAGCCCCGAGCGCAGCGGGTTCATCATCACGCCCTCGACGACGATGTCCGAATCGGCAGCGATCAGCGCCGCGACGACAGGAAATGCGGCCGACGAGGGGTCCGCCGGAACGACGACCGGCTTCGGCGCGAGCTCCGGGCGGCCGACGAGATCGATTCGCCGGCCTTGGCCTTCGACGCTCACGCTCACCTCGGCGCCGAAATGCGCCAGCATTTTTTCGGTATGATCGCGCGAGGCCTCCGCCTCGATCACGGTTGTCGTACCGCGGGCGTTGAGGCCGGCAAACAGCACCGCGGACTTGATCTGCGCCGAGGCGACCGGCGTGCGATAGAGAATGGGCGCGGGATCGCGGACGCCCTTGAGCACGATGGGACAGCGCCCGCCCGCGGCCTCGGACAGGACCTCTGCGCCCATGATGCGCAAGGGATCGAGAATGCGGCTCATCGGCCGTTTCCTGAGCGAAGCGTCGCCGTCGAAGGTCGCGGTGACGCCATGGCTGCCGACGACGCCCATCATCAGCCGCGAGCCGGTGCCGGCGTTGCCGAAATCGAGCGTGCCGGCTGGCGGCGCCAACGCGCCGATTCCCGGACCGCGGATCCGCCAGCGGCCCGGGCCGAGTCGCACGACCGAAGCGCCCAGCGCCGCGCAAGCCCTGCCGGTCCCGAGGACGTCGTCGCCCTCGAGCAGCCCCTCGACTTCGGTCTCGCCGCAGGCGAGTAAGCCGAAGATGAAGGCGCGGTGGGAGATCGACTTGTCGCCCGGCGGCCGGAAGCGCCCGCGCAAGCCCCGGCTGCGCTGGGCGCTGAGCGGAGCGGCTTTGGTTGGATGCGGCAGGGGAACGGACACGCGCGCGCTCGCATTCTGAGGGTCTCGCCGCCGCCGCGGCGCGGCGCTCCTACCACTCGTCAGGCAGCGCTGTCGATGGCGGCGAAACGGCATTGACAAGCGGCATCGGAGCCGACTAACCGAGCGCTCCGAAAACCGACCGCTAAAACGTCAAGGATTGGGGACACCGACCGTGGCCAAACCCGAACTCGGAGCCAAGCGCCAGTGTCAGCACTGCGGCGCCAAATTCTTCGATCTCAACAAGGATCCGATCGTCTGCCCGAAATGCGGGACCGTCTTCCAGGGCGCCGCCCGCACCCGCGTGCCGGTGAAGGAAGACGAGGAAGAGACCGAGCTCGCCGCGCCCCCGGGAGTGGACGTGGTGTCGCTCGACGAAGTCGAGGCGGGTGAGGAAAAGGTGGCGGAGACCGCGGTCGACGACATCGACGTCGAGGATGAGAGCCCCGAGTCGGAGGAGGATGCCTTCCTCCAGGAGGCGGAGGAGGACGACGACGACGTCACGAACCTGATCGACGGCGACATTGCGCCGGACGAGGAGCCCTGACGCCAGGCTCCGCGCGGTCCCCGGCGCTTTTTTTCGCCGCGGCCCTTGTGGCCGGCGAAGGTTTGCGTCTATACCGCCGCCCGCGCGGCTTCGGCGCTTCTCCCCAAACGAAGACGCTGGCGCAACTTTCGGAAAATGGGGCCATAGCTCAGTTGGGAGAGCGCTTCAATGGCATTGAAGAGGTCGTCGGTTCGATTCCGTCTGGCTCCACCACCCAACCGATTGATATCGCACTATTTTAAGTCTCTCTGAATATCCACGACATATCCGGTACTTACCTACGGGGACTGCATAAGGGGTCCCAAGGAGACTGAGATTTTCGGCCTGCGGCGCCTGTACTCGCTCCGGTCTCCGGGAGCAAAACTCCGTTTCCGTGGAAGGTTGCGTAGCGCTTTGGAGGGCACTGTCACACGAACAGAACTTGGCCGCGCGCAAATATTGGAGCTCCAGCTCGTCCTCAGGCCGCGGTGGCGGTCCGCCACGTCTGGAAAGCTTCGTCTCTGAGGACGCGGAGCGTGTGGCGGGATGTGAGATGGCGGCGGACGCTGAAAGTGTTGTGGACGGCGGCGTGAACAGACAAGAGGCGCTGGGCTGATCCCGGCGATTTGAAACGCTGCATCTTGCGCTCGCGTCGTCGCGTCGGCTGATGCGAATTCTCGGCCCGATTGTTCCTCCGCAACCCTTGCTCGTGCCGAGCCGACAATCCCATTTCGGATCTTGCCGCGCCGTAGGAGCGCAGCTTGTCCGTCACCAGCACATCGGGTGCGAATCCTTGTTTCTTGAGCAGATTGCGCATGAGTTTCACGGCCGCGGCCTTGTCGCGTCGCCGTTGCACCAGCAGGTCGAGAACCTCGCCTTCGTCGTCGACCGCGCGCCACAGCCAGAACTGCCGGCCCACGATCATTACGGCCATCTCATCAAGATGCCATTGCGACGTTGGCCGCGGGCGTCGACGGCGAAGCTCTCGGGCGAACAGCGGACCGAACTTCCAGACCCACCGTCGCACGCATTTGGGAAACGGAATTTTGCGGCCAGAGACTCGCCATCGCGTTCCGGCGCAAGAGGCCGGACAAACCCGCCTAGTGGCCGTCGCAGATCGTGCTCGGCCTTGCTAACGCTTTATAAGGTCGCGAGATTTCGGAGCCTTGGAAACCGCCGCCGCCCGCGCGGACGTCCTGGTGGAGCCAGACGGAACCGAACCGACCACACCTCTTCAACGGACCCCAGCCCCCGTTCGAAGCCGAACGACGATGCCAAATCACCCCGATCCGAGTAGCGGGCTGGGACCCGCCGAACGTTCGTCAGATCCAGTCCATGTCGGTTGAGCGCGTCGGTTCAGAACCAACGTCCCCGCCCGTAAAAGCCGAACCCGCCGCACAAGAATATCACGACGAGGACGATCAATAATGTATTCGTGTCCACGGCCATGCCTCCTTAGAGTTTTCGGCCCGACCCGCGACTGATTTTCCGCGTCCGCCCGACTACGCGAACCATGGTCCAGAAATCGACGCCGTCATAGGCTCGGAAAATACCCACCCTCCAAAGGCGGGGGATGAGTAGAATCCGATCCTTACCGTTCGGGGGGATGGGAACTAACTCGTAGAAAGAGACGGCGCGGTTGCGCCGAATACCAGGAGGTCTCGATGTCCAGAATAATTGTTGGTCTTTCGGCGGCGGCGTTCATATTCGCCTCATCTCAATTTGTTTTTGCCGACGAAAACGGTTTGGTCACTGGCGCGGTCGGCGGCGCGGTCGCCGGAGCTGTTGTCGGCGGTCCGGTCGGCGCGGTCGTCGGCGGCGTCGGGGGCGCGGCGATCGGAAACTCGGTCACCAATCACAGGCGCTATCATCGCGGCTACGCTTATCGCCCCTACCACCATCACTACGTCCAATGATCAGATCGACGACGTGCAGCGCGAGGGCGTCGTCGAGGTCAAAGGCTTGTCCGGTCGGAGCCGACTGAATATGGCGCCTAGCCGCTGGCCCCGGTTCTCGATCGCTCGCGCGTTTCGTCGATCCGGTTGACGATGCGGAACTTTGGAGGCTTGCGAATGCTTGCGCCGAGCGGAGACCATCGGTCGCCCACTAGTCTCCCGGGCCTTCCGCCGGACTCGAATCCGGCGCGAAACGTTCCCAACCGCCCCCATCCGCGGGGCCCCAAGCCGAGGGCGAGGCATAGTCGGGGTCATGGCTCTTCGAGAAGCGGCCCATGCTGATCGAAGCGGGCTTCGACGTAGCCTTTGAATGTCCGGCGGCGACGCCGATGATCCTCCAGCTCAGCATCCACCCTTCCCGGGACGCGGACCTGCTGACCCCGGACAGAATCGACTCGGATCCCCCTCTGCCGATGCGTTCCTATCTCGATCTTTTCGGCAATCGGGTCACCCGCGTCGAAGTTCCGGCGGGGCGCGTCACGTTCTCCGACCGCTTCGTCATTCAGGACTCGGGCGAGCTGGACGAAACACCGCCCGACGTGAGGACGACGCCGATCGCCGAACTCCCCGACGACGCGCTCTTGTTCCTGGTCTCGAGCCGCTATTGCGACAGCGACAAGCTCGCCGATTTCGCCTGGTCGCAGTTCGGAAAGCTGTCCGGCGGCGCCCGGTGTGTGCAGGCGATCTGCGATTTCGTCCACGCCAAAATCCGCTTCAGCTACGCGGATGCGCGCTCGACCCGCTGCGCCAGCGATTCCATGCACGAAGGCATCGGCGTCTGCCGCGACTTCGCCCATCTCGCCATCGCGCTCTGCCGCTGCATGAACATACCCGCCCGCTACTGTACCGGCTATCTCGGCGACATCGGCGTTCCAGTCGATATCAATCCAATGGATTTCAGCGCCTGGTTCGAGGTCTTCCTAGCCGGACGCTGGTACACGAAAGACGCGCGTCACAACCATCCCCGCATCGGCCGCATCGTCATGGGGCGCGGCCGCGACGCCGCGGACGTCGCGATGTCGACAGCCTTCGGCGTCGCCAACCTCGTGCGCTTTGTCGTGGCGACCCAGGAGCAGGTTCAGCACGGCTAATCGCGTGCTGGCCACCGTCGAACCGCTCGGGGCCCACGAGCGCAGACGCCCGTAACTTCCCCGGTTGGTAACGACACACCCGGCAGCATTGGGCGATCCTCGCGCTGGCGTAGTCTCACGGGGCGCGGCCGAAACAAATGCGCACTGCGTGCGCGAACGCCGGCGCCGAGTGAGAAAACGCGATGTTTCCGGCTCATCGCAAACATGAGGGGAGAGTTCTTGTTCGGGGAGACGTCGGACATTGACGGACACGACGATTTCCTCTTCGACCGCGGCGTCGCCAAGATACAACCCGAGAAGAGGATTGGCGTGTCGAGCGTCTCGCGCCGCCGCGACGCGAATGCATTCTCTATTCGCGGCAATGCCGTTGGTGGGGTCGAATTCAACCCAGCCGGCGTCGGGCGAATGAGTTCGACACCGGCCAGCCCACTGCCGAGATGGCGTTGTCCCGAGTTACGGCTGGGCGCATGGAGACCACCGGAAACAAAGCCGGCAGCGGAAACCGCAAGTCGGGCGTGGCTTCCGTTCGTCAGCGTCGCAAAATCGAGGCCACGAACCGCGCCGCGACGCGCTCAAGCTTGTCTGCCTTCGCCTGCGGTCGCACGCCGCCCATCAACCCGCGACCTCGGCGGGATGACGAATGCGCGAAAGTCGGTCATCAAGCTTGGAGGCTGCCGTTCCTCGGCCAGCGCAGAAAGATAGCTTTCCGCCCAGAGTTCGACATTATGGACCAAGAGATGTTGCAACATCGGACCGTGACGTTCGCGCCGTTCGACTAAAGGCATTTCCAACGCGCGTTTCAGCGCCGCGGCCACGCCCTCGCTCTCGTGTGGATTGACGATCAGCGCCCCGGTGAGTTCCGCGGCCGCTCCGGCAAATTGCGAAAGAATAAGCACACCTGGATCCTCCGCATTCTGGGCGGCGACATATTCCTTGGCGACAAGGTTCATGCCGTCACGAAGCGGCGTAACCAGCGCGACATCCGCCGCGCGATAGATGCCTGAGAGCGCGGCGCGTGAATGGGAACGGTTGACATAGCGTATCGGCGTCCAGGAAGCCTCGCCGTAACGGCCGTTGACCTTGCCGATGAGCGTCGACAACTCATTTTCGATTGCGGCGTAGTCGTTGATGTCGGACCTGGTCTTTGGCGTGATCTGCAATAGCGTGACCCGCGAACGCCACTCTGGATTGACTTCGAGAAAATGATCGAAAGCATTGATGCGTTGGATGATGCCTTTCGAATAGTCGAGGCGGTCGACGCCGAGCACGAGACGGAGCCCTTTGAGGCTCTCCCGTAGGTGCTTGATGGACGGTGAACGTGCGGCATTGCGCGCAAGCCGCGTGTAAGTGGCGGTCTCGATGCTGACCGGAAAGGCGCCAATGCGCGTCTGACGCCCCTCCACTTCAAAGGTTAGGCCGGGCCCAGCCTTGGCGCCCGGTATCGTCAACATGTAGGCGGCAAAATTATCGCGATCGTTCTCGGTCTGAAAGCCGACAAGATCATAGTATGTAAGGGCGCCGAGTATCTCTTCGTGGTGCGGCAACGTGCGCAAAATGTCCAACGGAGCACAAGGAATGTGCAAAAAGAAACCGATCGGATTGAGAAGCCCGCGAGCACGCAATTCACGCGCCAACGGCATCAGGTGGTAGTCGTGCACCCAAAGGACGTCATCCCTTCTGACGAAGGCGGCGAGCTTGTCGGCGAACTGGCGATTGACACGCATATAGCCTGACAGGTCAGCCCGCGAATATTCCTGCAAATCGACTCGATAATGCAAGATGGGCCACAGGACCCGGTTGGCCAGTCCTTTGTAATATTCTTCAAAATCATTTTTCGACAGATCGATGACGGCATATGCGATATGGTTGCGCTGAACGATGCGCGGTTCCGCTGTCTCCGTCTCGTCGATCTTGCCGCTCCAGCCAAACCACACGCCTGTGCGGTTTCTGAGCGCCGCCTTCACCGCGACGACGAGCCCCCCAACCATTTGTTTGTTTCCCGGCTCAGGTACGGCAACCCGGTTTGAGACGATGATTAGACGCGGGCCCAATGCTTCCTCCCAACTCGACGACGGACGGGTTGCGGTGTCGATGGTCCCCGCAATCGAATAGGCTTGCGGGAAATTGCCCCCGAGATTTTGAAATTTCTTTCGCGCTTGATCGATCATGGGTTCACCATTTGCGCGGCCGAACGGGCGAGCCAATCGCGAACCATCGACGGCTCAGAAAACACTCCGTTGACGCCAGGCCTAAACTGACCGACTGAATAGGCAGCGCCACGCCGCTGGACGACCGCCGCGAAACCTGCCTCGTCGGTCCAATCGTCGCCGATAAAGATTGGGACACGGCCGACGAACGGCGAGCGCCGTAGAAATCGATTGATTGCTGAACCCTTGTCGAATCCTCGGCCTTTGATTTCGAACGCAAGCCGCGCGTCGATGATTTCTACTTCGGCGCCCGCCTCGGCGGCTACAAGCTGCCGCAGAACCTCCCGCAGGTCCGCGCCGCAGCCCGGCGCGTTGCGGTAGTGCACCGCGAAGCTGAAGCGTTTGTTCTCTGCGAACGCGCCGGAAAAATCCGCGAGAGCTTCATTCAATGAACGCCATAGCCGAGAAGGCAAGGCGTCAGCAGTGTCGACGATGACGATGGGACACATCGGATCGTATCGGATTTCGGCGCCATGAACGCCACTCGCTCGTAGGCGCAGCGGCCAGAACAACTGATCGAGATCCCCAAGCGTTCGTCCGCTGATCAGAGCGAGCGCGCCACCAAGCGCCCGCTCGATGTTGGCGATGCATTCAACGAGCCCGGGGGGAACAACCACGGCCGTCGGCGACGCGGCGAGATCAAGAAGGGTGCCGTCCACGTCTAAGAAGAGCGCGGTCCGGTCGGGTTGGGGCGCCTCAATGCTCATCTGCAACATGCGCTCTCTCGAATGCCCTATGGATGCGGTTGGTGTCGGGAAAGAAGAACTAGGTCGGAGTCGAAGTGCGTCCAGCCATCGGATTGCGCGCTTAGATTCGTAGCCGAATATTGCGCGGCGCCATCACGCTATTTCAGACTTCTTTGGCCTTGACCCTACTCGAATCCTTTAGGGTGAATGGCCACGTTGGCATCGTTAGTGGCAGGGTGGTCCGAGCTGTAGAGTCGGAATTTACTCAGATCGACCGGTACCGTCTCCAGTTCGAGGCCACGCCTCAACTCGCATGATGTTCCACGCCGCTCTTTCTGTGGAGAGAGATAATATTGGCCCCCAGCGTCGAGGCGGCGTGGTGAGGGACAAGCTTGGCGTCTCTGCCTATGCTGCGATAGACTTCGAGATAGTCGTTCGCCATGCGTCGGGACGAAAAGCGTTCCTCGAAACGTCGCCGCACCGCGCGCCGATCAAGTCGGATCACCTCGGGCGCCGCGCGGATTGCCTCGTCCACAGTGGCCACAATCCGCCCCGTGAGACGATCATCGATGATTTCTGGAACCGAGCCGCAACGAAATCCAAGAACTGGCGTTCCGCACGCCATCGCTTCGATCATCACGAGTCCAAATGGTTCAGGCCAATCGATTGGAAAGAGCAGTGCGAGCGCCTCTCCGAGGAATTTTGCTTTGTTGCAATCGTTGATTTCTCCTACGAAGTCTATGCCTGGGCGGCCGAGCAACGGTGTAATCACCTCACGAAAATAGGCCTCGTCCACTCTGTCGACTTTGGCGGCAATTCTTAGCGGCAGACCCAACGCGTTAGCGATAGCGATTGCCCGATCAAGGCGTTTGTCGGGAGAAATGCGACCTAGGAAGGCCAAATAGCCGCCATGGGTATCGTAGGTCGGCGCGAGAAGGTCGAGCGGCAATCCATGATGGATCGTCTTCACCACGTTCGCCTCGGCGATAGGTTGGCGCTGCGCATGTGAAACCGACACGAGCGGCATTTCGGGGAAGGCTCGGTACAGAGGAAGCAAGTCGGGTAGATCCTGGCGTCCGTGCAGCGTCGTAAGGGTTTTCGCACCGATATCCCGGAACAGAGGCATGTGGAAGGCGTCGATATGGAAATGCAGAATGTCGAAAAGATGCGAACTGCGGCGTAGCTTATCGAGCATGATCATGTAATGCGGCACGTAATCCTGAACGGCGGAATTGAGGCGTATCGCCTCCCTTGTACAGGCGACGAGCCGCGCCGATGTCACCGAGTCGCCACTCGCAAATAGAGTCACATCCTGACCCTCCTGCACGAGCGCTTCGCACAGATGTGAGACGACGCGTTCCGTTCCTCCGTATAGCCGGGGCGGAACGCTCTCCATCAATGGAGCTATCTGCGCAATCTTCATGTTGGGCTCCTATGCCGGGCCGGCGAATTTTTCACCGCGCGTTGGAGAAAGCATCGCCACCGCCTCTTTGCAGCTGTGCCGTCTCGCTGTGGCTTGAATCGATTGCAAGCGGATGGGCGCGCCGATCGACTCGAACTCTGGAAGCAGGACGTCCGTTTGGAAAACTGGGCGACCCTATCTCGCTCTCTCCGAGGCGCTTGCCGTGATCTAAGCCCCCCACGGATCGAAATCCTTCTCACACGGACGCAGCAGTCCATTGCCCAGGCTCGCAACCGTCGCGAAGGAGCGGGCTTCAGTAGCCGTAGGGACCGCAGAGCCCGAGAACCACCTGCGCGGGTCCGCAGCCGCCGCGTAAGGTAGTAGCCGCCGCCATAACCACCGCCGCCATAACCGTAACCACCGCCGCGATACACGCGGCCGCCATGGTAGGCGCCGCCGTGGTAAGCGCCGCCGACACGATAACCGCCGCGATGTCCGCCGCCGTGGTAACCTCCGCCGCCATGTCCGCCGCCCCCATGGAGCGTTTGACCGGCGTCGGCGAGCGAAGGCAGCGCGACCGCGCCTGCCGCAAAAGCCAACGCTGTCGCGCCGGCGAGGAAAGTGTGCGTCTTCATAAGGGGTGCCTTCCAAGTGCTGAGAGATCAGCGACTACCTTTGAAAGGCTTGGCGCGTCGGAGCGCCAGACTCGGAAACTACCTACCTAAGCTCGAGCGGCGGCGGGATATCTCTGTTGACACCACGGCACACGATATTTGGACGGCGCGCGCACTACCGCGCCATTCAGTCGATCACTGTGGCCGGTCGGTTTGCATTTCTGGGGGGCATCCCTTTTTGGCTCTCGCGACTTCGTGCTTCTTAACTTCGGCGCTGGGTCGAGCGTTCTTGATCGTGTCCAGCGCTCTCCGGATATTCGGTCGTGATCCGCGGACGACGTCCCATGTGGACACGACTGCGAACGAATTCGATCCTTTTACCTCACGTGCGCCCAGCCGATTCGTTTTAGGCGGATCCCAACCCTTAGGACCCCCTTTGGGCCGTGGGTAGATTCCGAGCCTACTTTGCTGGCATAGTTGCGCCACCCTATCCACGCGCCGCCGGGGCAACGCCAACGGCTAATGCTAGGCGCCCATCGTCCTGAACGAGGACAAGATGGAAAGGGTTGGCGGGCTCTAACGGAAAGCGGCAACGCCTCGAGAGCAGCTGTTCAGGAGTTGACCAAGGCGTATCAGGCGACAGAGTGAAGTTTTGGGGCACGCGCGGCGCATTCTGGGGCGGCTTTTGGGGCCTGCTTTTTGGCGGCCTGTTCATGACCATCCCCGTTGTAGGCCACGTCGTGGTGCTGGGCTATCTGGCCACCGTGGTGCTCGCCGGCATCGAGAACGCGATCGTGGTTGGTGGCTTGAGCGCGCTCGGCGCAGCGCCCTACAGTCTCGGCATTCCCAAGGATAGCGTGCTCGCCTACGAGACCGCCATTAAGGCCGATGACTTTCTGGTGATGGCGCGCGGCTCAGCGGACGAAATGGCGCGCGCCAAGACAATCCTCGCCGCAACCAACCCCTCTCGCCTGGATGTGCACCAAGGCTTGGACGCGGCGAAGGCCTCGAAACCTCTCGTTCACGCGAGCTAAGCGAACGGCACAGTGGCGTTGGCTTTAAAGATATTCCGTCAGCGAGGCCGGCCACGTGTGCGACGCGCTGCTCCGCGTTTGTCGAGCGCGTACGGCGTTCTGACCCAACGTCGAAAGCAACGCTCTCATATAGATCGGGCTAGGTAAGGTAGGTAGATTCCGAGTTTGTTTTCGCTAAGCCGCCTAGGCCACAGTTATTTTGGGCCGATAGCGTCGGCGACAAACGAAGCCGTCGATTTTTTCCGGGATAAGGGCGCCACGATGGTCGCGAGCCGAAGGAAGAAAGCGGTGTCGCTTGACGGGAACTCGATTTGGCGGCGCGCGGCGGAAGGCCATGCGCATGAGGACAAGCGTCCCGCGCGGCATACACAAATTTACGCGGGGCAAGGGTCGAAGGAACTTCGTTCATGAAAGATCGTGCGGATCACCCCAAGGCTCCCGGATCCAAAGCTGATTCGAAGCCTGATGCGAAGGACGATCTGCAGACCCTGCCTCTACCCGAAGTCGAGAAAAAATTGGGCTCGTCGCCGGATGGCCTGACCCAGGCCGAGGCGCAAAAGCGGCTGACCCAATACGGGCCGAACGAGATTGCGGAGAAGAAGACCAATGAGCTTCTGAAGTTCCTGTCCTACTTCTGGGGTCCGATCCCCTGGATGATCGAAGCGGCGGTGATCCTGTCGGCGGCGGCCCGGCACTGGCCTGACTTTGGCATCATCCTCGTTCTGCTTTTCGCCAACGCCGTGGTTGGATTCTGGGAAGAACATCAGGCAGGCAACGCCATCGCCGCCCTGAAGGCGACGCTGGCGATCAAGGCCAGGGTGAAACGCGACGGGAAGTGGGTCGACCCGGCGGCACGTGAACTGGTGCCCGGCGACGCCATCCGTTTGCGCCTGGGCGACATCGTGCCGGCCGATGCGCGCTTGCTGGACGGCGACGAGATATCCGTAGACCAGTCGGCGCTGACCGGGGAGTCCTTGCCCGCCACGCGCAAATCCGGCGACGCCGTATTCTCCGGTTCGATCGTTCGTCGTGGCGAAATCGACGCGCTGGTCTATGCGACCGGCGGCAAGACCTACTTCGGCAAGACGGCGGAACTCGTGGAGACGGCGGTCACCGTCAGCCACTTCCAGAAAGCCGTGCTGAAGATCGGCAACTACCTGATCATGCTGGCCGTGGCCATGGTGGCGGTGATCATCGGACTTGGCATCTATCGCGGCAATCCGATCCTCACGACGTTGCAGTTCGCCCTTGTGCTGACGGTGGCGGCGATCCCCGTGGCGATGCCGACGGTTTTGTCGGTGACGATGGCGGTCGGCGCCCGTCTGCTCGCCAAGAAACAGGCGATCGTGAGCAAACTGGTCGCCATCGAGGAACTGGCCGGCGCGGACGTGCTGTGCGCCGACAAGACCGGAACCCTCACCCAGAACAAGCTGACGCTCGGCGATCCGTTCTGCCTTGATGCGATCACCGCCGATCAGCTCATCCTCGCCGGCGCGTTGGCTTCGCAAGCGGCGAACGACGACACGATCGATCTCGCTGTCCTGGGCGGCCTGAAGGACAAACAGGCGCTGAAGCCCTATCAGGTCACACATTTCACGCCGTTCGATCCCGTGCACAAGCGCACCGAGGCCACGGTGAAGGGCGCCGACGGAAAAACGTTCAAAGTGACCAAGGGAGCGCCGCAAGTCATCCTGGCGCTGTCGGCGAACGCGGCGGCGGTGAAGTCCGCCGTCGACAAGGCGGTCGACGACTTCGCCGCGCGCGGCTTTCGTGCGCTCGGCGTGGCGCGTGCGGATGGCGACGGCAAGTGGCGGCTTCTCGGCGTCCTGCCGCTGTTCGACCCGCCTCGCGTAGACGCCAAATCCACCATCGCGACCGCGGCCGTGATGGGAGTGAAGATCAAGATGGTGACGGGCGACGCCCTGGCCATCGCCCGCGAGATGGCCAAAACGCTCGGGATGGGTTCGAACATCCTCGACGCGAACACCCTCGGCGACTCCAAGACCGAGGAAACGGCGGCGATGGCCAAGACCATCGAAGACGCCGACGGTTTCGCCCAGGTGTTCCCCGAACACAAGTTCCATATCGTCGACGTGCTGCAGAAGCACGGCCACATCGTCGGCATGACGGGCGACGGGGTTAATGACGCCCCCGCGCTGAAGAAGGCCGACTGCGGCTTTGCTGTTTCCGGCGCGACGGACGCGGCGCGCGCAGCCGCGTCTATCGTGCTGGTGGCGCCGGGGTTGTCGGTGATCATCGATGCGATCAAGGAGAGTCGGAAGATTTTTCAGCGGATGAACAGCTATGCGATGTACCGCATCGCCGAGACGCTACGCGTCCTCCTGTTCATGACGCTGGCGATCGTCATCTTCAACTTCCATCCGCTGACGGCGATCATGATCGTCATGCTGGCACTGCTCAACGATGGCGCGATCCTGTCCATCGCCTATGACAATGTCACCTATAGGAACCAGCCCGAACAATGGAACATGCGACTGGTTCTTGGGATCGCGACGGTTCTGGGTCTGGTCGGCCCGATCGCCGCGTTCGGACTGTTTTACCTCGGCGACCGCATTTTTCATCTCGGCCATCCAGAACTCCAGACGATGATGTACCTCATGTTGTCGGTTGCTGGACATCTGACGATCTTCCAGACGCGTACGCGCGGCCCGTGGTGGTCCACACGCCCGGCGTGGATACTGTTGGCTGCGGTGATAGGCACTCAGACCGTGGCGACGCTCATATCGGTCTATGGCGCCTGGCTCGTGACGCCGCTTGGCTGGAAGTATGCTGGGTTCGTTTGGGGCTATGCCTTCGCCTGGTTCCTCGTGACGGATCCGTTGAAGTTGCTCGCCTATCCGTCTTGACGCCACGAAATCGGCTGCGCCCGAGCGGCAGGGCGAAGCCGAGCGCAAGACAGACGCGGTTAAGCCGGACGGCGCCAAGACGGCCGAGGCCAAAACTGCCGAACCCAAGCCAGACGCCGCATCCGAACCGCGACCTGGCGTCAAGGCGGACAGCGCCAAGGCTGATGCTTCCGTGCCGGAGGCAACGAACACGGCAGTTGCCTAGCCGGACGCTAAATCCGAGCCTCAACCCGACGCCAAGACGGACGGCGTAAAGGCGAAAAGCGCCAATCCGGCGGGCACGCCAGCCGCTCGGACGCCGCGGGAAAAGACGGGGCCATCCGGCACGTGATGTCAGGCGTCAATCCGCGGGGTTGCCGCGTCTACAGTTTCAAACAACCCACGGAAGCCGAAGTGGAGCATGATTTCCTCTGGCGCACGTCTCGCGATTAGCTGGCTCACCGCAATGGCCAACGATCTCGGCAAAGGGAAGATCGACGGGACCGCGTTGATCCTGAACTTCGATATTCTGAACCCCGCGAATTGGCTGTGGGGCAAGCAATATGAAGTCTACACGCATGTCGACACCGATGCTGCGCGCTACCTCAAGTTCGAGAAGTGGTGGGGAGATTTCATCCAGCTGAACGGAGACGAACTGCAGTTCCTGGTGGACAACCTCTTCATCGGCGACAAGTTGACGCGTAACCAGCTCAAGTCGGGCAACGGCACGACTTTCGACCTTCGCACCATCGCCTCGCCGATCATCGTGTTCACCTCGATGGCCGACAACATCAGTCCGCCGCCGCAGACCTTGGGCTGGATCGTCGATCTCTATCGGGACGTCGATGACATCCGCGCCACCGGCCGAACGATCGTGTATTGCGTGAGCGAGGAAATCGGGCATCTCGCTATCTTCGTCTCCGCCAAAGTGGGCGCCAAAGAGGACGAGGAATTTGTTCAGCTGATCGACGTCATCGACTGCCTGCCTCCCGGTCTCTTCGAGATGGTCATTACGCCGCGGCCCGCCAACGTGCCCGCCGCCGGCTTTGTCACCGGCGACTGGATTGCCCGCTTCGAAGCTCGCTCGCTCGATGACGTTCGCGCGCTCGGGCGCAACAGTCCCGAGGATGACCGCGCCTTTGCCGCCGTGGCCCGGTTGTCGGAACTGAACCTTTCGCTCTATCGCGCCCTTTTTCAGCCGTTCGTGCGTACGCTCGCCAACCAGCCGATGGCCGATCTGGCCCGAGCCATGAATCCGCTCAGGCTCAGCTATACGATCTTCGCCGATAGCAATCCGTGGATGAAGGGGTTGCAGCCGCTTGGCTGCCAACGTGTCCGCGGCGCGTAGACCGGTGGCGGCCGACAACCCGTTGCTCGCACTGCAGACGAAGGCCTCGGACCAGATCACCGCCGCCCTGAACGCCTATCGCGACGCGCGCGACCCATTGGGAGAGCAGACGTTCTTCGGCTTCTACGGCTCGCCTTTCGTCCAGGCGCTCCTCGGCATCAACAAGGACAGCGTCGTGCGGCCGGTCCCCGGAACATCGCCTGAAAAGCTGGCGGCGCGACAGGCCCAGACGGACGCGTACGCTGCGATGCTGGAGATCGGGGGGTTCGACGAAGCGCTGACCCGCGCGGTCCTCTATGTCGGCGCAGCCGATCGAGCGCTCGACCAGCGCTGCGCGCTCGCGCTGAATGTCGCGCGCCAACAACTCATGCGGCTGTCGCTCGCCGAGTTCAAGACACTGGTGCGGGACCAGTTCTTCGTGCTCCAGCTCGAGCCCGAGCGCGCGATCGAGGCGCTCCCGTCACTTGTGCCGGAGCTGGAGGCGCGGAAGAAACTGCTGAAGCAGGCGCGCGCGATCGCCAGCGCGGGCGATCCTTTGACCGTGGCCGAACGCGACCGCCTGGCCCGGCTGGCGCAAGCGCTGGGCGTGCCGATCGAGAAGCCGCCGGCGCCCGCGACCTCGGGCCAGACTGACCAACGCTAGGGCGACCGCCAGACGAGAGGCAGAGCTGCACTGAGACGGAGCGCGGACGCTGGTTGAGGAGAAAGCCATGACGACGCTCAGCGGCAAGAAAGGCCTGATTGTCGGCATCGCCAACGAGCACAGCCTTGCTTACGGCTGCGCCCGGCATTTTCGCGCCGCGGGCGCCGAACTGGCGATCACCTATATCAGCGCCAAGGCGGAGCCTTATGTGGGTCCGCTGGCGCGAGCGCTGCAAAGCGAAATCTTCATGCCCTGCGACGTCACCGCGCCGGGCCAACTCGAAGCCGTTTTCGGGCGCATCGCTGAGGACTGGGGACGCCTCGATTTCGTGCAACACTCTATCGCTTACGCCCGCAAGGAAGATCTGAGCGGACGGATCACGGATTTTTCGGCGGAGGGATTCGCCGTCGCCATGAATGTCTCCGTTCAATCTTTCTTGCGGATGGCCAAGCTGAGCGAACCCCTGATGACGGCGGGCGGCTGCTTGCTTACGATGAGCTATTACGGCGCGGAGAAAGCGATCGCACATTACAACGTCATGGGCGCTGTCAAGGCGCCGCTGGAAGCTGCGGCTCGCTATATGGCGCTCGAGCTCGGGCAGGCGAGGATCCGCGTCAATGCATTGTCGCCGGGTCCCGTAAAGACCCGCGCGGCTTCTGGTATCGACCATTTTGACGAGCTGCTGGAACGCGCGGCGCGCGAGGCGTCCGAGCGTACCGTCGAACTACGCGACGGTTCTCGTAAATGGACAGGCCTTCGCAGTCAACCTCGCTGAGGTTTGCGATTTTCGCCGACGACATTGTTGCATAGGTATTTTCCACCCCTGTTCGCCGAAGCGGAAACGATTATCGTGCATTGCGACCCAAGGGAACAGAGGCTGATCGTCATGCGCGGAGTGATTGCTTTGATCGTGATCGTCTATCTTGTCGGCGTTGGCGTCGTGCTGTCGCCCACTGTTCAGGCCGAGTGGAATAGCGGTACGGCGTCAAACCTCGCCGCGAGCATCGGACAGGCCCTGCCCAACGCACTCGCGTGGCCCGCAGGGATTTACCACAGCATGACCGAGCATGGTTGACCGCGTTTGACAGGGCGGTGGGTCGGTTTGGTCGCAAGAAACAACGCACGACGTGACGGGTCCAGGGCTGGGCGCGCTTTGGGACGAGATCAAGTTCGACATTAAATATGCCGACGACAGTGCGCCACGACGGCGCGAAGGGGAGGCTCTGATGTAACACGGCCGGCTCGAAGCAGCCTTGCTGCACAAGAGATGTCACCGATGACTTGCGCCGCGGTCCGAGATCTTGGCATCGAACGCCACCATGAGCGCGGGCGATGGAAGGGCCTTTATCGAGGCGAGCATGACAGTTGAGGCGTCCTCGCTGAGAGCCGGCGACGGTTTGGCGCCGTTTCCAGGCCCAGCCGAGAAAAGAGCCGACATCGTGAAGACGATCAGCATCATGATGGCGAAGGCGCCAATCGCCACGAGCATCTGCGTCTGCCGCAAGCCCGTTGCCGCAAACATGTTTCCCGATGGACGGACATTGGGAGTCTTGCTCTTCGGCAACAGCGCGATGAGATCGGCAGCGCTGGTCTTTGACGGAATGTTGTTCGCCGGCTCGGGCGGCAGCGCGTCAATCAGCGCAGTCAATCGCACGGCAGCCGCTTCCTTCGTCATTCGCGCAAGACTATTGGCTTCTTGCCAGGGATCGACGTCGAGCCGAGCAAGCGCGGAAAGGACGTTGAGCGTCATTCCATTGCGATCCTCGCCGATCGGCGCACCCAGGAATTCGTCGAACTCCGGCCCGATGAGAGGCGACAGCGCGGCATGGGTCATGTCAACCCCCAATTCTTTCTCTTAATTCGCGACGTGGTCGAAAGCCGGCGCCGACGCGAGCGCCCGTTGAATCGCTCGCTCCAGGTCAGACACGCGGAAGGGCTTTTGAATGAGGACAGTCTCGGGACCGACCGGCAGGCCTCTTACCACGCCGCCGGTGACGAACACGTGCGAGACAAATCCGCTTCGGAGGATCTCTTTGACCGCCGCTAGGCCGCTCGCTTGGCCAGGTCCGACATCGACGATCATCAGATCCGGGCGCCAATGCGACGCGGCGGCCGCCGCATTGGCGACATTGCTCTCCACGGCGCAGACCGTGTGACCGAGACCCTCGAGCGTTTCCGCCAGCAGTCCGCCAATCATCGCGTCGTCTTCCACGACCAGGGTGCGCAGCGCCTTCATCGAATAACCTCCCCACCTGCGCCGCCCTCGTTTACCCAGGCGGCGACGTTATCGAGCGAATTCGATCGGACCGCATCCCCTCGCAATCCGCGCGCGCCGCCATCGATCACGATCGGCGTCGCAATTTTCGTGGGACCCTCGGTATTGTCCAGGGTCTTTGCGAAGTCCGAGGTTCCGCTCACGGCGCGGCCCGCGAACGGTCGGACTTCGGCGCACGGGGCGCCGGCCTGAAGCGATGCGGGAGCAATCCTGACGAGGTTGTTTGCTGCACGGGATCGGCTCACCGTCGCAGCACGCGAGCGCCAATGTAGCCGATCCCGGTCGCAATCATCAACGCGACAAAGGGCTGCTGTTCGACATAGAGATTGATCGCCTTGGCCGAGCGCTTGCGCTCCGCTCCCGCTTGTCGTCGGAAGCTCCGCACGCCCCGTTCAATTTGGTCGGCGGCGTTTTGAACCGAGGTCGTCGCTCCGCCTTTGAGGTGCTCGATCAGGCTCGCGACGTCGCGCTTGAGCATGGCAAGATCCTCGCCAAGCGCCGCGAGATCCGGATCGGCGTTCATCGATGCGCTCATGATCGGGACTCTCCCATCGTCGCGATACCTTCGGCCGCGGCAATGCAGAGAGGACCATGATTGAAGCCTCTTCGCAGGGAAAGACTCGGAAACTACTCATGCCATCGGCTCGCGTTCCACACTCGCAAAGGAGTTCCCCTCCCTCGAAATAGCTCGTAGTTGCTGCCGAATTGTGCTATTTGGTTCGCGCTCGTTCCGTTGGGGCGTAGCTCTTCGAGAAAAATCGCAAAATGCCAGGAAGCCTCCAACACACCGTCGAGGGGAGGCGATCGCGCTGGATATCCAAGCCGCTCTCGGCCAGCAAAACGGCCGGGTTTCCGGTCGTCGCGATCGGCGCTTCGGCTGGCGGCCTCGACGCCTGCCGGAAGCTCCTCGACGCGCTGCCGGCAGTCACCGGCATGGCCTTCATTATCGTGCAGCACCTCGATCCGAGCCACGACAGCATGATGGTGGATTTGCTGGCGCGCCATACGTCGATGCCGGTCCTGCTTGCGACCGACGGAATGGCGATCGAACGCGAACGCGTCTATGTCATTCCGCCCGGCGTTTATCTCTCGGCCGACGACAAAGGCGCGTTGCGGCTTTCGAAGCCGCAGGCGCGACATGGCGCGCGGTTGCCATTCGACTTCCTGTTGAATTCTCTTGCTCGCGAATATGGAGCGCGCGCCGTTTGCGTGGTCCTTTCCGGAACAGGCGCTGACGGCAGCCTTGGCCTGACAGCGGTGAAGAGCAAGGGCGGCCTCGTCATTGCGCAGGACATCGGCGAAGCCGATTACGACGGCATGCCCCGTAGCGCTGTCTCGACCGGCGCAGTCGACCTCGTGCTCTACGCGGCGAAGATCGCAGAGGCGCTGGTCGCGCGCGAGCGCGGTCACGCCTTTGTGCCGGAGGCGCCGAAATCGCCCGCGCAAAAGTCGCTGGAGGAGTTGCTGCCGGACATTATCGCTCTCCTGCGCACCAAGACGGCGCATGATTTCACGCTTTACAAGCACGGCACGCTCGAGCGCCGCGTCGAGCGGCGGATGGCGCTGGCGGCGGTCAAAATCGCCGCCGAGTATTTTGATCTCTTGCTTCGCGATGCGGCTGAACGCGATCAGCTCTCCAGGGATTTGCTGATCAATGTCACCGGTTTTTTTCGTGACGCGGCGGTATTCGAATTTCTCGCCAAGAGCGTCATTCCCGATCTTGTGCGCGATCACCCGCTGGACCGGCCGCTGCGAATATGGGTCGCCGGTTGCAGTTCCGGCGAGGAGACCTACTCACTCGCCATGCTTTTTCGCGAGCAGATCGATGAGTTGAAGCGCGAGATCAAATTGCAGATGTTCGCGACCGACGTCGATCCCGACGCGGTGATCAGCGCTCGTGACGGCCTTTATCGCGACTCGATCGAGGCCGACGTGTCGCCAGAACGATTGGCCCGGTTTTTCTCCAAAGAGGATCGCAACTACCGGATCTCGGCCGAACTGCGCTCGAACGTCGTGTTCACGGTGCACGACGTTCTCGCCGACCCGCCATTCGCGCGTCTCGATTTCGTATCGTGCCGGAACCTTCTGATCTACCTACTGCCGGAGGCGCAGGCCAAGGTCATCTCCATCATTCACTTCGCGCTGCGCGAAGGCGGACTTCTGCTCGTCGGCGATGCCGAGACGGTCGGGGTCGCCGACGGCCGGTTCGTCGCCATCTCCAAACCCCAACGCATTTATCGCCGCGTCAGCCGCGCTCGGCCGGATGAATTCGGCCTGTCCTCAAATGCCGTCGATGGCTTGCGGTTGCGCGCGCGTCCCGGTCCGGCGTCCACGCCATCGCCCCAGATCGAGCTGGCCGACCTTTGTCGGCGAATGGTGCTGGAAGCCTATGGTCCGGCCGCCGTGCTGATCAACCGCAAACTCGAATGTCTCTACTTCCAGGGACCCGTGGATCGTTATCTCAAGGTCGTATCGGGCCGCCCCGTCAACGATGTGATCGCAATGGCGCGCGAGGGCGTGCGTACGAAGCTGAAATCGGCCGTTCAGCGCGCACTGCACGAGAACGCACGAGTCGCCATGCCCGGCGGTCGGACGAAGGGTGGAGCGGGCGCCTCGTCATTCGGCATCGTCGTCATTCCAGCGCCGCGCGATCGCGAAGACCTGTTGCTGGTTTGCTTCGTCGAGGAGCCGGAGCCGCAAGTCGGCCGGAGCGGCCGCCTGGCGCCTGCTGACGTTCCTCGGGTCGTCGAGCTCGAACGCGAGCTCGAGGCGACAAAGACCGAATTGCAGAGCGCCGTCCGCAACCTCGAGATTTCGAGCGAAGAGCAGATGGCGATCAACGAAGAGGCGTTGTCCGTCAACGAGGAATATCAATCGACGAACGAGGAGTTGCTCGCCTCCAAGGAGGAGCTTCAATCGCTCAACGAGGAACTGAACGCCCTCAACAGCCAGTTGCAGGAAACGCTCGAGCGCCAGCGCAAGACCTCTGACGATCTGCAGAACGTGCTCTACAGCACCAAGGTCGCAACGATTTTCCTCGATCCGCGGTTCAACATCCGCTTTTTCACGCCGGCGACCAAAGCGCTCTTCAATGTGATTGCGAGCGACGTGGGCCGCCCGCTCACGGACCTCAAGTCGCTCGCGGCCGACGACGCTCTCACGGACGACGCGCAAATCGTTCTCAAGAGTCAGATGCCGGTCGAGCGGGAAATCCAGGGTCGGAGCGGCGCTTGGTTCGTCCGCCGGATCATGCCCTACCGCGCCAGCGATGAGAAGACCGAAGGCGTCGTCATCACCTATGAAGACATAACCGAACGGCGGCGCACGGCGGACGCGCTCAACGTCGCCAAGCGACAGGCGGAATTAGCGAACATCGCCAAGACGCGCTTTCTCGCAGCCGCGAGCCACGATCTCAGACAGCCGTTGCAAACTCTCTCCCTCCTGCAGGGCTTGCTGGCGAAGAAGGTCGTCGGGGAGAAGGCTCATCAGCTGGTCGGGCGCATCGACGATGCTCTGGGCGCCATGACGGGCATGCTGAATACATTGCTCGACATCAACCAGATCGAAGTGGGCGCTGTTAAAGCCGAAATCGCCGACTTTCGCGTGAACGACCTGTTCGACCGGATGAAGGAAGAATTGACTTACCACGCACAGGCGGCGGGGCTCGCGTTCAGCGTGGTCCCTTGCGCCCTGTCCATCCGGAGCGATCGGCGGCTGCTCGAGCAGATGGTCCGCAACCTGATTTCGAATGCCCTGAAATATACCCAGCGCGGCAGGGTGCTCCTCGGGTGCCGGCGACGCCAGGGGAAATTGCGCATCGAGATCTGGGACACCGGGATCGGCATCCCTGAGTCGGAGTTGCAGGCGATCTTCGAAGAATACCATCAGGTGGACAACGCCGCCCGCCAGCGCAGCCAGGGGCTCGGCCTGGGCCTCTCCATCGTCAAGAGTTTAGGCGAACTCCTGCACCATCCGATCCGGGTGCGCTCGCTGCAAGGAAAGGGGTCGGTCTTCTCTATCGAGGTCCCACTGGCGCCCAGAGGCCAACCTGGGGCGCCTGATCGCGACCCGCGCACGGCGGACGACGCATCGACGCAAACGGCGGCGGCGCGGACGGGAGCGATCCTGATCATTGAGGACGACCCCGAAGTGCGCGAGCACCTCGAGCTGTTCCTGAACGAAGAGGGCTATCAGACTTCGACGGCCGTCGACGGCCCCACCGCCCTGGAAGCGTTGGCTCGGGGGGCGACGTGGCCCGATCTGGTCCTCGCCGACTACAATCTGCCAAACGGCATGAACGGGGTTCAAGTCTCCCAGAAACTTAGGCAGAAGCTTGATCGGCGAATTCCATTTCTCATTCTCACCGGCGATATTTCGACCGAGACGTTGCGCAATATCGCCCTTCACGACTGCGTTCATCTCCACAAACCCGTCAAACTGAACGATCTGACGCGGGCGATCGAAAAACTCCTGGCCAAGCCGCCCGAGCCGCACGTCATACCGCCTCGTCACTCTGCTGAAACCCTTAGCGGTTCGGGCGGAGCCAGGATCATCGTTGTCGATGATGACGAACAGGTTCGCGAGGCGATACGCGCGGTGTTGGAAGACGAAGGCCGCGTTGTCGAGTCCTATACAAGCTGCGAGGCCTTTCTCAAGGCCTTTGATCCCGGTACAGCCGCCTGCCTGCTGATCGACGCCTATCTGCCGGGAATGAGCGGGCTCGACTTGCTCGAGAAACTCCACAATGACGGCGATAGCTTGCCGGCGATCATGATCACCGGCAACGCCGATGTGCCCATGGCGGTTCAGGCGATGAAAGCGGGCGCATTGGATTTCATCGAGAAGCCGATCGGACGCGAGGAACTCGTCGCAGGCATCGAGCGCGCTCTCGAACTGTCGCAGGATTCCAGCAAAATGGCGAAGTTGCGAGAATCGGCGGCGGATCACCTCGCGGGTCTCACAGCCCGACAACGCGAAGTGATGGAAAGGGTGCTGGCAGGCCAGCCGAGCAAGAACATCGCGGCCGATCTCAACATCAGCCAGCGCACGGTCGAGAACCACCGCGCCTCGATCATGAAGAGAACCGGGTCGACATCGCTGCCCGCGCTGGCGCGTTTGGCGCTTCTCGCGTCGGGCGGCGCAGAGGAGCGGTCGACCGCGCCCTGATAAGCGGCAGCGCTCGCGCCTTCAACCGGCGAGAACGTGGCCGAAAGCCGCGAGCGGCCGAATGCGATCGCACACGAGCTTGGTCGTGGCCAGGATTGGCGCCGAAAGAATAGCGCCGGGGACGCCCCACAGCCAAAACCAGAACACGAAAGAGACGACCACGAAAACCGGATTGAGGGTGAATCGCTTTGCGAGAAGCATCGGCGTCGCCGTCTCGCCCTCGATCACATGGATGCCGACATAGAGCGCCGCCGGAAGCAGGGCTTGCCAGGTCGAGGCGATCGTGAGCGAGCCGGCAAATAGGAAAATGAAAAAGGCCGCGGCGGGCCCGAGAATCGGGACATAGTTCAGAATGAATGCGGCGGTTCCCCAAAGAACGGGATCGCCGACTCCGGTCGACCACATCACAAGGGCGGTCGCGACGCCGACAAGCGCGTTCATCAGCGTGATGGTGAGGAGATAGGCGGAAATATCGCGTTCGATCTGCTGCGAGATGTCGACCGCCTGCCGCTTGCTGGCAAATCTGGGCAAGACCTCGACGAGTCGCCGCAGGAAGCTGTCCCCCGCTACAAGCAGGAAGTAGAGAAACATTACGGTCGTGGCCAGCCCGCCGGCGAAGCTTCGCGTACCGGCAAAGACGCTCGACAAGATCGCTCCGCCGTCCAAAGGGCCGGCCGAGCTTCGCTGCGGGCCTGCCGCGCCGAAATTGTTAGCCGCCGCCAGAAATGTTCGAAGCGTACTGATCGGAGCGTCGAGAAAGTTCAGGCGCTCCTGAATGCGGGGAATGCCCTCGGGCAGCTTGGCTATCCACGCCTCGGCAGGCCCGGAAATAGCGGCGCCAAGTCCGACGATCGTCGCCAACACGACGAGAATGAGCAAGATCGCTCCCAGCACCTTGGGTACGCGCAATCGTTCAAGCATGCGCAACGCGGGCTGCATCAGAAGATTCAGCATGACCGCGAATATCAACGGCAGGACGATGTCTCTGGCCACATAGGCCGTCGTCAAAATAGCCAGAAGGAACATGCCGCCAAGGAAAAATGTCTTCGCATCGGAAGGAAGAGGCATATCCGCCAACAATTCTTCGGGCGCCTCAATCTCGGGCGGCTGATCCGAATCCAACATGGCGACGCTCCGAAGTATTGCCTCACTCGCTTAAGCGCAGATACCGAATTCGAGCTGCGCTGGCGGCCCACAAACCAGAGCCCGATCACGATGATCACGACGACGCATGAACGCCACCGAGTCCCACCCGGCGTCCCCAGTTGATTTCGCTCGCTCTCGTCCTCCCGCGCCGGCTCCCAGCGTTTGCGAGTGTCCGGGCTCGGGTGATAAACCGAGTGCGCGACCGCGCGAAGTCCCGTTCGCAAACGGCGACGACAGCGCTAGCGGCGCCAGCCCCAGCGCCCACCCCATCCGCCGCCAAAGCGGCCTCCGCCGCGAACCAGTCTCAGAGCCAAAAGGAGCAACAGCGCGCCAACGGTGGCGTTGATGATCGCGGCGACAATGCCCACGCCGAGGTGGACGCCGAGTTGAGGCAGCAACCATCCGCCGATAAAGGAACCTACGACGCCGATGATAAGGTCGTTGACGATCCCGTATCCAGTGCCTTGCACGATCTGTCCGGCCAACCATCCTGCAATGAGGCCGACCGCCAATATGATGATGAGACTTTCACTCGACATGGCGACCTCTCAATATTCTCGGCAGCGTGAACTGCGACCGATTCCAACAGGGCATCCTATTGACCGAAGACGCGACTACGTCTTCGCCGCGTCGCGCGCCATGTCATTCAAGCCGCCGACGGCGTTCTGAATCTTGCCAACGGCCTTGTCGGTCTTGCCGTCGCTCTGCAACTTTGCGTCGCCGATCGCCTTGCCAACCGCCTCTTTCGCGGCGCCTTTGATTTCCTTGATCGAACCGGCGACTTTGTTCTTGTCCATGACTGGCTTTCCTTGCATATTTCCGAGGCGCCCTACGCGCTTGGAGTTGCGCTGCTCGCGTCCGGCATCGACACGCTAGGCGAGACGTTCGCGGGACGGCAGCCTCGGAAACTACTCATTCGGCGGCGATGTAGCGACGACACTCCCCAAAATGGCTGCAAAGTCGAACGGTCAGCGACGCGTTCCTTCTCTGATCCGAAGTCGTGCGGCTGCATCTAACGCGTCCGCGAAGGCGAGGGTGGAGGCAAGGACAGCGGCTTCGTTTGCAGCCGGCGAACCCTGATCCTGGATGCCGATCGGAAATTCCATGCGATCCGTGTCCGCGTTCACCCGCACGCTGTAGAGCAGCCGGTGATTCAGCTGATCCTCGACTTTCTTCACTTCGATGTTCGTCATCTCAAACTCCTTAATTCTGATTGATCACAAGCGGCTCAACGCCTGCCCCATCAATGCGAAGCAACGACGCGGAGTGTGCATCCCACGCTTTCCAGAAGTTCGCCTGCAGGGCCGCCACCTCGTCCTCGAGGAGCGGTCCGACGACTTCGGTCGGACGCTGTCCGGCGGAAAAGACAATGTCGCAGGACAGGTCGAGCGTTGGGTTGTCGTCAAAAGCTCCAATCTGCGCCGTCAGCCCCTTCCCCGTCTGGCCATGGACGATACGCCCGATGCCAGCCCAGTAGATCGCGCCGGCGCACATCGAGGATGTTTCCCTCGATCCGTGATCGGTCGAGGGAGGTCAGTCGCCTCCAGAGCCATCAGACTTGAGTAGTTTCCGAGTCTGCCGGGAAGCGATTGTCCCTCATAGGCTCTTTCGAGTCCGGATAAGCATGCGATTGCCGGTCGCAATGGATCGGGGACGCGGATCGCGGTCTGATGAGATTCCGCTCAGCTCACATCAAAGGAAAATCAAAATGTCACAAGATAGAGAGCTCCAAGAGTTGATCATGGTCGAACTCGGTTGGGAGCCGAGCATTGACGCCGCGCATATCGGCGTGGCCGCGCACGCGGGCGTCGTGACCCTGACCGGGCACGTCCGAAGCTTCCCGCAAAAGTTTGCGGCGGAGAGGGCGGCGGCTCGGGTGAAAGGCGTCAAGGCGGTGGCCGAGGAAATCGAGGTCAAGCTCCCTTACGACGTCAGACGTAGCGACGAGAACATCGCCGGGGCGGCTATCGAGCGTTTGGCCTGGGACGCAACCGTTCCTCCGGACGCGGTCGAAGTCAGAGTTGAAAAGGGATGGGTCACGCTGAACGGCGAAGTCGATTGGCAATTCCAGAAGGAAGCCGCCGCGCAGGCCGTCCGAACACTGATCGGCGTCGTCGGCGTTTCCAATCTGATCGAGATCAAGCCGACGGTGAACGCGGACGATGTCAGCCAAAACATAACGCGCGCGCTGCATCGCACTTGGTTCTACGATCCGAACACGATCAAAGTTAGCGCTCAGGGCGGCAAGATCAAGTTGACCGGGCAGGTCACGACTTGGAGTGCGCGAGACTTGGCAGGCGCTACCGCGTGGTCCGCGCCGGGCGCGACATTCGTAGAGAATGATATCGCCGTAACCTAGCGCGGTTCCGTGAGCGAGTGGCCTTGCTAGAGCTGGTTTCGACCAGGCAGAATCATTTTCCGTTGGCGACACCCGCCGGCTTGACCCGCAGGTCCATGGATCGCCGGGTCAAGCCCAGCGATGATGGCCTACGCGATGGCCGCGAATGCTTGGAAATATCGTGAGGCGTGGGTTTCAGAATATGGAACGCGAAGAAGTTATGTCGATGATCCAAATGGCGGTTGTACGTAGCCATTCAGAGTACCCTGGATGCAAGAAAGACTGAATTGATTCCGACCGGCCAAGGCGAGAAGCGCAGGGAGCCTGCAAATGGATTTGTACCGCGTTTGGCAAGGCAATAATCAGAACAACTTTTATTGGACGCGAGGCGACTCAGAGACCGAAGCGATCGAAATAGTCTCTTTGACGCTCGACATACCGGAAACCGAATTGAAGGCGACGCCCGACGGCGATGCGAAGAAGGATGTTCCATATGGGATCATCCTTGGCAGCGACGGCAAGGCAACCACAACCAGACGAGACTGACCCAACGCATCTGATTATAGCAGGTGCTTTAATTAAAGCTTGATCGGCTCGTCATCGAGGGTGCGTAGCCAATACGCGGGCGCGAGCTCTTGAATTTTCGTCACGCCCGACGCGTCAGCTCTCCTCAAAGGCGCGCGTCCGATACCAGTACTCGTCCGCCTTGCCTTCCGGACAGCCCTCCCGCTCCCACAGCGCGTAAGCGCGTTCGCAGAAGCGCTGATACTGCGCTCGATGCCAGAAATCGTCGGCGCCGCCGTCCGGCCGGCCCGCCTGCTCCCAAAGCAAATAGGCGCGCTCGCGAACGACCTGGTCCAGACCGGCCCTGGTCTCCGCCAGCACGCCGTGCGGATCTCCGTATGGGGTCAGTTGGCCGCCGCGGCTGACATGCATCTTGGCGTTCAGACTCTCGAGTTCCTCGTTCGGGACCAACTTCGCGTGGCCTGCCGCCTCCAAGGCCTTCCGCTTGAATGCCTCCTCCGTGGCCGGGAGGCTGATCGTGACTGGAAACGTGTGCAGAACCGTCGCGCCCTGCTTCTCAACGTCGACCAAGCGCTCCGGCATGAAACTCTCCTTGCAACGGTAGCTCCGGTGTTTAGATCAAACCGGCCCACTACCTGAGCGCGACGTGATTCGACAGTGCGACTGTGACGCTCCCCTCGTTAAGGGAACGAGATCAGGATGCGTCGCCGCCCATTCTGTCTTACCACGCGGTCTGCGCTGTTAGCAGGGAATATTGGGTCTGACGCACTTTTGATGACTCTCGTCACGTCGCACCGATGACGCGCGCTTGGAGGAGATCGAGTTTTCCGCGCCCATACATCTGGCGCTTGACCAGCTTCAGCTTGCAGATTTGACCTTCGGCTTGGCCGTTGGACCAACCCGAGGAGATGGCGGCGCTCACCGCGGCTTTGTCTGTCGTGACGCCGTTCGCCAACCCCACAACGAGGCTGGTCTTGGCGCGCTCAATCCAGGGGTCGAGTTCCGCTGGCGCCTTTCTTCGGATCATCGCCTGGAAGTCTGCAACGATTTCGCGCGCTTCGACGAGAGGTTCGACTCCGCTCTCGATCGCTGCCACGGTTACGGTCTCCGCCTTGGAGAGTTGGTCGCGCCCGGTCGTCATCAGCCGGGCGATGGTTCGCGCGGAGGGCGCGCGGCTTATCGCGCTTGCATCCATCTTTTCCGATCGCCGTCGTCGCGCGCTCCACTCGCTGACGACGCGAAGGCATCCGCGAAACCCTCGCTGTTTCAGGGAGCGCCATAGTTCGGAGCCGTTGCGACGGCCCGCCGCCCATTGTTCGTCGAGCCAGGGAAGATAGACTTCGAGCGAACTGCTGCGAACGCGGAAGATGTCCGACCTCTGACCGCGAAGCACCTTTCGCACCAGCCCGCGACTGTAGCCGGCGCTTCGCACGATTTCCTTGATCGTCGCGCCTTCTTTGGCCATCGCGAGGATGGCGGCGTTGGTCTCTTCGCGGCGGAGGTAACCCTCATATTGCAGCTTCTCGGCGGCGGTGAGCAGGTCGGGATTGATCGTGGCGGCGCCAATCGCGCTCCGAATCTGGCGCATCGACTTGCGCACGGCGTCGAGGAAAGCGTGGCTTGCGTTCTCCATCAGATGCCAGCGGTCGGCGACTTGCACCGCGTTGGGCAGCGCCTTTTGCGTCGCCAACGCATAGCTGCCGCCTCGATCCCGAGCCACGACGGCGATCTGCGGTTGGCCGGTCAACCACGCCTCGGCGGTCGCGGATTCTCGATCTGGCAGCAACGCGATCGTCTTTCGGCGCTCGAGATCACAGATCAGCGTTCCATAGCGATGGTTGCGACGCCAGGCCCAGTCGTCGATCCCGATGATCACCGGGGGTGCGAAGGTCGGAGCGCCCCGTCTGCGCACGGCCCGCAACAGGGTGTCGTTGCTGACCGGGATGCTCAAGCGGCGTGCGAAACTCGCCGCCGGCCGACCTCCAAGGGCAAGCGCCAAACAATGGACAATCTGATCGAGTTCGAGCCGTGCGACGCGCCCAAGGCTTGAGGATGTTGTCGTTGAAGCGTTCGGCGAAGATGCGCCGCTCGCACAGAACCGCCTCGCAGCGGAAGCGTCTCGCGTGGAGCATCAGCACGGCTCGACGCCCTGCGATCGGCAAGTCCGCCAAACGGCGAGGATATCGACTGTGGACCCGGTCCGAAACCGCGCCACATGATGGACACAAACTGTTCGCGCCCATCGCGCGGATCATGATGACGGTGCAGTCGCCCTCGCTCAACGCTCCAACCGCACAAAACCCAGGCGGCAACAACTCCGAGGCGCGAAAAGACGGCATGGCCCTGATTCCCTCTCGAAACCAAGCCGCACCGGCGCCTCAACTTCATCAAAAATGAGTCAGACCCAATTTTCCACGCCGAAACACACGCCTTTGCGGGCGAGCAGGGAGGCGACGCCTTTGCAGGTGAGGACGCCCAGTTCGACGGCGCGGGCCGACACTGCTTCGACGCGGGCCGGCTCGAGGCCGCGATAAGAGCGGAGAATGCCAAGGCAGGTACGAAACCCTTGTTCGGGATGTGGCCGGCTGGCGAGCACGGCGCTGATCAAGCCTTCGGTGTTCGGCCCGATCTTGCCTGCCCAACGGCGGAACCGATCCGGCGTCCACTCGGCGTAGCGCCGGTGGGAGTTGGGCATATGGTCGGGGTCCGTGCCGTGCTTGCGGCCCATGTAGCGGCGCTGATGGACGCCGACGCGTTGGCCCCGATAGAAGATCTCGACCGCGCGCGCGGTGATCCGCACCTCAACCTCGGCGCGGATGAGCGCGTGCGGGACGGAATAGAGGAAGTCGTGGACCTCGATGTGATAGTCGAGATTGACCCGCGCGCGCCGCCATTCCGCGAACTCCCAATCGTCGGCGGGCAAGGTGGTCAGAGCGTCACGCTCGATCTTCTCGAACAGCTCCCGTCGGCTCAGGCCGAGGCTGCGCATGGGACGATCGTTCATGCGTTGCATGACGAGCGCGATCGCGGCGTTGCATTCAGCGAGCGAGAAGAAGGTCAGCCCGCGCAGCCGCCCCAGAATGTAGGTCTGGGCGAATCTGACCCCGGCCTCGACCTTCGCCTTGTCGCGCGGCTTGCGCGGCCGGGCCGGCAGGATGCCGACCGAATAATGCGCCGCCATGGCCCCGTAGGTCCGGTTGATCTCGGGATCGTAGAAGGAGGCCTTGTTGACCCCGCTCTTCAGATTGTCGGGAACCAGCAGCTTCGGGGCCCCGCCGAAAAAGCGTAACATGCGCACGTGGGCGCCGGTCCAGTCCGGCAACGCCTGCGTCCAGGTCGCCTCGGCATAGGTGAGGTTCGAGGCGCCGAGCACGCCGACGAAGATCTCCGCCTCGCGGATTTCGCCCGTCGACGGATCGACGATGCCGATCCGCTTGCCCGAATAATCCACGAACGCCTTTTCCCCGGCGACATGGTGCTGGCGCATCACCGGAGTGAGCCGCCGTTCGAATCCGCGAAGCAGATCGCAGAACCGGCTGTAGCCATAGCCCTCGGGATGGACCTCTCGGTATTCCTCCCAGAGAATCATCATCGTGACGCCAGGACGTTTCAGCTCGCGCGCCAGCTGCGCCCAGTCCGGCTCAACCCGTCGCCGCTGGCCGGTCGCGACCGCGGCGCGGCCAAAGAGCTGGAGTTCCAACGCCTCCTCGGTGACGTCGTCCGCCAAGGGCCACTTCAGCCCGGCCGCCGCCGCCCGTTTCAGATTGTCCTGGATCGTCGATCGCGCCACGCCCAGACGCCGCCCGATCTCGCGCGCGCTCACCCCATCGTGGTGAAGTCGCAATAAGTGTCGCAATTGTCGCATGCTCAGTTCCCGCTTTGCCGGCATCCCCATCTCCTCGTCGATCATCGACGTGTCGGGACTGCCGCAGTTGCTGATTCGCGGGGAGCAAACGCCCAAGCGTCACCGGCTCAGGTGGCCGGCTTCATTTCGGAATGGTGGCCGGAATCAAATCGGAACGGTGGCCGGCTTCAATCGGAATGCCTGAGGGTTCAAATAGGTCCCGCGTCGCAAGAGCCTACCGCGGGTGATGAAGCGGGACCTATTTGAAGCCGGATTGAACGAAGCTGCGGGGTCGTTAGCCGCGACCTATGGGCGTTGGTCGTTCGTGAGGTGCGTTGAGCGCGGCGCTCGCAGCGGGCGGCGCGGGCGTGGGCGACACTCTTGAGAAGGTTCGGAGCGCGATAGTCGCGAAGCTTGGATACTCGACGACGATCTTTGCTGGGTTTATGGGCCGACATTGTCGTCGGCGGTCAACAATGCGCGAGCTTGCCGACGCGCGACGCTGGATCGCGCGCATGTCGACACTGGTTGGACGCGAAGACATGGTTGGCGAGCTTGGCGTCATGAGCTGTCACATCGTGGCTTTGGACGTGGGGGCGAACGGGGCGGCCGTGAATCCACGTCGACCATGCGACCGCCGCAACAAGGGCAAATGTCGGGGCGCTTGCCGGTGAGCAGCGCATAACGCTCGCGGTAGTCTTTGGGTTTGACGCGTGGCTCGGGATTGGGAACGTCGAGCGCGGCGCGAATGCGAGCGAGCTTTTGGACGCAGCAAGCGTTGGCGAGGAAGCCGAAGTGGCGAATGCGGCGGAAGCCCTTGGGCAAGACGTGCATGAGAAAGCGGCGCATGAACTCGTTGGCGTCCAACGTCATCGCCTTGGACTTGTTTTGGGCGCGATAATCCTTCCACCGAAAGCTGACGCGGCCATTCTGGCAATCGAGAAGACGGCCGTTGGCGATGGCGACGCGATGCGTGTAGCGACCGAGATAATCGAGGATCTGTGAGGGGCCGGCGAAAGGACGTTTGGCGAAGACGACCCAGGGGATATTCGTCAGCGGTTTGAGATATTGCGCGAACTCGGCGGGGTCGTGCAGTCGTGCGAGTTCGCCGTGAAACGTCAGGCCGCCGGCGGCGAACGCCGTTCGCAAACGTTCGAGAAACAGGCGACGATAGCAGCGCGAGAGAACATGAACGGGGAGAAAGAAGTTCGGCTTGCTGCGACCCAGCGCCCGTCCGGTCCGAGGCCGCCGCCCGGCACGATGCAGTGAACATGGGGATGATGGGTGAGGGTCTGCCCCCATGTGTGCAGGATCGCGATCATGCCGGTCTCGGCGCCGAGATGTTTTGGGTCGGCAGCGATGACGCGGATCGTCTGGGCGGCCGCCTTGAACAGGATGTCGTAGACGAGCGCCTTGTTCTGGAGAGCGATCGCCGCGATTGGCGACGGCACGGTGAAGACGACATGGAAATAGGCAACGGGCAGCAGTTCGGCGCGGCGATCTGCAAGCCATTGGAGGCGCGCCAGACCCTGGCACTTCGGGCAATGCCTATCGCGGCAGGAATTGTAGGCGACGCGGATCTCGCCGCAATCCTCGCACCGCTCGACATGACCGCCGAGCGCCGACGTTCGGCATGCCTCGATCGCGGCCATGACCTTGCGTTGATCGAGGGAGAGCCGGTTGCCCTGCGCAGCGCGAAACGTGTCGCCGTGGCGGCGGAAAATGTCCGCCACCTCCAGCTTCGAACGCATGCGCGCCGGCTATTCAGGCGGGATCAACCGGCATGAGAGTTGATCGAAGGGGCACGGCGTGCTGGCGATCAGGTTCGTGGCGACATGTGCATAGCGCGTCGTCGAAGACAGGTCGGCATGGCCGAGCAACGCCTGAATGATGCGAATGTCGACGCCAGCCTCCAGGAGATGGGTGGCGAAACTGTGCCGCAACGTATGCGCGGTGACGGGCTTGTCGATCCTGGCTTGCTTTCGCGCCCTGCGGCAAGCGTCCTGCAAGGCGCCCGCGCTCACATGATTGCCGGGTTCCTGGCCCTGGAACAGCCAGACACTTGGTCGCGCTCGCCGCCAATAGGTGCGGAGAATGTAGAGAAGGCGCGGCGACAGCATGGCGTATCGTTCCTTGCCGCCTTTGCCCATCTCGATGTGGATCAACATCCGCGTGCTGTCGATCGAGGCGATCCTCAGACGCGTGACTTCCCTGACCCGCAAGCCTGCAGCATAAGCAGTGGTCAGCGCGATACGATTGCGCAATCCCTCAACCGCTTCCAGAAAGCGTACGACTTCCTCGGCATTCAGGACCGCCGGAAGCTTCTCAGGCTCTCTGCCGAAAACGATCCGTTCGAAGGCCTCCTTCTGTCCCAGGGTAACGCCATAGAAGAACCGCAAGGCGCATGCGACTTGGTTGATGTGCGACCACGAATGGTTCTTTGCGACGAGATGCAGTTGGTAGGCACGGACCTCCTCCATGCCGAGACGATCTGGGGATGAGTTAAAATGGCGGCTGAACCTCGCGACCGCGTAGATGTATGATTGCTGCGTCGCCCGCGAAAGGTTGCGGATCATCATGTCTTCGATCATGCGCTGGCGAAGAGGGCTCGTCGTGGCCATCGGGGGCCTCCTGTCATGAGAGGGGGTGGATGTGACGATCACATCCTCTCAGACGGGAGGCTTCACCTCAGCCCCTTTCCTCCTGCGCCGAAGGAGCAGGTTCGTTCAATCCCCGGCCGGATTGCCTCGGAATTCGCACTAGTTTTTGAAGTTCGCGGCGCGGTGAGCGCGTTCTCGACCGCCATACGGCAGGTTCAGGGACTCGAACTTATAGACGAAGAGGAGCTCGAACGCGACGAGACCGACAGGTCGCCCGTAGCCTATTTGATGGTTCCCGACCTTCAGGCGCTGAGGAACTTGCTATCGCTGTGGCGGCGATGGTTAGACGGTCGATTGGGGCGAGGCGAGACCCCCTGGAGAGACGTGTTTGCCGTGCTCAAAAACCTGCGGACATGGGGACCGGAGGACCGGGTTCGCGGCGAAGAGTCTGACATCTTAATCGAGGAGATTATTGGGCGCGGAGAGGACGAACCAATCAAGTTGGAAATGGAGCTTGTGTTCCGGGCGGGCGAACAAGTCGCCGACGGGCGGGAACAAGAGGCGCGTGCAGCGATCGTTGCCCAAGGTGGTCGAATAGTTGCACGAACCAGGTTTGCCGACATCGGATACCATGCACTGTTGGTCGAGCTGCCAGTCCGTGCCGTACGCGAAATCGCGCGGCGCTCGCCAGACGGCGTCGCGAGTCTCGATTCGGTGATGCACATCCGGCCCCAAAGCGCCGCGAGCGGCATTGAGGTTGAAGACCCAATCGAATGCACCACTGCTGGCGAATTTAAGGCGCAGGGCGAACCAGTTCTTGCTCTGCTGGATGGTGTGCCAGTTGCGGCCCACCCACTTCTCTCGCCGCATGTCGTAGTGGACGATCAATTCGCATTAGAGCCGAAAACAAATGTGGCCGATCGCGTCCATGGCACGGCGATGGCGTCACTCGTGATTCATGGAGACCGCAATTTACCGCATTCGCCGCTGCCGCGCCGCATACACTTGGTCCCCGTTCTCGGGCCGCGAGAGCAGTTTCCGGATTACCGTCTGATCGTCGACGTCATATACGCGGCCGTTGTTGCGATGCGGGACGGCGGCGAGCCAACTGCGCCCGGCGTCGTTATAGTCAACCTGTCTCTGGGCAATCGACGCCGGCGATTTCATGGTCAGCTGTCAGCGTGGGCGCGCCTTCTGGATCGGCTGGCGTACCGTTACGGTCTCCTCTTCATTGTGAGCGCAGGAAACTGCACGGAGACTTTCGCCATCCGTGGATTTGCGAATTGGACCGAATTGGAGGACGCCCCCGCTGATCGCCGGGCAAGGGAAACTCTTCTTGCTCTCGGTGAAGTTGTGGGTGAGCGACGCCTGTTTTCGCCGGCCGAAACGGTGAACGGCTTGACAGTAGGCGCTTCGAACGAGGACAAAGTAAGTAACGCAGATCGCGCCACCGCTCGCGTTAATGTGGACCCGTATGGGGATTTGCGCATGGCAAATCCATCGAGCGCGTTAGGTCCCGGGTTCGCCCTTTCCGTCAAGCCAGACGTTCTCCTGTCGGGAGCACGCGAGCATTTGCGTTTTATCAGGATGGACTCTCATGTCGAAGTCCAGCCTGCAGGTGCCGCTCGATCCGCGGGGCTACGTGTAGCATCGCCTCCACGGGGCGGCATAGAAAACGCTGAGGGCTTCACTAACGGTACCAGCGCAGCAGCTGCTCTTGCATCTCGAATTTGTCATCGAATCCACGACGCTCTCGAGGAGGCGTATGGCAATGATTTCCTTGGACTCCCTCATCTTCAACGAGCGGTCCTTTTGAAGGCGCTTTTGGCACATACGGCGCGTTGGCCGCACGCGTCGGCTGCATTAATACGTTCAACGATCGGTCCCGCCGGGGGCCATCACTCACACCAGAAGGATAATATCCGACGATTTCTTGGATTTGGGGTTGTTGATCCTGATGATGCGGTTGCCTGCGCATCTGACAGGGCCACCTTCTGGGTGACCGGACAGCTGGCTCACGACAAAATCGCGTCCATCGCCGCACCCGTCCCTGCCGCGATCGGTGGGCAGGCAAGACCACATGAGCTATCGGCGACGCTGGCATGGTTTACCCCAACGGCTCCCGGAAGAAAGAGCTATCGATCGGTTCGACTTAAGCTGCTCGACCCAGCGGAGCTTGAGGTACTCGGGGTGGAGCCTCACGGCGTTCAACCCGACGTCAATCAAACCAAGCGGGGCACCGTTTTCAGCCGGTGCTGGCGGGGCACGCGAGCACCAGTCGTCGGCCAAAACATGTCGATCCAGCTCACTGTTCAGCGGGATCCTGACCAGGGTTTAACCGTCGATGAGGCGGTCCCGTTCGGATTGGCGATTACGCTCACAATGCCGGGTGTCGTTGAAATCTACGAACAGGTTCGCCAGCGACTCACCATAGCCGCCCGTGTCGAGACCTGAGCACAAACAGGGCGGTGCGCTGTGCGAATACTCCCGATTTTAGCAGGCCCTGCAGCGCGCTCGGCAAGAGCGACGCATGCGTCGGGTTGTTAACCTGCGCTCGACGCGCGGACGCGACTGGAAGAAAGGCTTTCCTCAAGAATGGCTGGGTCGATGATGACCTCGACGCCGGTCGGCCCGTACTATCGCCCAGTGTTGAGCGATCTGCTGTTCGACGACGCGCCGTGAACCGCTATCGGCTCGAGGCTTCCTTCGCGTAGAGGAACTGCGCTGAACGCCTTCGGCGACCCCCGGACCGTCTGAGAGCGCCTGTCCCCGGCTGGGAGGCCGCCGCCGCGAACGAGGTCGATCAGGGCTTGCGGTTATGAACGACACCGTCCTGATCGTCGTAATGCTCGGCTTTCTCGCCCGTCCCTCCGCCGCCCTGCTCATCATTGTGGGTGTCGGAGGACCTGAAGGTCGGTCCTCGGTACTTGACCCCCGGGTCTCACGCGACGGGCCTCCTCGACACGACGTCGGCCACGGAGAGGGGACACAGCCATGCCGATGGGGAGCACACGGGAGGAACCGCCTCCAGCACATGACCCCGGCCCGGAGCCAAAACGAGCCTCCTGAACACGACGTCCACCGCGGAAACGGACACGGCCGTGCCGATGATTGACCCCGGCGTCGTCGCTATGATCGGTCTCTGGCGCTCAGCGCATCGTCGAGAGGCGGTCGTCGTAAATCAAACCGCGGTCGCCGCGGCGTTGGGGCTTTCCATGCCTTGGTCGCTGAGCGATAAAGCGCAGTTTCCGAAGCCTACCTCGAACGACGGCGCGCGCAATGTCTGTGGAACGAGTTCGACATCGTCACCTTCCAATCACTCATGATGCAGGTCACCGCGAATGGCTGGAGATGGGGGACCGATGACCTCGCCGCCCCGAACTGGGCGATGATGTCTGTGACGCTGGTCTTCTACGCCGCATCGCGACGCGGCGGCGGCCTGTTCGACTAAGGGCGTGCCGGTGGCGCGTTCGTGCGCGCGCCATCGACCGATGCGGGCGAACTCTTGCCCGAGACGGCGATCCGCACGTCGATGCCATCCGGGGCGGAATCTTCGCCGCCTGAGAACGGCGGCCTTCGTGTTAAACGACTGGCTCCGAGGGCCAGTGGCTTTATTGCCGCGCCCGGACCAGAGTGAGTTTCCTTCTCCAAGCGGCCTTGAGTTCGTGACACGCATCCACCGCATATCGATCGGCATGGCTAAGTCACACAAAGCGCAACACTGGGTACCTAAGGACACTTTGGACAATAACTGAATCGTGACGTGCGGTTTCGTCGTGCGCCGGACTGACTCAGGCGTTGGGGATTCCCGGATGTGGCGAAGGGGCGTAGTTCGATCGCATGATCGACGAGGCGGCGATTCGACTGCGATGGGAGAGGGTCGGCGCGCGGCTTGACGAGCGCGGTCGGCGGTTGTTTGCGGCGGCGGAGGTGCGGAGCGCTGGTCGTGGCGGTCTCGCGCTGGTCTCGAAGATTACCGGGCTGGCTCGTTCGACGATCAATCGCGGCGAAGACGACCTCGACGGCGAGCCGCTTGCGAAGGGGCGGGTTCGCCGTGCCGGAGGCGGGCGTCGGTCGGTATCGGAAGCTGACCCAGGGCTCGTCCCCGCGCTCAAGCGGCTGGTCGAACCGGCGACATTGGGCGATCCCATGCGGCCCTTGATGTGGGTGTCGAAAAGCATGGCGAAGCTGGCGGCGGCGCTGACCGAGATGGGACATCCGATCAGCGCCGATACGGTCGGCACGGAGTTGGCGAAGCTCGGGTTCTCGCGCCAGTCCAATCGCAAGGCGGATGAGGGCTCGCACCATCCCGACCGCAACGCCCAGTTCGAACACATCAACGCGAAAGTCGTTGCGGCGCAGGCCGGCCAACAGCCGGTCATCTCGGTCGATACGAAGAAGAAGGAGTTGCTCGGCAACTTCAAGAACGGCGGAACCGACTACCGTCCGAAAGGCGGTCCGCGGCGGGTGAACGTGCATGACTTCGAGGACAAGAAGCTCGGCAAGGTCGTGCCTTATGGGGTGTATGATGTGACCGCCAACGCCGGCTTCGTCAGCGTCGGGATCACCAGCGACACCGCCGAGTTTGCCGTGGCGTCGATCCGCTGCTGGCTCGAACGCATGGGACGAAAGCGCTATCCGCAGGCGCGAGAGCTGACGATCACCGCGGACTGCGGCGGCTCGAATGGGGCGCGCGTGCGGCTCTGGAAACTCGAACTGCAAAAGCTCGCCGACGAGACCGGGCTTGCGATCCACGTCCACCACTATCCGCCAGGCACATCGAAGTGGAACAGCATCGAGCACCGCCTGTTCTGCCACATCACGCAGAACTGGCGCGGCCGACCGCTCACCGATCGTCTTGCCGTGGTCGAATTGATCGGCGCGACCACCACTACCGCCGGGCTCAAGGTCGAAAGCGCGCTCGACACGCGCCGCTATCAAAAAGGCATCAAAGTCAGCGATGCCACGATGAAGCGCCTCGACATCACCGCCGATCAGTTCCATCCCGAATGGAACTACACGATCAAGCCCAGACACCCTGATCTGTAGCACTTATTGTTCGAGGTGTCCTTAGTGTTACCTTCGTACCTGGGCGGACCCAAATGGACCGACCGGTTACAAGCCATACGTCCACGTCTTCTCGAAAGACGGCACTACGTCACGAAAAAAATCTCCTGAGAATTTGTTCACGGAGACCGACCTCTACACAATACGGCTGCGCGAGGGTGGCCGAGACCTACGTCTAGAACACGGATTATGTGGTCTCAAAGCGTCGTTTTCCGAGATTAGGCGAGACTACCTTGCCAGGCGGAAGAACGTTCCCCTCCCGCGCTATATCAAGCTCTTGGCGTTCGTCGCGGCCATGCACTCGCGTACGCCCTCTAGGCGTGATCACTTCATGGGCTTCTGGAATGAAGTGCTCGAAATGGGGGAGCAAATCGAACGCCAGATGAAGGTTGCAACGCCGGAAGAATTACGCCGCGCCGCATCCTCCGTTGCTACCGGTGCGGAGCGCCACACGATGTCACTTGATGATCTCAGAAAAATTAGGGCGAGCCCTATGCAGCACACCCTGGGACCCCACATGGCCGCCGAGTTTCCCCTTCTAATGGGATTGAAGTGCTTTGTTCTCTGCACCACCAGCGAAATAGGCTTCATTACCTCGGACGCGCCGGTCGTGTGGTTCGATCCCGAATGGCATAAAAAGCCGCCTCTCTATCGCTCCGCCTCGTTCTCCGATCCGAAGCTGGAGATAACGCTCCCTATCTCTCCGACTCAGATGCTCATCCTCATCCATGGTGAGGTGAACACTCCAACTCTGGAGTATCTGGATATCCCTGACAAGGCTGTAGCCGAACTAAATCGCCGCACCCGTTTCCGGTGCGACAAGGAGTTCATCGTAAGGATCCACAGGACCGACCTGCGGTGGTTTGAACAAGACGTCATGCCAGCGGATGCTTGGGAGCTAAATGAAGGTAAGGATTTGGAGGCGGAGGCTCGCAGGCTTCGTTGACGATCCTCCTGGGCGATCTCCCTGCGGGCCTCGATGTCTTGCTCGTCCATGTTCGCTTCAGCCTTTCACGCGCTTGTCGGCGGCTCTTTCAAACCGGGCATTCGAATGGCGACCCGGCGGCGATAGTGCCGGCCCTTCGCCACGTCGTCGGCGACCCCGTCGAGGCCCGTCGCCGACCTGACGGGGGAGCCGCTGAAGGACGGCCTTCTTGAGGACCGCACCCGGGCGGCGATCCTCGACGCCATTGTTCTTCTTGGCGAACCGCCGCAGCGACCGAGACGCACGCGGCTAATGGGATGATACCGGGGCCCCCGCGCCGGGCGGCGGAACGGGGGATGGTAGGTAGCGGCCACTCGCCCCGAGCCGGTCCCGCCGCCCGCGCCGCCATAGGAATCGGCATCCAGACTGAACAAGGAAGTCCGGCGAGCCGCCGTCCTCCCCCCCACGCGGGTGACGAGCGAATAGGCATAGAGGCCAGCGCGTGCTTCATAGGCGTCATAGCCCGGCGCGCCTCGCCGGGGACGGCGACGTCTCCATGGCCACGACATACAAGCCGACGAGGACGGCCAAGACCACAAGAGCGCGCTTCCTCGCCGCCCACTTCTCGCGCGCTCTCCGATCAGCCGCAACAGCCTCCCGGATCAGCTTGGATAGCCCACTGCGCCATTACGTCGACAACGCCCAGCCCAGCGCGTGCCTGAAGGCCATCCTTGCGGCTTGACCGGCAGGCCGCTTGGCGAGGAACGTGGGCAAATCTCATGACTTTCCACTTTGTTGGAGGTTCATGTATCCACCCTGCGGCCTCATTTCCATATTCTGACGAAGTATGGTGATGGGCGTCGGCGACGCTCACGCTTCGGCGGCCGGGCGGGCGGTGACGAAATTGACGTAGGCTCAGACGTAGGTCGCCTTCGCCTGCTCTTTCGTAAACGCAACTAAAGACAACTACTTAGAGCCTATAAGCGGCGGATAGTGCAGGAGGCGAAGCTGAGTGAGAGGCTTCGAAAAATATTGCCGGAAATAGTCGGGCTCCCCCGTGAGAGAGAGCGCGAAACTCGCAAGCAGCCGCTCCGACAGTCGCCAGACGGCGTCGCAGTAGCGCTCCATCGCCCACCGAAAAGCGTTGGCCGAGAATCCCGGTCCATCGGCCGGCCAGACATTCGGCCCATGCATGGCCGAGCCGGCGCGCACGTGCGGATCGTCAGGCCCAAGTTCGAGCATGATTTGGAAGGCCTCGCTGCGGCACGCCCGAGCCTTTGAACCCCTGCGGCACATAGCCGCGGAAATTGGCGGATCGATGAACGTCGATCGCGTCGCGCAGCCCTTGCGGCAAGGCGAAGAAGCCGCTACTGGCGGCGAAGATCGCATCGATCGCCTCGCGAGGCACGCCATGATCGACGACGTAGAAGAATCCGACGCTCTCACAGGCGCGTCCGATCTCCGCAACGATCCAGTCCATTGCTGCGGCGCCGCGGTCGAGGCCGGCGAGGCTGATCGACGGAATTGAGGAAAAGTCGCTGATCTCTGCCGCCTCAGTTCGATTCGTCCGTTATTCACCGCCGGCCAGCCGCGACAGTCAAGCGGCCCGCGCGCTATTTCGCCATGGTTTGAGAGCAGGCGCTATGGCTCCGCTTTCGGTGGATTACCGGAACATTGTGATCCGAAGGGATGTTACTTGAGCAACTCGAGACGCACGAATCAGATATTGTCGGCTCAGATCGGAAATCTGAGTGTGTGCGGTGGCACGGGCGTTGCATGAGACCGTGGGGCGCCTCCGCCGTCGCTCGTATCGTACCGAAACAACCTGGAAAGGTTCCGTTAACCATTTATCTTCACGCTGAGAACAAGGAGTCGATCCCGTGCTGGGGACATCCGTCATGAGCGCCAAGGCCGCCTACGCAATCGGGCAATCGGGTTCGATGGAGGGGCCGCTCGGCAAGGGCGCCGAGATCTTCAGCGTCTTCTCTTCCGCCTATGCGCGGGAGCGGCGCGAGGCGATGAGCCTGGCCGACTTTCTCGACGGGTGCCGCAACGATCCCGGCATGACGGCGAGCGCGGCCGAGCGCATGATCGCCGCCATCGGCGAGCCGATTGTCGTCGACACGGCCAAGGACCAGCGCCTCGGTCGCATTTTCCTCAATCGCACGATCAAGCTCTATCCTACGCTTTCCGGGTTCTTCGGCATGGAGGACACGATCCAGCGCGTCGTCGGCTATTTCCAGCACGCCGCGCAGGGGCTCGAGGAGCGCAAGCAGATCCTCTATCTCCTCGGTCCGGTCGGCGGCGGAAAGTCCTCTCTCGCCGAGCGCCTCAAGGCGCTGATGGAGACGCAGCCGATCTACGTGCTCTCCGCGGGCGACGAAATGAGCCCGGTGTTTGAGTCGCCGCTCGGCCTCTTCCGCCCGGAGACGATGGGCGCCGTCCTCGAGAGCCGCTACGGCATTCCCGCCCGGCGCCTGACCGGCGTTTGCTCGCCGTGGGCGGCCAAGCGCCTCGATTCCTTCGACGGCGACATTTCGCGCTTCTCCGTCGTTAAAATCTATCCATCCCGGCTGCGCCAGATCGCCGTCGCCAAGACCGAGCCGGGCGATGAGAACAACCAGGACATCTCGACCTTGGTCGGCAAGGTCGACATCCGCAAGCTCGAGCATTTCTCCCAGCATGACCCGGACGCCTACAGCTATTCGGGCGGGCTCAACCGCACGACGCAGGGGCTGCTGGAATTCGTCGAAATGTTCAAGGCCCCGATCAAGGTGCTGCATCCGCTGCTAACGGCGACGCAGGAAGGCAATTACGCCGGCACCGAGAACCTCGGCGCTCTGCCGTTTCAGGGGATCGTGCTCGCCCATTCCAACGAGTCGGAATGGGAGCATTTCAAGAACAACAAGAACAACGAGGCGTTCCTCGACCGCATCTGCGTCGTCAAGGTGCCCTACTGCCTTCGGGTGACCGAAGAGTCGATGATCTACGCCAAGCTCCTCGAGGGCAGCGAACTGTGCGCGGCGCCTTGCGCCCCGGAGGTGCTCGAGATTCTCGCGCGCTTCTGCATCCTTAGCCGCCTTAGGGAGCATCAGAACTCGCCGCTCTATTCGAAGCTTCGCGTGTACAACGGCGATAGCCTGAAGGATGCCGACCCCAAGGCCAAATCGGTGCAGGAATATCGCGAGACCGCCGGGGTCGCGGAAGGCATGACCGGCGTTTCCACCCGCTTCGCCTTCAAGGTCTTGTCCGAGACCTTCAACTGCGACAACGAGGAGATCGCCGCCGACCCCGTCCATCTCATGTACGTGCTCGAGCAGGCGATCAAACGCGAGCAGTTTCCGAGGGACATCGAGGACCGTTATCTCGATTTCATCAAGTCGACGCTCGCGCCGCGCTACGCCGAGTTCATCGGCCGCGAAATCCAGAAGGCCTATATCAAGTCCTACAGCGAATACGGCCAGAACCTGTTCGACCGCTACATCGCCTACGCCGACGCGTGGATCGAAGAGCAGGATTTCAAAGACCCGGACACCGGCCAGGTGTTCGACCGGCAGGTGCTCGACGCCGAACTCTCGAAGACCGAAAAGCCGGCGGGCATCGCCAATCCGAAGGACTTTCGCAACGAGATCGTCAAGTTCGCGCTTCGCGCGCGCGCCAACAACCATGGCAAGAACCCGTCCTGGACGGCTTACGAGAAGATCCGCGAGGTGATCGAGAAGCGCATGTTCAGCCAGGTCGAGGATCTGCTGCCGATCATCAGCTTCGGGGCGAAGCAGGATTCGAAGACCGAGAAGCAGCACGCCGACTTCCTCGATCGGATGAAAGCCCGCGGGTACACCGAGCGCCAGGTCCGGCGGCTCGTCGAGTGGTACATGCGGGTCAACAAGGCCGGATAGTCGGGAGAGCGGGAACCGGCCATGGCCCAGTTCGTCGACCGCCGCCTCAATCCCCGCGATAAGAGCCTGGGCAATCGCCAGCGCTTCCTTCGCCGGACGCGCGCGGAGATCAAGCGCGCGGTCGACAAGGCGGTCGCTGATCGGACCATCGCCGATGCCGGCACCGGCGGCGCGGTTTCTATCCCGACCGACGGCATCGGCGAGCCGCAGTTCCATCTCTCACGCGACAGCGGCGGGCGCGAATTCGTCCTGCCCGGCAACAAGGAATTCGTCGCCGGAGACCGCATCGACAAACCCAAGGGTGGCGGCGGCGCCGGCGGAGCGGGTCGGGAAGGGGCGGACTCCGGCGGCGGCGAGGACGCCTTCTCCTTCGCGCTCAGCGAAGCCGAATTCCTCGACATCCTATTCGAGGACCTGGAGCTTCCCGATCTCGTCAAGGCTTCGCTGAAGGATACGAGCGCACGCGAGTTTCGCCGGGCGGGCTACACCAACGACGGCGCGACGCCGAATCTCGCGGTGCTGCGCACGATGCGCGTCAGCATGAGCCGGCGCTTGGCGCTTCGCCGTCCGACCAACGCCGAGGTGGAGCGGCTCGAGGCGGAGCTCGAAGCGCTGCGCGCCAAGGCGCCCCTCGCCCTCGAGGTCGCCGACCAACTGCGCATCGGCGAGCTCTACGCCGAGATCGAGCGGCTCAGGCGCCGCCAGCGCGCCGTCCCGTTCATCGATCCGATCGACGTGCGCTACAATCGCTTCGCGCCGACGATCGTTCCGCGCGCCAAGGCGGTGATGTTCTGCCTGATGGACGTCTCGGCCTCGATGGGCGAGCGCGAGAAGGATCTCGCCAAGCGCTTCTTCATCCTCCTGCACCTCTTCCTCAAGCGCAAATACGAGCGCGTCGACATCGTCTTCATCCGCCACACCCACGAGGCGGCCGAAGTCGACGAGCAGGAGTTCTTCTATGGCCGCGAAACAGGCGGCACCGTGGTCAGCACCGCCTTGAAGACGATGATCGCGGCGCGCGAGGCGCGCTATCCTCCCGCCGACTGGAACGTCTATTGCGCTCAGGCCTCGGACGGCGACAATTCGGGCAGCGACTCGGAGGCCTGCATCACGCTGCTCGCCAATTCGATCCTGCCGCTCACCCAATATTACGCCTATATCGAGATCGCCGACGAAGGCGCGACCGAGCACAGCGGCCGCGGAAAGGATCTGTGGCGCGCCTACGCCGGGCTCAAGGACGGCGCTCCGAATTTCGCCATGGCGCGGGTCGGCGGGCGCACCGACATCTACCCCGTCTTCCGCAAGCTCTTCGCCAGGCAGCCGAAACAGAGGGCTTCGACATGACCGCGGCGTCTCCGAGACCCGGCGCGACCTCGCGCGGCGGCGCACTCCTCTTCGACGGCGCCGACTGGGACTTCGCAACGGTGCGGCGCGTTTACGAGGCGATCGAGGTCATCGCCCAGGAGGAGCTCGGGCTCGACGTCTTTCCCAATCAGATCGAGATCATTTCGGCCGAGCAGATGCTCGACGCCTATTCCTCGGTCGGCATGCCACTCATGTACGCGCATTGGTCCTACGGCAAACGCTTCGTGCGCGACGAGGTCCTTTACCGCAAGGGCTATCAGGCGCTGGCCTACGAGATCGTCATCAACTGCAATCCGTGCATCAGCTATTGCATGGAGGAGAACACGATGGCGATGCAGACCGTCGTCATCGCGCATGCCGCCTTCGGCCACAACCACTTCTTCAAGAACAACTATCTCTTCCAGCAGTGGACCGACCCGACCGGAATTCTCGACTATCTCGATTTCGCCAAGCGCTACGTCGCGGCTTGCGAGGAGCGCCACGGCGTCGAAGCCGTCGAGACGACGCTCGACGCGGCGCATGCGCTGATGGGCCAGGGGGTCTTCCGCTATCGCCGCGCCGCCAGGCTGAAATTGGGAGAATACGAGCGTCGAAGGCTCGAGCGGCTGGAGCGCGAGACGCGCGAGTATTGCGATCTCTGGCGCACCGTGCCCGGCCCCGCGCCTGCGCGCGATACAGACCTCAGCGAGGAGGAGGCGCGCGAGCGCAAGCGCCGCCTGAGGCTGCCGGAGGAGAACCTCCTCTATTTTTTGGAGAAGAACAGCCTCAGATTGCGTGACTGGCAGCGCGAGCTTCTGCGCATCGTGCGCAATCTCGCGCAATATTTCTATCCGCAGCGGCAGACGAAGCTGATGAACGAGGGCTGCGCGACCTTCGTCCATTACACGATCGTCAACCGGCTCTACGACAAGGGCCTCATCTCGGAGGGCGCGCTTCTCGAGATCCTGCACAGCCACGCCAACGTCGTGGCGCAGTTCGAATTCGACGATCAGCGCTATGGCGGATTCAACCCCTATGCGCTCGGCTTCGCCATGATGCAGGACATTCAGCGCATCTGCGTTGCGCCGACCGACGAGGACCGCGAATGGTTCCCGGAGATTGCGGGCTCCAGCGACTGGGCCGCCGTGCTGCGCGATATCTGGGCCAATTACCGCGACGAGTCCTTCGTACGGCAGTTCCTCTCCCCGCGCCTCATCCGCCAGTTCCGGATGTTCGCTCTCTCCGACCGGGCGTCGGAGCCGAGCCTCAAAGTCGAGGCGATCCACGACGCCGAAGGCTACCGCCGCGTGCGGTCGGCGCTCGCCGAGAGCTACGACGTCGCCGCCAACGAGCCGGACATCCAGGTCGTCGATGTCGATCTCCTCGGCGACCGTCCGCTCGTTTTGCGCCACACGACGCACAACGGCGTCGGCCTCGCCGAGGTTGGGCGCGAGGCGACGCTGCGCCACATCCGCCGTCTGTGGGGCTACGAGGTCAGGCTCCAGGAGGCGTAAGCCCAGTCGGAAGCGCTTTGACCTAAGCAGCCAACCAGCGCCTGCGGCGCGCCATTATAGATGAAAATGGTGGCGGGGCGGGCCGAGATGTCGGACCCTCTCAACGGGCGATCGTGTTGAGGCTGACAAATCTGCGGTGGCTCGCGACCCCGATAAGCAGTCCGGCCCGCGCTGCATAGAGGTACCATTCTTTGTCGCCCCTGGGAACGGGGAGCACGCATGGCAGTGTCTCGAACGTACCTGCAGCGTCACGGTCGCCTTCTGGCGGAAGGAGGCGACGATGCAAGCGATCATCGAGCGGTGTTGTGGCCTGGACGTGCATCAGGAGACGCTTGTCGCGTGCCTTCTGGTCGGCGCGCCTGGGGCGCGAGCGAACAAGGAGGTAAGGACATTTCGGACCGTGACGCGGGACCTCGAAGCGTTGCGGGATTGGTTGTTGGAAGCGGGCGTGACGCACGTCGGAATGCCTGAGGGTTCAAATAGGTCCCGCGTCGCAAGAGCCTACCGCGGGTGATGAAGCGGGACCTATTTGAAGCCGGATTGAACGAAGCTGCGGGGTCGTTAGCCGCGACCTATGGGCGTTGGTCGTTCGTGAGGTGCGTTGAGCGCGGCGCTCGCAGCGGGCGGCGCGGGCGTGGGCGACACTCTTGAGAAGGTTCGGAGCGCGATAGTCGCGAAGCTTGGATGCTCGACGACGATCTTTGCTGGGTTTATGGGCCGACATTGTCGTCGGCGGTCAACAATGTGCGAGCTTGCCGACGTGCAACGCTGGATCGCGCGCATGTCAACACTGGTTGGACGCGAAGACATGGTTGGCGAGCTTGGCGTCATGAGCTGTCACATCGTGGCTTTGGACGTGGGGGCGAACGGGGCGGCCGTGAATCCACGTCGACCATGCGACCGCCGCAACAAGGGCAAATGTCGGGGCGCTTGCCGGTGAGCAGCGCATAACGCTCGCGGTAGTCTTTGGGTTTGACGCGTGGCTCGGGATTGGGAACGTCGAGCGCGGTGCGAATTCGAGCGAGCTTTTGGACGCAGCAAGCGTTGGCGAGGAAGCCGAAGTGGCGAATGCGGCGGAAGCCCTTGGGCAAGACGTGCATGAGAAAGCGGCGCATGAACTCGTTGGCGTCCAACGTCATCGCCTTGGACTTGTTTTGGGCGCGATAATCGTTCCACCGAAAGCTGACGCGGCGATTATGGCAATCGAGAAGACGGCCGTTGGCGATGGCGACGCGATGCGTGTAGCGACCGAGATAATCGAGGATCTGTGAGGGGCCGGCGAAAGGACGTTTGGCGAAGACGACCCAGGGGATATTCGTCAGCGGTTTGAGATATTGCGCGAACTCGGCGGGGTCGTGCAGTCGTGCGAGTTCGCCGTGAAACGTCAGGCCGCCGGCGGCGAACGCCGTTCGCAAACGTTCGAGAAACAGGCGACGATAGCAGCGCGAGAGAACATGAACGGGGAGAAAGAAGTTCGGCTTGCTAGCGACCCAGCGCCCGTCCGGTCCGAGGCCGCCGCCCGGCACGATGCAGTGAACATGGGGATGATGGGTGAGGGTCTGCCCCCATGTGTGCAGGATCGCGATCATGCCGGTCTCGGCGCCGAGATGTTTTGGGTCGGCAGCGATGACCCGGATCGTCTGGGCGGCCGCCTTGAACAGGATGTCGTAGACGAGCGCCTTGTTCTGGAGAGCGATCGCCGCGATTGGCGCCGGCACGGTGAAGACGACATGGAAATAGGCAACGGGCAGCAGTTCGGCGCGGCGATCTGCAAGCCATTGGAGGCGCGCCAGACCCTGGCACTTCGGGCAATGCCTATCGCGGCAGGAATTGTAGGCGACGCGGATCTCGCCGCAATCCTCGCAGCGCTCGACATGACCGCCGAGCGCCGACGTTCGGCATGCCTCGATCGCGGCCATGACCTTGCGTTGATCGAGGGAGAGCCGGTTGCCCTGCGCAGCGCGAAACGTGTCGCCGTGGCGGCGGAAAATGTCCGCCACCTCCAGCTTCGAACGCATGCGCGCCGGCTATTCAGGCGGGATCAACTGGCATGAGAGTCGATCGAAGGGGCACGGCGTGCTGGCGATCAGGTTCGTGGCGACATGTGCATAGCGCGTCGTCGAAGACAGGTCGGCATGGCCGAGCAACGCCTGAATGATGCGAATGTCGACGCCAGCCTCCAGGAGATGGGTGGCGAAACTGTGCCGCAACGTATGCGCGGTGACGGGCTTGTCGATCCTGGCTTGCTTTCGCGCCCTGCGGCAAGCGTCCTGCAAGGCGCCCGCGCTCACATGATTGCCGGGTTCCTGGCCCTGGAACAGCCAGACACTTGGTCGCGCTCGCCGCCAATAGGTGCGGAGAATGTAGAGAAGGCGCGGCGACAGCATGGCGTATCGTTCCTTGCCGCCTTTGCCCATCTCGATGTGGATCAGCATCCGTGTGCTGTCGATCGAGGCGATCCTCAGACGCGTGACTTCCCTGACCCGCAAGCCTGCAGCATAAGCAGTGGTCAGCGCGATACGATTGCGCAATCCCTCAACCGCTTCCAGAAAGCGTACGACTTCCTCGGCATTCAGGACCGCCGGAAGCTTCTCAGGCTCTCTGCCGAAAACGATCCGTTCGAAGGCCTCCTTCTGTCCCAGGGTAACGCCATAGAAGAACCGCAAGGCGCATGCGACTTGGTTGATGTGCGACCACGAATGGTTCTTTGCGACGAGATGCAGTTGGTAGGCACGGACCTCCTCCATGCCGAGACGATCTGGGGATGAGTTAAAATGGCGGCTGAACCTCGCGACCGCGTAGATGTATGATTGCTGCGTCGCCCGCGAAAGGTTGCGGATCATCATGTCTTCGATCATGCGCTGGCGAAGAGGGCTCGTCGTGGCCATCGGGGGCCTCCTGTCATGAGAGGGGGTGGATGTGACGATCACATCCTCTCAGACGGGAGGCTTCACCTCAGCCCCTTTCCTCCTGCGCCGAAGGAGCAGGTTCGTTCAATGGAGAGCACGGGCGTCTACTGGCGCCCGGTCTACGCCGTCCTCGAAGGGTTTTTCGAGTTGATCGTCGGCAATGCCCGGCACATCCGCAACGTTCCGGGGCGAAAGACCGATGTGAAGGATTCCGAGTGGATCGCCGATCTCGTTCGGCACGGCCTGATCGCCAAGAGCTTTGGGCCGCCGCCGCCGTTGCGGGAGCTGCGCGAGTTGCTGCGCTACCGCCGCAAGCTGGTGGAGAGCCAGGCGGCTGAACGCAACCGGCTCCTGAAGCTCCTGGAGACCGCCAACATCAAGCTGGCGAGCGTCGCCTCCGACGTCTTCGGCGTGTCCGGCCGCGCGATGCTCCGGGCGATGATCGCTGGCGAGGCCTCCGCCGAGGCGATGGCCGATCTCGCCAAGGGCCAGTTGCGCCGCAAGCGCGCCGATCTGATCCTGGCGCTCGACGGACGCCTCGAGGAGCATCACCGCTTCCTCCTGGCCATGCAACTGCGCCGGCTCGAAGCGATCGAGGCGGACATCGCAGCGCTCGACCGGCGCATTGGCGAGCGGCTCGAGCCCTACAGCGCGGCGCACGCGCTCCTGATGCAGATCCCCGGCGTCGACTGGGTGGTCGCGGCCGTGCTGATCGCCGAGATCGGCGTCGACATGAGCGTGTTCCTGAGCGTCTATCATTTGTCGGCCTGGGCAGGCGTCTGTCCCGGCAACCATGAGAGCGCCGGCAGACAGAAGAGCGGCCGGGCTCGCAAGGGCAACATCCACTTGCGCACGATACTCGCAAAGCGGAAAACCGACTTCATGGGTCCGCTGGAGCGCGCGACCGTCAAGAAAATCTAAACGAAGCCGCCGGGCGCCGGTCCCGCCGTACGTTTTGCGTGAGGATAACGCCATATCTGTTTGATGTTACGGACGTAACTACGGTTCGCGTGAGGGCTCCCTCGCCTCGCCGATTTTTGCCTTAAGCGGGCAAGACCAGCGTGCTTCGCATCTCTGTGGCGAACCGGTCCGGCTTGATCCGTTGGCTCGCCCAAGAATCTCTGGTTAGACGGCCGCACCTTTCTTTCGTATCGGCAACCGCATCGAATTCTCCGCAGGCTACGCTCCGTGACGGGGATCACGGCATCCTGGAGAATTTTCTGCTCTATTCACCCGATGTTCAACACTAGCGTGTCAGTCTGCCGCTCAGGGGACAGCGGACGTGATGGACGCGACGAGGAAAAAAGGGGAGTTTGACGATGGCCAATCTAAAGGAGCAATCCTTTTCGCCCGAAGGGCGGCTGGCGCGCATCGCCCCCCGCGTGCGTGACCGCCTCGACCGTGCCTCCAGCTTCGAGGCGAAAGTCGAGCTCGTGACGGCTCAGTATCCTGTCGAGGAGCGGCAGGAGATTGCCGAGCTCCTACGCATTCTGGCCGCAAGAGCATAGCAATTCCGCGCTTAGCGCCGCCACCGCCGCGTGAGGCCTAGAGCCGCGAGGCTCTCCGCTCCATCGGGAAGCCAAGGATCGCTGCGGGGGTCCGGGCCCGGCCGATCTCGTCGGCGCCTCCGCGCGCTTCGTCGCAGGCCTTGAGCGCGACGCTCAGGTCCTCGGCGCGGACCTCGCCGGTGCGGTCATCCGTAATGATCTCGAAATTGATCTTTTGCCCCTCCTTCAATTCGGTCATTCCCGCGCGCTCGACAGCGCTGATGTGGACATAAACGTCAAATCCACCGTCGACCGGCTTCAGGAAGCCATAGCCTTTCCGGGCGTTGAACCATTTTACGGTCCCAGTCTTCATCGGCGCCTCCCAGCCACCACCGAGCAGCCTCGGTCACGTTGAAACCATTAAACTGACCGCTTTTTAATCGTTAAAGGCAGACGACCCAAAGGGTCGGCCAGGACGAATCAACTGTCCTGTCGATGAACCGTATTCGACTTTTGGTAACCACGCCAGAGGAAATATTGATCTCGTCCAAAGCACATGTAAACTTGCGATCATTGAACGAGCGAGTGTCGAGTCGGCCTCAATTGGCAAGAGTGCTGGTCTCGCTGAGCGCGGCGACGGTCGGCTCCCCGGCGGACGCTTGGGAAAGCCTTGGCCGTCGCGGAGAACCTCTCACCCGACTTGCTTGCGCCAACTTGGGCCAATGGCCGCCGTCAACCTTCGCCATGCCTTAGGACGTTGAAACCTTCGGCCTTGTGCGGAGGATCGAAGAAGCTGGTGACGTGGTCAAATTCCGCGTCGGTGACGCCGTCCATGCCCGCGGCTTTGCGGGCGTGCATGCGCGCTCTGCAGACTTCATCGGGCACGTCGAGGAAGTGAAGCTCGTGCGAAGCCTTGCCATCCTCGAACAGGCCGCGCATCCACTGTCGCGATCGGACAGTGTTGGCGTGAAAGTCCAGCACGACCGAAACTCCGGCGCGCAGCAGTTCGACGATGTGAGGCGTGAGCGTCCGGCGCAGTCTGTCGGAACGCGGAAAGTAATCTTCGACCGTCTTGATCTCGGATGGATACAGCTGATCGATCCAGCGATCCTCGCAGATGAGGATCGTGTTGTTCGCCTCGCCGAGCTTCGCGGCAAGCGTCGATTTTCCGGCGGCTATCTTGCCGCACATCATGTGCAGCGTCGTGACCGGAGGAAATATTCCTGCCATCGGCGCCCCCTCATGCGCCATGCAGCGTAGCATTAAGAGGCGCGGATAGGGACCCCCGGAGCCTTCACGAGGCCGCTACGCAGGGCCTCAGGATGAGCGCCTTCTGTCTTTGTGCGTTTGGCGTCTCGAAGGTTTGCCTCTCGCACACCTGCCCCAACTGAGGGAGACGAACGACGGTCGCGAGCGCGACACCGGTCGGCGCCAGCAGCAATGCGGAGCGTCGATCTTCTCGAGCGGCACTCGCGAAGCGCTCAAAGCGCTTTGCCTCCGGCTGACCGCCGAAGCAAGTCGGCAAGCATCGCCTGGGCGTCCTCGATCAGGGACTCCTGATACCGATAGAACATCTCGCTGCCCATGGGCGTGACAATGGATCTCATCTGTTCCTCACAGCGAAGACGAAGCGCCTCGAGGTCCTCGAGGAGGTCTTCAGCCGCCTTGCGATCCTGCGGCGTCCTGACGGCCGCCTTTGGCGGGAGCGTTTTGACGTGCTCTGGCGTAGAGCCCAGACCGGTGAGCGCCTTGAGCCGGGACTCCAGCATTTCCCGGTTGGCGTCGATGCGCCAAAGTCTGAATCGGCTGTAAGCGTTCGACGCATTGAAAAGGATCGTGATGGCCATTGCCAGATAGATCCAGTAGGCGGGCGACATCAGGTTCACCAGCCAAGGGAAATATCGGTCCGCCAGTTCGGGCCCGCCCTCGGTGAAAAACTGGCGCGCCTCGTCGGCCAACGGCGCCTGATCTTGAGACTTCGCCGAGGGCGGCGGGTTGTCTCGAACGAAACTTGGGAACTCCTCGCTAAGGAGCATCAGGAAGGCCACTCGCTCCGCGCGGTGGACGCAGGCGTTCGTCATGATGAGCGTGTCGACCTGCGCGACCAGCTTGTCGGTCGCAGGGATCGGTTTGGCGATGTTGTAAAACCCGGCGGGGATTTTGCCGAGGCGCAGCCACTTGTCTCGCGCCACCAGGCCCTCGATGTCGGCGGGAGCGACGATCTCGAGATCGTATGTGTTCGCCAGCCTGCGGATCATCTCCGCGTTGGCGGTCATGACGAACGCGGCGAGATCGAGTTGACCGTCGCGAACCATTCCCGCCTGAGCTTCGAGATCGTGATTCGACAGTCTCAGATCGAGACCGTTGAGGTCGGAATTCTCCAGCAATTGCCGCATCAGATAGGCTGTGCCGGAACCGTCCGGGCCGATGCCGACCGAGGCGCCTTTGAGGTCGTTGAAGGAATTGATCGCGCGCCCGCGTCGAGCGAGCAGCAAGAGCGACTCCGGTTGCGGGAGCCGCCCCAGGGTCTGCAAGCCGGCGTCGGCGGGAACCGGCAGTCCATCCTGCACGAAGGCGAAGGCGGGAACGCAGCGCCCGTTTTGGCCGACGAGGCGAGCGATGTTCTCGACCGACCCCGCTGTGGCGACAACGCTCAAGTGGCCGTTCCTCTTGAGTGCGCGCGCAGCAAGTCGCTCCCCTGTCGCGTGATATTGTCCGTTCGGAGTCCCGGTGAAGACGGACGCCCTCAGGAATGCGTAGTCGCCGGAGATAGTGAAGTAGAGGACCGCGGCCGCGACCGCCAGAACGGCGATCGCCAACATGAGAACCCTTGCCCACGCTCTTCGATCGCGGCCGGGTCCAAACGCCAGTTGGTCAAGGAAACTCATGAGTTGCCGATCCGCCCCCCGGATAGGGCGGTCCTAGACCACCGGCAACAGTTTGGGAAATTCCGCCATGCGGCGGCCGGCTCGCGCTCGACCCTTCGACGCCTCAGGCGCTGAAGGAGTGTTCTTGTGAACATGCTCGGGGCGGGCGAGAACAAGAGGGTCGTCTCGTCCGAACTTAAGTGACGCGAAATGTCCGTGGATTTCGCACGCCGAGACGATCCTCACCCTACCTGCCCGAATTGCGGGAAGGTCTCGATCAGCCAGAGCGACACGCTCTGGAAGCCGCCGGTGAGGAAGGCGACGCCAGTCAGGACGAGCAGCACGCCGACCGTCTTCTCGATCTTGCCGAACTGCTTTTTCACCGCGCCCGTGGCGCGCAGGAACGGGCCGATCGCGGCGGCGGCAGCGATGAACGGCAGGCCGAGGCCGAGGCTGTAGACGGCGAGGAGGCCGGCGCCGGCCCCGACCGTGTCGCGGCTGCCGGCGACCGCCAGGATGGTCGCCAGGATCGGCCCGATACAGGGCGTCCAGCCGAGCGCAAACGCCATGCCCATCGGATAGGCGCTCCAGAAGCCGGCCGGCTTTTCGATCTCGAGCCGCGCCTCGCGCAGCATCACCGCGAAACGGAAGACGCCGAGGAAGTGCAGCCCCATCAGGATGACGCCAAGGCCGGCGGCGATCGAGAGCCAATGGCTCCACTGCCGGAAGAGCGCGCCAAAGGCGGAGGCCGTCGCGCCGAAGGCGACGAAGACCGTGGTGAAGCCGGCGACGAAGAGGAGCGCGGTTAAGAGAATGTCGCGCCGCGCCTTCGCCTCGCCCTCGTCGATTAGGGCTTCGACGCTCGCCCCGGCCAGATAGCAGAGATAGGGCGCGGCCAGCGGCAGCACACAGGGGCTGACGAACGAGAGGAGGCCGGCGCCGAAAGCGGCGGGGATCGAGACGTCGGTCATGCGACTTGAAAAGGCCCTTGCTGGCGCGGCGTCAAGTCCGTCGGGCCGGAATCAGGACGCCCGCCGACCGAGCACGGCGACCGCGTTCAATTTCAGACACATAATTCGATGAATCAGAAAAATATGGTAAGGCGCATTCTGATGTTTGTCATACCTTCGTCGGCCGGCCGCTTTGGCAACTTTGCCAAATCCTCCAGCGAGAGGCTAACCCAGGCTCAAAACCGCGATGGCCAACCTTGTTTGCGAGTTGGCATGGATTTCGGGTCGACACGTCCGCTTGGACTCGGTCCCGGAGAATATGCGGCGGCCAGGAAGGGCTTGCGCCCCATTTTCGCCGAAGCTACGCGATTCGACATGTGCTGGAAAAAGGCGCGTAAGCCGTGGAAAAAGGCGGAGCTGTTCACAAACCTGCCGCCGGCCGGAGCCTCTGCGACCGGCCGCCCGGACGGCGCATGAGCCGCCAGCCGGGCGAAGCGGTTGGAAATGGCGCCGCAAGTGACTGGAAACATGGGATTTGGGGCTGGGCCTGCAACCCGGGACAAACGCGTTCGGCGAGCGTCGCGAAAAGAGCTGACGCGGCCCCGGCCACGACAATTTGGCGGCTGGCCTTCGGCGGCGGATTGCGTTAATTGACCATAAACGCAATTCCTATAATTTGCCTCACCTCAACGAGGCGTAAGCGTAGGGCGCGGGATGCAGGGAATTGAGGCGACGTTTGACGATGTTTCGTTAGAGCGGGGCCAGCTCTTTCGTAAGGTTCCACTTGAGATCGTTCTCGTCGCGGTGGCGCTCGCCGCGCTCGGGCGGGTCGGCGTGCTCGTGCTTGAGGGACGGCTCGAGGCGCGCCGCGAAGCCGCCGTCCCGGCCGCCATTCCGGACATCGTCGTGACCGCACAGGCGATTCCGCCGGCGCCGGCGATGGCGACAGCGGACGCCAATCCCTATGGGGCGATCATCGTCGAGCCCGAATGGGCGGTCAATCCGCCTCTGCCCGCGGCCCCGCTGGTGGCGAAGCTCGAAGGGGTTCCGCCCGCATCCCCGACCGATTCGGTTCCACCCCCGGCGGCCGCCGAGACCGCTCCGTCTGCGCCCTCGGTTCTGCCGGCGGAGACCGTGCCCGCGCCGCCGACCTCCGACGTACCCAATATCGCCGACAGCGCGCCGTTGCCGCCGCCGCGTCCGCCGGAATTCGGCCCGGCCGCGAAGCCTGCGGAGCGCCGCGCGATCCAGGAGAGCGTCGTCTCCGCGCCCGCTCCGGTCGACAACCGCAACGTCTTTCAGAAGCTCTTCGGTCTGGGGCAGCCCTCGGCGCCCACGACGAGCGGGGCCAAGGCGCCGGAGACCCGCGTCGCCGCGGCTACGCCGGAGACCCGCGTCGCTTCGGCCGCTCCGGAGGCCCGCGCCGCCACCGCCGCGCCCAAGTTCCGCTTCCCCGGCTTTTCGTTTTTCGGCGGGTCCGGGCCGGTGGCGGGTTACGACCAGTGGACCGCCGTCTATGACATCTCGGCGCGGACCGTCTACCTGCCCGACGGCACGAAGCTCGAGGCCCATTCGGGCTACGGCGACAAGCTGGACGATCCCCGTTACGTGAACGAACCGATGCGTGGGGCGACGCCGCCGCACCTCTACGAGCTCGAACCGCGCGAGGCGTCCTTCCACGGCGTCCAGGCGCTGCGCCTGAAGCCGATCGGCGAGGGCGGCATCTTCGGTCGCGCCGGACTGCTCGCCCACTCCTATATGCTGGGCCCGAACGGCGAATCGAACGGCTGCGTGTCGTTCAAGAACTACGAGGCCTTCCTGCGCGCCTACGAAAACGGAGAGATCAAGCGCCTCGCCGTCGTCACCCGGCTTTGACCCCTCGGCGCGCCGGTCTCGCAGTTGCGAGCGGCGCACCCCGACCGTGACCGCGGCTTCCGAAGATACCTCCGTCGCGGCCGGGGCGAGTCGCGCCGAGGACCTAATGATTCTTGAAGTGAGTCTTGGTCTCGCCGTCGATCTGCGTGATCGTGATGTCGAAGTCCTCCTCATAGGCCCACATCTGGTCCATGAGGAAGTCGATCGCCACCTGCTCTCCGAGCAAGATCGAATAGTCGGTATCGCTCCGCCAATGGATCCCGCCGTGGAGGCCGTGGCCGAACGAGACATTGTGGGCAAGCTTGTGCAGTTCGCCGTTGACGGTGAGCCGGTCCGGCCCGGTATAGGGGACGACCGTGAGGCCGTCGCTGGTCGGGACGACCCGGTAGGAGGGAAAGTCTGCATCGCAGTCGAAGAAGAACTTGAGGACGGTTATGCACGCTCCGGCGACCGTGCCGTGGCCGGTCGGATAAGCGGGATGCGTCGGCGAGCCCTCGGGGAAGGCCTGCGACAAAAGGCAGGTGCCGTAACGGGCATGGCTGTGCTTCAGCGCTTCCGAGTTCAGCACGACGTCGAAATGCGTCAGGTTCGCCTTGTCCGCCGCGGTGAGCTTGTTGTCTTTCCATAACTGGACGACGCCGCCCCCCGCTTCGGGGCGATGGCGCAGATGCACCGCCCACTTCTGATACCAGACGGCGTTGATTGCCGCCCGAGCGACCGCGCCGATGGTCGCGGCAATGTCGGGGCCGCCGAGGGTGCCGAACGCTTTTTCGTGAGTATATTTATTGCCGTACGGAATTCCCTTGTTCGCCTTCACTCCCACCGTCTTGGCGACGAGATAGGCGATCAGATACGCTTGATAGAGTTCGTCGACTTGGGTATAGGCGGAGCAGTCGCGTCCGCACCGCATGATGCGCGGAACCGGGTCGAAGATGGCGGCGCTGGTTGGCTCCGCGCCGCTCTGGATGGCGTACCATTCGTCGAAGTCCGTCATGAAATCTTGCCCGGGCGCAAAGGTCCTAACCTTCTGGTCGACCGTGAGCCGCCCGAGCGACGTCGGGATCAGGCAGAATTGCGAGAGATACGGACCCTCGAGCTCCCCTGGGAAGAACTTTTTCTTCGCCGGGTCGTTGAAGCCGCCACGGAATAGGACGCGCGGCGTCACCTTGCCGCCGTCGAGCGGGCCGGCATAGGCGCCGGGATGGGCAGCCGCGAGCGCGCTCAGCTCCTTCGCGGCGGCTTTCGCCGTCGGGTCGTTCGGGTAATCCTCGAACGGCACATCGCGCAGCAGCGAAGCCCAGTAAAGCTCGACGAGTTCGAGGGCATATTCGATGGACCCGAGCGCCGGCGGCGCCGGCACCACAGGGGCTCCGTAGCCCCGCGAATCCTTGCCGATCTGCTGCCAGGCGAAGGCGCCGCGCGGGCCGTTCAGCAGCATCGAGCCGCCGAGTTTGATGGCCGGATTTTGGAAGTGGGCTGGTTTGACGGGGCCGGTCTTGATCGAGCAGGCCTCCAAGAACGCCTCGAACGTCGGTCCGTCGACGATCCCGGGGGACGTCTGCTTCAGCGCTTTGCTGTAGGAGCCGAGACCGTCCGGGAATTTGGTCAGATCATCGTTCGTCGGGTGGGTGACGCTGCCGGTCTTCACCGCCTCGTTGGTCGCCGTCCCGAATCGGAGGGCGAAGGCCCGCTTTCCGTGCTCGCTCGTAACCCCAGGGGGAAGACAAGGAGCGCTGGGCTGCGGCAGTTTGCTCAAATCGGACATCTCGATCTCCTTAAAAATCAACGGTGTGAAAGTGTCTTCGACCGGGGCTTCCCCCGGCTAGCGCTCCTGGTTTAGGCTTGGAGACGAAAGGTGGCTGTGACCCCGGTCACATGCCGTACGATGAGAACCGGGAGGCGCGCGCCTGCCGCGCCGTCCCTTCCCCGCCGGCTTCCGCGCCTGCCGCAAATCGGGGGTCGCAATCTATCGTTGCGGCAATTCGATTGCGTAAGCCTTGATTTGAAGCCATAACGGCCGCCACGTCGTTCGAGTGCGGGCCATGACGCAACCCGATATTTATCTGTTGGGTCGGGGAAAGCACGAAGAGGAGCGGCTCAAGCGCCAGATCGCCGATCTCGCGCCAGACTCCGACCAGATGCTCGCTAAAATCGGGATCAAGCCGGGTGAAAAAGTCGTCGATATCGGCTGCGGTCCCGGCGGCGTTCTCCACCTTCTAGGCAAGCACGTCGGTCCAGCGGGTTCGGTGCTTGGCATCGACCGAAGCGCTTACTTTGTCGATCAGGCGCGCCGCTTCGCCGCCGACCTTGGCCTGACGCAGGTCGAAGTCCGGGAGGGCGACGCCTATGACACAGGCCTGCCGCGCGCCTCGTTCGATGGCGCCCACATGCGTCTCGTACTGGTCAATGTGCCAAAGCCCGAATTGATCGTGCGCGAGATCGTTTCGCTCGTGCGTCCCGGCGGATGGGTGGCGAGCTTCGAGGCGGACGTGCCGACGAGGGTCATCGATCCGCCCTCACCGGCGCTCGAACGCCTGCTTTCGGTCTACGGCGCGAATGCGCAGTCGCAGGGAATTGATCTTGCTGTCGGGCGGCGGACGCACCGGCTGTTCCGCGAGGCCGGTCTCACGGACATCAGCGTCGACGCCACCATCCATGTTCATCCGCTTGGTCACAGCCGGCGCCCAATTTTCCGCGACTTCATCAACAACGTTCGCGAGGACCTGATCCAACGCGGTTTCATCTCGCGGGATGAACTCGAAAGGGATCTGAGCGCGTACGATAGCTGCCTCGACGACGAAGAGGTGCTCTCGACCTCCTCCGTTTATTTCCGGCTCCGGGGGCGCGTGCCGCACTAGCCTATCGATTGGTTCGAGTAGCCAGGCGCGGTCGTCCTTTACGGCGCCGTCCTCTCCGCCCTCGGCTTCCCCGCCTGACGGAACGCCTGGACGAATTCCGCCAGCGTCCTTTCGTCCATGTCGGAGACGGCGACATAGGCGAGGTTCGCATCCGACCAGCGGGCGATGTGGTAGCCGTCGACCGTCTCGATCCCGCCGCGCCCTTTTGCGCCCTTGGCGTCGCGCGGGAGCTCGGTGACGGCGACCAAGTGCTCGTTGTGCCGGTAGACGAGGGTCGGCGCGGGAATCCGGTCGACGACCGAAACGCGGCCTCCCGCCAGCGGGAATCCCTCAGCGGCGAGATCGACGATTGTCGCGCTGACCGTGGTTCGGCTCGCCAGCCAGGGCTTGACGGTATGCCGGTCCGAGGAGGCGACGGCGAAGGGCTGCCCGGCGATGGCCGCCTCAGCGAAGTCGGAAACGAGCGCCGTTTCGACGCCCTGCGACGGCCCGGGCCGCATGAGCGACATGAGGCCGGCGCCGACCGCAAAGCCGGCGAGCGCGAACGAGGCGGCAAGCGTCAGCGGCCGGATGCCGAAGATCGGCCGGCGCACGCGCGCCGCCGCGAAATCGGCGACGGGCGCAGCGGGCGCCATCGCGGCGATCCGGTCGGCGAGCGCCTGCGTCGCAGCCTCGCGCGGCGCATGGCGGCGGACCGCGTCGCGCAACGCCGCGAGCCGCCGGTATTCCGCCGCCAGCGCCGGATCGTCGCCCATCGTCCGTTCGAATTCCAGCGCGCTCATGGCGTCGAGCTCGCCGTCGAGCGCGGCATTGAGCTTGAGGATGCGCTCTTCGTTCCCGGTCATGATTCGATTCTCAGGATCTTGGCGAGAGCCGCGCGGGCGCGCGCCAGCCGCGACATGACGGTGCCAATCGGCGCGCCGGTCGCCTCGGCGATGTCGCGATACGAAAGGCCGTTGACGTCGCGCATCACCAGGGTGTCGATCAGCGGCGGCGGCAGTTCGGCGATCGCCCGGCGCAGGCGCTCGCCGTCTTCGAGCGCGATCAGCGCCTGCTCCGGGTCGGGCGCGCCCTCGTCGCCAAGATGCGGCATCGATGGCGTCAAGATCGCCGGTGTCGCCGGCATAGGCGATGGTCTTCGGCCGGTTGCGCGCCATCCAGGTCATCGCCGCGTTGCGCACGATCATCAGAAACCAGGGTTTGGGCCGTTCGACCGCGGTCGTCTCCAAAGCTTTGAGCGCCCGGATCGCTGCCTCCTGCACGATGTCTTCGGCATCGGCGCCGTTGCGGCAGAGCCATTTGGCGAGCGTGTAGGCGTCGTCGAGCAGCGGCGGCACGATCTCGCGAAACCGCCGCCGGGCGACATCTTCAGCGCCGGGATTGCTCATCCCGGCGTCGCGACCGGCAGCGCCGGCGGCCGCGAGCGGCTGATTGCGCGTCGCCGCTTGATCGCGGTCGCCATCTTCCGGGCGGGCTCCCCGGCCCGCCGGGACCGACCGCGAGCCCCATCCTATTTCGCCCGCTCCTTGAGGTAGGCGATGACGTCGGCGCGGTCCTGCGGGCTGTCGAGATGGAAGAACATCCGGACGCCGGGAACGAAGGCCTGCGGATCGGTCAGCCACTTGTCGAGCGTCTCCTCGTTCCAGACGATATTGGAGGATTTGAGCGCGTCGGAATAGCTGTAGTCCGGCAGCGAGCCCGCCTTGCGGCCGAAGACGCCGCGATGGCGCGGGCCGACGTCGTTCTTGTCGAGCGAGTGGCAGTCGGTGCAGGCCTGGTACAGTTGCTCGCCGCGGTCGGGATCGCCTGCGAGGCCGCCGGCCGCAGCGGCAAACGCTAAGCCGAAAACAGACGCCAGAAGCAGAGCGGCTGCAGCGCGGCGCAAGCGCGCCCATAGCCCGTTCGGAAGAACGGGCATTCTTCCGAACGCCCTGTGGCGCCGCCTTCTCCCGCATAGTCCGTCAAAACACGGCCGTTCTTCCGAACGCTCTATGGCGGGAGAAGGGAATCCCGCTCTCCTCCCTGGGCTTGACCCGAGGATTGCGGGAAAGGGCCGGCGCGAGGGCAGACTCACGCCAGGTCCGTGTCGGTGACGGCGAGCTCGGTCGGCGTCATCGAGTAGGCGACTTCGCGGACGCCGAGCCACTTGCGCAATTCGCCGGCCGGCACGAGCTTCGGCCCGGGCGAGGGCGCGGTTCCGGGAGCCGGCTGCGGGAACGCGGTCGAGCGGGCGGTGTGAAAAGTGACCGCGCCTTCGACCTTCTGCATCAGCTGATGGATGTGACCGTTCAGCACCGTCACCGAGCCGAAGCGCGACACGAGGCGCAGCGCCTCCGCCGAGTCCTCGGTGCCCCAGCCCCAGTCGGGCGCGATCATCCAGAAGGGGATGTGAGCGAAAAGGACAATTGGCGTCGAAGCCGTCTTGCCCCTGAGATCGTCCTTAAGCCAAGCGAGTTGCTCTGCGCCCAGCGAGCCGAGGCCGTTCTTCTTCAGATCGACGACATTGACCAGCGAGACGAAATGAACGCCGGCGTGGTCGAACGCGTACCAGCCGCTCCCGGCGCCCTTGCCGAACCGCTCGAGATAGGCGGTCCGGGTCGCGGGGTCGAGGATGTCGTGCTCGCCCGGCGCGTAATGCACATCGAGCTTCGTCCGCTTAAGCATCTCGAGCGCGTCGTCGAACTGCTGCGGCTGGGCGGTGTGGGTGACGTCTCCGGTATGGATCATGAACGCAGGATTGCCGGGCATGGCCAGGATCTTGTCGATCGCGGCCTCGAGCGTCGCGCGCGCATCAGGATTGGCGGGCTTCGAGAAGCCAATGTGGCTGTCGGACACCTGGATGAAGGAGAAGCTCGCCTCGGCCGCCTTCGCCGAGCCGATGAGGCGGGAGGAGGGCACGCCGCCGGCGACCGTCCAGACGATTCCGCTCCCGGCCCAGAGCATGCATTTCAGGGTTTGCCGGCGGTCGAGTCCGCCGTCCGCGCCAGTCATCATCGCTGCGTCCTCCAAGGCGCGTGAGGCGCCGGACGGAAGGGAGACTCGCGGATGAGGCGGTTTATTCCGCCAGGATCGAAAAAAGGTCAGACGCAGCGCAGGCTGCGATGGCGCCGCCGCGCCAATGTCGTAGTCTTGTCGCGAGCGAAGGCGGCAAGCGCCGCTCAAACCCGGAAAGGTCATGTCATGCTCAAGTTTCCGGCGCACTTTCACGTGCAGGACACCGAGACGGACGGCGCGACGATCCACATACGCGCCGGCGGCCGCGGGCCCGCGGTTGTCCTTTTGCACGGCTTCGGCGACACCGGCGACATGTGGGCGCCGGTCGCGGCGGCGCTCGCCGGCGATCATACGGTGATCGTTCCCGATCTCCGCGGCATGGGTCTCTCGTCGCATCCTGAACGCGGCTACGACAAGAAGACGCAAGCCCGCGACATCGCGGCGGTGATGGACGCGCTCGAGGTCGAGATTGCCGGTCTCGTAACGCACGACATCGGCAACATGGTCGGCTACGCGCTCGCGGCGCAGTATCCGGAGCGGGTGACGAAATGGGTCGTCATCGACGCGCCCCTGCCGGGAATTGGCCCCTGGGACGAGATCGTCAGGAGCCCGATGCTATGGCACTTCAATTTCCGCGGGCCCGACGTCGAGCGGCTCGTCGCCGGCCGCGAGCGGATCTATCTCGACCGGTTCTGGAACGAGCTCTCGGCCAATCCGAAGGCGATCGACGAAGCGACCCGGCAGCATTACGCCGAACTCTACGCCCGTCCCGGCGCCATGCATTCGGCGTTCAACCAGTTCGCTGCCTTCAATCAGGACGCTGCCGACAACAAAGCCTTCGCGGCGAAGGGCAAGCTCGGCATGCCGGTGCTGGCGCTTGGCGCGGACCACTCGTTCGGGACCCAGCAGGCCGACATCATGCGTCTGGTCGCGACCAATGTGACGAGCGGCATGATCAAGGATTCCGGCCACTGGGTGATGGAAGAGCAGCCGGCCGAGACGACCGCGGCGATCGTCGCGTTCATCGACAAGAAGTGAGGAGGCGAGCCGACCTCACTGCGCCGGCACCCCCAGCTTCACCAGCCGATAGACGATCGCGTCGACCAGCGCCTGGAACGAGGCGTCGATGATATTGCCGGAGACGCCGACGGTCGACCAGGCGCCGCCGTTCCCGTCGCCGAACTCAATCAGGACCCGCGTCACCGCGTCGGTGCCGCCCTGGAAGACGCGCACCCGGTAGTCGAGCAGTTCCAGGTCCTCGATGTGCTTCTGGTAGACGCCGAGATCCTTGCGCAACGCGAGGTCGAGCGCGTTGACCGGGCCGTTGCCTTCGGCGGCGGAGATCAGCCGCTCCTCGCCGATGCGGATTTTCACCACCGCCTGCGACGCCGAATAGGTGACGCCGGGGGCGACGACCTTGCGCTCGACTCCGACATGGAAGCTCTCGACGGCGAAGAATTCCGGCACGCCGCCGAGCACGCTGCGCGCTAGCAGTTCGAACGACGCGTCCGCCGCCTCGTAGGCATAGCCCTGCGCCTCGCGCGCCTTCACCTCGTCCAGCAGACGCGTCAGGCGCGGATCGTTCGGCTCCGCCTCGACGCCGAGTCGCTTGAGCTCGGACAGCAGATTCGATCGGCCCGCCTGATCGGAAACGAGAATCGCCCGCTGGTTGCCGACGCTGGCCGGCGTCACATGCTCGTAGGTGCGCGGGTCCTTGGCCAGCGCCGAAGCGTGGATGCCGGCCTTGGTGGCGAAAGCCGAGGCGCCGACGTAGGGGGCGTGGCGGTTCGGGGCCCGGTTGAGCAGTTCGTCGAAGGCGCGCGAGATGTGGGTCAGTTGGCGCAGCGCGTCCGCGGTCACCCCCGTCTCGAAGGGCTCGGCGAGATCGGCTTTGAGCTTGAGCGTCGGAATCAGCGTCACGAGATTGGCGTTGCCGCAGCGCTCGCCGAGTCCGTTCAGTGTCCCCTGCACCTGCCGCGCCCCGGCGCGGATGGCGGCGAGCGAATTGGCAACCGCATTGCCGGTGTCGTTGTGGGCGTGGATGCCAAGACGCTCGCCGGGGATCGACCGCGCGACCTCGGCGACGATGCGCTCGATTTCGTGCGGCAACGTCCCCCCGTTGGTGTCGCAGAGCACCGCCCAGCGCGCGCCGGCGGCGATCGCGGCCCTGGCGCAGGCCAACGCATATTTCGGATTGGCTTTGAAGCCGTCGAAGAAATGCTCGCAATCGACCATCGCCTCGCGCCCGGACGCGACTGCCGCCTTCACGCTGTCGGCAATGCCATCGAGGTTCTCCTCGAGCGTGCAGCCGAGCGCGATATGGACGTGGTAGTCCCAGGACTTGGCGACGAAGACGATCGCGTCGGCATCGGCGGCGAGCAGGCCGGCGAGTCCCGGATCGTTGCCGGCCGAACGCCCGGGCCGCTTGGTCATGCCGAAAGCGCAGAAGCGTGCGGTCTTCGTCGGCTTCTTTTTGAAGAATTCGGTATCGAGCGGGTTCGCGCCCGGGTAGCCGCCCTCGATATAGTCGACGCCGAGCCGCTCGAGCATCGCGGCGATGCGCCGCTTGTCGTCGAGGGAAAAATCGACCCCGGTCGTCAGCGCGCCGTCGCGCAAAGTGGTGTCGAAAAGATAGAGGCGCTCGCGGGGGGACATGGCTGGGCTCGTCAGTGTCGGGGCGGCGCCGGCGGCGCTTCGCCGAGCGTTTTCGTCAACGTGGTGTTGGCGAGCCACTGGTCGCCGACGCGCACCAGATTGCGCCTCTGGGCGGCGAAGCCCTGCCGCTCGAACAGCGGCTTGGCGACTTCGCTCGCTTCGACCGTGAGCCGTTTGGCGCCGCGCGCGCCGGCAAGCCGCGTCAGCGCTTCGATCAGCGCCCGCCCGGCGCCCTGGCCGGCGTATTGGGGATCGACATAGAGCATATCGATGGCGTCTGCGCCCTTGAGGCTGGCGAAGCCGGCGGTCGCGCCCTCGATGACGGCGATCAGGGTCAAGGCGCCGGCGAGACGCTCGCCGAAAGCGTCTTCATCGTCGGCCGTCGCGGCCCAGGCCTCGCGCTGATCGTCGTCGTAATCCTCCGCCGTCAGCGCCTCAATGCTGGCGCGAAAAATCTCGGCGAGGCGTCTGGCGTCGGCCGGCACGTAGGGACGCAGGGAGACGGCGGTCATCGCTTGAATTCCCATTTGGCGCCGTCCTTGCCGTCCATCACGGCGACGCCAAGCGCAGCGAGCTCGTCACGCATCCGGTCGGACGCCGCCCAGTCGCGCCGGCGCCGGGCTGCGTCGCGCTCGGCGACGAGGCGCTCGATCTCGGCGACCGTTTCCAGCGGCCCCTCGGGCGCGCGATTGGCGGCGAACTTCGCCAGGTCGAGGCCGAGGAACTCGGCGTCGGCGCGAAGCTCGGCGGCGGCCTCGGGACGGCTGCGCGCCTCGCCGTGCAAGGCATGCAGATGGGCAATCGCCGCCGGCGTGTTGAGGTCGTCCTTGAGCGTGGCAATGAGCGCGTCGGACGGCGCAGGCGCGCGCGGAGCGCCGAAGTCGATCGTCTCGGCGAAGCGTTCGAGCGCCCTGTCGCTCTCTTCGAGAGCGCGGAACGTCCAGTCGATCGGCTGACGATAATGGGTGCGCAACATCGCCAGGCGGAGCGCCGCGCCCGGCCAGGCGCGCCCGCCGAAAGTCGGCGCGTCGAGGAGCTCCCGGATGGTGACGAAGTTGCCGAGGCTCTTCGACATCTTCTCGCTTTCGACCTGCAGGAAGCCGTTGTGCATCCAGACGTTCGCCATCCGCTGAGAGCCGAAGGCGCAGCAGGACTGGGCGATCTCGTTCTCGTGGTGCGGGAAGACGAGATCGATTCCGCCGCCGTGGATGTCGAAGACGTTGCGGCGAGGATCGTCGCAGGCGAGCCCGCCGCCGAACGGCTCGAGCAATTTCGCCATCGACATGGCCGAGCATTCGATGTGCCAGCCGGGGCGCCCGAGCGCGGCAATGCCGGCCGGGCTCGGCCAGCCCGGCTCGTTCGGCTTCGATGGCTTCCATAAGACGAAGTCCATCGGGCCGCGCTTGTAAGGGGCGACCTCGACCCGGGCGCCCGCCAGCATCTCGTCGAGCGAACGGCGCGCCAGCGCGCCGTAGGGCGGCGCGCCCGGCATGACGTCCATGGCGGCCGGCGAGAAGAGGACATGGTCCTCGGCGACATAGGCGACGCCGCGGGCGATCAGCCGTTCGATCATCGCGCGCATGCGGTCGATGTGATCGGTCGCTCGCGGCTCGACGGTCGGCGGCAGGGCGCCAAGCGCCGCGACATCGTCGTGGAACTGGCGCTCGGTCGCCTCCGTCACCCTGGCGATCGCCTCGTTGAGCGGCAGATCCGGAAAGTCGCGTTCAGCGCGGGCGTTGATCTTGTCGTCGACGTCGGTGACGTTGCGGGCGTAGATGACGTGGTCCGCGCCGTAGGTGTGGCGGAGGAGCCGGAACAACACGTCGAAGACGATGACCGGCCGGGCGTTGCCGATATGGGCGAAGTCGTAGACCGTCGGGCCGCAGACATAGAGGCGGACCGCATTGCGGTCGATCGGCGCGAACTCTTCCTTGCGCCGGGTCAGCGTGTTGTAAAGCCTGAGCGTCATCGCCGGCTGCCTTCGCGCCGCCGCGGTAACTCCCAAGCTGCGTGGCTCGCCAATGGATTGGAGCGTTGCGCAACCCACCGCCGCGTCCTGAGGAGCGCCCTCGTCCTGAGGAGCGCCGCAGGCGCGTCTCGAAGGACGATTCCAGGATCCGCCATTTTTGAGCAGGGGTTGGCTCTTCGGCGCCTTCTGGAGCATCCTTCGAGACGCCCGCTTCGGGGGCTCCTCAGGATGAGGGCGGTGGCGTTCAACGCGATGTTGGGTGCGAGCTCGGGAGTTGCCCGCTGGCGCGGCTCGGGGAGGGTCAGAGAAGCGTTTCGCGTCATCGAACGTCTCGTGGCGGAAGATGGCGCGCTGCGCCGCCCGGGGACCGCGGGCATGATCGCTTCTCGGGGCTTTGAACAAAGAGACGCGAACCAGCCAGCGGAAAGCTAGCAGGTAATAATGCAAATCCGGGCGATGCGGAGGCTTTGCGTCATGCGCGCCTCCATCGGCCAGTCGACGGCGAATGTCAAGGCTTTGTCCTTGGGAAAGGTGGGAAAGCGCAGCAGGGGCAATTTGCTGGGGGTGATGCATCTTGCTGCGCGTTTCATTGGATCTGAAAGTCCCGTTGGGTTTGATTTGCGCCATATTCCCCTGTTTCCTGCGGTCTTCGAAGCTCGCCAGACAGGTCCAGGCGCACGATCAGTCCGGGTTGATTGGGGAAGATCGCGCCGAGCGGAGGCGTTTTAACCCGTTGACGGCTCTCCCTAATAGATTTGGGGAGCTTGGGAGTTAGCCGAAATCCCAATTCCACGCTAAGCGGTTGAAAAAACTCGGCTTAAGGTGGCTGACCAACGGCTCGTTGGGGTTTCCGCTTTCCGATTTTCGGAATCAGTGCTATATTTCTGTTTTTCCAAGCCAAACGAAGGGCGGAAAGGCGATCGGCATGGAGCAGACAATCGAACCCAGACCTCGGCTCAACCTCGTTGGCAGGGCCGCCCGGAGGAAACGCATATTCGGGCGGCTGCGCGACGGCTGGGCCTATGATGAGATCGCCCGGGAGGAACGGCTGACCGCCGAACGGGTCCGGCAGATCGTGTCCGAGGTTCTCGGCAAGAGAGTGATCGACCGCGGCGAGGACCATGCGCATCTGCAACTCGAGCGCCTGGCGCCGGCGTTGCGACTTTGCGGCGAGGCGATCAGGCGGGGGGAGCTCAAGGCCGTGGCGCCGCTCATCAAGGTGATCGACCGGCTCGACAGGCACCAGACCCTCTTCGTCGCGAAATATCATTACGGCGAGGAGGAGCGGGAGAAGCTGCTGGCGAAGCTCAACCGCGCCGCCGAGAATCTGAGATTGGCAGACGAGGCGGAAGCCTCCAAGGCCAAGCTCGAATCTGAGGGCGGAGAAGCGCCGGAAAAAATCGCGATCCAAGTTGCGCCGTAAGCCATTGAAAAGGCTCAATTCGGACGAAAGAATCCAAGGAAATCCAAGAGAATCCAAACCTCCCCGGCGGGTGGAAGGCGGGCTTGCGCTAAACAATCCGAGGAAAACCAAGCCCGTCGGCTGAGGCAAGTCGCCTCGCCGACGTCAAAACCGGTTATGGTCGTCTCTGGGCGAACCCTTGAGGAGGGCGTCTTGGAGCGATCCAACGAAACCGGGCCTGGAGAGCGGTCTCGGCGTCCGCAGGCGGTCACCATCCTCGGCGCGCCGGTCGAGGCCGGCGCGAGCGTCGCCGGCTGCGCCATGGGGCCGGCGATGCTGCGGACGGCAGGCATCGTCAAGGCGCTGAGCGACCTCGGCCATGACGTCCGCGATCGGGGCGATCTCGCCCCCGCCCCGCTGCCGCAGCTGCCGCCGCCCGAGGGCAAGGCTCGCCGTTTCCCCGAAGTCGCCGCCTGGGCGCGGGCGCTGGCGCGCGAGACCTACGAGGTCATGCGCCAAGGGCGGGCGCCCGTCACGCTCGGCGGCGACCACAGCTTGGCGATGGGTTCCATCGCGGGCATCGCGCGGTTCGCCGCCGAGGCGGGACGCAAGCTCTTCGTCCTTTGGCTCGACGCCCACTCGGACTTCAATACGCCGCTGACCTCGCCGACCGGCAACCTGCACGGGATGTCGGCTGCGATGCTGAGCGGCGAGCCCGGATTCGACTCGCTCTTCGACGAAGAGCCGCGCGGCTCGATCGCGCCGGAACGCCTGCATCTCTTCGGCATTCGCTCGATCGACTCGGACGAGCGCCGCCTCCTGCAGGCGCGCGGAGTCCATGTGGTCGACATGCGCATGCTCGACGAGCACGGCTTTGCGGTGTCGATCCGCCGCATTATCGATCGCGTCCGCGCGGCCGACGGTCTCCTGCACGTTAGCCTCGACGTCGACTTTCTCGACCCGACGATCGCGCCGGGCGTCGGCACGGCTGTCCCCGGCGGCGCCACCTATCGCGAGGCGCATCTGGTGATGGAGCTCCTGTACGAATCCGGCCTCGAGCCCTCGCTCGACCTCGTGGAGCTCAACCCGTTCCTCGACAACCGGGGGATGAGCGCGCTCCTGCTGGTCGATCTCAGCGCCAGTCTATTCGGTCGGCAGGTGTACTAACGTTGATCACAGAAGTGGGATTTGCTGTTTTGAACCGCCGGTCGTTTCCTCGTCGCGGCAACCGCCTGAGCCTTTGCGAAGCCGCTCTTTCCCACGAATTGTTGACACCGCCTGGTGAAATTGGTTCGACTGCGACAAAAGTTCGGCTTGTTTGGTTCGACCGGGCGGACGATAGGACGGCGCGAACTTCCTGGACGCGTGTGCGGAACGCCATGCGTTGTCTAGAATGACCGGACCCATAAGGCGGATAAAAGGCATGGCGCGCAAGAAGATTGCATTGATCGGCGCCGGCCAGATCGGCGGCACGCTGGCGCATCTGGCAGCGCTGAAGGAACTCGGCGACATCGTCCTTTTCGACATCGTCGACGGCATTCCGCAGGGCAAGGCGCTCGATCTCGCCGAGTCCGGTCCGGTGGAAGGTTTCAACGCCAGGCTTGCCGGCGCGAGCGACTATGCCGGAATCGCCGGCGCCGACGTGGTGATCGTCACCGCCGGCGTGCCGCGCAAGCCCGGCATGAGCCGGGACGATCTGCTCGGCATCAACCTGAAGGTGATGGACGCCGTCGGCGTCGGCATCAAGGCGCATGCCGCGGAGGCCTTCGTCATCTGCATCACCAATCCGCTCGACGCGATGGTTTGGGCGCTGCAAAAGGCCTGTGGCCTGCCGCCGCACAAGGTCGTGGGGATGGCGGGCGTGCTCGATTCGGCCCGCTTCCGCTATTTCCTCGCCGAGGAGTTCAACGTCTCGGTCGAAGACGTGACGGCGTTCGTGCTCGGCGGCCACGGCGACGACATGGTTCCCTCGGTCCGCTACTCGACCGTGGCCGGCATTCCGCTGCCCGATCTCGTCAAGATGGGCTGGACGACCCAGGTGAGGCTCGACGCGATCGTCGAGCGCACCCGCAAAGGGGGCGGCGAAATCGTCAACCTCCTCAAAACGGGCTCGGCATTCTACGCGCCCGCCTCCTCGGCAATCATGATGGCCGAATCCTACCTCAAGGATCAGCGGCGGGTGCTGCCCTGCGCGGCGCGCCTGACCGGGCAGTATGGCGTGAGCGACACTTACGTCGGTGTACCGGTGGTGATCGGCGCGAACGGCGTCGAGCGCATAATCGAGATCACGTTTGACGCCGCCGAGCAGACGATGTTCGCCAAGTCCGTCGCCGCGGTGCAAACGCTGATGGAGGCCTGCAAGGCGATCAACCCAGCGCTTGCCGCCTGATGCTTCCTTGGAAGCGCCCGCGACGAGCGGCGCTCTCCTCATCGAGGTCCGTCGTCCGATGAACATCCACGAATACCAGGCCAAGGCGGCGCTCCGCGCCTTCAGCGCTCCCGTCGCCAACGGATTCCCGGCCCTCAGCCCCGAGGAGGCGGTCGACGGGGCGCGGAAGCTCGGCGGGCCTCTCTGGGTAGTGAAGAGCCAGATCCACGCCGGCGGCCGCGGGAAAGGACGGTTCAAGGAAGCCTCCGCCGGCGAGAGGGGCGGCGTGCGGCTCGCCCGGTCGATCGAGGAGGTCAAGGCTTTCGCCGAGCAGATGTTGGGCGCGACGCTGGTGACGGTTCAGACCGGCCCCGCCGGCAAACAGGTCAACCGCCTCTACATCGAAGACGGAGCCAACATCGACAAAGAGTTCTACCTGTCAGCGCTGGTCGACAGACAGACGAGTCGGATCGCGTTCGTCGTGTCGACGGAAGGCGGCGTCAATATCGAGGATGTGGCGCACAACACGCCCGAAAAGATCCACAGCTTCACCGTCGACCCGGCAACCGGGATCATGCCCCACCACGGCCGCGTCGCTGCCCGCGCGCTCGGAATCAGCGGGGATCTCGCGCGGCAGATCGAGAGCCTCGTCACAAGGCTCTACACGGCCTTCCTCGCGAAAGACATGTCGATGCTGGAGATCAACCCGCTGATCGTCATGACGAACGGTCAATTACGGGTGCTCGATGCGAAGGTCTCGTTCGACGACAACGCGCTCTACCGCCACCCTGATATCGTGGCCCTGCGCGACGAGACCGAAGAGGACGCCAAGGAAATCGAGGCTTCGAAATACGACCTCAACTACATCGCGCTCGACGGCACGATCGGCTGCATGGTCAACGGCGCCGGTCTCGCCATGGCGACCATGGACATCATCAAGCTTTATGGCGAAAGCCCCGCCAATTTCCTCGACGTCGGCGGCGGCGCCTCGAAGGAGAAGGTGACAGCGGCTTTCAAGATCATCACCGCCGATCCGAACGTGAAGGGCGTGCTCGTCAATATCTTCGGCGGCATCATGCGCTGCGAGGTCATCGCCGAGGGGGTGATCGCGGCGGTGAAGGACGTCGGTCTCAAGGTGCCGCTCGTGGTGCGGCTCGAGGGCACGAATGTCGACCTTGGCAAGAAGATCCTGCGCGACTCGGGCCTAAACGTCATCCCCGCGGACGATCTCGACGACGCAGCGCAGAAGATCGTTAACGCGGTAAAAGGGCGGCCGGACTGAACGGGGCCGCCTTTGCTTTTCGCAGACCAGCAACCATATCTTGGTGAAAGTTCGGCATGTCCATTCTCGTCAACGCGAACACCAAGGTGATCACCCAGGGCTTCACCGGGAAGAATGGCACGTTCCATTCCGAGCAGGCGATGGCCTATGGCACCAAACTGGTGGGCGGCACCTCGCCGGGCAAGGGCGGCTCGATTCATCTCGGACTGCCGGTCTTCGACACGGTGGCGGAGGCGCGCCAGGAGACCGGCGCCGACGCGAGCGTAATCTATGTGCCGCCTCCGGGCGCGGCGGACGCAATTTGCGAGGCGATCGACGCGGAGATGCCGCTCGTCGTCTGCATCACAGAGGGCATTCCGGTGCTCGACATGATGCGGGTCAAGCGCGCCTTGCAGGGGTCGAAGTCGACTCTGGTCGGACCAAACTGCCCCGGCGTCATGACGGCGGGCGAGTGCAAGATCGGCATCATGCCCGGCAACATTTTCTCGCGCGGCAGCGTCGGCGTCGTCTCGCGCTCCGGAACGCTGACCTATGAGGCGGTATTCCAGACGACGCGCGAGGGCCTCGGCCAGACCACGGCTGTCGGCATCGGCGGCGACCCGATCAAAGGGATGGAGTTCATCGACGTGATCGAGATGTTTCTCGCCGATCCTTTAACCAAGTCGATTGTGATGATCGGCGAGATCGGCGGCCAGGCCGAGGAGGACGCGGCGCAGTTCGTCAAGGACGAGGCTAGGCGGGGCCGCTCGAAGCCGATTGTCGGATTCATCGCCGGCCGCACCGCCCCGTCAGGCCGTCGCATGGGCCACGCCGGAGCGATCATCGCGGGCGGCAAGGGCGGCGCGGAAGATAAGATCGCCGCTATGGAATCCGCCGGCATCCACGTCTCGCCCTCGCCCGCCCGCCTTGGCAAGACACTCATCGATGTGTTTCAGGGCAAGTAGGGGGCCCGCTCCATGACCCGCCAGGACATCAATCAGGCGCTGTTGCAAACCTCGTTCCTCTATGGCGCGAACAGCGCCTACATCGAAGCTCTGCAGGCGCAATACGAGAAGGACCCACTTTCGGTCGAACCCGGCTGGCGCGACTTTTTCGACAAGCTTGGCGACGACCCTGCGAGCGTGGCTAAAACGGCAGACGGCGCATCATGGCGGAAACCGCATTGGCCGCCGACCCCGAAGAACGACCTCATCAACGCGCTCGACGGCGACTGGCCGGCGACGGAAAACGCGGTCGCCGAGAAGCTGCGCGCCAAGGCTGTCGAAGCCGCGCCGCAGGCGCCCGCCAACGAGGACGAGATACGCCGCGCGACGCGCGACTCGGTCCGCGCCTTAATGATGATCCGCGCCTTTCGTATGCGCGGCCATCTGCATGCCAACCTCGATCCGCTCGGCCTCGAGCAGCCGAAGGATCACGAAGAACTGCATCCGTCCACCTACGGCTTCCACGAATCCGACTACGACCGGAAGATCTTCATCGATCATGTCCTCGGACTCGAATACGCGACCGTCCGCGAGATGCTCGAGATCCTGCGCCGGACTTACTGCGGAACCATCGGCTTCGAGTTTCTCCACATTTCCGATCCGGCCGAGAAGGCCTGGATCCAGGAGCGCGTCGAGGGGCCGGCCAAGGAGATCCAGTTCACCAAGGAAGGCAAGCGCGCCATCCTGGCGAAGCTCGCCGAGGCGGAGGGATTCGAGAATTTCTTCGACGTTAAATATCCCGGCGCCAAGCGCTTCGGCCTCGACGGCGGCGAGGCGATGATCCCGGCGCTTGAACAGATCATTAAGCGTGGGGGCCAACTGGGTCTGCGCGACATCGCGCTCGGCATGGCGCATCGCGGTCGGCTCAACGTCCTGGGCCAAGTGATGGGCAAACCGCATCGGGTGATCTTCCACGAATTCAAGGGCGGCTCGGCCGCGCCCGACGAGGTCGGAGGCTCGGGCGACGTCAAATACCACCTCGGCGCTTCATCGGACCGCGAGTTCGACGGCAACAGCGTGCACCTTTCGTTGACCGCGAATCCCTCGCATCTCGAAATCGTCGACCCCGTCGTGCTCGGTAAGGTTCGAGCCAAGCAGGACCAGCTCAACGATCATATCGAGCGAACCAGGGCGCTGGCTTTACTGATCCACGGCGACGCCGCCTTCGCCGGGCAGGGCGTCGTTGCAGAATGTTTCGGCCTTTCTGGCTTGCGCGGACATCGTACCGGCGGCTCCCTGCATTTCATCGTCAACAACCAGATCGGCTTCACCACCTATCCACGCTATTCACGTTCCTCGCCCTATCCGTCGGATGTCGCCAAGCTCGTCGAGGCTCCGATCTTCCATGTCAACGGCGACGATCCTGAAGCGGTCGTCTTTTGCGCCAAGGTCGCGATCGAATACCGGCAGAAGTTCCACAAGCCCGTCGTCATAGACATGTTCTGCTACCGGCGCTTCGGTCACAACGAGGGCGACGAACCCTCGTTCACTCAACCGATCATGTACCGGCTGATCCGCTCTCATCCTACGACCGTACAGATCTACGCCGACAAGCTGATCGCTCAGGGCATTATCACGCGGGGCGAAGTCGACAAGATGCGAGCCGACTGGCGCCAGCGGCTCGAAGCCGAGTACGAGGCGGGGCAGGCCTATGCCGCCAACAAGGCCGACTGGCTCGACGGCCGCTGGTCCGGCTTCAAGTCGGCTCAGGACGTCGCCGACGACGACCGGCGCGGCGCAACCAGCGTCAGGCTCGAGCGGCTGAAGGAAATCGGCGAGCGCATCACAGCAACGCCGGAAGGCTTCAATGTCCACAAGACGATCCTGCGCTTCCTGGAAAACCGCCGAAACGCGATCAAAACCGGCGAGGGCATCGACTGGGCGACGTCGGAGGCGCTCGCCTTCGGCTCCCTGCTCGATGAAGGCCTGCCCGTTCGCCTTTCCGGGCAGGATTCGGAGCGCGGCACGTTTTCCCAGCGCCATTCGGTGCTGATCGATCAGCAAAACGAAGCGCGCTACATCCCGCTAAACCACATCCGTGACGGACAGGCCCGATATGAGGTGGTCAACTCGATGCTGTCGGAAGAGGCGGTGCTCGGCTTCGAATACGGCTACTCGCTGGCCGAGCCGAACGCGCTGACAATGTGGGAGGCGCAGTTCGGAGATTTCGCCAACGGCGCACAGGTCGTCTTCGATCAGTTCATCTCCGCGGGCGAGCGCAAGTGGCTGCGCATGTCTGGGCTCGTCTGCCTCTTGCCGCACGGCTACGAAGGACAGGGGCCCGAGCACTCGTCCGCTCGTCTCGAGCGCTTCCTGCAGCTCTGCGCCGAGGATAACATGCAGGTCGTCAATTGCACGACGCCGGCCAATTTCTTCCATGTCTTGCGCCGCCAGCTGAAGCGAGAGTTCCGCAAGCCTCTGATTGCGATGACGCCGAAATCGATGCTGCGCAACAAGCGCGCGACGTCCTCGCTCGAGGCCTTCGGCCCCGGAACAAGCTTCCATCGGCTCCTTTGGGATCATGCTGAGACGCACAAGAACGAGAAGATCAAGTTGGCCAAGGACGACACGATTCGCCGCGTCGTGCTGTGCTCCGGCAAGGTTTACTACGATCTCTACGAGGAACGGGAGAAACGCGGAATCGACGACGTCTATCTCCTGCGGGTGGAGCAGGTCTATCCCTTCCCGCTGAAGGCGCTGGTGAAGGAACTGTCGCGGTTCAAGAAGGCCGAGATCGTCTGGTGCCAGGAGGAGCCCAAGAACATGGGCGCATGGTTCTTCGTCGAACCCTATCTCGAATGGGTGCTCGGCCAGGTCGGCGGAAAGTCGAAGCGCGTCCGCTACGCCGGTCGGCCCGCCGCGGCCGCAACGGCGACTGGCCTCATGTCGAAACATCTCGCTCAGCTTAAGGCGTTTCTCGACGAATGTTTCGCTTGACGCGAAGCCAGGAATACGAAATGCCGCACTTCTTGTGCAAGTTGAAGCCGCCCCGGCCGACGTTTTTGACCGACATGACCGCAGAGGAAGCGGTTATTATGCGGGGCCACCGCGAGTACTGGATGCCGCGGGTCGAGACTGGCGTCGTCATCGCGATGGGGCCGGTCGCGGATCCGACCGGCTCCTATGGCGTGGCGATCGTCGAGGCGCCATCGCTCGCGGCGCTCCAGGCGATGCAGGCCCACGATCCCGCGATCCGGTCCGAGCGCGGGTTCGTCTACGAGAGCTTTCCGATGCCGATGATCGCCGTGCGGCCAAGCCTGCCGCTCGCGCCTGTCACGTCCGTAACACCCTGAGTTGAGAAGGGCGCCTCGCGGCGCGACCGACAATGGCGATTGAAATCCGCGTCCCCGCGCTCGGCGAGTCGATCAGCGAAGCGACGGTCGGCAAGTGGTTCAAGAAGGCAGGCGAAGCCGTGCGGGCCGACGAGCCGCTGGTCGAACTCGAGACCGACAAGGTGACCCTTGAGGTCCCCGCGCCCGGGGCTGGCGTCTTGAGCGAGATCGCCGCCGAAACCGGCCAGACGGTCGCCATCGGCGCGCTGCTCGGCCAGCTCTCCGGTGGGGCCGCTGCGACGGTTCCAACCCAGGCCGGGGTGTCCAAGGCCGCTGCGGCGTCCGGCCCCGGCGCAGCGATGCCGCCCGCGCCCTCAGCTTCCAAGATTGCGGCCGAGAACAGGATCAATCTCGACGCCGTCGTCGGCAGCGGCAAACGCGGCCAGGTGCTGAAAGGCGACGTGCTCGCGATCGTGGCCACGGCCTCGGCGCCGGCGCCCGCCGTGGCGCGCGCTCCCGCTTCTTCCCCTGCCCCTGCGTCGGTTTCCGTGCCCCAGGCCCGGGTCTCGACGCCCGACGACAGCATGCGCGAAGAGCGTGTGCGGATGACGAAGCTGCGCCAGACAATCGCGCGCCGCCTGAAGGACGCGCAGAACACTGCCGCGATGCTGACGACCTTCAACGAGGTCGACATGACCGAGGTGATGGCGCTACGCGCCCGCTACAAGGATGCCTTCGAAAAGAAGCACGGCGCCAAGCTTGGCTTCATGGGCTTCTTCGTGAAGGCCTGCGTCCAGGCGCTGAAGGAGGTTCCGGCCGTCAACGCGGAGATCGATGGCGCAGACCTCGTCTATAAGAACTACTATCACACCGGCATCGCGGTCGGCACTGACAAGGGGCTCATCGTGCCGGTGGTCCGCGACTGCGACAAGCTGTCGATCGCCGAGATCGAGAAGGCGATCGCGGATCTGGGCCGGCGCGCGCGCGACGGCCAGCTCAAACTCGAGGAGCTGCAGGGGGGCACCTTCACCATCACCAACGGCGGCATCTACGGGTCCCTGATGTCGACGCCGATCCTCAACGCGCCGCAATCGGGCATCCTAGGCATGCACAAGATCCAGGAGCGCCCGGTCGCCGTCGCGGGCAAGGTGGAGATCCGCCCGATGATGTATCTGGCGCTGAGCTACGATCATCGCGTCGTCGACGGCAAGGAGGCGGTAACCTTTCTGGTGCGGGTCAAGGAGGCGCTGGAGGATCCCGCGCGGTTGGTGCTCGACCTCTGATGCGCAACAAGCGGTAAGCCGCGTTAGAGGGACCCGGAAGCGAGCTGACGTATCTTGAACTGGGCATTCTCTTCGGGGTGGCGCATGCGCTCTGCCAGGCACGAACGGCGCAGCCGGCGCCGTCGCTCCAGCACGAGAGATAATGAATGAACTATGATCTTGTCGTCATAGGCGCGGGCCCGGGTGGTTACGTCTGTGCGATCCGCGCGGCCCAACTCGGCATGAAGGTGGCCGTCGTTGACAAAGGCAAGACGCTCGGCGGCACTTGCCTCAACATCGGCTGCATTCCTTCAAAGGCGTTGCTCTATGCGACCGAGATGTTCGAAGAGGCTGGACACCACCTCGGCCCGCTTGGCGTCGTTGTGGCCCCGCCCAAGCTCGATCTCGTGATGATGATGAAGCACAAGGACGACACCGTGGCCGCCAACGTCAACGGCGTCGCTTTTCTCTTCAAGAAGAACAAGATCGATTGGGTCAAGGGCGAGGGCCTCATCGCCGCGCCTGGTAGGGTTGTGGTCAAGGGCGAGGACGGAAACGAGAACACGCTTGAGGCGAAGGCGATCGTCATCGCCACGGGTTCCGACGTCGCGCGCCTGCCCGGCGTCGAGATCGATGAGAAGACGGTCATCTCCTCGACGGGCGCGCTTAGTCTGGCTAAGCCCCCGAAGAAACTGATTGTCGTCGGCGCCGGCATAATCGGCCTCGAACTCGGCTCTGTCTGGCGCCGCGTCGGGGCCGAGGTCACGGTAGTGGAGTTCCTCGACCGCATCCTTCCCGGCATGGACGGTGAGATCGCCAAGCAGTTCCAGCGGCTTCTGGAAAAGCAGGGCTTCACGTTCCGTCTCGGCCACAAAGTGGCGAAGGTCGAGAAAGTGGGCGAAGCCGTGAAGGCGACGATCGAGCCCACTGGCGGAGGCGAGCCGCAGACGATGGAGGCCGACGTCGTGCTGGTCGCGATCGGGCGGCGTCCGTACACTCGGAACCTCGGGCTTGAGGCGCTCGGGGTCGCGATGGAGCGCGGCGTGGTCGTCGTCGATGACCATTTCGCCACCAACGTTCCCGGCGTCTATGCGATCGGCGATGTGATTCGCGGACCGATGCTGGCGCATAAGGCGGAAGACGAGGGCGTGGCGGTGGCCGAAAACCTGGCTGGGCAGGCGGGTCATGTCAACTACAGCGCCATTCCCGGAGTCGTCTATACGAGCCCGGAGATTGCCGCGGTCGGCAAGACCGAGGACGAACTGAAGGCCGAAGGCGTCGCATACAAGATCGGCAAGTTTCCCTTCACCGCCAACGGACGCGCCCGGGCGATGCGGCATACGGAGGGCTTCGTGAAGATTCTCGCCGACGCCGCGACCGACCGGGTTCTGGGCGTGCATATCATGGGCTTCGGGGCTGGCGAGATGATCCACGAAGCGGTGGTGCTGATGGAATTTGGCGGGTCGGCGGAAGACCTCGCTCGCACCTGCCACGCGCATCCGACGATGTCGGAAGCTGTCAAGGAAGCCGCGATGGCGGTCGACAAACGCGCGATCCACATTTAGCTTTTTTCTATGCCGACAGGGGCGACGACCTTCAGAAACGAATGCTCCCGTATTGCGGGCACTGCGCCCGCCGCCGTGGCGATTATCGGCGCCACTCTGACCGTTGGGCCAGTCAGGGCGGATCCGATGGCCCTGTGGCGAATCGTGCACGACCATTGCATGCCGAACGTCGAGGCGGGGAAGGGCCCGAGCCCGTGCGAAACCGTCTATTCGAGCGACCATCCCGCGCAGGGCGTTGCGATCCTCAAGGACCTCGTTGGCGTTGCCCAGATGCTCGCTATCCCGACGAGGCGCATCACTGGCATCGAAGACCCGCAGATGCTCGAGCCAGATGCGCCGAAAGTCTTCGCTGACGGATGGAAGGGCAAGGCCTTCGTGGAGGCGCGCCTCGGCAAGCAGTTGCCGCGCGAGGCGGTCGCGCTCGCGATCAACTCTAAATGGGCGCGCACCCAGGACCAGTTGCACGTCCATGTCGATTGCGCCGCCCAATCCGTCGTCAAGATCCTGGCGGGCTATCGTTCTGCGCTCGACGCGCATTGGCGCCCGATGACGGAAGCTCTCAAAGGCCGGGTTTATTTTGCCCGCCGGCTCGATTCAAGCGATCTCGAAGGCGTTCAGCCGCTTCGCCTTCTTGCTGAGGAACTCGAGGGCGCAAAGCGGCATATGGGCGATTACAGCCTCGCCGCCATCGGCGCGGATTTCACTGGAACGCCAGGCTTCGTGCTGCTTGCCGACAGTTTCTCCCTTGAGGGGGGCGGTCACGCCGAGGACATCCAGGACCACGGTTGCGAAATTGCCAATTCTGCGCCATGATTTCGCCGGGTCTGCTCCAACAGACCTCCGGGGCGTAATCCCAAATTAAAGGTTCGCCGACGGGACGGTAGCCCGTCGAGGCCGTTGCGCGCCGGACGCCAGGAGGGGGGCGGTACGATGCGGCTGATTCTTGGGACCCTGATGGCGCTGGGGATTCTGATCACCACTCAGACCCCCGCTTTCGCAGTCGTCCACATCGAGATCGATCTCACCTCGCAGACAATGCACGTGCGAGCCGATTCAGGGGCAGCTTATGCTTGGCCCATTTCTTCCGGCCGAAGCGGCCACTTGACGCCGCGCGGGGTATTTCGGCCGCGGGCGCTATACACAATGGTTCACTCGGCCAAATACGGCAACGCGCCAATGCCACATTCGATCTTCTTCTACGGCCAATACGCAATCCACGGCACCACCGCGGTTGGCTCGCTCGGCCATCCGGCCTCACACGGATGCATCCGTCTTTCGCCGGAGCACGCCGCAACCCTTTTTGTGATGGTCCAAGCCCAGGGCGCTGCGATCCGGATCGTTGGCGCGACGGAAACCAACGTCGCTCACCGTGGTCACAGGTCCGATTCAGCGCTTGCTTTTGCGCCCGTCCGTCACACTCGGACGCTCAATCAGTGGGCGCGTAATCCGCTCGCGCGGTAACGCCTCGCCCGCCCGGGACCGCGCGTGCTGTGGTCAATCGACTGAGTTCAAGAGCGGCGCAACAATCTACATGGGCGGTTGGTATCCCACGAGGGCCGTCCACCGCTCGTATTTGCTCGATAGCGAACTCGTTTGATGTCGCGTTTTCGATCCGGTTGGTCTATCAGGCCGATCAACGAATGTCGTTTGAGGAGGCCTTTGGTGCAGAGACGTCAATTCCTTGCCGGCGCAGCCGGGCTGGTCGGAGGCGCGCTCGCGCCGCGCTCCGCCCTGGCGGATGTGCCGACGCCGTTCACGTTCGAGATGATGCCGCCGATGGACAACCGTCAAAAGTTCATCGCCTGGGGCGTCGCGCAGCGCGGTGAGGATCCAAAGTATTTAGGCGAACGATTCGACCGGTTCGGCGCCATGGTGCGCAACGAGGACCTGGTCAACGATCGCAACAAGCGCGCATTCCTTCTGACCCCGCGCGAAAAATTCGTGCTCAAGCAGAATCTTTCGCGCGCCTATGACCACGCCTTTCTCGACATCGGATACGGCGTAACGATCTCCGGCCCACACATTGTCGGACGCATGACTTCGAACATCGATCCGAAGCAAGGCGAGAGGGTGCTCGAGGTCGGCACCGGCTCCGGCTACCAGTCCGCCTATCTCTCGCATCTTACCGACAAGGTCTATACGATCGAGATCATCAAGCCGCTCGCCGAGCGTACGCGCGGGATCTACGATCAATTGATCAAAGACGGGTATACCGAGTTTTCCTCCATCACCTCGAAGGCGGCCGACGGCTATTACGGCTGGGAGGAATTCGCTCCTTTCGACAAGATCATCGTGACCTGCGGCATCGATCATGTTCCCCCGCCTCTGCTGCAGCAACTAAAGGCCAGCGGGATCATGGTCATTCCCGTTGGACCGCCGGGGGCTCAGCGTGTCCTGAAAGTCGTCAAGACCGAGAACCCCGACGGCCAGATGACGGTTGCCCGATCCGATATCTATGGCGGACGCATCGTTCCGTTCGTGCCTTTCACCAAGCTCGAAGGCGATCAGATCGTCGGCACCCATAACAACTAGCCTTCAACCGATCTTTCGATGCAAGCAGCCTCCGCCTTAAAAGAGCGCCGCTTCTTCGGCATGACGGGCTAGCGCGAATCAGGACTCCATGAACGAAGCCAGCCCCGTTCCGATCGCCAAGGCGATCCTCGACGATCCTGTTGGCGCGGCTGCGGGCGGCGTTGACGCGGTGCTGAGCGGGCGCGAGCGCCTCGGCCTCTATCTCGCGGTGGGCCTTGGCGCGGGGGCGGTGATAGCGCTCCAGATCGACATCATGCGCGTCTTTTCGGTCGGCAGCTGGGCGCATTTCGGATCCCTGGTGGTCAGCCTGGCGATGCTCGGCTTCGGGTTGACAAGCGCGGTAATGACCGTCGCGAAAGACTGGTTCTCGCGCCATTGGCGTTTGGCCGCCACCGTCGCGCTCGGTCTCTTCGGGCCGCTCGCCGTCGCCGCCAATCTTTATGTGCAGCAACTGGGCTTCAACGCGATCTTTCTCGTCTCCGACCCGGCGCAGAAGTGGAAACTTCTCGAAATATTCTTGGCGGAACTGGCGCCTTTCCTGGCTGGCGCCGTTTTTCTGGGCTGCGTCTTTCTGAAGAGCAACCGCACGTTCGGGCGCGTCTATTTCGCTGACCTGGCCGGGGCGGGGCTATGCGGTCTCGTCTTTCTGCTGGCGATGTATGTGTTCGTCCCGGCCAATCTGATCGCGGCCCCGCTGGCGCTCTGGCTTGCAGCGTGTCTCGCCTGGGGGGTGGGACCTGGCGGTCTGGGCTCTCTCGTTCCCTACCTCCTTGCGGGCGTCGTCGCGTTCGGAGGCCATTTCTCCCTCGCGCCTGCATTGGGTCTGAAGACCCTCGCGGTCAACGACTACAAGGGCGTCTCTTACGCGCGGAAATTCCCCGACGCGAAAAAGGTTTACGAAAGCGCCTCTCCTTTCGGCTACCTCGAGGTCTATTCGAGTTCGTATCTCCACTTTGCGCCGGGCCTCTCCGACAACGCCGGCTTTAGCCTGCCGACGATGCCCGTCAACGCTTATCTTGGCCTCTATATCGACAGCGACGGTCCGATCGGGATCATGCGCGATCTGACCGACAAGGAGACGGCCTACTTCCGTTTCCTGCCGATGGTGTACCCCTACATCGTCAAGTCTTCGCCAAAGACGTTCATAGTGCAATTCGGCGGGGGTATCTCGACCGAGGTTGCGCTGCACTCTGGTGCGACCGACGTCACGGTCGCGGAGGGAAACCGGGCCGTCCTCGACGCGTTCCACAGTGAGGTCATTCGCAACTTCACTGGGAACATATTGTCCAAAGTGCGGGTCATCGACTACGAGGGACGCCACTTCCTCGCCCACACCCATGAACGCTTCGACGTCATCGACCTGAGCCTTGCGGACTCGGTTGGCTTGTCCAACCCCGGTGGCTTCGCAATCGTGGAGAAATTCACGTACACGAAGGAGGCGATGGAGACCTACATGCGGGCGCTGGCTCCGGGCGGCGTTTTGTCGGTCACTCTGTGGAACAAGGAGGAACCGCCGAAATCGGTGCTGAAGCTCTATGCGACCATGGCGGGAGCCGCACGCGATGTCGACCCTTCGCATCTCGCGAAGGCCTTCTTCGTCGTCTCGTCCTACCTTTCCACCGCGACGGTGCTCTACAAGAACGGCGGCTTTACGCCGGACGAAATAGAGAAGCTGCGCACGCACACGCGCAATATGTCTTTCGACGAGATTTACTCTCCCGGCTTCGTTTTCGATCCTTCCCAGACCGATGCGACGCTTGATGGCTACGTGCAGCAGATTTTCGCAGGCGCGGCCGGCGGTCCCCCGGCGCCGGGAGCGAGCGCCAGCGACGACGCGAACCCGGCTGCCGATGAAGGGGGCGATTCGGCCCCTCCGTCCGGAAAAGCCGACGATGGCGTCCTTCCCGCGACGGTTATGGGACGACTGGCTTGGCATGCCCTGATTTCAGGCCATTGGCCGGAGATCGCGTCTCGATATGTGTTCAATGTGCGCGCGCTGACCAACGACGCACCCTATTTCGCCGCCTACGTTAAGACACGCGACCTGCCTCGAGTTCTCGACCGCCTCGAGCTGCTTCAAGACGAGTGGGGATACCTGCTGATCTGGGCGACCCTGGGCGTCGCCTGCATGACCGCGACGGTTCTGCTCGCCATTCCTTTCATCTGGGGCTGGCGCGCGATCTTTTCGCTGTCGCGCGGCAAAGGGCTGACCGTGCTCTATTTCGCCTGCCTTGGCGCCGGCTATATCATGGTCGAGGTCGGGCTCATCGCCCATTTCGTGATGGCGCTTGGCAATCCCACGATCTCGGCTTCGGTGCTGATTACCGGCATGCTCGTCTTTTCCGGCCTCGGCGCTCTGACGTCCGAGCGGACCCTGCCGCACATGAGAAGCGTCATGCCGTCTCTGTTTATCGCCATCGGCGCGCTGCTGATCACCTATGCGCTATTCATCAACTGGGCGCTGGACGGAATTGGCGCGCTGCCTTACGGAGCGCGCCTGATCTGCTGCTTCCTGTTGATCGCGCCGCCGGCGTTTCTGATGGGCTTCCCCATGCCGACGGCGATGACGACGCTTGGCCGGCTCGGCAAGGAGCACATGTTCATCTGGGCTTGGGGCGTCAATGGCTGCTTCTCGGTGATCGGGGCGGCAGCGGCGCCCGTGCTCGCGACCAACTTCGGTCTCGGAGCTGTCATCGAGATCGCCGCGCTTGCATACCTACTGGCGCTACCCGCATTTTTTGGCGTAATTGCTGTGGATAAGTCTGCTGCGGTGGGTTGATCAAGGGTCATGCCCTTGTCGCCGAGACGCAACATTACATTTGTGCAACAAAATGCAACTGCAGCGATGCGGGTCAGCGATCACAAAAATTTCATAGCTAACAAGAGTTTACGAAGCAAGCGCCACCATAGTCGTCTACGAGCGGGAATCGCTGCCGAAAGACGCTCGTGAGCTGCCCGGCTGCCCGTTTCCGCGTTTGCGGCGCTGGCCTTTAGGCAGAATTGATCTTGGGCCTCGAATCAATCCTTTGCAGAGTAACATTGCTATTTGGTATGATATCTAGGTCAGCGCCTATCTGACGAGACTTCCCAAGGCTGGAAACGCGGTTGCCTCCACGAGCCTGCCGTGCCATAGTCTTGCCTAGTTCAAGCAACAAACGAGAAGAAATGTCTTGATTACTTGATGCGCCCGAGAATCACGAAGAATAACATAGATTTCGTTCGACTTCCTTTAAGCGATGATAGTGGCGTCGACTTATCGGATTACAAGCGTGATTTCCAGGGCTGATACCTGGGTAGCGAGCCGTACTTTTCAACAATCTGGGACGATTGAACGTCCGTGGTGTGGGCTGCGGAGGGAGAATTCATGTCCTATCAAAACGCTGGATACGCGGGAGATTTACTGGCGAGTGGCGCCTTTTTGCTTCTTTCCGGGGATGCGACGGCGACGCTGATCGATGTGCGAACCCAGCCGGAGCTCACCTTCGTCGGTTTCCCGGACCTTCAATCCTTAGGCAGGACCGCTCTCTTCCTCGAATGGCAGAGCTTCCCTTCCATGCAGGTCGACCCGCACTTCGCCGAACGGCTCGAAGAAATGCTGAAGGGGGCTGGCGTCAACCGTGGCGCGTCGTTGCTGTTTATCTGTCGGTCCGGAGCCAGGTCGCGGCAGGCCGCGATCGCGATGACGAGCGGCGGCTGGGGACCGTGCTACAACATTTCGGACGGTTTCGAAGGTCCGTTGGATTCGTTGCGTCATCGGAGCGTGATCGGGGGGTGGAAGGCGGGGGGTCTTCCCTGGACGCAGACCTAACCCGTCAGCGCCCGTTTACCGTTTCCCTTTCGCTCCTGCAGCCGAGCCACGTCCATGGACATGTACGACGAACCCAATTCCGTAGCCGTTGAGGGCCGGGATTCGAGCGGGCAATCGCTTCCTAAATCTTGGCGCCGCTGCTCCGACCGGTTGCGGGTGGAATTGGGCGAGGACATCTACAATAGCTGGTTCGGCCGCATAGAGCTGGAGACGATCGAGAGCGGGCAAGCGCGGCTTTCTGTGCCGACGCGCTTTTTGAAAAGCTGGATCGATACCCACTACCTCGGGCACATCGCCTCCGCGCTGAACGCCGAATTCGGACCGATGGCCCGCATTCTGGTTACGGTGCGATCTGCGGCGGGGGTGGAACCGACTCCGCCCGCCTGCGCAGCGGCGGTTTGGGCCAAAGCCCGGCCGGCGACGAGCGGCGAGGACCGATTGAACAACGCGAGTCGTGGCGCTTCGGCACGCGCGGCTTCCTCGCCTGCCGGGGAGCCGTTGGTCGGCTCGCCTCTCGACCGGCGCTTTACCTTCTCGACGTTCCAGGTTGGGCGTTCCAACCAGCTGGCCTTCTCGGCCGCGCAACGCGTGGCCGAGAACGCCGTTGGCAGGCCGCCTGCATTCTGCCCTCTCTACGTCCATTCAGCCGTCGGTCTCGGCAAGAACTCATCTGCTGCAGGCGATCGCGCATACCGCCGCGAAGCAAGGCCGCTCGGCGATCTATTTGACGGCGGAAAAGTTCATGTACGGCTTCGTAGCCGCTCTGCAGTCGCAGACATCGATCGCTTTCAAGGAGCGGCTTCGAACAATCGATCTGCTGATTTTCGACGACGCCCAGTTCTTGCAAGGGAAGTCGATCCAGACCGAGTTCGGTCATGCGCTCAACGCTCTTGTCGACGCCGGGCGCGAGGTCATTGTCGCCGCCGACCGGCCGCCAAACGATCTTGAAGCGCTCGATGAACGCGTCCGCTCCAGGCTCAGCGTCGGTCTGTGCGTCGAAATCGGCGCTCTCGACGAGCCGTTAAGGCTCAAGATTCTGGAGGCGCGGGTCGCTGCAGCCCGCGGGATGCAGCCGAACTTCGGGGTGTCGCCGGCGGTGCTGGCGTATGTTGCGCGCTCGATCCGATCCAACGGGCGCGACCTCGAAGGCGCCGTCAACCGCCTCCTGGCGCATTCCACCCTGAGCGGCGCTCCCCTGACTATCGAGGCGGCGGAGATCGCCATCCGCGACCTGATCCGGGCGCATGAGCCGAAGCGGGTCAAGATCGAGGACATCCAGAAGCTTGTCGCCACGCACTACAGCGTCTCGCGCGCCGACATTCTGTCCTCCCGACGCACCGCGGTGGTCGTCAAGCCGCGACAGGTGGCGATGTTTCTCGCAAAGACGCTTACCATGCGTTCGCTGCCGGAGATCGGTCGGCGTTTCGGCGGACGCGACCACACCACGGTTCTGCACGCCGTGCGCAAGATCGAGGCGCTATCGGCCAGCGACTCGGCGCTGCGCGAGGAACTTGAACTGCTGAAACGGATGCTCCAGGAGTGAGACTGGCATCGGGCGAAATCGTCGGGCGGTGCGCGTTGCGCTCATGACGCGGATCTTCAAGATCGTCGCCTCCCGGGATTGGAGCGCGGCGCTAGCGGACGGCGTTTTCGTCGGCGCTGGGGTCGATCGCGCCGACGGTTACATCCATTTCTCCACGGCCCTGCAGGCGCCGGAGACCGCGGCCAAATGGTTCGCCGGGCAGGACGATCTGACCCTCGTTGCAGTCGACGCAGATGCGCTCGGGTCCGATCTCAGATGGGAGGCCTCACGTGGCGGCGCGCTCTTCCCACATCTCTACGCGCCGCTCCGGATGAGCGCGGTCATCTGGTCGCGCCCGTTGCCGCTCGAGCCGCACGGCCGCCATGCGTTCGGGAGCCTCGAGGGGTGAGGCTGACAGAACTGGCGCAGCCGGCGCTCAAGCTCCTGCCGCCGGAAACGGCGCACCGTTGCGCGATCTCGGGGCTCCGGTTCATCTCGCCCCGAGCGGCCAAGCCGCCCGATCCGCGGCTTGCGGTTGAAGTGTTCGGCTTGAAGTTTCCCAATCCGCTCGGTCTGGCGGCAGGCTTCGACAAGAACGCCGAAGTTGCAGGTCCGATGCTGGCGCTCGGCTTCGGCTTTGTCGAGGTCGGCACGCTGACCCCGCGGCCCCAGGAGGGCAATCCGCGTCCCCGCTTGTTCCGGCTGCCCGAGGACCACGCGGTCATCAACCGCTACGGCTTCAACAACGAGGGCTACCGCCGCGCCGCGGCGCGGCTGGCGCGCCGGCCCGGCGGCCTCATTGGCGTCAACGTCGGGGCCAACAAAGACTCAGTCGACCGGATCGCCGACTACGCGCTCGGCGTCAGGACCTTTGCCCGCGTCGCCGACTATCTCGCCATCAACATCTCCTCGCCCAATACGCCCGGCCTTCGCGACCTGCAACGACGAGCCCCGCTAGACGAGCTTGTTGCGCGGGTCGTCGCCGCGCGCGATGAAACGGCGCCGCGGCGCCCGCTGGTTCTGAAGATTGCGCCGGATCTCGACGACGACGGGATCGAGGCTATCGTCGCGGTGGCGCTGGCTCGTGGCGTCGATGGCCTCATCATCGCCAATACGACGGTGTCGCGTCCTTCCTCGCTGTGCTCAAGACATCGCGCCGAAGCCGGCGGGCTTTCGGGACGACCTTTGTTCGAGCCTTCGACCCGACTTCTCGCCCGCGCTTATCTGAGGCTCAACGGCGCGATGCCGCTGATCGGCTGCGGCGGCGTCGAGGACGCGCCGACGGCGCTGGCCAAGATCGAGGCTGGAGCCAGCCTAGTGCAGCTCTATACGAGCCTCGCATTCAAGGGCGTCGGCGTCGTCCAAGAGATTCTCGACGGATTGACACGCGCGGTCCGGCGCCGTGGGGTCGCAAGCGCCGCAGAGTTGACGGGCGCGCACGCGGCCGCGTGGGCCGCCGAAGCCTGAACTAATTTAATTAAATTAGGGGGCTCCCGCTGGCGTTAGCGTTGCGAATCCAAGGACTGGGCCTAAAACCTGTCGTCCCTGACTAAGGACACCTCGAACAATAAGTGCTACAGATCAGGGTGTCTGGGCTTGATCGTGTAGTTCCATTCAGGATGGAACTGATCGGCGGTGATGTCGAGGCGCTTCATCGTGGCATCGCTGACTTTGATGCCTTTTTGATAGCGGCGCGTGTCGAGCGCGCTTTCGACCTTGAGCCCGGCGGTAGTGGTGGTCGCGCCGATCAATTCGACCACGGCAAGACGATCGGTGAGCGGTCGGCCGCGCCAGTTCTGCGTGATGTGGCAGAACAGGCGGTGCTCGATGCTGTTCCACTTCGATGTGCCTGGCGGATAGTGGTGGACGTGGATCGCAAGCCCGGTCTCGTCGGCGAGCTTTTGCAGTTCGAGTTTCGAGAGCCGCACGCGCGCCCCATTCGAGCCGCCGCAGTCCGCGGTGATCGTCAGCTCTCGCGCCTGCGGATAGCGCTTTCGTCCCATGCGTTCGAGCCAGCAGCGGATCGACGCCACGGCAAACTCGGCGGTGTCGCTGGTGATCCCGACGCTGACGAAGCCGGCGTTGGCGGTCACATCATACACCCCATAAGGCACGACCTTGCCGAGCTTCTTGTCCTCGAAGTCATGCACGTTCACCCGCCGCGGACCGCCTTTCGGACGGTAGTCGGTTCCGCCGTTCTTGAAGTTGCCGAGCAACTCCTTCTTCTTCGTATCGACCGAGATGACCGGCTGTTGGCCGGCCTGCGCCGCAACGACTTTCGCGTTGATGTGTTCGAACTGGGCGTTGCGGTCGGGATGGTGCGAGCCTTCATCCGCCTTGCGATTGGACTGGCGCGAGAACCCGAGCTTCGCCAACTCCGTGCCGACCGTATCGGCGCTGATCGGATGTCCCATCTCGGTCAGCGCCGCCGCCAGCTTCGCCATGCTTTTCGACACCCACATCAAGGGCCGCATGGGATCGCCCAATGTCGCCGGTTCGACCAGCCGCTTGAGCGCGGGGACGAGCCCTGGGTCAGCTTCCGATACCGACCGACGCCCGCCTCCGGCACGGCGAACCCGCCCCTTCGCAAGCGGCTCGCCGTCGAGGTCGTCTTCGCCGCGATTGATCGTCGAACGAGCCAGCCCGGTAATCTTCGAGACCAGCGCGAGACCGCCACGACCAGCGCTCCGCACCTCCGCCGCCGCAAACAACCGCCGACCGCGCTCGTCAAGCCGCGCGCCGACCCTCTCCCATCGCAGTCGAATCGCCGCCTCGTCGATCATGCGATCGAACTACGCCCCTTCGCCACATCCAGGAATCCCCAACGCCTGAGTCAGTCCGGCGCACGACGAAACCGCACGTCACGATTCAGTTATTGTCCAAAGTGTCCTAAGAACATGGCCCCCTCCGGCCCTTGGTTTTTCGAACGCTTACAACGAGCCAAGGCGAAAATTCTTGCCGCCGCTCTCGCCCTCTTCTGCGGCCGCTGCAAAGGGCGCCACGCGTTCTGATTTACTGCCAGGCTCGCTATCGGCAAAATGCTCGCGCGCCACCCGGATTTGGATGTCGCTGGCGAGCAGGGCCGCCGCTGGATCGTCGCGTCGGATGTCGAGCAGCGCCGTGAACGCATGCACATTGACGACGGTCTGGACATGTCCGACCGCCAGCGCATGGCGAACCGCATCCTGGATCAGCGCGCTCGGGATCGCCGAAGCAAGCGCGAGGGAAGCCCTCGCGAGCGCGCCCGAAAATCCGGCGAGCGGCGCCCGCCTCCGTCAATCGGCCTCGGCGTTGTGCAAGAAACCTTCTGCCGAGTCTTGTGCAGAGCGGAAATCGCCGCGAATGTAGCTCTGTAGCCAGCGTCCGGTGTGCGCTTCGAAGCGTTCGTACGCGCCGTCGCCGTCAAACTCTCAAATGCGCGAGAGCCGGTTTCGGCTTGTCCGCGGCAAAGCCTTTCGACCACATCGTCGCTCGAGCGTGGTCGGAGCGAAGCTTCAATCGCAGCTCAGGCGCGACTGCAGCTTCAAGGGTAGCTTGCGCCAGTCCGTCCGCAAGCGCGATCGCCTTCTCCAGATGCGAAATCGCCTCCCGGAAGGCCGAGCGCCGCAGCGCTCGATCGCCGGCTTGGCCCCACCAGGCAATCGCGAGATCCGCTCGCCCCGCCTCGGTATAGTGGCGCGCGATGGCCTCCGGCTCGGACGACGAGCCAAGGTCGGCTCGCTCGCGCAAAAGTTCGGCTGCGCGCAAGTGGAGCGTCTGCCGCTGGCTGCTGAGAAGGCTGTCGTAGGCCGTGTCCCTGATCAGCGCGTGTTTGAAGCGATAGAAGGTCTCGGACGCGGACCGCGAAAGGTGTAAAACGTCGGCGCCGACAAGTCTGTCAAGGCAGGCCTGAAGCGAGGGTTCCGGCAGCCCGGCAAGGTCCTCCAGTAGCGCGCGGGGAAATTCACGGCCGAGCACAGCGGCCATTTCGGCGACATCTCGGGCCTCGCCCAGCTGATCCAGCCGGGCCGCCAGGGACTGCTGCAGCGTGGGGGGCACGACCTGGACGGCCGACGTCTCACCGCTCTCGAGAATGAGCCGGGTCACCTCTTCGACAAACAGCGGCACGCCGCCAGTGCGCTCGTTCACCAGCTTCGCGATGTCCCGCGAAAGCGGCGGCGCGGCAGCGATCGCGTCAACCATCAGGCGAACCTCTTCCAGGTCCAGCGCCCCCAGCGTGATGACCGCATGATGCGGCTGATGCGTCCAGGGCGGCACGAATTCAGGCCGAGCCGTGGCGAGGATGAAGAGAGGCGACTGCGGGCCGGATTGCGCCAGCGCGACGAGGACGTCGAGCGAGGTTGGATCGGACCATTGCAGGTCTTCGAGGGCCAGAACAAGCGGTTGAGCTCGAGAACCCGCCAAGATCCAGGATTCGATCGCCGCAAGCTGTCGACGCCGAAGGTCTTCGGGGGCAAGCGTCATGTCCGGCTGCGGGGATCCCGGAATTTGCAACAACGGCGCGATCAATGGCGCGAGGGCCTGCGGGTCGAGCCCGATCTGATGCAGCACGGCTTCGAACTCGGCCAGGTGTTCGGCCGCCGGCTTCGCCTGGTCGAAGCGCAGGCGGCTCCACGCGGCGAGCGGGTGGAGCGGCGTGTTTTGCAGCAGTTGAGACGCGCTCCAGTCGATCCACGTGTGAGCGGTTTCCGAGATCCTTGCCTGGAACTCCTTGAGGAGGCGGGACTTGCCAATTCCTGGCTCGCCGACGACGAGAACGAGCTGGCCCTCGCCGGATCGGGCACGCTCCCATCGATCGAGGAGAAGTTCCAAATCCTGGACGCGGCCGGCAAGCGGGGTCAGGTTTTGGGCGCCGGCCGACTGGCGGCCGGAGCCAACCCGCATGACACGGTAGAGATGGACCGGGTCCGGGGCGCCCTTGAGATTGCTTAAGCCTCGGTCCTTGACAATGAAAAGGCCGGCGATCTGGCGCTGCACGTTGGCGGTGATGAGCACGGCGCCGGGCCGGGCCTCCGCCTGCACGCGCGCTGCGATGATCGGCGCGGTTCCAAAGACGCTTCCATGCAAATCGACCACCACCTTTCCGCATTCGATGCCAATCCGGCCGAAGAGCTTAGGCGCACTGGGCGATGGCCGCCGGCGGTTCAGGTCTTCGATCCCGCGCTGAATCTCGAGAGCGGCGCGTACCGCGCGCTCGGCATCGTTTTCCTGGGCGCGCGGATAGCCGAACGCCGCCATCAGGCGGTCGTCAAGCGACTCGAGCGTGTGACCGCCGAACCTGCCCACTCCCGCGACGACCGCATCGAAATAGGGGCCTCGAATGTCGCGCCAGTCCTCAATGTCGTATTGCGACGCGAGCGCCGACCCATCGAGTTCACAATACAGAACTGTGATGGGGCGGCGTTCGACGGCGGTCGGCGGAACGGCCGGGGCGGATTTCGACGCCGGCCCAAGATCCGCCATCGCTTGCATCAGCCGTTTGCGCGAGCCGAGCGCGACGCCAAGCCTCCTGAGGTCGTCCTCGGTCAGGGCGGCCAACACGTCCATGTCGATCTCGTGCTCACGAAGTTTGGCTTCGTATTGGCTCAGACCAATGCTTTGAAGCCATTCGCCAATGGGCATGCCGCGCCCCCATCAGTCGCATTATCGTCAAGTCGCGGCCGGAAGTCGAGCGAAGGGTTTCCTGCAATGCCCGATGACTGCTCGTGAAACACTGTTGCCTTCGCGCCCTGACCTGCTCTAGTCATTGCGCCGCCGAAGCGCCCAAGGAGAGAGTTCACATGGCCGCCAACCTCCAGGTTCTGCTCGACCACCGCCCGACCGGGAAAGTCTCGCCCGCCAATTTTCGCTTCGTTGAGGCGCCGGTCCCGTCGCCGGGCCCCGGACAGGTACTTGTCCGCCAAAGCTACCTGTCGCTGGACCCGTACATGCGTGGGCGTCTCAACGATGCGAAGTCCTACGCCGCGCCGCAGGAGGTCGGCTCGGTTATGCAGGGCGGCGCCGTGGGCGTCGTGGAGGCCTCCAACAACCCACGCTTCAAGCCGGGCGACGCGGTCGTCGGCATGGGCGGTTGGCAGCGATATTTCCTCAGCGACGGACGCGGTATGAACGTGGTCGACGCCAGGGTCATCCCCATCCAGGCTTACCTTGGCCCGGTCGGCATGCCCGGCGTAACGGCCTGGTACGGCCTCAACAAGATCATCGCGCCGAGGGGCGGCGAGACCGTGCTGGTGTCGGCTGCAACCGGCGCGGTCGGTTCCGTGGTCGGCCAACTCGTTCATGCGGTGGGGGCCCGCGCCGTCGGGATCGCCGGCGGTCCCGACAAATGCGCTTATGCCGTCCACCAGCTCGGCTACGCCGCCTGCGTCGATCACAAGTCGCCCGAGTTCGCCGAGGAGTTGAAGGCGGCGCTGCCGGGCGGCGTCGACGGTGTTTTCGAGAATGTCGGCGGCGAACCCTTCGCGCAGGCGCTGCGGCACCTCAATATCTTTGCCCGCGTCGCCATTTGCGGTCTCATCGCCTCCTACGAGGGCGCGCCGACAGCCCTGCCCAATGTTGGGATTTTCCTGGTAAAGCGGTTTCGGATGGAAGGGTTCATCGTCTCGGATCATATGGCGCTCTGGCCCGAGGCTATTGCCGAACTCGTCAGCCATGTTGCCGCCGGCCGCCTGAAATGGCGGGAGACGATCCGCGAGGGTCTTGAGAACGCTCCCCAGGCGCTGATCGACCTGCTGCATGGAAAAAACTTCGGCAAGATGCTGATCAAGGTCGACTGAAGCACCTTCAAGGCCTGAAGCCTTGAATTGTGCTCGAGCCGGCATGAGCTATATGAGCCTGGGCCGCCGTGGCCGCCGGAACCGGCGACGTTTGCCCGGGTAGATCGGCGCAGCGCAAAGCGTCGGGCGCGCGCGAGCGGCGCGTGAGGTCGGGCGACCGGCCCGATGCGTCGGTTTGGCGGTCGCATCGGGGCGGCGGCCCGGAGCGATTGCGCAGCATGTTGCCGGGAGGGGCCTGGATGTCGCGCCAAACCGCTCAATGGATCGTCACCGGGGTCGACGGCGACGTCGCGCCCAGCAATTTCCTGCCGGCCGCACGACCCGCGCGAAGGGGACACGACATGCATGATCCCGTAACCGTGGCGATCGAAGCCTTCGCTCGCGGCGAGATCGTCGTAGTCACCGACGACGACGATCGCGAAAACGAAGGCGATCTGATCGTCGCCGCTTCGCTCTGCACGATGGAGAAAATGGCGTTCATCATTCGCAACGGCTGCGGCATCGTCTGCGCGCCGCTGACGGCCGACGATGCGCGCCGCCTACACCTGCCCCCGATGGTGGCGACAAACGAAGCGCCGCTCGGCACCGCATTCACCGTATCGGTCGACGTGAAGCACGGCCTGACCACCGGCATTTCCGCCGAGCAACGCTGCAACACAGTGCGCGCGCTCGCCAACGGCAACATGGGCGCGAGCGACTTCGTGCGCCCCGGCCACGTTTTTCCGTTGGTCGCCAGGGACGGCGGCGTTCTGATGCGCTCCGGACATACTGAAGCGGCGGTCGATCTCTGCCAGCTCAGCGGCCTGCCGCCGATTGCGGTGATCTGCGAACTGGCCAACGACGACGGCACGGTCATGGTCGGGCCGCAAATTGAGGCCTTCGCCGACAAGCACAAGCTGAAACGAATTTCGGTCGCCGACCTGATCGCCTACCGACAGGCGCGCGAGAAGCTGGTCGAGCGCGTCGTGACCTTCCCGGTCCGGACGCCCATCGGCGAATTGCAGGGCTATGGCTATCGGACGCCCTTCGATCCGTTTCTGCATTTCGCTTTCGTGCATGGATCCATCGGCGACGGCCGGAACATGCCGGCGCGGCTGCACCGGTGCGACATCGTCAGCGACATTTTCGGGGCCGGCGCGATCCCGAAGGTCCTCCAGCGTTTCAAGGCCGAAGGTCGCGGCGCGCTGGTCTATTTGCGCGATGGCGCGGCGGGAGTTCCGGCCAATCTTGCCGGTGCCGACCGTATGAGCTCCGACGGCGCCAGGGCGAGCCAATGGCGCGAGATCGGACTTGGCGCGCAGATCCTGCGCGACCTCGGGGTGACGTCGATCCGTCTTCGCACCGACAATCCGCGCGTCTACGTCGGCCTTTCCGGCTTCGGGATCGAAATCACAGCGGTCGAACCGATCGACGGGTGAACGCGCTTGCCGGTCCGGCGAACGGCCGGCGAGGACGAATTCAACCCGCTCAGCCTTCCATCAACGCGGTGACGTGCGCGGCCACCGAGCGGGCGAGGCCATCGAGGTCGTACCCGCCTTCCAGCACCGAAACGATGCGGCCGGCGCAGCGCCGCTGCGCGATCTCCATCAGTTTGCGCGTCGCCCAGACGTAGTCGGCCTCGACCAGATTGAGGTTGCCGAGCGGATCGCGGCGGTGGCCGTCGAAGCCTGCGGAAATGATGATGAGGTCGGGGGCGAAATTGTCGACCCGAGGCAGAATCGCCGTCTCCATAGCTTCCCGGAAAACCTCGCCCGAGTCGCCGGCGCGCAGCGGCGCGTTGACGATCTGATCGTGCTCGCCACGCTCGCCGAGCGAGCCAGTGCCCGGGTAGTGCGGCATCTCGTGAGTCGAGGCGTACATCACGTTAGGATCGGCCCAGAAAATGTGCTGGGTGCCGTTGCCGTGATGAACGTCAAAATCCACGATGGCGATGTGGGCCGCGCCGTAGACGGCTTGCCCATGCCGGGCGGCGACGGCGGCGTTGTTGAAGAAACAGAAACCCATCGGCGTCGCCCGCTCGGCGTGATGGCCAGGAGGACGCGTGGCGACGAAGGCGTTCCTCACTTTGCGGGTCATCACTTCGTCGACTGCGAAAACAGCGCCGCCGGCAGAGCGGAGAGCCGCCTCGAAGGTGCCGGGTGACATCGAGGTGTCCTGATCGATGACGGTGTGGCCCTGGGTCGGCGTCGCGGCGCGAAGCGCCTCGATATATTCGAGCGGATGAACTCGGGCGATCGCACGAAATTTCGGCTCGCGGCGCGGCATCCCGCGCGAGCATCTGGAAATTCTCGCTTTCGAGCACCCGTTCGACCGCGCGCAGGCGCTCCGGCCGTTCCGGATGTCCCTCGCCCATGTCATGCGCCAGGCATGCGGGGTGGCTGATCAGCAGTGTGGTCACCGACGGATATCCTGCCTGGCGAAAGCATACCCCACCCCGTGAAACTCTCGCGCCGACCGCTGAGAAAGTCCACCCCGGCGTGTCATCGAGGCAGCGGTTCCGGTTTGCATGACAGCCGTTTCGCCTCCGCCTCGGCCTCGTCATAGAGGCTCGGGAATTCGCTGAAAACGCGCATCACTACGTAGCCCTCGCGCGCCGGCGCGCTGACCCGCAGATCGCGCGACGGATCTTCCTCGTCGTCATGGACCTCGAGCGTGCGAATGTCCGCCGGGGTCGCAAGAACCGCCTCGATGACGCCACGGGTCGCGGCCTTGTCGGTCAGCGCATAGAAAACGAGGCCGCGGCGGGTGTGGAAAGAAATCGAGACGAAGGCGCGCCCTGTCGGGGCCGTGACGCGTATCGGGCCGAGAGCGAGGTCGTATCGGCAGACGCTCATCGCGACCGCAGGGTCGGCGTAAGGTGGCAATGTCTCGGTCGGGCTCGCCCGCGGCAGCGCGACCGTCTCGTTGAGCGCGCCCAACGGCTGAAGTCGCGCAAATGCGTCGCGGGTCGCGACCAGAGGCACGATCAAGACGACGACCAGATGAACGAGGACGGCGAGGATCGCCGTCGCCGCAAGATAAAGCGCCCCTTGACCCGCGAGGGAACGCAGCCTCATCCGCAACGAATCCTGGTCACCCCCGGCGCCGCAGACTTCTCGATGCCGCCGGCGGTCGCTCCCAGCGGCGAATCGTAAAGACGGAGGGCGAGCGCGAAGCGCCCGGGCTTTCCAGTCGGCAGCCAATTGCCCGGTTGCGCGGCCGCAGACACGGTGATGACAAAGTCGCCGCCGCCGACGCGCAGAATCTCCGATGAGCGGAAGCCGTAGCGCTTTGCCGCGTTTTCGACCGGAAAGCCGGCCGGACTTATCAGGCTCAGGGTCCAGTAGCGAGCCGCTGGCACATGCTTGCCCACCTGATAAATGCAGCGTCCGTCGAGCGGACGTCCGTCGTCGTCGGCGCGCGCGATCAGCTGAAGCCCCTCGCCGACCGCAAGTGGGATGTCGCTGCTGCGCTCGACGTTCGCCTGGGTATAGGGGTCGGCCTCGACGGCACCCGCATGGGCAGCGATTTCCCAGGCCCCAATTCGCACCCGGTCGAACGGACTCGACCGGCTCAGCATGTAAGCGCTGGCCATGAGGCCGAGCCCGAGGCCGAATACGCAGACCGCGAAGACTTTGACAAAATCCGCCACGCCGTCGCTTTCAACTGGACAGGCGCCGATAAGCGCAGGCGGGCCGCGCAAGTCAAGTCGGAGCGCAAAAGCGTCAGGGCGAAGCCAGGCTCGCGCGCATGGCGGCGACGCCGCTTGCGTCGGGAGCGCTGTTCCGTTGCGACGTCTGGATGCGCTTGAGCGCCTCCCGCGCCAGATCGCCTATGTCGAGGATCGCCTTTGTCGCGCGCGCCGAAAGCCCGATCGGCGGAGGCGACGCGGGCTCAGGCGCGGCTTTGGCGGCGACAGTCGTCCCCGGCGCAGGGGCGGCGGGCGCGGCGACGCCGAATGGCGGTTTGGCCTCGAGACCTTGGTGGGCGAAGACCATGATCTCTTTCCAGGTCATCGCCGGCAGCGTTCCGCCGGTCATGTTTTCCATCGAGGTGTTCTCGTCGTTGCCGAACCAGACACTACCGACGAGGTTGCCGGTGAAGGCGTTGAACCAGGCGTTCGTCGAGTTGTTGGTCGTGCCGGTCTTCCCGGAGATCACGAGACCGGGAATTTGTGCTGCGCGTCCGGTGCCCTCGGTGACGACGTGGGTCAACATGTTGTTCATTTCGGCGACCTTGTCGGCCGGAAGCACGCGGACGGGGGGCCCGCTGTTGGCCGCGTGGGTGTACAGAAGCTGGCCACTCGAATTGCGGATTTCGATGGCGGCATAAGGCGTCACGCGGATGCCCCCGCTGGCGAGCGTAGCGTTCGCGGCGACCATGTCGATCATTTTGACCTCGTCCGCCCCTACGGGCAGCGACACGGTGTCGACGAGCGGCGTCGTCACGCCCATCGCACGGGCCGTGTGAACGATCTTGGAGCGACCGAGGGCGGCGATCTTGGCGAGATGATAGCTCTGCTTTGGCGGCCAGTAGGCCTCGCCGATCTTCACCGAAAGGCGGATCGCGGCGGTGTTGAGCGATTCCGCCAGCGCCATATAGAGAGGCAGCGATCCCGCGCTTTCGCCGTGATAATTGTGCACGCAATAGTCGCCGATGCAGATGGCGGAGGCGTCGATTGGCGTGTTGGCGTGATATTTTCCCGTCAGGAGGGCGGTCGTGTAGACGAAAATCTTGAACGACGAACCGGGCTGGCGCGCCGCATCGGTGGCCCGATTGAACTGGCTTTCGCCATAGTCTCGACCGCCGACCATCGCCCGCACGAGCCCGTCGGTCGTAGCGATCACGGTGGCGGCCTGATGGGCGTGGTAAGCGGGCGCCTTGTCGCGTAGCATGGTCTCGATGACCGTGTCGGCTTTGGTCTGCAAGGCGGTGTCGAGCCCCGTCCGGACGACGAGGGTGCGGTCGCTGCCGAGCTTGCCGTCGGCTGCGAGCGCCCGCACCTCGTTATAAGCGAAGTCGAGATACCAGTCGGCGCTGGTGCGGGGAGGCTGGTCGATCGGCGAGGCGGGATTGCGTCGCGCGGCATAGACCTGCCCCTCGGTCATGAACCCGGCGTCGACCAGGTTGCTGAGGACGTCATTGGCCCGCGCGCGCGCCGCCGGCAGATTGACCAAAGGCGAAAATTTCGTCGGCGCCTTGAACAGGCCTGCCAGCATCGCCGCCTCAGCGAGATCGATATCGCGCGCCGACTTGCCGAAATAGGTCTGCGCCGCGGCCTGCACGCCGAAGGCGCCTGCGCCCATATAGGCGCGGTCCAGATAAAGCTTGAGGATTTCCTTCTTCGTGAGATGGTTCTCGAGCCAGAGCGCGAGATAGGCTTCCTTGATCTTGCGCTCAATCGAGCGCTCATTGGTGAGAAACAGGTTCTTGGCCAACTGCTGCGTTATCGATGAGCCTCCCTGCACAACTCCGGAGGCCTTGGCGTTGACGGTCAGAGCGCGGAGCGTGCCGACGATGTCGATGCCGAAGTGACTGAAGAAGCGTCTGTCTTCGGTGGCGAGGACGGCCTTGATGAAATAGTCCGGCAATTCGTCAAAGGGCACGGCGTCGTCGTGCTTTATGCCTCGCTTGCCGATCTCGACGCCGTAGCGGTCCTGGAAAGTCACCGCGAGATCGCCGCGCTTGAGCCAGTCGTCGTCAGCTGTCAACTGAAAGACGGGAATTGCGAGCGTCAGCACGACAAGAAGCCCAACAAGCCCAAGCGTCAGGGCCTCGCAGGTGAGCTCGACGAGGAGACGCGGGGCGCCCGAAAGGTGCAGGCGGTCGGAACCGGCGGATATGCTCTGCCAGGCGCCCGACAGCTTCCGCCGGGCATCGAACATCGACGAATCGACAAAAGCATCCAGCGCGAGCAGAGCTCGCGACACAGCGCGCCAAAACCTTGTGATCCGCGTCCCCGGCACAAATGCCTCAATCAGTCGCCAATCGCGAAAAAGCTAGCCCATTAGATGGGGTGTGCTTAACCTGAAGCCAATGTTAGCCGAAACGACGGCGCGCCTCGGGTTCCCCGGGATCCGCGTGGGCCGCCCAGCGAGATATTGAAAGATTTCTGCCGCCGAGCCAAAAGCGTGAGCCGACGCAAATGACTGCGAAACACCCCGACGCGCTTCCCTTCTGGCGGGCAAAATCGCTCGAAGAGATGAACACGAGCGAGTGGGAAAGCCTGTGCGACGGCTGCGCGCGCTGTTGCCTTGTCAAGCTCGAGGACGAGGACACCGCGGAGATCCACTTCACCGACGTCGGCTGCGCGCTTCTCGACGCCAAGTCATGCCGTTGCCTCGACTACAAGCAACGCAAGCGGCGCGTTCCCGACTGCGTCAAGCTGACCCCGGCGGCCGTCCGTAGCTTGAGCTGGCTTCCCGTCACCTGCGCCTACCGGCTCGTCGCGGAAGGCAAAGATCTCCCCGACTGGCATCCGCTGGTCTCAGGATCGCCCGACAGCGTGCATGAGGCCGGCGTCTCGGTGCGGGACAAGGTGGTCGCCAGCGAGACTGATCTCGCGCCGGAATTCTGGCCGGACCGGATCGTCAAATGGCCCAATCGGGCGCCTCCGCCCAGAAGGCCGCGCCGGAAGGCCTAGCGCCGCCTCCGGACCGGAGCCCGAACTCCGGCTTTGCTGGCGCCGGCCGCCGCGGCGCTGATCGGGCTTCCGGCGAAAATCCTTCGCCTTCATCGGTCTCCGTCAGCGGCCCGTTAATCATTTGGAGAGCATGCTGACGCCCACGTCGCGGCGCGTTTTGGGCGGTGCATGAGCGTGAGCATGTCAGGGTCGCAGAGCGGGGCCGCAGGGGGGCGCGACCCGGATAGCGCGCGGCTCTGGCTGAGCTGGCCTGCGGCGCTTGGCCACGCCAGGCGGCTCTTCTTAGGCCCGGAGACGATCCCAAGCCGTTCGGCCGCCATGGTGCGGCTCTTCGCCCAGATCAACCGGACCGCCGCGCCGATGCTGGGTCTCGTGGCGCTCGGGGCTTGCGCCATCGCGCTGGCGTGGATTGGCGCAAGCGCGATCGCAACCTGGTCGGCCCTCATCATCTGTGCGATCTCGCTGATCTATACCCTGCCGATCGCATTCCTCGACGGCGTCGACGGCGATAGGGCCGTGGGCGCGTGGCGGCGCAAGTTCGTCCTGGCGACCGCCTTCTGCGGTTCGGCCTGGGCCTATCTCGTGCTCGCGCTGCTTCAGTCGGACGAGCAGAACGCGCAGGCCTTCGCCATTCTCGCCATGCTGCTGGTTTCGACGGTGATGTCGCTCCTGGCGGCGGCGATCCCGGCGGCGTTCGTCGCCGGCATGCTGCCGATGATCGCCGGCGTCATCGTGCTCTACGCCTCCCGTCTGCAGGGGAGCCTCTTACCGGCGGCGGCGCTGGCTGTCGGCGTCATCGGTTATTTCCTGGTCGTCGTGCAGCGCCTGCACGCGGCGGCGGCGCGGACAGTCTCATTCCAGGCGGAGAAGGACGCGCTGATCGCCGAGCTCGAGCAGGCCAAGCTCAATTCCGACGAGGCGCGGCGGCGCGCCGAAAGCGCCAATCTCGCGAAGTCGCGCTTTCTCGCCAGCATGAGCCACGAGCTGCGCACGCCGCTGAACGCGATCCTCGGCTTCTCCGAGGTGATGAAGGGGGAGCTGTTCGGGCCGCATGGCGTGCCGGCCTACAAGGAATATTCGAACGACATCCATGCGAGCGGGCAGCATCTCCTGATGCTGATCAACGAGATCCTGGATCTCTCGCGGGTCGAGGCGGGGCGTTACGAGCTGAACGAGGCGCCGGTGTCGCTGCGCGGCGTCGTCGAGGACTGCTGCCGCCTCTTGTCGATGCGGGCGAAGAGCCGCAACCTGACGATCAGCAAGGCGCTCGAGGCGGAGCTGCCGCCGATCCTCGCCGACGAGCGGGCGGTGCGCCAGGCGGCGCTCAATCTGTTGACCAACGCGATCAAGTTCACCCCCGACGGCGGCTCGATCGCCATCAAGGTCGGCTGGACCCGGAACGGCGGGCAATACCTGTCGATCCGGGACACCGGCCCCGGCATTCCGCCGGAGGAGATTCCGATCGTCCTGTCCTCGTTCGGCCGCGGCTCGCTGGCGCACAAGAAGGCGGAAGAGGGGACCGGCCTCGGCCTGCCGATCGTCAAGGGGCTGGTCGAACTGCACGGCGGCGAGTTCCGCCTGAGCTCGAAGCTGCGCGAGGGCACCGAGGCGGTCGTCATCTTCCCGCCGGAGCGGGTGATGGATCCGGCCGAGGCGGCGTCCGAGACGCCGCAGCCGCGGAGGCTGCGCTTCCGGCGCAGACGGTCGGACGCGGCGCAGGCGGCGTGAGAGCCCCTCGGCGAGCGAATTCCCTGCTTACAGGGAAAGGTACAGGGAGGCTCGCCCGTTCGGGGCGATCCGAGGCTTTTGGCCTGCAAAAACCGCCACATAACCATTGGTTTGCGGGTAAATTCCCTACGGATCGGAGCAGGGAATTAAATCGGCGGATCAGGGAATGAAGTGCTGTGATCGCCTAAAGAGCAGCGATCTTCCCGGCAAGGCCTCAAAGCGCCGCCTTCTCGCCGAAGCCGGCCGCCTCGATCGCCAGATGGGCCTTGTTCTGGAAGCTCGCGTCCTGGCCTTCGACGAGGAGCGGCGCGGCGTCGGCGACCGCGCGGCAGACGGCTTCGACCCAGCCGGCTTCCGCCTTGGAAAAATCGCTGAGCACGTAATCGTGCACCAGCGCCTTGTCGCCGGGGTGGCCGATGCCGATCCGCACCCGCTTGTAATCGTTGCCGACATGGGCGCTGATCGAGCGCAAGCCGTTGTGCCCGGCATTGCCGCCGCCGACCTTGACGCGCACCTTCGCCGGCGCAAGATCGAGCTCGTCGTGGATCACCACCAGCGCGTCGACGTCGAGCTTGTGGAAGCGCAGGGCCTCGCCGACGCTGCGGCCGGAATCGTTCATGAACGTCTGCGGCGCGAGCAGCATGACGCGCCTCGAGGCGATCGCCCCTTCCGCCGCCAGCCCGGAGAAGCGCGAGCGGAACGGCCCCAAGCGATGCGCGCCGGCGATCGCCTTAATCGCCATGAAGCCGATGTTGTGGCGGTTGCGCGCATGGCGCGCGCCGGGATTGCCGAGTCCGGCGATGACCAGCATGGGGCCCCCGATCGACCGGGGCGCGCCTGGCGCGCCGGCTGGAGCAAAGGCCGAACCCTCCGCCGCGGACGGCGGAGGCTCCGCCAGGCTTACTTCTTCGCCGCAGCGGCCGCGGGAGCGCCCTTGGCCGGAGCGGCGGCCTTGGCGGGTTCCCCCTTCGCCGGCGCGGCCGCGGCGGCGGCAGGCGCGGCGGCGGGCGCAGCGCCGGCCGGCGCAGCCGCCGTGGCGGTCGCTTCTTCGGCCATGACGGTCGGGGGCACGATGGTCACCACCGTCAGATCCGTCTTCGCGGCGACCGGCCTGCAGCCTTCCGGCAGCTTGAGGTCGGAGACATGCACGGAATCGGTGAAGTCGAGGCCGGTCAGGTCGACGGTGAGCGCCTCGGGGATGGCGTCCGCCGGGGCCATCACCTCGACCGCATGCAGGACGAGATTGACCGCGCCGCCCTTCTTCAAGCCCGGCGACGCCTCGCGGTTCGCGACATGCACCGGCACGCCGATGCGCACCATCGAACCCGGGGTCAGCCGCAGGAAATCGACATGCACCGGCCAGTCGGTGACGACATCGAGCTGGTAATCGCGCGGCAGCACGCGCTCCTTGCGCCCGCCCACCTCGAGCTCGAAGATGCTGGTGAGGAAGTGCCCGGCGAAGATGAGCCTGTTGACGTCCTTGAAGTCGACCGAGATCGGCTCGGGCTTCTGACCGCCGCCATAGATGACGGCGGGAACGCGGCCTTCGCGACGAACGGAGCGGGCGGCCCCCTTGCCTGTCCCGCTACGCGTCACGGCCGCGAGTTGCTTGATCGCTGCCATGATGATGATGTCCTTATAGTTGCTCGCGCCCTGCCTCCAGGGGTGTCGGATGTCGGCGCGAAGCGCAGGCTTATAGGGGAGGCCGGGGCGGCGGGCAAGCGCCCCGGCTGCGTTCGCGTTCGCACACGCGTTCCATGCCAGACGGCTTCTAGGAAGCGAACGCATTTGACTTGAAGAGAGCCATGCATCGACGTTGTGCGGGCGCGGCTGGAACACGAAGGCTGCGCCCGCGTTTGGGCCGTTCAGTTGAACTGTGGGCCGGGCATGAAGAGACATGGCTTTTGTGCGCAATATGTCCTTCGCCGTCCTCGTCTCTGCGCGAACTCGTTAGGCCGGAAACCCAGTGATCCGACCCGAGGGTTCCGACTGGCTCATGGAGACCGATCAGACGGAGCCGGCTGCCGACGGCTCGGAGCCCATGCCGGCGGGGGCCGGCTCACCGCATCTCGGTCCCGAAGAACGCCAGCAGGCGGCGAGCGCTGCGCCCCTGCGCGCGCTGGTCATTCACGAGGTGCTGCGGGACGAAGGGGAATTCGAATTGCGCCGGCCGCCCGCCGCGCTGCTGTGGTCGGGCCTCGCGGCTGGACTGTCGATGGGCTTTTCCTTCCTCGCCCTCGCGCTGCTTCAGGCCTACCTCCCCGATCAACCTTGGCGACACGTGCTGGCGAGCTTCGGCTACAGCATCGGCTTTGTGATCGTGGTTCTCGGCAAGCAGCAGCTGTTCACCGAGACGACGCTGACGGCGATGCTGCCGGTGTTGGTTCAGCCGAGGTGGAAGTCCGTCGGCATCCTCTTGAGGATGTGGGCGATCGTGCTCATCGCCAATATCGCGGGCACGCTGGCTTTCGCCTGGCTGCTCTCACGCCAAGACCTGTTCAATCCGGAGGTCCGTCAGGCGCTGTCGGCCACCGCCGCCGTCTCTGTCCAGGGAGCCGCCATCCCGACGCTCCTCAAGGCGATGCTGGCCGGATGGATGATCGCGCTGATGGTCTGGGTGCTTCCGAGCGCGGAAGCGGCGGGTTTATTCATCATCGTGCTGATGACTTATGTCATCGCGCTCGGCCAGTTCTCGCACATCATCGCCGGATCTACTGAGGCGGCCTATGCGGTCATGACCGGCTCAGCGAGCGTCAGCGACTATGTCGTACGGTTCTTTCTGCCGACCATCTGCGGCAATATGTTCGGCGGGGTCGCGCTGGCCGCGCTGCTCAACCACGCGCCGGTCGCGCATGAGATCGCCGCCAAGGCTTCTGAGCGGAGCTAATCGAGCGCGATGCGGGACGATCATGATGAACCGGGTCAATCCGACACCCCATACGCTTTCAAAAACACGTCCGCCCCCGCCGCCCGGGCGTTGACGAAGCCGGCATAGAGGCGGTGGGTCCGCGATAGCGCCAGCGCCAGGCCTTCGCCGTCCTCGGGCGTCAGGATCAGGTGAACGTGGTTCGGCAGCTGGCAATAGGCCCAGACCTCGACGCCGAAGCGTCGGCAGGATTGGCCCGGCCAGTCGCGATAGAGCGCGTAGTCGCCGTCCTCGAAGAAGATCCGCTCGCGCCTGTTGCCGCGTTGGGTGACATGATGCGGTCCATTACGGTGTCCATTACGGATTGCGGTAGGGACGCTCATTGCTGAGCGCCCCCCGCACAGATCCGTACGTGCGGTTTTCCCGCATACGGCTCCCACCTTGGGTGCTTGACGGCGAATCGCTGGCTCGGCCAGGGGTGGAGGATGCGCGGTTTGGGGAGCCAGTCGTCGGCGAGCTTCGCGATCCGCACCCATGTCATGCGGTGCTTCTGGCCGCGCCGCCGGAGCGTGCGTCTCCAGAGGTCCGTGACGTGGTGCCGGAACGCTGCGATGGCTCGCATGTTGTTCGGGACTGCGTGGTAGTTGCAGAAGCCCGTGACGACCTGCTTGAGCCATGCGCCTTGCTCGCGGATCGGCCCATGCATTCGTCGCCGCAGCTCCGCCTTCACCTCCTTGAGCTTCGCCCGCACGCGGTCGCGCCGGCTCTTCCTCTTGATCTGGAACTTGCCGGCGCGGGATTTGCCGCAGATGTGGGTGAACCCGAGGAAGTTGAAGGTTTCCGGCTTGCCTTGCCCGCGCCTCTCGCGGTTCGCCGCTGCAAAGCGGCCGAACTCGATCAGGCGGGTCTTGTCCGGATGGAGCGACAGCGCGAACTCTTCGAACCGCGCCCGCATCGCATCGAGAAACCGTCTTGCGTCGGCCTCGCGCTCGAAGCCCGCGACCAGATCGTCGGCATAGCGCACGACGATCATGTCGCCGGCAGCCTCCCGCCGTCGCCAGCGTTCGGCCCAGAGGTCGTGGACGTAGTGCAGGTAGATGTTGGCGAGGAGCGGCGAGATCACCGAGCCCTGCCCCGTTCCCCTGTCGCTGACCGTCACCGTCCCGTCTTCGAGCACGCCCGCCTTGAGCCATTTGCGGATCAGGCGGACGATGCGTTTGTCGCCGACCCGGTGCTCGACGAACCGGACGAGCCATTCCTGACTGACCGAGTCGAAGAACGACCGGATGTCGGCGTCCACGATCCAGTTCACCTTCCGGCTGGCGATTCCGACCGCCAGGGCGTCGAGCGCGTCGTGCGGCCCCCGTCCGGGCCGGAACCCGTACGAGAACCCGAGGAAGTCCTCCTCATAGATCGCGTTCAGCACCATGACGACCGCGCCCTGGACGATCTTGTCTTCGAGCGCGGCGATCGCCAGCGGCCGTCGCCGCCCGTCCGCCTTCGGTATGTATGTCCGGCGGGCGGGCTGCGGCCGGTACGCTCCCCGATGAATGCGAGCGTGCAGGTCCGCGAGCCTGGGCTCGAGATCCGCCTCGTAGTCATCCCACGTCACGCCATCCACGCCGGGGGCGGCCTTACGCTTGAGCGCGTGGAACGCCGTCCGCAGCGTGTCGGGGTTGACATGGTGGAGAAGCGCGGTGAACCGCTCCTTCTTCCTTTGCCGTGCTGCTTCTCGTACGCGGTCCAGCCCCTGGGTCACGCGCTCCCGGTTCTGTGCCCGGTGCGTGTTGTGCTGAGCCACGTTCCCCTCGGCCCCCGCCCTTCGCTCCCCCAACTCCTCGGCCGGTCGCCCGGCTTCGTTCGTCGGCTTCCTCGCTACTATGGCGGGGTCTGACTTCTCGCGCCCGTTCATCGCCGGCTAAAGCTCATCGCCTTCCCGACGCGGACCGGCGCGGCCGAAGCCGCCCGGCCGGACCCGAGACCTCTCAGGTTCCGATGCGCTCCTTTCGTGCGTGATGGGGTCTTCGACCACGGCAGAGCGACGGCGCCTCGCAATACCGGCGCCGCACATGTCGCCTTCGGCTGTGTCAACGGCCTCGGCCTCTGCGATGTTGTACTTTCGCGGCTCAATAGCCCACCCCGCACGATCGCTGTGTACGCTTCACGTCCGCCGTCGCCGACGACCGTGCAACACTCGCTACCAAGCAGGCGCTACCCTTTACTTGGGCGGGACTTCCACCCGCTGGATCACATCAGCTTTCCTGACGCACTGACACGCGCGTCTTTTCCTTAATATTTTTGCCTGCCGCGCTCTCCTTGCGCCGTTTCCGCCCGCGTTTGCCGGGGCAAGGACGCGGCCGAGGCGAGCGGGCGGCCGATCAGCTCGCTGCGCCTGATCTTATCGAAGGCGACCGCGTCGGGCTCGCCTCTCGATAAGATCGGCGAAATACGGCGCGCGGTCGAGGAGCGGCTCGACCCTGACGAGCACGTCGTCGCGCATGGGCGAGATCACGCGCGCACGCTCGAATGCGGCCAGTCCTCCGCCCGTGGCGCGAGCCCTGCCCGCACCGGGTTCAGCGCGACATAGCGGGCCGCGTTCATCAGATGATCCTCGTCGATCGCCACCGAGCCGAACCGGCCCTGAAACAGATGGCCGGTCTGGCGCGCGCGGGCGTTGGCGAAGCCGGCATAGAGGCG
>CAWGBJ010000004.1:0-18596 GCA_963820795.1 uncultured Alphaproteobacteria bacterium
CGGAAGCCGAAATTCAAACTGACCCACTACGAGACGCTGCCTGCCGCTGACGGCGATCCGCAAACCTGTTAGGTTCACAGGATGAGCCGCGAGCCTGACAGTCTGATTCTCCAGATGCTGCGCCAGATCCGCGCCGAAGCCGTGACCAAGGCCGACCTCGAGGCGCTGCGCGCGGATTTGCGCGCGGAACTGGCGAGCAAGTCCGAACTCGGCTCGCTACGCTCGGAGCTCAAGTCCGACATACGATCGCTGCGCGCCGACGTCGCCTCCGACCTTCTGACGATGCGCAAGGAACTGACCGAGCAAATCGTCGGCCTGCGCCGCGCCGTCGTCGACTATCACACTTCGGTCGTCGGCCATGGCGTGCTCATCAGCGACCTCGAGGCTCGGGTTCGCCGGGTCGAGCAGCATCTCAACCTCCCGTCGATGTCCGCGGGATGAATGCGTCCCTTCTCCCGCACGCGGGAGAAGGTGCCGGCCCGAAGGGACGGCGGATGAGGGAAGTCGCGCGGCGCGCGACGGCTTCGCCAGGTTCCGCTTTTCTGCAAGCCTCTCCTCTTGAACATTCGGGAGCCATCGCGCTTCGCGCGATCCCCCTCATCCGGCCCTTCGGGCCACCTTCTCCCGCTCGCGGGTCGCTCGCGGGAGAAGGGACGCGTCAGGTCCCGGTCGCGCCCTGGGCGGCCGCGGCGGCGGCGCGCCGTCTTTCGACCATCCTGACGGCGATCACCGAGCCCTCGTAGAGGGCCAGCATCGGCAGGGCGAGCGAACTCATGCTGATCAGATCGGGCGGGGTTAGAATGGCGGCGATGCCGACCACAGCGACGATGGCGTAGCGGCGCATCCGGACGAGATAGGCTGAATCGACGATGCCGACATGGCCGAGCAGCGTCAGGATCACCGGCAGCTGGAAGGCGATGCCGAAGGCGAAGATCAGCGTCATGATCAGCGACAGGTACTCGCTGACCTTCGGCAAAAGCTCGATCGTCGCCTCCCCGGGCTGATTGACCTGCTGCAGCGACACCGAGAAGCGGATGAGGAGCGGCATCACCACGAAATAGACGAGCAGCGCGCCGAACAGAAAGAAGATCGGGGTCGCGATCAGATAGGGCAGAAACGCCTGCCGCTCGTGCTTGTAGAGGCCGGGAGCGATGAACTTGTAGAGCTGGATGGCGATCACCGGAAAGGCGATAACGGCGGCCCCGAACATGCTGAGGCGGATGTTGGTGTAGAACTGCTCGAGGAAATGGGTTGCGATCAGCGTCGCCTTTTCCGGCCCGACCACCCGGACATAAGGCTCGGTCAGGATGTTGTATATCGACCGCGAGAAATAGAAGCAGACGAGAAAGGCCCCGAAAAAAGCATAAAGGGCCCGGATGAGGCGGGCTCGGAGCTCGATCAGATGGTCCATCAACGGCGCCTTGGTGGCGTCGATGTCCTCCTGGCTCATGCGGCCGCGCTCGGCTTTGCCGGAGGCGCCTCCGTCGGAAGTTCGGGGCCCGCAACCGTCGCGACCTCCTCCGACGCGACGGACGCCGGCGCCTCCAGCGCGATCTGGGGCGTTGCGACCTCGTCCGGCCCGGCAATCTTGGCGGGCTCGTCGCTCTTGATCGCGACCGGGTCAAAGGCGGACTTCAGCTTCGCCTGCTCGTTCAGCGCATCGAGCTCCCGGCGCACGTCGTCGAGGTCGGACTCGATCTTCGCTTTCTCGTTCAGCGTCTCGAGTTCCTTGCGCACGCTGTCCAGATCGGCTTCGCGCATGGCGTCCATGAACTGGCCCTGAAACTCGGCCGCCATGCGCCGCATCTTGCCCATGACCTGTCCAACGGTCCGCATCACGCGCGGCAGATCCTTCGGCGGAATCACCGCGAGCGCGACGATCCCGACAACCATCAGTTTGCCAATGTCGAAGTCGAACATCGAACTATGGGCCCGGCCAAACCGGCGTCACGGCGGGTCGCCCCTGCGTCATCGTTGATCGAGAGCCGCTGGAGGTAACGCTCAGCCGACCTTGTGGACGTCGTTGGCGTCGACGCCGATCCGGTTCTCGAGCGTGCGCGCGGGCGGGACAGGCGAAGCGGAGGAGGCCGCCGTTTCCACGGGCTTTTCGTCGTCGTCGGCAAGGCCCTTCTTGAACGATTTCACGCCCTTGGCGACGTCGCCCATGATGTCGGAGATCTTGCCCTTGCCGCCGAACAAGAGCAGCGCCACCGCGCCGAACAACATCCAGTGCCAAATGCTGAAGCTACCCATGGCCGTCTTCCCGAAACTCGCGGCGCCGCCGGGCCTTTTTCGAGCCCACGGCGCAATCCTCGTTGGCCGCGAACCTAAGCGCCGGGGGCGGCAAAAACAAGCGCGCCGTGGCGCGAAGTCGCGTTCCAGTCAAGATTTATTCCGACTGGTGTACAACCCGGGCGAGCGCTTCGACGTTCCCAACGCCACCGCGATCATCCGCCCCGACGAAGGCCAAAGTCTTGAAGTGCGCCGGACGCTCGGCCAAGATGCCCGAGGAAAAGGAGGGTCCCCATGAGCCAGACCGAACAGCGCCTGGAAGACCTCGGCATCGTCCTGCCAAAGCCCGCTGCGCCCGTCGCCAATTACGCCCCCTTCGTCAAGACGGGCGGCTCGGGGAGCGGCGGGCACGCGCTTCTCTGGGTCTCCGGCCAGGTACCGCTGGGACCGGACGGAAGGCTCGCCGAGCGCCATACGGGAAAGCTCGGTCCCGACTCGCCGGTCGAGGCGGCGAGGGAGGCGGCGCGGCTCGCGGCGATCAACGTGCTGGCGCAGGCTCAGGCGGCGGTCGGCGATCTCGACCGGATCGTGCGCGTCGTGCGGCTCGGCGGCTTCTTCAATGTCGCCGGGCGCTTCGACCCGCTGGCGCAGGCGATGAACGGCGCCTCCGACCTCATGGCTGAGGCATTCGCGGAGCGCGGCAAGCACGCGCGAACGACGATCGGCGTGGCGCACCTGCCGATGAACGCGCTCGTCGAAGTCGACGCCGTGTTCGAGATCGCGGATTGAGGCCCATCAACGCGCCCGCCTGGCTGACGGCGCGCCCGATCGCCCATCGCGGCTTGCACGATGCGGAGAGAGGCATCGTTGAGAATACGCTTGCCGCCGCCGAAGCCGCGATCGCCGGCGGCTTCGCTATCGAATGCGACGTGCAACCCAGCGCCGACGGCGAGGCCTTCGTCTTTCACGACGGGACGCTCGACCGCCTGACCGACATGCAAGGCCCGCTAAACGAGATGTCCGCCGAGACAATCAGAAGGGCGCGCCTGCGGGTCGCTGGCGCCCCCGCCCCCCTTGTGGGGGAGGGTCGGGGTGGGGGGTCGCGCCCAGCCGGAATCGTTGAATGCACCGTCGTCGTACAAACGACAATTCTGACGGTCGCCGCCGGGACAGCAGATCGCGTTCGATCGAAGGATGCCGCGACCCCCGACCCTAGCCTGCCCTTGCAAGGGGGTCGGGGACCGGATCCGCCGGCGCTCCCTCCTTTGCCGGCGCCCTCCAGGATCCCAACCTTCGCCGAGCTTCTCACGCTGGTCGCGGGCCGCACGCCAATCATCTGCGAGCTGAAGAGCCGGTTCGACGGCGACTGGCGGGTGGCCGACCGCGTCGCCGCGCTCGCCGCCGGTTACGAGGGCCCGCTGGCGCTCAAAAGCTTCGACCCGGACCTCGTCGCCTATCTCAGGCTCCGCTGGCCGGGCCTCGGGCCGGCCGGCCGCCCTTGCCCCGTCGGCGTCGTCGCCGAGGCGTCCTACGACCGTCCCGCCTGGGCCTTTCTTACGGCCGAACAGAAGCGCGACTGCGAAAGCTTCGAGCACCGCCACCGCAGCCAGCCCGATTTTTTGTCGTGGAATGTCGACGACCTGCCGCACAAGACGCCGTTCTTCGAAAAGGAGCTCCACGGTCTGCCGGTCATGGCCTGGACGGTGCGCACCTCCGCCCAGCGCGAGGCTGCGGCCAAGTGGGCGGACCAGATCGTCTTCGAGGGCGAGGGGCGGCCCTTCGGGTGCGAGCAAAACGAAGGACTTGCGGGGGAACATTCCGGTAGCGCTTCAAGGCCCCTGGACCGGTAAGCCCGCTTCTGTTCACCGCGCCGCGTCGGTCGACGGACAAATATCGGCCAAAAGGCGAGGCGGCTCTCACACAAACCGTAGTTACATTCGTAAAATCAAGCAGATATGGCGTTATCCTCACGCAAAACGTACGGCCGGAGCGGCGCCCGGCGGCTTCGGTTAGATATTCTTGACGTTCGCGCTCTCCAGGGACCCTCCCGGTCCCTCCTGTTCATCGGCCTAACAGGCGGGATAATCTCCCCTGCTCGGTCTTTTCCTTCCACACGAGCAAATCCGATCAACCAAATGAAAGACAGGGGATTTGTGCAATCGCTCGAGAGCGGCGGGAAGCGATTTGCCCTGTTGGCAGGGAGTAACAGGCGGAATCTCGTTTTCGCGAGCGCGCGTCGCTTGTGGTGAGAGTTCAGTCAAACCGCGCCTTTATCGGTCCATTCGTCGGGGTGGCTGAAGAAACCTGGTTAGCAGGGAGCTTGCAATTGCTCGAGGTCAGTCTTCGATATCATCCCTCCTTGAATCCGTACTCGGGCACGCCCTGCTCGTTCTCGTAGTACTTGTAAGGCAGGAATTTGCCGCTCATCACCAGGCGCACGCGGTCTCCTTTGGCGTGCGGGACCCGGTCGAGCGCGAGGTCGACATCGATCGCGGACATGATGCCGTCGCCGAATTCCTCCTCGATCAGCGCCTTGAGGGCGGGGCCGTTGACCATGACGAGTTCGAAGAAGCGATAGAGAAGCGGGTCGGTCGGAGGCATGGCGACGCCGCGCGTCGGAACTTCATTGAGCATCCGCATTTCAACCGCGGAGAGCCCGAAGAGGTTCGCCGCCTTCTCCGCCAGAGGCTTCGGCAGCTTCATCTGGCCGAGCAGCGCGCCGACCACGAGGATGGGCGACATGCCGCCGATCGCATCGACGATGTGTTTCCAGGTCCACCCCTTCTCGCGCTTGATATCGAGGATCTTCTCGACCAGCTCTTCCCGTTTCATCGCCGCTTCCTGCCTTTTCCGGTCGCATCCGCCCTTATCGCCCTTGCAAAGCAAGGAGCGCGCCATGGGCGCGACGACCGGCGCGAGCGTGGCGTTCAGCAGGCGTCGACGCCTGGCAGGTTCAGGTGCTGCTCGACGCGGCGCATGCGCGCCTCGAGTTCGCTGATCAGCATTCCGTGGCCGAGGACGGCGGAGTGATACTCAATCACCGCCCGCCGAAGCCCGACGATCTGGTCGCCCGTCTCCTTGCGCATGGCGTCGATCCTGGCGCTGACAGCGACCAAATCCGCGGCGACATCGGCGCGGAGAGAGTGCATGTCGCCCTTCATCGTCTCGACCTTGTCGTCGACCCGTGCGATGTCGGCGCGAATATTCCGCAAGAGTTCGAGCACGAGGCTTTCCGGCTCCTGGCTCAAAAACCGTCTCCATCGACAACGCGAAAATGCCCTATTCGAACGCCGATGTCGACTTGGTCGCCAGCAATTGGACGAACATCCAGCGAAAACGACGTCTGGGCGAAGGCGAGCGGCTATGCGCCTCCCTCGCGCATCTGCGCCCTGTTCGACCGCGAGAATTCCGGGCCGAACGGACATGGCGTCGCGGCGGCTGGAAAGCTGACCCGCTCGTCCGGCTCGTTCATCGTCGAGCTGCAAATATGCGACTTTACATGAACCAAAGCCGTCGGCATGAACTGAAGTCGGTGACAGCAGCCTAGGGAGCTGATTCATGGCGACGGAGAAACGACAGGGGCCGGATGGCCGCAAAAAAGCAGGCGCCGCGCCGCAAAAAGCCGGCGTCGGGACGAAGAGTTCGGCGGAGCTTCGTCCCTTTGTCGGCAAAGCCGGCGCGACGGGATTGTTCGACGAGCAAAAGATCCAGGCGCGCGCTTACGCCATCTGGGTCGAGGAGGGCCAGCCGGAAGGCCGCGACGTCGAGCACTGGCTGCGTGCCCGCGGAGAGCTCGAACGCGACGCCGCGTGAGGGGGCGTAGCCGGCCCCGCTGGATATTTGCGGCTTGCTCGCGCAAAAAGTAGGCATCGGCGCGGCCTCTTTACCGCCCTGCCTCCGCCACGTCCAGAACCCGCAACTGTACCCGCTCGCGGCCGCCGTAGCGGTTGACGGAGAGCGTCCCGGCGAGATGGGCGCTTCCGCCCCGGAGCCGGATCAGCGCTTCGCCGAGCTTGCCGCCGCCGGCGCGGAAGGCCATCGCCTCGACCGACGATCCGTCGGCGGCAAGCGCGCGGACTTTCAGGTGGCCGGCGCCGACGGCCGTCACGTCCTTCAGCAGATGGCGGGGCATAACGAAGACCGGCTCGGGATTGCCTGAGCCATAGGGGCCGGCCGCTTCGAGCCGGCGGCCGAGTTCGGGCGTCGCTGCGCCGGCGGTCATCGCCGCGTCGATCGCCAGACTGGCCGAAGCGCGGGCGCGGGCGACCGGCTCGGCCAGGTTCTCCTCGAGAAAGGCGCGCCAGTCGCCGAGCCGTTCGGTCAGGAGCGTGACGCCCGCCGCCATTGCATGCCCGCCGCCCTTGATCAGCATGCCCGCCTCGACCGCCGCCCGAACCGTCCGGCCGAGATCGACGCCGAAGATCGATCGGCCCGATCCGGTCGCTTGGCCGCCGACGACTGTGAGGACGAAGGCCGGCCGGTCGAACCGCTCCTTGAGCCGCGCCGCCAGGAGGCCGACGATGCCCTGCGGCCAGCGCGGGTTCGCCACCACCACGGTCGCGCCCCGCTCCTCGAGCCCGAGGGCGAGCAGCGCCTCGGCTTCCGCTTCGGCGAGCGCGGCGGTCTCGATCTCGCGGCGGGCGCGGTTCAGCCGATCGAGCTCCGCGGCGATGGCGCGGGCCTCGATCTCGTCGGCGGTCGTCATCAGCCGCGCGCCGAGCGCCGCGTCGCCGATCCGGCCTCCCGCATTGATCCTGGGCCCGATCATGAAGCCGAGTTGATAGGGAGAGGGCGGCCCGTCCGCGCCGGCGACGTCGAAGAGCGCCGCGAGACCCGGCCGGCGGCGCTGGCGCATGACCTGAAGCCCCTTGACGACGAAGGCGCGGTTGAGACCGGTCAGCGGCACGACGTCGGCGACGGTGGCGAGCGCCACGAGGTCGAGCGCCGCGCGAAGGTCGGGCGCCTCACGGCCGTTCCAGAAGCCGGCGTCGCGCAAGGCGCGGTTCAGCGCGACGAGCGCCATGAAGACGACGCCGGCGGCCGAGAGATGGCCGAGGCCCGAGAGATCGTCCTGCCGGTTGGGATCGACGATCGCGAGCGCCCACGGCAGCGCCTCCGGCGCCTGATGATGGTCGAAGGCGATGGTGTCGAGGCCGAGGCGGGCGGCGTGCGCGAACGGTTCGTGGCTCACCGCGCCGCAGTCGACCGCGACGAGCAGCTTCGCGCCGGCGGCGGCGAAGCCCGAGATCGCTTCGACATTGGGACCGTAGCCTTCGGTCACGCGATCGGGGATGTGGACGATCGCCTCGCAGCCGCAGGCGCCGAGATACCCCCTGAGAAGGGCCGCGCTGCAAGCGCCGTCGACGTCGTAGTCGCCGAAGATGGCGACCCGCTCCCCCCGTTCGACGGCGCTCTTCAGCCGCTCCGTCGCCGCCTGCATGTCGCGCATGACGAAGGGGTCGGGCATGAGCTCGCGCAGCGTCGGATCGAGATAGCGCTCGGCCGTCTCCGGCGCGATCCCGCGCCCGGCCAGCACCCGGGCGACCAGCTCATCCTGCCCGCCGACCTGGGCAATGGCGAGCGCCCGCAGTTCCCCCGCCGCGTCGAGCCGCGGGCGCCACGGCCGCCCGAGCGCAGAGGCCTCCACATCGAGAAAATAGCCGGACACCGCGCCGCTCGCCCTCATCCGGCCGCGCTGTGCGGTCCACCTTTCTCCGCCGGCTGGAGAAGGGGCGGCACCTTATCCTCCCCGGCTTGACCCGGGGATTGCGAGAGAGGCCGGGACAAGACGACCGCCCTACCCCGCGAATCGCCTGGCGGCGATGCTGCCGAAAAACACCATGCCAGAAACCGCGGAGATCCAGAAGCTCGAGGCGCCGGCGCCAAGGCGGGCGGGTGCCGACACCGCATCCCCTGCCAACTTGTTACAGGGTCTGCACACCGGGTATTTTGAGCGTTTTCAGAGAATTAGCGCGAGAACTGAAGAACTGACTGTCACTCCGAGCCCCGGCGGCTCACCCTCAAGGAGTGCGAGAAGCCGCGAAGCTTGACCAAGTAGTGGGTGAAGGAGAGCCGCCTGGCGATCTCAAAAAGTGCGGCAGGGCGCGCCAAATCCGCATCCTGAAGCCCTGAGAAGCCCTTCCGACGCTTCCCCACGGGATCGCGCGAGGAACAAACATAGCACGGAATATGACCTTCGCCAAGAACTTTCACATCTGCCTGCGGGTGTACAGGCTGGTCGCCGGCGGGGCGCCAAGCTGGAAGCTTTTGCACGAAAACAGGGAGGCGTCCGGTTTCTGGAGCAATTCGCCCAAGCTTCCGCGAGCGCCAGCGGAGCGCGGCGGTTCGAGCAATTCCTCCGGTTCCGGTGACTTGACATCGGACAGCAAATAAGAATACATGCAGACATGTTCATACGTTTGTGACGATGCTGACTGCCGATCAGACCAGCGGCCTTGCTGAGATGTTTCGGCTGCTTGGCGAGCCGAACCGGCTCTCGATCGTGGCCAGTTGCCTGGATGGGCCACTGAGTGTCGGAGAAATCAGCTCCCGGCTCGCCCTTAGCCAGTCGCTGGTCTCCCATCACCTGCGTCTTTTGCGGGCCGCGCGGCTCCTGAAGGCGGGGCGGCGGGGCAAGCAGGTGTTCTACAGCATTCCCAACTCCCATGTCCGGGACATGCTGACGAACATGATCGAGCACCTCGCCGAACCGCGTGAGCACGAGGAAGACATAACCGAAACAGGAGCCATCCCATGACTGTGACCGTTGATCGAGTGAAATGCGCCTGCAGCGACTGCGTTTGCGTCGTAGGCGTCGACCAGGGCGTGAAGCGCGACGGCCGGATCTATTGCAGCGACGAATGCGCAGACCACCACGCCAAAGGCGACGGCTGCCGCCACGCCGGGTGCAAATGCCACGGCTGACGCAACATCGATGCGGCTGAAGGCCAGATGCAAGTCAGACCGTCCGGCCCAGCTGATCGCTTTCAGCCAGGAACGCCGCGATCATCCCAGCGATGGAGTCGGCCTCTTCCTCGTAGAGGCCGAGCGATCCGGCGACCCACTGAACGCGTACCTCTGGGCCGGACGGAATCGCCGCCATTTCAGCTTTTGATTTCGGCGGCGTCAACTCACCGCAAAGGATGAGCGTCGACGCCGGCGGGGGCGCAATGAGAGCCTGGAAACCGGCCCGGTCGGAAAATGGGTCGAGCGCGCCGGTGACGAATGCGACCGACCCGAAGCGGGCGCCGGGTCGGCACGCATAGCCTCTCTTGTTCGCGACGAAGTCGGGTGTGATGCGGCTAGCGTCAGCATAGACGTGTCGACGATACATCATCGCAATCACGCGGGGATGAATGTTCACCCGGTAGAGCGCCTCGCCGATGACCGGGGCGCCGATGAGCGCGCGCACCGCAGCATAGATTGTCGGGTGCGGCCCCATGGCGGTCGGAAGCGGACTCCGCCAGGTCGGCGCCAAAAGCGCGATCCGCCGCCAGACGCCTGGGCGCTCATGTCCAGATGCAACGCGTAGCCGCTGGCGTGCCCGGCCGCAATCACCGCGGCGCCTCTTGGCATATTCGCCGCTGCGAAGTCGCCGAGGAAGTGAAGATAAAATTCGGGACCGTATTCGAGTTGGGCCCGCGTCGACGAGCCGAAACCGGGCCAATCGACGAGGGTGCAGGTGAACCCGGACGCGACCAGACCTGACGCCAGCGGCCGCATCTCCTCTCGGCTGGAGACCGTGCTGAATGCCGGAAGCAGCAAGACGGGCCCGCCGGACCCCAGCACCTCGTAAACCACCATAATTGGCCGGTCACGCCAGGCCCAGCGAAAGCTCTGCACGGTCCGGACGGTAAGATGCACGGGGCGCCGACGCCGAGCGCCGCTAACTTCTGATCAGCGTACCGTTGGTCCATCTTGTTCTCTTTGCCTGAGGAGAGGTCCTCTTGCCGGCGCCAAGATAGCCGGTCAGGGCCCGCGACATGGCGGTCTCCTGAGCTGGTACCGGGGTCAGCGTTCCGATCGTGCGGCCTCGGCCATGAGCAGTCCGTTCCGACGAATTAACAACTCGCCGGCGGTAACTCCGTTCTGCCAGACAAAATATCACTTGATACATTATAACATATCGACTACTACCAGCAACGTTCGTGTCACAAAAGACGTCGGAGAGCCAGAATGAAACAAGTTGCGGTCTTCGTTGCGGCTGCGGCCTTGTCGGTCGCCGCTCTTGCCGCTTCGGCCTATGCCGAGACGGCGGGCGCGATCAATGTCGTCGGCGTTGAAAACGAATATGCCAACGTCGTTTCTCAAATCGGCGGCAAGTTCGTCAAGGTCGTGGCGATTGAAACAGATCCGAACACCGACCCTCACACCTTCGAGGCGAGCCCGAGAGTCGCCAAGCAGATCGCAGCGGCTCAGCTGATCGTCGTGAACGGGGTTGGCTACGATGATTGGGCGGACAAAATCATGACCGCCACGCCCAGGCCAAACCGCAAAGTGATAAATGTTCAGAAGCTGCTGGGCCTCCCGGACGACACGAAGAACCCGCATCTGTGGTATGATCCGAAGACGATGCCGGCTGTCGCGAAGGTTGTCGCAGATTCGCTCGCCGAGCTGAAACCCTCTGAGGCCTCGTATTTCCACGCTAGCGCGGACAAGTTTGTCGCCTCGCTGAAACCATGGACTGAGGCAATCGCGGCCTTCAAGGCGAAATATGAGAATACGCCTGTCGCCACAACTGAGCCGGTTTCCGATTACCTTTTGCAGGCGATGGGCTTCAAGATCATGACGCCGTTCAGTCTCGAGAAAGCGATCATGGACGGGACGGACCCGTCGCCGCAGGACGTGACCCTCGAGAACGACCTGTTCGCCAACCACAACGTGAAAGTGTTCGCCTACAACCAGCAGGTCACCGACGCCCTGACCAAGTCCTTCCTGGATAATGCCAAGAAGGCGGGGATTCCGGTGGTTGGCGTTTATGAGACCATGCCCATGCCCGGCTACGACTACCAATCGTGGATGCTGGCGGAGACCGCGGCCCTGCAAAAAGCTGTCGCGGACAAAGTGTCGACCGAGACGCTGGTGAAGGGTCACTGAGCGCCGTGCTGGCCAAAGGCGAGGTTGTCGCGGTCCGTCGAGCGAGCGTCTCGCTTTCGGGCCGCGATATTCTAAAGGACATCGAGTTTGCACTGGGACCAGGTGAATTTTGCGGGCTGATCGGCGCCAACGGCTCGGGCAAGACGACGCTGATTCGCACCATCCTCGGCTTCGTCGTTCCCAGCAGCGGCGGCGTCACCTTCGAGGGCGGCGGCAAGGCGACCTCGGTCGGCTACGTGCCGCAGAAATTCTCGTTCGATCCCTATATGCCGATGCGGGCGCGCGACCTCGTCGCGCTCGGCCTCGATGGCGCCCGGTTGGGGCTGCCGCTGCCTTCGAGGGCGCGCCGACGCAAGGTCGACGAGATGCTGGAGGCCGTGGACGGGATGCGGTTCGCAGACCAGCGAATCGGCAGCCTGTCCGGCGGCGAGCAGCAACGGGTGTTGATTGCACACGCTCTCATCAGGCGTCCGCGCCTGTTGCTCCTCGACGAACCGCTCGCCAATCTCGACATGCGCAGCGTGGCGGGGATCGTCACGCTGCTACGCCGCCTGTCGCGAGAGTTCCACACCGCCGTGCTGCTCTCGGCGCACGACATGAATCCGCTGCTCTCGATGATGGATCGCATAGTCTATCTCGCCCATGGCCGGGCGGTGACCGGGACGACCGACGCGGTCGTGCGCACCGAGGTGCTGAGCCGGCTTTATGGTTATCATATCGACGTCGTCCGTGTGCATGGTCGTGTCCTCGTGGTCGCCGCGGACGCCGAATGGGACGCCAACGCCGCTATCGAGCGCGACCCGGTTCACATCAGTCAAATTCCGTGAACGACATGACGACGCTGCTATCCTTGATCGTAGAGCCCGGGTTCTTCACCAGCGAGCCGGTGCATACGGCGGCGGTGATCGGAGGCGCCGCCGCCGTCGTCTCCGGGGCGGTCGGCGTCTTCACGGTGATCCGAGGGCAATCCTTCGCCGGCCATTCCCTCGCCGATGTCAGCAGCGCCGGCGGCGCGGCCGCATTCCTGCTCGGAATCAATCCGCTGCTCGGCTTCCTCGGCATGGGCGTCGTCGCTGCGGCGTGCATGGAGCTGTTTCGCGTCGATCGTGCGAGCGAGCGGGACCTCGTGACCGGCGTTGTGACCGGCGCCGGGCTCGGACTGGCGGCGCTGCTCCTGTACCTGGACGTGACGATGAGCAGCACGACAGGCGCCGCCGTCATGGTGATGTTTGGCTCGATGTTCGCGATCCCGGCTTCGATCGTTCCGCTTGCGCTTGCGGTTGGGATCGGGGCGCTGGTTGCGATCGCTGTGCTTTACCGTCCGCTGCTGCTCTCTTCGCTGGATCCGGACCTCGCGGCGGTGCGCGGCGTGCCCGTGCGGCTGGTAGGGTTGCTGCACCTCGTCGTGGCGGCCCTGGCGGTCGCGCTCTCGGCCATCACCGTCGGCGCCATTCTGTCCACCGCGCTTCTGATTGGCCCGGCGGCCATCGCTCTGCATCTCGCGAAGCGGCCGGGAATGGCGATCCTGCTGGCCGGCGCGATTGGCGTCGCCACGACCTGGGGTGGAATATTGGTTGCATACGACAGTTACGAGTGGACCGGCGGACACGGTTGGCCGGTCAGCTTCTGCATCGTTGCGCTTATATTCGTGAGCTACGTCGCCGTCGTGCAGACCGAGCTCGGCGGGGTTCGGCAGGCGCGGCGCGCCGCGCGGCCTGCCGTTTCGAGCCAAGCTTGAGCCGGGCCCGTGTTCGAAGATTTCATGATCAACACCTGGATCGCGGCGACCCTGGTCGCCGCCGTCGCGGGCGTCGTCGGGTTCTTCGTGGTGATCCGGGGCGCCGCTTTTGCGGCGCACGCGCTGCCGCTCAGCGCTTTTCCGGGCGCCGCCGCGGCCGGCCTGTTGGGGGTCAACCCGCTGTTGGGGCTGCTGGTTTTCGCCGCGCTCGGCGTGGCCGGCATCACCCAGCTCGCCCGGCGCGCTCGCCGCGACTTGGCGACGGCGCTTTCGCTGGTAATGCTGCTCGGACTCGGAGCGCTGTTCCTCAGCCGCACGACCGAATATTTTCAAGCGACGTACGCGCTATTGTTTGGCGAAATCCTCGGCGTCAGCCGTGCTGAACTCTGGCCGGCGTTCGCGCTCAGTTTGGCTTCGATCGCCCTCGTCGTCGTGCTGTTCCGCCCCCTCTTGCTCAGCTCGGTCTCTCCTGAGATCGCGGAAACGATGGGCGTCTCGGCTCGTCTGATAGATGTCTTGTTCCTCGGCGTGGTGGCGCTCGCCACCGCGATGGCGGTCCCGGTCGTGGGGACGCTGCTGGTATTCAGCCTGATGGTGGGGCCTGCGTCCGCTGCGCGCGCGCTGACCGACCGGCCGCTGTGCGCAATGCTGCTTTCAGCCGGGCTGGCAGTTGTGATGGTCTGGGCGGCGATCACCCTTTCCTTCATCTCCGACTGGCCGGTCGGCTTCTACGTCGGAGCGTTGAGCGCAATCGCCTATGCCGCAGGTCGCGTCTGGTCCTCCATACCGCTGTTGCGCCGAGCCGCGCAGACGAGTGCGGTTCCTGCGCCATGACCCGTGGCCAGAGATTAAGTTCTGTGGACCGGCGGCCACCTTGCCCCGGACCTGAGACCTTGCCGTTGAACAGGACGCGAACTTGGCACGAACGCCAAAGCCGCTCATGTGCAATTAGTCCGCGCAATCGCCGGACTTTCCGCTAGCTCCAATTCGCGAGCCAGGCAAGGATTGATCGACGGTCGGGTGGGCGGTCCCTGGCGACCGGCGCCGCCTTTGGTGCTAAGAGGCAAAACGAGGATGACGATGGCTAACGCGTGCGGCTGCGAACATGACCCGGCGACCTGGGCGGCCAGGGTCGAGCTTTCCTGCCTGCGCCAGGGCGTCCAGCTGACGCCGTTGCGCCGGCGGGTGCTTGACATCTTCAGCGACAGCGGCGCGCCGCTCGGCGCCTATGCGATCCTCGAAGAACTTTCGCGCCGCGACGGCAAGCAGGCGGCGCCGCCGACCGTCTATCGGACGCTCGATTTCTTTCTCAGCCACGGCTTCGTCCACAAGATCGAGACCCTCAACGCCTATGCGCCCTGCGAGCATCTCGACCATGCGCATCACGGCATGCTGCTGATCTGCGAATCCTGTGGACGCAGCGAGGAGGTCGAAGACCCGGAGGTCATGGGCGCCATCTCGAAGTCGGCCGCCGGCAAGGGTTTCGCCTTGCGGCGGGTCATGGTCGAGGCGCAGGGCCTGTGCCGGAAGTGCCAAGCCGCGCGATCTTCTTGAGGTCCTTGCCGCCGCAAACCGCTGGGTTGTTCGGCGCCCTTGCCGTTGGGGCCGTCGTGATCGGCCTCCTCGCGCGGAGTTCGCGAATGTCGAGTGAAGTTTCAAGCCGATCCCGACCTCCCCGGGTGGCGCTTCTGCTGGCGCTTGGGCTCGGGGCGGCGTCGCTGGGCGCGCTCGCCATCGGCGCCCTCGCCGTCGGGGCCGTTGCGATCGGTCGTCTCGCCGTCGGGAAGGCGCGGTTTCGCGAATTGGAGGTCGACGAACTTACGGTTAGGAAATTGCACGTCCTCGAACGTGACGGGCCGGCCGAATGACTGCCTGTTAACCCCTGCTAACAGGAAAAAAGAGCCGAAACGCACGGTCATGCCCGAGATGGATTGAGAAAAAGCGTTAACTCACAATGCCCGCAGAAGAGATCTTAATGCGCTGAGCGAGGGAGCGGAACAGGAAGAGAATTCCCCTGATCCGGGCGTTATCAGGAGCAGGCGGGTCGAGCACAAAAACCGGCTCCAGAGTTCCGCGGTTGCGGTCTTACATGAGACTGATGTCGTATCGATCTGGTTTAATTGAGTAAACGAATCCACGCTCGCAATGACGGGCCGCAGTCGGTCGTTATTGCCAGGCCCGCAGGCCGACGCGATCAAGCAATTGCCGGCGACAAGGCAGGCCTGCGCATCTCTCGCAGATAGCCCCGCGCCATCGCGTGCATGTGCGCGCGGATCGTTTCCTTGTCGACGACATACGCTATGAAGGCCGCCTGCAGCATCGATGTGCAGGCCATCACGAGGAAGACGGCGAGGGGCTCGACGTCGTCGCGGCCGATCTCGGGGCAGCTTCTCAAGAGACCGGCGGCGAGCGCCGCCCCTTTGGCGGCCGAGGCGCGCACGAGTTCGGCGCCGCCGACCTCGACCAGCGGTTCGTGCATCGCCCGGGAGACCTCGAGCCGTTTCCACTTCGCCGCAATGAAGGCGTCGACCAGCCCGGCCGCGGTTTCGTCGAGCGAGCGCCCGTAAAGCGACCGGCACTCGGCTTCGATCGAAGCGGACATCTCCGCCAGGTAGCGTTCGAGCACAGCCCGGATGAGCGACTGACGGTTGGGAAAATACTGATAGAGCGTGCCGACCGACACCCCTGCCCGTTCGGCGACGCGACTCGTCGTCAGCTTGCGGTATCCGACCGACAGCAAAACCTGAATGCTCGCTTCGAAGATGGCGAGCACGGTCGTCTCGGATCGGGCCTGAACCGGCAGTTTTCTGGGGTTCAGCGGGCTAAGCGGGCTTGCGGTCACGAAAGCGAATTCCCGAAACCTGAAAGAACGCTCATATTATCCGCAAGCCGCCGGGTGACAAGCCAAGCGAAAAGCGAAGCGAGGTTCGTGATGGAAGCCAATTCCTATGCGCCATGGGTTCTGGTCACAGGCGCGACAGCCGGGATCGGCAAGGCGCTGGTCGCGCGGTTGGCGGCGGAGGGGCGCAATGTCATCGCGGCGGCTCGGGATCCGTCCCGGGTCGCCATCCCGAACGGTCCCGGCCGGGTGGAAGCGGTGCGGCTCGATTTCGACCAGGCGTCGACAGTCGAGGCCGTGGCTCGCGACAGCGCTCGCATCGCCGGGGCGGCCGGCCTTGCGGGTCTCGTCAACATGGCGGGGATCATCGTCGAGGGGCCGCTCGAAGCGATCCCGGCCGCAGGCGCTCCGCCGACAATTCGAGGTGAATGTCGTCGGCCCCGTCGCGCTGACCCAGGCGGCGCTGCCCCTGCTCGCCAAAGCGCGCGGCGCGGTCGTCAATATCGGCGCGGTTTCGGCGCATCTGACGCCGCCGTTCTACGGGCCGATCGCCGCGTCGAAGGCGGCGCTCGCCTCGCTCAATGACGCGATGCGGCTGGAATTCGCGCAATTCGGCATCCGGGTCTTCCTGATCGAGCCGGGCGCGATGAGGACGGGCATCTTCGCCACGGCGAAGGCGGCGAGGCAAGCCTGGCTCGCCGAACGGCCGGACCTCGAACGGCGCTATCGCCCCGCCCTTGCCGCGATGGAGCGCGCCTTCGAGAAATCGGGCGCCGACGATCCGGAGGTCGTCGTCAACGCCGTCATGGCGGCGCTGTCAGGTCGCCGCGCCAAGCTCAGAACGGTCGTCGGCAAGGGCGCCGGCGCTTTTGTGCTCCTGTCCCGCCTGCCGATCCGCCTGCGCGACCGGCTGGTGAAGTCGGCTCTCGGCTTGAGCGAAGCTCTCAGACCCGCCGACTGAGGGCATAAGCGCAGGCTTCACGTCGGGGCCGAGATCGGCGACCAGAAACGGCGTCTTGTGCGCCATCAAGCCGGAAATGAAATGAACGTCACGCGACAGCCGGTCGAGCTTGGCCACGGCGATCGGGCACTCCTTTCCGGTGCGACGGGCGCCGGCAAGGGGGGCGGCGAGCTGCGGGCGGCGATCAAGCGCGCCTGCGCCTTTGCCCGTCTCGATTTCGGTGAACTCGGCGACGATCTCGAACCCCTCGGCCTCGGCGAACCGGGCGACGGCGCTTTCATCGGCGACGAACTCTTAGGTCGCGTCCTTCCGACGGGTGAATAGCAGATCCTGTCGGCGCGTCGGCAAGGTTTCGATCCGGCGAAGCGGCGGCGACGGTCCTGGTCGCCATTCGAAGCACGATTTCACCTCGTACTCATCGGGGATCTCGTATACGGCAAACCCCGCCGCCTTTAGCTGATCAAATATATAAACCCAGGCTTCTCTATCGTCGTCCGGGCTGGCCTCAACGACCAAGTCCATCTCTTCCGGGAAGAGCGATAAGTCTTCGAGGAAGCGCCGAAGGATCACGGCCTCCGCCCCCTCGACGTCCATTTTGATCAAGCGAACACGCGCAATCTCGTCCGCCGCCAAAACCTGTGCCAACGGCAGTGCGTCGACTGACGCCACGAAGGTGCCGGCGCGGGACGCCACCGAGGTCGTCAAGCCAATATTGTACTTTGAGATTTCGAAGAGATTTAACTTGCCCGCACGATCGGATACTGCGACATTGACCGCGCGTACATTCGAAGTGTCGTTATTAAGGGCCAGATTTCGCTTGAGCAGCGCGAAAGTGGTTGGTGAAGCCTCGATCGCCACGACCTTGCCCTTCGGTCCGACAAGATGCGAGCCGAGCAAGGCATCATAGCCGATGTTGGCGCCGACATCCACGAATACATCGCCAGGGCTGAGGCTCTGCTCAATCACCTGCGATATTTCTGGTTCCCATACTCCAAAGTGAAAGATGAAAAATTGAATGTAATCATTTAGATTACAATAAAGACGAGCTCCGAAATAAGTTTTACCGGTATACTCTGACCCCAGAACTTTTAAAGTCTTGTTATAAACACGGAACACCAACGCCCTAATATCTGTTGGTAACAGGCGAATTGATCCAACGAACGCCATATGAATTGCGTATAACCACGATCCCTCAATCCTTTTCAGGTGACTGTCCCTTCACTGCGCCTTGATCCTACCCGACTGAGGGGTGGGGATGGCAATATCCCCGGGTCTTGAACGGGTCAAGCCCGTGCATGACGGCGGTAGCATCAAGCAAGGCTGGAGGCGCGTCTTGCCGGGCCTTCAGCCGGGCATCCAGGAGCGAGCTTTCGCAAGCGTCTCTCCGCGCAGCCTGAGCAACCGCGTACCAGGGGCTCAATTCGACCGGGCCATTCTTGGCGCCGGCGCATCGCCATCTATGCGGTCCAGGGTGGGCTCGTTTGACGCGACCTTGGATGCACGGGTCAAGCCCGTGCACGACGGCGGGGGCATCGAACAGGCCTGGAGGCGCGTCGTGCCCGGCCTTGAGCCGGGCATCCAGGAGCCGAGCTTTCGCGGGTGTGTCCGCACAGCCTGAGCAACCGCGTACCAGGGGCTCAATTCGACCGGGCCATTCTTGGCGCCGGCGCATCGCCATCCATGCGGTCCAGGGTGGACTCGTTTGACGCAACCCTGGATGCACGGGTCAA
>CAWGBJ010000005.1:0-201656 GCA_963820795.1 uncultured Alphaproteobacteria bacterium
GCGATGACACCACGGTTCCGATCCTGGCGAAAGGCAAGACCGAAACTGGCCGCGTCTGGACTTACGTCCGCGACGACAGGCCGTTCGGCGGCAAGGACCCGCCGGCGGCGTTGTTCTACGCCTCGCGCGATCGCCGCGGCGAGCATCCTGAGCGTCATCTGACGAACTGGAGCGGCGTCCTCCAGGCCGACGCCTTCAGCGGCTACGCCAGACTTTATCCGCCCGATCGGAAACCGGGCCCGATCGTCGAAGCGCTATGTTGGAGCCACGCCAGACGCAAGTTCTTCGAACTCGCCGACATCGCCGCCAACGCGAGGCGGGGTAAGAACGCCGCGCCGATCTCGCCGATCGCGCTGGAGGCGGTCAAACGCATCGACGCCATCTTCGACATCGAGCGCGAGATCAACGGCGTCACGGCCGAGGAGCGGCTCGCTGCGCGCCGCTCAAGGAGCGCGCCGCTCGTCGCCGCGCTCGAAGAGTGGACGCGCTCTGAACGCGCCAAGCTCTCCCGGCACAATGCCGTCGCCAAGGCCATCGATTATATGCTCACCCGTTGGCCGGCCTTCTCCCGCTTCCTCGAAGACGGGCGTATCTGTCTTACGAACAACGCGGCGGAAAGAGCGCTGCGCGGTCTGGCCTTGGGAAGAAAGTCATGGCTCTTCGCCGGCTCGGAGCGCGGGGCTGAGCGCGCCGCGATCATGTACACGCTGATTCAGACCGCAAAGCTCAACGACATCGATCCGCAGGCTTGGCTCGCCGACACTCTTTCCAAGATCGCCGAGACGCCGCAGACCCGGCTCGGCAAACTCCTACCCTGGAACTGGATGTCCGACCGCCGCTCGCGCGCCGCAGCTTAACCGCGGCCCTCCCCGGAGGGTTACGCTGCAGCTCCCTGGAGATGGTTGTTTTCGCCCGACCGAGCGCCCGAGCAATGGCTCCCATCGAGCGCCCCGCGGCCCGCAAAATGGCGATTTGGTCTCTTTCGTCGTCCGAGAGATGCGAATAGAATTGCATGGCAACACTCCTTAAGGTCCTGAACAACCTTGCCGATATAAAATCGGCGGGGGTGTTGCACTTCGCGTCAGAACTCAGGCCCACCAGAGGCCCACCAGCCGCTTCTTGCCGTAGCAGATCGTCTTGATGCGTGAGGGAGTGACGCCCTTAAGCTGCAGGGCCGGCCGCGCCGTATCCTCGCCGCATCCTGCGCCTGCGGCGAGCGGATCCGGGGTTAATTAATGACCCCTCAATACACGTTCATCTTCCTCCATCAAAAGAGCTTTTAGATTCTCAGCGTCAGAGGCAAAGGAAACTCCCAGCGCGGCCCAGATATTTCTGTATTCTTGTTCGCTGCTCAGGCCACTGGCGCCGTCAACAATGTAGACTCCCTTTCGTCGAAAGGTCTCCAAAGCGTGATACAATGCCGCATTTGAACTAATGAAATCCATCGCTAAGTTGAGCTTTGCAGCGCACTCGTTTGCTAAATCCATTTCAAATTTTCCGGAAGCTAATGAGCCTAGTGCTGCCCGGTACTCACTTACCGCTTTGAGAAGAGCATCTAAGTTCCTGTGTGATTTCTCTATTCTTAGACGTTCCGCACCTAATTCGGTGCCAAGTTGTTGTTTTTCGGCGTCGAGTTGACCCGCAAGTAAGTTCTTGTGAATTTCCAATTCGGCGACATAATCTTTCCTCAGTTGCCCAAGTTCTTTGACTGATTCGCTCCGAGTTCGGTCGAGTTCTGCGGCAGAATTAGCCTTCTTTGTCTCAATGTTTTCCAGAATGCCTCCGCGCTGGACGTCTAGTCGTTGCGCAGCTGAAGCTCTCGCCTCCTCGATTTTTTCTAGGATCACACCCTTACGCGCTTCGAGATCCCTGTTTGCCTGTATCTGATACAGCACGTTAAAAACAGAGGTCGCGCCGGTGAGTACTGCTATCACAAAAAAAGCAATTGTAGCGGAAATCAGTTTCAGAATTGCTATTTCGCTATCTCTATCTAAGCTACTTCGCCAGCCGAGCAAGCTGGGAAACCAACGCGGCAACAGATAATGGGCACCGAATAAAACAACAAGAAAAATAAATAGTAATACAGCGACATAAATCACTGCATTCTTTAGCATAAAATTCTCCACATAAAATGCCGAGACGTGGATTGTACTGTCCCTCCGCAAGAACCTCAGGCCACCTTGTTGAGGCTCAGCAGTCTGATTGTCGCCAAACCGGAGACGCTCAACCTATGACACTCCCATGCGCGCCAGTTCGGGCGAGGCTACGGATGCCGCTCGTTCTTCGACGCGCGGTTCCCGGCCTCCTGAGCGTCGGCCTCGCACATATACGCGCCCCGCTTCGTGTTGCCATAGTCGCGAGTTCCAGCAAAGTGGTAAACTTGCGAGTGCTCGTTCACCCAAACCACGGTCGCTCCGGGGCAGCGGGATTGAGCTTCCTGCGGGGAAGCGAATTGACCAGCCCCGCTTGGAGCCGGTGCGCCATAGCTTGATGGCGCTGGCGCTGGGGCAGGCGTGGCCGGCTGTTGCCAAGGGAACAGCGAGCCTGTCTGCCCTGGGGCCGGAGCGGGCGCAGCTGCAGCGCCTTGGGGGATGGTTTCGTTTCCAGCGTGGCAGGCGGCGACGAACTCGCGCTTGGTCTGGCCGGAGGCCCGGATTGCGGCCTTGTTCGCCGCGTATTCTGCGTCGCATTGACTTGCGGTTTTGAGGTAGCCTGTTGCTGGCGCGGCCGGAGCGGGTGCAACTGGAGTCGGAGCCGCGGGAGCAAACCCTCCCTGAGGTGGCGCGCTCGTCGTCGAGGCGAGGCGCGCGCGGCAGTCCTTCAAGAACTGCGGCCATGTTTGGCCGTTCGGTGTCCCGGCTTGCTTCGCGGCCTGCCACTGCGCGCCGCATTGCTTCATGACGCTTTGGGCGTTTGCGAAGCTCGAACCGGAACAAGCGAACCCCATGACGATCGTGGCTACCGTTGTCAATCGAAGCAATGACTGATGCATGGATTCCTTCCAAAGTCCCATATAAGTCGGCAGCGAAACAAGCCTATCGCAATCGGCGCAAGAATGCCAATCCTCAAGTATAAGAATGCAAATCCTCAAGTATATTGTCCTAATTTCGCCTCAGGATGTCCACCGCGACCATGAAATTGAATGTCATCTCGATCCAAAAGAGGGCGAATGAGCGATGTACCAATGAGTGGGTACTGGTCTCAATCCTCCTAACCCGCTTATGCACGGCGGCTTGTTGTTCAAAGAGCTGATTTCGTGTAGAATTTCGTGGTCGAAGCCCATTTCATACGATTGGAGTAAGGCTACACCCGCCCTTGTCGGTGCCAGGTCCGTCATCTTCGGGCGGCAAGGGCGTCCAACTTCCGTCTGCGGCTTGTTGTCGTCGGACGGCGGCGTTTTGGCGTTGCCCGAAGTCAGACGGTGCTCCCGTCGCCGATCGGCGCGTAGCTTGCTGTGACCTTTGACGTCATCCGTTTGGAGCCAGAATCTCGAGAAGCGCCGGCGGAGCAACAGCCCCCTGGGTTCTGACGCGAAGTGCAACACCCCCGCCGATTTGATATCGGCAAGGTTGTTCAGGACCTTAAGGAGTGTTGCCATGCAATTCTATTCGCATCTCTCGGACGACGAAAGAGACCAAATCGCCATTTTGCGGGCCGCGGGGCGCTCGATGGGAGCCATTGCTCGGGCGCTCGGTCGGGCGAAAACAACCATCTCCAGGGAGCTGCAGCGGAACGCACTCCCCTTGGGCGGGTATTCCCCGCTTCACGCCGCCGGAGCCTATCAATTGCGCAGGCGGCGTGAAGCGATCCTCGAACGAGAAGCCGCTTTACGTCTGTTCGTGGGTGATCGGCTCGCCGAGGGATGGACGCCCGAACAGATCTCCGGTTGGTCAGAACCCAGGCGTTGGCGAGATCGCGCAATTGCGTCCGAAGCTCCGTGTCTGGCGGTCGGCATGAGCGGTAACGGACCATCTTGCGGTCAGCGCTGACGATCGAGCAGGCGCGACGTTCCGACAGGCCCATTGCGGCCTGCAGGTGCGCGACGCCTTCGCGCTTGACGGCGGGCCCTACCATTTTTTTGACAGAAGCTCGCGAAGCGCAGCGGCATCCAACATCTGCTCGGCCAAAAGCTTCTTCAGTTTGGCGTTCTCGTCCTCGAGCTGCTTCAGCCGTTTGGCCTCGGAGACATCCATGCCGCCGTACTTGGCCTTCCAGATGTAAAGCGTCGCTACCGAGACGCCGTGCTTGCGCGCCAGATCCGCCGTCTTCGCCCCGCCCTCGTGCTCCTTCAGCACCCCAATGATCTGATCTTCCGTAAACCGTGCTCGCTTCATCTGTCCGTCCTTCAAGAAGGCCGAACTCTAAATCCCAATGGAGGAAAATCTCAGGGGCAGGTCAGCAGTGGGGCAGGTCAGCAGGTCTCGAGTCTTTCGAGCCTTGCAAGCCCGTCATATTCGGCTAAGGGCGTGGGATAGCAGGTTTTGGGATCGCAGGTTTCAAGCGTTTCGAGCCTTGCAAGCGCGTCACATTCGGCTGGGACACTGGCTGCCGCGAAGGTACCCGCTCAAGTCGAAACGGTTGGATCTACTGAGGCGCTTCACGAAATCGGGTTGGTGGGTGTGTATCACGAGGGCCGAGTGTCGACGCCCCATTTAGTCCACTGACACAGACGGATGACTTACAAAAATAAATTCGGAAGGATGCGCTCCGCGGCCAGCGAGCGGCTCCGGGCGTCCCAGTCGCTCACGCCTCCCGCCCGCCGCGATAGCGGTTTCGTCAATCCCCCATCGGTCAGTCGACGCGGCCGTTGGTATCAGCAGTCCCTCGGGAGCAGCTCTCGAAGCTCTTCGAGCCACGGCTCGTACCGCCGCCAGCGTTCGACTGAGGTTTTGTAGACCGGCTGGCGGGCTTGCCAACTGCTTGCGTTTCCCACAACTCGAGGATTCCGCTCGGGCGCGAGGCACGCATCATCCCAGTCAAGTCCGATAAACGCAATAAGCCGCCGAGTTTCGGCCTCCCTGTCAGCGACAAGCGTCTCATATTGCACCTCAATGAAACGGTCGCGCGGCAGAACGCTTCGCCAATGGTCCGTGAGCCGCTCATACTGACGATACTGGAATGCTAAATCTCCAAGGTCCCACGCGAAGTCCTGGCGAGCAAAGTTCGTGAAATAGATCGATAGGCAAGTGTCGAGCGGATTTCGTCGACAATGGATGATACCCGCATCTGGAAATGCGAGCCTGAGGGTCCAAAGGAGCTGGAAGTTCCACGGTGATTTGTCGGTGACACGCGCTGCGCTGGGTCGAACGGCCCGAAGCAGTGCGAGATAATCCTCAGCCGCCGTAGAAATCTGATCCGCTTGGAGCGAGTTTGCGCCCGACTGGGCGACGCTGTTTGTCCAGAAACCGAGCTCGCCGCCAGCCGCAACGGCTGGATGCGACGAAAGGATCTGCTCGGTCAGCGTGGTGCCTGATCGGGGCATGCCGACGATGAAGACCGGGAGATTATCTCCCTGCCGCGCCGGTCGGCCAAGCGATCGCACTGCGTTCGCGATGCCCTCGTTTGAAAAGCCCGCAATGACATCATCGTAGTAGCGAACTAGGGCGCCCCGATCCAGGCGAGCCGACATGGCCCGAAGATCGTTGCCCTGTCGGTAGTGTCGCATGGCCTCGCTCCAATCGCCGAGGTCGTCGAACGCCTTACCGAGACCAAAATGAACGGCGACGCGGTCTGAAACAATGAGATCGGGTCGGCCGACGACCGCGCGCATGCGGTCGATCAGCGGACGATCGAGTTCAGTCATGCGCTTGATTCCGGCAAGGTGCTGGAAGGCGGCCGGCGCGCCCTCAAGCGCCGCCGTCAGACATCGCTCGGCCTCCTGAAACTCGCCGCGATCCGTAAGCAATTGCCCCATGGCCAGGAGCACGTCGGGGCGTCCAGGATCCAACGCGAGCAGCCCACGGAACTCCCTCTCCGCGTCCTCAAACTTGCCCTCCTTGACGAGCGCCTTGGCCGAGTAGTTCTTGCGTACGAGCGGATCGGCGGCAATCCTTTCCAACTTTCGGCACGCGACAAGCGCCTCCTCCTGGCGCCCTTGCAGTTCCAATACCTTGGCGAGATAGCTTAGCGCGCTCTCGAAGCTTGGGCGCAATTGCACAGCCGTTTGAAGGCTCTCCGCGGCTTCTGCCAAGCGTCCGCAGCAGGCGTACATGACCCCGAGGTCGTGGTGCGCTTGAGGGCTTGACGGATCGAGGCGCGCAATCTTCATCATAATTGGAATTGCGTCAGCCCAACGTCCGCTGTCCCATCTTGCCATCGCTGCCTGGGACAGAGCCTGAAGTCTTTGCCTGAGCGCGGGGGAAGGGCGAGCGCTGAGAACCACTTGCTCCTGCTTACCCCCGCAGCAGCGCTTGTACTTCTTACCGCTGCCGCATGGGCACGGGTCGTTGCGCCCGACCTCAACAGAGGGGTTCATCCATGGGGAATTCATTCTTGCCCAGTCTCCTGATCGAAGGCGACTACAGGCGGCGGGGCCAAAGGCCTCCCTAGACGCCACATCCTATCGGATCGCGCTCCCGTGCTCACGTCAACGCTTGTTCCCGACCAGCTCAATCGCCCTCGTGGTGCGTAAGCTATAAATAGCCCATTTGCTTCATCTGGACGGAGACGAGCTCGGATCGCGTTGAAGTTGTTGACTATCATTGAGGAGGATCGTCATGCTTCGCGTTCGCACTCATCCCGCTGAGGTCCTTGCCATGCGCCCGCACGGCCTTTCGTCGGCCGAGCTTGGCCGGGCCATTGGCGTTGCTGGAACCCAAATCAGCAACGTCGTTCGCCAGCGCCGTGACATGTCCGCAGACACAGCGATTCGCCTGGGCGATTCCTTAGGGTTGATCCCCGCTTCTGTCCCAATTGCCTACGACCTGTCCGTCGCTGAGGCCGAGCATAATTATTCGGGGATTCAACGCCGAGCCTGAGCTGCAACCGCCCAATCCTTGTAAATGATGGTGATGATGTTCGGGGCCCGCCATGCTGGCCGGATCGGTACACGGACGCATCGCTTCTGCATCTTGCGGCCGATGACTTCTGAGCGACGCCATCTCGCCCGTTGTGAAGCTGGCAGCGCTGCTGGTCGCCGCGGAGGAATCCGAGGCGCCCAGCAGCCTTCGGGGCCCTGACGTCGCAGCGCTCACTGCGGTTGGCTCCCAGTGGTCCCGTTCGGCGAACTTGGCGCCGGCGGGGCAGCCTTCACGGTGATGGTCATATCGTAGGTGGCGACCTTACCGTTTTCGTCCTTCACTTCGTATTTGACGTGATCTGGGCCCGCGTAGTCCGTGTTCGCCGTATAGAACACCACTTGCGCAGGGGTCTTGAGCGCCGGGCATCCGGCAATCTTGTCCGTGGTAAGCACAGCTTCGCGCACAGCCAACATGCCTGATTTGGGCGCCTCGATGACGCGAACGGTCGGCGCCACCCCCGGCGCGCAATTGCTCTTGTGCGCGGAGGCATGGTAACTCAATTGCACAGGCTGGTCCGGTATCGCGTCGACGCTGGCGTAGTTGGCGTCTTCCGCAAAGGTAGTGGATGCACAAACGCAGGCGGTCGCGAATGCGAAGAGAATGGTTCGCAGAACCATGGTCACCTTGTCTCCAGGCGCTCGAAGCCGATTCCACCTACCCTGTACCGACAGACTGGAGCCCCATCTTCGCCGGATCGCATTCCAGCTGACCTGCCTTTCGGCGACCAATCAGCGGCTTAGCCGAGCGACGGTCCATGTCGGCCACCTACGCCTTGCCTACGGCGCATCACACCACCGCCTCCATCTGCCGCTGCATCAAAGTCAGGCGCGCCAGTCCTTGCACCTGCACCATCGAAAGCAGCTGCCCATAGGCAAAGACCAAGGATGATGCTTTTCGCAGCTTGAGAAAGGTTTCATCATCGAGCGCGTTCAGCGCCGATTCATCAACGGAATGGAGACCATTGACGGTTATCTGTTGATCGCCGACTTGCATCGTCAACGGCCAGGGCTTGATCACACCAGCATCGGCTAGAGCTGAAACCGCCCGCGCGGTCGCGACTTGATCGCGCTCGGCGAAATGAAGCAATTCCGCGATCGCTTTGGTGGTAGGCGCGAGCGCCCCATCGGCCGCGAAAAACTCCTCCACGACTCTCGCCTTCGCCATTGTCAACGACCAGCCCGCTGTCCTCGTCGATGCCCAACACCCCCCCTTCCCCGTTGTCGGCGCGGATTAGCGAAAACGGGTAACTACGCAAGACAATAGGTATGTAACCGCCAAGCCATTGCCCTCCCGGCCCCACAAACAGATTGCCGCCCTTCGACAACGCCAAGACCGCGACCGGCAAATAGCTTCCGGGCGATCTCTCGATAAACGCGATCGGGAACGTCCCGATTGCCTGGGAGAATTCCGAGCCGCCCAGCGACGCCACCGCAAGATTAGCGGCAAACCCAAAGCCATTCGGCCGCCGCCAACGCTTGCGACCATGGCGCTCGCGATCTACGGGAACGATATTCACCATCACTAACTCCCTGTACGGACGCCTCGACGCAGCCCCGTCCGTTTACATCGAATCACCCTTCCCCGCTTGCGAGATGTTGAAAAATGCGAAGCGGGCGTCGCTGGCATGAAGGCTATGCGGCCTTTGTGGTGCGAGCAAGATGCTGGTTCGAGGGGACGGCTTTCGCCTTGTGCTTTGTGCGAGAGCCTGCGTCAACAGCGGAAGCTGCTTATGGGCCTTGAGGCGCCTGAAGCCCTTGGCCGCCTCCTGCATGGCGGCGCCCATCCAGCGCAGAGCCATCCCCTGCACCCTCCGAACGAGAACGCCCCTACAGCCCCCTCGCCGGGCCTTGCGCTCACGAATTCGAGACGATCTCTTGAGCGCGCCATGAGCGCCGCCAGCAATGGCGCGGCGCATTACGGTAGCGCGGCCGCCATAGCCGTCGCGCAGGCAGCCTGTCGGCCACTTCGACGACCCGACCTTCATGATCGACCAGCGCCAGCGCACCGCTGATTTCAGGGTCTACTCCGGCAATGAGCAATGTGTGGGACTTCCTCACGAAAGCCGTTGCCTTTGGGATTCGCGTTCGACTATCTCTTGGCCTGTCCTGAGAGCCTGTCCGAGAAAATAACGAATCGTTAGAATCGCTTGTGATTCAAGCAAGGCGGCCTGATTCGCTTGGGGATTCGCCTGTGTGGACGAATGAAAATCGGGGTCGCTATGACCGCAGCAAGTTACGCTATCCGAGCGACCTGACCGACGAGGAATGGGCGCTGTCGGAGCCGCTCATCCCAGCGGGGAAGCGCGGCGGCAACAGGCGGACGGTGAACGTGCGCGAAGTCGTCAACGGCTTGATGTATGTTTTGAGCACCGGCTGCCAGTGGCGAGCGATCCCCAAGGACTTGCCGCCGCGCTCAACGGTGTACGATTATTTCGATCTGTGGAGCTGGGACGGCACGCTCGACCGCATCCATGAGGCGCTTTACAGGCGCTGTCGTGAGGAGGCCTCCCGCGAAGCGAGCCCGACCGCCGCCATCATCGACAGCCAGAGCGTCAAGAGCGCGGAAAAGGGGGGGCCTGCATCGATCCGCGCGGTTACGATGCAGGCAAGAAGATCAAGGGCAAGAAGCGGCGCGCTGCTGATGGCAAGCCTGTTCGGAGCCTTCCCGTTCCTGGTTAAGCTCTACGCCGACGGAGGCTACCAGGGGCCGGAATTCCAGAGGGCGATGAAACGCATTCTGGCGCGCGTCGACCTCGAGATCGTCAAGCGATTGGCCACGCCAAAGGCTTCGTCGTTCTGCCCAAGCGCTGGATCGTCGAACGCACCCTCGCCTGGCTTGGCCGCTGCCACAGACTCGCCAAGGATTGGGAATGCCTCAACCGCAAGGCGCTGGCCTTCCTCCGCCTCGCCTCCATCCGCCTCATGCTGCGAAAGCTATGCAATCCTGCATGATGTTTCCGGACAGACTCTGACAGCCAGAGATAGCCGGCCGCGTCCCCGGCTTCGGCCTGGGCGCGGGTTTGGTTATGCGGCAACGGGGTCAAAGACCGGCCTGGTCGGCTCTTCGATTTCCTCGAGATCATGGTCGCGGATGTCGCGCAGCCCGCGTAGCACCGTCCTCAAAGCGCCCGCCGAGAAAATAGCCCGGGTGATCGGCCGCCGCTGCGGCAACACGTATCCTCGGCGATGGCCTGTGCGACCTTTGGCAACGTCGCCCAGCGCAGCAGTGTTCGGCATTGGGAATCCTCCTAATTCGAACGATCACGAATTGTCCCAGATCGGTGAGCGAACGGCGTTCCCAATAAGGTGGGGTTTGACTTTTTAGTCGCCGTAGGCTGCGCGCTTGACGGTCCTGCGTACGCGAGAGATTGGTGTCGACGGTGACCTTTTCGATCGCGTCGCTCTTGGTCGGCCCGTCCGCCATTTCTCGCGCCACCAATTCTCGGACTGCTTCGTTAGCCACGCCTCCCAGAAATACCTTCCAGGCCGCCTCTGATAGCGTGCGGACGTTGCTCTTCACCGCGCGCGGCTGCGACGCAAAGATCGCGGCGACATAGCGCCGGATGCTTGGGGCTGAGCGTCTTGCCAGTGACGATCGCGCTCACAAACGCGCATGGGTTTGCGGCTATCGAAATACTTCCGGATCAAGTCGGCGCGAGAGTCCGGCTCATCCTGGCCGGCGAGGACACGGAGTCGGACCTCGGTATCCCAAGGCGTCTCGGCGATCTCGTTTTCTGCCCACATGGGCGCGCCTCAGCGTCGTCGATGTGCCGGAACCGCGCGGTGCGAAATTCTCGCTCGATTCGCGGGCGAGGCGTTCGCGTTTACGGCGCGCCTCCCGCTGGCGTTGCTGCGCCCACGGGATAGGCTAGCCGGGCGGGCGGGGCGGGACGGGCGGGGCTTATCGACGTCGCTCATGGCGCGCAGAGTCACATGTGAGCCTCTGGCAGTGTCGAGCTATCCTACATTGCGATTGATGGCATCCCGGACGCCAAATTCGTCGGTCGCCGGGATTGTAGCTCCGTGCCCTTGAAGGACCGCACGCTGGACTGCAAGTGACCGGCAACGGCACGCGCTACGGCGCGGCGGCCGTCGCCGGGGCCGGCTTGACGGTATCGGTATTGATACCATTTTGCTGAGTTGGTGACGAAGGCGATCGAAAGGCGGCTGGCCGGGAATGCGGAACAATCCGCAATCGACCAGTTTTTCAGACGCCTTGAAAGTGGCGGCGCACTATTTCGGTGAGCCGCGGATTTCGGGCAGTCATCACATTTTCCAGACGCCCTGGGCCGGCGACCCTCGGATCAATCTTCAAAAAGCGAAAGGCGGCGACGCCAAGCCCTATCAAGTGCGGCAGTTTTTGGCGGCGATCGACTTGGACGGCCCCGAAGAGGAAAGTGAGTGATGGCCGACGATTATGCCTATCGCGTGCGGTCGGAGCCGGAAGGCCGCGAATACGTCGGAACGTGCGCCGAATTCCCGAGCCTGTCGCATCTCGACCCGGACCAAGATGCCGCCCTGCGCGGTATCCGCGGGCTGGTTGCCCATGTCGTCATGGACCTGGAAGCGAACGGCGAACGGGTTCCCCAGCCGCTTGCCGATCGCTTCTATTCGGGAAAATTCCAAGCACGCGTTCCGCCCGAGTTGCATCGAGCGCTGGCGATAGAGGCGGCGGAATCAGGCGTGAGCTTAAACCGGCTCGTGAGCCTTCGGCTGGCCATTCCGGCCCCGATCGCAGCGGGCAGGAAAGCGCGAGCCTGATCATGCGTGCCCGGCCAAAGCCCTCCCGCCTCGATAGCAACGCTCGCCTGCCGTACGTTTCTAGAAAGGTCGCCGGACCGAAACCAAGACCTCCCCATTTCTGTTAACTATAAAACCGCAGAATCCATGGGCATTATTTGGCAGACCAGGTAGAATAGCATTGTTCAGCGTTGGCGCTCGGAGGGGATAACGAGCGCAAACGCCCGGCGGGTGGCGAGGCGTTGGGCTACGCGTCCACTTCGCCCGCCCGCCGGTGCCTCCTCCGTGTACGATCACTCGGGGCCAGCGATCTCAGCGGGAGACACGCCAGTTGGCCGAGTTCATCGATCTCAGGTTTCACGGCGGCTCTTGGGGCGGGGCCGTCTCGACCCAATAGAGCGGCGAAGGGGAACGTGGGCGCGTCGGCGGCGACGATCAGCGCAGGTCCGAAGGGTAGCCTTTCCCTCAGCGCAAGGCCGCGCCCGCGACAAGATCGGCGCCTTCGCCGGCCCTTCGGCCGGCGGAACGTTATATCCACCACCAACTATTGCCCCGTCCTCAGTCGTGGATAATCATTGTTAACGTGAGCCTCGGCCGGGGAGGCTTGGATTCCCTATTCCATGCTGGGGCTCTGGCCCGGCGATGCTTCTCCCCTGACATCGCCGGGCTGCAAAGCAAATGCTTTTGTCTCTGAGCTTGCCATTCACCACGTTGCAGTATAGACACGGGAGCATCCGGCGGACAACGGGTGACTCCGCGCCGCCCGCCGGTCCCCGAGCGTGATGCCTACTCCCCTTCGGCTCACGTTTGTCCGGCGCTCGCGCTGGTCGTCGGCGGGCGGGCGAAGTGGACGTACCCCAACGCCTCGCCGCCCGCCGACTTTTCGACCCCGGCCCAACCCGGAGGCCGAACCGTTTACCCCAACTGCCACACCTGGACCAAACTCTGTGCGGCATTGCGACTTTTTCGCGGCAGAGTATGGCATATCCGCAACAGTTTTACCCTGAGGCCACGCGGAGACTACGCGCCACTCGCGCGCATCGGCTCCCATGTCTCTTTCAAACCAACTGTACAGCATTTTCAAAGGGATTGGCTGTGACGCCGGTCACAGTTCAAAGCGCCTGACTCCAGGAAAGCTGGCAGCTTTTGTGTGTGGCCGGGCTTGAGTCACCTCGAGACCTGAGCCATCTGCGCGGTTTGCTGCGCCGATTGACGTTTCGCTTTGACGGGACTGCCAGCGTCATGCAATTTCGACAAGGGCGCGGCTTCGGCGCTTGTAAGCGAGAATGTGGTAAGAGTCCGGTAGATTCCGACGCGAAGTGCAACCCCGTCGACAGCAGTGGTTCCTCAACGAAAAGTCGGGTTTCCCATTCCGAACGCCGGCCTTCTGCTCGGTTTCCAAGGGACAAAGACGGCTCGGCGAGAAGGAATATCGAGCCCCTTCAGTGACGCAGGGTGTTGCACTTCGCGTCAGAACTCAGGGTCCGTTTGAAAACGCCTATTCGTGAGCTATTCGCCTGAGCAGGACGCTTCCAAGAGCGACGTGGATCATGGCTTCGGAACAGTCGATGCGCTCTTCGTAGTCGCGCACGAGGCGGCGCCAGCGGGTCATCCAGGCGAACGTGCGCTCGACGACCCATCGACGCGGGATGACTTCGAAGCCCACGGCGGCGTCGGATCGCTTGATGATCTGGATGGTGAAATCCCGGAAGGCGGCTTTGTCCATGAGTTGGGTGCGATCATAGGCCCCATCGGCGAACAGATGCTTCACCTAGTCGCCACTGGAGCTGGAGCTGGAGCTCGAAACGCTGCCACTACCACTGCCGCCACCGCTAGTACTTCCGCTGACGTTCCCCCCCCCACTAACGGTGGAGCCACTACCACTGCCGCCAGCAGCAGCGCCATTGACGCTTGATGAGGCAGGGGCACCGGTACTAGCAGCGTTGGCGCTGCCGGTGGCCGTGCCGGTATTTGTGGTTGTCGTAGTAACAGTGGAAGTCGATGAGGAGTTATTGCTGTTTGCGATCGCCGTCACAGAGGCCGATGAGTGAGAGTGAGCTTCGGCCACAGTTGGCGTCAATGCAATGGCCACAATTGCGGCAAGCTTCAATATCCAACGCATAGTCGTCTCCCCTCGGTGTCGTCTCCCCTCGGTTCAACTCGACACATCTAAGTGCTGAATTTACCCCAAACGCAACACCGATAAGGCAAACACGTGACAAAATTGTGGCAGATCCAGGTGATGCCGCGAATTTATGGTCAGCCCCAGCCTGGGCGATCCGAAGCAAACCTTTGCGCGCATCGCAGGCGAGGATCGGGAAAAAGACTAAACGAGGATGGCTATCATGAAACAAACCTCACTGCGGCGCTTGCCGGCGTCCCGTCATAGTGCTCGCTTCATGATAGGGCGGCGATTATGGGGTCGGCGACGATGAGAGGGGCGGCGTCGCCGGCGGGGGGGCTATCTTTTGGATGTGACGCAAGTGTAGTTTTTGAATATGAGGAGACGAGACAGTTGCCAAGGCTTGCGAGAGGTTCGATTTTAATGTCGCCAGCTCCGAATCGGTATCTGTTGGAGCTTTAGTGGCCGAAACTTCGAAAACTGCATAATGCGGGATTTGGCAATTTACCAGGATCGTCCTTTCATCTGTCTCCCCGAACGTCACAAACTCTGTAGAAAAAGTGATCTTATACCCAAAGTTGGCTAGGATCTTCTGCGCTGCGTCAACGCACTGAGACGCGGATCGATTGTGGGAGATCCAAGTGCTCCCAACCCAAGGACCGGCGTCAGCCTGCAATTCGCCGAAAAGCGCAGCGAGGAATACAAGCGCCGTCAGCGGGCGTTTCATCATCTTACTTGTCCACCTATGTGCAGGTTAACAGCCGCTCAGTTTTGTTGGGCAGGCATGCCGATCAGCAGATGCCGCTGGAGTCCAAACTCGATAGACCAGGTGCTTAGCAGGCGAAAGTCGGGCGGCGCAAGTCGACCGAGCTTTTGGCGGTGTAGTCGTGCGTAACGGTCGGCCAAAGCCGTCTCTAGAGGCGACGGAAAACAGCCGCCGGAACTCATCCGATTCTATCCAGGTTAGCTGCAAGCTTCGTCTCGAACCGCTCGATCGTCTCATCGATCGCAAGGGCTTCCTGGCGGTCGCAATGCAACCAGGCCTCCCAGACCAGCGTCTTGGGAATGTGGCGCGATTTGGAGGTCATGCGACATGCCTCCCAGTCACCCGGGTGATCTCCCATACCCGCCAAATGACGCCCTTCCTTGCGGTGGTTTGCGATCCGCTCCTGCAAGCCGGACCAAAGGGCGCGATCGCGGATGCTTGACGGTTTTTCCTGGCGAGGCGACGGGAGTGACGCAAGCCGGCCTCTGAGAGCAAGCTCGGGGTTTCCGCGGCCGTGAGGAGAAAACTGCGCGGCCCTGGTACGGCCAATCGAATTGCGCGCGACGAGGTTTGGCGACGAGGTTTGGCGCGAGTTCGTCGAGGATAGCGCCGATCGTCGCGTCAAGATCTACGATCCTGTCGTGCGGTTCGAGGTGTCGGCGGACGAGGGATTTGAGGCTGATGCGATAGGCGCGCGATCGGCGTCGCGCAGTCCGTCAGGCTTCAACTGGCGCGCAATGGGTGGGCCGCAAGAGGCCCGCGACGACACGATCGGAAGGACTCTAGAAAAACGCTCTCAAACCTCGGGGCGAGCCCGCCGGACGCCTGCGCCCGCTCGTCAGGTTTCCTGGACGTCGTCCATCGCGGCGCGACGGCGCTCGACGCCAGCATCAACACAATCGAGCGCCTGGCGTCGGCTGGTCGGAGACGGGCTCGAGGAGGGTCGAGATCTACGATCTTGTCGACGGACGAGGGATCTGAGGCTGATGCGCGATAGGCGCGCGATAGGGGTCGCGCGGTCCGTCAGGCTTCAAATCCAGTGCAATGGGTTGGCCGCAAGAGGCCAGCGACAACACGATCGGAAGGACTCTAGAAAAACGCTCTCAAACCTCATCGCAATGGGCGAACCCGCCGGACGCCCACGCCGGCTCGTCAGGTTTCCAGCACGTCTTCCATCGCGGCGCGACGGCGATGGGCGCCAGCATCAACACAATCGGCGCCCGACGTTGGCTGGTCGAAGACGGGCTCGAGGATCGACGGCGCGGGAGAGGCGAAATTGACCGCTTTCACTTGCCTCATTTTTGACGCGCGCGACCAGGCGAGGTAGCGAGAGCGCCGACAGGCGCACTGTAGTAAGCGCTCGTTGTCGACGACGCGCCGTCGACAACCTCCCGTACGCGGCGGTGGTCAGCTGCGCTTACTGGCCAAGTAGCGGATATGCGGCTTGACGACCTGGTTAGTGAGGGTTAACCTATAAAGATTGGATAAGTAAAATGATGAAATACCAGTGTATATCGATAGTATTCTTCGCTACGTTCTTCGGCGGATCGAAGGCTGACGCCGGCCCGTATGTTGGGTCAACTTGGATAACTCACAACCGATCCACATCACAGTGCGTTGAAGCAGCGCATAACATTCTAGTCGATCAAGGGTATAATATTGCGTTTTCTACAAGTACGGCGGTATTTGGGGAGACGGACGAAAGGACGGTACTCGTAAATTGCCAAATCCCACATTATGTAATTGCCGAAATTGCATCCGTTAAGGCTCCAATTCCCGATTCTGACCTGGATACATTGAAGTCAAACCTCGCGCAAATGTTGTCAGCTGTCTCGCCTGCTCGCGTTCAAAAACCACACGCGCATTACATCCAAAAACCGCCCGCGCCGCTGACTCCGCCGCCCCCATCATGAAGACAACTCCTCTTCGGGCCATTACGACGCCGGGGAATCTTTGGGGCCGGGGGGCTTCGGCCCCAACTTCCCGATCGAGGCTTGTCCCACAAGCGAAGCACAGCGGGGGCGTCGCCCTCGATCATGTGCTCGCGCTTGCGCGGGGCGGATGGCCTTCAACTCCGACCAGCGGTCTGGTTCCCAAGCGTTCGCCGAATTCCGGCCGGCAGCCTTAACGGTGCCGCCGCAAATTCCGCTTAGTGAGAGCAATTTCACCGAAGCGAAAAAGGGCCAGGAGCAGCCCTCACAAGAGCCATTTTTGAAGCGTTTGGTGAAACAAAAAACCGACCTCAAGAGGCGCGTCAACAAGAGGAGATTTCCCATGAAGCATCTTTTGCCAGCTCCGGCGATGGTTGCGGTTTCAACTCTTGCGCTTGCAGGTTCAGCGTCAACGAGCACATCCTCCTCGACGAGCGCATCCTCAAGTGGAAGCGGTACCGGTACCGGTAGCTCTTCGGCCTCTGCCAGTAGTTCAACGAACGGCGCACCCACGAGCACTGCTTCCGCTAACGCGACGGGCACGGGTAGCGCCACCGCTAACGCAACATCAAGTAACGGATCATCCACAAGCACCGCTTCCGCCACCGCGCCAAGCGCCACCGCCAGAGCTATGGAGGAAACCGGGTGACGGTGTGAGGAAGGCGGCGTAACGGGGTTGGTGATCAAGCCACCCGAACCTCCAAGCAGGAGCGTTACGCCATGACTGAGAATAGAGTTGTTGCCCTTCGACAGAAAGGGGCAATCGACGATCCGCTCACTGAAATACTGCGAACCGGCGTGCGTCGGCTGATCGCCCAGGCGGTGGGGGCGGAGTTCGAGACATTTCTGGCCTCGACCGCGGAGCTCGTGCTTCCGGATGGCCGCCAACGGGTGGTTCGCCACGGGCATGATCCGGTTCGCGCGATCCAGACGGGAATCGGCCCGGACGAAGTGCAAAAGCCGAAGGCCCGCGATCGCGGCGCGACGTCGGGGGAGCGGCTTCGGTTCACGTCGAATATCCTGCCCAAATGGGCGCGGCGCACCAAGAGCCTCGACGCGCTGTTGCCGGTTCTCTATCTGCGCGGGATTTCCGCCGGCGATTTCCAGGAGGCCCTCGCCGCCTTGCTCGGCAAGGACGCGCCCAACCTCTCCGCGGCGGTGATCGCCCGCCTTAAGAGCGAGTGGGAGGACGAATATCGGCGATGGCAGAAGCGCGATTTGTCGGCGCGCCATTACGTCTACGTCTGGGCGGACGGCGTCTATTTGCAGGCGCGCATGGAGCCGCAAGCCGAATGCATGCTGGTGCTGATGGGCGCGACGGCGGAGGGCAAGAAGGAGCTGATCGGCTTTCAGACGGGCATGCGGGAGAGCGGTCAAAGCTGGAAGGAACTACTCGTCGATTTGAAGGCGCGCGGCTTGGTCGGCGCGCCGCAAGTGGCCATTGGCGATGGCGCGCTCGGGTTTTGGAAGGCCCTCGACGAGGCGTTCCCGACGACGTGTCATCAGCGATGCTGGCTGCACAAGACATTGAACGTGCTCGACAAGCTCCCGAAGTCGCTGCAACCCAACGCGCACAAGGATCTGCGCGAGATCTGGCTGTCGCCGAGCCGGGGCGCGGCGGAAGCGGCGATGACGACCTTCGCCGAGAAATACGCGCCCAAATACGACAAGGCCGTCGAATGCCTGATCAAGGATCAGCAGACACTGCTGACGTTCTTCGACCTTCCCGCCGATCATTGGGACCACTTGCGAACCTCGAACCCGATCGAGAGCGTGTTCGCGACGGTGAGGCATCGCACCGTGCGCATGAAAGGCGCGCTGTCGCAGGACACCGCGCGTCTCATGGTGTTCAAACTGGTGATCGCCGCGTCCAGGACCTGGCGGCGATTGCGAGGTCAAAACCAGTTGCCGAAAGTCGTCAGCGGTATAAAGTTCAAGGACGGAATCGAAGCTGTCGCCGAAATCAAATCCGCCGCTTGATTCACGCCGTCACCGACTTCCCCGCATAGCTCGATGGCGTTCAACTCCAGGTCCGCCGGGCGTAGCGCCGGTCCTTCGATCGGAGCCGTGTTCGGCCCTGAGCTGGCCGCCCGGCTCGACGGGATCAAGCGGGTCCGCTAGGTCCAGGCTCGCGCGCTGGCCTTCCTCTGGCAGCGCGCCGGAACCGGGCCGCCGCTTTGACGAGATGGCCCGCGCCGGGCCCGAGTCTCCTTGGCGGCGCCTGGTCGAAGAGGCGAGGGCGAGCGCATATCCCGGCCGGGAGGCCGCCGTCGTCAATGAGACGGTCCGGGGCTTCCTATTGACAGAGCGCCCGTGGGTGAGCAGAAACTGCGTTTGCCATCGAGATACATCATGCACCAAATAGCCAACCGCCGCGCTCGTGTCCGACATGACACACGGAGCAGGGAGTTTGGAAAAGGACCCGAACGTAGGTGCCCGGTCACATTGTCCCGGTTAATAGAGCGCAATTGCTGTAAAGTTGGAGTAAGTTCAAGTACAGTCGGGCCTGTCGTGTTCAGCTTCGCATTGTTTACTCACAAGAACTCCTTGCAAAACTCCATTTTTCTCCGTCCAAATCGGAAAACGGTGGGCGAACGGACGGGAATCAAAGGGCGAACCTTGTTCTATTTTGCAAGAGCCTCACAATGTTAATAATGCGAAGCCGATCAAGGCTTCAAGGGAGACGTAAAATGATCAAGACACTATTGTGCGTAGCCTTTATTGTCGCCAGTGTCTCATGGGGCTCGGCATGGGGACATAGCGGTAGCAACGGTGGTGGAGGCGGTGGTAGCGTCTCTGGTTCGACTTCTAGTTCTGGTAGTGGAAGTGTGGCTGTATCTACAGGCGCAGCTACATCTGTTTCGGGCCAAGGAAGTATTTCTACCAGCATTTCGGCCTCAGAAACTAATAGCAGCAGCGGCTCAAGTTCGATTAGTTCCAGTGGTAGTGGAAGTGGTGGCAGTGAATAAAAATACTGATCGGGTTGGGGCTCCGGCCCCCAACCTACTCAAAAGGTGCTAAATGTTAGTTCTGCCCAAACCGATTGAAACTATATAAATAAATAGCGCTTTGCTACGGCGACGAGACGTATTCTAATTTATATCATCATGTTTACAAGAAACCATGTAATAAAGGGCGTGTTCATACGCATGCTGTTGTATTTGTTGCCCTGGGAGGACAAGGCCGACTGGTTCGTTCGCAGCGATAATCAGCGTGTATTTCCAAGGGTTGAATTAGGTCGTTGACGACGTGATGCCAGCGGTCCACGGGGAGTTGGGATGTGACGAGACGATGGTCGAGCGGCGGCCGTATCGCTCTTCGAGGATTTCCAGAAGATCATGCCGGGCGCCGGCGTCGAGGAGCTCCAAACCCCAATCGTCGAGAATGAGAAGGTCGGCGCGGCCGAGGGCACGCAGGAGGCGCGGATGACTGCCATCGCCGCGCGCCAGGGCGAGATCTTCGAAGAGCTTTGGGATGCGGTGATAGAGCACCGAGCGATTATCGCGCAGTCGCGGAGCTGAAGCGGAACCATCCGGTTCATGTCGAGTTCAGGCGAACTGTGCTGCCAAGCGCGCGGCAGGCCCGCTTGATGGCCAACATGCAGAGGAGGTTTTTTCATGATTAGGGTGCTACTAGCCACCGCTCTTACGATCGGCCTCACGACTTACGCCCTTGCGCAAGCATCCACGTCCGGCGTACCGGCGGCGGCTGCGCAGCAAGGTTCTCCAAACAAACCGCCGCTGGGAGGACCTAACTCTGAGTCGTCCGCCGCTCCGATGGCTCATGGGATGCACGATCATCACCACCGCCACCACCGCCATTACCACCGCTACCACCACTACCACCACTACCACCACTTGCACCACAAGGTAGCCGCGCCGGCGCCGGAAGCGCCTAAGTAGTGAAGGATGGCGCGCGCCTGAAGCGCACCTCGCGCCACACTACCCCATGTCTGCCAATTCCGACGAAGCCGGCCGTTTCTATGGCGGGGATGATCGCGCCCAGGGATTCCGGGATGATGCCGCTCCCCTATAACGAGATGGTCCCGCCCGGGGCGCCGCGCATGTTGGCCGAGTAAGTTTTCCCCTTACCGGGTTTCCGGTCAAGCCGGTTTGAGTTGCGTGCCCCGGGTGCGCCGGAGGGTCTCTCCGGTGAGTTCGATGCGATGGGCGTTGTGCACGAGGCAATCGAGGATGGCGTCCGTGTAAGTGGGATCGCCAACGACCTCGTGGACAGAGGGAGTTGGGAGGGACGATCGTCGATCGGGCCATAACGCTCTTTGAGGATCGAGCAGATCATGACGGGCGCCGGCGTCGAGGGGTTTAGGGCCGAAGTCTTCGACAATGAGGAGATTGGCGCGGCCGAGGGCTTTGATCAGGCGCGGATGGCGACCGTCGCCTCGCGCAAACGCCATGTCTTCGCAGAGCTTCGGCCAGCGGTGATAGAGCACGGACCGATTATCGCGGCAGAGCGAAGCGCGGGCGGACAGAGCTGAGACCAATCTGACGCACGCTCAAGCGACGGCGTCGAGCGCCGAGGCGCTGATCGCCCATCTCAAGATCGAAAAGCTTCGGCGCACGCTCTATGGCGTGCGCTCGGAACGCGAGGAGCGGCTCCTCGACCAACTGGAGATGCAGTTGGATTGGAGGACGCCGAGGTACACGTGAGCGCGAACACTGCGGTGAGGCCGGAGTTGAATAGCCGGCGGGCGGCGAGGCGTTGGGGTACGTCCACTTCGCCCGCCCGCCGGGAACCAGCGCGACCGCGCCAGAAACGTGAGCCGAGCGGGTGGCTCACGTTGGGCCGGCGGGTGGTGGAGTCATTATCTCCGCCGCCTCCGCCAGACACTCCAATCTGTATGTTGCACCGCCCCTGTTGTCGCTGCAAGCGCTAATTTTTGTCCCTGCAAGCCTTAGTTCTGCGAAGGTGGTGGATTGCGGGCAAGACCGTGACAAACAGGGCGAGACCATGACAGACACGTGGCGGCGATTTCCGGTGGGTGCTTGACGTCCCGGCGAATTTGCGTCGGTCGCTGTGAGGGACAACGGGGGCCCGCTCGTTCTGAGCCGCCGCTCAAGGGTGCCGAGATGGGGGCAAGCGTCCCGTCTAGACAACCTTAAGTTGTCGCGGGATAGCCGCCGGAGTCGCGAAAATTTAACGCTTCTTTAAGGAAGTTGTTGCGCTTGGCCTTTTGGCCTGACCTCATTAGCGTCGAGCGAAGAAGCGTCCTGGGGTATCCGCTTCGGGGACCTTCCGCTCCCCCGTCCTCCTCGAAAGGGATATCGAGGAGGACGGGCGCTAGCTACTTTCCGGCGCAAAAATTGGAAGCCCGAATTTTCCTGCCTTCCGGCGTCGCCCCCAAATCAAAATCCAATGGAATCAGACCGGTGGAGGTTCGGAAGCCGAAGGCCCGCGATCGCGGCGCGACGGCGGGGGCGCGGATCCAGTTCACCTCGAATATCCTGCCCAAGTGGACGCGGCGGACGAAGAGCCTCGACGCGCTGTTATTCGATTTTCGTGTTGCCGACGTGATGATCCTGATATAGCCTAGACATTGGCGGTGCGTTGGAGACAACTTGGAGCCTAAATCGTGAGCAATCTTTTATCACTTCGCGGGCAACTTTGGTTGAGCGCGGGTGTTTTGGCCCTCGCCGCGACCTTGGGAACAGGAAGCTCAGAAGCTGGGCCGGGTGGCGCTGCAAGCGCCGGCGGATCGGGTGGAGTTGGCTCGGGGGGCGTTGGCAGCTTCAGCGCCGGCCCGAGCGGGGCTAGCGTCAGCATCGGCGGTGCTAGCGTCAGCGTTGGGGTGAGCGGTGCTAGCCTCAGCGTCGGCGGCTCTAGCATCAGCGTCGGATCGATCGGCGGAACCGGATCGATCGGCGGAACCGGCTCGGGCGGAACCGGCTCGGGAACCGGCTCGGCGGAACCGGCTCTGGCGGAACCGGCTCTGGCGGAACCGGCTCGGGCGGAACCGGCTCGGGCGGAACCGGCTCGGGCGGAACCGGCTCGGGCGGAACCGGCTCGGGCGGAACTGGCTCGGGCGTCGGCTCGGGCGGAACTGGCACGGGCGGAACCGGCTCAAGCGTCGGATCGACCGGCGGAACTGGCTCGGGCGGCGGAACCGGCTCAAGCGTCGGATCAATCGGCGGAACTGGGTCGGGCGGCGGAACCGGCTCAAGCGTCGGATCAATCGGCGGCACTGGCTCGGGCGGAACCGGCTCGAGCGTCGGATCAATCGGCGGAACCTCGAGCGGAGCGGGCTCAAGCGTCGGATCGATCGGCGGAACCGGCTCCAGCGGAGCGGGCTCGAGCGTCGGATCGATCGGCGGAACCGGCTCCGGCGGAGTGGCCTCGAGCGTTGGATCGGTCGGTGGAAGAGCAGTCGGAGTCAGCTCAACAGCCAACACTTTCTGCGGCCGCGGCCGGCGAGTCGCCTGCCCCTGACCGCTTGAACGGGCGCGGGCGGCGACGGGAATCGCCAGAGACGGCCGAAAGTAGCCTCCCGAGATTGCCCCGAACGATCACAATACGACGATTGTCGCAGCCCTCGAACTGAGCGCAAGAATTTGGTTGTTGGCCGCTCGCCGGATCGGCTCGGGTTGGAAGACGTCCGCGTCTATCAGGTGCATTTGGTCTCAAATGGGATCTCCTGGGCGTCGTCTGCTCGCTGCGTTTCTTCTACGGCGTGACGCTCGGCTGCGACGCGATCCCGGAGCGGATCGCCTATGCCCGCGAGCCGCGCAAGGTGCCGGCTGTGCTCAGCGCCGATGAAGTCGTCCGCTTTCTCGAAGCCGTTTCGAGTCTCAAAGCGCATGTCGCACTGACCACAGCCCATGCCGCGGGCTTGCGGGTGTCGAAGGTGACCGGCCTGACGGCGCCGACCTCGACAGCGGCCGCATGGTCATCCGAGTCGAACGCGGCAAGGGGGGGAGAGTTGCTCGGCATCTTGCGCAGCTATCTTCGCGCAGCCGGAACGGTTTTTGTTCCCGGGTCGCGGCAAGCACTGGTCGATCGAGCCGACCGTCCTGCACCCAGCCTGTCGTTCGGCGCGCGCCGCGGCCGGCATCGACAAACGCGTGAGCGTGCACGTCCTGCGCCACAGCTTTTGCGACCCATCTCTTGGAGAGCGGCGCCGACATTCGTATCATCCAGGTCTTGCTTCGGACACGAGAATTTGTCGACGACGGCGTGCTACACGCGCGTCTCATCGCAGGTGATCGCCAGGACCGAGAGCCCGCTCGATCGATTGCTGCTCGAGGTGACGCCGCCGGACTAGCCGGTGACGGCGCGGCCGGCGTTCGAACTGGCCGACGTTTTTCGCCGCCACGGCGAAGCCTACATTCAAGCGAACGCCGGATATCTCGGACGAATCGAGCGGCGCGTCATCGGCGCGGTCGCGGCCTGCCGCACCTTGGCGCTCGGCGGCCATGTCGAGCGCTGCGACGACTGCGGCCTCACCCGCATCGCCTACAACTCATGCATTATGGGCAGATCCAGTAATGGGGCGTTGGCGGCGACTTGGTCGCGCTCTTGTGCCCGCCGCCGCCAATCCGGCTCCCCATTACGAAGGGCGCTTGAGGAGCGCGATCGGCCTGTCGGACGGCTGGAACGCGCCGCGCCGCAGATGCGGTGAACGATCGATTCCATGGCGTCGAGCTTCTCTGTCGGATCGCCACGCGTGTAGATTTCAGTGGTCGTCAGAGTGGCGTGCCCCAACCACAGCGACACCTTACGGATGTCCTGCGTTGCTTGCAGGATGGTCATCGCGCATGTGTGCCTGAGCACGTGGGGCGAGGTGCGTTTCTTGTCGAGGCCGGGATGCGCTCGAGCGGCGGTCGCTGCATGCTGTTTGAGCAGATTGGCGAAGCCCCATCGGCTCAGCGGCTCTCCCCGGGCGCTGACGAACATCTCGGGTGCTGCGGCCCCCCCCCGGCGAACGGCGAGCCAAGCGCGCAGGGCTGTCGCCGTGGTCTTCCACAAGGGGAGCGTCCATTCCCGCCGTCCCTTGCCAAGAACACGAATGCTCGTCGACGACAGGTCGATGTCCTCGATCTTCAACCCCGTCAGCTCGGACACGCGCAGACCCGCACAAACCGCCAGATGCGGCATGGCCCGGTCGCGGATGCCATCGCGCGCGTGGCGGGATTCAGAGCGTCGAGCACCGCTTGCAGGTCCTCCCGCAGAAGATAGGGGACCAGACGCTGATCCGTTTTCTTGAACGGGATCGCCAGGACGCGGCGGACATGCTCCAGGGCTGCCGGCTGCCTGTATTCGAGGAAGCGGAAGAAGGACTTGATGGCCGCCAGCCGGACATTGCGCGTCACCGGCGCGTTTTTGCGCTTATCCTCGAGATACTCCAGGAAGGCGCTGATGAGGTCGGCGTCGAGTTGCTCCAGCGTCAGTGCCGACGGCGAGACCTTCAGTCTTTTTGCAGCGAACACGAAGAGCAACAGGAAGCTCAGGGCATAGGAGTCGCGTGTATGCCGGCTGACGCCCCGCTGGCGGGCGAGTGTCTTATCGAGGAACGCTTCGATGCGCGGGGCAATCGGCGTCATGATTGCCTCCCCTCGGCGATGAACCCTTCACCGGCCGCGGCGACGTCGCGCATGAGGTCGGCGGTGGCCTCCAGATACCAGTAGGTCGCATAGATGTTGACGTGACCCATGTAGGTCGCAAGCGCCACCATATGCGCGCCGCTTCGGCTTCGATCCGCCAGACTGCCTTGCAGCGCGCGCACCGCAAACGTGTGCCGCAGATCGTGCAGACGCGGGCGGCGTTTTGCCGCCGGTACGATACCTGCCCTGCCGACCAGCCTGTCGAAGGTCTCTTTGACCGCAATGTAGCGCAGCGGCCAGCGGCGCCAGGCGGGTTTTCCGGAACTTGGTCTCGCGGATCAGCAGGCCGTCGCGCGTCACATCGGCGACCGTCAACTTCAGCGCTTCGGAGATCCTGAACCCGGTGAGCAGTGCGATCAATGTCGCATAGGTCCGTGAGCGCAAGCCCCCTTTAGTCGAAGCCGAAGGGCGGCCTCGATCAGGCGATCGATCTCCGCTGCTGAGTAGATATGCGGCGAGCGTCGCGTCTTGCGGGCGCCGAAGTGATTGACCGGCGCCAGCTCATGCCGGACGTCTTCAACCCGGACATGACGCACAAGGCGGCAGACGGCTTTCAGCCGGGCATCGCGTTGTGCGACAGACTGTCCGCGCGCCGCCCAATCGATGCTGCGCCATGGCGTTCCGCTCGGGAAGATCGGGTTGGTCCTGCGGCACCGAGGCATCGACACGACGGCCCGGTCGCCGCCGTGTGTCGCAGGACGTGCGCCCCCTTGACTGGCGCCACGATGCCGGCCCAATGCATGAGGCGTTTCACCACCGACGAGACGCCGTCACCTTTCCGGAACGGCTATTCGCAGCTTTTTCCTGGACCGCGCGAGCCATTGCGGCAATGGAGCCGTCGAGAAGTTGCCGACCAGCCTGCGCGCGTTCTTGCGGTATCTTCAGACCACGCGCGTCAACGAACACCGGACAGCTTCGGAACGGGGCCGGCGACGCGCCAGATAGCGCTTCAAGCCCGCTACTGCCGTGTCGTGCACTCGAAACGGCGCGATATTGCGCAGGAACACGTGATCGCTCGGGCAGGTCGAAGGGCGGCGCGCGAGGTAGGCGGCGATCGCATCCCCGACGTCTTGCGGAAGCGGCAGACGCACCTCGTAGCGCGACTTGCCCGAGACCCGCAGCGAGCCCGTCTCCCATTCGATGTCGTCGAGGCGGAGTTGCGCCACGTCGCCGGCCCGCAGCCCGAGGCGCGCCAAGAGCAGGAGGATCGCGCGATCACGTCGGCGCTCAACGACTTCGCCATCGCATGCCGCGATCAGCCGGTTCACCTGCTCCGCCGCCAGATATCGCGGCAAGTCGGCAAACCGCCAATGGGCATAGCCGGGAACGACATCGGCGAGACCTGCTCGGCAGCGGCCTTTGACAGCAGCCGGTTCCCACCTTTCTGGATCGTCCCCGAGTGCCGCCATCAAGTGCGCGGCGTCGCGGGCGTAGAGCTTGATGGTGGGATCGGACGTCCCGCGGTGCTTGCGCAGCCACACTTTGAAGTGAGCCACCAGGCACGGCTCGGCATGCTGCAATGCGGCAGCGGCGGACCGGCAAACGCCAATTTCGGCAAGGTGCTGGCGAAAGAGCCTGGCGCCGAAAACGGTGTGGTGATTGCGACGCCCTCCCATGGCGCGCGGACATCGACAACTGCGCAAGTGCTCGCTGAACACCGCCAGATCGATGTCGCTCAACATTGCCCCTTGCCGAGCCACAACATGGCCAAGGTGTGCTGCCGCCCGCAAATATCGCACGGCCGTGCCGGCGCTATACCCCTGCCGCTCGAGCCCGGCCGCGAAACCGTCAAGGTATGGTCCGCTTGGCCCGCTCCGCAGATGCCCCAGCATCTTCGATGCCGAGAAGTAGGTCTCCAACATGCTCGTCCCCGTTTGCGCCCGGCCATCGGTGGCCGAGCCGACGGAGGCGCAGGACCGTGCTGTTATGGAGACAAGAAGCGCTACAATTCACCGAAAAATGCCGATGCCGGCACGCCAGCTCCCTATTACTGGATCTGCCCATAAGGCACGTAATGGCGTCGCGCATTACGTGCCGAACGCTATTGCCCGAACTGTCAGGCGGCGGCGAGAGTGGAGTGGCTCGCTGCTCGTCAGGCCGAACTGCTGCCGGTTCCCTACTTCCACGTCATCTTCACCCTGCCATCGCCGGCGGCCGAGATCGCTTTCCAGAACAGCAGACGGTCTATGGCCTGTTGATGCGCGCTGCGGCCCAGCCGCTCATGACGCTCGTCGCGGAGCGTCTCGGCGCCAAAATCGGCCTCATCGCCGTCTTGCACAGCTGGGGACAGACGCTGACCCATCACCCGCATGTCCATTGTCTCGTCCCCGGCGGCGGCGTCGCCCTCGACGGCCAGCGATGGGTCGTTTGCAAATCCAACTTCCTGCTCTCCATCCGGGTCCTGTCGAAGACCTTCCGCTGTCTGTTCCTCGACGGCCTGGAAACCGCTTTCCGCCGCGGCAAACTCGGATTCTTCGGCGACTTGGCTCCGCTCGCCAAGGCCGCCACGTTCGCCGAGCGTGTGCGCCCGCTGCGGCACAGCGCGTTCGTCGTCTACGCCAAGCCGCCCTTCGGCGGCCCCGAGCGCGTATTGGCCTATATCGTCCGCTACACGCATCGCACCGCGATCGCCAATTCGAGGCTCGTTGCGGTCGACAACGATCCCGTGGCGTTCTCCTACAAAGACTATCGCCGCGGTGGCCGTCAGCGGCATGGGCTGTCCTGCACGAGTTCATCCGCCGCTTTCTCCTCCACGTCCTGCCCGACGGCTTCCACTGCATCCGTCACTATGGCTTCCTCGCCAAGGGCGACCGAGGTGAGACCCTCGCGCGCATGCGCGATCTGCTTCAGGTCCAGCCCACCGGCGAGCCCGCAGCCGCACGCAAGCCACACGCAGACGAACACGCCCGCGAGCTGTTCGCATTCTGCCCGGATTGCGGCGCTCTCATGCGCCGCATCGGCCTCGTCGCCCAATCCCCGGCCGCCGCCTTCCGCTGCGACACATCATGACATCAAGTCTCGGACCGATCTCTTCGAAACTGAAACGTCTATCTGGGAGAGCTCTTTGTCGTCAGGCCTTCGTGTAAAGTTCGGTTCGGAAGGCTTCGCCGGTCGACATCATCGCCGAGGCGATTCTGGCTAGCTTGTTGGCCAGGGCGACAGCGACGACGCGCTCGGGCTTCCTGGCCCTCATGGCGACGATCCATTCCGCCAGGGCGCCTTTGTATTTATGGGCCACGCGCAAAACCGACGTGCATCCCACGACCAGCATCTTGCGCAGATATCGGTTGCCCTTCTTGGTGATTCCGCCGAGCTTGTCCTTGCCGCCGCTCGAGTGCTGGCTCGGAGTAATGCCCAGAGACGCGCTGAAATCGCTTCCCGACCTGAAGACGCTGGGATCGGGATTGAAGGCGACCATCGCCGATGCGATCAGCGGGCCGAAGGCGGGGATCTCGTCCAGCAACCGGCTCGTCTGGTTCTTGCCGCTCGCCCGGGCGATCGTCGTCTCCAGATCGTCGATCTTTTCGTCGAGGCCGTCGCTGTGCGAAGCCAGCATCGCGGTTGCTTGCTTGGCCTGCTCGGGAAGGGTCTCGTCGGCTTGCGCGAGCGCCAGCAATTCCTTGACCCGGTGGATGCCCTTGGGCGCGATCAGACCGAACTCCGAGAGATGCCCGTGCAGCGCGTTGACGGCCATGGTTCGCTGCTTGACCAGCAATTCCCGGGTCTTGTGCAGCGTCAGCACGGCTTGCTGATCCGCGCTCTTGATCGGCACGAACCGCATGTCGGGGCGCGACATCGCCTCGCAGATCGCCGCCGCGTCGTTCGCATCGTTCTTGCCGCGCTTGACGTAGGGTTTCGTGTAAGCAGGAGGAATCAAGACCACGTCGTGCCCCAAAGCCCGGATCTCTCGCGCCCAGTAATGGGACGATCCACAGGCCTCCATCCCGACCCGGCAGCGCGCCGCTTGGGCGAAGAACGCAAGCACCTTGCTTCGGCTCAACTTGCGCGTCACCGCAGGCTCGCCCTCACGCTCGATCGCATGCACCTGAAAAAAGTTCTTCGCCAGGTCGATCCCAATCCTAATAAAGGTTCTCATGGACGGCTTCCCTATCCGCGACCTGCACCGGTCACGCCTTGGCACTTGATTCCGTTCGGTGAGGCCGTCCACATCATCACTACGGCTTCCTCGCCAAAGGCGACCGAGGCGACCCCCTCGCGCACGTGCGCAACCTGCTTCACGAGCCCGACGGCGAAGCCGCGCCGCAGAGTTCCGAGCCGGAGGCGGAGCCCTCTCACGAACCGTTCGCCGTCTGCCCGGATTGCGGCGGCCTCATGCGCCGCATGGGGCCCATCGCGCCGGACAAATCCGGCGCCTTTCGCTGCGACACATCATGATCGCGAACGCCGATCTGATCTCGATCGCCTTCGATTTCCCGGGCCGCCGCGCCAGTTCCCCGCCGGCGCCGAGGTTCAGCGCTTCGTTCACTCTCCGTCCGCTTGCTTCAGCCTCGACCCCGTCGTCGTCGCTACCGTCCGAGCCGTCCAGACGCCAGCGGCCGAACGGTCAAACCGTTCTGCGATCGCTCCCGCCACTCTCACAAGACCGCGCCCCAGGGGTCCACAATCAAAGCCGCTCTGCGCTTTCCCCATAGCGGCTAACCGGCCCGCGCCTTCGCTCAATCCGGCTTATGTGAAGTCGCCGTCTGTGACGCACGAACCTACGCGCCGGCGACTTCACATAACCCTCCAGATTCCCGAATCGGCTTTGATCTGCTTGAAGATTGTCGCCGTGCGAAGGGGGCGGCGGGGGATGGCGCTTTCCGGCGATCTTCGCGAACGCGTTGTGGGGGCAGTTGTGGAAGGCGGCATGTCGCGCAACGCGGCAGCCAAGCGTTTTGGGGTCAGCATCGCCAGCGCCGTGCCTGGGTGGCACGCTTCAAAGCCAAAGGGGAGGTCTCGCCGGCTCCGACGGGGGGGAGATCGTCGTTCTGGTCGTATAGAGGCCCATCGCGACTATCTGCTCGGTCTCATTCGCCGCCGGCCGGACATGACGCTGCTGGAAATACAGGGAACGCCTGATCGCCAATTGCGGAGAGCGTTTTTCGTCCTCTGGCTTTGGCGCTTTTTCGATCGCCATGAGATCACTCTAAAAAAGTCTGCGCATGCTGAGGAGCAGCAACGCTCGGACGTTGTGAGACAGCGCCGCGCCTGGTTCGCCGGCCAACTCGATCTCGATCCGACCCGCCTCGTGTTCATCGACGAGAGTGTGCTGCAGGGCAGCGGAAGGAGTTCAATATGAGCTAAGGCCGTTGTGAAGCTGCGTGAAAGATGGGGGTCGGCCCCCCGAGGTCGGCTTTCAGGAGCGGGTCTCAAACCAGTCCGAGCTGCTGCGGTAAAGAGCTGTGGTGGTGAGCGTCGGATGAAAAGTTCGGATAAAACCGAGCAGGTGAGTGTCCGAAAGACGAGCGAAAGCAAACCCTCCGAAGACGCGTCGTTACGAACTTAAGCGTCGTCAAAACCAGGACCGTTTCGTCATCTGGGACAAGCCCGCCAGGCGCCCGATGACCGGGTGGGCGGCGACCGGCGTAGAGGGGGCGTGAGTTCGGACACAGGCTTTTGCGTGGAACTGCAGGAACCAGGCCCTTGATGCCAAGGGAGAAGCTCAAGCGGCGTAAACCGCGAGGCGAGAGTACCGATGCAAGGGACTGGGACGGACCGATCCGTAAGAGCGTTGAGGGCCCTGTAATGGGGTCGGAGCAAAGGGATCGGGTCAGGTAATCGTGCTTTTGAAACAACTGGAAACAGGATGACTTCGATCAGTGCGATAAACAAGCCGTTTTGGATTGAAAAGCGGCGAGTGTACGAAGCATACAAGGTAGTAAAGTCCAATCACGGCGCAGCTGGAGTGGATGGGCAGACTTTGGAAACATTCGAGAAGGATCTTGCAGGGAAATCTCTACAAGATCTGGAACCGAATGTCTTCCGGGACCTACTTTCCGCCGCCGGTCCGCGCCGTCTCCATTCCGAAGAAGACTGGAGGCGAGAGGATTCTAGCAGCCTGTCGGACTTAACGCCGCGCCTGCGATTGCGTTAGAACGTCGCGGCTTGTGACAAGGCGGGGATCGAACCGCTGATCGCCATGGGCCGTCAACCGCATCATCCGCCGTTGGCCGAGCGCTTCGCAGCGGCGCCGGAAGCGCCGCGAGATCCAACGCCGGTCGAGGCGATGGCGCATCGGCTGACGACGCCGGCAGGCCGGGCGCTTTACGCGTTGCGCAAGCAGATGCCGGAGCCGGTGTTCGGAATTATCAAGTCGGCGCTGGGATTCCGTCAATTTTTGCTGCGCGGCCTCGCGGGCGCGCGCCGCGAATGGAGCCTCGTCACCATGGCCTGGAACATCAAGCGGATATTCGCCTGCGTCCGGCCTGACAAGGCTGAGGTGCGCAGGCGCCGCAGACCGGTCCCCAGGAAACGCCATCGCCGGCCCCTTCAACCGCTTTCTGCGCCCAACCCAACGCCCAGCGCCGCCGCAACCGCCAAAATCATTCGCGGCGATCACCCACAAACCGAGTCCGACAGACTGCTAGCGATCAAGCCGGTCGTCATCGTGCTTGACAACAGGCCGATCCGCGTGAGCAAGGCAGCCACCGCGGCGCGCCCATTGGCTCACCATCGAGTGACTGCGCAGTACGCGCCGCGGGTCAACGTCGTCGAGCCCGTCTGGCGTGATCTCAAAGCCCATCATCTGGCTCACCAGACCTTCACCGACGCCGGCGACCTCGACCGGGCTATTCACGCTGCTGTAACCACCTCTTAGCCTTTCAGATGCGATTGTCGCCAAAGGTCATGCGCTATGGGCAACGGATCGACGCTGACCCCGGCCCACCAGGACGCTTCATCGCCATAGCCGTGTAAATCGCGGTGGTGAAGCCGGCAGACAGGGACCGTGTATTCGTCGCTGACCCTGCGGCCGAGAGCGCGCGGTTGGGCGAAGCGAATGTGGTGAGTTTCCGCCGGCGTTCGGCCGCAGACGACGCAGGGTTGCCCGGCGACAAACTTGCAATGCTCCTTGTCACGCAGACGGATGGTTTTCGCCGCGGCGCGACGGACCGGTTCACTAGGAACCGCAGGCGGATTTTCCGACGGCAGCGCGAAGGACGTGTTGGCGGGCGGATTGGACCCTTTTGCCGACGCCGACTGAGATTGGCCATCAAGAGCGGCAACGTGCTCCTCGATTATTGCAAGCCGGTCACGGAACCCAGCCTCAATGACATCAGCATCGACGGCGAGCAGCGTGTTCTTGGCTGAAAGGTTCTTGTGGACCCAATCCGCAGCGTCGTCCGCCGCTTGGAGTTGTGCGATGGCAGCGAGCAACTGCTCTCGCAACGACGCCGACTGCTCCAGGCCCAATGTCGTCCGCTCATGACGAAAGTCTTTCTCCTTGCGAAGGAGAGCGGATGTTGTCAGGGGCTTTTCGTCTGCCGCCTGTTGCCGTCTGGCTGTTTGCGCGGCGGCATTGGCAGCCACGTCGCCTTTCGCATTGCGATCGGGCGCGTCAAGATCATCCTCGCCTGCGATCCCCACCAGAGTGAACAGGGCATAGCGTCGAGCGTAGGTGAGCGCCGCTCCCATGCGGCGCGGCGCGGCGGCTTCGCTGACGGCGCAAACCGGCCATTCCGACGAAAGCCACTCGCCCGACGCGTGCGCAAGCATGGTCGTCAACCGGATGAGCCCGGCCTGGTTGTCGATTGACGTCGTCTGAACGGTCGCGATCTCATGGCCCCCAAGCGTCTTGCGCACGATGTCGAGGCCGCTCGACAGCGCCGCGTAGCGAAAGGTCTGGTCGTTGTCCCATGGGTTAGATGCGCGAATGGTCCCGACCAGCGCCTTCTCAGGATTGGTCAGTTCGGCTTGAGCCTTGGCCAGCGCGGCGGCGATCGCCCCGATGGTCTCACTGGACCGCTGCATGGCTGCGCTCCTCATCATCTGGGAGAAGATCAAAGCTGACCGCGCCCGATTTCGATCGCTTGGCCCGCACGCCATGGCCGGAGGCTTCCTTCGCATCCTCCGGCATCAGGGCTTTGAGCTCGGACTTGGCTCTCTCGTGGTCGAGAAAGGCGGATCGCGTAGCGCAGAAGAGGCCGGCGAACCCGGCCCACGAGTTGGACTCGCTCATGTCGACGACGCGAACCGCTTCGATCCGCGGCCGAGGCGGCTCGACGCCGTACGGGCGCGGCATCTCCCCGGTCTGGACGCAGCGCCAGAACCGGCGCTCCGCGGTCACTAGAAAATGCTGGTAGAGCGAATCGGCGGGTATGGTCATCTCGATCCATTTGCCCCCGCCAGTGATGATCGAGAGCGCCGCCGATCGGGCGTTGACCACCCACATATTGTGCTGCAGTTGGGCCATGTGTTTTTCGGCGGCCGCTTCTTCGGAGAACGACCAGGGCAGCATGAACTTGGCCTCGAACACAGCGTCGAGGTCATTGACGAATCCGTCCAGGGTCGCCGCCAGATATCGATGCACGGGGTGCTGAACCCAACGCTGGATGTCGGCAACGACCCGTCCCGTGTTGCGCTCGTACCAGGCCTGGTTGAGCGCCTCGGTGGCAACGCCGAGTTGGACAATAAGATTGTCGCTCAAATCCTCCGGGTCGGCCTCGCCGCGTTTTTCCTTCCAGAGGCGAATCAGCGCCGCCTCATCGGGGCTCATGATGATCCGCGCGTCGGATCCGCCGATGAACTGCCGGCGATCCTGCTTTGTCGAGCGCGAAATCGTGAGATCATTCAGTCTGATTTTCATGGAATTTCTCCCATCTCTTCGAGTTGTGTCTAAAAACGATGTTTATGATTATAAGCAACATATCTGCAAGTCAATCGTTTTCCGACGGAATTGATGAATTCGATCGCATGTGCGAACCGAAGAAGATGATCTCATCAGCACAATGTCGCGCCGCTCGCGGCCTTCTTGATTGGAGCCAGCAGCAACTTGCGGAAAGAGCACGGGTCGGCGTCGTGACTGTGCGCCAGCTCGAGGCCGGCACACATCAACCGCGTCGCGCAACGCTGGAAGTGGTGCGCCGCTGCTTGGAATCCGGTGGTGTCGAGTTCATCGACGAAAACGGCGGAGGAGTGGGCGTGCGCCTCCGCGAGACCAACGCGAAGGAACCAACCCAACCGCGAGGAATTGGTGAATAACGACGCTTGTCCGCGCTCGCTTGCGCGACAGCGCACAACTGTTCGCGTATGTCGAGTTGAACGATGAGATTGCGCGACTGGCTCTCCGGCTCGGCCTCGCCGCGCTTTTCCTTCCAGAGTTGGATCAGCGCCGCCTCGTCGGGGCTCATGATGATCCTGGCGTCCGACCCGCCGATGAAGGCGCGACGGTTTAGAGCGGTCTTAACAGCGCTTTCCAAACTCGTGAAATCTTCGAAACACGAGTCCATGACTTTCTCCAAAGTTAGAATCAGGGTTTGCTAAACGCGGAGACGGGCCTAGCTTGCTCGGCACGCGGGCATCACTGGTTAGACTCAATGTGCGGCAGAGTGATACCCAGAAGCTAATTTGATCCTATGGGTTTGTCAAGCCGTCCGGTGTTATTTTAGATCTGAGGGCTCAAGAGTAATGGGTGATTTGTCGATTAGCGAGCAACTCCGCGCAGCTCGCGCCATTCTTCGGCTCGAGCAGAAAGCCTTAAGCGGTGCCTCGAAAGTCTCACTAGCAACGATTAAACGGCTGGAGGCCAACCCCGGAGCGCTGACTGCGAACCGTCCGACAATCGCGGCGCTCCAACTTGCCCTCGAGTTAGCCGGGGTCGAGTTCATCAATGGGAATGGCGGGGGCCCGGGCGTACGGCTGCGCGGCCAGTTACCAAATACGCCCACGACCCTGGATAAGTATTCTGGTCCAGCTAGCAAGCAGAGATCGCGAAAGCAGCGGCTAATCCAGAGATAATGGTGCTTTTTTCCACGTCGATACATAAAGAAACAATTGCACGGGGGACTTGACCTGCGGAGCAAACTAAGTATTTCCTTGGAGTCCCACCTTTGGGATCCGTAAACCCCTCGCCTTTAGGCGACCGGGATGCGACGCTGCGGGTATGCAAGACGCGAAGCCCGGAAGTCATGCGATCTGGGACTGCAAGTATCACATCGTGTGGATAACAAAGTACCGGTTTCCTGTGTTGGGCGGAGATGTCGGACAACGGGCGCGGGAGTTGCTACGGGAAATCGCGCGGGCGCACGAGATAACCATCTACGCTGGAGCGATCAATCGCGCTACGCTGGAGCGATCAATCGCGACCATGTGCACATGCTGATAGGGATACCGCCGCATCTATCGGTGTCTCGGGCGGTGCAGTATCTCAAAGGCAAGAGCTCGCACAAACTGCTGTCGGAATATCAGTCGCTTCGCAAACGGTATTGGGGTCAGCATCTCTGGGGTCGGGGCTATTGGGTGGCGACGAGCGGCAATGTGACGGACGAGGTGTGGAAGAAATATATTGAGGATCAAAAGCCCGAGATACCTGACGACAACTTCAAAGTCGTCTAGCCAGCTGGCGAGTCGGCCCCTGGGCCGACCCAATCCGGCTTTAAGCCGTAAGCCGAAGCCACCGCCTTTGGGCGGTGCTCGTTCACACCGAGGCGTGCGTTTTTCGCCGCCACGGCGAGACCTATGCCTCAATTGAACGCCGGACATCTCGGGCACGTCGAACGGCGCGTGACGGCCGGGATCACGGCCTCCAGCACGGCGGCGCTGGGCGGTCACGTCCGACATTCACATCCGCTCGATGCTCGATCCGGTGCATCCCTGGCATTTGCAGGGCTGTTTAGATGCCGCGGTTGCGGCGTTGCGCGACCATGGCGGTCTGAAGGGGTTTCAGCGCCTGGGCGAGCGCACGTTGATCGCGCTCGATGGAACCGAGTATTTTTGGTCGCACAAGCTCGGCTGCCCGCATTGCCAGACGCGCAAGCGCGCCAACGGCAAGACCGAGTATTATCATTCGATGCTGGCGGCGACGGTCGTCGCGCCCGGCCATGCCATGGTGCTGCCGCTGATGCCGGAGTTCATCGTCAAGCCGGACGGCGCCGAGAAGCAGGATTGCGAGCGTAACGCCGCCAAACGCTGGCTCGAGCGCCATGGCGAGCGGGTGAGGGTGCCGAGTCTGGCGTCAGCGACGACCGGTATAACTACGTTACGTGTAGCTTAGCAGTAATCAGCTCGAGTACAATCATGTCATCATCTGAAATCGAACTAAAATCGTACTCGGGTTTTTCGATCTTCACATCGCGATACTGCGCAAGCAAGGCGAATTGAGCGCGTTGATTGCCTTTCAGAGCAGCGTCGATGAGCTGCCGTACGATGGCCTGTATAGCCGGTATCTTTTCGGTCTTGCCGCCCTCGCGCACGTTCACTGGCCGACAGAGTTCCTCGGTGATCAATCTATCCAACTCCTCATTGAGGCCGAGGCGTTCCTGCTTTCGCATGGGTGTGCCGCTCCAGTTGCGAGAGAAACCCTTCACCAAACGGGTCTGCCAGTCCGCGCGCCGATTTCACTGCCGGACGGAGCTGACGGGGATCCGCCTGATTTCTGTCACCTTGCTCCTCCTTTGCCTCCGATGGCCTGTTCTTGATCTATATCCCACATAAACCGTTGCTGTAACCTGCAGTCCAGTATGTTTTGCGAAATCTCTCCCTCGTTCGGTGCGACGATGGGCTCAGCTCGCTGCGCATTCGAACTCCTCGCCCCGGACACGTCTTTCGCCAACGCTCGGTGATCACTTCAATCGAGTTCAGATCGACCCTTTTGGGCGACCCATGAAACCGCCCTTAAGACAAGTCGCCGGCAAGCTCTCACTGCGATAGTATCGGGCGCACATACTGCTGCCGGTGCCTCCTTGATCCCCTGTCGATCCCCCGCCTAAATAGACATCATGAATTTGCGACGCCGTTCGTGTATCGTTCTTTTGCACTTCGATTCGTAGAGTTGTGCAATGCCGATTGCGAGAATCGCCACATCCTCCTCCATCACGCGGACCTCGGGCGCGGACCTTCTGAATCGAGTCATCGGCGTCGCGCCCGCGCCGCTATTGCCGGGCGAGGCGGACGCGGATTACATTGGCGTTGCCAAGCGCATCGTTGACGCCGCTCCGCCAACCGACGCTATCGAAGAATTCCTGACCCGTGACGTGATCGATCTTACTTGGGAGATTCTTCGGCTTCGCCGTATGAAGGCTGGGCTCTTGCGGGTCTCGAACAGCAGCGGCGTTAAGAGGTTTCTGGACACGGTAGGTTATGATGAACGCGAAGGCTTTGGCTCGCAGAAAATACTTGTCGAAAACTGGGCCGCCGGCGACAAAGGCGCGCAGGATGAAGTCGCTGCCACGCTTCGCAAGGCGCAGCTGACGTTCGAAGACGTTATGGCTCAGACGCTCGCGATCAAGATCGACGCCTTCGAGCGTATCGATCGTATGCTTTCCAGTTCGGAGGCCCGGCGAAATAACGCGTTACGCGAAATCGAGCGTCATCGAGAAGCTCTTGGCGCCGCTACGCGACGAGCGACCGATGAAATTCAGGATTCGGAATTCCGAGACGTCGAAACGGGAGCAATAGGCGGAGAAACACCATCTTGACCAGCGACGGTCGACGGCGCGCCAATCGAATCAACGCGAAATCTAGCACCGGGCCGAAGACCTCGGCGGGTAAAGCTCGCGCCGCACAGAACGCATTGCGCCATGGGTTGAATGTCCCAATCATGTCGGACGTCGCGCTCGCGCCGCTGGCCGAGGCGATGGCGCAGAAGATTGCAGGCCCCGACGCAAACGCTCAGACGCTGGAGATTGCGCGGCAAATCGCCGAGGCCCAACTCGATCTCAACCGTGTACGCAACCGTCGCAGGCATTTGATGGCGGACCTTCTGGCCGAGCCGGATCGTCGGATTTGGCACGCCCGCTCACATGAGCTTCGACTGTTGGCCCAGCTTGCTGCGCTTGATCGTTACGAAGGACGCGCCTTGTCGAGACGTAAATTCGGCATCCGAAAGTTCGACCTGGCGCGAGAAGCGCCGCGCTCGCTGGCCAGCACTGCGTCGGCCGCGTCATAAGACTGCGCTGGCACGCGCGAGTGATTTCAAGTACTTAACGCCAAAGGTTTCAAGGGTTCAGGGATTCCGATTTCGAACGTATCGACCGCATGGGTGCGAGTTCCGAAGCTCGCCGCAACACCGCGCTCCGGGAGGTCGATCGTCATCGCGAGACCCTCGGCTCCGCGATGCGACCTGCGAACAATGAGGTCCAGGACGCCGATTTCGGGGACCTCGAGACCCGTGAACGGCGCGGAGGGCCGCCTTCTTGACCATCGATCGCCAACGGCGGGCCAATCGAGCTAACGCAAAATCGAGCACGGGGTCGAGGAGCGCAGCCGGAAAGGCGAGGGCAGCCCAAAATGCTTTGCGTCACGGGCTGAACGTCCCAATTTGGTCTGACCCTGCGCTTAGTCCGCTCGCCGAGGCGATGGCTCGAAAGATCGCCGGCCATGACGCCGCGGACGCTGAAACGCTGGACGACGCGCGCCGTATTGCCGAGGCCCAACTCGATCTGAACCGGGCCCGCGACAGTCGTAGGCGCCTGATTGCCGAGTGCTTGGAGAACCCTAAATACTAGCCGCTGCGCACTATCGATGAACAGCTTCGACTTATGAAGACAGTCGAACGTATTGACCGCTTCCAAGGCGCACCGTTCAGTATCGATCTGATCGAACAGATGGCGTTCCCGAAGCCTCTGGCCGGCCACGAAAAGCTCAACGCCATCATCGAGGAAAGAGCAGTCCAGCTTGCGGCCATTGATCGATACGAGCGCCGGGCTCTTTCGAGGCGAAAGGTCGCTATCCGCAGGTACGATGCGAGGGCTCGCCAGAGGTCCAAGGGGAAAAGTGAAGGATACTCTGAGCGTCCGTCTATCTATAACATATCTAATATGTCTTATTGGCAGTTTTGGCGAAACGAACCCAATTCTGATCCGCTTGTTGTCCCGCAAGATGATCAACGCCGGCGTGCTCGCCTTTGTCGATGTGGATCTTTACGTTGGGGAAAGGACAGGTCGCGCGCTCTTCACATCGTGAGCGAGCAAGGCGGAATTGAGCGCGCTGACAGCTTCAGAGCAGCGGCGTCGGTGAAGGTCTGGTTGGCCAGATGATGGGCTTTGAGATCGCGTCAGACGGGCTCGATATCGTTGAGCTCGGGCGCATATTTGGGCAGCCATTCGACGGTGAGCCAATGGCGCCGCCACGCGTAGAACAGCCTACCGATCGCTTCGAATTTACCCTCACGCCCAAGCACGGCTCCTAACTCAATCTCGCTCGTCGAGGGGTTCTTCTCTAAGCTCGCCGGCTCGGTCCTGCTGCGCGATATCCGCGTCGCATCCAAGAAGGAACTCAAGGACCGCATCATCGCCGCCATTGATCACTTCAATCGCGACCCCGTCGAACTCGATAACGGCGCTCGATATGATTCGAACTTTGGAAACGATGAACTAGGGGCGTTCACGACGCGGGTAACATGAGCGATTCCGTGTGCCTATCCTGCCATCGTCTTCGCGGTAAGGCTTGGATGGTGCGGGGTATGTGCCTGCCGTGCTACGAGCGGGCGCGGCGCGCGGCTTTACGCCACAAGAAGCTCGTCTGTCAGGTCTGCGACGCAGTCTTTACGACGACGCGCGTTGATGCTCGCTATTGCTCCAACGCCTGCAGACAGCGAGCGCACAGAAGGCGCCTGGACAGCGGCAGCGGCAAGTAGACGCCTAACCACCCTTCGCTCCGCCACGTCCGTCCTCGCCCTCGAAGCCTGCCCCCCGCGCTCGCGGCTCACGCGCCGCGTAATAAGCGCCGCCTAACATAGGGGCGCGCTCTGAGATCCTCGACGGCTGCGTCCATCGGGGAGCACTTCCTCGCCAAGCCGGTCGTGGAGTGGCCCGGTCTGACGCGTTATCTGCTGAGGCGACGTCGTGGGCTTCACCTGCCCGAATGCGGTCGCGCTCCGCTTCCGCTAAAGGAGGCAAGACCGCGGTTCAACCATCCCCGCGGCTTATCAGACGAGCCGCCAGATTTTCTGATAGCCACTGTACAGGACTTTCGCCCGGATATTGCTCAAAAACCGATCGACGATCATGCCTTTGCCGCCCTTCGAGCCGACCGCGTAATCGTCGACGCAAATGACCGTCCCCGGCCCGACCAGGGGGCGAACGGCGGTCAGCTCCAGCGCATGATGAATCGCGCTCGGCAACGGGTCGTTCGGGTCGAGGTCGAACGAATCCAGATAGAGCAGATCGATCTGCTTCGAAACGACCTGCGTTAGGGCGTGCAACGCTGAAACCGAATCGTTTGTGATCAGTTGGGTGGCGGAGCTGCAGGCCTTTCTCGCGCTGTCGACGCTTTCGTTCGTCACGTCGATCGAGATCAGCACGCCGCCGCTCTCCCGCACCAGCGCGTCGAACATGAAGGTGCTCTGTCCATCGCCTTCCCAGTTGCCCGGCAGTCGCAGCGTTCCCGTCTCCACGATGAGGAGGCTTCGGCCGATCGCCTGGAGCGACCGAAACAGCACGTCGAACCCCTCGGCTCGCTTGTCGAGGCGCGGGCGGAAATATCGGCGGTATTGCTCGTCGAAGGTGAGATCCGGCGGAAGTGCGGGCAAGCCGACCAGCGCCGAATTCGCCTCCTTCGCCCCTTCCGCGCCGATATCGAGGGTGCGCACTCGCTTATAGAGATGCTCGAAAGCCGCGGAACGCGCGATGTCGTCGGCGACTCGCTCCGCTGGCTCATTGCAGAGTCGAGAGAGGACCGCGTCCGCCTGGCCGTCGCCCGCAATCCGCTCCAGCAGAGCGACGACCCTGTCATCGACCCCGGGCGTCCGTTTCTCGGGCTTTCTCGATTTCGGCGTCTTGGCCAATGCGATCTCTTCCGGGGTTCGGGACGAAGCGCCTTCACATTGCCGCGTGAGCCGGGGTGAGGCAACCGGCGCGCTGACTCGCACGGCCGACGCTGCGGCGTTGCCTCTTTGGCGAGGCGAATACCAGGCTGTCGTCTGCAATATCGACGTGATGTGTTTCGGCGTGCAACTTTTCGACGCCGATTGACAACGTGACGCATTTTGCCGGATGCGACGGCCTTCCCGCGCCAAGCGCGCCATGCCTGCTTCCCAAGGGACTCGTCGCCTTCGCCGCCTGGGCCGACCATGCCCCGCACCTCGGTTTCGGCGTCATTTACGCGGCTGTGCAGAAATATGGGCGCTTTGATGTGCCCCTGCCGGCTGGACCCAAAGGAAATTTCAGTAAAGAAGTATGTGGTGCGGTTGAGCGCGGAGGAGTGGGAACGACTTGAAGCCCTGATCCGGAAAGGAAAGAGCCCGGCGCAGCAGCTGCTGAAGGCGCGGATCTTGTTGAAGGCCGATGTCTCGGAAGCCGGGGAAGGCTGGAGCGACAGCCGGATCGTCAAAACGCTGGAGACCAGCCCGTCCATGGTTTACCGGGTGCGCAAGCAACTGATGGAAGAGGGCTTCGAGGCGGTGTTGAGCCGCAAGCAACGCGCGACGCCGCGGTCGCGCGGATTTTCGACGGCGAGAAGGAAGCCAAACTGATCGCGTTGAATCGGGCGACTAAGAAACAAGAAGCGCCAGCACCCGCCGGAGCAGCGCCCGCTGGAACAGCGCCAGCACCGCAGTAGGTCAGGCTTCGGCACCAGGATAATCCCTGACAGTCAGGCTGGAAGCTATCGTCGCGACGGTCTGCTGGCCCGGTTCGGGGCCGACATCGCCCCGCCCCGATCTGCTCGTCGCCCTGTCGGGTCATCCTGGAATTTTCCCGAAAGAGCACGCTGAGATAAAATCGTAATGAGCCTGGCAACCGATGTTTCGCTCGCCATCTGGTGCCACAAAATCCGGTCTCGACATTCGCGGTCGCGGCCTACCGTCGCGGCTTGCCGCAGCAAGAGATACCGGGCGCCGAGCCGAATGTCGCGGTCATCCTGCCCGTCCGCGGCTGCGGCGTTCTCGACCGTCACTTGCCGCTCTTGAGGGCCCAGCGTTATGCGCGGTACCGGATCATTGCGAGCGTCGAAAGCGAGGACGACCCTGCTTTCGCGTTTCTCTGCATGGCGGAGCCCGAACCGGGAGCGCCGCTCGAGGTGACGGTCGCGGGCCTCGCGGAGAATGCGGGTCAGAAGGTGTGGAACCTGACCGCCGCGCTCGAGCGACTGGCCCCGGACGACGACGTCGTCGCCTTCATCGACGCGGACACCCTGCCGACGCCTGAGTGGCTGCCGCGGCTCGTCGCCGTCCTCGTCAATTCCGGCCGGCCGGTCGCGACCGGCTATCGCTGGATGACGCCCTCGGATGATCGGTGGAGCTCGTCCTGCCTCGCCGCCGCCAACGCCTCGATCGCCGCGCTGCCGCGCGGGCTGCTGCCGCTGGCGACAGTGTGGGGCGGCAGCGTCGCCATGAGGAGAGCGACGCTAAACGCAATTCGGCTCGGGGACTATTGGCGGGGCGCGATCAGCGACGACGTGCAAATGTCCGCCGCGCTTCGGAAGGCCAACATCTACGCCCACGCGCCTCGACAGGGCCTCCTGCTCACCCCGGTTAGCTGCTCCTGGACAGGGTTTGTCGCGTTCGGCGTCCGACAGTACCGAATCGTCTACATTCATGAGCCAAGGAGCTGGGCGGTAGCGCTCATCTGCCTCTGGGCGCCGCCGGTCTGTCTGGCGCTTGCCTCGCCCAGCTTCATGGCGGGGTCGCCCGTCGCATTCAGTGCGCTGGCGATTGTCCTCGCGCTCGGCGAACTGCGCACCCGCCTTCGCCGGGGCAATCCAACGCGCCCTCTGGCCGGACCTCCGGGGCCGGCGCGACGCGCGGCGATGGCGCGTCGAACGGCTGATGCGCCCCGTTTGGCATCTCATGCACGCCATTTGCGCGGCAGGCGCGCCTCTGTCCCCGGAAGATCGACTGATTAGGCGGGCGTTCGATACCAAGTGGAAAGCCCGCAAGCCGTCAGGATCAAAAACCGGGAGCCCATGCTGATCCCGACGCGGCGTCACGAGACTCGCGTTCCAGGGCAAACGGGTCGCGCGATCAGGCCGTGGTTAGAGGCGGTCAGTTCTGTGCTCGACGAGCGGGGTCGGCGGCGGTTTTGCGGCGGCGGAGGCGATGACGGCGGGACACGGCGTCGAACACCCCGATCGCGACGCACAGTTCAACTACATCAGTGACCGCGTGAAGGAGGCGCTCGTCGCGGGTCAGCCAGCGATCTCAGTCGTCACCAAGAAGAAAGAACTGGTCGGGGACTTCAAGATTGCGGGGCGTGAGTGGCACCCTGAGGGCTCGCCCGAAGAGGTCCGCGTCCACGACTTCGTCATCCCGGAACCGGGGCGAGCCGTGCCCTATGGCATCTACGACATCGCCGACGATGCCGGCTGGGTCAGCGTCGGCATCCATCATGATATGGCAGCCTTCGCGGCCAACGCCGCCCGCATCTGGTGGAAGCTCATGGGACGTGAGCGTTATCCCAACGCCACAGCCTGTTGATTACCGCGGACGTGGCGGCAGCAACGGCTCGCGAGTGCGGTTGCGGAAGCTGGAACTGCAGAAACTGGCTGAAGACCCCGACCTGCCGATCATCGTCTGCCACCTGCCGCCCCGCACCTGCAAATGGAACCGGATCGAGCACCGCCTGTTCTCGTTCATCACCGGCAACCGGCCCGGCAAGCCGCTCGTCTGCCTGACGCCAAGCATCGCCCGAACGATAATGCCCTTGCCTGCAACTCGCGGCGGGGCAAAAAAAAGATTCAACTCCGCGATTGCAGACCTTGACCCGTGGTTCCCATTGGTGTTTGTATGTGGGGTTGATGACCGATTGCGCGGTTCACCGCGATAAGGTTGTCGGACCAAAAACAGGAGAAACAGAGATCAGGGCGTTTATGCTCATATCACATGGACAAGGCTGTAGCGCCGACTAGGCGGACGCCCCACTGCGTAGCCCCGCTCGGGCGGGGGAAACACCCGAGCGGGGCTTTTAGCCCGATTTGCACACCCTGGCATCCGGCCGTAGCGGCCGGATGCCGCAACATCGAGCCGCGGCGAAGCCCCACGAGTCGCACTGATGCGGGGGAGGTACAGTGCGGCCGGGTCAATTCGCCGTAAGTTAGCGCTATCACTGTTTTCCGTGTTTGACAAGTTAACGGGATAAAATCTTCTCCAGTTGCGGTTTAAGCGGGGTGCGTGAGAGCGCTAGGCGGCCGGCCAGCCACACCCTATCTTCATGCCACAAATCGCTCGTCGAACGCCCGCAGCACCAGGCGGCCAGCCTCGGCGCCATGATCATTGTCACTTACAGCGACTTGATTTTAGGACCGCTTTCGACCCGCCGAAAAAGACTTTCTCTATTGTTAAAGAGAAAACTATAAACTATAAACTAACTTAAAAATTGAAATGTTAAAATAAGCTCGCGTTGCCTCGTCACACCACACAGTACTATCTATCCTAGACCTAGACAGGAAATTCAGGTGATCTTGTTTGGATCTGGAGGCTTTTAACGCGCCGAGATCAAAACGCTCGACGCCGGCCATAGAATATCTCGGCCGCCAATGTCAGAACCGCCGGCTGAGGCCAGCCAGCTCATCCATAGCCTATCGGCGATCAGCTTTCTGCCTGCTAAAGACCTCGCGGCCTTCACGATCAAGGATGCGCACTGCGATCGTTCGTAGGGGCCACTCGATCCTCGCGACGGCAATGATTGCGGCCGACACATCCGCCACCTGAATCTCGGCTTCCCTCAAAATTGCTGGTCCGTAATCCGACCCCGCGCCAATAAATTGGACTCGGAATGCTTGTGGATTCGCGGCGAGGGTGCGTTCCATTTCACCGACTTGGTCGGGGCCCGAGATAGGTCGCACCCCGCGATCGGGCGCGAAAACAGCATTCATCGCCATGCGGCTCGAGGTATCGAGCCCTATGTGCTTGCCGATCTTGCCCGCAACCACCAGCGCGATCCGGTTCCACTCCCGCGCCATCGCGTCGTCGCTGGACTCATACTCCCGTCGACGCGCTTCGGCATAAGCCTCAACGCCTAGCTCGCGGATGAGAACCTCCGCCTCAGCGTCTGCTCGTTCGGCCCTCTCGCGCCGCCAACGCAGCCAGATCAGCATCTCCGACGCCCTTTTCTTCGAGGCACAGACCGCATGGTCAGATATATTGTTTAATCTTTATAGCCTGACCGAGGGGCAATCAGCCATTCGCATATTTCCCTGGTTTCCCGGCGGGCCGCTCGAACGGGAAGGGCAAGAACGGAGGTCACTGGAGCTCCGGCTTGATTTCCGTCACCTTGCTTTTTTGGCCCCCGACGGCCTGTTTTGATTTGTACCATATACATTTGTTCCTGTAACCCAAAATCAGTGTGTTTTGCGAATTCGCTTCCCCGTGGGGTTCGGCTCGCTGGGCGTTCGAACTCCTTGCTCGGACATCCCCAACCTTCGGTGCTCACTTGAATTGAGTTGGGCTCGCCAACATTTGGGGTGGCTCATGAAGGCGCGTTTCGACGAGTCGTGGCCAAGCTGTTGCGAAGGACATATCTGGAGCGCACCCTGCTGTCCTGCCGATCCCGACGATTCCTTCCCTATTTAGCCTCGCCAATTTTGCGCGCTATTCATGTAATGTTCTCAGAAAGTTTGATCCGGAGAGCCGAGTCCCTGCCGAGCGTGAAAGTAGTCATACCCTCCTCTATCGCTCGGTCCTCGAACCGGAGTCGTCGGTATCGCTCGCGCCGTTATTGCCGGGCGAGGCGCAAGCGGATTACACCGGCGTCGCCAAGCGTATCGTTGACGCCGCTCCGCCAACCGACGCTATCGAAGAATTCCTGACCCGTGACGCGATCGATCTTACTTGGGAGATTCTTCGGCTTCGCAGAATAAAGAGACCGGACTCTTGCGAGGCGAGACCAGCAGCGGCATTAAGAGGCTTCTGGACACGATAGGTTATGACGAACGCGAAGGCTTCGGCGCCCAGAAAATACTTGCCGAAAGCTGGGCCGCCGGCAAAAAAAGCGCGCGGGATAAAGTCACTGCTGCGCTCCACGAGGCGCAGCTAACGTTCGAAGACGTAATGGCTCAGACGCTCGCGGTGAATATCGACACCTTCGAGCGTATCGATCGTATGCTTTCCAGTGCGGAGGCGCGGCGAAACAACGCGTTACGCGAAATCGAGCGTCATCGAGAAGCTCTCGGCGCCGCTACGCGACGGGCGACGGATGATATTCAGGATGCGGAATTCCGAGACGTCGAAACGGGATCAGTACGCGGAGCAACGCCATCTTGACCGGCGAAGTCCGACAGCGCGCCAATCGAGTCAATGCAAAATCTAGCATGGATTGAATGTCCCAATCCTGTTGGACGTCGCGCTCGCGCCGCTGGCCGAGGCGATGGCGCAAAAGGTTGCAGGTCCCGACGCAAACGCTCAGATGCTGGAGAGTGCGCGGCAGATCGCCGAGGCCCAACTTGATCTCAATCGCGTACGCAACCGTCGCAGGCATTTGATGGCGGACCTTCTGGCCGAGTCTGATCGTCGGATTTGGCACGCCCGCTCACATGAGCTTCGACTGATGGCTCAGCTTGCAACGCTCGATCGCTACGAGCGACGTGCCTTGTCGAGACGTAAATCTGGCATCCGAAAGCTCGACTTGGCGCGATTGCTAACCCAACGGAAGACACAAGTGTAAATCGACGGTGCCGATAATCCCAAGACCAGACGCGCTCCAAGTCGGTCAGATCAGATTGCTACCAAATCACGGTGTGTTTCTGAGTATTAGTCTATTGGCATTTTGACGTCACCACCCAATACGTCAAACGCGACAAACTGAACGAGATCCGTGATTATTGACGGGACCCGATGGGCTTCACAAGGGCGGTTCACGAGTGAGCGGCGAGCCCAATATGTGAGAGCGGTGAACTTGGCAGCGAGCTTACGCCGGAGAACCAGAAGCCCGAGACGCTCATCGGCGACCATTGACGTCCGGGTTGGGGTCGCGCCAGTCTCTTTCCCCGTCGCGCTTTGCTATCCCGCCGCCATGACCGTTGGCCAACACCATCCTTGGCCGCGCCATCATCGTGCAAATCGACACCGGCAAATCGCCCCATGCCGCTCGGCCCTCCATGCGAGCGGCGTCGATCTCCGGGCGCGGGACAGCAGATCGGCGCCCAGGCGCAAACAGAGACAGCGCCCGCGCCGGCGACCCCGCTGCTACGGCCGATTGTGTTCGACATGACGCATCTGGTCTCCCGGCTCCCGACGCGGGCCTCGACCCGCATCGACGGATCGATCTGGCCTATGCGGCGCGTTTTGCTGGCGACGCCGGATGGCAGCGGGCTGGGCGATCGAAGCAGGGAATGAATTCGGCCGTGCAGCGTATCAAATTCAGCCAATAGCGAAGTTCCTCCACGACGCGCCCCCCTGCCGCCGACGCCGGAACCGCGCGACCTCGCCGGGGTTCTCTTGCAGCGCAGAAATTGCAGGGGCGAGAGATCTATGCGGGTGCTGATCGCCGGGGCGACGGGGGCGGTCGGGAGCCGCCTCGTCCCGCTGCTCGTCGCCGCGGGGCGCAAGGTGACGGGACCGGCCCGGTCGCCGGCGAAAGCCGAATCGCTCAGCCAGGCCGGCGCCACTCCGGCCGTCGTCGACGCCTTCGACAAGGCGGCGGTCAGAGCCGCGGTGCTCGCGGCGGGCCCCGAGGCCGTCGTGCCGCCTCGGTCCGGAGTCGGTTGGTGGTCGAAAAGACACGGTCGAAATGCACGAGGTCGCCGGCATCGGTCAGCGACGTCAGTTCGTCGCTCGACCATTTGATCGCCGCCGCCGAGGCGAGCGGAACGCGGCGGTTCATCGCCCAAAGCTTCTGCGGCTGGCCCTTGGCGAGGACCGGGGCGCGTGTGAAGACGGAGGAAGCGCCGCTCGATTCCGCGCCGCCGCCTGAGCTGCGGCGGACGAGGCGATCCGTCATCTCGAGGCTGCCGTCGCCGGCTCGACCGAATTCGAAGGGCTCGCGCTGCGCTACGGCGCCTTCTACGGGCCGGGCTCGGGCCTCTTCGACGGTTCGTTCATCGATCAGCTGCGCCGCCGGCGGGGGTTCCCGTGGTCGGCGACGGCGGCGGCTTCTGGTCGTTCCTGCATGTGGACGACGCCGCCGCCGCGACCGCCATCGCCGTCGTCCGGGGCACGCCCGGACTGTACAACATCGTCGACGACGACCCCGCGCCGGTCAGCGACTGGCTGCCGGCGCTCGCCGCTATGGTCGGCGGCAAGTCGCCGCGGCGCATTCCGCGATGGCTCGGGCGGATCGCGGCCGGCGAGCATCTGGTCTCGATGATGACCGAGAACCGCGCCGGATCGAACGCCAAGGCGAGAAGCGAGCTACGCTGGCGCCCGGCCCACGCGTCCTGGCGGCAAGGCTTCGCCGAGGTGCCTCCTGCAGCAGCGGATTTAGGTCAAAACCCTATCGGTGCTTCTGTCGGCGTCTGCCTCGCGGGAAGGCCGCCACGCGAAGACGACCGATTGAATGATGGTAATGCAGAAATGGCGGCCATTCGCCGACGACAAGCGAACGGGCCAAATCGACCCTAGATCGGGATAGGGGGGCGCCTCGCGACGCCACCTCTCCCACACCACCGGGCATACGGGTCCGTACCAACGGCGGTTCGACCGAGTTAGGCTTGGGCGGGCGCATAGATTCGGGCAAGACCGAGCGACTCGAAATAGGCGTTGCGTACGGCTTGTTGGACCGCCGGGTGTCGGGACATACGCCAGAGCCCGGTTGGTGAACCAGCTGCGACCGCTGCCGCGAACTTTGCTACGCCGCGACGGCGCAACTCCGCGAAGCGGTTTTGCCTGGTTCGCCATTGCCGCCAAAGATACAAACGCAATCTTCGACGGATCCACGCTTCGAGGTTCGTGAGGACTCGCGGGGTCTGGCAGAAGCCGAAGTAGCCGCGCCATCCTATGATGTATGGCTTCAGCTCTTTGATCAACTGTTGCAGACTGAACCCCCGTGTCCGGCGTGTCATGTCTCGGATTCGCCCTTTGAATTTGTCGAGGGCCTTTGGCGCGATGCGCCGCTCGCTCCCGTCATTCGAGATGCTGAACCCAAGAAACTTTCGCTCTTCCGGTCGCGCCACCGCGCTCTTCGCCTCGTTGACCTTGAGCCGCAGCTTGTTGGTCAAGAACCGGCTCACAGAGGCCATAACCCGTTCGCCGGCACGACGGCTGCGAACATAAACGTTGCAGTCGTCGGCGTACCTGCAAAAGCGGTGACCGCGTCGGGCCAGTTCCTTGTCGAGGTCGTCAAGCACGAGATTGCTTAGGATGGGCGAAAGCGGACCCCCTTGCGGCGTGCCCTCATCCACCGGACGAACCAAACCGTCTTCCATCACCCCGGCGTTGAGAAACGCCCGGATGAGTTTGAGCACACGCTTATCGGACACTCGCGCGGCGACGCGCGCCATCAAGCCGTCGTGATTGACTCGGTCGAAGAACTTTTCGAGATCGAGATCGACCACAACGTTGTAGCCCTCGGCGATGTAACGTTGCGCCTGAGCCACGGCCTGATGGGCGGAGCGCCCCGGTCGAAAGCCGTAACTGTGCTCGGAGAACGTCGGGTCCCACCGCTCTTGGAGGACTTGCAGCATAGCCTGCTGAATCAGTCTGTCGACGACGCAAGGCACGCCGAGCTTTCTGATCCCGCCGTCCGGCTTCGGGATTTCGACCCGTTTGACCGGCTGCGGCTGATAGGTTCCCTCAAGCAATTGAGCCCGAATGTTTGGCCAGTGCTCACGCAGGTAATCCTTGGCGGCGTCGATGGTCATTCCATCAACGCCAGGACTGCCCTTGTTGCTTCGAACGCGCTTCCACGCTCTTTCGAGATTTCCTCGATCACACACCTCCTCCATTAGTCGTTCCGCCAAGGCCGGACTTTCGGGTGCTGGCTTCGCCATCAACGGTTCGGCCTCCTCGGCCTCGGCGTCCAGGGCTTCACCCCGACCCTCCGCCACCGAGGTCTGAGACAATTGCTCGTCCAGAGTTTTCTGCCGCGTTCCGCTCATGAGTTGTCAGTCCTAATCGTCACTCTCAATCGTTCGGGCCTTCGGCCCTCGTTCCCGGCTCGGCCTATCTGTTTCTCCGCCTTTCGGCTTTGGAGTGCCTCACTAGCCTTGCCGACTGCTTGGCCTAATATGCCCTCTGCTGACTTCTGCATCCGCGGTCAGGGCGCCTTGCGACGCCCCTCAGTTCCGAAGTCGGAACGCGGAGCAGACCTCCCGGGGTAAGTGCAGTCGCCTTCCGTGCGCCGTTGCCGAATCTACGCTTCCAGTCCTTGATGAATATGGACTTCGCGACTAGTTCATCGATTCCATGAAACCGATCTTTTGTCGGGGATTTATTGCTTCTTTGCGGGCCTGTAGGCTGCTTTTTTGATTCGTGAGACGAGATTCGAAGATCATGACGGCGCGGCGACGAGCGATTGAGTTGTCGTTCGGAGAAGAGGATTTGGCGAGGCTTGTTTCGATAGCACGCTCGCGAACGGAGCCGGCGAGCCGGGTCGAGCGAGCGCGAATGCTGTTGGCTTACCGGAAGGACCCCTCGTTCTTTGCGGTGGGTCAAGCTTTGGGGGTGCATCATCAGACGGTCCAGCGCTGCGTTGAGCGGGCGCTGGCCTATGGTGCAATGGCGGCGCTCGACGATCGTCCCCGGCCGGGCAAGGAGCCGACGATCACTGCCGAGGCCAGGACATGGCTGGTCTCTCTGCGCAGCGAGCGGTCGAGGGGAAGTCGAACGAGATCACGGCGATTCCCGAACTCCTGGATATGCTCAACCTCAAGGGCGCGATCGTCACCATCGACGCGATGGGAACGCAGAAGGAGATCGCCCGGCGCATCGTCGACAAGGGTGCCGATTACGTGCTCGCCCTCAAAGGCAATCAGACGAGCCTGCACGCGGACGCCGCGCTTTTCTTCGCCGACCCCGTCTGCGCCGCGACCTGCGCGCGCGAGGCCGAGACCGATGCCGGCCACGGCCGGATCGAAGAGCGTCTGTGCCGCGCCGCCGACGCAAGCTGGCTCGTCGAGCGCCACCCCGAGTGGAAGGGCCTGCGATCCTTCGCCGCCGTCACCGCCCGGGCGGATCGACAAAAAGAGCGGCGCCGAAAGCTTCGAGACGAGGTTCTATGTCAGCTCGCTCGAACCCGACCCGAGAGTCATCCTCGCCAGCGTGCGCGCCCATTGGGGCGTCGAAAACAATCTCCACTGGACAATGGACGTGACTTTCGACGAAGACCGTTGCCGAACCCGAAAAGATCTTTCGCCTCTCAACCTGGCGGTCATCCGCCACACCGCCTTCAATATCTTAAAGGCCGACAAAAACCCCCGGATCGCTCCGACGAAAACGCATCAGAGCCTGCATCGACCCAAAATTCCGGACCAACCTTTTCGCTGCTTAACGATTTAGGACTTTGCCCTGGGTCGGGCGTCGGGTGCCGTTGACTCCGAACCAGAAATGCGCCCAATTGGGGAGCTCCCGCTCTCTTGAACTCGGGGAACGGGGCACGGGCCGGCTCCGGAAGTGCAAACCGACTGGGGCCGGTCCGATCGCGCCTTGGCCGCGGGTCAGCGCGCCTCCGCGTTGGCCTGGGTTAGCTTTCCCGTTCACCCCTGATCGCCGAGTGGACCTCGCGCCCGTCCGCGTCGAGCACGCGCATGCTGACGGGCGTGCGCCGCTAGACGCGGTATCCGAGCGGACTGAATCGACTTGGGGGTTCCCGAATCGGTTGAGTTCTGATTCATGATTCCCGCCGCGGGAAGGAGGCGGCGGGGATGGCGCTTTCCGATGATCTTCGCAAGCGGGTGTTGGAGGCGGTGGTTTTGGGCGGGGTTGTCAATCGGCGTCGAAAAGTGACCCCCGATTGGAGTGCGCCCCTGGGAGTGGACAGATTGGGCAGTAGGAATTGACCCCTCTGCTGGGCTTCCGGAGGATGGAAGCCATGACGAAGCACCGATCACACAGCGCCGCGTTCAAGCGGCAGGTCGCTGAGGAGTTCATCGCGGGCGAGACGCTGCACGCGCTGTCCAAGCGGCACGACATCTCACGGCAGCTGATCCGGATCTGGGTCGGCAAGTTCGAGGCCGGCGCATTGGATGACGACGTGCAGGCCGCCGACCTGATCCAGGAATACGAGGCCAAGATCGCCGCCCTGGAACGGATGGTGGGCCGACAAGCGCTGGAGATCGAGCTGCTAAAGGGGGCTTTGAAGCACGCACCCCGGCCGAGAAGCGCGAACACCTCCGTGGTCACCGGTCCGGTGGCATCTCCGTCAGCAGGGGGTGCGAGCTGATGGGCTTGGCGCGTTCCACCTTCTATGATGTAGCGCCTCTTCCGCTGGAGCCCGCCGAGCTTGTCGCCCGGATCGGCGCGATCTGCGACGAGTTCGAGTGTTACGGCTATCGGCGCGTTGGGGCGGCGCTGCGCCACCAGGGCGTCGTGGTGAACAGCAAGAAGCTTCGCCGGCTGATGCGGGAGCATGATCTGCAGCCGAAGCGGCGGCGACGCTATGTCGTCACTACCGATAGCGATCACGCCGGGCCGATCTTTCCGGACCTGGCGAAGGACGTCGTTCCCGAGCGTCCCAATCAGCTATGGGTTGCGGACCTGACCTATGTCGCCATCCCCGGCGGCTTCGTCTATCTCGCCGCCATCCTTGACGCCTGGTCGCGCAAGGTCGTCGGCTACGCGATTAGTCGATCCATGGACGCCCGCATCGCCGTGGCTGCGCTGAAAGCAGCCATTCGGAGCCGCGCGCCTGCGAAAGGTTGCATCCACCATTCCGACCGAGGATCGCAGTACGCGTCGGAGACATATCGCGCGCTGCTGGTCACCCATGGCCTGACTGGCTCAATGAGTCGCCGTGGCAATCCCTATGACAACGCCAAGGCAGAAAGCTTCATGAAAACGTTGAAGGTCGAGGCTGTCTACCTGGCGGCCTACGAATCGTTCGAGGACGTCACGGCCGACCTTCCACGCTTCATCGATGAGGTGTACAATATAACACGACTGCACTCCGCGCTCGGCTATCTCAGCCCGGTGCAATTCGAGGATCAACACGCCCGGCAGACGGTCAAAACCGCGGCCTGATCCTGTCCACCTGCAGGGGCGCACTCCATATCGGCGTCCAAAATTGACCCCCCTTTGTGAAGGGCGCGGACGGTAGCGCTCGCCCCGGCGGAGCTGGTCGGGGTTGCGCAGCCGGGGCGAGCGCGGTTCGGTGAGGTGCAGGCGAGGTTGGTCGGTCAGGCGCGGTTCTTGAAGCGCCGGCTCTCGTGCCGAGCGGACGTCGCGCGGGTCAATCTCGGCCGAAGCCGCGGGGCGGAACGATCGTCTGGAGTTCGGTGAGGTCGAGGTCGCAGATCGCCTGCAACGCCTCGGCGGTGGCGCTGTCCTGTAGGTTCTCCGGCAGGGCTTCCAGCCAGGCGGCATACTGACCCTGCAACGTGGTCAGCTCGGAGACAGCGTCGCGCCAACGCTTGGCGCGACTGCGGTGATCGAGGGGTCGCCATATCCGGACTGCCGGCGTCCCGGACTCCCGAGCGGCGCGACAGCGCGCCTGGCGCTCGGCGTCGGTCATCGGTCGCTCGCCGATCGGCTTGCGCGGCATGGTCCACTCCGAAGCGTGACGTCACGAAATCCCGGTCATGAGACAACGCTCAGGCGCGGTTCTTGAAGCGCCAGCTCTCGTTGCCGGTCTCGACGATGTCGCAGTGATGGGTGAGGCGATCGAGCAGCGCCGTGGTCATCTTGGGATCGCCGAACACGCTCGGCCATTCGCCGAAGGCGAGATTGGTGGTGACCAGGATCGAGGTGCGCTCGTAGAGCCGGCTGACGAGGTGAAAGAGAAGCTGGCCGCCGGCCTGGGCGAACGGCAGGTAGCCGAGCTCGTCTTCGTCGACGAGAGTGTGCTGCAGGGCAGCGGAAGGAGTTCAATATGAGCTAAGGCCGTTGTGAAGCTGCGTGAAAGATGGGGGTCGGCCCCCCGAGGTCGGCTTTCAGGAGCGGGTCTCAAACCAGTCCGAGCTGCTGCGGTAAAGAGCTGTGGTGGTGAGCGTCGGATGAAAAGTTCGGATAAAACCGAGCAGGTGAGTGTCCGAAAGACGAGCGAAAGCAAACCCTCCGAAGACGCGTCGTTACGAACTTAAGCGTCGTCAAAACCAGGACCGTTTCGTCATCCTGGGACAAGCCCACCAGGCGCCTGATGACTGGGTGGGCGGCGACCGGCGTAGAGGGGGCGTGAGTCGGACACAGGCTTTTGCGTGGAACTGCAGGAACCAGGCCCTTGATGCCAAGGGAGAAGCTCAAGCGGCGTAAACCGCGAGGCGAGAGTACCGATGCAAGGGACTGGGACGGACCGATCCGTAAGAGCGTTGAGGGCCCTGTAATGGGGTCGGAGCAAAGGGATCGGGTCAGGTAATCGTGCTTTTGAAACAACTGGAAACAGGATGACTTCGATCAGTGCGATAAACAAGCCGTTTTGGATTGAAAAGCGGCGAGTGTACGAAGCATACAAGGTAGTAAAGTCCAATCACGGCGCAGCTGGAGTGGATGGGCAGACTTTGGAAACATTCGAGAAGGATCTTGCAGGGAATCTCTACAAGATCTGGAACCGAATGTCTTCCGGGACCTACTTTCCGCCGCCGGTCCGCGCCGTCTCCATTCCGAAGAAGACTGGAGGCGAGAGGATTTTAGGTGTGCCCACCGTCAGCGACAGGATCGCGCAAATGGTGGTCAAGCAGATGATTGAGCCGGACTTGGAGCCCATCTTCCTGCCGGACTCATACGGGTACAGGCCGGGAAAGTCCGCCCTGGATGCTGTAGGGGTCACGCGTCAGCGGTGCTGGAAGTACGACTGGGTGCTCGAGTTCGACATCAAAGGGCTGTTTGACAATCTTCCGCATGATCTTTTGCTGAAGGCGGTCCGGAAGAACGTACAATGCAAATGGGCGCTGCTCTACATCGAACGATGGCTAGTGGCGTCTATGGAAAAAGACGGCGAGGTCATTGAGCGGTTGCGTGGAACCCCGCAAGGGGGCGTAATCAGCCCGATCCTCGCCAATCTCTTTCTTCACTATGCGTTCGACCTTTGGATCGAGCGGACACACCCTGATCTCCCTTGGTGTCGGTACGCGGATGATGGTCTGGTGCATTGCCGGACCGAGCAAGAAGCAAATGCCCTAAGGGTCGAGCTTCGAGCGAGGCTGGAGGAATGCGGCCTTCAAATGCACCCGACAAAGACCCAGATCGTCTACTGCAAGGATAATAGGCGACGGGGAACCTATCCGATAGTCAAGTTTGATTTCCTCGGATACCAGTTCAGGCCGCGTCGGGTGGCGACCTCACAGAGAAACGAGTTTTTCTGTGGTTACACTCCGGCGGCCAGCCCGACGGCGATGAAATCCATGCGGGCGACGATCCGGACCTTGCGCATTCCCCGGCAAACGCCAGGGACGCTGGCTGAAATAGCCCGACAGATTAATCCGCTCCTGCGGGGGTGGATCAATTACTACGGTCGCTTCAGCCGTTCGGCTCTCTCCTCGTTGGCTGACTACGTCAATCAGAAGCTGAAGAGCTGGATCACGCGAAAATACAAGCGCTTCAGGTTCCATAAGACCCGGGCTTCCCTGTTCTTACGACGGCTCGCGCGGGATAATAAGGACCTGTTCGTACACTGGCAGGCGTTCGGAACGACGACGTTCACCTGATGGGAGCGGTGTGAATCGAGAGGTTCACGCACCGTTCTGCGAGAGGCCGGAGGTGAAACTCCTTCGGCCTACTCACCCCGGCGCTTCCACCAATCTCGCGCGCAAACACGGACGCTGCCGGCGCGGACGGCGACTGCGGGCCGCCGTCCCGCACGGCCATTACAAGACGGTCACGACGCTCGTTGCCGGTCTGCGCCTTCGAGGCCTTGCGGCGCCGAGGGTCTACGACCGGCCGATGAACGCCGCCCTGTTCGAGGAATGGGTGGAAAAATCTCTGGTTCCCACCCTCTCGCAAGGCGATATCGTCGTCATGGACAATGTGCCTGCCCACAAGGGAGCGCGGGTCGAACAGCTGATAAAATCCGCCGGGGCCGAATTGCGATATCTGCCGCCCTACAGCCCGGACATGAACCCGATCGAGAAGGCCTTTTCGAAGCTGAAGGCCTTTCTGCGCAAGATCGCCGAGCGAACTGTCGCCGGCATGATGAGGACGCTCGAAGCCTGCGCCGACATCTTCAAATCCGCCGAATGCACAAATTTCTTCGCCGCCTGCGGCTATGATACAATTTGATCGGAGTTTGCCTAGATTTGCCAAATCCTTACGCGCCTTCGATGGATCGTTACAGGCGCGAAGGCGAGAGAGATATCTCTCCTGTTTAATTTCATTTGGCCGAAGACCCAATGTGCGAGCGAGGCTCAATCTTGTGGCGCAAAAACATGGTGGCGCGGCATTGTTCACAGATCGCGCCATGAGAAAATACCCTTGGTCGGGACTACAGCCGTTTTCCGCCGCTTCTCCAAGTCCCAGACAAGAAATATCAATCGCTTGCGCGATCACGAAACCCGAAAATCGCCAAAACCGACGTCGAATCGGCGAAGTTCGGTTAGGAGCTTGATGTCCATCCCTTCACCGGGCGTGAGGGAATTCTCTAATTAAGCCTTGGCTTGTGACTCGTCAGAGATTCCGACGTGGTATGGGCTCTCGTACACGCGAGGACCTTCACCTATCGACTGATAGGACACTTGAAATGTCTATTCGAACGGGTAGCCGTGAACCAGAGAAAGCGGTTCAGCGGGGCCGTGAGTCACGCCTAGCAGGCTGCTGAAAAAGTCGGCCGAAAAGTCGCTGGTGTTTGTTGTCTTTGCATGATTCCCTTGGGTAGGCTTGATTCGCGAGGGATCGATGCGGGGCGAGGATCGGACGAGCAGGGCGTTGTTTTCCTACGTCGACATTGAGGCTCGGATCCCATCGAGGCATCCGTTGCGGGCGATGCGGCGATTGGTCGACGCGGCGCTCGCTGATCTCGACGGGACGTTTTCGGCGCTTTACGAGGGGTTCGGGCGTCCATCCATCCCGCCGGAGCGCCTGCTGCGGGCGACGCTGTTGCAGCTTCTCTATTCGATCCGCTCGGAGCGGCAATTGGTCGAACGGCTGGAGTTCGACATGCTGTTTCGCTGGTTTGTCGGGCTGTCGATCGACGAAAAGGTTTTCGACGCATCGACATTCTCCAAGAACCGCGACCGCCTGCTCACGCACGAGATCGCGCAAGGGTTTCTGTCTTCGCTGCTCGCCCTGCCGGAAGTGAAGGGGCTTATGAGCGCCGAGCATTTTTCCGTCGACGGGACTTTGCTGAAGGCCTGGGCGTCGATGAAGAGCTTTCGGCCCAAGGACGGCTCTGGCGAGCCGCCGTCGCCCGGGCGCAACGGGCAAGCGGATTTCCGCAAGACGCAGCGGTCGAACGAGACGCACGCTTCCACGACGGACCAGGATGCGCGCCTGTTCAGGAAAGGCGACGGGCAGGAGAGCCGTCTTTCCTATCTCGGCCATGCGTTGATGGAGAACCGCAACGGGCTTGTGGTGGCGGCCGAGGCGACTTTGGCGACAGGAACGGCGGAACGCGAGGCGGCAGCGGCCTTGAGCGAGCGGTTGCCTGAGGGCGCGACGCTCGGCGCCGACAAGAACTACGACACCGAGGCCTTCGTCGAAGGCTTGAAGGCGCGCGGGATCGAGCCGCATGTGGCGATCAACGGGACGGTCAGCAAGAACGGCAAAGTGCGCAAGACCGCCGTCCCCGGCGAGGTCGCGGCTAGTCTTCGCTATGCGATCAGCCAGCGGCTGCGCAAACGCATCGAGGAATGCTTCGGCTGGGGCAAGATGGTGGGCGGGCTCGCGCAGGTGAAAGTGCGCGGCCTCGACAAGGTCCGCGCCGTGTTCGTCTTCGGCGTTGCCGCCTATAATCTTGTTCGCCTGCCCAAGCTCCTGGCTTCGACGGGCGAAGTGTGTCCAACCGCGTAAAAGAAAGCGAAAATGACCCAGCGCCGAGGCCCTTCCCGTAGGAGGAACCCATCCCAGACGAAAAAATTCCCGCTTGCCCCCCTTATTGCGGAAACGCAGTGACTTTTTCAGCAGCCTGCTAGAGCATGGTTTCTCGCGGCGTGTTTCGCCGGCGCCCGATTTCGCCAAGCGGTCCCAGCAGGGCCAGAGGTCCCAGGAGAGCCCCCAGGAGGGCCGCCGATCGCACAAGCTTTGGGGCTTTGCTTTTTTCGATGATCATCCAGGTAGCGGGATGGTCAAGGATGCTCGCGCCACTCCTAAGCCAAAAGATCCAACCCTCTCATTTATGTTAGTTGCTGCGGTCCAGCGGCAACGGCTACGTGACACCAACCGCGCGAAAAGTCTGTTGACCGGCGTCTTCAGGTCGTGCGGCATCGCTGCGCGGGGTTTGTCTCCATTCCCTGCGCGGCTTGGCCCCGCGCCGGTAACCACGGTGCGGGGTTCTTTGGCTGCGGCCCACGCGCGCGCACGGATCACGGCCCGAGTTAAGCCCAAAGCCAAATTCGATGCGATGCAGCGAACCGATAGGCCTGATTGGTATGTGCGTCTCACGCTTCCCGCCGGGAGGCAGTCGTGGATCGATGGCTTCAAAACGCAAGCCGAAGCGCGAAACTGGATCACAGCGCAGTCTGTCGCTTGGCTCAAAATGCATGAGAGCTGCAGATAATCTAAGAACGGCTCGCAAATAACAAACGCGGTGCCGGTGTCACATGTGCCGTTGGCTTTTGCTATTGATTGAGGTGCTGCTCGATTTACAACCATCAGTTGCGCCAGCCCCGCCACATATGTTAGTTGTGCTGAATGACACTAATGTGAGTATGGAACAAACGCTGACTCGGACACGCAAGGAGAGGTTCGGATGTCTCGGGTAGAAGCTTTGGCGTCGATTGAAGCACGCCTCCGCAATTGCAGGGACTTAGCAACATCAATTGGGGAAAATGCCCTAGCTTACATGATTGATGTGGCAATCGCTGAAGCGCAGGAGTACGCGGATCGGGAGCCTTCACAGTCGCGGGGTCACTCAGCGCTTGCGTCTGCCCCGGTCGCGAAAGTCAAAGCAATGAGGGTCGGATAGCGATTAAGGGCGGATAGAGCCATCGCTTGCGACACCGGAAAACGCTTTGGACATTTGTTCGATTAAACTGACTATCTCATTACGAACGGCAGCGTTTTTGATTCCTAAGAACGCCCGCACCAAGCGAGCACCCTGCTCTGGCGTCGGCCTATGAAAATCGGAGTTTTTTTGTTTCGTCAAATCCGATGGAATGTCGCTCTTAGTCTCCGTTTTTGACATTTTTACTCCAAAACTTGTCCAGGATTTCCGCCCCCAAACCAGATGTCGTCTCACAATATAACGCCGTGCACAATCTTTTAATTACCTAGGGCGTAGCCGGTGCTCGGCGACGATGGCCGGCGTAGCGGTAAGCTGCTCGAGCTGATCGGCGTGCGGCACGGGTTCCTGGCAAGCTCGCTCGACACGTTCCGCGCGGTTGCTGACGCTTAAATCGCCACGCGCATTGCAGTGTCGAGGCGATCGGGTTTCCAGGCGCAGCAAGCCAGCATCGGAGGCTGTCAAAGGGCAGGTTGGAGGAAGACCACCGATGCTAGATTGACAGCTCCAATTCTCGAGGGAGGGCGATTCCGCGCTCGTCCAGCCTGTCGCGGATCATGTCGATCGGCTCGCGGCGATCAAACCAGGGCGAAATGATCCGCCTGACGACGGCCTTGTTGCCGCATTTCTTGGGTCTGCCGGTAGATAGGGCGTCATCTCGGTGCGGCAGGCGACCGATATCCGGTATCTTCGTCAGGCCGCGAAAGACGCTACCAAGCCCTGATCACAGCATACGGAAATGGCCGCCTCCGGGCGGCCTTTTTCATGTCTGTGTCTGGGTGGGCTGGTGACGCATGCGTGCCGGCCTCTGAACTCCCCTGCACTGGGACCGGCCGTTTACCGGGCGTTGGAGCCCGTGGCCGGATCGTCAGGCTACCCAAGACGGCGACACCACCACGGGCACCGCTCCCGTTCGGCCGCCCGCACCATGAGCCACTCCGCCCGCGCCTTGGCGGCTGCGAGCTGGCGCTTCAGGCTCTCGTTGTCGGCCTTCAAGGTCTCGATGTAGGCTTCGAGGACGTGCAGAAGCGCCGAATTGTCTGCACTGACAGGCGTGGCGCGTGACATAAGTGCGGGCATGACCACACTCCGGCATGTGGACATCAGGCGACCCGGAGAGGGTCGGGCTTCGTCGTGATGAAGCGGCTGTCGATCGGGGCCGCGCCGAACTTGGGAAAGGCCAGGGCGACGGCGGCTGGACGACTTCGCTCGCTTCTGCTCTGGCGATAAGGTCCAGCCACTGCCACAACACGGTTTCTCAGCCCGCGAGCCGCCGCCACCACGGCCTCTCCGTAAGCCGCTCGGCCCGGCCGCGCCACTCGTCGCGATCCCGCTTGACGTCGTCTAAGCTCCGACACAACTCGTCGTGGCTGATCCTGACCTCGCCAAGGAGCTGCTGGACGTTTGAGATGGCGGCATCGGCGGCCGCGAGCTTCGCCGCCAGATCCGTTGGCCGCGATCGTTTCGGGCGCCGGGAGCTGGCGCAACGAGACATTTGGGGTGCCGCCGTCCTCGGTCAACTCGGCGGACATGCAGCCGGACTCGATGGCGATGGTCGACTCGCCCGACCCGGTCTCGTCCGCGGCTTCGTGAAACCTCAAAACAACCATTGTCACTCGTCCTAAAAAGACATTGTCGGGACAATAGTGGCAACGTGGTTAACGAAGGGTAAGCCCCCTGCGCCTCTTGGTCGACGCGTATTGCGCTCTTGAGCCGCAAGCCGTGTCGGACTTCAGAGGTCGTTGCCCTCGAAGGTATCCGGCCAGAAGTTGGTGTCGCTGATCCCGCGGTGCACCGCGTCTGCCGCCGCGAGCAAGAACCTTGCCGCGTCGCCCAAAGTCTGCCGACCCGGTCACAAGCGACGGCATGGAGCTGCTGAAGTGGCCGCGCGGACGGCACAGACCCGCGGGTCGGGCTTCACCCTGAAGGAAGCTGAAGCCTGCCGTTTGCGACGCACGCACCGACCAGAGTCGAGGTCTTTGCCGCGATTTCGGTCTTGGAGATTTCCGGGATTGAGCCCGCCCCCGGTAGTCTCGCAGGCCGAATTTGTCGTATCTTCCGGTCGACCTTATGGCTTGTGGTGTTCCTGTTAAAACAATGGGCCGCAGGTCGAATGGTATTGCCACATATGGAAAACGCTTATCTTGCCGATCCGACACCGATAACGATTTTGGAAGCATTTGAGGCTCTTAACGAAAGCCAAGAAGCCAAGCTATGCGGCAAAAATTGGCCGAAGACGGAATCAAGAGAACGGCCTGAGGTAACTTGGGAAAGCGAAATGGATCGCATCTATGATTACGTCCAGAGATCGCTACAGGAAGACGCTGTAGCAAAGGTTGCCGTCAACGGATGCAAGACTGTGGTTGTCGCTGTCGTTGTCACATACAACCCCGATCTTGAAGTTCTGGGGCGGTTGGTCGATAAATGTGCGCCTCAGGTTGATGCCGTTGTTCTGGTGGACAATGGCGATGGCGTACGGTTGGCGGATTGGCTGGCGTATAAGGCGGACACCAGAGTAACCTTGCTGCCTCTCGGCGAGAATAAAGGTATCGCTGCGGCGCAGAACGCTGGAATCGCATGGGCGCGGAGCCAGGGGGCTTGTCAAGTTATCCTGTTCGATCATGACAGCGAACCTCCAACCGATCTTGTCGCGCGGCTGCGGGTGGCTCTTGCCGACCTTGAAAAAAAGGGAGAGAAAGTTGCCGCTGTCGGCCCCCGGCTTATTGATAGCCGCTGGAGTGAAGGCAAAACTAGGTCGCCTTTCTCTCGATTTGACAAATTGCGCATGATTGGCTGCTACCCAACGAATGGGTCGTCTTATGTCACAGTCGATTTCTTAATTGCCTCTGGTTCTCTTATCCCCATGAAGGCGCTAGATGCCATAGGGGGTATGATTGAAGAACTATTCATAGACTATGTCGATATTGAATGGGGAGTGCGGGCGCGACAGGCAGGGTGGGCTCTTTACGGAATATGGGACGTTGTTATGGAACACAGCCTCGGTGATAACCGAGTTGCCGTATTGGGGCGGACTATCCGCTTGCATAGCCCCCTGCGGCATTATTACGCAATCCGCAATGCCCTTTGGTTGAGCCGAAGGTCCGAGTTACAGGGAAAATGGAGGCGCGGCATCGCTTATGATGGGGTGCGTCGGTTTGTTGCTTACACAATTCTAATGCCCCAACCGTTCAAGCATTTTCGTTTTATGTGCCTAGGTCTCTGGCATGGTGCGCGCGGACGCGTTGGGAAGTTGTAAGGAAGCCGCACGCTACCCAGGACAATCGCGTGAGTTAACGAGGGAGTACGAAAGGGATGATTCGATAAGCAATCCGATAGATTTTGCAGGAGGATTGCAAGATGAAGAAGGGGGCGCGAGAGGCGAGCGAAGGTTTAAGCCGGGGTACCGGTTTGTCCTATTCGGCCGTCGCGCGTGGGCGGCGGCGATTGAAGCCCAAAGTGCTGCGCTCGCCGCGGCAAGAGGCGGCTGATCCGCAGTAAGAACGACGAGGCCGCTTTCCGCCTACAGGCCCGCGGCCTCGAAGGTAACGGGCCTGCAAGCCTGCGGGTCGAACTCGCCGGTGCTGGCGGGCGAAGCCAATGCATAAGCCGAAGACAATTTCCGAGCAGGAGCACCGTGCAGTCAGTGGTCGCCGCTCAATCGCCATGCGGTCCTTGGCGGGTGTGCTTGTTGTCCTCCTGAACTCCTCAAGCAGTACGATGGCGCGTGACTTGGAGAACGGCGTTGCGGCATACAACCGATTGGACTCGGTGACGGCTAGAAAAGTCAGATCGTGATCTTGGCCCGGGCTGAGCATCACCTCGACAGGATTGCCGAGGGCATCGACGAGCGCGTAAATCTTGGTGGTCAATCCGCCGCGGGATCGGCCGATGGCTTGCGCACCGTCTTTTTTTGGGCGCCGGCGCTATGCTGGTGAGCGCGCACGATGGTGGCGTCAATCATCATGTACTCGTTGTCGTGATCGCTGGCCAAGAGCCTGAAAACCCGCTCGAAAACGCCGCTCTTGGCCCATCGGTTGAAGCGCTGATAGACGATCTTCCAGTCGCCAAAGCGCTCGGGCAGATCGCGCCAAGGGACGCCGGCGCGAAACCTGAAGAGAACAGCTTCGACGAACAGGCGATTGTCCGCCGCCGTGCCGCCCACATGGCCTTCATGGCCCGGCAGAATGTCTTTGATCCGATCCCATTGGTCGTCGCGCAGTGCATATCGTCGCATCGGTCAGCCCCTCCTCGGGCCGACCACTCACAAGTCAGACATTTGCTGATTCGGGAATCCCTCGCGTATCCGAAACACAAAACGTTCTGCGTCTGTTTCCAATCCGTTCTCGCGTCAACTGAAAACAGGCCCTAGTCGCCCGCTTCAATCAATTTGAAAGGATTTGATGATTCGCTTTGTCGACGGTGCGGACGACGGAGGCGATCATGGCTGCGAAGGAGATTTCAGTAAAGAAGTATGTGGTGCGGTTGAGCGCGAAGGAGCGGGAGCAACTTGAGGCCCTGATCCGGAAAGGAAAGAGCCCGGCCCAGCGGCTGCTGAAGGCGCGGATCTTGTTGAAGGCCGATGTCTCGGAAGCCGGGGAAGGCTGGAGCGACAGCCGGATCGTCAAAGCGCTGGAGACCAGCCCATCCATGGTTTACCGGGTGCGCAAGCAACTGGTGGAAGAGGGCTTCGAGGCGGTGTTGAGCCGCAAGCAACGCGCGACGCCGGCGGTCGCGCGGATTTTCGACGGCGAGAAGGAAGCCAAACTGATCGCCTTGGCTTGTTCCAAACCGCCCAAGGGACGCGCGCGCTGGACCTTGCGGTTGTTGGAGAACAAGGTCGTGGAACTCCACATTGTCGATCGCGCCAGCAACTCAACGATCGGGCGGGCGCTCAAAAAAACATTCTCAAGCCCCATCGCCGACAGTGCTGGGTCATCCCGCCCAAGGCCAACAGCGCGTTCGTAGCGGCGATGGAAGACGTGCTGGCCGTCTACACGCGGCCACGCGATCCCGATCGTCCGCTGGTTTGCCTGGACGAGACCTCAAAGCAACTCCTCGCCGAGACGCGGGCGACGATCCCGATGAAACCGGGCCGCCCGGCCCGTTGCGATTACGAGTACGAGCGCAATGGGACCGCCAACCTCTTCATGCTGTTCGCGCCGCTCGAAGGCTGGCGCCACGTCAAAGTCACCGATCGCCACACCGCCGTGGATTATGCTCACGTCTTGAAAGACGTGGCCGATATCCACTTTTCCGCCGCCCAGACCATCGTTCTGGTCCAGGACAATCTCAACATCCACAGCAAGGCGTCACTCTACGAAGCCTTTCCGGCCGCCGAAGCCAGGCGGCTGGTCGAGCGATTCGAATGGCATTACACGCCAAAGCACGGCAGCTGGCTCAATCTGGCGGAGTCGGAACTCGGCGTCCTATCGTCCCAATGCCTCGACCGCCGCATCCCCGACAAACAAACCCTCGTCGAGGAAGTCGCCGCCTGGGAGCAGGACCGCAATGCCAATCACGCCAAGGCCAATTGGCACTTCACAACCCCAAACGCTCGCATCAAACTCAAGCACCTATACCCGTCAATCTGACTAAATCGGGCGACTAGCGCAGTCGACGGCCCGCTCGACCACGCTTTGTTCAAGAGCGCGTGTCGGAGTTTGACTATGTCGACGATGCACGGAAATGGCGCGGCTATGGCGGTGCGCGACTGGGCGCAGACGCTCGTCCCGTACCGCAGGGCGAGTGCGGCGCGCGCTATCCTTGAACTCGCGGTCACGGTCCTGCCCTTCATCGCGCTTTGGACCGCGATGCTCGTTGCGTCGCGCCCACGGACAATACTGGCTCTCGTTCGTTATGGCGCTGTTCGCGGCGGGGCTGCTCGTCCGCCTCTTCATGATTCAGCACGACTGCGGACACGGCGCGTTCCTTCCGAGCAAGATCGCCAACGACTGGATCGGTCGGGCGATCGGCGTCGTTACGATGACTCCTTACGATCACTGGCGGAGGAGCCACGCGATCCATCATGCGACATCGGGAAATCTCGACCGGCGCGGCATAGGCGACATCAAGACGCTGACTGTTCGCGAGTATTTGTCCCGCGGCAGGCGCGACTGCCTCCGCTACCGGCTCTATCGTCATCCCCTGGTGATGTTCGGAGTCGGGCCGATCTATCTGTTCCTGATAGAGAACCGCTTGCCTTTCGGCTTCATGGGCAAGGGCTCAGTGCCGTGGCTTAGCACGATGACCACCAATGCCGGCATCCTCTTAGCCGCCGCCCTCCTGATCTGGGTCGTGGGCCTCGCGCCGTTTCTCAGCGTCCACCTCCCGATCATCGCCCTCGGCGCAACGGCCGGGGTGTGGCTCTTTTGCGTCCAGCATCAATTCGAGGGAGCCACCCGGAAAGCAGCTAGGGAATGGAGCCAGCCCGAGGCGGCGCTGCACGGCAGCTCGCTCTACGAACTGCCGCCGCCGCTCAGTTGGTTCTCAGGCAAAATCGGCGTGCCTCACGTGCATCACCTGTCGAGCGGCATTCCGTTCTATCGGCTTCCGGAGGTCCTCCGGGATCATCCCGCGCTGAGAGAGGTTGGCAGGCTCAAGCCCTGGGACAGCCTCGCCTGCGTGCGCCTCGCACTGTGGGATGAGGACAGGCAGCGGATGGTATCCTTTCGCGATGTGCGGGCATTGCCATAATCCCTCATGCTCGAGGACGTCGGGCTCTTACGGCACAGCTGCGGGTGACGGGATTAGCGTGCGGGATTACCACGGGCTTTGCGCTGCAAAACTTCGGCCAGGGCGTCGACGGGGATGCTCTCGGCCGCCTCCATATCCGCCAGGCCGCTCACGGGGATGCTCTCGGCCCTCTCCACCCCGCTTAGACCGACTTCTACAAGGGCACCGACGACGGGCGCCTGATCGTCCGTGCTCTCAGCGAGTCGGACCAGCCGCAATCGGAAATTCTCGAATCCCAACGCATCGCCCGACAGCGGCGGCGCTCGGTCGCCGACCGAGTCGGTCCGCGGATGTTCCACGCGATCGGCGCCGTAACTGCAGATCGCATAGGACGAGGTCTCGTCGGACCCCGGCGTCGCCGGCCGCGAAGGCCAGGCGCTGGCCTCCAAGGTTTCCGCTGAAATGCGCTCGATCCTCACGTGGGCCAGCCCGGCGTCCCGGAAGCCGAGCGTCACGGCGGCCGCAGTCGAAACGTCGATGACCCTTCCGTGGATGAACGGCCCCCGATCGACGATCCTGACGATCACGGACCGGCCGTTGTCAAGATTGAGGACCCTGACCCGCGATCCCATCGGCAGGCTGCGATGCGCCGCGGTCAGTCCTTGAGCGCGATAGAACGACGCCAGCCCCAGCTCCGTCGCCGAGGCGTCGCAGCCCATACCGAGAGCGACTACGCAGAAAACAAAAAGTGTTCGCATCCGCGGCTAGCCTCGTGCGCCTCGCGCCCGCTCGGAGTCCGCCGCAATGGAAACACAAAATTAACCAACTCGCCAGCCGCCAAAGTGTCGGGCCTCAGCGGTCCGGATCGTCACGTCTGCGCTCATGAAGTATCGCGCCAAACGGGTGATTCGCTGGCTCATCCCAAACGCAAAATTTCGGGTTAGTTTCTCGACCGCCGTCCGCCGCGCCGCAGCAGATCCCCGCCGCGTTCCGAGGCGTCGGTCTTGTTGCGCTTGAAGAACGGGTTCACGTAAGCGGCATGGACAGCCGGCGATAGTCCGCTAAGGCGTCCCCACAACATGGAACTCGATGCGGCGGTTGCGAAGCCGGCTTTCGGGTGTGTCGTTGCTCGCGATCGGGTCTGCGCTGCCGTAGCCTTTCGCAACCAGCATGTCTGGATTGGCGCCATCTTTGATCAGCGCCTCGCGTACTGCCTCGGCGCGTTTCCGCGACAGCGTGACGTTCTTGGTGGGGTTGCCGGAGCCGTCCGTGTACACGGCGATCTCCAACACCTGACCCCGCGGAAGCCGTTTCATTTCGTCGGCTGCGCGCTTCAGAAAGTCCGTCATTTCAGCCGGAAGTTCCGCGCTTGCCGAGGCGAAATTGAATTTCGAATCATTGAGCGCCGATGCGAGGTCCTTGGCCTCGAATCCCGGTTTGAGAGACGCGAGTTCGGTTGCGGCCTTGTCGTTGGAGCCGGGCGTCCCATCCGCGGCCTGGCCCGCCGTCGCGCCGGCGGACGCGGGAGCCTGCTCGGCGGTAGCCGGCGCAGGCGTCTGCGCAGGAGCGGGAGCAGGCACCGACCCGACGGATGCAGCAACGGAAGCGGACGAGGCTGGCTGCGCGACAGGCGCGGAAGGGGGCGCTGGCGCAGGAGCTGGCGTCTGTGCGACCGGCGCCGGGCCCGCCGAAGACGGAGACTGACCTACCGGCGCGGATACGGGCGCCGCCGGGGCAGACTGTGCGACGGGCGCAGAGGGCGACGTCTGTGAGCCGGGTGCGGGAGGCGGTACGGGCGGGGGATTCTGTGCGACCGGCGCAGGAGCGGGCGCTGGCGCTTCTGCGACAGGCGGCGCGACGATCGTCCGATGGATGGTGGGCCAGAAGAACGCCCCGAGGGCGACAAGGGCCACTATGGCAATTAATGCCCACAGCCAACGCGTCACGGTGGAACCCTATCGTTCCGAGCTTCACTGATAAAACTCGATTTGAACGTTAATTTGCAGTCGCGCATTTGTCCGCTGCTCGTTTGTCAAGTGTGTGACCTGATTGACATGCCCCGGGGCACATAGGCAGGCGAGCGACAAATTGATTTGACACTTGCCGCGACGACCAATGGTGGCAGTGGCGATTGCCCCGCCATCCGTCTCCATTCAAACTCGACGGGCTCGTCATGAGGCAGTGGGGTACGCGATACGCGTGACCGATCCTTTTCCGATTCCGGGCTGCGGTGGCGAGCCGACCCATATCGTGACTGGGATGCGATCGCGCGCGACCCTTCCAAGCGGCTTGGCGCGTCGACTACCCGCATAGAGGACGTTTTGCGCGCGAAAATGAGATTTTCGCGGCGCCTCCAATTCCGAGTTTTCAACACTATCCGTCGATTGGGCCGTTGGTGGCGCAGGGCTAAGCGCCTTCCACGACCGGGGCAGTGGCGGTGGATCCCGCGTTCGCCGTCGTTTGCCGGCGGTTGCGCATGCAACGCGCGTCTGGTTCGTGAAGCGGGCGCAGTCGGCGGGTTGCTTGTCGAACGAGCGAGCAGCGCCGTAATTCTATTGAGCCCACGCTAGTCGCGCGCGAGAGTTGTTCCGATCCAGCTATAAGGGCGTCTGAACGCGCCAAGGGACGTCCGAAGGCGGAGGGGCCGGTTCCGCACGCGTGGAGGAATTTCGCATGGCGATCTTGCTGTCTTTGACGAGCGTTGGGATCGGCGATCTCGAAGTCTTCTTGCCCTCTCCGCCCTGCCTCTTGGTGCCCACGTCGTATGCCGACGGTCAGCGGAAGGTTCGGTGACCTATCTCTGGCAGGACGAGAAGACCGGCGCGCTCCACCATGAGCTAGTCTAATCTGGAGCCGGCGCCCTTCGAGACTGCGCTGGCCTCGGCGCAAATACCCGCGCCAACCCGCGGCGTTGAGCGCATCCATGTCAAAACACGAGCGGAGGAAAAGGCCCCCGCGCGAAAGCCGCGAGCCTCACCCGGCGTTGAAGCGCGTTGCGAAGAAGGCGCCAGCGAAGAAGGTCGCACGCAGAAGGACGGAGCCAGCTAAGACACGCGCTGCCGCCAAGACCCGAACGGCGCGGCGAAGGAAGAAGGCTAACCCGCATTTCTAAGCCGGCTCGGCTTGCTGCGCGGCGTCGCCATCAATATCGCCCGAAGGAAACCACCCTACCGTGCTCGCCCATCGGGCGGTCGATGAAGTTCCCCCACGCGGTCATCATCTCACGCCGCCGTTCCAGCGCATCGCCCCTCCGATAGGCCGCCTCGGTCTGATCGCCGATGATATGCGCAAGCGCCGCCTCGGCCAGTTCCCGTGAAAAGTTCGTCGCATCGCCGCGCCAGTCGGCGAAGCTTGACCTGAAGCGGTGACACGTTGCGTTAGCCTCAAGCCCTTTCAAAGTCATTGTCAGAGCTGTGGGAGATACGGGCCGCCCGTGGCGATGGCCGCCGAAGACGTAGTCGCTGTCCGAAGCGGCCGAAGCCTCCTGGATGATCTCTAACGCGCGGGGGACCAAGGGGACTCCCTGCGGCCTCGCCGATTTGATCCTCGACGGCGGCACGGTCTAGACCCGGCTCTCCCAGTCGATCTCGTCCTTTGTCATCCCCAAAACCTCGTTCATCCTAGCAGCGGTGAGGATGATAAGTTCCAGGGCGCGAGCGCCGGTCGTATCGATGTGTCGCAGCTTGGCGACGAACTCCGGAACCTCGCGGAACGGCATCGCCTTATGATGCCCACGCGAGAGTCGCGTGCGCTTCGCCAACAGCTTGTCCAAGTGGCCTTTCCAGCGAGCGACGTTGGCCTTGTCTTCGCTGATGTGGCCGCGGGCGCGCGCGTAGTCGAGCACCATCTCGATCCTCCCTCTAACCCGAGATGCGGTTTCAGGCTTTGTGGTCCAGATCGGCTTCAGGACAGCGAGAACGTCGGCGCTTGTGATCTCGTCGACCGGTTTGTCGAGTAGGGGGGCGGCGTAGACGAGGAGCGTCATGCGCCATTGATCGCCGTGGTTCTCGTTGCGCCATTGATGCCGCTTGGCCTCGAAGCAGGCGTCCATGGCTTCCTTGAAGATCATTGTCCGCTTAGCGGCGGCCCGTGAGGCCTTTCGTTCTGTGAAAGGGTCCAGACCTGCGGCCAGAAGCTTTCGGCACTCAGCGGCCTCCGCACGGGCCTCGGCGAGGCTCACGTCGTGCACCGACCCAACGCCCATCCATGTCTCTATGCCGTCGCGCGCGTACCGAAACAGCCACGACCCCGAGCCGACCTTTTTGACCTGCAAATACAAGTTCCCGCCATCGGCATACGGGACGGGGCTTCTTCTTCAGCAGCCGTTGCACCTGAAGCGCCGTCAGTCTGTTCATCGTTCGCATTGTATCTGCCGCCCTACCTCCTCAACCTACGTTCCAACTTACGTTTGTGCGTGCGATCATACGACATATTGGTGAGACAGCGCGAAACAAGCAATGGCAAGAAACGCCCGGTAACTAGGCCTCTCAGAGGTCATTGTGAAATTTTCTGAGACATTATGACACGCGTGATAGACGGACACCGCATCCGCCACTACGGCCTCATCGCCGGCGCGGTGCGGGCGGATAACATCGAGCGCGCCCGACAATTGCTCGCCGCGGCAGAGAATGCGCCCCAGCCTTCGCGCGAGGCCGACAGTCGGGCTGAAGACGTCTCGCCTGCGCGGCGCTGCCCCTGCTGCGGCGGCCGGATGATCATCGTCGAGACGTTCGAAGGGCCGCGCCCTTGGCGTTCGCCGTCGCCGAGCCGGATCAGGATCGACACCTCATGACCGTCGCCATGCATCCCGCCTCGCACCGTCGATCGCCTCCGCCTCCAGCCGCGCGTCGGAACACGAGCGCGACGCCCGCGCGAGGTCGCAAGTCCTCCTGCGACCGAGGCCAACGCCTCGCTCCCGCGCATCGTCGCCATCGAAACCCCCGACCATCGGCGCTTCGGCTGCAAACACCGAGCGTCGCCGATCGCCGACGCCTCGCTCGCCAGCCGTCCGCGATCCTCAAATCCCCATAGGCGCGCTCGCCAAACGGTCGCCCAACCTCCCCGCGGTTTCCTCCTTGGCAGGCTTTCGAGCGCCGGCCCCGGCGCACACCCAACCGTGGCAAAGGCCGGTGCCCGAAACCCTTCACCGAACCTGCCGTTCGGGCGCTGGCTGGCGAACGGCGGGCTAACTGGCGCCAGGACCCACCGTTCCTGAAGGAAGCTCTCTAAAGCCCGGGCTTGGCCGGGGGATATTTACCCGCCTTGACAGCAGTGCGCCGGCAGCCGGACTTTCGCCGATGCCGCTGGGGGTGCGCGCAAAAGTTCAAGCACGGCTTGTTGCTTGTTCGGTTTGTTGCGTTAGGGGGCCCTGGCCAAACCTAGCCAAACCTATGCTGCGGTTGCGCAGCCGCGGCGTACCTGCTATCGGCCCGCCTTCGAACCCGTGGGAGAACACCCGGACGCCAGCCGGGGCTTCCGTTCGCACCACGAACTGCAACCTGGCGTGAGTTTTTTGGGACGCGAGCGTTCCCAAGGGCCGCGCCCTCCGTTCAGGAGCAGCCACAATGGCAAAGAAAATAACCGGCTACATCAAACTGCAAGTGCCGGCGGGCGCGGCCAATCCGGCGCCGCCGATCGGGCCCGCGCTCGGCCAGCGCGGCCTCAACATCATGGAGTTCTGCAAGGCCTTCAACGCGCGCACCGCGCAACTGGAGAAGGGCGCGCCAATTCCGGTGGTGATCACCGCCTACCAGGACCGCTCGTTCACCTTCGAGATGCGCCAGCCGCCGGTGACCTTTTTTCTCAAGAAGGCGGCGGGCCTGAAGATCGGCAAGAAGCCGGCCTCGGGGGCGAAGACGCCCGGCCGCGGCTTCGTCGGCTCGGTCACGAAGGAACAGGTGCGCGAGATCGCGGAAAAGAAAATCGTCGATCTGAACTGCGACACGATCGAATTCGGCGATGAAGATGATCGAAGGCTCCGCCCGTTCGATGGGCCTGCAGGTGGTGGAGTAAGGCGATGACGCATCACGGCAAGCGAATCCAGAAGGCGCGCGAGCAGGTCGAGCGCACCAGGCTCTATCCGCTCGCAGACGCGGTGAAGATGGTCAAGACTAACGCCAGCGCCAAGTTCGACGAGACGGTGGAGTTGGCGCTGAATCTCGGCGTCGATCCGAAGCACGCCGACCAGATGGTGCGCGGCGTCGTCAACCTGCCGAACGGCACGGGGCGGACGCTGCGAGTCGCGGTCTTTGCGCGCGGCGCCAAAGCGGATGAAGCGCGCGAGGCCGGGGCCGACATCGTCGGCGCCGAGGACCTCGTCGCAGCCGTGCAGGGCGGCGAGATCAACTTCGACCGCTGCATCGCCACGCCCGACCTCATGCCGCTCGTCGGCCGTCTCGGCAAGGTGCTCGGGCCGCGCGGCCTGATGCCGAACCCGAAGGTCGGCACGGTGACAATGGACGTCAAGGCGGCGGTCGCGGCGTCGAAAGGCGGCGCCGTCGAGTTCCGCGCCGAGAAGGCTGGCATCGTCCAGGGTTCGGTCGGCAAGGCCTCGTTCGCCGACGACAAGCTGGCCGAGAACATCAAGGCCTTCGTCGATGCGGTGAACAAGGCGAAGCCGCCGGGGGCCAAGGGCCACTATTTGCTGCGCGCCGCCGTCTCCTCGACCATGGGGCCCGGCGTCAGGCTCGACCTTTCGACGCTGCAGACCGCGACCTCGGTGGGAGCGTAGCCCCTTCTCCCGCAAGGGAAGGAAGGTAGGCGCCTCCGCGACAGGGAGCGGGAAGGACGCGCAGGTGACGCTCTTCGCCGCGCCGCTGCCGATCGACGGGGCGCTGCCGGACTTGCGCGCCGCGCTCAGCCAGAAGACGCGCGCCGTGCTGGTCGCGCCGCCGGGCGCCGGGAAAACGACGCGTGTGCCGCTCGCGCTCATGCACGAGCCGTGGGCCGCGGGCGGAAAGCTCCTCGTGCTCGAGCCGCGCCGTCTCGCCGCCCGCGCCGCCGCCCAGCGCATGGCGGCGACCCTCGGCGAAACGGTCGGGGAGACGGTCGGGCTGCGCGTTCGCCTGCAGAGCCTCGCCTCCGCCCGCACCCGCATTGAGGTCGTCACCGAGGGCGTATTCACCCGGATGATCCTCGACGATCCGGCGTTGGACGGCGTCGCGGCGGTCCTCTTCGACGAGTTCCACGAGCGTTCGCTCGACGCTGATCTCGGCCTGGCGCTGGCGCTCGATGCGCAACAGGGCTTCCGCGAAGACATGCGCCTTCTCGTCATGTCGGCGACGCTGGACGGCGCGCGGGTCAGCGCCCTTTTCGGCGACACGCCGCGGATCGAGAGTCAGGGCCGCGCCTATCCTGTCGCGACGCGCTACGTCGGGCGGAATCCAGGCGCGCGCGTCGAGGACGGGGTCGCGCGGCTAACACTGACTGCGCTCGCCGAGGAGACGGGCTCGATCCTCGTCTTCCTGCCGGGCCAGGGCGAAATCCTCCGGGTGGCCGAACTCCTCGAAGCCCGCGTCAGGCGGGCCGATGTCGACATCGCGCCGCTCTACGGCGCGCTCGACTGGCGCGCCCAGGATCGCGCCGTTCAGCCTGCGCCGGAAGGCCGCCGCAAGATCGTGCTCGCGACCTCGATCGCTGAGACCTCGTTAACGATCGAGGGCGTGCGCGTCGTCGTCAACTCTGGCCTCATGCGCGTGCCGCGCTACGAGCCCGACATCGGCCTGACCCGGCTCGAGACGGTCCGCGTCAGCAAGGCCAACGCCGATCAGCGGCGCGGCCGGGCCGGCCGGGTCGAGCCCGGGATCTGTTATCGGCTGTGGGAAGAGGCGGCGAACGGCGGCCTCGCGCCCTATGCAGCGCCGGAAATCCTGTCCGCCGATCTCTCCGGCTTTCTGCTCGACTGCGCCGCCTGGGGGGTCGCTGATCCGGGCCAGCTCGCCTTTCTCGACCCGCCGCCCATGGGCGCGCTCAAGGAGGCGCGCGCGCTTCTCGTCGCCATCGGGGCGATCGACGCCGATGGGCGCATCAATGACGAAGGCCGCGCGATCGCCCGCCTGGCGCTGCCGCCGCGTCTGGCGCGCATGGTCGTCGATGCGGCGCGCGACGGCGACGTGCGGACGGCGAGCGAGGTCGCGGTCGTGCTCACCGAGCGCGGCCTCGGGGGCGACGCGGTCGACCTCGCGGCCCGGCTCGAAGCCTTCCGCCGCGACCCGTCGGAGCACGCCGGCGACGCGCGGCGGCTGGCGCGAGGCTTGGCGGAAAGGGCAGGGGAGGCTCTCATCCGGCCCCCCGGATCAAGTCCGGGGGTCGCGCAACCTTCTCCCGCAAGCCGGAGAAGGGAATCCCCTCGCCCGCAAAGCGGGAGAGGGACCGGCGTGCAGCGCCGGGGTGAGGGTGCAGCGCGCTCCACTCCCGGCCCGCTGCTCGCCGCCGCCTATCCAGACCGCATCGCCATGGCGCGCGGCCGGCGCGGCGAGTTCCTGATGGCGAACGGGCGGGCGGCGGCGCTCGAGCCGCACGAGGCGCTGGCGGCGGAGCCGTTCCTGGCGATCGGCGAGGTCGCCGGGCGCGCCGCCTCGGCGCGCATCCTTCTGGCGGCGGCCTTGGGCCTCGAGGAGATCGAGGCGGTCGCCGGCGGCTCGATCGAAACGACCGACGAACTCGCTTTCGACCGCGCCTCGGCCGCTTTGCGCGCGCGGCGGCGCCGGCGGCTCGGCGCGCTCGTGCTCGCCGAGCAGACGCTCGCGGTTCCTCGGGACGAAGCGAGCGCGCTGGCGCTGGCGCTTGGCGTGCTGTCGCTGGGACCCGAGCGCCTGCCGTGGAGCAAGGGGCTGAGGCAATGGCGCGACCGGGTGATGTTCCTGCGCCGGGCGGAGGACGAGACTTGGCCCGACCTGTCCGACGCGGCGCTCGCGAGCGATCCCCGAGTGGCTCGCGCCGTTTCTCATCGGCAAGGCGCGCCTCGACGAGATCGGGCCTGACGATCTTTCCGCGGCCCTGCGGACGAAGCTGCCCTTTGCGCTGGCGCGCCGGCTGGACGAAGAGGCGCCGACCCACTTTTTGGCGCCGACCGGCACGGCCGCGCCGATCGACTACACGGCCGAGGGCGGTCCGTCGATCGCGCTCCGCGTGCAGGAATTGTTCGGCCTTGCCCAGCATCCATCGGTCGCCCAGGGGCGCATTCCGCTGACGCTGCAACTCCTGTCGCCGGCGCAGCGGCCGATCCAGATCACCCGCGATCTGCCCGGCTTCTGGCGCGGCTCGTGGGCCGCTGTCCGCTCGGACCTGCGCGGCCGCTATCCGCGCCACTTCTGGCCCGAAGATCCGGCGAGCGCCGCCCCCACCGCGCGGGCGAAGCCGCGGGGGACGTGAGCAGGCTTTAGCTTCCCGGCGGCGCGTATTTCCGCCAGTCGTGCACCTCCCGGAAGCCCAGCACTTCGCGCGCCTTGCGGTTCGACAGCGGCGCTTCGAACTCGCCCATCTCGCGAGTGACGGGCGTATTCGGGCACAGCTTCTTCAACGCTTCGCGGGTCGGCATGTCGAGCGTGATCGTGTCGTTGACGGCGTTGAACACCTGGAAGCCGAGGCCGTCCTTTTCCAGGCAGAGCCGGACGATCTCGCCGAGGTCGCGCGCGTCGACATAGCTCCAGGCGTTGCGCTTGCGCATCGGCGGGTTCGAGCGGAACTCGGCGAACATGCCGTATTCGTGCGGCTCGATGACATTGCCGATGCGCAGCGCATAGACGTCGGCCTTGTAGCGCATGGCGAAGGCGCGGGCCGTCTTCTCGTTGCAGACCTTGCTGAGCCCGTAGGAATCCATCGGATCGACGTCGTAGTCCTCCTCGAGCGGAAAGGCGTGGAAATCCTTGTCGCCCTCGGCGAAGCAGACGCCGTAGGTCGTTTCGCTCGAGGCGATGACGACCTTGCGCACGCCGAGCTTCATTGCCGCCTCGATGACGTTGTAGGTGCTCATCACATTCGTCATGAAGGTCACGTTGTCCGGCTCGATCAGGACGCGCGGGATGGCGGCAAAGTGCACCACTGCGTCCGGCGGGCTCGGCGGATGCCCGTCGGTGAAGCCGGCGAAGTCTGGATGCGTCGTCAGCGCGTTGAACGCTTGGGCGCCATCGGTGAGATCGGCGATCAGCGTCGGCACCCCGAGGGAGTCGAGCGCTTTCTTGTCGACGTTGAGCACCGAATAGCCGTGCGCGACGAGATGCGGGACGGCGTGGCGGCCGGCCTTGCCCGATCCGCCGGTGAAGACAATGCGCTTGCCGGACATGGGGAAACCTCGCGAGCGATAGTGGTTTCTTGAGCGTCCTTCGAGACCCGATGCTCCGCATCGGTCCTCAGGAAGAGGTCAGGTTAAATGTTTGCGACACCGTTAGAAATCCTTATCCTGAGGAGCGCTGCGCAAGCAACGCGTCTCGAAGGAGGAGGATTTCGGGCGACGCGATGACGATGGGCGATCATTCGGAAATCGAGTGAGAAGGCCTTCATAGCGCCTCGCGCCCGGGTTCGTCGATATGGCGTTGGCCACGCCGTTCACGCCCGCGGGTGGGCGGCGCGGTAGGCGGCGAGAAGGCGGCCGCTGTCGACGCCGGTATAGACCTGCGTCGTCGACAGGGACGCGTGGCCGAGCAGGTCCTGGATGGTTCGCAGATCGCCGCCGCGGGCGAGAAGATGGGTGGCGAAGGAATGGCGAAGCGCGTGCGGCGTGGCGCTGTCGGGGAGGCCGAGCGCCCCGCGCATCCGCTCCATCGCCAGCTGCACGATGCGCGGCGACAGCGGGCCGCCCCTGGCGCCGACGAAGAGCGGCCCCTCGGGCTTCAGCGTGTAGGGGCAAAGCGCAAGATAGTCTTCGATGGATTTGCGCACGGGCGCGATGATGGGGGCCGAGCGCGTCTTCTTGCCTTTGCCGACGACCGTAATCGTGTCCGCTTCGCCGATCGGCGCGTCGGCGCGGCGGATCCCCAGCGCTTCGGAAATGCGCAGGCCTGCGCCATAACAGAGCGCCAGCACCGCCGCGTCGCGCGCCAAGATCCAGCGCTCGCGCGCTTCCCCCTCGCGTGGCGCGGTCGTCGCGACGGCTCTTGCGTCCGGCGGGGTCAATGGCCGCGGCAGGCGACGCGCCGCTTTTGGCGCGCGAATCGTGCCGAGCGCGGCGGCCGTCTCGCCGCCGTCGCGGGCGACGTGCCGGGCGAGCGAGCGCAGGGCGGATAGCTGGCGCTGCAGCGATCGTCCGTCAATTCCCTCGGCGCGGCGGCGCGCGAGGAAGGCGCGCAGGTCGGCCGGCGCGCAATCGGTGAAGTCAAGGGTCGACGGCGGCGCGCCGAAGCGCTCGGCGAGAAAAGCGAGAAACTGGCGCGCGTCGCGGGCGTAGGCCTCGATCGTATGCGCCGACATCTGCCGCTCGCCGCCGAGCCGACGAAGCCAGCCGACGACGGCGCCCGTGAGGTCGGGCGCGGCGGAGAGGACGGCGCATTCGGGGGGGTAGCGGCGCTGCGGCATGAAATCAGAATGTGCGGCCAGGCGTTAAGGGGCGGTTGCGGGTCATGAAACGACCTTTCGAGTCTGAGGCTGTCAAGGCGGAAAGGCCAAAGCCCTTTCAGTTTCGAGCCGAATGGAGTGAATTGAAGCGGCCCCGGAGCCCAACGTTTCCGTTTCTTCTTGGCGGCCGACGGGGACTCGGGAGAAAGCGCATGCGAATCCTGTCTGTTATCGGCGCCCTGGCGATCCTCGCCGCCATCGGCGTGGCGATCTACTTCTTCGGCGGCTTCTACAGCGTCGCCGAAAACGAGGACCATCCGGCGATTGTCAATTGGGCGCTGGCGAGCGTCCGCGCCGCTTCCGTCGCCCGGCACGCGATCGAGCAGCCGCCGGCCAACCTCGACGACCCGGCGACAGTGAAGGCGGGCGCCCGCGCTTACGCTGCGATCGGCTGCGTCAATTGCCACGGCGGCCCGCCGGACGCCAATTGGGCCAAGTGGTCCGAAGGGCTGAAGCCGGTTCCGGCCGATCTCAAGGTCATGGCGAAGGAGCGGAGCGCGCCGGAGCTCTTCTGGGTCATCAGGAACGGCATCAAGATGACCGGCATGCCGAGCTTTGCCCTCGCCGGCGCGCCTGACGAGCAAATCTGGACGATCGTCGCCTTCATCAAGAAGCTGCCGTCGATCTCGGACGAGGACTACAAGACCTGGACGGCGTCGCCATAGGCCCGTCTTTGGCCGGGAGGGCCCGCGCGCCGAAATGCGCTATTTTTTCCCATGTTATACAGCGAATTCGACCGGCGGGTCAGCCCAAGAGATCCTCGAGATGCGGGATCAGCGGCGCGTCGGCGGGCGGCATCGGGTAGGCGCGCATGTCCTTCGGGCGCATCCATTTGAGCGCCTGGCCGTCGAGCGGCTGAACGATGCCTTCCCACCGGCGGCAGACATAGAGCGGCATCAAGAGGTGGAAGTCGTCATAAGGATGGCTGGCGAAGGTCAAAGGCGCGAGGCAGGCGGCGTTGACCACGATACCGAGCTCTTCGCCGAGCTCGCGGATCAGCGCATCTTCCGGGCCCTCGCCGGGGTCGACCTTGCCGCCGGGAAACTCCCACAGGCCCTCGAGCCGCTTGCCCTTCGGCCTCTGCGCGATCAAGACGCGGCCGTCGGCGTCGATCAGCGCCGCCGCGACGACCAGGACGAGCTTCACGAGCGATAGTCGCCATTGATCGCGACGTATTCCTTGGTGAGATCGCAGGTCCAGACGATCGCCCGGCCGCGCCCGATGTGGAGATCGGCGGTGATGACGATCGAGTCGCGCTTCATGTAGGCCGACGCCGTCGCCTCGTCGTAGGCCGGGTCGCGCAGGCCCCGATGAGCGACGCGGATCTTGCCGAACCAGACGTCGAGCTTGTCGCGCTCGGCCTTTTCGCCGGCCTTGCCGACCGCCATCACGACGCGGCCCCAATTGGCGTCCTCGCCGCCACAGGCGGTCTTGACCAGCGGCGAATTGGCGATCGACATGGCGATCCGTTTCGCCGCCTTGCGGGACGCCGCGCCCTCGACCCTGACCTCGATGAACTTGCGCGCGCCCTCGCCGTCGCGCACGACCTGCTGCGCCAGGTTGCGCAGGAGCTTGTCGAGCGCGCGGCGGAACGGGGCGGCGCGCAGGTCGGCGGCGTCCTCGATGTGCGGCGCCGTCCGGGCGGCGCCGGTGGCGAAGATCATCAGCGTGTCGGAGGTCGAGGTGTCGCTGTCGACGGTGATCGCGTTGAACGATCGCTCGACCGATTTCGACAGCATCGTCTGCAGCGCGCCCGCGGCGATCGGCGCGTCGGTGAAGACATAAGACAGCATCGTCGCCATGTCGGGCGCGATCATGCCGGCCCCTTTGGCGATGCCGTTGATGGTCACCTCGGCGTCGCCGAGCCGGACGGCGGCGGTGGCGACCTTCGGAAACGTGTCGGTCGTCATGATCGCCCTGGCGGCGTCCATCAGCCCGTCCGCTTTCGCCTCGCGGGCGAGCTCGCCGAGAACCCGGGCGATCCTGGTTCCGTCCAGCGGCTCGCCGATGACCCCGGTCGAGGCCATGAAGACCTCGGCCGGGGCCGCGCCGATAATCTTTGCCGCGGCCGCGGCGATGGCTTCGACCGCTTCGATCCCCTTATGGCCGGTGAAGGCGTTAGCGTTGCCGGAATTGACGATGAGCGCCCGCGCTTTGCCGCCGCCCAGCTGCGCCCGGCACCAGTCGACCGGGGCCGAGGGGCACTTCGAGCGGGTGAACACGCCGGCGGCCGCCGCCGGCTCATCGAACAGCGCCATCATCACGTCGGTCCGCCCGGGGTAGCGAACGCCCGCCGCGACCGTGGCGAAACGGACGCCGGCGATCGGCGGAAGCGCGGGATAGGCCTTCGGCGCGAGCGGCGAGAGCGGAGCGGGAGCGGCCATGAGCCTCCGGTGAGAAAAGCGCCGGAAGCGGGGCCGTGGCTGTCGGCCCGCTCGCGGCGTTGGTCTTTACGGCGTCTTCGGCTTGTCCGCGCCGGCCGGCGCGTCCTTGTCCTGCGCATTCGTGTCCGGCGCGGGCGCGGCGCCCGGCGCTGGCGGCGTAGCGGCGGCCTCCGGCGGCAGCGGCTTGCCGTCCGGGCCGAACAGCTCGATCTTGGCCGCGTTGTGCAGCTGAGTGACCATCTCGCTTTCCGCCTTCTGGGCGACGTAGCGGCCGGCCTGATCCTTCACCTGCTCGAAGGGTGGGAAGGTCTTGGTGCGAATGTCCTCGACCTTGATGATGTGCCAGCCGAATTGCGTGTGGACCGGTTCGGAGATCTCGCCCTTCTTCAGCTTGAAAGCGGCGTCGGAGAATTCCGGCACCATGCGGTCCTTGGTGAACCAGCCGAGATCGCCGCCGTCGCCGGAGGGATCCTTGGACAATTCGGTCGCCACCTTAGCGAAATCCTCCCCGGCCTTGACCCTCGCCATGGCCTTCTTGGCCTCCTCTTCCGTCGGGACGAGGATGTGGCGCGCGTGGATCTCTTCCTGCGGCGGCTCAGCCTTGGCAGCTTCCTCATAGGCCTTGCGCTCCGCGTCCTCCGTGGTCGCGGCCTTGGCGACGGAGCCGAGCAATTCCTCCATCGCCAGCTTGTTGCGGTAATAGGCGAGCTTGCGGGCGAAGTCGGGCGACTGGTCGAGCTTGTCGGCCTCGGCCTTCTTGGCCGCCAGCTTGAGATCGATCAGATAGTCGAGCACGTATTTCTGCCGCGCCGCGCCCTCGAGCTTCTGGGGTAGGCCGGGGCCAATGTCGGCCATCGCGTCTTTGAGATCGTCCTCGGTGATTGGCGCGCCGTCGACTTTCGCGAGCACCTTCGGGTCAGCCGAGGCCGATCCGCCGAAGGCCAGGCTCGCGCCGAGCGAGAGCGCAAGGGCCGCGGCCGGCGCCAACCAGCGCACGGGTAGCTTTCTTGTCATGGGGATTCCTCTGAGGGTCATTTCGCCGGTCTCGGCGGGGGCGGGCCGACGCGCTATAAAGGCATTTGGTCGATTTTGCGAGGGGTTCGCGACGGAGGACGGCGACAAAAAGGTTGGATTGGGCGATCCGCACAGGCGCGGCCTCCGGCGATTTTGCTTGACAAACGGGGCAAACGCACTAAATGCCGCCCATCCCAAACGCCATCTGGGTCCCGGCGCCGTGTCGAGCGCGTGGGACTTTTTGCGTTTGAAGATTATCGGCAAGGGCCGGCCTCCACCGGACGCCGTGACGTTTGACCCGCGACCTTCGGCATGGGGCCGTATCGGCGCTGAACATGGAGCAAAGAGCGAATGGCTCGCATAGCCGGAGTCAATATTCCGACCAACAAGCGCGTGATCATCGCGCTTCAGTACATTCACGGGATCGGTCCCAAGAAGGCCGAGGAGATTTGCGAAAAGGTTCATATTCCTGCCGAACGCCGCGTCGCGCAGCTGTCCGACGCGGAGGTGCTGCAGATCCGCGAAACGATCGACCGCGACTACATGGTCGAGGGCGATTTGCGCCGCGAAGTGGCGATCAACATCAAGCGGCTGATGGATCTGGGGACCTATCGGGGCTTGCGGCATCGCAAGCAGCTGCCGGTGCGTGGCCAGCGCACGCACACCAACGCGCGAACCCGCAAGGGCAAGGCCAAGCCGATCGCCGGCAAGAAGAAGTGATCCCTGTTCTCATTCCGGGCACGTTGAGCATCGACGCGCTTTTCGGGCGCGACTGAAGGAACGACAGCAATGGCAAAAGAAGCGACCCGCGTCCGCCGCCGCGAACGCAAGAACATCGTCTCGGGCGTCGCCCACGTGAACTCGACCTTCAACAACACCATGATCACCATCACCGACGCTCAGGGCAACACGATTTCGTGGTCCTCGGCCGGCACCATGGGTTTCAAGGGCTCGCGCAAGTCGACCCCTTTCGCCGCTCAGATCGCCGCCGAGGACGCCGTCAAAAAGGCGTCCGAGCACGGCATGCGCACCCTCGAGGTCGAGGTGTCGGGCCCGGGCTCGGGGCGCGAGTTGGCCTTGCGCGCGATCCAGGCGGCGGGTTTTACCGTGACCTCGATCCGCGACGTGACGCCGATCCCGCACAACGGCTGCCGTCCCCGCAAGCGCCGTCGCGTCTGAACCCCATGTATGAACTCAAGCCACGGATCGATTCCATGGAAGGCCACGCCGTGATCCAGAAGAACTGGCAAGAACTGATCAAGCCGAAGAAGCTCGAAGTCGTTCCGAACGAAGATTCCCGCCGCGTCGCGACCGTCGTCGCCGAGCCGCTCGAGCGCGGCTTCGGCCAGACTCTCGGCAATTCGCTGCGCCGCGTGCTGCTCTCCTCGCTGCAGGGCGCTGCGATCACCTCGATCCACATCGACGGCGTCCTGCACGAATTCTCGTCGATCCCAGGGGTGCGCGAAGACGTCGTCGACATCGTGCTCAACGTCAAGGATATCGCCGTCAAGATGCACGGCGACGGCGTCAAGCGCCTGGTGCTGAAGCGCCGCGGACCCGGCGCGGTCACTGCGGGCGACATCCAGACGACCGGCGACATCCAGATCCTCAACCCGGGCCTCGTCATCTGCACGCTGGACGAGGGCGCTGATCTGCGCATCGAATTCACGGTGACCGGCGGCAAGGGCTATGTCCCGGCCGACCGCAACCGCGCTGAGGATTCGCCGATCGGGCTCCTGCCGATCGACAGCATGTTCTCGCCGGTCAAGAAGGTCAGCTACCGCGTCGAGAACACCCGCGAGGGACAGGACCTCGACAAGGACAAGCTGACGATGACCATCGAGACCAACGGAGCGATGTCGCCGGAGGATGCGCTCGCCTATGCCGCGCGCATTCTGCAGGACCAGCTTGCCGTGTTCGTCAACTTCGAGGAGCCGCGCCGCGAGGAGGCCGCGCACGCGATCCCCGAGCTCGCCTTCAACCCGGCGCTCCTGAAGAAAGTCGACGAGCTCGAGCTCTCGGTCCGCTCGGCCAACTGCCTCAAGAACGACAACATCACCTATATCGGCGACCTCATCCAGAAGACCGAGGGCGAGATGCTGCGGACGCCGAATTTCGGCCGCAAGTCGCTGAACGAGATCAAGGAGGTGCTGGCGCAGATGGGCCTGCATCTCGGCATGGAGGTCAGCGGCTGGCCGCCGGAGAATATCGAAGACCTCGCCAAGCGGTTCGAGGAGCACTACTGAATTCCTTCTCCCGCGGCGCGGGAGAAGCCGGATGAGGGCGCGCTTGCCCTCGCCCCAACCCTCTCCCGCCCGCGGGAGAGGGGAATAAACGAGCGGCCGTTCCTTGGCACGGCGGCCGCAGACCCAGTCAAGGAGACATGCCGATGTATCACGGACGCGCCAAACGGCGCTTCAACCGCACCGCCGAACATCGCCAGGCGATGTTCGCTAATATGGCGCAGGCGCTGATCAAGCATGAGCAGATCACCACGACCCTGCCGAAGGCCAAGGATCTTCGACCGGTGGTCGAGAAGCTGGTGACGCTGGGCAAGCGCGGCGATCTGCATGCGCGGCGCATCGCCATCTCGCGCCTGCGCGACGCCGATCTGGTCAAGAAGCTGATCGACGTCCTCGGTCCGCGCTACAAGACCCGCAACGGCGGCTACACCCGCATCATGAAGGCGGGCTTCCGCCCGGGCGACAATGCCGCCATGGCCGTGATCGAGTTCGTCGACCGCGATATCGAGGCCAAAGGCAAGGACTCCGGGCCGGCGCCGGACGCCGCCGCGAGCTAACGGCGCCTTCGCGCGCCGAACCTTGACAGCGTCGAACCGCTCTCCCAAGCTTGAGCGCATGTCAGAGGCCGAGGCCGACGTCGTCGCCGTCCGAGGCGGCGCCAAGCCGATGAGCGAGGATCGCCTTCATCGGGAAATCAAATATTTCCGCGATTTCTCGGCCGTCTACTCCGACGCCATCCGCTCGAGCGACTTCAAGGCGAACATCGCCCTCCTCTTCCTGCCGCTCTTGATGGTGCCGATCCTGAGCGCGCACGAGAAGAATCTCGCGCACGTGCCGCTCTGGCTGATCCTCGCCCCGTTTCTGATCGCCTATTTCTTCCTGCTTTTGGCGATTTTTCCCCGCTACCTGCGGTCTGACAAGAGCGCCTTCCATCTCTTGCGCAACGCCACCCCGGATCACTTCGTCTTCATCCACGACGCCGAGGCCGAGCTCGAAGAGGTCAAGCACCGGATCGCGCTGCTTTCGCGCATTCTCTACTGGAAGACCCTCTATCTGAGGCTGAGCCTCGGCGTGTGCCTCGTCGCCATCCCGATCTTCGGCGTGCTGCTGGCGGTGTTCGGCTTCTAGCCCGGCCGCAAGCGAAGGATCGGATCATAAAATCTTGCCGATCCGTTGCCTGCCGGCGGGTTCGCGGAAAGCAAGGCCGTTCCGCCTGTCGCCCTGATAATGCCTGCGAATGGGAAAAATCGCTCGCGCCCGCTCCTCGACCGATTGCGCAAATCCATGGCATTTCATCTCGTTGCGCGTATGTGCTCGTGCGCAAGGGAAAGACAGAACAGGGTAATTGTTTTCCCTGTGGAGCCCATTAACAGGAAGCGAACATCGAGGAGAGCGCGAGGCGGAAAACCGGCTTCCTGGGTGGGGCGCGAGAGCGTGATCGTCAAGAATTTCTAAACCAGACCGCCGGCTGCCGCTCCGCCGCACGTTTTGCGTGAGGATAACGCCATATCTTTCTGATTTTACGAACATAACTGCGGGCGCTAATCGCGGTAACTGTTGGCGCGCGCCTCGCCCCCTCCACCGCGCTCATCGCGCGGTCCCCCTCCCCCGCCGCCTGCGGCGAGGGAGGATATCGACACCGCCGACCGGAGCGCGAGTTCCTCACCCGCAACGCGGAGGGGGAGGGGAACCATGAGAAGCCGCATAGGCCGGCAGGCTCCAGACGGACTAGAACTTGATCGCGCCGAGCCGGGCCGCCTGCGCCACCGCTTCCGTGCGACCTTCGGCATCGAGTTTGTCGAACAGCGAGGCGATGTGGAACTTGACGGTGTTGACCGAGATCATGAGCCGGCGGGCGATCGCCTTGTTGGAAGCGCCTTCGGCGAGAAGCGCCAGCACCTCGTGCTCGCGCGGGGTCAGCGCAAGATCCGCCTCGGGCCGCTCGCGCCAATCGACCAGCGCAACGTCCGCCGGCTCGCCCGGCGCGGCCAGCCGCAGGCCGGGAACGTCGGCGAGGAGCGCCGCGAGGCGATCGGCGAGACTGGGCTCGCCGATCTCGATCGCGACGACGATCGGCGCGGCGGCCTCGTCCGTCACTGCGCCGCCGGCCGTTCGCCGACCGTCAGCGTGAGCTCGACCGGCTCGCCCGCGCGCTTGAGCGAAAGCCTGATCGAAGTCCCGACGCTGTCGGGCCCCAACGTCCGCAGGAGATGATGCAGCCCGCGGATCGCTTCGCCGTTCCACGCCACGATGACGTCGCCCTGCCGGACGCCCGCCGCCGCGCCGGGGCCCTTGGGGTCGACGCTCATCGCCATGATGCCGGTTCCGCCCGTTTCCAGCTTCACCGGCTGCAGGCCGAGGCCGAGATAGCCGCGCGCCACCCTGCCCTTGGCGGCCAAGACGTCCGCCACCCGGTTGATCGTCGAAAAGGGAATGACCAGGGTGCGGCGGCGGGGCCCGAACACCGCCATGCCGAGCGCCTGGCCGTCCGCATCGAGCGCGAGCCCGCCTTCGCTCGACCGGCGCAAGCCCGCGCTGAGCTCGATCCTGGCGTCGATCAGCCCGCCGCGCAGGCTGCGCCATTGCGGGCCGGCGTAGGAGACGATTCCGAGCGATGCGGCGGCGGCGCCCTCGCGCGCGGCGACGACGAGCGCCAGCGCGCCGGCCGCCGCGCCGCCTGCGGACGGCGACGCCTGCGGCAGGTCCGTACGCTCAACTCGCAAAAGCGCGACGTCGGTCGACGGATCGCGGCCGACAAGCTCGGCCCGCGCCCTCGCGCCATCGTGCGCGACGATCTCGATCTCGCCGTCGTCGGCGAGCGCTTCCTCCGCCGCGACGACAAGACCCGGCCGCCAGACGAAGCCGCTCGATTGCGAATGCTGCGACTTCACCGAGACGACGCTCGGCGCCGCGCCGCGGACAAGCTCCGCGACAGCGGCGGAGAAGGCGCTCAGGGGGGAGGGGATGGATGGGTCGAACATGATGGCGCTCCTTTCCACCCTTACATGTCGCCCGAACGGCGCGCCGTCACCCTCGCCAGATGGGCGGGGAGGCCGGCGCAGTCCGTCATTGCGAGCGTAGCGAAGCAATCAAGGAACGCAGGGCGCCCTACGATCTCTGGATTGCTTCGTCGCTTGCGCTCCTCGCAATGACGGCTTGCGGCTCGAAAAACATTCCCCGGGCCCGAGCGACCGCCTTCGCGAGGCGCCGGGCGACGACTTTGCGCTCTACCGCGATCTTCTCGGAGGCCTGCCGGCGCGAGCGGGTCGCGGCATGGGCCTATTGCCTGACGCCCAACCACGTCCATCTGATTCTCACCCCGCAGACGCCGGAGGGTCTCGGGCGGGCGGCCGGATCGCCCGGCGCGACGGACGTGGAAATCGTCGACGATCATTGAAGGGTTCAACCGATGTCCCGCACCGCCATTCACCCCGGCGAACGTCTCGCCGAAGAGCTAACCGAGATTGGCCTCTCCGCCGCCGAGCTGGCGCGGCAGATCGAGGTTCCCGTCAACCGGATCACCGGCATCATCAACGGCCAGCGCGGCATCACGGCCGACACGGCGTTGCGCCTGGGACATTGGTTCGGGACCAGTCCTCAGTTCTGGATGAATCTGCAGCAGCTTTATGAGCTGCGCCGCGCCGAGCACGCGGTCGGCAAAAAGCTCGCGCGACTGCCGCAACGCGACGGCTTGCCCGGGTCCTCGGCGCCGACAAAGACAGTAGCCGTCGCGGGCGAGCGCTCTGTCCGCAAACGCCGGTTGGCGAGGCGCTGACCGGCGCTGGCCCCGCTCGGCGGCCCCGAAACGATGCGAGGCGCGACGTTATGGCTGCCGGCGAGTTGACGCACGCAAGGATTTTCCTTACCGGCGATTGACGCTTGGGGCGTCCGCATGATCACCAGCAAACTCACCAGCAAGGCTCAGACGACCATTCCGCGCGCGGTCCGGATCGCGCTCGGGGTAAAGCCAGGCGACGAGATCGCTTACGCCGTGGCGGACGGACATGTCCTCTTGACCAAGGCGACGCAAACCTCGCCGCGGGGCGCCGTTCGAGGATCCGTTCGCCGCTTTCCGGGAATGGGACTCGCCCGAAGATGACGAAGCTTTTGGCGACCTGTGACGATCGCCGCCGACTCGAGAGGCGCCGATCGCTCCGTGGGATATCGTCCGCGTCGACTTTCCCTTCGCCGATCAGGCTGCGGCGCGGCGCCGCCCTGCGCTGGTCATTGCCGCGCCCGCCGCGAGCGACGCCTTCGCCATTTTGTGGGTGCTGATGATCACCAGCGCCGCCCACGAGAGATGGCCGCTGGACGTCGCGATTTCCAATCTCCGGCTCGGCGGCCTGACGCACGCCTGCGTCGTCAGGGTCAGCAAGGTGACGACGCTCGACGAGCGACTGGCGGCGCGGATCGGAGAACTCTCGGCGCCAGACCGTGTAAAAGTCGCAGCGGGTCTCCGCACGCTACTGAGGGACGTGCTCGGCGCAGGCCGATAACCGGGGAATTGCCGGCGGGCGACGGAGCTCGCCGGTAAAGCGAGGCGCCACGGACGAGGCCATGCGCGCGATTGAGGGCGGCGATTTTCCCTCCCCCTCTTGTGGGCTACGGCATTCACACATTTGAAATCGCCGCGCGAACCCTTCTCCAGCTTGCTGGGGAAGGTGGCGCCATAGGGCGTCGAAAGACGCCCGTCTTTCGACGGGCTGTGGCGCCGGATGGGGTGTGGCCCGCTGCATTAAGCCGCAGTCGGATTTGCACGAGCGTCACCGCGAACCTTCGTCGGTCCATACCTGCTTTCCGCACCCCATCCGGCCTTCGGCCACCTTCCCCGCTTCGCGGAGAAGGGGAAACCCGAAATTGCGCGAAGCGCGGTCGGATTCGCGGGCGGCTGGCGGGCCGCGCTTTGCCAGCGCGAGGCGCGCCGCCTATATCAGCGCCGCTCCCGTCATCCCGGAGGTTCGATTTGATCCGTTTCGTGTTCGCTGTGATGTTTGCGCTGCTCTGCGGTTCGGCCGTCGCCGACACGCCGCAGAGGATCGCGCCGCAAAGCCCGGCGCAAGTTCGCCTGTCCTTTGCGCCGGTGGTCAAGAAAGCGGCGCCGGCGGTGGTCAACGTCTACGCCTCGCGGGTCGAGACGATGCCGCGCAATCCGCTGTTCGACGATCCGATCTTTCGCCGCTTCTTCGGCGGCGGCGGGGGCGAGGATCAGCGTGTGCAGAAGGCGCTCGGCTCCGGCGTTCTCGTCGATCCATCGGGACTGGTCGTCACCAACTACCACGTCATCGAGGGCATGACGGATGTGAAGGTGGCGCTCGCGGACAAGCGCGAGTTCGAGGCCGAGATCGCGCTGCGCGACCCGCGCACCGATCTCGCGGTGCTTCGGCTCAAGGGCGGCGACCATTTTCCGGTGCTCGAGCTCGGCGATTCGGATGCGCTCGAGGTCGGCGATTTCGTCATTGCGATCGGCGATCCGTTCGGCGTCGGCCAGACGGTGACCCAGGGCATCGTCTCGGCGCTGGCGCGGACCGAGATCGGCATCAACGACTACGGCTTCTTCATCCAGACCGACGCGGCGATCAATCCGGGCAATTCCGGCGGCGCGCTGGTCGACCTCGACGGCAAGCTCGTCGGCATCAATTCGGCGATCTATTCGCGCTCCGGCGGCAGCATGGGGATCGGCTTCGCCATTCCGGTCAATATGGTCAAGGGCGTGGTCGCGGCGGCGCGCCGCGGCGGCACGACGGTCAAGCGCCCGTGGCTCGGGGCGACGCTGCAGAACGTGTCGAAGGATATCGCCGACAATCTCGGTCTCGCGCGGCCGAGCGGCGCCCTCGTCGTCAGCGTCTCAAAGATCGGCCCGGCGGCGGAGGCGGGCCTCAAGAGCGGCGACGTCATCTCGGCGATCGACGACCAGACCGTCGACGATGCGGGAAGCGTCGGTTTCCGCCTCGGGGTCAGGCCGCTCGGCGGCTCGGCCAGGGTGACGGTGCTGCGCAGCGGCCGAACGCTGGAACTGCCGCTGAAGCTCGCCTCTGCGCCGGAAATTCCGCCGCGCGACGCTCTGACCATCCACGGCCGCTCGCCATTCGACGGCGCCGAGGTGATGAACCTGTCGCCGGCGGTCATCGAGGAACTGTCGCTCGACGGCCCGGACGAAGGCGTCGTGGTGGCCGCGGTCAGCGACGGTTCGACGGCGGCTCAGGTCGGGGTGCAGAAGGGCGATATCGTCGTCGCGGTGAACGGGCAGAAGATCGGCGACCACCCGCGATCTCGAAAAAGCCTGCGCCGAGCGGGCGCGCTGGTGGGACCTGACGATCCAGCGCAAGGGCGAGACGATCCGCACGCGACTCGGAGGCTGATGCGGCGATAAAAAAGGCAGGGCGCTTTGGAAGCGTCCTGCCGAGACGCGCGAAGTGGGAGGGCTTCGCGGCTTGTCCTTGAAAGTCATGCCGCCTTGCGGACGGCGGACCGGGGCCTTGTCTTGGCGAGCCGGCGCCGGATCGAGCTCCAGAGGCTGCGGATTTCGTCGGCCGCGGCGCCATTCGGATTGAGCTCGGTGACGCCCCAGCCGTTGCGGGCGGCTTCCTGATAATCGACCCGGGAGAGGATGAGCGGCGAGATGAGCCCGCCCAGTTCCTCGAGGGTCTCGACCCCGTCCTTGACGCGGGCCGTCTGCTGCGCCGGCGGACACTGGTTGAGCAGGAAGACGAAGTCGCCGCCGATCTCCTTCAGCGCGGCGCGCGTCTTGGCGCTCGCCCACAAATCGAACAGGCTCGGCCGCGAGGGGATGATGTTGAGATCGGCGGCGACCATCGCCGCCGCGGATGCCGGACCCTCCGCGCCGGGCGTATCGATGATCGCGATCGTGAAGCCCTTGCCCTTGAGCTGGGAGAGAACCGCCGGCAGGCGCGCCGCGCCGGATGCGACAATCGTGATGTCGTCCGCCTCGCGGGTCCTCGCCCAGTTGGTCAGCGACCCTTGCGGATCCATGTCAATGACGCAGACCTTCTCCTTCATCTCCAGCGCCGCGACCGCTAGCGAGGAGGCAAGCGTGCTTTTTCCCGAACCGCCTTTTTGAGTGACAAACGCAATCGTACGCATGATCCATCCGCCTCGTCTTCCTGTGCGCGCCCAAGCTCGCCGGTCGCAAACGAGGGCAGGGGTTAAAGAACCCTTACGAGGTTGAGGCTCAATCGATTAACAAAGGCTTGAGAATCCGTCTCGTTCCGAGAAATTGTCCGCAAATCGGCATAAATCCTTTCCAAGCAACGTCTCCTGAAGCCGGCGCAGACGAGAGCGTTCGGGCGCCGTCAGTCGCCGTCGAGAGGCTCAACGCCTTTCGGCTTGCCGTCCGCCGACAAGGTGATCTTTTCGATCCGCATCTCGGCGTTCTTCAGCAATTCGTCGCAGCGCTTTTTCAAAGCCTCGCCGCGCTCGTAGAGCGCGATCGAATCGTCGAGCGATACGGCGCCCTTCTCCAGCCGGTCGACGATCTCTTCGAGTTCGGCGAGTGCGGCTTCGAACGGCAGGCTGGCGATGTCCGGCTTTTCTTCGATCAAGGGGCTTGCTCAGGAGGACGGTTGGCCGCCGTCAATATCAGAACTCCCTCACCCGAGCCAAAGCCTGCCGCCGACCCGGGCAGCGGGCCGCCTCTTTATGCTCATGGCCTGTCGCCGTGGCCATTCAACGCGCCCGGGGCCCAGTCCACGCCCTGGCGCATCGCATAGAAGATGTGGTTGCCGATATGGTCGACCCTGCGCAAATAGCCGGTCCAGAACGGCGACACGTAGTTCGCATGATAGTTGACCGCCTCGCCGACCAGGGGATTGTAGTTCGAGCCGCCGACCACCTCTTGCGCGATCCGCGTCGCCACCGCCCAGGGCCCAGGCTCTTCGATGCGCAGGGACCTGCCCTCGCAGGCGAAGGAAAACTGGCAGGCGAACGGCCGATTGCGGTCCTGGTAGACGACGCCGCAGACCGTGGTCGGATAGATGCCGCTGCGCACCCGGTTGAGGACGACCTGCGCCACCGCCGCCTGCCCGTGCTCGGGCTCGCCGCGCGACTCGAAATAGATCGCCTCCGCGAGGCACCGCATCTGACGCGCGTTGTCTTTGGGATCGATGAGCGCGGCGTAGTTCGGCTGGCCGCCGCCCAGCGAATTCGCCTCAATCGTCGTTTGCGGCTGCGAGGGGTCGGCTTCGACCGTGACGACGATGCCGTCGCTCGATGTCGGGCTCGAGGAATTGAGCGCGAATTCGAGCGGCGTCGCGGGGGTCGCCCCATCGCTGAAGCTCGATGACGCTTCGCTCGGCGCGCGCTTTCCGTCGACGGGCTGAACCGGGCTCATGCTGTGCGAGGGATCGAATTCCGCGTCCCGTGGCCCGTCGACCTCAGGCGGCCAGAAGTCGGGAACGTCGCGGCGCCGGCGCGCCTCGAAGCCGGGCCGAAGGCCGACAAAGGGATTGCCCTTGCCGCTGCGGTCAACCGCGGGGAAGGGCGGAGTGGGATCCTTCAGCGTGCGGTTCGGCTCGATTTCGTCGGGCCTGGAAAATTCCGCGGGGTCGCCGACGGCGAACCGCGCCTGGACGATCGGCGTCGGCACGCCCTCTTCGTCCACGGCCTGCTGGCGCTTCGCGAGCGCGATCGCGGTACGAACCGGATCATTGTCTTCGAGAAGCCGGTTGCGATCGAAGGCGCTGGCGAACCGGGCCGGCTCCTGTTCCGCTTCTGCGGTGATCGAGAGCAGAACCCCGATCGCCATGCACCAGGGCGCGACCACCGATCCGGCCCAAGCTAGACGCGAGCGACCCATACGCCTTCCAAGCGCTTTTCCGTTCCGCCGAGGCGCGGGCCCTGGAACAAGCGCGCGCAATGCGAATCTTTTCGTTTATCCCTGCTTAAGGTTGCGAGCGGGTTACCGAGCGTCGCGGCGCGCCGTCCCGGATTGGGGCAAGGGCGGAGCACGTTCGTCGATCCGTTCAGGGCCTGGCTGTCGGCAGCGCCCATCAGGCGCTCGGTGGTCGGTTGCCAAACCAATCGTGCGCCGGTAGACGGGGCGACGCCCCGCTCCTTCCGCCGATGACGCCGCCAGCCGATGACGCCGCACGCCTTCGATCGTCAGAACCGCAACCTCGCTCTCGCCATACGCCGAGGCCTCTTCGAGCGTTGTCCAAATTGCGGCAAGGGACCGATGTTTGCCGCCTATCTCAAGGTGAATGCACGCTGTCCCGCATGCGGCGAAGAACTGAGCCACCAGCGCGCGGACGACGCGCCGTCGTGGCTCACGCTCCTGATCGTCTGCGTGGCCGTCGGCGCCGGCGTTCTCTTCTCGGACGACCTTTGGCCAGAAATGCCGCTTCTTCTTGCCTCTCTCCTGTGGATTGCCGTGACGGTCATCGCCAGTCTCCTGATCTTGCCGCGAATGAAAGGCGCAGTCGTGGGCTATCAGTGGGCTACCCGCATGCACGGCTTCGGCGGCCGCAAGGCCTGATCGTCGGGCGGCCTTGCGCCGTGGCGCGTGGAGATTGCATCATAGGGTAGCGTTGGCGCGCCTGAGCCACAGCAGTGGTCGCCACGTCGGACTGTCGCTATTGTTCGATCGCTTTGGAGATCAGCGCTTCCATGCTCACGCCGCAGCGTCGTTGGTTGCAAGATAGGCAGAAGCGCGCTCTTCGGGCCGCTTTCGTCGCGATTTGCGCGTTCCCGCTCGCAGCCTGCAACGCTTCCAGGAACGCCTACGTTGCGCCGCCGCCGCCGAAGGTCGTCGTCGCGCAGCCGGTGCAGAAGGCGGTGACGATCTATCTCAACCTGACGGGCAATACGTTGCCCTTCAATTCGGTTGATCTCGTCGCCCGCGTGCAAGGGTTCCTAACAGACATCGACTATGTTGACGGCGCCGAGGTTAAGGCCGGCGACAAACTGTTCGGCATCGAGCGCGATCAGTACCAGGCGCAGCTCGATCAGGCCAAGGCGACGCTCGCCTCCAATCAGGCGACGCTTGCCTACAACCAGGCCGAATACCAGCGGCAGGCGCAATTGGGGAAGCAGGATTTCGCCAGCCAGGCGACGGTGCAGGAATGGAAGTCGAAAGCCGACCAGGCGGCGGCGGAGGTTCTGAACGCCGAAGCCGCGATCGAAACAGCCCAGATCAATCTCAATTACACGACCGTGAGCGCGCCTTTCGACGGGGTCGTCACGAGACATCTTGTCGACAGGGGCGCGCTCGTCGGCGTCGGGTCGCCGACCAAGCTCGCAACGATCATCCAGCTCGATCCGCTCTACGTCTATTTCACCATGAGCGAGCCGCAGATCCTTCGGATCAAGGTGAACAACGCCAAGGCGGGGATCGAGTTTCGGACGACGGATCTCTCCAGCATTCCTGTCGAGATCGGGCTGCAGGGCGAGGACGGCTTTCCGCACCAAGGCCATATGGACTACGCTTCGCCACAGGTGGACGCCTCGACCGGTACGCTGGAAGTCCGCGCCATTTTCGACAATAAGGACCGCAGACTGCTGCCCGGTCTCTTCGTCCGGGTGCGCACGCCGATCACCAGGCTGAACAACGCCATTCTCGTGCCCGATCCGGCGATTGGAACGAGCCAGGAGGGGCGTTATCTGCTGGTGGTTGGGCCCGACAACGTCGTCCAGCGCAAGATCGTCAGGACGGGCGATCGCGAGGGGCCTTACCGGATCATCGAATCCGGGATCGATTCCGCCGACTGGGTCGTGACCGAGGGCGTCCAGCGGGCGATCCCTGGCGCGAAGGTCAATCCCCAGCAAACGAAGCTCAGCGCGGCAGCCGCCAATCAAGACAGCGCCCCAGCGGCGCCCTCTGACCCTTCGAAACCGGCCGCGACGGAGCGGGCGAAGTGACATCGCGGGGGAAACGCCCATGATCTCCCGGTTCTTCATCGACCGGCCGGTCCTCGCCAATGTTCTGGCGCTGTTCTTCGTCGTCATCGGGCTCGTCGCGCTCGTCAACCTGCCGACCTCGCAATATCCAAACGTTGTGCCTCCGACCGTGCAGGTGACGACGCGCTATCCGGGCGCGAGCGCTTCGACGCTGGTCAACACCGTCGCGCTGCCGATCGAGCAGAACGTCAACGGCGTCGAGAACATGCTCTACATGCAGTCGACGAGCGCCAGCGACGGCACCTACAATCTCACCGTCACTTTCGCCATCGGCACCAACGCCGACGAGGACGAGATCCTGGTGCAGAACCGGGTCTCGGCCGCACTCTCGTCGTTGCCCGCGGAAGTGCAGATCCAGGGCGTGACGACCAAGAAGCAATCGACGTCGATCCTCGAATTCGTCGCGCTGAGGTCGCCCGACAGCCGCTTCGATAGCCTGTTCCTTGCGAATTACGCCGTCATCAACGTCCAGAATGAGCTCGAGCGCCTCAACGGCGTCGGCGACGTCTCAGTGCTCGGCGCTGGGCAGTACGCGATGCGCGTCTGGCTGGATCCTAACCTCATGCAGGCGCGCGGCCTCATCCCGCAGGACGTCATCGGCATCATCCAGCAGCAGAGCCAGGAGGTCGCGGCCGGCCAGATCGGCGCGCCGCCAGCCGTGAAGGGGCAGGATTTCCAATATACGCTGAACCTCAATGGCCGCCTCAGCGAGGCGCCCGATTTCGAGAACCTCATCGTCAAAGTCGAACCAGGCGCCGGGGGGCGAATCACACGGGTCCGTGACGTCGGCCGGGTGGAGCTCGGGGCCCAGACCTACAGCGAATTGTTCAATCTCGACGGCCGGCCGGCGGCCGGCATCGCCGTCTCCCTCTTGCCCGAGGCCAACGCGGTCGCCGTCTCCAAAGAGGTTTACGACAAAATGGAGGAGCTCAAGAAAAGCTTCCCCGAGGGGCTCGAATATATCATCCCCTACGACACGACGAAATTCGTCAAAGCCGCGATCCGCGAAGTCTGGCGCACGCTGATCGAGGCGGGCATCCTCGTGCTGATCGTCATTCTCGTCTTCCTGCAGGACTGGCGGGCGATGCTGGTGCCCGCAACGACCGTGCCGGTGACGATCATCGGCGCCTTCGCCGCTATGGCGGCGCTCGGCTTCTCGGTCAATCTTCCCACGCTGTTCGCCATCGTGCTCGTCATCGGCATCGTCGTCGACGACGCGATCGTCATCGTCGAAGGCGTGTCGCGCTATGTCGAACAGGGCATCCCGGGCCGCGAGGCGGCCGCCAGAGCGATGGACGAACTGACCGGACCGGTGATCGGCATCACCCTGGTGCTGATGTCGGTGTTCATCCCCGCTGCGTTCCTGCCCGGCCTCACTGGGCAACTCTTCCGCCAGTTCGCGCTGGTGATCGCCGCCACCGCCCTCATCAGCGCGATCAACGCGATGACCCTGAAGCCGACCCAGAGCGCCCTCTGGCTGAGACCCCCCGCGCCGCCGGAGAGGCGAAACATTTTCTATCGCGGCTTCAACAGGGTCTATTTCGCGGCGGAGCACGGCTATGTCCGGTTGATGAGCTGGATGACCCGGCGCGCCTTGCTCATGGTCTGCCTGGCGCTCGCCCTCGTTGTCTTCGCGATCTGGGCGCTCACCCGCGTGCCGACCGGATTTCTTCCGACCGAGGATCAGGGCTACATGATCGTCGTCGCGCAACTGCCGGACGGCGCGTCGAAGGAGCGCACGGACGCGGTCCTGGCGAAGATCCACGACCTCGCGGCAAAGGTGCCCGGCGTCGAGCATGTCGTGACGGTGAGCGGCATCTCAATCCTCGACAATCGCGCCAGCCTCGCCAACGCTGGCGTCGCCTTCGTCGTGCTTAAGGACTGGGACGCCCGCCTCAAGGAGGCGGGGCAAGACCAGGAGTCGATCCAACGGCGCATCAACGGGGCCCTGCAATCGATTCCCGAAGCCTTCTCCTTCGCGGTGCTGCCGCCGCCGATCCAGGGCGTCGGCAATGTCGGCGGCTTCACGATGCAGGTCGAGATCCGCAACGGCGATTTCGACTACGACCTTCTGCAAAGCCTGGCCAACACCGTGGTCGCGGACGGAAACGCGCAATCCGGCCTGCAGCGGCTCGCCACGACCTTCCGCGCCGGCGCGCCGCAATTCTCGGTCGTGGTCGACAGGACGAAGGCCGAGGCGCTCGGGATCACAGTCGGCCAGGTTTTCGCCGCCCTGTCCGGCTATGTCGGCTCGAACTATGTCGCGCAGTTCAACAAGTTCGGTCATGTCTTCCAAATCTACACCCAGGCGAGCGCAGACAAGCGCGCCTCGGTCGACGACATGCGCAATCTCAAGGTCAGGGCGGGCAACGGAACGATGACGCCGATCGGTACGGTGGTCGAGGTCAACGAGGTGACGGGCCCCCCGCTGATCAGCCTCTACAATCTCTACCCGACCGCGACTGTCGTCGGCTCGCCCGCGCCCGGCTTCAGCTCGGGCCAGGCGCTTGACATCATGGATCAGGTCGGCGCCCAGGCGCTCCCCAAGGGGACAGGCTTCGACTGGACTGCCATGTCCTTCCAGGAGAAGGCGGTCGGCAGCCAGATCTATTACATTTTCGGCTTCGCGATCCTGATGGTCTATCTGGTGCTTGCCGGACAGTACGAGAGCTGGATCCTGCCCTTCGCCGTGCTCCTCGCCGTGCCGCTGGCGCTGCTCGGCACGGTCGCCGGTCTCAACTTCGAAGGCTCGGACAACAATCTTTATACCCAGATCGGCATCATCCTGCTGATCGCGCTCGGCAGCAAGAACGGCATCCTCATCGTGGAATACGCCCGCCAACAGCGGGCCGCCGGCAAGGAGATCCTCGCTGGGGCGGTGGAGGCTGCGCGCCTGCGCTTCCGCCCGATCGTTATGACCTCTTTTGCCTTCATCCTCGGCGTGCTGCCGCTGGTTCTGGCGTCCGGAGCGGGCGCTGCGGCGCGGCGTTCGATCGGCATCGCCGTGTTCAGCGGCATGATCGCCTCGACCTGTCTCGTGGTCGTGTTCGTTCCCTCCTTCTATGTCGTGATGCAGCGCCTGGCGGAGGGGCGAAAACGCAAGAGCGCGCCTGCGGCGAAAGCGCCGCTTCGGCCGGCTGATGGTCGTTCGCCTAGCGCGTGAGGCTTGGCCTGGCCGCTGACGCCAAAGGGGCTCCCTCCGCGCGGGCCTTCATCCCGTCGGCCCATTCCCGCCCCGGATCGCCGCCCCAGAGCAGCCAGGCGACATAGCCTGGGGACGGGTTGTTCTCGTCGCCCCAGACATGCGATTTGGTGTTCCTGTCGACCGAGTGGCGGGCGAAATAGGCGCTGATCGCGACGATGTCGCGCCACGACACCGGGCGCCGCTCGGCGAGTTGACGGCCGCGCCGAAGTCCGACCGACGTCGCGCCGCGGTTGAACTTCTCATGCAACTCGAGACCCTTCCTGGCCGCTTCGGCGACCGCCGGCGGCGGCACGACGCCATGTTCGGAATGGACCGTCATGGGAGCGGCTTCAGCGCGCGGGCTTTATGGGCGGCCAGCCTGCCCGACGTTTCGGAGCGCACCAGATATTCCGGTCTTCCCTGCGAGGCCGCCACCTTGCGTCCCTGGATCTTCATTGGCCGGGTCAGCTTTCTGATGACGCGTCCGACGCTTTCGCCGCCGCTCGACCGCCACGCCACGAGGTCGCCCTTCTTCAACCGGCCGAGGCCCATGACATCCGGCTCCTTCTCCTGCTGCCGCTCTTCAATTCGGCGAACGCGGAAAGGTTTCCTGTTTCAGGCGGTCAAATGTCGTTGTAGGCGATAGACGCGCCTGCCCGGGATTGGCGGGGGAGAAGTCAGCGGCTGCCGCCGACCGCTCCCTGGTTTCGACTCATGTGGGCGAGCACCTGCTGGAGCGGCGCGGGGGATGCGCGAAACACGCCGGAATAGGGAAAGCTGAGGTCGATGATCAGATAGACGCCAGTCGCGACCGCGAGCGCGCCAAAGAAGAGGACGATGTAGGACATCGGGCTCGTCTTCGACATCAGCCCGTAGGCGCAGAACAGGATCACCGCCCAACCGATCACGGTGAAAAGGAGCGGGTAGGAAATCGGACTGAGCAGCGCGAAGGACATCTGCAGCCGCGCCTGGCCGATCGCGTCGACCGTCTGCGCCGCGGCGGCGAGCGCCTGTTTTTGCCCGTCGGTCGATGGCGAAAGCGTCTCGAGAACTCCCTCTTTGTGCTCCAGATTGGCGATCGCGGCGGTGAAGTTTCGGTCGGCAAAGTCGGCGGCCCCCTGATTCGCGTTCCAGATCTCGTCCACGGTCTTGGCGAGGTCTTGGCGAAGCTGGGCTCGTCCCGCGTCGGCTTCCGAGCCGTATGCGGCGAGCGCGAAATCCAGCTGCAGAACTTTCGCAGCGAGCGTCTGGACGGCGATGTTCTGGCTCGAATAGACGCCGTAGGCGGTCCAGATGAGGAGGCCGAGCACCAGCGCCAAAAGCAGCGTCAGCAGCCCCGACACCGCGCCGATCATGTCGCGCGGCCCGCCAGTGGTGAAGTGTTCCGGGAGGACGCGCTGAAGAAGAAGGCCGACAGCGCCGCCGGCGAATACGACGAGCCCGACGAACAAGGCAAGTTTTTCAGCGCTCATTTCGATTCCCCGAGCCCATCATCGGATAGCCTCCCGAGCGGGCCTCGAAATGATCGCTCACTCCGTATAAGGGCATCGTGAAGCCGAGCGCTTGCTCCGACCTGGCGCCTGCCGCCCCGGGGCGTTCCACGTGGCGGGAGCATCCGCGAGCCTTCCCAGCGCGTCAACGCTTATCGCCGGAGCTCGCGGCGTATTCCGCCGACGATTATCGCCGGGCAGGCGCCGGCGCCCGCGTCACGAAAGGCAAAAACCCGCCATAACTGGACAAGAGCCGGACCGGCTGGCATCGTCCGTTCGAACCAAGAATACCGTTCTCAAGGAGCGCGCCCTTAATGACCACCCTCGTCCATCCGCAGGAGCCGACGCGCGCTGAGGTCCCCAACGATCTCGCCGCCTTCTGGCTGCCCTTCACGCCGAACCGCGCCTTCAAGAAGCGTCCGCGCCTCATCGCGCGCTCGAAGGACATGCACTACTACACGCCCGAGGGGCGCGAGATCCTCGACGCCACGGCGGCGCTCTGGTGCTGCAACGCCGGCCACAACCGGGTCGCCGATCGTGACCGCGATCCAGCGACAGGCGGCCGAACTCGATTTCTCGCCGACCTTCCAGTTCGCCCATCCGCAGGCGTTCCAGCTGGCGTCGCGCCTCGCCGAACTGGCGCCGGGCGACCTCGATCACGTCTTCTTCACCAATTCGGGCTCGGAGGCCGCGGACACGGCGCTGAAGATCGCCATCGCCTATCACAACGTGCGTGGGGCTGGCTCCCGCCAGCGGCTGATCGGCCGCGAGCGCGGCTATCACGGCGTCGGCTTCGGCGGCATTTCGGTCGGCGGCATGGTCAACAACCGCAAGTTCTTCGGCTCGCTCCTCGCCGGCGTCGACCATCTGCCGGCCACCTACAATCGCGAGCATCAGGCCTTCACCAAGGGCGAGCCGGAGTGGGGCGGCCATCTCGCCGACGCGCTCGAAGGCATCGTCGGCCTGCATGACGCCTCGACCATCGCCGCCGTTATCGTCGAGCCGATGGCGGGCTCGACCGGCGTCCTGCCGGCGCCCAAGGGCTATCTGCAACGGCTGCGCCAGATCTGCGACAAATATGGCATCCTGCTCATCTTCGACGAGGTGATCACCGGCTTCGGCCGTCTCGGCGCGCCCTTCGCCGCCGAGCGCTACGGCGTCGTTCCCGACATGATCACCTTCGCCAAGGGTGTGACCTCCGGGACCGTGCCGATGGGCGGCGTCATCGTTCGCAAGGGGATCTACGACGCCTTCATGCACGGGCCCGAGCACGCGATCGAGCTCTTCCACGGCTATACCTATTCCGGCCATCCGCTCGCCTGCGCCGCGGCCCTGGCGGCGCTGGACGTCTATCGCGACGAGCGCCTGTTCGAACGTGCGAAGGCGCTCGAGCCCAAGTGGTGCGACGCGATCATGAGCTTGAAGGGCCTGCCGAACGTGCTCGACATCCGCTGCGTGGGCTTGACCGGCGGGATCGACCTTGCGCCGGTAGCCGGCAGTCCGGGGCTCCGCGGCTACCGCCTGCTCGAGGATTCGTTCCACGAGCAGGGCATCATGCTGCGCCTTTCGGGCGACACGATCGAACTGATGCCGCCGCTCATCATCAGCGAGAACCAGATCGGCGAGATCAGGGACAAGGTCGCGGCGTCGATAAAGGCGGCGGCCTGATGCAGTGTCGCGCACCCGGACGAAGGCGCGGATAATTTCAGCGCTTCCTGTCGTTCACAACCGACCGGCGGAGCGGTAAGACTGAGGCAGCCGGCGCCGTCGGCCGTCAGAAAACGGGCAAGGGCCGCTTGTCCGGCATTGGATTGGGAGAGGGCGAATGCTCGGGAAATTCATCAAAACCTGCGCCGTAGGCGCGTCTTTTGCGGTCGCGCTGGCGTTCGCGCCCGGCGCCTTCGCCAAGGAATGGAAGACCGTCGTCATCGGCATGGAGGGCGCCTACGATCCGTGGAACCTCACCGATTCGAGCGGCAAGATTGTCGGCTTCGAGGTCGATCTCGCCGACGACCTCTGCAAGCGCGCGGGCGTCGAGTGCAAAATCATCGCGCAGGACTGGGACGGCATGATCCCGGGTCTCAAGGCGGGCAAGTTCGACGTCATTATGGACGGCATGTCGATCACCGACGAGCGCAAGAAGGAGATCGACTTCTCGAAGCCCTACGCCTCCTCCCCGGCCGCCTTCATGGCGCCGAAAGATAGCCCGCTGGCGAAGCTCCCCGATTCCGGAAAGGTCTTCAATATCACCAAAGACCCGGCCGGCGGCGAGGCCGCGATCAAGGAGGTCCAGGCGGCTTTGAAGGGCAAGACGGTCGGCGTTCAGTCCTCGACCACCCATGCGAATTTCGCCGACAAATATCTGAAGGACATCGCCACGGTCAAAGAGTACAAGACCACCGACGATCGCGACCTCGACCTCAAGTCCGGCCGCATCGACGCGGCGCTCGACGACTATCCGACGGTCGCGGCGGCAGTCGCCAAACCCGACGCCAAGGACTTCGCCATCGTCGGCCCCGAATTCACCGGCGGCCCGTTCGGCGTCGGCGAAGGCATGGGAATCCGGAAGTCGGACGCCGATCTGACGGCGATGTTCAACAAGGCGCTCGACGCGGCCTTCGCCGACGGATCGGTGAAGAAGTACAGCATGAAGTGGTTCAAGATCGACACGACGCCGTAACGGGCTGACGAGGGCCCGCGCCCTACGCGGCGCGGGCTCGTTTCCTGACGATTGGCGGTCTCGTGGGCGCGCTCGGCATCTTCAGCTTCGGCCCGGGCGGCTGGGGTCTCGCCCTCCTGGAGGGCGCCGCGATGACCCTGCTCGTCTCCGCCTGTGGGCTCGCGATTGGCGGGGCGATCGGCGCCCTTGTCGCCTGGGCGCGACTGTCGAAAGCGCTGGTCGCGGGCGCGATCGGCCAGACCTACGCGGCCCTCTTCCGCGGTCTCCCGGAACTGCTTGTCGTCTATTTCGTCTATTTCGGCACATCGACCCTGCTGACGAGCACCGCGCATCTCGCCGGCTACCAGGGATTCGTCGGCGTTCCCTCGTTTCTCGCCGGCGCGCTCGCGGTTGGCGTCATTTCCGGCTCGTATCAGGCCGAGGTGTTCCGTGCCTCCTACCTCGCGATCGCCAAAGGCGAACTCGAGGCCGCGGTCAGCGTCGGCATGAACCGGGCGCTGATGTTCCGGCGCATCATCGCCCCGCAGGCGCTGCGCTTCGCCCTGCCGGGCCTCGGCAACCTCTGGCAGGTCGCGCTGAAGGATTCCTCGCTGATTTCGGTGACGGGCCTGACTGAGCTCATGCGGGTGAGCCAGGTCGGCGCCGGCTCGACCCACCGGCCCTTCGCCTTTTATCTCGGCGGCGCCGCGCTCTATCTCGTGATGACGCTGGCCACGACCCGACTGTTCGACGTCGCGGAAGCCCGCGCCACCCGCGGCATGCGCCGCGCCGCGGGGTGAAGGGCATGGACCTCGATTTCGTCGCCAGGACTTTCACGAAGCTCATCGGCGCGCTGCCGCTGACGCTGTCGGTCTGGTTCCTCTCGGTCGTGCTCGGCGGGCTGGTCGCGGCAGGCGTGACCTGGATGCGGGTCAGCGGCTCGAAGCCGCTGCAAACGATAGCGCGCGCCTATGTCGCCGTCTTTCGCGGCACGCCGCTGCTGATCCAGCTCTTCATCGTCTACTATGGCCTGGCGTCGCTTCCGGCCGTCCGCGCCAGCATTTTCTGGCCTTTCCTGCGCGATCCGTTCGATTGCGCCGTGCTTGCGCTCGGGCTTTGCACCGCCGGCTATCAGGCCGAGATCTTCCGCGGCGCGCTGCTCGCCGTGCCGCACGGACAGGTCGAGGCGGCGCGCGCCTGCGGCATGTCGAGCCTGCTTCTCTTCCGTCGCATCGTCTTTCCGATCGCGCTGCGCCACGCCTTGCCCGCTTATTCGACGGAGATGATCTCGATGGTCAAGGCGACCGCGCTCGTTTCGCTCATCACGCTCTGGGACGTGTTGAGCGTCGCGCTGAAGATCCGCAACGACACGCTCGTCACCTATCTGCCGCTGATTCTCGCGGGCGCCATCTATTTCGTCGTCAATTACGCCATCGGCGCCGCCTTCCTCGGGCTTGAGCGTTGGCTCTCGCCGCACCTGCGGGCGCGTCCGGTTTGAAGGGAACGAGCATGTCCGCCGAGACACCCGCTCTCACCGTGGTTGGAATGCGCAAGCGCTTCGGCGTGCTCGAAGTGCTGAAGGGCGTTTCGCTCACGGCCAACGACGGCGACGTGATCTCGATCCTTGGGTCGTCCGGTTCAGGCAAGAGCACGTTCCTGCGCTGCATCAACCTGCTCGAGACGCCGGACGAGGGCGTCGTCACCGTCGCCGGCGAGACGATCAAGATGCGCCGGCGCGCCAACGGCCTCGCCGAGCCGGCCGATCGGCGCCAGGTCGACCGCATCCGCTCCGAGCTCGGCATGGTGTTCCAGAGCTTCAATCTCTGGTCGCACCTGACGGTGCTGGAGAACCTGATCGAGGCCCCGGTGCATGTGCAGAAGCGCCCGCGCGCCGAATGCGTCGACGAGGCGCACGCCCTGCTCGCCAAAGTCGGCATCGGCGACAAGGCGAATCATTACCCAGCCCATCTCTCGGGCGGCCAGCAGCAGCGCGCCGCAATCGCCCGCGCGCTCGCCATGCGGCCGAAGGTGATGCTGTTCGACGAGCCGACCTCGGCGCTCGATCCGGAGCTTGTCGGCGAAGTGCTGCGCGTCATGCGGGCGCTCGCCGACGAAGGCCGCACCATGCTGGTCGTCACCCACGAAATGGCCTTCGCCCGCGACGTGTCGACGCGGGTGATGTTCCTGCATCAGGGGCTGGTCGAGGCGGAGGGCGAACCGGACGCGCTGTTCTCCGGCGCGACATCCGAACGCTTCCGGCAATTCATCTCGAAGGAAAGAGGGTAGGAGGGCGGGTCGCGGCCAAAAAGCCGGCGCCGGCAAGCGCGTTGGGCTGGAGGTGAATCATGCCGCTCTGGCCTCGATCAGCAATACGTCGAGCATGAACGATCCATCGGATTCGATCTCGAAATGGGATTTCGTTTCGCCGGCAGCCGTCTCCTGCAGGACTCGTATCGCGCGGGCGTTTTCGGCCGGAGTGCGCATACGCGCAATCCATACCGGATAGTCCATGCGGATGCGAAAGGTCTGAACGCCTTTGAGCGCGAAGCCCGCTGCCGCAAGCGCCGCGATCCATTCCGCCGCCGTGTAGTCGCGAACGTGCGAGGTGTCCCGCAAGAGCTCGACTGCCTGCAGATGCGTATCGAGCAGAGCGAGCCCCGGCGCATAGGCGTCGATGAACACCGCGCCGGCTCCTTGTCGGGCGACGCGGCGCGCCTCGCGCAGGCCGGCGGCGAAGTCGCGCCAGTGATGGGCGGAATAGCGGGACGCAACGAAGTCGAAGACGCCGTCGTCGAACGGCAGCCTTTCCGCCGGCGCTTCCGCGGTCTCGATGTTGAAGAGCTGGCGCTCGCTCGCGGTGGCGCGAACCGCGGCGAGCATGTCCGCCGACAAGTCCGCAGCGACCACGGATCGCGCATGTCGCGCCAGCAAATAGGAGACATGCCCGCCGCCGGCGCCGAGATCGAGGGCCCGGTCAGGACGGGTCGCGCTGACGATCGCCTCCAACGCTTCGAGGTCAGGCCCCCGCGCGTGGACGGCGCTGTCCACATAGGCTTTGGCGCGCGGCCCGAACTGCGCGGCTACCCGGGTTTCGTGCGCGTCAGACATCGAGAAGTCCTTTCGTCGATGCATCAGTATCCTGAATTCATTCTGTTACAAACTTTGACGTTTATCCTGTTATAATCGCTATGAAGCTCGACGCGGCGCAACGACGGTTGCTTGGGCAGTTCATACGCGCGCACCGCGAGCGGGTTCGGCCGGCCGATCCTCGCGGCAGACGACGGACGCCCGGCATGAGGCGCGAAGAGCTCGCGGCAGAAGTCGGGATCAGCGCGACCTGATGCGCCTGGATCGAACAGGGCCGCGAGGTGCGAGCCTCGCAAGCGCCCCCATAGGCCTGAATTCGTCGCATTTGTAACCGATCAACCAAGGGCGCCTTCGCGCGGAGACCGGCGATTGAGGCGAAATGCGTCGGCATTGGGACGGAAGCAGGAACTTCGCCGCCGAATGAAGCGTTGAGCGCTTGCCGCCTTGGCGGCTCCCCTCGATAAAGGAACGCGCAATGAGCAAGACGGACAAATCCAGCAACGGCGGCCAGGTCAAGAGCGCTCTCGCGACGCCGACCGACATTTCAGAGAACGGCGTCAAGTCGATCGCCGCCTCGTTGAACGGACTCGCCGCCGACGCCTTCGCGCTTTACGTCAAGACGAAGAATTTTCACTGGCACATGAGCGGGCCGCACTTCCGCGACTATCACCTGCTGCTCGACGAGCAGGGTACCCAGATTTTCGAGATGATCGACCCCCTTGCCGAGCGCGTGCGCAAGCTCGGGCAGACGACGCTGCGCTCGATCGGCCATATCGGCAAGCTACAGTCGATCAAGGACGACGACCAGCCCTTCGTCGGGCCGCTGGCGATGCTGAGCGAACTCGTGCAAGACAACCAGGCGTTCGCCGCATCGATGCGCAAGACGCACGAGCTTTGCGACGACAATGGCGACGTCGCGACGGCGAGCCTTCTCGAAGTCTGGATCGACGAAACCGAACGGCGAACCTGGTTCCTGTTCGAAGCGACCCGGGGCTCCGACGACAGCGGGCACTGAGCGGGAGCGAGACTTGGAGGGGAGGCGCCAGCTTTCCCGTGCAGGATCGCGGCCCGATTCCTCGAGGTGTTGATTTGCTCTAGTCTCGCGGGTCCGCCGGAGCCGCCGATGCCTCGCCTGTTCACTGGACTCGAGTTGCCGGAGGGCGTCGTCGACCAGATTTCACTCGGGCGCGGAGGCGTGATCGGCGCGCGCTGGCTCGCGCCCGAGGACTATCATATCACCTTGCGCTTCATCGGCGACGTCGACCCACGCGCCGCGCACGACATCGCGGAGACGCTGAACGACATCCGCCGCCCCCAGGCCTCCGTCCGTTTCGAGGGGCTTAGCTGGTTCGGCGGCGACAAGCCGCGCGCGATCGTCGCCCGGGTCAAGGCGGAGCCGGCATTGATGGACCTGCAGGCCGAACAGGAGCGGCGCCTCAGGCGCCTCGGCATTCTGCCCGAGACGCGGAAATTCCTGCCGCACGTGACGCTGGCCCGCCTGCGCGGTGTCCGCCCGGCCGCGGTCGCCGACTATCTCGCGTCACGCGGAGCGCTGCCGGTCGAGGCCTTCGTTGCCGAGCGCTTCGTCCTCTTTTCGGCCCGCGACGGTTCCGGCGGCGGTCCCTATCTGGTTGAGGCGGCCTATCCGCTCGGCTAAGGCTCAAGCATGAAGCCCGCAATCTCGGCGCGTCGAGTCCGGCTCGACCCGCGCGATCCCGAGTTCTTCAGCGATCCCTATCCGGCCTATCGGGCGATCCGCGCCGCGTCGCCCGTCTTCTTCTGGGAGGACTACGGCTTCTGGTGCTTCGCGGCGCATGCCGACGTCTCGGCGATTCTGCGCGACAGGCGCTTCGGCCGTCAGATCCTGCATGTGATGAGCCGCGAGGCGCTCGGCTGGCCGCCGCCGAAGCCCCATCTTGCGCCGTTCGACGGGCTCGAGCGCCATTCGATCCTCGAGCTCGAGCCGCCCGAGCACACGCGGCTGAGAAGCCTCGTCAACCGCGCCTTCGTTTCCCGCCAGATCGAGAAGCTCGGTCCGCGCGTGGCGGCGTTGGCGCACTTGCAGATCGACGCTTTCGCCCGTCAAGGTTCGGCCGATCTTATCGAGGCCTTCGCGACGCCGATCCCGGTCGCTGTGATCGCCGATCTGCTCGGCGTGCCGCGCGACCTGGGGCCGCAGATGCTCGATTGGTCGCATCGCATGGTGGCGATGTACCAGTTCGGCGTCACCGCCGCGGTCGAAGAGCGCGCCGCGGCGGCGTCGCGCGACTTCGCCGAATTCATTCGGTCTTACGCTCGCGCCCGCCGCTCCGACCTCAGGGACGACCTCATCAGCCAGCTCATCGTCGCCGAAAGCGGCGACGGCCGGCTCAGCGAGGACGAGCTCGTCACCACCTGCATTCTCCTGCTCAACGCCGGCCACGAGGCGACGGTGCATGCGATCGGCGCGGGGATCAAGGCGATGCTCGAGCGTGGGCTCGACCCCGCGGCAGCGTTTGCGACGGACGGGAGCCGCGCCGCGACGATCGAGGAATTGTTGAGGCTCGATCCGCCGCTGCATCTCTTTCAGCGCTACGCCCTGGAAGACCTCGAGTTCGCCGGAATTGCGCTGCGGAAAGGCGAAAGAGTGGGCCTGCTGCTCGGCGCGGCGAACCGAGACCCGGAGCGTTTCCCGGACCCGGACGCCTTCGACGCCGAGCGCAATCCGAACCCGCATGTCGCCTTCGGCGCCGGAATCCACTTCTGCGTCGGGGCGCCGCTGGCGCGGCTCGAACTCGCGGTCGCCCTGCCGATCCTCTTTGCCAGGCTGCCCGGCCTCAGGCTCGCCGAACCTCCCCGCTATCGCGACGCGTACCATTTCCACGGGCTCGAGGCGCTGAGGGTCAGATGGGACCGAGGGCGCACGCCTAATTTTCGCCACCGGGATGGATTCTTTGCGGCCGATGCGGGGTAGGGCTATGAGCGCCGGGTGACGGACTGCAGCCCGTGACGGGACAGGCGTCAAAAAGGAGCGAGTCGAAGCGGAAATGGTGTTTTCCTCGATCACGTTCCTCTTCTATTTCCTGCCCATCTTCATCGCCTGCTATTTCCTGACGCCGACCATCGTCGGCAAGAACGTCGTCACGCTGACCTTCTCGCTCGTCTTCTATGCCTGGAGCGATCCCCGCTTCCTGCCGATCCTCCTCTTCGCCATCGCCTTCAACTACGCCGCGGCGATCGCCATCGACAGGAACGACGGCACGGAGCGGACTTATGCGCTGGCTGCGGCGGTGGCGGTCAACCTCCTCGTCCTCGGCGTCTTCAAATACGCGAACTTCGTCACCGCCAATGTTTCGGCGCTCATCGCGCCGGTCGGCTGGCGCTTCGGCCCGACGAACATCGCGTCTGCCGCTCGGCATTTCCTTTTTCACCTTCCACTGCCTGTCCTACATCATCGACGTCTACCGGCGGCGTTTCCGCGCCAACCGCAATCCGATCGATGTGGCGCTCTATATTTCCCTCTTCCCGCAGCTGGTGGCGGGGCCGATCGTCCGATACAAGACCGTCGCCCGCCAGCTCGACGCGCGCCGAGCGACCCTCGGGCGCGCTTCGGTCGGCGCGCGCATCTTCATCGTCGGCCTGGCGCAAAAGGTGCTGATCGCCGACGTCGTCGCGCCGCTCGCCCAGGTCGCGTTCGATCACGTCCCCGGCCGTTCGCTGCCCGAGGCTTGGATCGGCCTCATCGCCTATACGATCCAGATCTATTTCGACTTCGCCGGCTATTCCAACATGGCGATCGGGCTCGGCATCGTGCTCGGCTTCACCTTTCCGCGCAACTTCCGCATGCCCTACACGTCGCTCTCGATCACCGAGTTCTGGCGGCGCTGGCACATGTCGCTGTCGTCGTGGCTGCGCGATTATCTCTACATCCCGCTCGGCGGAAACCGCGGCGGCGACCTTCAGACCTACCGCAATCTCGTCACCGTCTTCGTCCTCTGCGGCGCCTGGCACGGCGCCAACTGGACCTTCCTCTTGTGGGGCGTCTGGCACGGCGCCTTTCTCGTCGTCGAGCGCCTCGGCCTCGGTCCGTTGCTCAGGCGGACCCCGCTTTGGGCGCGCTGGGCCTACGCGCTTCTTGCGGTCATGGGCGGCTGGGTGCTGTTCCGCGCCGCCGATCTGCCGACGGCGCTCGACTACTACGCGAGCCTCGTCGGCCTCAACGGCCTCGGCGACATCAGCTTCGACATGCACGACGCCCTGAACGAGCGGGCGATCGCAACGCTGATCATCGGCTGCGCGCTCGCCGTGCTGCCCCGCTGGCTGCCGCGCCTGTCCGCGCCGCTCGTCCTGCGCGCCGCGGCCGACACCGGCTGGACGTTTGCGCTCCTGATCTTCTCGATGATCGCCGTCGCCTCGGGCGCTTATAGCCCGTTCCTGTATTTCAAGTTCTGAAATCGGCATGCTGCTTCGCCACCGCCGCTTCTTCGCCGTTCTGAGCCTCCTCCTGCTGGCGACGCCGCTGGTCTGGGGGATGGTCCTGCCGGACAGCCCCGCAGAGGTCTACAAGGAGGGGCGCAGGCTCGCGCCCGCGCCGCAGGCCCCCGAAAGCTGGGAAGGATTGGACGCGTTTCCGAAAGAGGTCGACGCCTATCTCCAGGATCACTTCGGCCTGCGCGAGCGGATGATCCGGACCCACCGGGATTTGTCCCATCCAGTGCTGTTCGGAAACGAGTCGATACTGATCGGCCGCGACGGGCGCATGTTCTATCTCGGCCGGGAGGCGGTGCGCCAAAGCGCCGGGCTTGTCGTGCGCGACCAGAAGGTCGGCGACGCGGTCGACATGCTTGCCCGGATGAGGGACGCGCTCGCCAACCGCGGAATCAGCTTTCTTGTGGCGCCGCCACCGAATTCCTCGACCATCTACCAGGACGATCTTCCCTTCTGGGCGCAGAACCGGGGCAAGAACACCGAATACGACCTCTTTCTCCAGAAGCTCGCGGCGCGGGGCATCAAGACGATCGACTTGCGTCCGGTCATGCAGGCGGTCCGCGCAGAAGGAGAAGAAGCCTATCTCATCCATGACACGCACTGGACCGCCCGGGGCGCCCTGGCGGGCTTCAACGCGGTGGTCAAGGCGGATGGGCATCCCGGCTGGCGCATCGATCCTGCGACCGCGCTCGGTCCGTCGAGAGTGCTGAAAGGCGGCGATGCTGCGCGCGTGCTCGGCGTCCAGGACGACGTGACGGAGACGGAAGAGACGCTGAAGCTGCCGCACGCGGGCGATGACGTGGCGCTGTCGTCGGACGTGATGCCGGACCATGTGATCACGACGGGCAGGCCCGGACCGACCGTCATGGTCATCGGCGACTCCTTCACCGCCGGCTATTTTCCGCTGATGCTGTCGCAGCACGCTGGGCGGGCGATCTGGATTCATCACCATCAGTGCGGCTTCGACTGGAAGCTCATCGACAAATTCCGCCCGGACGAGGTCTGGTGGGCGCCGACCGAGCGCTTCCTCGTCTGCGACCCGGGCGCCCACCCGCTAAATTTCGCCGGCTGAAATGCAGGCTGCCGCGAGCGCCGGCCGGATGCTGTCGCGCCATCGCCGATGGTTCGCGCCGCTCGCATTGGCGCTGCTGGCGACGCCGCTGGTCATCGGCCTGGTGCATCCCGACAGTCCCGCTGCGGTTCTGAGGGAAGGGCGGAGATTGGCGCCGGCGCCAGGTTTGCCTCGATCCGCCGGCGCGTGGCTGGCGCTGCCTGACGCCGTCGACGCCTACATCAGGGACCATTTCGGTTTGCGCCAGGCGCTCATTCGCGCGCACAAGGATCTGACCAAGCCAATGCTGGGCATGGGAAACGATACGGTGCTTGTCGGTCGCGACGGGCGGATGTTCTACCTCGGCGAGGAGACGGTGCGCCAGAGCGCCGGGCTCATCCTGCGCGACCAGCGCGTCGCCGACACGGTTGCGCTCATCGCGGCGATGCGGGACGATCTCAAGCGCCACGGCGTCCGCTTTCTCGTGGCTTCGCCGCCGAACGCCGCCACGATCTACCCGGACGATCTGCCGGAATGGGCGCAGAACGCGGGAAAAAAGACGGAATACGACCTCTACCTGGCTGGGCTCGCCGCGCACGGCGTCGCCGCCGTCGATCTCAGGCCGGCGATGCTGCGGGCGCGCGCCGAAGGGCCGGCCTACTTCCGACACGACTCGCACTGGACCGCGCGCGGCGCGCTCGCGGCCTTCGACGCCATCGTCGAAGCGGACGGGCGAGCCGGCTGGCGGCTCGACCCCCGCTCGGCATTGTCGCCGCCGACGGCGCGCAGAGGCGGCGATCTCGCGCGGATGCTGGGCGTGCAGGACAACGTGACGGAGGAGATCGAGCAGCTGGCGCTGCCGCCCGGCAAGAAGGAGCTCCTGACCTCCGATCCTTACGGCGACTTCGTCGAGACCTCCGGCAAGCCGGGGCCGACGATCATGATCATCGGCGATTCGTTCACCGGCGAATATTTCGCCGAGATGCTGCTGCAGCGCGCCGGGAAGGTGGTGTGGCTCGACCATCAGCATTGCGGCTTCGACTGGAACGCGATCGCCCGGTTTCAGCCGGACGAGGTATGGTGGATGCCGACTGAGCGCTTTCTCATCTGCGGGCCGGGGACGCGCCCGCTCGATTTCGCCGGATAAGCGATGCCGGAGTTGGCCCCCACCCCGGTCGGCGCCCGCAGCGTCCTCGTTCTCGGCGGCGCGCGCTCAGGCAAAAGCGCCTACGCGCAAGCCCTCGTCGAAGCGGCCGCGCCCGAGCGCCTCTATCTCGCGACGGGCGAGGCGGGCGATGCGGAAATGGCGGCGCGCATCGCCCGCCACCGGGCTGACCGGGGCGCGGGGCTGGACGACCCGCGAGGAACCGCTGGCGCTCGCTGAGGCGCTTCGAGCCGAGGCGCGACCCGGCCGGGCGGTGCTCGTCGACTGCCTGACCTTGTGGCTTTCGAACCTCATGCTGGCCGGACGCGAGGTCGAGCCGGAAATCGCCCGTCTCGCCGCGGCGATCGGCGCGCTCGCGGGGCCGGTGGCGCTCGTCTCCAACGAGGTCGGCCTCGGCATCGTGCCGGAGCGCCAACTCGGCCGGGCCTTTCGCGACGCGCAGGGGCGGGCCAATGCCGAGATCGCGCGGGCCTGCGACGCGGTCGTCTTCGTCGCCGCCGGGCTGCCGACGCTCTTGAAGCCCGCGCCGCGCCCGGCGCTCACGCTGCGCTGAATAACGCTGGCGACTCAGCGCCCCGCTGGATTAGGTTCCAGCGTCGGGAATCATCGGGGAAAGGCACGTTTCCGCCATGCGACTTGGCCGAATGCTGCGTCTCATCGAGCGCGCGACGCCGGAGCCGGCGCATCTCGAGATTGCGCACAACGGCGAGGTCCATCGCATCGCGCTCAAGCGCTCGGCCCGTTCGCGCCGCTTCACCCTGAGGGTGCGGACGGCGAGCCGCGACGTGCTGTTGACCATGCCGGCGCGCGCGCCGCTGAAAGCGGCGCGGGAATTCGCCGAGCGCCATTCCGCCTGGATTGGCGTGCGCCTCGCCCGGCTGCCGCGGCTCGTCGCCTTCGAGCCGGAGGAGACGGCGCCGTTGCGCGGCGTCGATCACACGATCGTCCACCGGCCGGGCGCGCGCGGCGTGGTCTGGCTCGAAAAGGGGAGCGGCGGACCGCTCATCTGCGTCGCCGGCGAACGGCCGCATGTGCGTCGCCGCGTCGCCGATTTCCTGAAGCGCGAGGCGCGCAAGGACATCGAGGCCGCGGTTCAGCGCCACGCCCGGGCGATCGGGGTCAGGCCGCGCAACATCGCGGTGCGCGACACGGTGAGCCGTTGGGGCTCCTGCTCGTCGGGGGGCCGGCTCAGCTTCTCCTGGCGGCTCATCCTCGCTCCGCCCTTCGTCCTCGACTACCTCGCCGCGCACGAGGTCGCCCATCTCGTCCACCTCAACCATTCGGCGAGGTTCTGGAGCCTCCTGCGCCGGGTCTGCCCGGACACGGATCGCGCCGAAGCCTGGCTCAAGGCGCACGGACTGAGCCTGCATCGGTATGGCGCGGGCAGCGAAGCCGGATGAGGTTGCGCTTGCTCTGGCAATGGGCCGCGAGGCGTGCGCAGGCAACACGAACGCGAGTGAGCCGTTGACGGCGTGTCGAAAGCGTTGGGACGTCGCGTGGGAAAAGGTCGCCTCGACGCCAAGGGAGATCGCCCAGAGTTCGGCCGCGCGCTTCGCCTGTTTCTCCCTGCCAACAGGGGAGAAAAAGCAGAAGGGCGCGCCTCTCGGCCCGGACGGGAGCGAAAGAAGCGTTCCTTTACAAGGGCTTCCGAGACGATCCGGCTATTCGGCGGGAGAAAGCAAGGCGGACAATAACAGGCGCATAACGGCGCCTGTTTCGCCGGGCAGCAGGGCGACAACGGGTGGGTCGGGGAGCGAAAAAAGGGAAAATCGCCCCCTTCGCCGGACGCATGCAAAGAAGCTTGCATCTCTTTGATTTGGCCTAATAAACGCCGATTTGAGCTGATGGCGGCGTGGGAAGGCGCAACGCCGCACTGAGGGCACGCCAAGGCTCCTTGCCGGGCTACATGTAAAGAAGCTTGCATCTGTTTGATCTAACCCAATAAACGTCGATTTTAGTTGGTGGCCGCGTCGGAGGCCTGCGCGGCGGCTCGCCGATCGCGCTTTCGAGTCGCACGCCGGTTTCTTTGCAGCACGCCGATGACGCCGAGGCGATTTTTCCGCGTCGAACCGCGATCGAGGCCAGCCGCAACTACATCCGCCGGCGCCGCATCTTGGCAGGCGCAGAGCCCCTCTATGCCGCCTGACCAGACGGGCTTTCCGCCATGACGGCTCAACGTCCGCGCGGCCCCTGGATGGCTTCGTCGCTTCGCTCCTCGCCATGACGGGGAGAGGCTCGGCATCCGGCCTGCGAGCCTCGCCGCTCAGGTCCCCGTAGAGGTTTCGCCACTGGGGGAAAAAGTCCGGCAGTTTTCCAACAGCTAACGCTACGCGCTGGCCCGACAATTTTGCGGCTTCTCTGCAACCAATCGTGGCGGCGCGCGTTTGGGGCCAACTAGGTCCGGCGGGGTGTCGGACCAAATCCTGCTGGAGCTTGGCATGGGCCTCCTACTCCTCATCATCGTCCTTCTCCTGATTTTTGGCGGAGGGGGCGGATATTATGGCTATCGCACATATGGAGGGCCTGGCCTCGGCGGCGTGCTCGGGCTCGTCCTCGTGATCCTCGTCATCCTGTGGCTGGCCGGCGGCCTCGGTCCGTACGGCTCGCACGTTTAGAACCGGGCGGCGCGGCTCGACCCTCTCCCGGCTCAAGTCGGCTCAAGCGGGGCGCGGAGGATCGGCGGCGCAATCCGCCCTCACGTCGTCGTCGACTTGAACTTGCTCATGAGATACGGCCCCGAGCGCACCGGCGGGTATTTCGGCGTTTCGCCCGGGGCGAGGCAGGCGGCGAGGGCGGTGATTTCGGCATTCCAGTTGGGCTGGTGGAAGAAGGCGAAGGACTGGCGGCGCGCTGCGGCGCCGTCGGCGGGCATCACGACGCGGTGCAGGGTCGAGGTCCAGCGGTCGTTGGTCCAGCGCGCCATGAGATCGCCGAGGTTGACGACGAAGGCGCCGGGGCGCGGGCGGACCTCGATCCAGGCGCCGTCGGGGGCGAGGATCTCGAGCCCGCGCGAGCCGGCCTCGGGCAAAAGGATCGTCAGGCTGCCGTAATCGGTGTGCGCGCCGGCGCGCATCTGCCCCGGCGCCGGCGGGGCGGAGAGCGCGGGGTAGTTCAGCGCCCGCAGCGCGCTGACCGGCGCGTCGATAAAGGGCGAGAAGAAATTGTCCGGCAGGTTCAGCGCGACCGCGAAGGCGCGCATGATCCGGGCCGCGAGATCCTCCATCGCGGAATAATAGGCGCTCCACGCCGCGCGGAATCCCTCGGGCGCGTCGGGGCAGATGGTCGGGGCGAAACAGAAGCCGAGCGCCTCGGGATCGGCGAGGCCGGCGGGCGCCCGCGCCGGACCGCCGTTGAAGCTTTCCTTCTTGTCCGGCGGCGCGGCGAGCCCGCGCGAGCGGGCGAGCGATTCGGTGTCCGGCGCGAGATAGCCGTAAGGATAGCCGGGGTAGGGGGCCTTCGCCGCCTCCTTCTGCTCGGGCGGCAGCGAGAAGAAGGCCGCAGCTTTCGCCCAAGCCGCGTCGATCGTCGCCTGGGGCACGCCGTGGCCGGCGACGGCGAGAAAGCCGGTCGCCCGGCAGATGGCGTCGATCTCGGCCCCGAGCGCCCGCTTGTCCGCCGGCGAGGCCGCCTCGAACCGGCCGAGATCGAACACGGGGAAAGAGGCGTCGCCTTCCATCGGGCGAGCCTATCGTCGCGGCGGCTGACGGGCAACGATCCTCCGCGTAGCGCGCGACGCTTTGCTCAACCCGGCGTGCGCGGCATTGCCGCCCTTCCTTCTAGTCGGCCGCGCCGGCGGCCTTCGAGCCCGGAGAACCCCAGCGCGGCACCTTGCTGGGCTCACTTTACCGTTTCGATCAAGGCGATGTCCTTTCTCAGGAGATCGTTGATTGAGCGAGACGCCGCGCGCCCTGGCGCGTTCGGCGAGCCAGGCGAGCACCTGCGCGTCCGGTCGATCGAATTTGCCGCGGGCTGCGGAGGAAAAGTCATACTCGTCCTTCAAGCGAGGGTCCTTTTTGCCGGCTCCAGCGCCTGGTCGGCCTCCGCGCCGAACTGGCGGCGCCCGGCGAACTCCCGCCCCCCCTTGCGGGGGCGGGTTGGGGTGGGGGGTCGCGCCGAACTCAAATCGCAGAGTCGTCAATACGCGGCCTCAATTCCGTGAGTCTGACCCGGATTGTCTCAAGCACGCCGTCCAGATTGCAGTACACATCCTCGTTGGTAAAACGCAGAATGTCAAATCCCTCGGCAGCGAGCGTGGCCGAGCGCGCGGCGTCGCGGGCGATCTCTTCGTCAGTGGAATGCGTCGCCCCGTCGACCTCCACGATGATCCGCGCGTCAAGGCAAGCGAAGTCGACGATGAGGCGGCCGAGAATGACCTGGCGGCGGAACCGGAAGCCGGCGACCTGCTCCCGTCGGAGGCCCCTGCCAAAGCCGGCGCTCAGCGCGGGTCGCGTTACGGCGCAGGGTCCGGGCAAGGGGCGTCAATGACTTCGGCATGGCGCGACCCCCCACCCTGTCCCGCCCCCGCAAGGGGGGCGGGGACGCAAACGCCCCTGAGATTGCTGACGCGGGCCACGAGGCCGCCCCGGCCCAGCGTAACCTACGGTTCCTCATTCGCGCCATGGTCTTCGTCCGGCCGCGACAGCGCGAGCGGATCGTGAAAAACCGCCATCGCCTCGTCGAACGAAACCCCGTGCCTGGCGGATTGCTCTCGGCCTTCATCGGATCCCAATCGTCGGTGTGATTGGTGTAATCGTTATCTGGCAAATGGCGCGGACCTGGTTCGGCGGGTCCGGCCAGTTCCCCCGAAAGCCGCCGTCTCGCGAAGCTCACCCCCGCGCCGTCGCCGGTGCCGGGGTCGGCTGGGGCATCAGGCTGACGTGGGCGGCGGCCACCTGCCAGCCGAGGTCGGTGCGGAGCCAGACCTGGCTCTGGCGTCCGGTCGTCGTCGCGCCGATGCGCTTGAATTCGGTGTTGGCGGTGGCGACGTCGCGGCCGTAGGTGGTGATCACGGTGTTGATCAGGCGCCGGGTCAGGTCGATCGCCGGCCGGCCGGCGCGAAAGGCGGCGATGGCGTCGGCGCCATAGAGATTCTCGCCGATGCCGAAGCGTAGCGTGTAAGGGCTCGCCCAGAAGAGCCGGTCGAGCTCGGCGACATCGTTGGCGACCAGCGCCTTCTCGTAGCGGGCGAAGGCTTCCGTGACTTCGGCGACCACTTCGGGGATGTTGATCTCGATCATCGGGCAGGAACCTCAACGGGGAGCGCGGGAGGGGAAGGCGCGGCGACGACGCCGAGCTTTTCGGCCGCCGCGGCGACCCTTAGCGCCAGATCCTCGCGCCACGGCGCGGCGACGATCTGGACGCCGAGCGGCAGGGAACCCGGATCGGCGACCGGCGCGGCGACTGCCGGCAGGCCGGCGAAGGAGATCGGCTGGGTGAAGACGCCGAGATGGCCGGCCGCCGGCAGGCGCGCGCCGTTGAGTTCGATCCACCCCTGACCGATCGGAAACGCCGAATAAGGCGTGACCGGGGTCAGGATGACATCGACCTTGGCGAAGAGTTCGGCCATCTGGCGGCAGTACCAGCGGCGCAAGCGCTCGGCATGCACGTACCAGGCGCCGGGGACGAGCGCGCCGGCGAGGAAGCGGGCGCGCGTCTTCGGATCGAAGTCCTCGGATCTCACGGTGAGATCGGCGAGATGCAGTTCGGCGCCCTCGACCGAGGTCATGATCATCGCCGCGGCCCGGCCAAGGCCGGGCGACGGCAGCTCGATTCTCTGGGAGACGCCGAGCGCGGCGGCGACGCGCTCGACCGCGGCGAAGGCCGCGGGCTCGCCCTGGCTCATGTAGTAGCCCGCCGCGACCGCAATGCGCAGGCCGTCCGCGCCCTTTGCGAGCGCTGGCAGGACCGGCTCGGAGGCCCGGGCGGCTGAAGCCGGATCCTCCGGATCCTGTCCCTGGAGCGCGTCATAGGCGATGCGCGAGATCCTCGGCCGAGCGGGCGAACGGGCCGCCGACGTCGAGGCTCGCGGCGAAGAGCCGCATGCCGGCGCGGCTCAGCCGGCCGAAGGTCGGCCTCAGTCCGAAGATTCCGCAGAGCGCCGCGGGCACCCGGATCGAGCCGTTGGTGTCGGAGCCCAGCGCCAGCGGAACGAGCGAGGCGGCGACCGCCGCGCCGGCGCCGCCGGACGAGCCGCCGGCGATGCGCGAGGGATCGTGCGGATTGCGGGTCGGGCCGTGGTGCGTGTTCTCGGTCGAGAAGCCGAAGGCGTACTCGTCCATGTTGAGGGCGCCGACCAGGATCGCCCCCGCGGCGCTCAGACGCCGCACCAGGGCGGCGTCGCGGGCGGCCGGCGGGCGGTCGCGGTCGATGCGCGAGCCGGCGATCGTCGCGAGGCCGGCGACGTCGTAGAGGTTCTTCACCGCGAACGGAACGCCGGCCAGCGCACCGGGATCGCGCCCGGCTCCGAGCGCCGCGTCGACCGCCGCGGCCTCCGCCAGCGCCCGCTCCGCCGTAACTGCAGTGAAGGCGTTGATCGCGCCGTTCCGCTTGTCGATCGCCGCCAGCGCCTCCTTCACGACTTCCGTCGCGCTCCGCTTGCGGGCGCGGACTGACGACGCAAGTTCGCCGAGACTGCCCGGGGTCATCGCGCCTCTCCTTCGTCCGGGGTGAAGACGGAAGCGGCGACGAGCGATTCGGGCAAAGGCGTCGCCATGAGCTGGCCGGCAGCGCGCGCCAGCACGGCGAAGGCGCCGATCACGTCGCCGAGGTCTTGAGGCGCGATCGTCAGGCCGACGGCCTTCGCCGCCTCGGGGACATAAGCGGCGGGATCGAGAGGCTCGGCCATGCTATTTCGCCTTTCCGATCACGCCGGCGACGTACCAGTCGAAGCTTCCCATCTTGTCGCCGCCCCAGGCTTCGCCCTCCTTGATGCGGACGACGCCGGTATTGTCGATGATCGGCCCGGTGAAGGGATTGAACCCCTTCTCGACCTTGTCGGCCGCCGCAGTCGACGCGCCTGGCGCACCTTCTCCGGAACCGCGGGGCCGAACGGCGCAATGGCGATCATCTCGCCCGAGGCCCTCGCGCACCATGGCCGGCTTGAACGTGCCGTCCATCACGCTCTTGGCGGTCGCGGTCATGAATGGCCCCCAGGTGAAGCCGAGACCGGTGATCCAGCCCTTCGGCGCGAGCGCGCGGGCCTCGATCGACTGAAAGCCGATCGAATAGACGCCGCGGCTTTCGGCGACCTGAATGACGGTCGCCGGCGAATCGACATGCATGGCGATGACGTCGGCGCCCTCGTCGATCAGCGCGTTGGTGGCCGCGGCTTCCTTCGCCTTGTCGGACCAGCTGCCGGTCGCCACGACGCGCACCTCGGCCTTGGGATTGACCGACCGGGCGCCGAGCGCGAAGGCGTTGATGTTGCCGATGACATAGCCGATCGGCACGCCGGCGACGAAGCCGAGCGTATTGGCTCTTGGTCATCAGGCCCGCCGCCACGCCCATCGGGTACCAGGCGGCCTGGGTGTCGCCGAAGAAGTTGCCGAAGTTGGCCGCCTGCATCCAGCCGCCGGCATGCTCGAAGACCACGTCCGGATGCTTCTTGGCGAGGTTGAAGGCGAATTGCTGATGGCCGAAGCTGGTGGCGAAGATCAGCTTCGCGCCCTGCTGGATCATGCCTTCCATGACGCGTTCGGCTTCGGCCGATCTCGGGGACGTTTTCCGCCTCGAGCACGGTGACGCCGGGAATGCGCCGCCTTCATCGCCATCAGGCCGTCGTGCATGGAGCGGTTGTAGCCGTAGTCGTTGATCGAGCCGACGTAGATGGCGCCGACGACGAGCTTGTCGGCGGCGGCCGCCGGCCAGGCCGCCAGCAGCGAGAAGAAGGCGAAGAGAAGGAGCCGCAGTCTCGTCATGGCAAAGTCCTCGCGTCGCTTCGGGCGGCCTATTCCACGCCGAGAAAAGTGCGGCCGAGCCCCGCGGGCGCGGCGGATCGGCCGTCTCAAGCCCCAGACGATCAGAACCAGCAGGGTCAGAAGGTAGGGAACCATGTTCATCAGGAACGGCGAGACGTCGAGCGCCGCGCGCCTGGAACTCCAGTTGCAGCGACTTCAGCGCCGCCGAAGATCAGCGCGCCGACGACAGCCCAGAGCGGGTTCCATCTGGCGAAGATGACGAGGGCGATGGCGATGAAGCCACGCCCCGCGGTCATGCCTTCGTCCCAGGTCAGCGCGACGGCCAGCGACAGATGCGCGCCGGCGACGCCGCCGAGCGCGCCGGCGACGACCAGCGCCTGGTACTGCATGAGGTCAGGCGCGGCGCCCGGCGGCGAACGCCACCGCCGGCGCCTCGCCGACCGCGCGCAGCGCGAGGCCCCAGCGGGTGCGGAACGAGAACGCCCCAGAGCAGCGCCGCGGTCGGCAGCGCGAGCCAGACCAGGGCGTCGAAGGCGCCCAGACGCGGCAGGCCGACGACGAGCCCGCCGACGAACGGGCGGCCGATCAGGGCGCTTGCGCCGAGGCCGAAGAACATGAGGCTCAGTCCCGCCGCCAGCTGGTTGGCGTGTCGGGAGATCACGACGTAGCCGAAGATACAATTGGCGCCGACGCCGGCGACCGCCGCCGCGAGCGACGCCGAGGTAGGGGTTGAGCGTCGGAGAGGCGGCGGCGAAGCCGGTCGCGGCGCCGATCAGCATCAGGCCCTCGAGGCCGAGATTGACGATGCCGGCGCGCTCGCCGACGAGCTCGCCGAGCGTGGCGTAGAGCAGCGACGTGCCCGAAAGGATGGCGCTCGACAGCGCCGCAACGAAGAACGGCGGGCTCATCGCCGCCCCGCCCTTGCCGCGCTCGACGAGCACGATGAACAGGATCGCCGCCATGAGCAGGTTGATCACCGAAAAGGGCACGCCCTGGGTGATTTGCAGGACGTCGCCGATCGAGCTCAGGACGGCGAAGACGAAGGCCATCACGACGATGCCGACGGCGCCGCCGCCGGCGAGCCAGGCGACAAGGAAGCCCATGAAGCCGTATCCTGGCGAGAGCTGAGCCACGAGCCGGCCCTGGATGGCGGAGACTTCGGCCATCCCGGCGAGCCCCGCCGCGCCGCCCGCCGCCGCCATGGTTGCGATCATATAGGCGGAAACGGGAATGCCGAGCCGGCGGCTCGCCTCGGCGTCGCCGCCGATCGCCCGGATCTCCAGGCCGAAGCGGGTGCGGCTCATGACGAAGCCGTAAAGGCAGAGCGAGACGAGGCCGTAGACGAGCCCGAGATGGATCCGGGTGCCGTCGAGGGTCGGCAGGCGCGCCGCCGTCGACGAAGGCGGGCGACTCCGGATAGGAGGCGCTTTCCGAGCTTCGCCACGGCCCGAAAATGAAGAAGCTGACGATCAGCGGCGCGACGTAATTGAGCAGGAGCGTCGAGATCGTCTCGTTGACGAGCTTCGCCGCGCGGAGCAGGCCGGGGATCACCGCCCATAGCGCGCCGCCGAGGAAGCCCAGCGCCGTCATGAGCGGCAGCAGCGCCCACGCCGGCCAGTCGGCGAAGCGCAGCGCGCCCGCGGTCGCGAGCCAGGCGCCCATGTAGAGCTGCCCCTCGCCGCCGACGTTGATGAGGCCGAGACGGCTCGGCGCGGCGACCGCGACGCGAAGTCAGGATGAGCGGCGACATCCGCACGAAGAGCTCGGAGAAGCCGTAAGAATTGCCGAAGACATAGACGAGGGTGTCGCGATAGGCGCGCAGCGGATCCTTGCCGTCGACGATGAGGAGAGCCGCGAAGACCGCCGACGCCGCGGCGACGACGATGAAGGCGCGCCCCGCGCCCTGCCGCATGGCCGAGGGCCGCCGGCGCCCATCGCGCGGGCGAAAGCTCACGCGGCATCGGCCGCTCCCGCCATGCACGGCCCGATCCTTTCGGAGGCGAACGACGTCGGGCGCGAACTCGCCGGCGACGGCGCCGTCGCGCATGCACGATGATCCGGTCGCTGACGGCGAACAATTCGTCGAGCTCCTCCGAGAACAGGAGCAGGGCGGCGCCCGCGGCGCGCGCCTCGAGGAGCGCGGCGCGCAACGCCCTCGGCGCTGCGCGTGTCGAGACCGCGCGTCGGATAGAGCGCGACGATGAGCTTCGGCTCGTGCGCGAGCTCGCGGGTCAGCACGACGCGCTGCTGGGTTGCCGCCGGAAAGCCTGGCGGCGCTGACCTCGAGCGGAGTCGGCGGCAGACCGAGGCGCGCGGCGGTTCTCTGCATGTCCGCGACGAGCCGCGGCCAATCGATCCCGAGGCCTCTGTGGTATCGCCGGCCGAAGCCGAGGCCGAGATTTTCGCGAACGGCGAGGGCGGGGATGAGCGCCAGCGTCGCCGGGTCGTCGGGAATGCTGGCGACGCCGCGCGCGCGGATTTTCGCCACCGACCAGCCGCTCGCGTCCTCGCCCCACAAGGTCTTCACGCCGCGGCTCGGGCGGACGAGCCCGAGGACGAGGTCAGCGAGTTCGCGTTGTCCGTTGCCGGACACGCCCGCGACGCCGAGGATTTCGCCGCCGCGGACCTGCAGCGAGACCCGGCGCAAGGCGACGGAGCCGTCGCCCGGCTGAGTATCGACGCGCTCGAGCCTCAGCGCCGCTTCGCTATGCGGTTTTAGGCGGCGCGGACGCTGACGGAGGCCGGGCAGCGAACGCGCCGAACATCATGCCGACGAGTTCGGCTTGGCTTGCGTCGCGCGGCGGGCGCCGAACCGACCACGCGGCCCTGTCGCATCACGACGACGCGGTCGGCGCAGGCAGCGACCTCGCCGAGCTTATGGGTGATGTAGACGATGCCGTGGCCTTCGTCGCGCAGCGCCGCGACATTGCGGAAGAGCCCCTCCGCCTCCTGCGGCGCCAGCACCTTGGTCGGCTCGTCGAGGATGAGCACGCGCGCGCCGGCGAGCAATTGCTTGAGGATCTCGACCTTCTGCTGGTCGCCGACGGAAAGCCGGCCGACCGGACGTCTGAAGTCGACGCCGAAGCGCAGCCGTTCCGCCAGCCGGCCGGCGCGGCGGCGGATGTCCGCCGGGCCGATCGCCCAAGGCGCATCTTCCAGAAAGAGCGCGATATTTTCCCAGACGCTGAGCGCCGGGATCAGGCTGAAGTTCTGGAAGACCATGCCGATTCCGAGACGGCGGGCCTCACGCGGCGAGCCGATGCTCACCGGCTTCCCCGAGACGAAGAACGCGCCGGCGTCGGGCCGGTAGTAGCCATAGAGGATCTTGCAGAGGGTGCTCTTTCCCGCGCCATTCTCGCCCAGGAGCGCCACGACCTCGCCCGAACCGACGCCGAAATGGTCGACGTCGTTGGCGACCAGCGGGCCGAAACGCTTGACGACGCCTCGGGCCTCGATCAGCGGGCCGCTCCCGGCCAGCGTCGGCATCGCTCCTCCTCCCGTTCGCCTCGTGCCGCGCCAATCGGCGACAGAGAGGAGCTAGCAAGAGACGTGCCGGTGCGCTCGACGTCCGCGGCGAAGGCTTACGAAAGCCCCGCCGGACATTCTCTCACTTCATCTCCTTGCTGACGTCGACCGCGGTCTGCTCGCCCTTGGTCGAGAGCTTCACGACGCTCTTGGCGTCAAGATCGAGGGCGTTCATGTCGACCATCCGGATGGTCTGGTCCTCGTAGCTCTTCCAGTAATATTTCAGCGCCTGCGGATCGCGGGCGACCGTCAGCATCGTGTAGTCGGTGTGGATAACGCCGTCGTGCTCGTCGCGGGCGACGCCGACGGGAATGTCGAAATTGTTGAGAATGTGGAAGACTTGGTAGATCCCGCGCTCGGCGGTCTTCTCCGGGATCGCGGTCGCGCTGAACACGGCGGCGCGGACGAAGCGCGACGGCGGCGAGAAGTCGCCCGGCAGACCAAGCATGCCCGAGCCCTGACCGAGCTGGCGAAACGTCGCATCCGATACGGTCACGGGCGGCACGTTGCGCGGATTGAGCGCGATATAGTTCCTGAGGTTCGTCATGTGCCAGTCGAAGCTCGGCGAGTTCGTCATCACGCCGAGAGGGTTGTCGAACACTTTCAGCTTGCCGCCGATAGGCTCGATGGCGATGCTCGCGCCCGTTCTGTCGTAGACGACATAGTGGAAGGGCTGCGGCTCCGGCGGCCAGCCCTCGAGCAGCGTCGGGGCGACGACCGCCTCGCCCGCCTCGACCGCGGCCCGCACCTCGGCGACCGTGCTGAAGCTGGTCAGGAGCCAGTTGGGGAAATCGGCCATCGACATCGACGAAGCACGGTTCTCGGGCGTCGTCGGCGTATATTCGGCGAAGGTGGGAAAGTAGAAGGCGCCGACCGCGAGTCCCTTCTCGTTCATGCCGTCCAGGATCGCGAGATCGTCGAAAGCGATGGCGCCGAGGGCGGCGTATTTCGCCGTCCATTGCTTGCCCGGCCCCATTGGCGTCTGGCCGGTGAAGGCGAAGCCCCTCGGGACCAGCACGACGCTCGTGTCGATGAAAATACCGAACTCGAGCGTACGCCCATGGACGATGCTGCCGTCCGCAGTCTTGAGCATGATGCCGGTGCAGGCGGACGCCGTCGAGGCGGCCGCCAAGGCCGCAGCCACGCCAAAGGCGACGAGCCGCTTCATCAGTCGCTGCAGAAACATGGATCTTTCTCCCTTCGCCGTGCTCGTCCCATCACCTCGGGAGCAGGAACGCGACAACATGTCGAGCGCCCAGCCCTTTGGCCGCGGCGTCGGGACGATTTGCCACGTTCTCCTCTTCGAGTCGCAGGCGGGCTCGCTGACCGCCCGGACCTACTCGTCGACCGGGAACCGGAACGCGGCAGTATGGTCGCGGCCGCTTTCGCCGCGCGCGATCGCCTCGTCATAGAGCTTCGCCACGCTTGGCATAACGGCGAGCGCGACGTCGTGGCGGGCTGCCTCGTCGATCATCAGGCGCACGTCCTTGCGGGCCATCTCGACGGTGAACGCCGGCGGCTCATACGGGCCGGAGGCGACCTTGGCTGCGCGCGAGGCCAGCAACTCGCCGGGATTGAACTGCTTGAACATCGCGACCGCGTCGTTGGGCGCAACGCCGGCCGCACCGGCGAGCCGCACGACGTCGCCGACCACCCCGATCATGCCGATCAGCGTCAGGTTGCCGAACAGCTTGTAGGCCGCGGCGGCGCCGGGCTTGGGCCCGAGGTTGACGACCCGGCCGGTCATCTTTTCGAGTTCGGGCGTGACCGCCGCGATCTGGGCCTGGTCGCCCGAAATCAGCATGATGCCCGTGCCCTCGCGCGTGTTGGCCGGCCCCATGAAGACGGGCGCATGGATGAAGACCTTGCCGCGTCCGGCCCAGCGGGCGATGCGCTCGATCGTCGGCGTCGGCGCGGTCGTCGTGTGGTCGATGATCCAGGTCGACGCCGGGATGGAATTTGCCAGCGGCTCCAACGCCGCGTCGACCGAGGCGTCGTCGGCGAGCGACAGATGGATGCGCTCGACGCCCTCGATCGCCGCGCCCGCATCGGCGAACGCCTTGGCGCCGTCCGGCTCGAGCGCCTTCGCCTTGGCGGGGTCGCGGTTCCAGACCTTGACCTGATGCCCGTTGTCCAGCATGCGGCGGACGAAGCCGGCGCCCATCAGGCCGGCGCCGAAGAAAGCAATCTTCATCGATCCTCCTTGGCCCCGCCGTCAGAGGGCGCGAGCGCCTGATGCGAGCAGCTCGACCTGTCCCGTCTGCAGCCGATAGATCCCGCCCATGAGCCCGAAGCCGAGCTTGCGCGCCTCGCGCCGGCCGAGTGCTCGGCCATGGACCCTGTCTGCCGATCCGCAGGCACTGCACATGCTTGTTCCTCCCGCCGAACCCCGCGGCGCTTCGCGCGTCCGCCGGGTCGTTGCAAATCGGGCTCGCCCCGTATCGGCGAAGACCCTATCCGCGTCCGCCTGCACGAGCAACGCCCAGCAGATATCGTAGGATATCGTATCAGCGGCTTTTTGATCGTTTGGTGAAGCCGGCGCCAGCCCGACCCTGGCCCCGCAAAATCGTGACGAAGGGCCTATTCCCGGCGCCGGCGCCACTCCAGCAAGGCGGTCACCACGGCCAGCGACAGCACGCCCGCGGCGGGGAAGAGGAGCGCCCGGATTCCCAATTCGCCATGGGCGACCGCGCCGGCGACCCCGCCGCAAAACAGCCCGATCCACAGCAGGAGATAGGGCAGCCAGGCCGTCGCGGGCCCGGTCGATGAGAGCGCGTCGGCAAGCCGCTCGCCGAGATTGACCAGCGTGCCGGTGACATAGCTGACCGCGGTCCGGGTCTGGCCGGCCTTGTGGATGACGGCGTTCTGGGCGCCCATGGCGAAAGCCATCAGATAGGCGGCGCGGGCGCCCGGGAGCGGCGCGAGCGCAGCGGCGATGAGCAGCCCAGTTTCAGCGAGCAGGATCGCCGGGCGGCGCCACGCCTTCGCCGCGTTGGCGATGAGCCTCCCGCCGACCACGCCGCCGACGAACACGCCGACCAGAGAGCCGGCGGCGGCGGCCTTGCGCAACGCGATCCCGCCGATGCCGATGGCAAACTGCGTCGAGTTGCCGCTGGCGAAGGAGACGAAGAGGTGGCCGAGCGTCAGAAAGCCTATCGCATCGACAAAACCGGCGATCAGCAGCAGCGCCGTCGCCAAAGCGAGATCGCCGAGTTCCTCGTCGTTCACCGCTTATCCACCCGACGTCTGAGAAATCGCCTGCCGCCTGGGCGCCGCCGGCAGTCGGCCTTTATCGCGCTCTGACCGCATGCTCGAGTTCGCTGCGGCTCATCTTCGAGCGGCCTGAAATCCCCTTCTCGCGCGCTTCGCGATCGAGGTCGGCGCGCGTCGGCGCGCCTTTCGCCCCGGAGCCCCGGGACTGCTTGCCCTCGGTCTCCGCCTGCGCCGTCTCGCCGCGTCGCTCCTTCGCCTTGGTGCGCCGGTAGTTGCGTTCGTTCTCCTGCGGGCTTTGCTCGTTGGAGGCGCCGGCTTCGCTGAGCGCGATGGCGATCGCCTGCCGGGGGTTCTTGACCTTCTTTCCCCCGCTCGAGCGCAATTCGCCGTGCTTATATTCGTGCATGACCCGCCCAACGGTTTCCTTCTGCGACTTCGATTGATGCGACGCCATGGTCCTCATTCCTTCTTGAAGAAGGCGGGCCTCCGCCGCCTTCGGCAAAACAACACGGGGTTGATCGCGCCGGTTCCGGCATCCCACATCCAAGCCCGCGGAATTCGGATCGCCTCGGCAGACGGCGGATCAAATCCTGAGGCCAAAGGTTTTTGTTCGGCCAGATCGGCTGGCCGGGAAGGCGACCATGGACCTATCTGCGAGGCCAAAAGGGCATTGGCGTTCTTTTTTGTTTGACCGGCACGGGCCGACCCCCGCGCTCGCGGGCCGGAAACGGTTCCTCGCTCTCAGTTGCTGGGCTGTCCTTGCGGGCCTTTCCGCCACGCCGGCGCGCGCGCTCGACAAGGTGACGTTCGGCACCAACTGGCTCGCCGATCCGGAGGCGGGCGGCTACTTCCAGGCCGTCGTCGACGGCACATACGCCAAATACGGGCTCGATGTCACCATTCAGCCCGGCGGCCCGGAAGCGAACGGCGGCATGCTTTTGCTGGCGGGAAAGATCGATTTCTTCCAGGGCGGCGACCTGCTCGGCAATTTCCTGTCCGAGAAGCAGCATATCCCGATCGTCGCGGTGGCTGCAGATTTCCAGAAAGATCCGCAGATCTTCATGTCGCACCCGGGCGTCGGCCTGGACAAATGGACGGACCTGCCGAAAGCCACGACCGCCTATGTCAGCGCCGGCGGCATTTACTCCTTCTACGCCTGGATGATCAAAGCCTGGGGCTTCAAGCTGTCGGTCGTCAAGCCGTATGATTTCAATTCGGCGCCGTTCATCATCAACAAGCACTCGATCCAGGAGGGGTACCTTACTTCGGAGCCTTACGCCGTCGAGCAACAGGGGCGTTTCAAGCCCAACGTCTTCCTCCTGGCGGACTACGGTTACTCCACCTATTCGTCTCTGATCGAAGCGCGCCGCGACACGGTCGATAAGCATCCTAGCCTCGTGCAGCGCTTCGTCGACGCCTCGGCGATCGGCTGGCATCATTATCTCTACGGCGACAATTCCAAAGCCAATGCGGCGATCAAGCGCGCCAATCCGGGCATGACCGATGGGCAGATCGCCTATTCGGTCGCCAAGCTGAAACAATATGGCATCGTCAACTCGGGCGACGCGCTGAAACTCGGCGTCGGCGCGATGACCGACGCGCGTGTCAAGGACTTCTTCGACAAGATGGTCAAGGCCGGGGTCGTGAAGCCCGACACCGACTACAAACAGACCTTCATCTTGCAGTTCGTCGACAAGGGCGTCGGAGTGGCGCTGGGACCGAAGGAAACCGGCGATATTCGGTGACCCCGCCTTTTCGACGCTGCTGCCGGAACTCCTTGAGGAGGCTTCCCTGCAGCACGTCGAGTTTCGCTCCGGCGCGCAGCGCCAATTCAAGCAGCGTAATCTCAAGAGCCGGGCGCTCAATGTGGGCGGCCTCAGGCTGCCCATCGGCAAATCAGGCAATCACGCGACCAGCAACCCCGGGGGATCGATCGGGGCAAATCGCTCGAGGGCCGGCGTGGCGAACGCGACCAGAAAGTTTTGGCGTGCAACCGCTTCGGCTTTCACGACGATCCCATCCGGACCGACCATGGAGGCGCGCGCCGCGTTGATATCGTTGGCTCCGAGGAAGCGCCCTTTTTTGTAACCGGTGTAGAGATTATTCAAAACAGACGCATATGCCGCCTGCAGCGCCGCATCCTGAGAATCCCCCGCGGGAGGTCGGGGCGGCGCCAGCGAACGCAGATAATCCGTTTCGCTGTGGGAGCTGAGCCATTCCTGAATATCGAGGAATGTCTCGAAGTGATCCTCGCCTTCCGCGATAACGGAACGGATCGCCTGCGTCCATTCGTCCGTCACGCGGCTCTTCACGTCCGCAGGCGGAAACTGCAAGGTCGCCAGAATATTGTTGTAGAGACCATCGACCCCGGCCGATTGCGCCTCGATCTGGATGAAATCGTTTATCGCTTGTCTTGTCGCTGCGCGGGCCATCACGGGACGAAACGGTCCGGGGTTCTGATGCGGCACCTGACTTGCCACACGTAGCGCCGGTTCGAACTTACCCGCATCCGACAGGCCGCGGATCACGTCATTGACGACCCGCGTATGCCGCATCTCTCCGATCGCAATGCGCATGAGTTCGGCGCGCGCCGCCTTGACATCGCCGGGCAGGTCCGGATTTGCTTGGAGAGAGGGATCGTTGTCGGGCCTCAGCGAATAGGCCGCGGCAAGATATTCCTGCAAAACGGCCAGTTCGACCCCGGCAGCGTAGTTGAGATTCGCCAGAAGCTCGGTTCGATCGCGGAAAGGCGTGCCCTGAACCGCAGTCGGGGAAAATGGCGCCGTTATCTCGCGGCGCGCGACAACGAAATGGAGCTCCTGCCAGCGATTGTTGATCTCGTAATGGCGCAGTTCGATCGGCTCCGAGGGGGCCTGCGTAGCCTTCGCCGGCGGGGTCGCGCGGATGGTTCTGTCGCGGCGTTCCCACGCGACGGGGGCATTCCAGGGCTGTCCCGCAGGCGTGCCCGGCGGCAGGACCGGCTGGACAATATCCGGATGGTTGGACGCCCAGTAGAAGCAACCGCAATCCCGGAAATCGTGCGTCCACGGGCTGCACAGGGACTGTGACAATTCTCCCGGCAGGAACGCGGCGGATAGAGCGCCGTTGTCGTCAAGATAGCGCGCTCGCTTTGCGGTCAGCGTCAATGTCTCCGGCCCGCCGTCATTGACGAAAACAAGCGTTACGTCCGTCCCTTCGGTCAGCAGCCTGACTGCCGTCCAGGCGTCCGGCGGCTTTCTGCCGGCGCCGGCGCTAGGAGTCGCGAGATCGCCATCGACTGCGGGCGCGTCCCCGAGGGCCGGCAGCCCGAGATTCAAGCTGAGCGGACCGAGTGCGCCGAACGTGCCGGTGAGCCGTGACGCCAACACCGAGCGCCCGGCTCTCAGGTCGTCCGCGAGGGTCGCGTAGACGCTCGCGTCGGCCTGAGACAGATCGCCCGCGGCTTCGGCGTGAGCGACGCCGTCGGTATCGACGCTCGCCAAAAAGATGAAGTTGTCGATCGGGTCCACCTCGAGGAACGGGAAGAAACGCCGCTCGAGATTGCGCAGGTCGCATTCGAGTCCGGGAAAGCAATTGCCGATCCCGGATTCCAACCGCGTCGAGACGGGATTCCCGGCTGTCGTCGAAACGAGGTTCGAAGGGTCGGCAGAGCGGCGCACTGCGGCGACGTTACGCGCGATTAGCTTGGGCGGTTGAAGCGTCGGCATGGTTCGGCCCCCCTATGCGCTTGCTTCCGATCGATACGCAAAGCTCCGGTCGCGCGCTTGAAAGCTCGCAATAGCTGGCGAGGCAAAAGTCCAGCCAATCGCGAATGAAATCACAACTCGCGACGCTTCGCGCCCTGTTTCCTGACGCGGCGCCGGCGTGACGACCTCTGCAAGGTCTGCTTCCAATTCCGAGGTCTCGCCTGGCGAGGCAGCGAAACGATCTGCCGCTTGAACCTCGACATCGAGACGGACGGCAAGCCCGTGCGACAGATCGAAGATGCGTGTTTGCGGAACCAGGAGCAGATGCTCGCCGGCGCCAGACCGAAACCGGCCGTAATTTGGCGCCAGCGGATCCGCGGGCACGATCGAGACGGCGTGCATTATTGCACTGCCGCAGCGGCGTCGATTCGGGCAAGCACACTCGCGCGTCTGGCCGCCGCCGCCGGCGACAACACGCGAGCCCGGGGCCGTTCCACCAATTCCAGGCGCAAGGCCGCCAGGTCCGCTGCGGTCCGTTCGACCCAGCGCAAGAGGAGATCGTATTGCCATCTGGAAAGGGTCAGCGGCAGCGCATTGGACTGGCGCATGAAGGGTGGCATCCGCATCGATGTCGAATTTCCATCCTCGAAGGACTCGACCTCGAACGGCGGTCGCACGATCGCCTTGATGCGGTTCGCGTCAAGCGAAATGACCTCGATCAGGTTCTGCAGATCGGACAGCGCCCGGTGCCGCATGCGGGCGTGCTCGCTGAGCGGTAGAGGATCATCGGTCGTCGGCGCGGCCAACCTGTAAAGAGCGTTGCGCAAGGCGTCGCGGCCGCCCATCGCCCGCGTCGGATCCGCACGGGCGCCGCCGTCGATATCCACCGGCTTCAGCTTCTCCGGCGGCAAATTGGCGGCCCGATCCAGACGATACGCATCGACGTTGAACAACGACACCGTCTCGTAGACGCGCTGGAAGAGATCGGCCACCCAGCGGTCGAGGTCAGCGCCTTCGAGCCCGGCGTTGCGAGCGCCCGTGTCCGCGCCGCGGTCGTTGAGTTCGTCTGCCGTCGACAGGAACGGCCGCCGATCAGGAGCGAAATCGGGGGGCCCCACGAATGCGACCGCTTTCGCGGTCAGCCTTCGAGCAGCCGCGCCACCCTGTAAGGAAATCTCGAAATGCACCTCGCACGTATCGTCAACGACGCCGAGCGACGGTCCGAATCCGGGCGAAGGCAAGTTTGGGTCCGGGCTCTGGCTTTGGTTGATCACGTCGTATGTGTCGCCGGGCTCCACCAACTGGCTTGTCGAGGTTCCCCGCCAGCCGGCGTTGGCGTCGAGAAATGCGTTCTCCGGCCGGACTGCGGGCGCGGGTCGCCCATTTTGAGGCGCTGCCTGCGCTGCCTCAGGCGGACCGTAGAAAAGGCCCGTCCCCGGCGTGTACCGGAAACGAAGGGTTTCAACGTTGACCGCGTCGGACCAGGGCTCGCCCTTGGGTTGGGGCATGCTGCGCAGGAATTGCACGCTTCCCAGCGGGATACCGCGGCCATGAGGTATCATCGGCGTCGGCGCCGTCGGCGGGCTGACCGCAAGGATTGGGATGCGGGAATTGTCGTTGGCGTTGATCGTCAAAGCCGGAAACGTGCCGAACGCAAGTTGCGGGTCTCCGGCCCGTCGCGCCGCCTTCAGATTGCGCGCGGTAACCGTCAACTGGAGGGCCGCAAGCGCCAAGCCGTTCGCCTGCAGCAGGGCAGGCGTCAGCGGGACGTCTCGCCAAGCGGCAGGGGCGCTAGCGTCCCCGACGCGCACCCAAACCTCATAGAATGGAGCGACTGGTCGGATCAGGTCGCCGTCGCGAAACGCAATCGAGTCCGGCATAAAGGGCTGCAGCGAACCATCCGGTTGGACCATCAGCGTCCAGGTTGGCGCAATCGTTGTTTCCCCGTCCGCGCGGGGCGCCCGCGTATCGATCCAGTCGTAGGCGCATTGAGGCGTCGAACTCCCGCCGAGCCGGGCGAACGCCAGACCCGGCGTTACGAAAATCGCCTGAATGACATCCGTCATGGCATCTCGCCCCGACGCTGAACCCGACATTCCTGGGTTGACTGCGAAGCCGGACTTTAAATCTGCGCCATTCCAAAGAACACGACAAGCAAAAATGCGGCGGCTCTCAGCCAAAAAACTCGCGAAAATCAGACGCAAAGATGCCCAGTTCAAGGGGGTCGAACAAGACCTTCGTTCCGGGCGCCCCCGGACCTCTGCGAGGCTGATCCGCGACCTCGCACTTTCAATCCGCGGGAGTCCGCGGCGGAAAGCATCGTTTCACCGTTGATCGCCTGGATGTATCCTGCGAGCATGGCGACCCGGATGGAAGACCTTCGCTTGGCGCGCCCGGCGCCGCTCCGGCGCGTCCGGCGCCCGAGCCTGCGTCAGGTCCGGCTCGCTACGGGCCTGGTCCTCTTCGCCTATGTGACGCTGCATTTCGTCAACCATGCCCTCGGCAACATCTCCGTCGAAGCGATGAACAGGGGCCTCGCGCTGCAGAAGCTCGTGTGGCAGTCGGCGCCGGGCGCGATCCTTCTCTACGCCGCGCTCGCCACCCACATGACGCTCGGCTTCTGGGCCCTCTATCAACGGCGCCAGTTCCGCTGGACGCGGTTCGAGGCCATCCAGCTGGCGCTGGGGCTGTCGATCCCGTTCCTCCTCGCCGACCATCTTATAGGCACGCGCGTTTCGTTGAGCCTGTTCGGCACGGACAAGAGCTACGTGCAGGAACTCCTCAAGTTCTGGGTCTCCTCGCCGCCGGGCGGTCTGCAGCAGTTCGCGCTCACGCTGATCGTCTGGATCCACGGTTCGATCGGCGTCCATTTCTGGTTGAGCCTCAAGCCCGTCTATCCGCGGATCAGAAGTCTTCTGCTCTCGGTCGCGGTGCTGCTGCCAGCGCTGGCGCTGCTCGGCTTCTATCAGGGCGGCAAGCAGATCGAGCGCCTGGCCCAAGACCGGGCGTGGCTCGCCGAACAGACAACGCCGGCACGGGTCGGAACCGCGGAGGAGAACGCCCTTCTCGTTCGCTATCGCACGGATACGCTCGCGGTCCTGGCGGCGATCCTTGCGTCGGCTTTCCTCGCCCGCGCGCTGCGCCGGTGGCGCGAGCGGCGCGCCGGCCTGATCGAATTGACCTATCCCGATCGCGCCATTCGCGTGCCGCGCGGCCTCAGCGTGCTCGAGGCGAGCCTGCTCCACAACGTCCCTCATGCGCATGTCTGCGGCGGACGCGGCCGCTGTTCCACCTGCCGTATCCGCTTGCTGGGAAACTTCGAGGATCTGCCCGAGGCGAGCGCGGCCGAGCAGGCGGTGCTGGAACGGGTGGGCGCGGGCGTCGGGGTACGGCTCGCCTGCCAGTTGCGGCCGACTTCGAACATCGTCTTCGTTCCGCTGCTGCCGCCCCATACCGCCGTCGCCGATGTCCGTCGCGGCTGGCCGGCGAGCAGCGGCGACGAGCGCTACCTGGTCCTCATGTTCGTCGACCTTCGCGGATCGAGCAGGCTCGCCGCGCGGCGGCTGCCCTACGATACGGTGTTCATCATCAACCAGTTCCTCAACGCGGTGAGCCGGGCTGTAATCGCCGCGGGCGGCGAGCCCAATCAGGTTCTGGGCGACGGGCTCCTGGCGCTGTTCGGCCTCAGCGTCAGTCCGGAGACGGCCTGCCGGCAGGCGGTCGCCGCCTGCGTGGCGATCGCCGCCAATGTCGGCGCGCTGAACCAGGCGCTCGCCCACGACTTGCCGGAGCCGCTACGCTTCGGCGTCGGCGTCCATGCCGGCGTGATCGTCGCCGGCGACATAGGCCACGGACGTCACGCCCAGTTCACCGTCATCGGCGATCCAGTCAATGTCGCCGCCCGCCTGCAGGATCTGACCAAGTCTTTCGGCTGCGAAGTGTTGATGTCCGAGGAGGTCTATGCCCAGGCTGGATTCGACCCGGACGATCTGCCGGCGCACGAGGTTGAGGCGCGCGGCCGCGAGGGGGTCGTGAAGGTCAGGACTGGGAACACAGCGGCCGGGCTGGCGGCGTTCCTGAGGCCGAGGGAGCCGGCCGGGTGAATGCGACGGCGCCGGGACAGTGATGGAACGGCATGAGGGAGAAGAACGCAAATGAGGGCAGAGTTTCGCATCGATCATATTTCGCTTTGCGTGCGCGATCTGGCCGCGAGCGCGGCGTTCTACCGCGACACGATCGGGCTCAAGGAGATCGAAAACAAGACGCGCCGCCCGACCATCCGCTGGTTCGCCTTCGATGGCCATCGCGCCATCCATCTCATCGCCGGCCGTGACGAGCCGCCGCCAGCTCGCCCGGTCGCAGCTCATTTCTGTCTCTCGACGCCGCACTTCGACCAGACGCTCAGCGAGCTCGTCGGCAAGGGGGTCACACATGTCAATCTGAAAGGCGAGCCGGGCAAGGTGTCGATCCGGGCGGATGGCGTCCGGCAGACGTATTTTCAGGATCCGGACAATCACTGGATCGAGGTTTGCGAGGCCAATGCCGATGGGACGGTCGGGTAGCCGGCTCCTGCTCAGCCCTGCGGCGGCTCCGTCGCGCCCGGCCCAAGCGAGCGCTGGACCATCACGGTGTCGGTCCAGCGGCCGAACTTGAAGCCGACCGAGGGCAGAGCGCCGACCTGGCGGAAGCCGAAGCGCTCGTGCAGGCCGAGCGAGGCGCGATTGGCGGCGTCGATATAGCCGATCATCTGCCGGAAGCCGGCGGCGGCGCAGGCGTCGATCAGCGCCGCCATCAGCTGTCGGCCGATGCCCCGCTGCACTTGGTCGGCGCGGACGTAGATCGAATGCTTGACGGTGTAGCGGTAGGCCGGCCGCTTGCGGAACGGCACGGCATAGGCGTAGCCGACGACGACGCCCGCATGCTCCGCCACGATATGGGGCATCTTCCGCCCGCGCATCGATTTCCGCCGGCGCTTGAGGTCCTCGGCGTCCGGGGTTTCGAAGTCGCCGTCGACGCCCGGGTCGACGCCGCGCCGGATGTGATGCAGGTAGATCGCCAACATCGCCGGAACGTCGGCGTCGCGTGAGTTGCGCACCAGCACATCCTGAGCGGCCTGCGGCTCTCCGGGTCGAGTTTCTTCCGCGGCGGATTCCGATTTCATGCGCATGGGATCCAGAACCGAATCACTCTCTGACGACATAGGTATAGAACCGAACCGCCCCGGATCCGTCCGCCTCGCGATAAAGCCCCTGGATCTCGGACTCGAAACCGGGGAAGACGTTCGAGCTTTTCTCGAACATCTTGAGATAGTCGAGCATCGGCCGGGCGCGCGCGTCAAGCCGCTCGCCCGGCACAACGGTCGCGATCCCCGGCGGGTAAACGACGAAGAGGGTGGTGGCGATCCGCCCTTCGAGCTGGTCAAGCGGCACATAGTCGACGTTGTTGCGCACCAGATGCCGCGACGCCTCGCGCGGCGTCATCGCCATCTCGGGCATGTGCCGCAAGGCGAACTGCGCTTTCTGCAGGCTGCTGACGTCGTGCTCGCGGAAGAAGGCGTGCATCTCGGCGCAAAGCTCGCGCAGCCGCTTGCCGCGATAGCGGGCCTGGCGTCGGGCGACGAATTCCGGCATCGCCTCCTCGAGCGGGACGTTGTCGTCGTGCAGCCGCTTGAAGGCGGCGAGCGACGACACGAGCGTTCCGGCCTTGCTCGATTCGACCCCCGGCGTCAGCAGGAAGAGCATCGAGTTGAGGTCGTTCTTCTCCGCCACCACGCGGTTCTCGCGCAGATACTGGACGACCACCGGCGCCGGGACGCCATGGGCTTCGTACTGCCCGGTCTTGCGGTCGAACCCCGGCGTCAGCAGCGTCAGCTTGGCCGGATCGGTGATGGCGAAGCCCTCTTCGAGCGCGGTGAAGCCGTGCCAGGCCTCGCCCGGGGCGAGCGCCCAATAGCGCGAGTCGCGGGCGAGCAGATCGGTCGACACGCTCTCCCACGGCACGTCGTGCGCGCCGCCCGGCAACGCCGCGTCGCGGATCGACACGCGATCGGGCACGAAAGGATCGAAGAACCAGCGCCGCGCCGGGTCGCGCTCCTTCTCGTCGAACTCGCGCCGGACCGCGCGCAGCTTCTTGCGCAATTCGATGCCGAGCCGGATCGTGTCGTCCCACAGCACTTCGCCGGACCGGCCCTTCATCATCTGCGCGCCGACGTCGAGCGAGGCGAACAGCGGATAGAAGGGGGAGGTCGAGGCGTATTGCATGAAGCCTTCGTTGAAGCGCCGGTGCTCGACCCTGCGCCGCTGCCCCTTGATGTGACGGTCGCGCATGTGAATCTGCGAGGCCTGCGAGAAGCTGGCGAGCTGCTTGTGCGCCGACTGGGTGGCGACGACGCCCGGCGACTTCTCGCTGAGCCCTTTGAGCCCCATGGCGAACCGGCGCTCGTAGAGCGGATGGAACTTCATGAAGCCTGCCCAGGCCTCGTCGAACATGATGTAGTCGCAGAGATGGCCGATCCGCTCGACGATGCGCTCGGCGTCGTAGATCGTGCCGTCATAGGTGCATTGCTCGATCACCGCGACGCGGAACGGGCGCTCGCGCCGCCAGGCGTCCTTGTCTTCGATGAGAGGATTGGTCCGGATTCGCTCTCGGATCGCCTTCTCGTCCAGGTCCTCGGGACGGATCGGGCCGATGAGGCCGTAGGCGTTGCGGTCGGTCGAGAGATAGATCGGGATGCCGCCGCCCATCAGCAGCGCCCCCTGATGCGCGGCCTTGTGGTTGTTGCGGTCGAAGAGCACGAGGTCGCCCTCGGCGATGAGGTTCGTCAGCACGATCTTGTTGGAGGACGAGGTGCCGTTCAGCACGAAGTAGGTCTTCTCCGCCCCGAAGATGACCGCCGCCTCCTTCTGCGCCTGCAGCGCCGGGCCCTCATGGGTCAGGAGGTCGCCGAGCTCGAGGATCGAATTGTCGAGGTCGTCGCGAAAGATCGCTTCCCCAAGATGCTCCACGAAGATGCGGCCGATCGGGCTGCGGCTATAGAAGATGCCGCCATTGTGGCCGGGGCAGGTCCATAGCTGGTTGCCTTCCTCGGCATAGTCGACAAGCGCGCCGAAGAAGGGCGTCTTCAGCGTCTCGGCATATTGCTTGAGACGCGAGACCAGATTCTTGGCGATGAATTCCGGCGTCTCCTCGGCGAGGAACACGTAGCCGTCGATGAAGTCGAGCACCTCGACCGGAATGTCCTCGAAGCGCTTGCGGCGGACGAGAATGACGATCGGCATGTCGAGGCCGCGCCTGCGCATGAGGTTGATCAGCGACGCAGCCTTGCCCTCGAGACCCTTCTTGCCCCAGTCGACGACCATACAGCCGATCGCCGCGTCGGTCTGCACGGCGATCTCCGCATCCTCGAGCCGGCGCGCCTTCACCACCTGAAAGCCCATCCGCTCGATCGCCGCGACGATCTGGTTGACCCTGAGGCCCTCGAGGTCGTCGGCGTCGAACATCGGCGCGGAGAACAGAAACGTGAATCGCTGGAAGAAGTTCATGGGATCTCAATCCGACGGTTCAGGAAAACCCGGGAGCTCAGACAAGACGGCCAGGACCGATTGATGACAATCGTTCCAGCGCCAACGTCGGCGACGGATTGCCCCACGGGAACGTTTCCTTCGATCTCTCCTGCGGCTCTACGTCGCAGAACGCGGGAGCTTGCGATTAGCGATTTTTCACGCGAGTGTCACGCGCTGGCGATACTTTTCCCATCGCGCAAAACAGGTTTGGATGCGTGATCGGTCTGTCCGGGAGGCGGGGGAAGTCGGGAAGCGGAAGATCGCCTGGGTTGTGGAGTAACGTTTTTGGCCGATCTGGTCCTGACCCTCAATGCCGGCTCGTCGTCGCTGAAATTCGCCGCCTTCGCCGTCGTCAGCGGCGGCGCGCTCAATCCGCTCGCTTCCGGGCAGATCGAAGGCTTGGGCGCGACGCCGAAAGGCTCGGTCACGTCGGCGTCGGGAGAACGGGACCAGCTCCAGATTGATCCGTCGCACGGAGGTGTCGGTCACCGCGCGGCGATGGGCGCCATTCTCGGCTGGCTGGGCAGGGAGGACTACGACAAGTCCGTTAAAGCCGTCGGCCATCGCGTCGTGCACGGCGGCCCGGATCTCGTCCAGCCGATGGCGATCGACGCCGAGGCGCTGGCCAAGCTGAAGCGGCTGATCCCGCTCGCGCCGCTGCACCAACCGCACAACATCGCCGGCATCGAGGCGGCGATGCAGGCCTTTCCCGGTACGCCGCAGGTCGCCTGTTTCGACACCGCCTTCCACCGCAGCCATCCGTTCGTTTCGGACACCTTCGCGCTGCCGCGTTCCTATTACGACGAGGGCGTCCGCCGGTACGGCTTTCACGGGCTCTCCTACGAGTACATTGTGGAGACGCTGCGGGGCATCGCGCCGCAGCTCGCGCGCGAGGACGTGGTCATCGCGCATCTCGGCAACGGCGCCTCGATGTGCGCCGTGCACGACGGGCGCTCGATCGCCTCGACCATGGGCTTCACCGCCCTCGACGGGCTGCCGATGGGCACCCGCTGCGGTCAGCTCGATCCCGGCGTTGTTCTCTATCTGATGGCCGAGAAGAAAATGACCGCCAAGGAGATTTCCGATCTCCTCTACAAGGAATCCGGTCTCAAGGGCATGTCGGGCATCTCCCAGGACATGCGCGAGCTCGAAGCTTCCGACAGCCCGGCGGCGCGCGACGCGATCGCCTATTTTGTCGAGCGCATCCGGCGCGAACTCGCCGGACTCGCGGCGACGGTCGACGGCATCGAAGCCATCGTCTTCACCGGCGGCATCGGCGAGCATTCTTGGCGGGTGAGGGAAGCGGTGCTCGCGCGCATGGAGTGGATGGGAATCGAGATCGACGTCGAGGCCAATCGGGCCAGCGCCCAGATCATCAGCGCCCGATCGTCGCCGACCATCGTCTTCGTCATCCCGACCGACGAGGAGCGCAAGATCGCCGAACACACGGTGGCGACCGCGCGGATCGGCGAGAACAATGCCGGAAAGGCCTCGGCCTGAAGAGTGATGCATGGTCTTGGTGCGGATTGGCGGCAATCTGGAGGAAAGCGATGAAAACTCGATTTGCGGCGGCGCTCGCTTTGCTGGCCGGAGCCGCCATTGGCGCTGTCGCCGTTCAGAGCCTCCACGCGGCGGCCACCCCGCCCGCCTTTGTTGTAACCGAGATCGATATCGCTAATTTGGCTGCCTACCAAAAGGACTACGTCCCGCTGGCCCAGGCCTCGGTAAAGGCGTCGGGCGGCCGCCTCGTCGCCGCCGGGCAAAAGATCGTCGCGCTCGAAGGAGCGCCGCCAGGCACGCGCGTGGCCATCAACCAGTTCGACAGCCTCGAAGCGGTCCAGGCATGGCGCAATTCAGCACAGTACAAGGAAGCGCGGAAGATCGGCGACAAGTACGGGAAATTCCGTGCTTTCGCCATTGAAGGCCTTCCTCAATAGCGCCGGGACAAGAGGCGCTTTTTATTTCCGCTTGCGCTTCGCCTTCGACGCTTTCGGCGGCAGCGTCTGGACAAATTCCAGCGCCCGCTGCAGCCACGCCCTGACCGCCGCCTCCGAGTCGAGGTCGGCGTAGACGTAGTCCTCCATGATGCGGCCGCGCATCTCCATCGGCCGTATCCCGGGCGCCCTCAGCGCCTCGCGCTGCTGTTCCTTGCCGATGCGCAACAGGAGGCCGCGCTCCGATGCGCCGGCAATGAGGTTGCCGTTGACCATGAAGCCGACCCCGCCGAACATCTTCATCTCGCTGATCCCCTCGACGCCCTGAAGGGCGGCCCGGACCTGGGCGGCGAGGTCGGTCTCGGCGGTCATGGGGCGCGGGGCTCTCGGCTACGCCTCGGCGGCGTGCGCCTGCGCCTGCCGGCGACGCTCGGCCTGGCGGCGCGCCTTGTCGACGGCGGCGCGGGCGGAGTCGTTCAGCGCGAACATTTCCAGCGCTTCTTCTTCCGCGTCGATCACCGGCGAGATGGCGAAGTCGGTATAGGCGCTCGCGGCGGGATCCGCCTGGATGCGGTAGCGGGCGCGCACGTGCTTCAGAGCGTAGAGGCCGAACCGGGCGTATTTCACCGCGGTCCGCCAGACGTGGGTCGGATAGAAGATCGCGGCGGGGACACGCGGCAGCTCCGGGCGCCGCTGGCGCCGGTCTTTGCGGCGCAAATAGCCGCATTGCTGCGGGTGGACGCCCTCGAAGTTCATCGCGCCATAGATCTGCAGAACGCCGCGCAGCAGGCGCACCGGATTGATGCCGTAGGCGAGGTTCCGCCGCATCATCCGCTCGACGTGCGCGTCGCTGTAATACCAGTTCCAGGCGTCCCAGTAGGTCTGCTGCCACTCGTCCCGGCTCATGCGCGGATGTTCGACAGTGGCGGTCTCGAGATCGTATTTGTTGAGGTCGGGGTCCATCCAGACCCCTTTCTCATGAAACTTCTGATGGTCTTCCGACCCCGGCAGCGGCGTCAGCATGGTGAATTCCAGGAGATCGACCGGCAATTCCTTCTGCACGATCTCGATGTCGCGCCTGACGCTCGCCGGCGTGTCGCCGGCCAGGCCAATGATGAAGCCGGCATAGGTGATCATGCCGGCCTGTTTCCACGCCTGGAACATCTTCCGGTATTCGGTGATCCGGTTCTGGTTCTTCTTCATCTGGACGAGATTGTCCGGGTTGATGCTCTCGAGTCCGATGAAGGCGTAGCGGCAGCCGGCGCGGGCCGCCTTTTCGATGAAGCCGGGAATCTTGTGCGCCAGCGTGTCGACCTGGATCAGGAAGCTGATCTTCAGCCCGTCGCGTTCGCGCAGTTGGATCAGCCGGTCGAAGATCGCCTCCCAGTTGCGGTTGCGGGCGAAATTGTCGTCGGTGATGAAGAACCGCGAGATGCCCTGCGCCGCGTTCTGCCGGACGATGCGCTCGATGTCGTCGCCGCTGCGATAGCGCGACTTGCGCCCCTGCACGTTGATGATGGTGCAGAACGAGCATTGGAACGGGCAGCCGCGGCCGGCGTCGAACGACGACAGCACGCCGTCGTAGCGGCGGACGAGCCGGCGCGGCAGATAGGGGATGGTCACGCCCTGCAGGTTCGGCAGGTCGTCCATCAGGTTGGTGACCGGCTTCGCCGTCCCGACGCGCACGTCCTTGAGGAAGCTCTCGAAATGCTCTTCCGCTTCGCCCGCGTAGAGCAGGATGCCGAGATCGACCGCCTCTTTCAGTTCCGGCGTCAGCTCCTTCAGCATCGCCATGCAGCCGCTGACATGGAAGCCGCCGATTGCGACTGTGACCCCTAGCCGGCGAAACTGCCGCGCGATCGCCATGGCGCGCGGGAACTGGTTCGACTGGACGCCGACCAGGCAGACCATGCCGGAGTGCCCCGGCCGCTGGATGCGCCCGGCGATGCGCCCGACCGGAATCTTCGTGTTCATTTCGTCGTAGGCGTCGACCTCGATCTTGACGTCCTCGCCGAGAACTTTCCGCTCGGCGCAATCCTCAGCGATGGCATAGAGCGAAGCCATGGAATTGGAAGGAATCCAGGCCTTCCACCACTGGATCACATAGCCGTCCTTGTCGTAATGGGACGGTTTCACAATCTCGATATGGAATGTCGTCATTGCGCCCCGCCGGCCGGCCGCCGTCGCCGCCCTTTAGCCTCATTTGACCGTCGCCGCAAACGGGAATCGCGTCAACCCGCGTCAACCCTATTCATCATGTCGACTTTCCGCATTTCTGCCGGCGCCCGCCCACCATGGGAAAGGCGGCCGAAGGCGTGGCTTCCGTCTCCCTCGCGCGTAGCAATGACCTCGCCGCCGACGCGGAATCGGCAACTGCGATCGGGCCAACAGGATCACGAGCCGATCAGCTTGACCGGTGCGGCCGACGGGGACATTTGTCGCAAGCCTTTGACCTGCGAATCGAACGGATACGGTTGAAAAGAAACTAGAAAAACGACGAGTCGCCAAAGTCTCGATTTCGCGCAACTGCTTTTTTTACCTCTCTCGGGAACACGTCCTCTCATATGCGCATTGAGTGGAGGGTTGGAGTGGCCAACCGGGGAAAGGGGCGGGAGTGGGTCATATTGGTGGCGCCGATGGCCGGTCGCGGTCGGACCTGGCTGAAAGCTCCCGTTCCAAGCGTTATGAGCCGCCAGCCGATCCTGGACGCTGATCCCCTTATCGCTGGACCAAGGAAGGGCCTCGAATGGACACGAACGAGCTCGCGACCGCGCCAACGAAGGCCAGAGGCGCTCGAATCAACGGTGGCTCCTCCCGCACGAAAATCGATCAGAGGTACTTGCACTCTCTCCTACAGGCCCTGCAAGCCGTCCGCGCCGGGGACTTTTCGGCGCGTCTGCCGACCGATCAGATTGGCCTCCCAGGCAAGATTGGCGACGCCTTCAACGACATTGTTTCAGCAAATGAGCGCATGGCGCACGAGCTCGAACGCGTCGGCCAAATCGTCGGAAGGGAGGGCAAGACGCGTAAGCGCGTTCAGCTCGGCGTCACCGCTGGCGCGTGGGGCGAAATGGAGGGCTCCGTCAACTCGTTAATCGACGATCTCTTGTGGCCGACGGCGGCCGTCACCCACGCTGTGACTGCGGTGGCGCAGGGCGATCTCCAACGAACGGTTCCGCTCGACGTGGATGGGCGCCTGCTTCAGGGCGAGTTCCTCCGCTCAGCAAAGATCGTCAATGCGATGATCAAACAGCTCAGCGTCTTCACCTCTGAAGTGACTCGCGTCGCTCGTGAGGTCGGCACCGACGGAAAACTCGGCGGCCAAGCGCAAGTGCGCGAGGTCACTGGCGTCTGGAGGGATCTCACCGAAAGCGTCAACTCGATGGCGAGCAACCTGACCGGTCAAGTTCGAAACATCGCAGAAGTGACGATCGCGGTCGCGAATGGCGACCTCTCCAAGAAAATTACCGTCGACGTCCGGGGCGAAATTCTTCAGCTGAAAGAGGCCATCAATACGATGGTCGACCAGCTTCGATCGTTTGCCTCTGAAGTGACCCGAGTCGCTCGGGAGGTGGGAACCGAGGGCAAGCTCGGCGGGCAAGCGCTCGTGCCCGGGGTCGCCGGCACGTGGAAAGATCTGACGGACAGTGTCAACGCCATGTGCGGCAATCTGACAGATCAGGTTCGGAATATCGCGCAAGTCACGACTGCGGTGGCGCGCGGCGATCTTTCGCGCAAGATCACGGTGGACGTGCGGGGTGAGATTCTCGAGTTGAAGGACACCATCAACACCATGGTGGATCAGCTCAATGGGTTTGCTTCTGAAGTTACCCGCGTTGCGCGCGAAGTCGGAACTGAAGGCCGACTCGGCGGACAGGCTCAGGTGCTGGGCGTTGCTGGTACGTGGAAGGATTTAACCGATAGCGTCAACTCGATGGCCGGCAATCTGACCGCCCAGGTTCGCAATATCGCCGAGGTGGCGACAGCAATCGCCGGCGGAGATCTGTCCAAGAAGATCACCGTCAACGTCAGCGGCGAGATCTTGCAGTTGAAAGAGACCATCAACACGATGGTCGACCAGCTCAACCGCTTTGCGGGCGAGGTGACGCGCGTCGCGCGGGAAGTCGGAACCGAGGGCCGGCTGGGCGGCCAGGCCAACGTCATGGGCGTGGCGGGCACGTGGAAGGATCTCACGGAGAGCGTCAACTCGATGGCGTCGAACCTGACGGCGCAGGTGCGCAATATTGCCGAAGTTTCGACGGCGATCGCCGGCGGAGACCTGTCCAAGAAGATCACCGTCAACGTCAGCGGCGAAATCCTGCAGTTGAAAGAGACCATCAACACGATGGTCGACCAGCTCAACGCCTTCGCTGGCGAAGTCACGCGCGTGGCGCGCGAGGTCGGTACGGATGGACGGCTCGGCGGTCAGGCGCAAGTGCCTGGCGTCGCAGGCACGTGGAAGGACCTCACGGACGGGGTGAATTCCATGGCGTCCAATCTGACCGGCCAAGTGCGCAACATTGCCCAGGTTGCGACTGCGGTCGCACGCGGCGACCTATCACGCAAAATCACCGTGGACGTCCGCGGCGAAATTCTCGAGCTGAAGGATACGATCAACACGATGGTCGACCAGCTCAACGCGTTTGCAGGCGAAGTGACCCGTGTGGCGCGCGAGGTCGGCACGGAAGGGCGGCTCGGGGGCCAGGCGCAGGTCCCTGGCGTGGCCGGCACATGGAAGGACCTGACCGATAGCGTCAATTCAATGGCGGGGAATCTTACCGGACAAGTTCGCAACATTGCGGAAGTCGCGACTGCGATCGCCAACGGAGATCTCTCTCGCAAGATTACCGTCGATGTGCGGGGCGAGATCCTTCAACTCAAGGAAACGCTCAATACGATGGTTGACCAGCTCAATCGCTTCGCCGGCGAGGTCACCCGGGTCGCCCGCGAGGTCGGAACGGAAGGGCGGCTCGGCGGGCAGGCGCAGGTGCCGGGGGTCGCCGGAACATGGAAAGACTTGACTGACAACGTCAACTCGATGGCCGGCAACCTCACCGCTCAGGTTCGCAACATCGCCGAGGTCACCACGGCAGTCGCCCGCGGCGACCTTTCGCGCAAGATCACCGTCGATGTGAAGGGCGAGATACTCGAGCTGAAGAACACAATCAACACGATGGTCGACCAGCTCAATGCCTTTGCCTCCGAGGTCACCCGTGTCGCCCGCGAAGTGGGGACGGAAGGAAAGCTCGGCGGCCAAGCCGTGGTGCCCGAAGTCGCCGGCACGTGGAAAGACTTGACCGACAACGTCAATTTCATGGCTTCGAACTTGACTGGACAAGTTCGCAACATCGCTGAGGTCGCCACGGCTATCGCCAATGGCGACCTCTCGAAGAAGATCACAGTCGATGTCCGGGGAGAAATTCTGCTGCTCAAAGAGACGCTGAACACCATGGTGGAGCAACTACGCTCCTTCGCCGCCGAGGTGACGAGAGTGGCTAGGGAGGTGGGGACTGAAGGAAAGCTCGGCGGACAGGCTCTGGTGCCAGGAGTCGGCGGCACGTGGAAGGATCTGACCGACAACGTCAACCTCTTGGCCGCAAACTTGACCACGCAGGTTCGAAATATTGCGGAGGTGACAACGGCAGTGGCGCGCGGCGATCTCTCCCGCAAGATTACGGTCGACGTGAAAGGCGAAATCCTGGAGCTGAAGAACACGATCAACACGATGGTCGACCAGCTGAACGCCTTCGCCTCCGAAGTGACTCGAGTGGCGCGCGAGGTCGGCACGGAGGGAAAGCTGGGCGGCCAGGCTGCCGTCCCAGGAGTAGCAGGCACGTGGAAAGACCTGACGGATACCGTCAACGTCATGGCCGCGAACCTCACGGAGCAGGTCCGCGGCATCGTCAAGGTGGTCACAGCGGTCGCGGATGGCGACCTCAAGCAGAACCTGACGGTCAAGTCGAAGGGAGAGGTGGCCGCGTTGGCCGAGACGATCAACAACATGACCGACACGCTCGCGACCTTCGCCGACCAGGTCACGACAGTCGCTCGGGAGGTCGGCGTTGAAGGCCGGCTCGGCGGTCAGGCGAATGTCCCGGGAGCCGCCGGCACCTGGAAGGACCTCACGGGCAACGTCAATCTCCTTGCAGCAAATTTGACCACGCAAGTCCGCGCGATCGCGGAAGTCGCGACCGCGGTGACGAAAGGCGACCTGACTCGGTCCATCCAGGTCAACGCCCGCGGCGAGGTGGCGGAGCTCAAGGACAACATCAATACGATGATCGATAACTTGCGCTTGACCACCGAGCGCAACACCGAGCAGGACTGGCTGAAAACGAACCTCGCCAAACTCACCAACATGTTGCAGGGCCAGCGCGATCTGACTTCGGTCGGTCGAATGCTGCTTTCCGAATTGGCGCCTTTGGTGACCGCCCAGAACGGCGTCATCTACCTGGTCGGAACCGAAGATTCGCGGGTGCTCAGGCTTCTGTCATCATACGCGGACGCGCGATCCGACGGGCATCCGCCGACGCTTCAGCTGGGGGAGGGTCTCATCGGACAATGCGCTTTCGACGCCAAGCCGATCCTGATCTCCCGGGTTCCGTCAAACGTCGTTCCGATCCGGACCGGCATGTTTGAAATGAAGCCAACAAATCTGATCATCCTGCCCGTGTTGTTCGAAGGCCAGGTGAAGGCGGTAATCGAGCTTGCCTCAGTCTCCACCTTCACCGACCTGCAAAAGACCTTCCTCGATCAACTGACGGCCGGCATCGGCATCGTCTTGAACAGCATCGAGGCCACGATGCAGACCGAGGGGTTGCTAAAGCAGTCGCAGCAACTGGCGACCGAATTGCAGACTCAACAGAAGGAGCTGCAGCTGACCAATGAGGAGCTCGAACAGAAGGCCCAAGAACTCGCCGAGCAGAACGCCGAGGTCGAACGCAAAAACGACGAGATCGAGCAGGCGCGCCGCGCGCTTGAGGAGAAGGCGACCGAACTTGCGCTGACCTCGAAGTACAAGTCCGAATTTCTCGCCAACATGTCGCACGAACTTCGCACGCCGCTGAACAGCATTCTGATCCTAGGCCAGCAGCTCACGGACAACCCCGACGGCAACCTAACGCCGCGACAGGTCGAGTTCGCGCGCACGATTCATGGCGCGGGCAGCGACCTCTTGAACCTGATCAGCGACATTCTCGACTTGTCGAAAATTGAATCCGGCACCGTGTCGGTGGAGGCGGAGGATATCGCGCTCAGCCTGCTTCAGGAAACCGTCACGCGTCCGTTCCGTCACGAGGCGGAACGGCGGGGCCTCTCATTCGAGGTCGCAATCGACCGTGACTTGCGCAGCATCACCACCGACTCGAAGCGGCTGCAGCAGGTTCTGAAGAACCTGCTCTCCAACGCGATCAAGTTCACCGAACACGGCGGCGTGCGAATGCGGGTCTCGCGAGCGATCTCCGGCTGGACGCCAACGCATCCGGTGCTGTCGACCGCCGGCAGCGTAATCGCGTTCGAGGTGACCGACAGCGGGATTGGGATCCTTCCCGAGAAGCAACGCATCATCTTTGAGGCCTTCCAACAGGCAGACGCGAGCACGAACCGGCGCTACGGCGGAACCGGTCTCGGGCTGGCGATCAGCCGCGAGCTTTCGAATCTTCTGGGCGGCGAGATCCAACTGCGCAGCAAGGTCGGCGAAGGCAGCACATTTACGCTGTACCTTCCGGAAACCTATGCGGGTCCCACCCGGGTGCTGGCCAAAGCTGCGGCCGAGGTGCGCACGGAACCGCGAACCGACCTGCGCGTCCCGGTGCGTTCGGAAGAGGCGGCGCCGCAGCCTGTCGACGACCGAGCGAATCTCGTGCCGGATGACCCCGTGCTGCTGATCGTTGAGGACGATCCGCACTATTCGCGGATCGTAATGGATCTAGCGCGCGACGTAGGCCTCAAGGTTTTGGTGGCTGCGCGCGGCGCCGAGGCGCTGGCGCTCGCGCGGGAATTCCGGCCACTGGCCATTTCGCTGGACGTGTTCTTGCCGGACATGCTGGGTTGGGCGGTGCTGAGCCAGCTGAAGCAGGATCCCACCACTCGGCACATTCCGGTGCAGATCATTACTCTCGATGAGGATTGGCAGCACGGACTGGCGGGCGGCGCTTTTGCATTTGTCAACAAGCCGACGACGATTGAGAGACTGAAGAAGTCGATCGCGCGACTGACGGACTATGCTCGATCGCCGCAGAAGCGGCTTCTGGTCGTCGAGGACGATCCGGCGGAGCTGCTCGGGATAACCGAACTGCTCGGTCACGACGACATCGAAGTCCTCACCGCTGAGAAGGGGCATGACGCGCTGGCGATCTTGCGAGAGCAATCAGCCGATTGCGTTGTTCTGGACCTCAAGCTGCCGGATATGTCCGGATTCGAGCTTTTGGAGCATATTCGCGAGGATGAAGCGCTGGCTCAGGTGCCGGTTGTGGTGTTCACCGGACGCGAGCTGTCGCCGGAGGAAGACGCGCAGTTGCACACGATGGCGCGAAGCGTTGTCGTGAAGGGGGTCGAGTTGCCAGAGAGGCTGCTCGATGAAACGGCGTTATTCCTGCATCGGGTTGTCACGGACTTGCCGCCAGACAAGCAGCGCATGCTGGAACGGTTGCGCAATTCCGACGAAAATCTGCATGGCCGCAAGGCGCTTCTCGTCGACGACGATGCGCGCAACATCTTCGCGTTGAGCAGCGTTTTGGAGCGCCGGGGGATGGACGTGCTGACCGCAACGACCGGCCGCGAGGCTATTTCGCTTCTCGAGGCCGACCGGGGCATTTCGATCGTACTCATGGACATCATGATGCCGGAGATGGACGGCTATGAAACCATGCAGGCCATTCGGTCCGATCCTTCGCTGCGGCGACTTCCGATCATTGCCCTCACCGCCAAGGCCATGAAGGGCGACCGCGAGAGATGCCTGGAGGCAGGAGCCTCCGACTATCTAGCGAAGCCGGTGAACACGGAACAGCTGCTTTCGTCGCTTCGCATCTGGCTGCATCGGTGAAGGGGAGGTGAAATGCGCCGCAACGGCGATGCAGTGAACATCCTGCTGGTCGACGATCAGCCGGCTAAGCTCCTAAGCTATGAGGTGATCCTGGAGGAGCTTGGCGAGAACCTGGTCAAGGCGACCTCAGGACGGCAGGCGCTGGAGCAGTTGCTGCGTCAAGACGTTGCGGTCATCCTCGTCGACGTCTCGATGCCGGAACTCGACGGCTTCGAACTGGCCGCGATGATACGGGAGCACCCGCGCTTCCAGAAAACCGCAATCATATTCGTTTCCGCGGTCTACCTATCGGAAATTGACAGCTTGCGGGGATATCGCGTCGGCGCCGTCGACTATCTGCCGGTCCCCATTGTGCCGGAACTTTTGCGCGCAAAGGTGCGGGTTTTCTGCGATCTCTTCAGAAAAACCCGGCAACTGGAAGCGCTGAACGCCGAGCTGGAACAACGGGTGGCCGATCGCACCGCCGAGCTTGCAGCGGCGAATGCGGACCTGGAATTGAAAGTCGAAGCGCGCACGCGTGAGCGCGAAGAGGCTTTGGCGCAAGTCGCGGAGATGCAGAAACTTGAAAGTCTTGGGCAGCTCACGGGAGGGTTGGCTCACGACTTCAACAATCTTCTCATGGTCATTATGTCAAGCCTCGAACTGGCGCGCAAACACGCGAAGGTAGACGATCGGCTTGCAGGCTGGCTATCGCGAGCTATGGAAGCCGCTGGTCGCGGCGCGGCTCTAACGAAGCGAATGCTCGCCTTCGCGCGTCGTCAGGATCTTAGGCCTGAGACGATCGTCCTCTCCGACGCGGTCAATGGAATGGTCGAGATGATGTCGCATTCACTGGATCCGACCGTGCGGATTGCCGTGGACCTGCCAAGCGATCTTCCTGCCGTTCGGATCGACCGCAATCAGTTCGAACTCGCCCTGCTCAATCTCGGACTGAATGCGCGCGACGCCATGTCATCTGGCGGCGTTCTGTCAATATGCGCGAAGGCTACTGACGGGGAAGATATCCCGGACACGTTGGCGCCAGGCTCCTATGTGCGATTGTCGGTGGCGGATACTGGCGTCGGAATGGACTCCGAGACGCTGAAGAGAGCCGCGGAGCCGTTCTTCACGACAAAGCCGGTCGGAAAGGGTTCGGGGCTTGGGCTTTCCATGGTTCACGGGCTTACGCTCCAGTCCGGGGGCCAAATGCAGATTGTGAGCAAGCAAAATGAAGGCACGACGGTCTCGCTGTGGATTCCCGTTGCCGCAGAGCGGACTTCAGCCGAGCCCAAACGACGTGTCGCCGCTGGCGCGAAGACGTCGGGGCTTCACATTCTTCTCGTTGACGACGACCCGCTGATCTTGATGACGACTGTCGACATGTTACGCGAACTCGGCCACGAGCCAATTGAGACGACATCCGCCAATAAGGCCCTTGAGTTGCTAAAGGCTGCCGAGTCGCCGGATCTTGCGATACTCGACTACGCGATGCCGGAAATGACGGGCGTCACGTTGGCTGGACGGATACGGGAGCGCTATCCTACGCTTCCACTTCTCCTCGCCACCGGCTATGCCGACGGCGCTAGAACAACGACCGATTTACCGAAGCTCGAAAAACCCTACACCATCGAGGACCTGGCGCGACAGATTGGTCTATTGGCCCGCACCGCCGCCAATTGAGCCACAAAGCCCGACGGCAGAACCGACGCGGGCGACGCCGCGCCCGCCGCCAAGCAACAAATGGCGCCATCGGCGGGCGCGCGCGACCGACTGCCTTCAGTTGATAAGTCCGCTGCCGCAAACATTCTATTTCAGATTTTCCGAATCCGTGCTATCTTCTGCTTTTCGGTAGTCGCCGGCCGGAAGGAGAGGCAGGCGTGGAACGGCTCGGGCTCCGATGGCGGCCGCCCCGAGACCGACGGCGCGTCTCGCGGCGGCGAAGCGGCAACACCTATTCGGGGGTGACCGGCCGCTTGCCCGACGCCCGCTTTAGCGAGGGTGACAACGTTGGGCAGGCCGGCTCGGACTCGAGCAGTTTTGGAAGTTAGAAAGTGACAGATTTTCGGGCTTAAGGAACTGAAAACCCAGCATCGGCGCCAGGACTGACGCGGCAGCCTAGGCCGCCTTCCCTCTCCGCCGCGGCGCGGCCGGTTTGGCCGGCTGCGGCGTGGCGTTCTCGTCGAAGAGCTCGGCGAGCTTCTCGGTCATCGCGCCGCCGAGCTCCTCGGCATCGACGATCGTCACCGCGCGGCGGTAGTAGCGGGTCACGTCGTGGCCAATGCCGATGGCGATCAGTTCGACTGGCGAGCGGGTCTCGATCTCCTCGATCACATGGCGCAGGTGGCGCTCGAGATAGTTGCCCGGGTTGACCGAGAGCGTCGAATCGTCGACCGGCGCGCCGTCCGAGATCATCATCAGGATCTTGCGCTGCTCGGGCCGGCCCTGGAGGCGCTGGTGCGCCCAGTCGAGCGCCTCGCCGTCGATGTTCTCCTTGAGCAGCCCCTCGCGCATCATCAGGCCGAGGTTCTTGCGCGAGCGCCGCCACGGCGCATCCGCCGCCTTGTAGATGAGATGGCGCAGATCGTTGAGGCGGCCGGGATTGGGCGGCTTGCCCGCCTGCAGCCAGGCTTCGCGCGACTGTCCGCCTTTCCAGGCCCGGGTGGTGAAGCCGAGGATCTCGACCTTGACCCCGCAGCGCTCGAGCGTGCGGGCGAGAATGTCGGCGCAGGTCGCCGCGACCGTGATCGGCCGCCCGCGCATCGAGCCGGAATTGTCGATGAGCAGCGTCACCGCCGTGTCGCGGAAGTCCATGTCCTTCTCCCGCTTGAAGGACAGCGGCTGTTGGGGGTCGATGATCACACGCGGCAGCCGCGCGGTGTCGAGCACGCCCTCCTCGAGGTCGAATTCCCACGATCTGTTCTGTTGCGCCATGAGCCGCCGTTGCAGGCGGTTGGCGAGGCGCGCGACGATCGGGGAGAGGTTTTGCAGCTGTTTGTCGAGGTAGTCGCGCAGACGCTGCAGTTCGTCGGGGTCGCAAAGCTGGTCGGCGTCGACGATCTCGTCAAACCGGGTGGTGTAGGCCTTGTAGTCGGGGCCGCGCCTCTCGGGCGCGTGAGGCTGCGGCGGCCGGTTTTCGGCCGCTTCCTCCGCGTCCCCGGCGTCGCCTTCGTCTTCGAGCTCCGAAGAGGGCGCCTCGACCGTGTCCATGGCGCCTTCGTCCGCGTCGTCGGACGTGGCGTCGGCGGCGTCGCGCTCCATCGCGTCCTGCGACTGCTCCTCCTCGCCCTCGCCTTGCGCTTCCTCGGGCTCCTCCGGCGGCTTGTTCTCCTCGTCGTCATCGGCGTTGTCGGCGTCGGCCTCCGAGTTGCTCGTCATGCCGAGCGAGGTCAGGAGCTTCTGCACCAGTTTGGCGTAGGCGCGCTGATCGAGGATGGCGCCGCTCAGCCTGTCGAGATCGGCACCGGCCTTCTCCTCGATGAAGCCGCGCCAGAGCTCGGTCAGGCGCTCGGCGCCGGGCGGCGGCCTGAGGCCGGTCAGACGCTCGCGCGCCAGCATGGCGACCGCGTCCTCGAGCGGCGCCTCGTCGCGGCTCCGCGCTTCGGCAAAGGGGCTGCGGTGATAGCGGTCGTCGAGCATGGCCGAGAGGTTCGACGCCACGCCCTCCATCCGGCGCGCGCCGATCGCCTCGACCCGCGCCTGCTCGACGGCGTCGAAGAGCGAACGCGACGCCGGGTTCTGCGGCGCGTGCCGGCGGTGGACGGCGTCGCTGTGGCAGGCGAGCCGCAAAGCGAGCGAGTTGGCGGTGCCGCGGACGATCGCTGCTTCCCGCGGATTGGGCTTCCGCGGCGGCTCCGGCAGCCGCGCCTTGGCCCCGTCCGGCCCGGTCACGAGCCCCGGCTTGTCGGTCGAGAAGGCGATCTCGAGGTCCGGATGGCGCGCCAGCGCCCGGGTGCAGGAGACGAGCGCGCGCTTGAACGGTTCGTTCGGCGCATTCGGCTTTCCGCCAGGCTTGCGGTTGCTGGTCGGCTTGACGTCGACGCTCGACATGGAGGGCTTCTCTTTGGGCGGCGCCGCCGGTGCGGCGGATTTCTCTATAGGCTCCGCCCGCGGGCGGCGGCAAGGACACCGTCTACTGAACCCCATGCCGCCGGCCGCCGTTCCGGCGGTCCATCGGACTTCCAATTTCGCGAGCCGGCCGGGCTCTTTCCACGGAGCCCGGCGTGCAGATCCAGGACCGCGGGCGTTTCAGTCGAGCGCGAGCGACTGTCAACCACTTTGGAAAATCGCCTTCCGTGTTGGCGCCGTTCGCATCGCCTTTGTGCTATTCTCCCGGTCGTCGGCAACTTCAAACCGACGGGGTCAGCGTTGAGGGATCGGGACCCAGTCATGGATGCGAGTGAGACTGCAGGCGCTGCGCCCGTGGGAGCGATGAGCGAGTCGTCCGCATCCGATTTGGTCTCGGTCATCGTGCCGCATCTCGACGACTGCGAGAATCTGGAGATTTGCCTTAACCTACTTCAAAATCAAAGTTTTGCGAAACATCGCACCGAAATCATCGTTGCAGACAACGGCAGTTCACGCGGCTTAGGGGCCATTTGCCAGATCGTCGGGAAACGCGGCCGCGTTGTCCAAGTCGCCGAACAAGGGGCGGGACCCGCCCGCAATGCGGGTGCTCGCGCTGCGCGGGGTGAGACGTTGGCGTTCATCGACAGTGACTGTCGCCCGGATCGGCGCTGGTTGGAAGAGGGTCTCGCCGAGCTCAACTTTGGCGATATTGTCGGCAGCCGGGTTGATGTGCTTGTCGAGGATCAAAACCGTCTAGCCCCAGCCGAGGCCTTCGAGAGAGTTTTCGCGTTTCAGAATGAGCGCTACGTCAGGGAGTTGGGCTTCTCCGTCACGGCCTCCATGTTCGTAGGACGCTCCGTGTTCGAGGCGGTCGGCGGATTCCAAAATGGCGTTCCCGAAGATCGGGATTGGTGCGAGAGAGCGCGATCGAAGGGCTATAGCATTCGTTTCGCTTCGAGGTCGATCGTCGGCCACCCCGCTCGCCGCACGATGGCGGAGCTTAGACGGAAATGGCGGCGGACGACACTAGAGTGGTGCGAAGCCGAGCGCCGCAAGGGAACCCGGACGATCATTATACTCTTGCGCCAATGGGCGGTTTTACTTTCGATCGTTCCGCACGCGCTGGTTCTCCTGACGACCAAGGGCCTGCCAGGGATCGGGAGCCGTGTCGGGGCGATAGCCGCGTTGGCGCAAATCAGAATGTATCGGTTCCTTCTCGCGCATCGCGTTGTCCTGCAGAGGCGCTCGTAACATGCGCGGGTTCTGCCCCCGGAGCCATCTCGACCGGCACCCTGCACACCGATATCCAGGCCTCTAGCCGCCACCGGCTTTCAGCTTCCGGGAATTCGAGCAACGTGGAGCGCGTGGGGGCGAGGAGTTGATAACCTCGTCTACTCTGGGACGCCGTCGAGCCTACTGGCCGCAGCGATCGGGGTATTGAGCGACCGCAAATCCACGACCTATCAATTGCGGGCAATTCATGCTGGTGGTTGACAAGTGGAAATAAGTTTATTCTTGACAAGAAACAGTTATGAAGGAATAAAAATGAGAATTCTGATCACCGGAGTTGCTGGTTTTCTTGGGAGCCATTTGGCAGAAAGCCATGCTTGCTGATGGTCATCAAGTTGTCGGCGTTGATAATTTAATTGGCGGAGAGTTAGATAACGTTCCTTCCAAGGTTGAATTTCATCAATTCGATTGCAACGACTTTGATCACATCTTAAAAATATCTAAAGAATGCGATATATACTACCATTGCGCAGCAACAGCATATGAAGGACTATCCATATTTTCCCCGCATTTTGTTACGCAGAACATAGTATGTGCATCGGTTGCAGTTTTTTCAGCGGCGATCGCCAATCGAGCTAAGCGGATTGTTTTCTGCTCGTCAATGGCGAGGTATGGCGCTCTGCACCCTCCTTTCACCGAGGAACAGGAGCCGAAGCCGCAGGACCCGTACGGGATCGGGAAGTTAGCGGCCGAGAATATTCTGCGGAACCTATGTTTCACCCACGGAGTTGAGCACGTCATCGCTGTGCCTCATAATACCATCGGTCCCAGGCAAAAATGGGATGATCCCTTTCGTAATGTAGCTTCTATTATGATAAATTTGATGCTCCAGGGCAGACAGCCGATTATTTATGGGTAATTGGAGACAGAAGAGATGCTTTTCTTTTATCGATGATTGTTTCTTTTGCTTAAAAGAAATGGCTTTTCGTCCAAATATTGTCGGAGAGACTGTAAATATCGGGCCCCGATGAGGAAACAATTACCATTGTAGAACTTGCAGAACGAATCGCAAATCAGATCCATTTTAATCTTGACCCAATTTTCGTGCCGCGGCGCCCTCAGGAGGTGGAGCACGCGTCCTGTTCCTCAGATAAGGCTCGAAAATTACTACAATACAAGACTACCGCGGATTTAGACACAGGGCTGTCATTTATGATCGAAGCTATCAAGCGGCGCGGGGTCAGGGAGTTCAAGTATCACATAGATCTTGAGATCATAAGTGAGCTGCCCCCCCGAACTTGGAGGGATCGTCTATTTTAAGAAAGTTCTGACAATGATCCATCCTCATCGAGCTGGCGTCGATCGCCGCCATGATCACCCCTTTGGCTCCCCGAGAGGTTGCAGGAGACACGGAATTCACTGAACGGGATGGTCGCGGAAAGAGGGGATCGCTGCATCCTTTGCGCCGGCGCGGGCCGCCAGGCGCAGTGGGGATTTCTGGATGGCTGACGGCGAGATAATGGATTATGCTTCGCACGCTATCTCCGGGGGAATTGAACCATGTCAGTCGGCCAAGTTTTGCTGATCCTGTGGCGTCGCGGCTGGATTGTCGTGTTAACCTTCGCGACCACGATAATAGTGGCGGGCGGCGTCCTGTACTTCGTGCCTGGCCGCTACGACGCTATCGCTACTGGAAGTATCGACCCAAGTGGTCTTGACCCGGTCGGTCCGTCACCTGGCGAAAGCTCGACTGCGATCGGGCTCATGCAGGGAAATATGCTCGAACTGGTCAACAGCCAGCGGGTCGCGCGCGATGTCGTCAGGCGGTTGAATTTGACAGCGGACCCAGGAGTGCAAGCTGAGTACCGAAAGTCGAACTCATTTGGTCGGGAAAGCATCGACGACTGGATGGCCGAGATCCTGTTAAAGAACGTTGACCCGAAGTTCGATCTCGGCACGAACGTGTTGTCAATTAAGTACAAGACGAGCGATCCGAACCAGGCGGCGCGGATAGCGAATGCCTTCCTGGCTGCTACTATTGACGCGACGATCGCGATGAAAGCCGCGTCGGGCGAGCAGACGGCGAGATGGTTCGCGCCCCAACTCGACGACATGCGCAAGGAACTCGAGAACGCGCGCGTCGCCTTGGAGAAATATCAGAAGGAGACGAATCTTGTGGCGCCAACAGAGGCCGCGGATAGCGAATCCAGCAGCCTCATGGCGATCACCCAGGATTTATCGAGCAACAGGGCCGCACTGACAGCCTTGGAGAGTCGCCTCGCGAGCGGGTCGACCACTCTGACGACCGATCCCTCCGATCCGGACCTTCAATTGCTGAACGGACTCAAGGAAAAGCTGTTGACTGCGCAATCTTCGGTCGAGTCGGCGAGGAATTCGATCGGCGCCAACAATCCAAAAATGGTGTCCGAGGCTGCAAATATTATCGCTCTACGGAGGCAGATCGCCGACGCGACCGACAAGATGCGTGATCATCTCAGAGAGCGCATTGCCTCAACCAAAGACCAGATCGCCCAGCTTGAAGTCTCACTGGCAGCGGCCAAACGGGCGCTCATTGCTGCTCAGGCGCAGCGCAGCCGGCTTAGCGAACTAGAACACGACGTGGCCTTCCGCCTCGACGAGCTTAACGCACAGCAGAAGATGGCCTCGCAGGCCAAGTTGCAGAGCAAGCTTACGTTCGCCGATATTGCCGTTCTCGACAAAGCGGCGCCGCCGATCGAACCCGCGTTTCCGAAGCCTATAATTGTGATACCCGTTGGTATGGGAGGCGGCCTTGCGCTCGGCTTGATTCTCGCGCTGATTGCGGAGATGACGGATCGGCGCATTCGTTCGCCCAACGACCTCCAGCTCGCGGTCCCCGTGCGGATGTTGGGCATTCTGGCTGTGTCGAAATATCCACGCCGGAGGCTGAGAGCAGCCTAACCCGGTGAACGTCAGAGCGAAGGGTCATGTTTCTCCCGCCCGAAAGCCATCTCGACGGGCTTATTGACCTGCTTTCGCTACAAAGACGCTCGCCAGACGCGAGGCGGTGGGAACTGCGAGCGCCATCGAACGCCGTTTCCGCGAGATCCGCCGCCGGATCCGGCCCCCAATGGGCGTCTTCCAAGATTGAACCTCCAAGGATCGCATCCTCTTCGCCGTCTTCACCCATGAAAAACAAAATGCAGGCAATCCCGACCCTTCCGGTCTGACACAAAACTCTTGACATCATCGCCGCTGGCCAGGGTTGTCTTCGATGGCCGAGGTCGGTATACTTGTAATCACACATTTGTACCCGAGGCCACTTTACCTTTTTCTGGGCGTCGGCTCCCCCCTCATTCGCGGGTTGAGGGTCCATGCAGTTTGACTTTGTGCCAAACAAAATCAGGGCGGCGAGGCGCGCGCTGCGATACGCGAGCAAATCGAATCTGCGATTGTTCGGTGCGTACGTTCCTCGAATTTGCACCGTCTGTGGGTATGAAGGGCGTTTTTTTTCCTACGACTTTCCGTTGGCCGCCGACGCCCTCTGTCCCGGCTGCCTTTCGCTCGAGCGCCATCGGGCGTTAGCCATCTACGCGCGACATGAAAAGCCCTTCCGGGACAAAGATATCCTGCATTTCGCACCGGAACCGGGAATAAGGGCGTTTATCAAAGAGCAAGCCCCTCGTTCATACAAGACCTGTGATCTTCATAAAACGGACGTCGATTACAGGATCGACCTTCAGGAGATCAGTCTGCCTGATCATTCATTCGACGTGGTCATCTGCTCGCACGTCTTGGAGCATGTCCCGGATGACCGGAAGGCGATGACCGAAATCAGGCGCGTTTTGCGGCCGTCGGGCTTGGCAATTATCATGGTTCCGATCGAGGAAGGGTGGGATCAGACCTACGAGAATCCGGGGATCGTCTCAGAAGCGGAGCGATTGATCCATTTTGGGCACGAGTATCATGTAAGAATTTATGGTCGTGACCTTCGCGACCGATTCAGGGCTGCGCAATACTCACTCCGTGAATGGGTATCGACAGAGCCGGACGTGAGAAAGCATGGGTTACGCCGCGGGGAGCGAATATTTTTGTGTACGCGGGTTGACTGAGATTCTATTGCCGAAACGTCAAAAAATGCCTCTAATTTCAAGTGAGACTTCCGGAACGACTGGCAGATGCTGCCGGAGTCCCTTGTTCGCATGACAACTCTTTTGTGGTGATTGATGTCGAACGTCGCTTGCATGCGCGATATGCCTCGAGTAACCATAGCAATCGTCGCGACTGACGAAATCAAAAACATTTGCGGATGCCTAAGTTCTTTAAATAAAGCTACTTACCGAAATTTTAGAGTTATAATATGCGAGAACGCAGGACAAGAGGCGTTCAAAAGAGACATTGAAGGAATTGCCAGCATGGTCGAACCGACCATCACGTTGGTCGATGCCAACAAGCCCTCCAGCGAGGACGACCGAAGTCATTTCTTTTTAGGCACTGATCCCCGGCCAATCACGATTCTCAAGGCACACGTGAATCTCGGATACAGCGGAGGCGTCAATGCGTGCATTGATGCCGCCGGCAGCGATTGGGACTTTATCTGGGTCCTCAATCCCGATACGCTTCCTGAAGCGGATGCGCTTGCAGCGTTAGTTCGGAGACAGATCCAGCAAAATTATGGCATTGTGGGAAGCAGGTTGGTCTTTGTCTCGACTGGGCGAGTTCAACTTTGGGGAGGTCTGAAATGGTGGCCGTGGATCGGTCGGCACCGCTCCCTCGGGCGCGATCAACCATCAGAGACTGTGCCCGACATAAAGGCGGTGGAAGCCGTTCTTGATGTTATTGCTGGAACATCTATGCTTGTGTCCAGAGATTACATTGAGCAGATCGGTGTAATGGATGAAGATTTCTTCGTCTATTTTGAAGACACCGACTGGTGTCTCAGACGAAAGAAGTTTCGGCTTGGTTATGCGCACGAATTTATAGTTCATCACATCGCAGGGGCAACCTCAGGATCCAGTGGTCCCAGGCAGAAGCGGTCCCGGTTTAGCATCTACCTCGGAGAACGGAATCGGATACTCCTCGCGAGGAAGCGTTTCCCTTTGTTGTGGCCGATTCTGGCGCTTATTGCATTTCTCAATACCCTCGAATATCTCGTCCGGTTCCCCTCTTGGAGATCCTTTAGCATTGCTCTCAGCGGTTGGCGGGCGGGGTGCAGCGGCGAAACCGGGATGCCTGGATTCATGCGGGGGAGCCAGCACACAGAAATATTCCTGAAACGAGAAGCTTAGCGATCTCCTGCGTAAACTCCGACACGGAGCGCCGGACAAAAACTGGGATCGGCGGCGCTCGCCAGCGCGGTCTGCCGCGCCACGCGAAACTTGACAAACGAAACGAAATGGGCCTCAAACGCCCGATCGGTTGCGCAGTAAGATAGATCCGCCGTAAGTGGCGAAAACCAAAGGTCAACGATCACACAAAGTGAAACTGCCCGGGGTTCGCGGCGATTGTTGACGCGGTGACGCCCGCTAGGGTGAGGCTATCGCCGTGGGAGTCGGCGATGGTGATGCCCGATGTACCGCTTGTTGTATGCACGAGCACGGCGGCGAGGTCCTGAGCCTGTGTCATGCTGGCGTTTAGATAGGAAAACGCGGACGCGGCGAACTGGACCGTATCGGCGTTCGTCCCCAAGGTTGAGAAGCCGGTGATGGTTTCATTGCCAAACCCGGTGCTGAGGGCGAAGGTTTCCGCGCCGGCCGCGCTCGCGTTGATCGTCTCGGACGCGTGATAGCCCAGCGTGAAGCTGTGCGTTCCGGTTATCAGGCTTTCGGTTCCTGAGCCCCGCGAAACGGTCACAGTGTTGCCGTACAGATCCAACTCGTTGGTCGTTGCGCTGATATTGAGGTCATCGGCCACTCGCGTTGTATTGTTGGTGTAGAAAGCGTCAAACGAGGAATAGGACCTTCCTTGAACGTTTGTATAATGATAATCTGTCAAGCCTCCAGGAAGACGCGTCGCGGAGACGCCGAGGCTGGCGCCGTTGGCCATATCAGTGGTGGATTGAGCGGCCGTCAGGGCGAAGTTAGCGGCAGTGAGCGTCTGCAGGCCGCTGATCTGGATGACGAGGTCAGGCGAGGAGTCGCCTGCGAGGTCGGCTTGGACATAAGTGACATTGAGTGTCGGATCTTGCTGGTAGCGCACCTGGGCCCCGCCGCCGCTGAACGCCGCCGTTCCGATGAAGTTGAGTTGCTGCATGCCCGCGGCGGACAGGTTGGCGTCGATGCGGCTGAGGTCGATGACGTCCTTGGCGCTGTCGAAGTTGGAAATATCGTCGTGAGAATTGGCCGTCGAATCTGAAATGGCGAGCTCGGTGAAGATATTCGCCCCGGCTTCGCCCCAAAGATATTGCGTTCCGGCGCCACCGACGAAATTGGTTTCGCCGGAACCACCGTAGAGTTGCACATGGTTGCCGGCGCCGTAGAGGGTTGTGGGGCCAGCGCCGGCGCCGGCGCTGATGGAGCCTCCCGACGAGATCACGAGACCCGCGGTGGGGAGGCCCGCGGCGCAATAGGCGGCCCAGGCTGCGGTCGAGTATGCCGAAATCGGTGAAGTCGAATACGGTGTTGCCGCTTTCGGTCGTCCCCGGGCTGACGGGGCCATAGAACGCTCCAAATTGGCCGAACCCGATGAAATTGTTGGTGACCTTGATGTTGCTGAAGGTTCCGGAGCCGGCGACGCCCGCGTTGACCGTATAGGTGCCGCCGAGCAGGATATTTCCTGTTACAGATACATTGCTCGTATTGCCGAGTTCGGTGGTGATCCGAACGGCGCTGACGGTCGCGCCGTTCGAGAATCCCGTGGCGCCCGCCGCGTTGGTTGCGTCAATGAAATTATTCGTGATCGACACCGGCCCCGTCGTCGCGCCGACCCAGATTGCGTCAGGATGGACGCCTACCGAGGAATAGCCGGCGCCCGAAAAGTAATTGCCCGAAACAACGCCGTTTTCAAGGTCGACCCCATCTCCCGGGGCGTTGATGAAGGAATTGCCGAGCACGGAGATCTTGGTTGACGCCGCGATGAACGCCGCCAATTCGAGCGGATTTGTCGCGGAGCCACCTGTGAAGGTATTGTTCTGGACGACTGTGCCGCTGGCGGAGGCGTACTGCTGGATGCAGTAGTATTGGCTGGGGCCGGCCTGAAACGAGCAATCTTCAACGGTGACGTTGTTGGCTTTGATGGCCAGGAGGACACCGTTAAAATCGATGCCGGAAAGCACCGCGCCGGCCTGGGTCACGACAACCCTGTTTTGCGTCGGATCGTAGAAGTAGGGAGCGTTTGGATTTTGTGTGATCTGCGAAGCCGACGTCAGCGACGAGAGCGGCAATAGATTGCCTGTCGTCGTGTCAATGCCGGGCACAACCACCCCGGGATCGGCGTCGCGAAGCATCTGGAGTTCTGCTGTAGTGTACATGCCATACCCGTGTCCGAGACCAGAACACCGATAACCGAATCGCGTTGCGCTACCATAAAACGTATGCATACAGTCTTAATGTTTGCTGGTTATAATTGGTAGAACCAAATAAGCCCGACGTATTTCCCCACAGTTACTGATCAAATGATCATTCTTAGGATAAGTGAATAGGGTGAATAGCCCGGTAAGCCAAGGTTCAAAATTTCTTTCTCGCGCGCCAAGATAGCACGCGCTTTGACATCCATTGGCCCTCGCCTGCGGAACGTGGTCGTGGATTGGCGCGGCAAAGGGTCAAGCTCTTGTGTTCACTTGAAGGCATGATTTCAGGCGTGTATGCAGCGGCGGCGGCTCCGGACACCAACGCGTTCCGGAACTCGCTTCCTTCGACAGCAAGGCATCCGATGTGGCACGTTCTGACGGCGCGCGCGACGACCTGTTTCCTTGCCGTGACGCTCCTGGCGCTTTCGACTGGAGCGGCCTTGGCTATGGACGTCGCGGCCGGCTGCGACAGCCCTCAACCCAATCCTGCCGGCCGCCAGTTTTTCGTCGACCCGGCGCGCGGCGCAAAAGAAAACGACGGTTCGGCGCTAAAGCCGTGGCGGACGCTCGCCGAAGTGCTCGACCCGGCCAATCATCTCGTGGCGACGCGCGCCTACAGCCGGACTTCGGACGGGCTCGGACCGCCGACGCCGGTCAATCCTGACGGCCCCATCCACCCCGGCGACACGATTGTGCTCATGAGCGGCGATCACGGAGCGGTGCAGGTCAAGCAATATGTCGACAGCGATTTCATCTCGGTCGTCGCGGCCAAGGACCAGACGCCGATTGTGCGGTCAATGACCCTAATAGCTTCGTCGCATTGGTTGTTCCGCGGTATCAAGTTCCAGGGGGCAAGACCGGATGAGGACAAGCTCGGGCCACTGGTAGGGCTGGTGAGCCACGCCTGGCTTGGGCCGAGCGACAATATCGTTTTCGTCGGCAACTCATTTTCGACCGCCGACAACGCGGCGAATTGGAGCCCCGAGGATTGGGTCAACCGGCCCTATGCAGTTGGGTTTCGAAGCTCTGCTCGCTGCGCGACGCTGCGGGACAATCATTTCTTCAACCTGCGAGATGCTGTGGCATTCGGCTGCAATCAGGGGTTGATCGAGGGCAATCTCATCGAAGATATGGGGAACGACGGGATTGACATTGCCGGGAGCGATCTCGTCGTCCGCGCCAATCGCATCCGGAGCAGCCGACATATGCCGGCCGAGCAACTCCACCCGGACGGCATCCAAGGCTGGACGTTGCACGGCGCCACCAATCGCAATGTCGTCGTCGATCGCAATTTCATCGCAAATCTGAATCCTTCCGAAGATAACTACCTGCAAGGAATTTCAATTTTCGACGGTAAATGGGACGGACTCGCGGTGACGAACAATCTGGTGCTCAGCAACGCCTGGCACGGGATCTCGCTCTGGGGCGTCGATAACGCGAGCGTCGTCAACAATACCGTCATCGCAACCCGGCCTCGTGTGACGACCTGGTTGATGATTCACGATGCGAAGGACAAGCGTCCATCCCGCAATGTTTTGGTGCGAAATAATATTGCTACCGTGTTATCCGTTGAAGGAGAGAATGTTACCTTCGATCATAATCTAGCACAGCTGAGCATTACCTATCGATCTAACGGTCGTGAAGCGCATATCAAAGATGGAGCGATCGACGATAACAAGGTCAATCATGGGATCTTTGGCACTTTTGCCAATTTCAATTTGCGAAACAACAACCTCGACTTTCGTCCGGGTCCGCGCAGTCCGGCCGCCGGCGCCGGGTTGGCCGATCGAGCCCCGCAGGTTGATATTGAGGGCCGACCACGCGTCCCGCCAATCGATATCGGCGCCTACGCCCGATAATCTCGGAACCCCGCGTGTCGGTAGCCCTTAGTGCCGCATTGTCATTCTTGAGCAATTTCTCGATCTGGGCGAAGTTGGTTCGGCACGGGCGCTCTGCGACCGAGCTACCGGTCATCAGTCTCTTCGCGAGCCGTCTCGCGGGTATGCCTGAGCGACTTTTCCAATCCTAAAATGACTTGGGCGCTGCTGGAGCTCCTTTTCGATCACCACCATGCTGTTGTAGAAGTGTACGCCTCCCACGGTTCGATTCGCGTCTGGTAGAGTTGCAATCTTATTGTGGAAATCAGAATTCATATCGTCAACAATTGTTTTTGCCATTTCAATGAAAGTTCCATTCCTTTGATAGCCTCCTTCGTAGTGCCTCCAGTAGGCAGTATGCAAGTCCTCGCAAATATATACTCCGTGATTGTTGAGTAGTGGAAACAAAACAGCAAAACTTGCCCTCTGAAGACTTGCGATGTGACTACCATCGTCAATAACAACATCAACCCCGCCCATTTCCGCAACGGTCCTCTCCAAAAATAGGCGATCCCCCTGCGATCCGATTCTGACTTGGGCATCCTCGCCGTTCAATGCGCTGCACTTTGTATCAATATCTATCCCATATATGGCGGCGTGAGCGCCAAAATACTTCCGCCATAATCCTAAAGAGCCACCGTATGACACACCGATTTCTAGCAACCGTAGTGGGTGGTCGGGGCTCATTTCCCGAAATCTACTCAGATGACGATCGTAAATACGAAGATAGTGTCGCCACTTGTGTACTAAAGGTTGTTCATGATTATTATAGAACAGCCGGTGAAGGTCAGACAAATTCTTTTCATCACCCGAAACGGTATCAATTTTCCCTTGAAAATCTTCAAATCTAGTCCTGCCGCGGTCTAATCCCCAGCGTCGTCGTAGCCCGTGCCCACGTAGTCCCTTGGGCAACATGTTGGCAATTCGATTCGTCGCCTCTCCGAGTACATCCATTCTTTTCCCGTTCATTTAGAGCAGTTCTTCAATGTTCTGTGATGTTGCAGATGTTAGGATACCACTCGGACGGAGGGTGGCCAAGGGCTTGCCGGTCCACGAGAGGTCTGCGAGATTGGGGCCAAGCATCGACAGAGGCTGGAATTTTACCGGCATGGCCGCAAAATCAATCGGTCGCTGAGAATCCGCCAGTTTGATGGGGTCGCGCTCGGCGCATGAGGCAACAAGCCGCAAACGAGCCTCCGCTTTCGCCCGGTTTTCGAGCTCTGGGCTAATGGCCCGGTGTTGAAATACGGGTCGAATTAGGGACGAACCCGACGCCGAAGACGACTGCAGCAAATAGGCCATATAGCGCAAACACCTTGGGCGCCTTGAAGTTGGCTCTTAAGCCCAGTACACCGACGTCGGCGGCGTCCTCCGGCGATCTGTCAGGCAAGGTATAATCTTTCTGGTTATCCTCGCGAACTGAGCGAATGACAGAGTTCTTTCGATCCTGACAGTTTCCCACGCAAGCGTGAGGCCTTGTGCAGATATTTAGTCTCGTAGGCAAAGGCAATTTGCTTCTTCTCATTTCCACGCTAGAGGTCGGCACCCCCTTCGCGAGGATGCTTATAATTACGCACTTCCTCAATTTGTCTGAGGTTGGTTTCGCCGGGGCTCTTACTGCAACATACAGTATGTTCGAGTTGGTGACCGATTTCGCAATCTCCCGGTTTGTTTTTAGCGCGCCGCGGTCGGAATATCGTGACGCGTTGTCAGGCGCGCAGGGGTTGGCGGTGGTGCGCGGACTTGTTGTTGGTGGAGCGGCGGTGGCGGCAGGACCGGTCCTCGCCGGCCTTCTTTCCGTGTCGACGCATTGGGCCGATTTCAGTGTCCTCGGCATAGCCGTCGCGATCAGGTCGTTCGAAAATCTCGCCCCACGGGTCGCCGAGCGCGATTACCACTACGGCCCACAACTAACGGTTACGGTGGTCTCCAGCATTCTCGCGATTGCGGCGCTGTTCGCTGGCGCCCGTTGGCGACATGACCACATCGCGATCATCATGTCGCTCTTCGCACAAATGATCGGACTCGTGGTCACGAGCCACCTTGTCGCCGGGACGCCATACCGCCCGAAATTCCGCACGCCGCAATTCCGGGCCGCCTTCAACTTCGGTTACCCTCTGGCCATCAATGGGATCGGCCTGGCTCTGTCAAGCCAGGCCGATCGGTTGCTCGTCGGCGCGATGCTCGGCATGTCGAGCCTTGGCCTCTACTCCATTGTGGTCCTCGCGATTACGGTGTCCAGCGCAATGATCGCTCGTATCGTCACGACGTTCAGTCTGTCAGCTCTTCACAACGCTGCACCAACTCCGAAAATATTCGACGCTCGATTGCGCCTCGCGGCAGCCGTATACCCGCTCATTTTCTCAGCATATGCAATCACAATTTTGACGATGATGAACATCGTTGTTCAAAAAGCCTTTGGACCCGAATACGAGGTCTCCAAGATCGGCCTTTTGCTTCTTGGTTCAGCGGCTTTTGTACGAATGACACGGGGTGACCCATTCGCTTCTCTCCTTATGCACGCAGGGAGAACGAAGAGGCTCGCTGCGGGAAATATAACCTCAATACTTTCATTAGTTTTCATTGCAGGGTTTATGTACATCAACCGCTCCAACGAATCTGCCTATCTGGGAAGGCTCGTCGGCGAACTCTTAGGCCTTGGAATGACCTTGTACTTGAGCCGACATTTATTCCAGGTCGCTCGCGCAGATCACACGATGTCGATGGCTATTGGGGTTGCCGCCATAGCCGTCGTTGGATTTGCATGCCTGAACACGTCAGTTGGGACGGACCTCGTCTTGAGCCTGACCACGTTCGGGCTGAGTTTGCTGATCTTGGCCTCTGTAGCGGCTCGAGCCGCGATCCCGCTGGCAAAGCAGGCATTTTCCTTCAGCTGAAGTGGCGCCAATCGGCGAGAAGTTTGCGTAGGACTTTCGAGGCTCAAGACACGTTGGTCTGTCAATGACGGCTTGGTCACGACGCTTGAGGTCGTTTGGATGGACGCTGAGGGGAAGCGCCAGCCAAGCTTTGCGTGATTTCAGAGGGTATAAACTAAACGAAATAAACGTCCCGTTCGAGCAAAATCTGGAGTTCGATGTCTCAGATCGTACGCCTCGGATCAATCTCGTTCTACTGGGCATCCAGTCTCGCAACATGTTCGGAGGCGGTGCGACTGCGTTGCGATTCCTGGGGGCAATCGAACCTTCATTTGAGCGGTGCCGCATCATCGTAACAGGCGAACGGGAGGACGATTTCGAGTCCGATGCATGGCCGGATTGGACACTCGAATCGCGTGGGACAGCGGCGTCTCGCGTGATCGCATTTCCCTCGTCGGCTAAATTCGTCGTCAGGCCTGGCGATCGGTTTGTCGCAACCCACTGGCGGACGGCGTATTTCCTCTCCGCCTTGCGGAAGATCCAATCCGAGCATGGAGGATTCGGCCGGACAATCAGCGCTTATCTGATTCAGGATTTCGAGCCCGGTTTTTATCCTTGGGGGTCAAGTTACGTTCTGGCGGACTCGACCTACCGCCCGAAAGAGCCGACGGTAGCCGTCTACAACACGGGCTTGCTCAAGGAGTACTTCGATGACAACGGCTATCAATTCGTGAACAGCTTTGTCTTCGAGCCGAGTCTGAACCCCGCGCTCGAGGCATGTTTGAAACAAATTCAGCCCGGACCGAAAAAGAAGCTGCTTCTCGTTTATGGGCGCCCAAAATCTTCCCGCAATGCCTTCGAGCTCATTGTCGAGGCGTTGAAGATCTGGGCGCGGAAGTTCGAGCAAGCCTCTCAATGGCGTGTTGTTTCGGTCGGGGCGCCTCATCGGGACATCCAGCTCGCCTCCAATGTCGCCCTGCGCTCGAAAGGAAAGGTGACTCTGGAGGAATACGGCTCCTACCTCGCCGATGCCGCCGTTGGCATATCACTCATGGTATCCCCGCACCCTAGCTACCCTCCGCTGGAAATGGCGGAATATTCAGTCAACGTTGTGACCAATAGTTTCGCTAACAAGGATCTGGCGAAACGATCTTCCTACATTCACACCGTCTTTGACGTAACTCCGGAAAACTTGGCCGAGCCGCTTGTTCGGCTTTGCGATGCATTTGATCGCAGCAAGCCTCAAAAGTCTTCCGTAGGAACCGGAGCGTTCCTGGGCGGTCGAGACGAGTTCCCATTTATCGGAGATCTTGCAGCAATGCTTAAGCTCGAGCGGCTTCCAGAATGATCGTCGTCTGGCCGTTCAATACCGCGAGCAAGCGAGGATCGTGCGCAAGCAGCGCAAAGTTCTGGGGATTGCTCAGGCCGATCACACCGTACGACATTCAGGCGCTTGCACCGGGGCGTTTGAGCTGGGTCCCCATGGCGGTGGCAGTGAAGGTAAAACTGTCAATATTATTAAGACTTCAGGCTCGCTCAAGCGCGACCGATCTTGGCTCCCCCGTCAGGTCTGGCGTCCTCCTTTTCGACTTGTGTGAATGCGGTAGGGAATCCCCTGTCATTCAGGCCGGCGCGCAGGATGATTCGAGAAACAGGCGTTTCCAACAAACCGGGGTCGAACCGTTTTGATGGCCCGGTCAAGCCCTGCCTTGGCTGGCTGGGCATTTGCCCAGCTGCGAGCATGCGAGATAAGCGCTTTGAAGGTATGAAGTCAAAACGGTCTGCCTCGCAGCCTCTTCGATTCCGGGCGATCCGACAATCGACGCAGCGAAATCGGGGACGAGTGCAGTGATGGCAATTTCCGCTATCCGATTTGCCGTTTATCGGTCGGCGGCGATGGCCATGCGCCATCCCATGTGGGTCAGCGCCCTGCTCGGGGACGTGGCGAGGGTCGTTGCGTGGGGCGCCGTCGCGATCTTTCTGGGACTTATAGTTGGTCTGGCGGCGGTTGTGCTTCCCCCGATAGGGGCGATAGGCATAATCTCTCTCCCAGCTTTGGTTTTATTGTGGGTAATGCCGGAGTTGCCTGCAGTTTCAGATAAGCTGGTGCGTCGTTTGTTCCTTGCGATGCTGATCGTTGATTTATGCTTGCCGGCTTACTACACGATAGATCTGAAAGGATTGCCATGGATTTCGGCGCGACGCATCGTCACGTTCGCTTTGATCGTTGTCTTTGCCTACGCCATCTCCAGCTCCTCGGCAGCGCGCGAACAGATCGCAGCGAACCTGCGCAGCGCCAAGTCGATCTCGATCTCGGCGCTCGGATTCCTGATAATGGTCATCTTGTCGGTGTTCACTTCCGTCCGTCCACCGGAAAGCCTGTCGCAGGCGTTCGAGGTCATGCTGAACTGGTACGTTCCTTTCCTCGCCGTGCTTTACGCGATCCGCTCCGAAAGGGATATCTTGCTGCTGGTGCGGGTCATTGCTGTTTGTGCGCTTTTTGTTTCGGGCGCCGCAGTTGTGGAGTTCATTATTCACCAAAGAATCTTTGTCAATCTCATCCCCGAGCCATTGCTTTCATCGCTGATTGAGGCCAATCCGGTGTTCGCCATTTTTGTCAATACCCCCGCCTACCGGCTTGGCGTATGGCGCTCGGTCTCGATTTACACAACGCCGCTGTCGTTGGGTGAATTTGGCGCGATGGTCGCACCGCTCGGCCTATTTTATCTCGTTCATGGCCGCGCATTTTTTTCGCGGGCGTTCGGGATCCTCGTTTTAGCTTCGTGTCTTCTCGCGGTATTCTGCTCCGGATCGCGCGGCGGCTATCTCGGCTTCATCCTGGGCAGCGGCATCTTCACCGTGCTCTGGACAGTGCGGACCCTGCGGCTCGACAAGGGCAGCCTTGCGCCGGCGCTGGTCGCCTTTTGCGGCTCGACCGGATTTGCGGTCCTCTTTGCGCTGATTATTTTCTGGGGGCGTCTGCGCCATATGGTGCTTGGCGGCGGGTATGAAAGCTATAGCGACCAGGGTCGCATTGACCAGGTCAACATGGCTTTGCCGCATATCCTCTCGAACCCCTTCACCGGCCATGGAATCGGTCTTGGGGCACAGGTCGTCGGCTTCACCGAGCCGGGCGGGTTGCTGACTTTGGACAGCTATGTGTTGACCCTGCTGGTGGAAACAGGCCTCCCCGGCCTTCTGTTCTTCTTCGGCATGATCGTCTTTTCGGCTTGGTTTGGCGTCAGCGCCTACCTGTCGAACCAGACCCGCCTCAGCGCGCTCGCCGGCTGTGTCGCGTGTTCGCTGATAGCGTTCGGAGCTTACAGGTTCTTCCTGAACCAGCACGATAACCACACCCTGCTCTTTGAGCTCGTCGGATTCGCTGTCTTATTGTCGAATCCGAGGTTGCAACAATCGGATATCACAAAGTCAGCAGCCCCGAGGGGTAGACTTTGAGGGAGGCAATCCGCGATGCAGCACGAGGCGGAGCAAGAAAATCCCAGGCTTCGGGGGAGCTTCGGAGTCGGCAGTCTTTTTTCTGCATAGCTCGCCAGTCCCCGAGCTGGCCGTGAAGGCGAAAATGCACGCCATCTTCACGATTCTCGGGCGCTATCGGCTCGAGCGCCGCTGACGCGGTCATCGACCATGTCTTCAGGTCATGACCCCGGCGGAACTACGCGTGACGCTCAGTTCATCGACAAGCTGCTTCATTTCCTGGATGTTCTTCTTGCTCGACGCGCCAAAGACGATGGACTCGATTGCCGGCATGTTGCAGACATACTGCAAAGCCTCGCGAGGCGCGATTGCGCCGGATGCCAGGACAGACATCGCGATCGGCCGAAATCGGCGCGTGGCGATCGCCTCTTCATACGCTTTCATCCCGCCGCACATGCGGAAGCCGGACTTGTTGATATTCGCGCAGACGATTGGGTTGTCCACCCCAACCTCGTCGAGCGCGTCAAGCAATCGGGGCATGTTCATCGTGATGAACCCGGGCTCCGCCCCAAAGGTCTTCGCCACATGGTCTGCGAACAGCCGGAACGCATCCTTAGCTCCGAGCCCTAGAAGGAGATCGGTAACGACATTCTGCAGGAAGACGACTGGCGTCTGCAAGCCCCAGAACATCTTCATTTCGGCGTTGACCAGAAGGCCCATGATGCCTTCGACGTCCTTTGTCGCCAGCGACATTCCGCCTTTGAGCAGGGCCGAGAATGCGCCTTCGCTAGGCAGGAAGCGCCTGAGGGCTTCGATCATCCCCTGCTCGGTCACCGCGTTCGCATATTTGTGCGCGTAGGGCATACATGGGTAGAACTCGAAATCCGGATAGCGTCGCGGATTGGCGCGAACGTGATCGCAGACGTCGGCAATTCGATCGTGTGTTGTGCACATGAAGACGCGGATGCCGCAGTCGTACGCATCGTCCAACACTTTGATGATGTCTTTGAGGTCCTGGAAACGTAGCGCTTGGGCGCGCGCCTTTTCGTCGGACATATGGTTGATGCCGAAAAATTGATTGTCGCCGAATAGAACACGCTTCATGACGGCCTTCCCGCGCGGAGAAAAGCGCCTCAGGATAAGAGGCTTTTGGCTCTATCCCACAACCTCACGGGTCTTGGGCGTCTCACAGCAGGGGCGGGCGTGGCGTTCTGCCGCAGACTGTCGCCCTCGGTCGCCGCGCGGCGAATAAGCGCGACAACCTCGTCTGTCTGGGCTGCGGATGTGAACGATGAAACGTTATCGACTGCGCCGCGGTCGATGCAGTCGACGAAATGATCAATTTGCGCCGAATATTCTTCGCCGCGCAGATAGAAATCCACCGGCTGGGTCAATTCGGTGATGTTGCGGATGCGCCAGCCGGCGTCAACCGGCGTCGCGCTCACCCACGGGTCGCGAATATAGGTCTTGATTTCCTGGCGGTCGACGACCATCCGACCGTTCGTGCCCCATACGCTGACCTGCGTCGACATCCGGCGGAAACTCTCGTCGCTCCAGTTGGCCGCGAGCTGACCGGTTGCTCCATTCTCAAAGTAGAGTGTTGCATAGACCTCATCGTCGACGTCTGAGGAAAAAACTCTTTTCAAGACCGCGCCGCCGACGGAATGAGGCGGACCAACGAGGTAGTTGACGAGATCGACCGCGTGGCATGCGTATTCATAGAGGCACCCGCCGCCTTCCTCACCGCGATTTCGCCAGGTCGCGCCATTCGGTCTTAGCACGACCGGGCCGTAGGCCTCGACCCGCACATGGTGAATATCGCCGAACGCCTTCGACTCGATCAGGCGTTTCGCCTCGTTGAATGTGCCGACGAAGCGATAGTGATAACTGACTTGGTTGACGAGCTTCTTTTCTGTCGCCAGTTCCGCGAGCTCGCGCGAGTCGCTTGGATCAAGACAGAACGGCTTTTCGCAAAAGACGTTCATCCCTTTATCCAGCGCTTCGCGGACCATGCGCGCGTGCAGATTCGATGGCGTCGCGATGACGAGGGCGTCGAGCTTCTCTTCGAGCAGTCTCGAAAAGTTGTCGTACGTGGTCATGCCGGAGTACCGTTCTAGGACGCCGCGGACGTACCCCGACGACTCACAGATCTTGACGGATTGAATTCCAGCATGGGCGTTCAAAATGGCAAGATGAGAAAGCCCCATCTTCCCAACTCCGACCAGTCCGACGTTGAGCATAAGTTCACTGGTCCCAGGAATTACAAGTCAGCTCAGCATTGCTTGTCGCAGCTTCGCAACAAACGGCGCTGGCGCATAGCGATCGAATTTGTCGAATCCAACCACTTTTCGCCTGGCGAATTCGATCGCGCGCGGCAGATCTTTGTCAGAATCCGCCGCATAGACGCCAGGCTTCTCGCGCAGCCATTTAAGCGTGTGCAGCTGATGGTCGGTAGTGTGCTCCTGGCGCGCGCTCATCCGGGGCAACACGACGATGGGCTTTTGCGCCTCCATCGCGACAAAGAAGCTGCCCATCCCGGCGTGGGCGACGATCAACTCGGCCATTTGAACAGTGGCCTTGAACTCGCCGTGCGGGACCGTGCGCGTCCAACGCATCGCCTCCGGCACATAGGCGCCGTCGCCGATCTGCGCGAACACCTCCTGGTCCGGATGATGTTTCGCCCAAAGGTCCATCGCCGTGATCAGCCGGTCAAAGCCGAGCATTTGCCCAACCGTCACGAATATCACAGGACGGCTCCCCAATAATTTGGTCCGCTTTCGTGCTGGAGCTGGGGCCACTGCGTTAACCAGATATCGGCGACCCGCCGAGCCTGCAGACCGGAAGACGACATTCGTTCGCAATTCGCGATGCTGTCGATCCAGATCGTCTTGGAGCGCAGCAGCATTTTCGCGAGCGTCAGGGTGATCATGCCGGGGCCAGAGCCGGTCGTGACGACGACCTGCGGGCGTTCCTTCAGCAAGATGCCGGTCAGCTGAATAACGAGGAGACCAAGCTTCAGGCGATCCCACCGTGTAACGTCATGGACGGCGTAAAAGCGATGCCCTGGCACGTCGGCCGCATAGCCGGGAGAGACGCTCGCATATGCAACGTCGAGCCCCTCGAAGGCGGGAGCTAGGCGACGCAATTGAATCCAGTGCCCGCCGCCGGAGGCAATCGCGAGGATCCTTCGGGTCGTCAACCAAGGCTCCGTGTTCATTCACCGGGACGTATACGAAAGGCGCTAGTGGCGCAAATCAGACGGAAGAATCCGCCCAACCTCAAGGGATTTCAAGGTGTACCCGGCGTGCCGAGGGTCTAGACAGAAGCAACTGGACGATGTCCCGATGTTGCGCGTGGCCGACGGACGGCTACAGCAGCCGTCGGGCCGGCCGACGGCGACGTAGGCGATCCCGAGGCCGCCCGATCCGTTGCGAAATGGTGCGGCGGCTCCGCAGAGTTAGAGGCGTTTCTGAGTCTCCAGATATTTCTTAACGCCGTCGCGCATCCAGCCGATTTCGACCGAAGTAAGCGCCAATCCGGTTGAATCCGACCGCCGAATCACCGGGCCATTAACTTGTGCGCCGCGGCCACGACGGCCAGAAAAGTCCCGACTTTGGGGCCAGACCGGTCTCTCCGCCGATCCCGCCTCGATGGCGACCTCGCGCCAATCGGCTGCGGTTGTCGGCTCCGCCTCCTGCGCCTACGTTCTCCTCTGCGCCTTGGGCCCATCGGCCTCAGGCGCAGCGTCCTGCGCACAATGTCGAGACCCCACGAGAGCGCCGCATAGCGTAAGGTCTGATCGTGATCGGGTGGACGGCGCGAATGGCGGCCAAATGGCGTTGGCGCCGCCGTGGTCAAGGGATGAACCCAATCGACAGAATTGCAGAATTGGCGATTAAGGGAGCAGCTCGTTGAGTCCCTTGAGAAACCCGGACAAGTCATTGGTGATGAAATCAGCGACCGCGGGCGGGCGCTCGGGGGTTGGCTGATCGCGCGGCCGCCGGCGATCTTCTTCGACCGGCTTCCCTGTGACCAGAACTGTCGTCATTCCCCTCGCTTTGGGAACTGCAAGGTTCTTCATCAGGTCCTCGAACATCGCCGAGGATCGGGGGTCGATCTGGTAACGCTCAAAAAAAGCCTCGTAGGCGGCTGCAGCGGGCTTCGGCGTCAAACGCGCGGCGACGATGTCGAAGGCGTCCTCGAACAAACCTTCGAGGCCGAGTTGGCGCGTCGTCAGAATTGCGTGATTGCGGGAGCCGTTGGTGAAGATGAGTTTTCGACCCGGAAGTCGGGCGACCTCACGCGCGAGAACCGGATCAGGCCTCAGCGCCGAGCGGTCGATGTCGTGCACAAACTCGAGAAAGCGCTCTGATTCCTGGAAGTCTTCTTCGATGAGTTCACGTAAAGTCGTGCCGTGTTGCAGATAATAGTGCCGGTGCAGCGCCTGGGCCGAGAGCCCGTCCAGACCAAAGATATCGATCAGAAACAGGGTGATCCGCTCATCGATCTTCGGCCAGATGTCGCTGTCACGCGGGTAGAGCGTGTTGTCGAGGTCGAAGACCCACGTCGTCACGTGGCCGAAGCGCGCGCGCAGATCCTCGTCGGGCGACAAGCTGAAAACAGAACGCTTAATTAACGGCGCCATCAATCCCTTAAAGGTAGAACCCGAGCTAGGAGCGGGGATTACTGCTGGCAGACTAGCGACGCCGAGCCCATGGCGCCACCGAATTCCGCCGCGTTCGTTTCCGGCTCCGCTCATTGCTCCGGGGACGCGGCGCCCGGGCCCGCCTCGCGGCGAAGGCCGAACTCGGCCGCTTTGCGCATGACATTCGAAAAACCCGCTTTGCCGATCGCCCCGGCCTCCAACCAAAAGCATCCTGGCGGAGCGACCGTATTGACCGCCGCCACGTAGACCGTCAGCCTCAGGGCGAAATGTGTGAACGCTTGCTCGACCTCATCGGCGAGCTTCATCCAGCGCGCAGCCACCGGCGCCTCACTCTCCCAGCCCTCATCCGGAGCAACACTGGCCCACGGCGTTCCCGGCAGTTCGACAGTCGAGGCAAGAAGGCCATGCGGCGGCCGCCGACGGGCGAGAAACGCGCCGTCCTCCCGATGCGCGAAAAAGACCGCGCCGACGCGGCGAGGCTTCGCCTTGACGGCCACCCGGCGCGGATAGGCTTCGGGCGATCCGGAACGTCCGGCCGCGCAGTCTTCGGCGAGCGGGCAGGCGATGCAGCCGGGGTTGCGGGGCTTGCAGACGGTCGCCCCAATATCCATGAGCGCCTGGGCGAAGTCGCCAGCCCGGTCGGCGGGCGCCAACGCCCGGGCCGCGGCAGCTAGGGCGGGCCTCGACCGGGGGATCGGGTCTTCGATCGCCAGAAGCCGCGACAGGATGCGCGCGATATTGCCGTCGACCGGGGCGGCCTGGCGGCCGAAGGCGATCGCCGCAATCGCCGCGGCGGTATAGTCGCCGACGCCCGGCAGGGCTCTGAGCTCACTCTCGCGGCTCGGAAATCGGCCCCCGCGTTGGGTAATCTCCCTGGCGCAGGCATGCAGATTGCGCGCGCGTGAGTAATAGCCCAATCCGGCAAAGGCGCTGATCACCGCCTCTGGCGCGGCCGCGGCCAGATCCTCGACCCTCGGCCATTTCGCGATGAAGGCCTGGTAATATGGCGTAGCGGCAGTGGCTGTCGTCTGCTGCAGCAGCACCTCGGAGAGCCAGACGCGATAAGGATCTGCCGAGGCGCCTGGGGCTGCGCGCCAGGCAAGCTCGCGGCGATTGTGGCGCCACCAGCGCAATGTTCGCTCAACCAAAGCCTTTCGCTTTGCCTCGGACCCCAACACGCTTACATTGTCGTCCATGCGTTCAACCCCATGCCGCCGACAACGATGAGGCCGCCACGCGCCGGCGCCAAGCCGCTCAGCCAGTTCGTGCCCGCGATCATCGAAGAGACGCTTGCGGCGCGCGGTCTGAGCGAGGTGAGCCTCATCGCCGACTGGCCAGCGGTCGTCGGCGAGAGCATTGCGAGATACGCCCGTCCGATCCGGTTGCAGTGGCCGCCGCGCGCGCCGAGACGGGACCCTGAAGCGGCGGCTGCCGCTTCGACGCTGGTGCTCAGGGTGGATGGCGCTTTCGCGCTTGAGGCGCAATACAATGCGCCCGTGATCGTGGCGAGGGTGAATGCGCACCTCGGCTGGCGCTGCGTCGAGCGGGTCGCCTTTCGTCAGGGTCCGCTGCCGCCGCTTCGTCAGAAGCGTGGCCCGGCGCCGCGGCCAACCGCGGAGGCGGAGGCCGCGGCGAGACAATGCGCAAGCGCGATTGACGATGCGGGACTCCGCGAAGCCTTGACGCGCCTGGGGGCATGGGCGATCGACAGGAACGCGGAGACGCCGCGCGGAGGCGCCGGTTGAAGTCGGAGATCGACGATTTCTAGTTCGCGCCGCCGGCTCGCTGGACGCCCGATCGCGCGCATGAACGGCGCGGGCAACAAGATCCTGGTCCTCGATCTGCGCGACGGGCCGGCTGCGCCTACTCCGGCGGAGGCGCGCGCCATCCATCGCGCCCCGCGGCTCGACTACGATCAGATGATGGTTTTGCGAGAATCCAGGACCCCCGGAACCGCTGCTTACGTTCTCATCTACAACAACGACGGCGCCCTCGCGGGCGCGTGCGGCAACGGCGCGCGTTGCGTCGCTGATCGCCTCTGCCGCGAGCTCGGCGTCGACAACATCGCGATCGAGACTGAGGCGGGCGTCATCGCGTGCGAGCGATTGGGTCTCGCGTCCTACCGCGTCGACATGGGGCCGCCGCGGCTCGATTGGGATGCCATCCCGCTGGCGCGTGCGGTCGAGGACACGCGGCGGGTGGAGTTCATCTGGCCGGACGGCGATCCGATCGCGACGCTCGGGCCTGCTTCAGCCGTCAGCATGGGAAATCCGCATGCTGTGTTCTTCGTCTCCGATTTGTCGGCCGTCGACGCGCAGCGGTGGGGAGCGAGGATAGAGGTCCATCCGATGTTTCCGGAAAAGGCCAACGTTACCTTCGCCCGGATCGACGCGCGGGATCAAGTGACCGCGCTTGTCTTTGAGCGCGGGGTCGGTCTGACCCTCGCCTGCGGCTCGGCGGCCTGCGCAACCATCGTGGCGGCGTCGCGCCTCGGCCTGACGGATCGCAAGGGAACCGTGCGGCTGCCCGGCGGCGACCTCGTCATCGAGTGGCGGGGCGACGGCAACGTCCTGATGACCGGTCCAGTCGAATACGAGGGCGAATTCATCCTCGACGACGTCCTGTTCGAAGCCACGGCGCCGTGAAAGCGAAGCCGGCGTCGTTCGATCGACCGCTGAAGCCTGGCGAACGCGTCGATGCGGTCGATTGCGCCCGCGGCCTCGCTCTCATTGGCATGGCCCTCTTCCATCTGAGCTGGGACCTCGCCGATTATCGCTTCGTTTCGCCGATGCTCCCCTTCACCCTGCCGATGCGGCTGTTCTCCAACCTCGTGGCGAGCGCCTTCCTGGCGCTCGTCGGCGTTTCGCTCGCGCTCGCCCATCGGAACAGGCTGAACCTTCCCGCCTTCTGGCGACGGTTGGCGGTCGTCGGCGGCGCGGCGGCGCTGGTGACCGCCGCCAGCTTCGTCTTCGCGCCGGGCGCGCCCATCTGGTTCGGCATCCTGCACTGCATCGCCGCCGCGAGCCTCATTGCCCTTCCCCTGATCGAGGCGCCGGCGGCCGCGAGCCTTGTGGCGGGCGCGGCGGCGATTGCGATCCCCTTCGTCATCCACGCGAAACTGTTCGATGCGCCCCTGCTGCTTTGGCTCGGTGTCGGGGAAGCTCTGCCGAACACGCTCGACTGGCGGCCGCTTGTGCCCTGGGCCGGCATCGTCTTCCTCGGCCTTGGCGTCGCCCGCCTGCCTGCGGCCATGGCGCCGCTCGTTTCGGCGGACCGATGGCGAGCGCGCGGGCGTCCGGCGCGGGCGCTCTGCTTCGCCGGACGCCACAGTCTGCCGATCTATCTCGTCCATCAGCCGATCCTGATTGGCCTGGTCGCCGCAGCGGCGCACTCCGGCGCCTTTGCGCTTGTCGCGGCGCCCAAGGCCGACACGAGCGTCTTTCTGTCCGCCTGCCAGCGCTCCTGCGTCGCAGGCGGACGACCGGCGGCGGCTTGCGAAACTTCCTGCCGATGTGTCGCCGACGCCATCGAACGCTCGGGGGAGGCAGAACGGCCCGGCGGGAGCGATCTCGACGAGACGCGGCAAGCGGACCTCAAGCAGATGGTCGACGCCTGCCTGGCTTGGTAGGCTATGTCACTTCGCCCCCTCGGTTGCTAGCCCGCACGCCTTTCGTGCAAAAGGGCTGGCTTCGCCATCCAAACGAGGCGCGTGACCTTTGCCACGCGCTTGGCTAGAAGCCGGCAAGCGACTGAGGGTTTAAAGGCCCTATGAGCGGGATGAGAAGCGCCGGAGATCATCTTTGGGTGATCAGTTCGACAACCGATGCGGCGGGGCGCTGCACTCACATCGATGAGCAGTGGCTCGCGTTTACCGGCCAGAGCCGGAGCGAGGCGCTGGGGTCCGGCTGGTTCGATGCGCTGCATCCTGAAGATCGGCCAAAGACGGTTGAGACCTTGCGCGCCACCTGGGAAGACCGTGCGGCGCTCAGAACCGAATTCAGGGTGCGCCGGGTCGACGGCGCGTTTCGCTGGGCGCAGATGGTCGGGGCTCCGCGCTACGATGCCGGCGCGTTCATCGGCTACGTCGGCTCGATCGTCGACATCGACGATCGCCGCGCCATCGAGCAGACCCTACGCGCCAGCGAACAGAAGCTACGAGTCGCACACGAACGTCTCACTGCGGCGTTGCGCGTCGCGCCGATCATTCTGTTCGAGCAGCAGGGCCGCGATCTTCGGTACGTCTGGATTCTCAATCCGTCTCTCGATAATCGCGCCGACGACCTCGTCGGCAAGACCGATTACGACCTATTCGAACGCGTCGAGGATGCGCAGGCGGTCCTGGCCATCAAGCGGGGCGTCTTCGAGACCGGTAGGGCCGCCCGACGGGAGGTTCAGGTCATGACCGGCGGCGTCCCGCGCTGGTACGATCTTAGCGTCGAGCCGCGCTCCACGGGCGGATCGATCGACGGCATCCTCTGCGCCGCGACGGATATCACCGAGCGCAAACGCGCGGAGGAGGCGCAGGAGGCGGCGGACCGCCGGAAGGACGAGTTTCTCGCCATCCTCGGGCACGAGTTGCGCAATCCCCTCATGGCGATTCAGAATGGGGTGGAGATCCTGCGCCGGACCCGCGCTACCGACACATCAACCGCCGGGCCGGCGACGATTGCGATGATGGGACGACAGGTCGGCCATCTCGTTCGTCTGGTCGACGACCTTCTGGAGATATCGCGCATCAACAGCGACAAGATCGAATTGCGCACCGAACCGGTCGATGTCGCGTCCATCCTCGGGGACGCCTTGGACGCGGCCCGCCCGCATATTGAAAAGCAGGGCCACCGCGTCGAAACCCGGCTCGCCGGGGGAGCGCTCAGGACGTTCGGCGATCCGACGCGGCTGGCGCAAGTCCTGACCAACGTCCTCAACAATGCCGCCCGCTATACGCAACCGGGCGGCCTCATCGAGATCACGGCGGAGCGGGTCGAGGACGAAGCCGCGATTCGAGTACGCGACAACGGCGTCGGCATCGCGCCGGACATGCTGCCGGGGATTTTCGATCTCTTCTCGCAGGTCGACAGCCGGGAGAATGGCGCGGAGCCCGGCCTTGGCGTCGGTCTGGCTCTCGCGAAAAAACTGGCGGAGCTGCACGGCGGGGCGATCGAAGCGCGGAGTTCCGGCATCGGCAAGGGCAGCGAATTCGTCGTGCGCCTGCCGCTCTACCAATCCCCTGGGCCCCCGGCCGCGGCGGAACAGCCGCAGCCGGCCCGGCGCCGCCGCACGCGGGTTCTGGTGGTGGACGACGACCACGACGTGGCCGACAGTCTTGCGTTGCTGATCGAGAGCCTGCAAGCCGAGGTCCGCGTTGCTTACGACGGGGCCTCGGGGCTTGAAGTCGCGTTAGAGTTCGAGCCGCGCGTTGCGCTCATCGACATTCGCATGGTGGGGATCGACGGCTACGAGACGGCGCGGCGCTTCCGCGCCAAGCTGGGGGCAGCTACGCCCACGCTCGTCGCTCTGACCGGCCTCGGCCAGGACGAGGACCGAAAGCGCGCATTCGGTGCGGGGTTCGACCGGCATCTGACCAAGCCGGTGTCGGTGGATGAACTCGAGCGCCTGCTGCAGATCGAGTAGCCGCCGCCGAAAGACGCGCCGGCAGCCGTCGCTCGAAATCGGCTTGGCATTGGGATGCTGGCGTGGGCCAGTCTCAGTAGCGCGCGATGACGGGGGGTGGCGGCGGAGCCGGCTCGCCGACGAGCCAGATCAGGCCGAGTCGGAAGTCGTTCGAGGCGAGTTGGTTGCGCGACAGGACATGGTTGGGAACGTTGCCGTTGCAGTTCGACGAGCTGAATACGCCGCCCCGGCCGCCCGAGAGGCAGTTCGAGCCGCCCGTCGTGATCGTCCCGTAGTTGAGATAGCGGTAGCTCGCTTCCAGTTTGAGGTTGGGCGTGAGATCGAAGTCGAGACCGGCCATCAGCGCCCAGGCGAAACTGGCTTTCGAGCCGCCGGCGAAGTAGCCGCCGCTCGAGCCCAGCGAGCCGTAGCTCGAGTAGCCGAAGCCCTGATCAGTGAAGCCGTTGACGCTGTTGTCGGCGAAGCCGACGCCGACGCCGACAAACGGCGAGATTCCCCAATAGGTCGGCAGGTTCACGTAGCCGTTGATGAGACCGACGACCGAGGCGACGTTTGCGCGGTAGAAGTCCGCGTATTGCAGGGGGCTGCCAACAGCCGGAGAAGCGCTATCGGTGAGCGCGTAGAGGCTCTGGAGATTGGCGCCGCCGCGATATTCGAGCGTGCCATCGACGCGGAACCAGTTGTTCAACTGGTAGCCGAGGCCGACGTCGATCATGCCGAAGGGGGAAAGCGTCGTGTTGTAGAAGCCCTGATTCGCATAGGGCGATAGAAATCCGCTTGAGACACCGAGCGCGACCGGATCCGGCTTGTTCTCGAGGTTGGGCGCGGTGGCGATACCCATGCCGACATCGCCGCGCAGGTACCAGCCGCTGAAGTCCCCGAAGTCCGGCGGCGATGGCGGCGGCAGGGGCGGGGCCGGGGGAAGATCGGCAGCAATGGCCAGTCGTCCCCACGCCGCAGCGACTGCGCCGGCCAAGGCGAGGGCTTTCAACTTGGTCATGGTGCAGCCAACCCGGCTAATGAAACGCGCTGACGAAAACGCGCCGACTTCGGCCGAAGCTGTCACAGCCTTGTTAACGATGGCTTAACCTTAAGAATTAACCTCCACAGTTCTATCATGCAGCCTTGCGAAGCGAAGCGCCGACGGCCATGCGGATGGCCTCGGCGAGCGCTTTTGTCTCCTCCGTCGCTCGGCCCGGCGCATGAATGAGCGCCACGCGGGAGAGCGGCAAGGCGGGGAGGCCGAGACCGGGAGCAAGCGTGCGCAGGCCGTCGCCGACCATGGATTCGGGAAGGATGGTCGCGGCCAGGCCTGCGCGCACGACCGTGCCGATCGCGCTATAGTTCTTGGAGAAGAACAACCCGCGGGTCGCACGCGGCGACGCCGCGAGCGCTTCGTCCGCCGCGCGCCGCCAAAGGCACAAGGGACTTCCCAGCGCCAACGGAATTGGCTCGCCCTCCTCGACCCGGAACCGCTCGCTTGCGACCCAGACCAGCGGCTCCTCGCGCAGGACCTCGACGCCGCGCAGGCCCGGATGATCGGTGACGAGCGCGAGTTCCAGCGCCCCCGCGGAAATCTGGGCGGCGAGCTCCTGCGAAGCCTCGCAGACGACCGACACCTCGACCAGCGGATGGCGACGGTTGAACCGGGTGAGAATCTCGGCGAGGAACGCCTCGGCGTAGTCGTCCGGAATGCCAAGCCGGGTCGAGCCGCGAAGCCCCTTGCGCGACAGCGTCGCCAGCGCGGCCGCCTCGATCTGGATGATGCGGCGGGCGAAGTCGATCAGGCTCTCGCCCTCGACTGTTAGCCGCGCGCCTCGTCCCTGCTTGACGAAAAGGGCACACCCGAGCTGCTCCTCGAGCCTACGGACGTGCATCGAGACGGCGGACTGCGTCTTGTGCACGCGTTCGGCCGCCTTGGTGAACGAGCCGGAATCGACGATGGCGAGAAAGGAGCGAAGCTGATCCGTGTCGAGCATGCCAGACCTATTCCATTTCGTTATCGATCACCATATAAACATTCGTTGGACCGATCAATAGCGACCCTGTAGGCTTTGCCTGTTCATGAAGCGAGAAACTTTCGCCGGCGCTTGCCCCGCAAGCGCCACGGGGTCGTCGTCTCATACGGAGGTAAAACGATGATTGCTGCATTTGCTCGACGCACCTCACGCGAAGCGGCTGCGGCGGTGCTGCGCGCGCTTGCCTGGCCCGCCCGCGTCGGCGCGGCGCGAAGGACGATGTCGGCTCTCGGGCGCATGTCGGAATACGAGCTGCGCGATATCGGGCTCACCCGGCAGGACCTCTTCGACGCGTCGGCGCTCCCGCTCGACGCCGACCCCTCCGCCATGCTGGTGCGCCGCCGGGCTGGGCGGACGCAGCCGCCGTTGGCGCGGAGAGACCTGGCGGCTTGACCATCGGCCCTCCCCAAGGGTGGCGAAACGGTCTACGAAGCCTCACAATAGACCGTGCATCCCAGGAGGACCGCGAGAATGACCGTAAGCCCGGCCGCAGGAATCCATGTCCATGCCCAGCCGGGCGCCCGGCAGCAGGAAATTCTGAACGAAGAGGCTCTGGGTTTCCTCGCCGACCTCCATCGCCGCTTCGACGGCCGCCGGCTCGAGCTGCTCGGGCGGAGAATGGAGCGTCAGAAACTGTTCGACGCCGGACAATTGCCGCATTTTCTGACCGAAACCAAGGCGATCCGAGATGGCGACTGGAGAGTCGCGCCGGTTCCTGCCGACCTTCTCGACCGCCGCGTCGAGATCACCGGCCCGGTCGATCGCAAGATGATCATCAACGCCTTGAACTCCGGCGCGAAGGTCTTCATGGCGGACTTCGAGGACGCTTCCTCGCCGATGTTCGCCAACATGATCGAGGGCCAGGCGAATCTCAAGGACCGGTGGGCCGGGACGATCGACTTCACTGACCCGGCGACCGGCAAGGCCTATGCGCTCAAAGGCGATCCGGCCGTCCTTATGGTGCGGCCGCGCGGCTGGCATCTGCCCGAGCGGCACGTGAAGGTCGACGGGCGGGAAATTTCGGGCGCGTTGTTCGACTTCGGGCTCTACGTCTTCCATTGCGCGCGAACGCAGATCGCCCAGGGCGCGACGCCCGCCTTCTATCTGCCGAAGCTCGAGAGCCATCTCGAGGCGCGGCTTTGGAATGACGTGTTCAGCCGCGCCGAGCAAGCGCTGGGCATCGAGCCTGGCCGGCTCAAGGCGACCGTTCTGATCGAGACGCTGCCCGCCGCCTTTGAGATGGAGGAGATTCTTTACGAGCTGCGCGACCACATCGTCGGCCTCAACTGCGGCCGCTGGGACTACATTTTCTCCTTCATCAAACGGCTGGGCAAGAATCCTGCGTTCCTGACGCCGGACCGCGCCGAGATGACGATGGACCGGGCGTTCCTCAACGCCTATTCGCTGCAGCTGATCAAGACCTGTCACCACCGCGGGGCCTTCGCCATGGGCGGCATGGCGGCGCAGATCCCGGTCAAGGGCGACGCGCGCGCCAACGAGGCGGCTTTCGCCAAGGTGCGCGCCGACAAGGAGCGCGAGGCGAGCGCCGGCCACGACGGCACCTGGGTCGCGCATCCGGACCTCGTGCCGATCGCGATGGAGGTGTTTGACCGCATAATGCCGCAGGCGAACCAGCTCTCGGTCAAGCGCGAGGACGTGCGTGTGACCGCGGCCGACCTCGTCCAGATGCACGAGGGAAAGCGCACCGAAGAGGGATTGCGCGTGAATATCCGCGTCGGCGTTCAATATATCGAGGCGTGGCTGCGCGGGCGCGGCGCCGTGCCGATCTATAATCTGATGGAAGACGCCGCGACCGCCGAAATCTCGCGGGCGCAGGTCTGGCAGTGGATCCACCTGAAGGCGAAGCTCGATGATGGCCGCGAGGTTACGCCGGATATGTTTGACGCCGCGCTCGCCGGCGAGATGAAGCGGGTCAAGGGCGAGGTCGGCGACGCGGCTTACGAGGGCGGACGCTTTCCGGAGGCGCTCGACCTGTTCGCCAATATGTCACTGGCGGAGGAGTTCGAGGAGTTCCTGACGTTGCCGGCCTATCGGCTGATCGACTGATTGTAGCGGAAAGGGTTTGACTTTTTGGGGCGCTCTGCCTATAGCGTCCGCGCTCGAGCGCGGCTTTTCGGCCGCGCTTTTGGTTTTTGCGACGCTCGGCGCTCCAAACCGGGCTGACGCCCGCGGCTTTTGCGAGCCGCAATTCAACTGCAAAGAAGCCGGCCGCGCGGGCCTCCCCCGCGCAGAGCCGGGCGGAACACGGGTGAAGAAACGATGTTCGCAGTCATCAAAACCGGCGGCAAGCAATATACGGTCGCCGCCGACAAGCAAATCACCGTCATGGCGCTGCCGGGCGAGTCCGGCGCCCAGGTGGTGTTTGACGAGGTGCTGGCGTTGTTCGACGGGGAAACGAATCACATCGGAGCCCCGCATGTGGCAGGCGCAAGCGTCGTCGGCGAAATCGTCCGGCAGGCGCGCGGCCCCAAGGTGATCGCCTTCAAGAAGCGTCGCCGGAAGAATTCGAAGCGCAAGCGCGGCCACAAGCAGGACCTGACGATCGTCAAGATCACCGGGATCCAGGCTGGCGCGTGAGCGCCGGGGCCGGCAATTCCCTCGCCTGCCTGTTTGCGGTAGAATGACAGCATGGCCGCCGTAAGGAACGGCGCACACTCAAGAAATCGGAGCAAGGGCGATGGCTCACAAGAAGGCTGGCGGCTCGTCGCGCAACGGGCGGGATTCGGCCGGCCGGCAACTCGGGGTGAAGAAGTTCGGCGGCGAGCGCGTCATCGGCGGCAATATCATCGTGCGCCAGCGCGGCACGAAGTTCCATGCCGGGCGCAATGTCGGGATGGGCACGGACCACACCCTGTTCGCCACGGCCGCCGGCGAGGTCGCCTTCGAGATGAAAGGCGACGGACGACAATACGTGTCGGTACGCGTGCAAACCGCAGCCGAGTAAAGCGGGGTTGAAAGACGAGAACCCCGCTTCGGCGATCAGCCCCGCGGACGTTCTCGAAACCAAAGCTTCGAGATGAGACTGAAAGGCGCCAAATCCTTTCATCCGTCCGGTAAGCCAGGCTTACGAAGGGGAAGCGGCCGCCGCACCCCCCTCGTCGTTTGAGGCCCTCTTCTCGGGCCGCCGGGCCGGAGCTTCCATGTTTCCCGATCTTGCCAGAGACGACGTGTTCCGCCTGGAGACGGCGCGCTTGTGGTTGCGCTGGCCGCGCGCGCCTGACGCGCCGGCGATCCACCGGTTTTGCAGCCAGTGGGAAGTCGCACGCTATACCGCCCGCATTCCTCACCCTTATCCGGCGGGCTCGGCCGAGCGCTTCATCTACGCCGCCCGCGAAGCCAACGCCTCGGGGCGGGATCTGACCCTCGTCTTGACGCCGATCAAGGGCAAGCGCGACGCCGTCGGCTCGATCAGCCTCGAGTCGCGCGGCTCCGACCGGCTGACGCTGGGCTTCGTGCTGGCGCCGGAGGTCTGGGGCAGGGGTCTGGCGACCGAATCTCGTCCGGGCGATGGCGAAGGCTGGTTTCACGCTGACGCCCGCGGTCGAGATTCTGGCCAGCGTCAGGATCGAAAACGCGGCCTCGCGGCGGGTCCTGGAGAAGTGCGGCTTCGAACTGGCGGCGACGGGGCTCAAGGGCGCGCCCGCGCGGGGCGGGCTCGTCGAGTGCCACAGTTTTCGCCTCTGCCGCGAGGCGTGGCTCGATGCGGTTGCGCTGAGACGGCAGTCCGCGGCCGCTCTGGCGAGGCTTCAGAGCGGCGGCGGGCGATGAAATTCCTCGACCAGGCGCGCGTCTATGTCCGCTCCGGCGACGGCGGGGCGGGCTCCGTCTCGTTCCGGCGGGAAAAGTTCATCGAGTTCGGCGGGCCGGACGGCGGCGACGGCGGCCGCGGCGGCGACGTCGTGGTCGAATGCGCCGGCGGCCTCAACACCCTGATCGACTTTCGCTATCAGCAGCATTTCAAGGCGAAGACCGGCATGCACGGCATGGGCAAGAACCGCGCCGGCGGCCGCGGCGCCGATGCGGTGCTGAAGGTTCCGGTCGGCACGCAGGTGTTCGACGAGGAGACGGGCGCGATGCTGGCCGACCTCAAGGCGGAAGGCGAGCGGGTCGTCGTCGCCGCGGGCGGCAATGGCGGCTTCGGCAATGCGCATTTCACCACTTCGACCAACCGCGCTCCTCGCCGCGCCAATCCGGGCCAGCCGGGAATCGAGCGCACGCTCATTCTCCGTCTCAAGCTCATCGCCGACGCCGGCCTCATCGGTCTGCCGAACGCCGGCAAATCGACGTTTCTCGCCGCGGTCTCCGCCGCCAAGCCGAAAATCGCCGACTATCCGTTCACGACGCTGCATCCGGGGCTCGGCGTCGTGCGGGTTGACGAGCGCGACTTTGTGCTCGCCGACATTCCCGGCCTGATCGAGGGGGCGCACGAAGGCCACGGCCTCGGCGACCGCTTCCTCGGCCATGTCGAGCGCTGCACCGCGCTCATCCATCTCGTCGATGCGACGGGCGCGAACGCCGGGGCCGACTACCGCACGATCCGGCGCGAGCTCGCGGCCTATGGCGAAGGCCTCGAAGACAAGGCGGAGATCGTCGCGCTGTCCAAGGTCGACGCGGTCGACGAGGCGACCCTGGCGAAGCAACTCGAGCGGCTGAAGCGCGCGATCCGCTCGTATGGACCGCCGGCGCCGGAAGGATCGAAGCGGGCCGGGCCCATGTTGCTCTCGACGGCGACCCGGCGCGGCGTGACGGAGGTCTTGCGCGCGACGATGGGCGCGGTCGAGGCGCGGCGCGCGCAGGAGGCAAAAGCGAACTCGGCGGCGGCCGCTTCATGGACGCCGTTGGTCTAGCGTTTCTGGAACCCGCTCCAGCTTTTTGCGGGGGCAATCCGCTCGGATTTGAACCTCGCCGTGCCTTCCATGACGTTCAGAAGACTTCCGAACGCTGCAATCGAGCTTCCGTTGGCTGCAATGGCCCTGCAAATTTCTGCCAAAAATTGCAATTCCTTTCCCGTTTTACGGTGACAGTGCGCCGGGAGGCCGGCGAGGAGTAGGTGGTGCAAGTCCACTACGATGAAGGAGTAGCGAACCCCATCGGCCCCGAGCCGTGCGTCGTCGGTCGCGAGGCCGGGGGCGAAGCGTCGGCAGGGGTGCGTATAGGCCAGCCATCGAGCCGCGAAAAATCAATTGGGACGCCGACGCCGTTGTCACAGCGGAAGGCGAAACGGGGATGCGCGCCAAGGCGAGCGCATGTCCGGTCCTGCGTGGCCGAAGACCCTGGCATGTACGTAAGCTCCTCGACCGGGGTTTTACGGTGACACTTGCTTTATTTCCCTATTCCGTCCATCCTGGCTGCGATCTTGGAGCGCCCGGCCATGGCCCGCATCGCCCGCTTTGTCGTCCCCGGTCTGCCGCATCACGTCACGCAGCGCGGCAACCGGCGCGAACGCGTCTTTTTCAGCGACGACGATTACCGCCTTTATCAGGATCTGTTGCGGGAGGCCTGCGACAAGGCGGGCGTCAGCGTCTGGGCCTATTGCCTGATGCCCAACCATGTCCATCTCATCCTGACGCCGACCACGGCCGATGGTCTGGCGCGCGCGCTCGGCAAGGCGCATCGGCGCTACAGCGCCTTCGTCAACGCGCGGCTGCGGGTGACCGGACATCTGTTCCAGTCGCGCTTCGGCTCCGTCGCCATGGACGAGGACCATCTGATGGCGGCGGCGCGCTATGTCGCGCTCAATCCGGTGCGGGCGCGGCTTGTCGAGCGCGCGCAGGACTGGCCGTGGTCGAGCGTGCGGGCGCATCTCGAGGGGCGCAACGACGAACTCGTGCAGGCGGCGCCGCTCCTCTCGCGCGTGGCCGGCCGCTTCGCCGATCTTCTTGACAACGAACCTGACGCCGAAAAGGCGGCTGCCCTTCGGGCGGCCGAAGGCATCGGCCGACCGCTCGGCTCTCCGGCCTTCCTCGACCGTGTGGCTGGGCTGATGGGCCGCAACCCGCGGCCCGGAAAGCCGGGGCGTAAGCCGAAATCGGCCGAAACAATACGAAATTGAAGCAAGTGTCACCGTATTCGCCATGCTGCCGACGGTGCCGGCGGCAACCTTCAGCCCCGCGGACCTCACGATCGCCGCCCCTTCGATCGAATCATGGCGCGACGCGCAGCATGCCCCATTGCGGACGGCGCGCTGGCGCCTGATCTAATGGTCCAAAGGAAGGAGATTCGAGATGACTGAGACGCTCGCACGACCGGTCGTTCCAGCCGCCGAGAAGCGGGCCCGGCTGAAGGAGGGAGTACACATCGAACGTAGCTCTCGCCGGGTGCGGACCTACTTTGGTGGCAAGCTGATCGCCGACAGCGAGCATGTTCTCCTCGTCTATGAAACGAAGCGACCGCCGGCCTACTGGTTTCCGATTGCGGATGTCCGGATGGAGTATCTGGAGGCGTCACACCAAGCGACAGACACCATTCGCTGGCACTTGGCCGTAAAGGATCGCATCACTCAGAACGCAGCCCGCGCTTACCTCAAACCGACTGATGATCGAGCCGCACTCGAGGGCCACCTCACCTTTTTCTGGGATAGGATGGACGCGTGGTTCGAGGAGGATGAGCAAGTCTTCGTTCATCCTCGAGATCCGTATTCTAGGGTCGACACGGTCCACAGCTCGAGGCACGTGCGCGTGGAGATTGACGGCGTGACACTGGGGGAAACTCGCCGGCCAATGCTCCTCTTCGAGACGGGACTGCCGACCCGTTACTACATTCCGAAGCTGGACGTGCGCATTGATCTGCTCGAACCCTCCGAGTATGTCACGAGCTGCCCGTACAAGGGAGTCGCGCGCCACTGGTCGGCTCGGGTCGGCGACAAGGTCGTCAAGGACATCGTGTGGAGTTATCCGGCGCCAATTCCCGAGTGCCCGAAGATCGAAAACCTGCTCAGTTTCTACAATGAGCACGTCGACCTGTACGTCGATGGGGTGTTGCAAGATCGACCAATCACGCCGTTCTCTTAACGTCCACCGTCTGGCCGACAGGCAGGAGAGTCTCGGCATAATCTCCCGTGCCAAGTGGCTCGCCCGCTGGCCGGAGCGGGGGGGGGCGCACCTGGGTTCAATGCGTCCGTCAAGATGGGCGCGGCTCCGCAGCGTCGCATTCTTCCGCGTGCCCTCAAAGGTCCAACCCTACCTCCGTCTCCGGCCGGGCGCAGCAGAGCCGAGCCTGATCCAGGCACTCGAACATGGACTCCTTGCAAGCAGAGAGAGAACCTAAGGAATCACATGGGCGACTGAGAAACCGCGGACGGCCGTAATGCACACGGGCGTTTACGGTTTACAGTGACACTTGCTTTATTTCCCAATTCCGTCCATCCTGGCTGCGATCTCGGAGCGCCCGGCCATGGCCCGCATCGCCCGCTTTGTCGTCCCCGGTCTGCCGCATCACGTCACGCAGCGCGGCAACCGGCGCGAACGCGTCTTTTTCAGCGACGACGATTACCGCCTTTATCAGGATCTGTTGCGGGAGGCCTGCGACAAGGCGGGCGTCAGCGTCTGGGCCTATTGCCTGATGCCCAACCACGTCCATCTCATCCTGACGCCGACCACGGCCGATGGTCTGGCGCGCGCGCTCGGCAAGGCGCATCGGCGCTACAGCGCCTTCGTCAACGCGCGGCTGCGGGTGACCGGACATCTGTTCCAGTCGCGCTTCGGCTCCGTCGCCATGGACGAGGACCATCTGATGGCGGCGGCGCGCTATGTCGCGCTCAATCCGGTGCGGGCGCGGCTCGTCGGGCGCGCGCAGGACTGGCCGTGGTCGAGCGTGCGGGCGCATCTCGAGGGGCGCAACGACGAACTCGTGCAGGCGGCGCCGCTCCTCTCGCGCGCGGCCGGCCGCTTCGCCGATCTTCTTGACAACGAACCTGACGCCGAAAAGGCGGCTGCCCTTCGGGCGGCCGAAGGCATCGGCCGACCGCTCGGCTCTCCGGCCTTCCTCGACCGTCTGGCTGGGCTGATGGGCCGCAACCCGCGGCCCGGAAAGCCGGGGCGTAAGCCGAAATCGGCCGAAACAATACGAAATTGAAGCAAGTGTCACCGTACACGTACACGTATTCCATGCGTCTGTGCGAAAGCAGTCGTTATCGGAACGAAGCGGACAGGGCCGAAATTTATGAGTACGCGCCCTGAGCTGAGGCGCACAGCGCTTTAGTAGTTGTACGCGGGGGCGCCCGTTGCGGGTGCATAGGTATAGCCGTAAGCGGCTGGGTAACCGGCGCCGGCGGGCGGCGTCCCTCCCAAAGCGCGACTGACCAACTGGAAGGGTGCTGCGGCGACTGCGCCGGCCGCATTGAACGGCGCCGCGAACGGGGCGCCGTAGCCGTAACTCGGGGCGTAACTGTAGCCGGAGCCGCCATATCCGTAGCCGAAGAGCGCCGACGCGCCGCCAAATACTCCGCCGAGGATTCCGGCCACGACGCCGCCGGCGCCGTTGAAGATGGCCTGCACCGCCTCGCCGCCTCCGCCTACGACGTCGCCCACCGCCGCCGCAGGCCCCCAGCCGTAGCCCAAGTTCTGCGCCTGCACCGGCTGCCGATGAACGATGATCTGACGACCCTCGCCATAACGGGCGTAGTGGCGATAGCGGGCGTGCGCGTAGCGGGTGTGGGTGTAATGCGTATGCGCGTAGTGTTTTTGCGCGGAGTGCTGTTGCGCCGAAGCTGGAGCGGCGATAGCGAATGCCAGCGTCGCCATCCCGACCCTCGCCACGGATAGACCAAGCGTGCTGAATGGCATGAAACGACCTCCTATGGCGGGCAAACTCATTATTACCCCACTCAACGACCGAGGAAGACGACGGCTATCGTTTGACGCCGCCGAGGGGTTCACATTTTCGTGAACAACCGCGAAGCCGGCCGATTTTTCAGAAGGCAGCAGGCCCAGTAATGCCGCGGCAAATGCTTCCCGATCCGATCACAGCGGCCGCTCGTTAACAAGTGCGACTTCCGGTCAGGGCGGCCGCTGTTGCGCTTCGATCGACAAAGGTGCGCCGATAAGACGGCATCTATCGCCGGTCTTTGCCCGAAGACTCGCTCCCGCCGCGCGCCGCGGCGGATTGGCGGATCGGGGCCTTCGGCTGGGAATGATCGTTCCTCCGGCGCGGTACGCCGAACGACGCGATCGCCGCTTCGCTAGTTCGCACCAGATTGGCGCTCGGGCCCTTCGTTCCCATGCTGCGGCGGCTCTCTCGCGCGCCTTCAATCAGCAGGATCAGCGCATCGGCGAGCAAGTCCGGCTGCGTGGCGCCGGCGCGTGCGCACAGCCGCGTCAGCCGCTCGCGCTGGCGGACCTTGAACGCCTCGATCACCCTGAGCCCAGGATGACCCTCCTGCGTCAATTCGACCGCGGCGTTCGCCAGGTCGCAACCGCGCTCGTCCTCGGCGATGAAGCGCGCCGCCCTCTCGACGAAGCCGTAGAGCTGTCCGGCCGGATCGTCGGGGCTGGCGGCCTCGACCTCCGCCCAAATCTCGTCTGACTTCTTTCCCTTATGATTGAGATATTCGAGAATGAGATCGTCCTTCGAGCCGAAGTGGCGATAGAGCGTCATCTTGTTGGTGCCTGCCGCTTCCGCGATGGTTTCGACGCCGACCCCGCGAATGCCATGACGGTGGAACAGATCCTGGGCGCAGTCGACGATGCGCTCGCGCGGTTTGGCCTCGCAAGGCGCCGGAGCGGAGCGGCCGGCCTCGTGTCCTGGTTTTTCTTTCGCCATCGCTCTTGACTGAACTGTTACCGATCGGTATCAAAAGAGTTACCGACCGGTAACAACCCTCGCGCCGGAAGTCAATTAGGCTTCGGGAGGGCAGCCGAGACAATTCGTCGCCATACCAAAGGAAGCGCCATGTCGCTGCACCATATTCCGACAATCGACGATCTGTTGGCGGATTCGCTGATCCAGAAGGTCATGGGCGCGGATCGCGTCGAGCCCCAAGCGCTCAAGGCGCTGCTGGCCGGAGCCGCCGCCCGTATCGCCGCCGGACGCGAGGCGCGAGCCTCCCGGCGCGCCGGCGTCGGGTTCGCCAACGCCCCCGGAGATCGGAGGAATCCGTTGCGGAGACCGGACACGCTGGCGGGCGCACGCGCCGCCCCCGGCAGGTTCAGGGGCGGTTGCTGGTCGGCGGTTTGCTGCTAGCGCCCGAAGGTCGTGCTTGCCGACGCGGCGAGCCCAAGTCCGGATATATTCCTTTTCCAGGCAGGAGAGATCGGTTCCGATGATCGACCTTCATTACTGGCCGACGCCAAACGGCAAAAAAATCGCGATTCTCCTGGAGGAATTGGGGATCCCCTACCGGATCGTGCCGGTCAACATCGGCAAAGGCGACCAGTTCAGGGACGAGTTCCTGAAGATCGGTCCCAACAATCGCATGCCCGCGCTCGTCGACCACGCGCCGGCCGGCGGGGGCGCGCCGATCAGCGTGTTCGAGTCGGGCGCGATCATGATGTATCTCGCCGAGAAAGAGGGGCGTTTCTACCCGCAGGACCTTCGGCGCCGCTACGAGGTCAATCAGTGGGTGATGTGGCAGATGGCCAACCAGGGCCCCAAGCTCGGCGAATGTGGCCATTTCCGGCGCCTCGGCGACACGCGCGGCGATCAGTCCTACGCCGTTCGCCGGTTCACCGACGAGGGCAACCGGCTCTACGGCGTCCTCAACAACCGGCTCTACGACCGGCGTTACCTCGCCGGCGACGAATACACGATCGCCGACATGATCTGCTACCCGTGGACGGTCGGCTGGAAGGGGCAGGGGCAGGAGATCGACGAATTCAAATATTTCAAGCGGTGGTTCGACGAACTGAGCGCGCGGCCAGCCGTGCAGCGGGGCCTCGCCGTCACAGCCGGGCCGTCCGAGGATCCGGACAGCCTGACGCCGGAGGAACGCGAGCGACGGACGAAGCTGCTCTTCAACCAGCGCGCCCGGCCTGCGCCGGAGGCGGGCGGGCTGACCGCAGCGTAGCGGCGATCCCACACCGCAGGGCGTTGCCCGGCCGGCGACGCGGCCGCGGCATTTGCGACCGCTCCGGGGCAGGGCCCCTGCTGATGATCGGATCGTTGCGGAGCGCTCGATGACGGCCCTTTCCATCCTCGAACTCGTCCGCGTCACCGAGCAGACGGACGCCCGGGGCGCGCTCGACAACGCCCGCGATCTCGCGGCGCATGCGGAGCGATGGGGCTATCGCCGCATCTGGGTGGCCGAGCACCACAACATGCCGGGCATCGCGAGCGCTGCGACGTCGATCGTGCTTGCGCATCTCGCGGCGGGAACGAAGACGATCAGGGTCGGCGCGGGCGGCATCATGCTGCCCAACCATGCGCCCTATATCATCGCCGAGCAGTTCGGGACGCTGGCGCGGCTCTTTCCGGGTCGCATCGACCTCGGACTGGGCCGCGCCCCCGGGACCGATCAGCTGACGCTGCGCGCTTTGCGACGCGAGCCGGAGGCGGCCGAAACCTTTCCGCAGGACGTTCTCGAGCTGCAAGCGTTTTTCGCGCCCGTCGCTCCCGGCCAGCGCATCCAGGCGGTCCCGGCGGCCGGAACGGAGGTGCCGCTCTGGATTCTCGGATCGAGCAATTTCGGCGCGATGCTCGCCGCCGAGCTGGGGTTGCCTTACGCCTTCGCCTCGCATTTTGCCCCCGAACTGCTGATCCCGGCGCTGCAGATCTACCGCTCCCGCTTCAAGCCGTCCGAACAGCTCGACCGGCCCTATGCGATGGTCGGGGTCAACATCATCGCCGCCGAGACGGACAGGGAAGCCAGGCGCTTGGCGACGACCCAGCAGATGGCCTTCACCAATATCTTCCGCGGCGCGCGGGGCCTGAGCCAGCCGCCGATCGACGATATCGAGACCTATTGGTCGCCGACCGAGAAGGCGCAGGCGATGCGCATGCTCGCCCGCTCGATCGTCGGCGCTCCGAACACCATCCACGCCGGCGTCGAAGCGCTGGTCGCAGAGACGGCCGCCGACGAACTCATCGTGGTGTCGGACGTCTACGACCATGCGGCGCGGCTCAGGTCCTTCGAGCTCATCGCACAGCATTGCATCGGCGGCGCGCCCAGCGGGTTGAACTCCCGACCCTCGGCTTCGTAGGCCGATAATGTAGGCCGACGGGCCGACGCCTTCCCATCAGCCGACCTGGCGGTCGCCGACGAGTTCGCGCCATCTCATTTCGGCGTGGGCGCGTCACGCGCAATCAGGCCTTGGTTCTTCAGGTCCGACCAGAGCGAGGCAGGGATCGGACGGCGGCAAAAGTCGACGTTCTGCCGGACCTGATCGGGGGCTATTGCGCCCGGGATGATCGAGGCGACAATCGGATGGGCGAGCGGGAATTGCAGGGCGGCCGCCGCAAGTGGCACGTCGTGGGCCGAGCACACGGCCTTGATTTTCGCCACCCGATCCATTTGTTCAGGCGTCGCGTCGCTGTAGTTGTACTTGGCCCCAGGGATCGGACCGGTCGCGGTGATGCCGGAATTGAAGACGCCGCCCACGACGACGCCGACGCCGGCCCGCTCGCAACGCGGAAACTCCTCCTTCAGAACATCCTGCTCCATCAGCGTGTACCGGAGCGCCACCAAGAAGAAATCCAGCGGGATCGCGTCGAGGAACCGCGGCATCATCCCGAGTTCGTTGATTCCCGCTCCGACCCCACGCACCAGACCATGCGATCGCAACTGGTCGAGCGCCCGCCAGCCGGAGGTGAAGAGCTGGGTGAGATGGGCAGAGACCTTCGCTTCGGTCATATGAAACCAGAAGTCGAGATCGTGAATGAGCAGGAGGTCGATGCGGTTCATCCCCAGCCGCATCTGCGACTGTTCATAGGAGCGCATGATCCCGTCGTAGCTGTAGTCGTGCACGTGATCGAAGCGGAGCCCGCCCGCCCACGGTTCAGTTTGGAACTCTTGCGGCTTGGCCGGCGGGAAGAACCAGCGCCCGACCTTGCTCGACAGAACGAATTCGGACCGCGGCTTCGTGTCGAGGAAGCGGCCGCAGCGAATCTCGGACAGGCCCCGGCCATAGTAGGGGGCCGTGTCGTAGTAGCGTATCCCGGCATCCCAGGCCGCCTGCAGCGTGGCGGCGGCAGTCGCTTCATCGACCCGGACGAAGAGTTCGCCCAGCGGCGCGCTGCCGAAGCCCAACTGCGTCAGCTCGACCCCGGTCTTTCCGAGTTTTCTTGTTTCGAACGGATTCATACGCGACACCCTCCCAGCAGTCCTTTTGTTCTCGAATGACGCTCCAGCATGGGCCGTCGCGTTTGAATGGCGGCGAGGATGATGGCGCCAGTCGCTTAGCCTTGCCAGATGATTTCCATGTTGGCCCGGCGGCGCACGTCAGCAGAATCGAAGGGCGACGACATTCCCTCCCGTTGTGGGCTACGAAACGCACACAACCTCTGGTCTCGGGCCTCCTTCTCCCGCTCGCGGGAGAAGGTGGCGCGAAGCGCCGGATGAGGGGCGGTCGCGCGGAGCGCGACGGCTTCGAAGAGAATCCGCTTTACTTGGGTCATGCCGGCTCTTGAAGCTGCGAGCCATCGCGCTCCGCGCGATCCCCCTCATCCGTCGTTGCTTCGCAACGACACCTTCCCCCGCAAGGGGGAAGGAGAGCGCCTCCAATTTGTGAGACGCCAGAACAGTCTTGGGCCATGGCCGGTCTTGGAGCCGCTCTCCGAGCCACTCAGCGTCTCGCAGTCGCCAGGAAGGGACCGTTCACAAGATTGCGCAGATGGCCTTGGGCCAGGTACAGAATTGCGGTTTCCACCGCAAGGCGCCGCGCGTCGGCGCGACTTTCCGGGCTCGCCCACGCCGCGTGCGGCGTCAGGATGAGGCGATCGGCGATTCCAGCCGCCTTGAGATCGCGATAGGCGACCGCTATTTCGTCGTTGGGGTTCGGCGGTTCGATCGGCAACACGTCGATGCCTGCGCCGCCGATAACGCCTGAGCGGATGGCTGCGATCAGCGCAGTGACGTCGACGATTTGGCCGCGCGCGGTGTTGATGAGGATCGCAGTCGGCTTCATGCGCCGGAAGGCTTCGGCGCCGATCATCTCCTTCGTTTCCGCCGTCAGCGGACAATGAAGGCTGACGACATCGGCGACCTCGAGGAGCGCTTCCAGCGAAGCCACGCGCTCGATGCCGATCGCGATCTCGGTTCCGGCCGAAACGTAAGGATCGAAACCCACAATTCTAAAGCCGAAGGCCTTGGCGCGAAGGGCCGTGGCGGTGCCAATCCGACCAAAGCCGACCACTCCGAAGGTTCTGCCGCGCAAACGGCGGACGAGGGGCGCGAGCGCGCTGTCGAATCCGGCAACGGGATCCCGAACGAGGTGCCCATGAAAGGAGACAATGCCGCGGGTCAGCGCGAGCATCAATGCAATCGCGTGGTCCGCGACCTCGCTGGTGCCATAGTCAGGCGTATTGCAGACCGGGATGCCGGCGCGGCCCGCCGCTTCCAGGTCGATGTGATCGAAGCCGACGCCGGCGCGCACGATCACCCGGCATTTTGGAATTTTCGCGATGAAGGCGGCGTCGATCCGCATCTCGTGCCACGTCACAACGCCGTCCGCCAGCGCGAGCGACTCGCGCGGAAGGCGTTCGAGCTTGCGTTCCCGGCAGATTGTCCAGTCGACATCCGGTCCAGCGGTCAGCCGCTCGATCTCGCCATCATCGGGAAATTGCGCATCGGGCGTGAAGAGATGGAGACGCAACGGCCTTTTGCTCCCGGTTGGATGACGCTTTGCGTTGCGGCCAGCCTGCGCGACGGCCTCAGGTTGCCGCAGCGAGATAGTCGTGAATAATGCGCCCCGGAACAAGGGTGAAGTCGGCGCGCCAAAAGAGACCGTCGAGCATGTCGACGACAGGCAGCCGATGAATCGGGGCCTGAGCGTTGGGGCGCAGTTCGACGGTGCAAGGTCCGCCCCAGCATTCGTGCACCCTGACGTCGGCCAGTCGACGCGCAGTCAGCTGACGGATCGCCGGGCGGCCATCGATCTGGTCGATCGCTTTCAGATTGATGTTGAGGGCGAAATCGAAATGCCGGGTCAGGCTGTCAAGGCTGTCTGGCCGGTGCTTCGTCGGCATGGTTCCGGTCAGCATATCGATGCCGTTGCGCCTGACAATGCCGACCGTGAGGTCGCCGCGGATCTCGAGCAGAGGCTCGCCGAATTTCTTCGGCTGGCCGTGCACTTCCCGGCCATGCGCGACTCCGACATCCGACGACAGAAAGAGATAGGGCGAATAGGACCCGGCTATGTCGGCGCCCGGAAGACGGCACCCGACGGACAGGTTGCTCTCGCCATAGGCGCCGAGCCAATCGACGTCATTCATCCGATAGACATGGGCGAGCACGACGTCCGACGTCGGCTCGAGGGGCGGCGGCAGCAGCCGCGCGACCGCCGCCTCGCGCGTCCGCCAGGCGAGACTCAACACCTCGACATTGCGGAACGTGAAAGGGAAAGGCGGGATCGTCGGCGCATCCCATGGCGTCGAAAATCCCGGTGCGAGAATGTCTTCCACGGTCAGACGGTCGAGACCGCCGCGACGCAGGTCTTTTCCCCTCATGCCGCTTCCCTGGCGCAACGCTTGGCCAATGCGGTCACACCTCTTCAAGGCGGCCGGACTGAGCCGACCGATAGAGCGCGTCCAGAACCTCGACAGCACGCATGCCGACCGTCCCCGGCGACTGGTTCTCGACCGGCCGGCCCAGACAGATATCGACCAGTGTGTTCAGCGGCTTTTCGCATGAATAGGCGCCCGAGCCGGCCGGCATCTCGACGACAATATCCCGTCCGTCGCGCCGCCGCGCTTCCAGCCGCTCACGTTCGATGTCGAGCAGAAGCACGCCTTCGGAGCCGAAGATGCGCAGATCGATCTGGTTGCCCCGGTGCTTCGGCGCGGTCGCCGAACCCGAGACGGAAGCCGTCGCGCCGTTTGCGAACTGCACGACTGCGGCATCGTAATAGTCGACCCCGGTCGGCGACTTGCCGGTGACCGCGAACACCCGCGACGGCTCGAGATCGGCGATGCGAAACAAGAGCCCCAACGCATGCACGAGCTGGCCCCAACCGTAACCTCCCGCCCGCGCCGGATCAGCCCAGGTGGACGGCGGAGGACGAAACATGTGCCCCTCGGTTTCCTTCATCGGTTCGCCGGCAAAGAGGTCCTCCAGCGCGGAGGCCATTTGCAGCACGACGTGCTCGACCCGCCCGATCTCTCCGTTCGCGACCAGCGCACGGGCCTCGTCGGTCCAATCCTTGAAGTTCCAGCCGTAGGGCACGATCACCTGCTTGCCTGCGGCGTCGGCCTTGGCGACGAGGTCGCGGGCGTCGGCCGCCGTCGTCGCCAACGGCTTTTCCACCAGCAGATGACAGCCTTTGGCGAGCGCAGCGAGGGCATGCTCGTGATGCAGCACGTGAGGCGATGAGATCACCACGCCATCCATCGGGACCTCATCGAGCATGGCGCGGTAATCCTCGAAGCCGAGCGCCACTTCAAATTTTCGCTGCAGCTCGGCGAGTTCGGCCGCGCCCAGGCGATTGACCGCCACGATCTCGCAATCCTGGTTGGCTTTCAGCACAGGCAAATGGTTGACCGCCGCCCACCAGCCGGCGCCAATCACTCCAATGCGCGCCCTTTGGCTCATTCCGTGTCCGCCGTTGCCTCGCTCGCCCGTTATGTCGCTTTGCAGGTTACGCTATGCCGAGCCCGTTGCAACTTCGGTGCCCGCGTCTTGGCGATGTCCAACCTGCGCCATTCTTCGGGAATGGATCGATTCGAATTTTGGGTTTCGACCCTTTGCCGACCTTGAAGATCGGCCCCATGAACGGGTGGAAGCGCAAGAAAACGGTCTTCGGCTGAAGGCCCGGGGTTCACAGGAGCTGCCGTTTGCGCCGCCGTTGACACGGCCTGCCGCCCCGATCCCCTTCCTTACACCGCGCCGCCGCCGGTCGATTATCCTTTAGAGGTGTGTGGAGGCAGCGGTGGACATCGGGGACTGGCTTCTCGATGAAGGCCTCGCAAAGTACGAAGCCTTTCGCGAAAACGCGGTCAATCGGGACGTCTTGCCTGATCTGACCGACCGCGACCTCGCTCAAGTCGGCGTGGCCCTTGGCGATCGCAAGCGGCTTTTGACAGCGATCGTGAGCCTCCGTCCTGCTGAACCGACCTCGCCCGTAGAGGGAGGCGCCCCACCGGCCGCTCCACCGGAGCGGGCGACCCCCGCACCTGCGGCCTCCGCCGAGCGACGCCCCATCACCGTGGTGTTCTGCGACCTCGTCGGTTCGACCGCGCTCGCGGCGAGGCTCGATCCGGAGGACTGGCGCGACCTTGTCGGCGCAAATCTCGACGCGGCCTCCGAGCCGTCACCCGTTACGGTGGTCATGTGCTGAAGAAGCTCGGCGACGGGCTGACGCGCTCTTCGGCTATCCTCGCGCGCAGGAAAATGACGCCGAGCGAGCGGCGCGCGGCCCTCGTCATTCTAATCCGTTCATGATAGCGAATTTCTTACAACCAGCGAATTGAGCGGCCGACCCAATGAACTTACGTGGAGGAAAATCGGCGCCGGCGCTGCTGGCGGCCTGTTCCGCTGTGGCGATCGTCGCCGCCAGCGGCTCGGCGATGGGGGCGCCGCCGCCAAACTGCCCCACGCAGACGGGCGGGGGCCCAGGTTTCATCCCTGTCCAGACCATCAAGATTTTCAACGACACCGCTTCTCAACAGATCTATGCGGAGCTCGAGGTCGGCAAACCCAATCCAGATCTATGGATTCAGGACGTGTGCAACGTTCCAGATACAGACAAAGACAAGCTTTATCCGTACCCGACGACACTCACCAATCGGTTCTACATCAATGGACTCACAGGCATCCCGCCAGGCGGAAGCGTCACGATCACGCTTCCCCTCTATACGCAATTGGCTGCACCCGTAGTCCCGACGAGCAATAACCAATACGCGGAATGGTGGCAGGGCCAAAACATTCAGATTTTCGCCAAGACGATGGGTACTGGGGCGCCGAAGGCCTTCGAAAACTATTTCAAGGGGACAGCGCCATCCCGACCGGCAGGGAGTCAGAAGGCGATGGAATTCAGTGCGGGTAACCCCGACATCGTATTGAATGCGAGTAACCCCACTAAGCCGACCTGCGCGGCGGGCGGAACGCTCAATTCATGCACGTTGTCCTTCTTCACCGATACAGCCGGCACGCTGCCGAAGTTTGCCCCGAGCCAGCTTGTCGAGGCCACCCTGGGCGCCAACCAAGGTAAAGTGCCGGCGCCCACCGACGGCTCCATCACGAGCTTTCTCTATCCAACCCAGGCCGATTTCGACGTGAGCTATGTCAACGTCGCCAACCTGGCGGTCGCGATGGGCCCCGTGGGCAACGACCAAGCTGGTTATGTCGGTTCGGCAATCCCGCCCGGGCAATTCACACCCCTTCTCAGCACCTTCCAGTCGCTTAATACGTGGCCAACCTTCATAGACCTCGACGGCACAAAAGCAGCAATACCAAAATTGCCGTCGCCGCTCGAGCTGATGGCGAGATTGAGCGGCGCAGACGCGCCTGCCGATATAACCCCTTTAGCCCCTACAACCCCTTTAGCCTCGCCGCAGAGTTGGCCCGGCAATGTGTGGAAGCCTATCCAGACCCTTCGGACAAATTGGGCGAGCGCTTCGACCACCTGTCAGCACAGCGCCGGCGGATATACGACGTTTTGCGACGCCGTCCTCGATGTGAGAGACCTTATCCATGCAAATTACGTACAATATCAGGCACTCATGAAGGCCGGGACGTGCACGGGAGGAGCGGTTGCGGAGACCGCCGATCGGACCATATCGCATGTCTATGGCTGGCAACCATGGACCGAGGCGGCGAGCGGCAAGGAGGGGGAGGGCTGTGGTCCCAAAGCCAACCTGCTCGAAAACACACCCGGGTACGGGTCCGAAGATAAGACCTATGCAAAATATGCAAAGGTCAAGACGGAATTCGACAACTTGAACTATGGGGGACCCTCCGGGACAGCATGGAATCCTGTTGCACCTTACGTCTTCAACCCTTGGGTGACGTTCATTCACGGCGCCCCGCCCGGCACGCAGGACAAGGCTAAGGGCAATCTCGGAATGCCTGGCGTCTATGCTTATTCGGTCGACGACGCGGTGGGCAACCTCAACGTGTATGCCACAGGGTACATCGTCGATATTGGAAGCACGACGCATCTGGAGAATCAGAGCCCGGCTGGGCCGCCGATCACTATTTCGCTCGGATATGCGTATAGCGACGCGGTCAAGTTTGCTACGTATAGCCTCTGCGTCCCGAACAAGAACAAGACAGTAAATCCCGCGTTTCCCGCATTTATCATCAGCGCCATCAACCCACAACAGTGTCCCGTCTGTCTAACGGATAATAAAGGGACAAACTATACGTTCACGGTCAAGCCCGCAGTCACGAAGCCGCCGCTTTTCACAGAAATTACAACTCCAGCTGTAATAAAGGTCCCAAGCGACGCCAGTTGGTCAACCGGCATCGGCTATCCCGGACCAGGGAACAATCCCACTCCATACGACACCGCCGGCATCATCGACTGTAGCGGCAATACTTCACAGTTGGCCAAGTTATGGTGTTGTACTAGGTTAGCGACCGTCAATAACGTGGGCTTTGGCAGCGGCGTATTCGCCTATTCGACGCCGGCATATCCACCCACCGGCCACCTGCTATTTGACAACAACGTTGTAACCAACCCAGCGACAGATAAGGTCCTCGCGGGCAACGTCTGTAATATGGGAAGGCCATAGGGACGATAGACGGGACCTTTGCTCATCTCGCGCGGTTTCGCTCACGCCGGGGCCGCCCTGCGTCCTTGCGGAAGGGGACGGGGCGCCGGCGTCACGCCGCAAGACCAACTGCTCGTAATCCACGTCACCTACCGTGGATGAAGCCCCATGCTCTCGTGTCCCTCTTCGCGGAGGCTCAAGTTCGGGCAGTCGACACGCACTTCGTCGTCTGGACGACCACGGAATAGTCCGGTATCGCAAAAGGCGGAGATGAAAAAAATGCCGCGTAACGCCGAATGCCCGGTTTCCGGCCAATTCGGCTGCTCCCCGCGCGACCCCTGTAGGCCGGCTCGCCGCAC
>CAWGBJ010000006.1:0-228063 GCA_963820795.1 uncultured Alphaproteobacteria bacterium
CCTAAACCTGGGGTCAGGGGTTCGATTCCCTTCCGGGACGCCATTCTCCAGCGGCTTCCACCGCGTTCGCCGCGCCGGCCTGTTCGTCAGCCCAAACCGCGCCGCCGACCTCGATCGCCTGCGAGACTCATCGCTGCCGCAGGTGCGGGCGAGTAATCCCTCCGCCGCCCCGACGCCCCCAGAAGGCGACGCAGACGACGATCATCCGACCCCCCCCGCCCAAGATCTGTCCCTGCTGCGGGGGACGCATGCGCGTCGTCGAAACCATTCCGCGGCGACTAGCCCGAAGCTTCACAGGCAAACCCACTGGAATCAACTCGTCCTGACCACCGCCCCCAATCCGCGCAACAATCGAACGTCGATCAGCGACGACATCTCTCGTCAGCGGATCTGCCGTCGCGCCGAACCCGATCGCCGCGCCAAATCTCGCCTCGCTTCGTTCCGCCGAACCGTGGTTCGACGCCGATCCGTCGGTCCCCAGCGGGGACGCCGCTCCCGGCTCTGCCCCAAATCGGCTACTTCGACCATTCGGAGGCGGTGTCACGCGACGTGTTTATTCAACAGACCCAGGATCAGGGCATCGAGGCTGTACGGCCCGGCGCCGGCCGAGACGACCATGATCAACATGAAGGCATAAAGCGTTTCCGGTAAATAGAGCCAATCGTCGATGCGATCCGCTTCATCGATCGGCTTGTAGAGTTTGATTCGCCGCCGCCCGGACGTGGCAATAGCGACGAGGATGATGACAAGCAGGCCAAGCGCGGCCAGGGGCGCCAAGAGCCCGATAAGGACAGCGCCCCCGGCGGCGAACTCGACCAACGGCACCCACCATTGATTGAAGCCCAATGCTGGAACGCCGAGCGCCTTGAGTTCATCGACGACGGTACGGTGGCGCTCTGCGTTGAACAGTTTGTGATATCCCGACAGCATAAAGAATGCCCCAACCGCGATCCGGTTCAGGGTGATCGCGAGGTCGGTCCAACCGACGCCAGCGAACAGTAGGTCCATCATGGTCCATCCCCTTCGATGCCCCTTTCGATGTCTTCGCGCAGGACCGATCTGAATGCGGCCCGCCCTGGCTGGTGCGTTTGAACCACCGCCGTCCTCCTTATCTGGACGCTTTGGTCGACCTGACCGAAAACTTTGCGATTGCCCGCAGCGTGCACTTGGATGGCAATACGCTGCCCCTAAACATACCCACCGAGAGTTTGGGCGGCGTCCGATGAGGACCCGTCCTCCCGGGCCTCACGTTAGCCGGGGTGTACGCCGTCACCACAGATGCCTTCATGTGTGCCGTTCAGCCGTAAGCGAAGTCCGGCTTGCTTTGCCCAACTTCTATAATATAGCCGTCGGGATCGCGAATGTAGCAGCACGTGTCGCCGTGCTTGTCCTTTGGCTCTGTGAGAAACTCGGCTCCTCGACTTCGCCACAGTTCATAGCACGCTTGAATATCTGCCACGCGGATATTCATAAAGCTGCTGACTGAATCCGGGTCAGCCGGGACGCTGAGCGTTACCGATGGTTTGTCGGGTGTCGGACCGCCTCCGACGTTGACAATGAGCCACGTGTTCGCGATCTGGATGTAGCCCGGCGCGCCGCTACTGTCGCCTCTGCTCAGAATGCGACCCCCGAAAACCGTTTCGTAAAATCGCGCCGATCGTTCAATGTCGGCGACGGTGAGAAAGTATGCGACCGTAAACCCATCCTGCGGCGGCATCTGATAGCTTTTCTGCTCGACTTGTACTTGGGTCATAGACGACTCCAATTCGGATATGGCATTTCGCTGTTCGCCAGAATACATCGGGCGGTGCGCTTTAGCACTGAACCGTGACCTACAGCTAAAAACACAAAGCCCACCGTCCAAGAAGAAACATTGCGGGCACGCACCGGATTGCAACGCGGCGCACGGGAGGTACCGAACGGTCAGACGGAATGTTTGGCCGAGAACGTAAGAATAAGATTCGCGATCTCGTCGTTCTTCTCGTCCAAGGCGAAATGGCCGGCGTCAAGCAGGTGGATTTCGCTATCCGGCAGATCGCGCTTGAATGCCTCCGCACCGGGAGCGATAAACGAGGGATCGTTCCGTCCCCAGACCACCAAAATCGGCGGCTTGTGCTCGCGCAGCCATGCTTGCCACGCCGGGTACGAAGCGACGTTTGTCCGGTAGTCATACAGCAGAGCGGCCTGAATCTCCCGTTGGCCGGGTCTGGACAGGTGGGCGTACTCGTCGGTCCAAGTGTCCGGGTTATAACGTTCGGGATGCGAGGCGCCGAGGGTGTGACGCTGTTCAGTCGCTGGGAGCGACACAAACGCATCGAACACTTCAGGATGCGCTTTCGGCTCGGCCCAATATTGGGCAATGCCAGCCCACTTGGCGCCCAGGCCTTCCTCGTACGCATTCGCGTTCTGGATGATCAGCGCCTGCAGCCGCTCCGGATGCGCCGAGATGATGCGAAAGCCGACCGGCCCGCCGTAGTCGTGAAGGTAGAAGGTGTATTTGTTGATATTGAGTTGCTCGAGAAGAGCGTTGACCGTCTTGGCCAAATTGTCGAAGGTGTACACATATGACGACGGTGGCGGCGCGTCGCTCTGACCGAATCCCGGAAAATCCGGTGCTATCAGATGATAGCGTGTGGCAAGCAAGGGGATGAGCGTATCGAACTCGCGCGAGGAAGAGGGGAACCCGTGCAGGAGCACGATCGTCGGCGCGTCCCTCGGACCAGCTTCGCGATAGAAAACTCCAACACCATCAACCGTCATGCGATGATAGGTCGTTGTCGCGGACGTCGACTCTAGCAAAGTAGTCGGCGTGGGATGACCAATGGTCAACGCCACCGTAGCTTTCGGAGAAGTTCCAGTTATCATAATTTCGCTCCGTGTTGGCCGGGCGATCCGTCATTTCGCTTGGTGTACCCTTCTGTCGTCATCGAATTGATCGTCGACGCCGAACCTCTGGGTTTCATTTTCAACCAGCCGCAGCCTGTTGCTGACTGTGGTGGTGGCCTCTTCGCTCACAGCCGCGACCCGGGTCTGGATGCGCGAACGCCCATCTGTGGCTCGAGCGAAGCACCCGTCCGGAGCGCCTCTCCAGTGGCAAGCCGCGACCGCGCAATAGCAAATCAGCAGTCGTTCGATGGATATTCGAATCTACAACATTTTAGGCGGCGGCAGTCGGTCCGGCCTTTTGCTTTACCGCCGCCATCAGCGTCTTCGCCGCCGGGCCGGAGGAAGCTGGATTCTGCCCGGTGATCAGCAAGCCGTCGCTGACCACGTGAACCCCCCAGTCCGCTACCTTCGAAAAGACGGCGCCCAATTTCAACATCTCATCTTCGACAAGGAAGGGCACAACTTTAGTGAGACCCATCTCTTCCTCCTCGCCGTTGGTGAAGCCGGTAACTTCCTTGCCTTGAACCAGAAACTTGCCGTCCATCGTCTTGACGTGATGCAGCGCCCCTGTGGAGTGGCACACGATGCCGATTGGCTTGCCGGCAGCAATGAAGGACTCAATCAGTTTGATGGAACGCTCGTCTTCGGCGAGATCCCACATCGGGCCATGACCACCAGGGTAGAAGACGGTGTCGAAGTCTTCTTGCTTGACGCTGTCGAGGCGAACGGTCTCATCGAGCTGAGCTTCCGCAGCTGCGTCCTTCTCGAACCGGATCGTGAGATCAGTACGGGATTGGGGTTCATCGCTCTTGGGATCGAGCGGCGGACGGCCGCCCTTCGGCGACGCGAGCGTGATCTCGACGCCGGCGTCCTTGAAAACGTAGTAGGGGGCTGCAAGCTCTTCGAGCCAGAATCCTGTCTTTCGTCCAGTGTTGCCCAGTTGGTCGTGAGATGTGATAACCATCAACACTTTCATGGCCTTCTCCCTTGTTACGGCCTTCTCCACGCTTAAAATACGGCGAGGTGTTCGCGCTGCCGTGCGGGTCTCCCCGTCTGGCCATAAACCGGATTTAGAGTTCGATTTTTGTGCCTACCGACGGCAGTGGCTGCCGATCGATAGGTAACCCGCAAGTTCAGTGCGTCGCCTTTTTTTGGCGCCCAAGTCAAGCAAGTCGCTTGACCATTGAGGACGAGATTACGCTTCGTTGGGGTGGCTGTCGATGAGGTCATCGATCACATGTCCGGCGCCGGACATACGCGGCGCGACGTTGCAGCGTCAGCCCAATAGCACACAGGTTATGGCGCAGCGATGCCGCACAAGACATCGATCGAATATTGTCCCGGGCCAGTGATGTACAACAGCAAGAACCCACCCATAATGCTGAGGTTTTTGAAAAAGGCCTCCATGCTGGCGAATTGATATGCCCCTGTCATTGTCCAATAGTGATGCTCAATAAGCGAAGTTCCCAGCGTGTATAAAACCAAGAGTACAGCCGAAGGGCGTGTGAACGCGCCAAGGGCGACTGCGAACGCAACCGGAAGCTCCATGAAGATCGCTACGACGGTAGCCAGTACCGGCGTCGGAACGCCGTCCTGCACCATCTGCCGTACCGTGCCAGAATAGTCCCTCAGCTTTCTCCAGCCAAAGATCAGAAACAGTGTCGCGAGAAAAAGACGCGCCACGAGAATGAGTCCATCGTTGATATCGTTCATCATATCGTTGTTGTCGCTCCATGTTTTCTTCTCATTGGTCGGATTCCCACGGCGGGCGGCCTTGTGACGCCGAGATCGACCGCCTGGCTTGCGAGCGCCAAAGAGCCCCCTATTCGTGAAGCAGCATTTGCCAGTTTGAAGGCGGCGCTCCGGCCGGTCCCGGCGCCGGTTGATCCAACGGATGCGCGTGCGGAGCAGGAAGTTTCGGGCCGGTAAAGAATTCTTCGGTACGATAGTCGTAAAACCACCCCTCGCTGGGCTCGAAGCTCGTGATTATCGGATGGCCCGTAGCAGCGTTATGTTTCGATGCATGCTGATTTGGCGAACTATCACAGCAGCCGATGTGACCGCATTCGGCGCATCTACGAAGATGCAACCACCATCCGCCCCCAGCCAAGCATTCGACGCAACCTGTTCCGCTCGGCTTGGCCGCCGGGTTGATTCCGTCCCTCCCGGACTTCATGGGCTCCTCTCTGACTTCCGTTTGCTTCAGTTGCCTCTCATCGACGGGCGGCGCGCTACTCGCTAGCCTTGGTTTGAACGGGTTTTGGCCGGGACTGCAGGACTGGTTCCAGATTTGGCTTGTGCCAGCCAAGTAGGCGCGCAGCCGCACGACTTGGGCGGCCTCGCCGACCGTGTCGTCCGAAGAGCATCCATCCTCCGAAACCTCACGTCGCTGGATTGTACGCGGGCAGCACAGACGTTTTCGTGGGTCTTGTCGTTCAGCCGTAAGCGACGCCCGGCTTGCTTTGCCCAACTTCTATAATATAACCATCAGGATCGCGAATGTAGCAGCGCGTCTCGCCGTACTTAACCTTTGGCTCTGTGAGAAACTCGGCTCCTCGACTTCGCCATAGTTCATAGCACGCTTGAATATCTGCCACGCGGATATTCATAAAGCTGCTGACTGAATCCGGGTCAGCCGGGACGCTGAGCGTTACCGATGGTTTGTCGGGTGTCGGACCGCCTCCGACGTTGACAATGAGCCACGTGTTCGCGATCTGGATGTAGCCCGGCGCGCCGCTGCTGTCGCCTCTGCTCAGAATGCGACCCCCGAAAACCGTTTCGTAAAATCGCGCCGATCGTTCAATGTCGGCGACGGTGAGAAAGTGTGCGACGGTAAACCCATCCTGCGGTGGCATCTGATAGCTTTTCTGCTCGACTTGTACTTGGGTCATAGACGTCTCCAATTCGGACAGGGTGCTTCTGTGTTCGCCTGACGGCCGGCCGCGCTATTCGGTTCAGCGTCATGGAGGTTTCCGATGGCAAGGTTGCCCGCAAGACCCAATACTTTGGCGGCCCGTTCGAACCCGGACCCTCGCGCGCGGGTTGGGTTGAGCGAACGGGATAAAACCGGCGCGACCGTGGCGCGACCGCGCGTGCTGGACCGGGCAGAGATGCCCGTCGATACCGCTGAGCTCGCGCGTTTTCTCATCGGCAAACTGCTCGTGCGGATATTGGCTGAAGGCGTAGCAGGCGGGCGCATCGTCGAGACCGAGGCATACAGCATCGGCGATCCCGCGGGTCACGCCTATCGCGGCATCACCCCGCGCAACCGGGCGCTTTTCCTCGAGCGCGGACACGCATATGTATATCTCGCCTATGGCGTCTCGTCCATGCTGAACGTCTCGAGCGAGACGCCCGGCGTGGGCGCGGGCGTCTTGATCAGGGCGATCGAGCCAACAGTTGGCATCGCCATCATGGAGCGAAATCGCGGTTCCGAGCGTGTGCGAGACTTGACGCGGGGCCCGGGACGGCTGTGCGAAGCCTTGGCGATTGATCGCCGGCTGGACGGGATCGACCTCTGTCAGGCCGGCCCGCTGTGGCTTGGATCTGACGGTCAGACGCCGGGCGAAATCGCGCAGAGCAAGCGGATTGGCATTACGCGTGCAGCCGACAGTCCGCTGCGATTCTACGTTCGGGGCAATTCGTTCGTCAGCGGTCCGCAGGCGCTCAACAGATGAGATAGGTCTTATCTGCGCGCTCGGTAATTCGAATGCGTGCGCTGAGATGAGGACACACCGACCAACCCGTCCGCGGATTTAAGCGGCGGCCGGCCTCGGACAAAGGCGTGTGAGCATGGCGTTCGGCGCGAGGACGTTTTCGTCATGTCCAAGGATGGCTGACGCGGATGGTGGCGCACGGGATCGCCGACCCCCGGGTGCTTCGCTTGCGAGCGATGGCTGGGAGCCGGCGGCGGCTTGCGCAGTGTGTGTCGCTACCCTATTAATGGTCGGACTGGCTGGAGGCAAAAATGATGCAGAAGGCTTTCCCGGCACTCGCTGATCCGGGATTGAAGAGCTTAAAAGCGTTGCCAGAATCAGCGGAATCAACTCAAGAGTTAATCCGTGCTTGTTATTGCGGGATTCTTGGCAGGGAGCCAGACGCCGCCGGCTTGAAAGATTACGTACAGCGCCTTGAGCAAGGAGAGTCCGTCGAATCAATCTTGCGAAGATTTGTTGCTTCAAAAGAGTTTTTTGCCAAATTTATAACAAAAGGGGAAATTAACTCCCCCGTTGACAACACGAAATTTCCGCTCGATTACAATCCGCCAGGATCCGCTGGAAGATCATACCGCTCGCGGCGAGCCTCTGGGTTCTTTGCGAAATATCTGAGCGGCGAGAAGATTCTCGACATCGGCTATAAGGGCTACGCCAATCCTCAACTTCGAACCGTCGTTCCGCACGCAATCGGAGTTGATCTAGACTTTCCCGGTTACGATGGTCTTCATCTTCCCTTTGAAGATAGTAGTGTCGATTGTGTCTTTTCCAGTCATTGTCTTGAGCACATTACGTCGTACAAAGAGGCGATTTGCGATTGGTATCGTGTTACTAAATTGGGCGGTTTCATAGTATGCATTGTTCCATCCCAGCTGCTCTACGAAAAGCGGCGAGATCTTCCTTCAAAGTTTAACCACGACCACAAAAGATTTTACTCGCCGAGTAGTCTTCTTGGCGAATTCGAACATTCTCTTGAAGAAAATTCATATCGAATCCGCTATTTGGAGGAAAATGATCGGGGGTACGACTACAAAATAGGCCCTGAGCAGCACGCCACAGGCTGCTATGAGATTGTTTTGGTTGTGGAGAAAATTCAAAGACCAAATTGGCGTCTGTCGAGGAGAGTGACAGCGCGTTGATCGGGCCGCCGGTCGCAAGGGCGAACGCAACATCAGGAACGACCGTCCTGTGATGTGGTGATTTCGGCTTGCGCTGCGAAGAGTTTAAGCTTGGCGAAAAAGTCTCTCAAGATGGGATCACGTTTGACGATTGTGGCATAGCGTATGGGTGAGCGAGTCCGATCGACGCTCCAGGTTACTTGGTCCGTCAGAATCGGCGTCGGCACAAGAACCGTCGGCACCCAGTCCGGATCGAGCAGCCAGGCGACCGGCGCCATGTCCCAGATCTCCTTCGACCAGCCGAAATGGTCATCCGAGTATCCCTTGAAGCGATCGGCAAGGAATTTGCCGATTTCGCCATGAGGCTCGACGTGACGTTCGATTTCGGGAACCGTGGTGTGGAGGTGAGATGTCACCCCCTTGCAAGGCACCAAAACCAGAGGGACGCCGCTATCGAAGACGACCTGAGCGCCGCCCACATCTTGCCTCAAGTTGAACTCGCGGGTGTCGGGCCAATCGAGGGCATGTCCGCCCAACCAGACGACAATGACTCTGTCGGCAATGTCGGGGGCCTTCAGCAGCGCCGACGCCACATTTGAGATCGCGGCAATTGCGACGATGTATAGCGGGTCGCGCGGACTGCTGGCCCTCGCGCGAGCGATGAGGTCGTCGACCGCTTCAGCCTTGTGGGCTTCCTTGGCGGGGCCGACGTAGTCTCGCACGCCTCTAAACGCGAACCCGCCGGGCGGTCTGCCCATGCGATCAAGAAGCCGCAGAATCTCATCGTAGCTCTTGTCCATCCCATCTCCGGGACTTGTCGATCTGGTGTTGTGGAATGGCGCCGCATAGACGGCCTCAAGAGCAATGCGGTCGGGCGAAAGCATCGCCTGTACGAGCGCGAATTGGTCGTCGATCTCGTTGTACGTGTCGGTGTCGAGAACCGCTCTCAGGCGGCCCGGCCGCGGCGCCAACATGCGCAGACGATCAGAATCGGAAATCGGCAATTCTTCCCTCCAAAGTCTCTGCGGATAACAGAAAGCAGACAACCACTCTGGCGCCTGCTTCGCTTCGCGGCTATCGGATGCGATGGCCGGTCGCCTGGTCGAACAGAAACGCCCTTGTCGGGTCGAACCCGAGTTCGAGCGTCGCCCCGGTTGCAACTTGTCGTCTGTCCCGCAACTCGATCGTCAGCGGGCGCTCGGATTCAGATCGAGTGTACCCGAACGAGGTCCCACCGAGATGCTCGATGACGTCGAGCGTCACGCTCATGCGGACTTCGCCGTCGTCGGCGAAATGCTCCGGCCGTATCCCGACCAAGAGTTCGGAGTCCGCCATTGGCGGGTTGGTAAGGGCGAATGGAACCTCGACATTGTCGAATTCCACCAGGCTCGCGACGAAGCGGCTGTCTCGCGGTCTGGCGGCGATGGCGGGCAGGAAGTTCATCTTGGGCGAGCCGATAAAACCGGCGACAAATGCGTTCTCGGGATCGTCGTAGACTTCGAGCGGAGTTCCGACCTGTTCCACCCGTCCGCTCCTTAAGACCACGATCTTATCGGCCAGGGTCATCGCTTCGGTTTGGTCGTGGGTCACATAAATCATCGTTGCGCCCATCGCCTGGTGGAGCTTGGTGATTTCCAGGCGCATCTGTACGCGCAGCTCCGCGTCGAGGTTGGACAGCGGCTCATCGAAAAGAAACACGTCCGGCTTGCGGACGATCGCCCGTCCGATTGCTACGCGCTGTCGCTGGCCGCCTGACAGTTCTCTAGGTTTGCGCTTCAACAATCCCTCCAGGTGAAGAATGGAAGCCGCTTCTGTCACCTTGCCGCGCACGTCGCTCTTGCTCATTCCGTTCATGCGCAGCCCGAAGCCGATGTTCTCTTCGACGCTCATGTGCGGGTAGAGGGCGTAGGATTGGAAGACCATCGCAACGCCACGTTCTGAGGGATCCAGATCGGTCACACTGCGCGCGCCAATTCTGATTTCGCCGCTGGTGGTCTTCTCCAGCCCTGCGATCATCCTCAGGAGTGTCGATTTTCCACACCCCGATGGACCGACGAAGACCACGAATTCCCCGTCGCCGACACTCAGATTGACCTGCCGTACGACCTCGACCGACCCAAATGACTTCGAGACCCCTTTCAGCTCCAGTTCCGACATTGAGCCGATCACCCCTTGATGCCGGCGCGCGACAATCCCTGGACGTAGTAGCGCTGCAACGGCAGCAGCAGCGCGATCGGGATCAGAGCGGTCACCACCGCCACGGCGAAGAGCTGGTTCCATATCGTTCCGTACTGCTGCTGGAACGCCGCCATTCCGACTTGAATGACCTTGAATTCCTGCGATGGCATGGCGAGGAGCGGCCACAGGAACGCTTCCCACTGGAAGACAAAAAGCAACAGCGCGGCGCTTATGCATGTTGGAAGGGACAACGGGACATAAATTCTCAAAAGAATGTTCGGCCAGCTGACTCCGTCCAGCCGGGCTGCTTCAAGGTAGTCCATCGGCACCTGTCTGAAGAATTGATAGAAGAGAAACACCACGAGCCCGTTCGTGACTCCGGGCGCCACCAGGGCGGCGACGCTGTCCAGCCAGCCCAGCTGCCGCATCACGTTGTACAGGGGTAGAGCAATCGCCTCGAACGGCAGCATGAAACTTAGAATGACGAGCGAAAGGATGATGCGCTTGCCCTTGAAATCGAAGATCGCAAATGCGAACCCGGCCGCGGCGTTGAGGGTCAGCCCTACGATCGTCGTGATCGCCGCGACGAGGAGCGTGTTGAGAATTATTCGGCCGAAGCCGAGCTGTACGATGCCAACATAGGCTTCAAGCGACGCCGGGCTCGGCAGCAGCGCCTTCGGCGTGAAGGGGAAGACGTCGGCGAAGACCCTGGTGTTTGGCCGCAGCGACGACACGAGGGCCCACCACAGGGGCAGGAGGAACACGAAGGCGATCGCCGCGTAGACCAGGTGCCCCAGACCGAGCCGCAAGCCGCCGCCAATCTTAAGGTCGCCGGTCGCCAAGATTTAGGCTCCTTGTTCGCGAGCGGAAAGCAGCTTGAACTGCAGCGCCACCACAATCAGCAACACCGCGACGATGAGGACAACGACCGCCATGGCTCGCCCCATGTCGCCAAAGATGAAGCCTTGCTTGTAGGCTTCATACATCAGAACGTCGGTTGACCCTGCGGGGCCGCCCTGCGTCAGCATGTAAATCGGCGCGAAGAGCAGGAAATTGATCGACACGTCCGCGGCCAGCACGAAGAGAAGCGCCGGACGCAGGAGCGGCAAAGTTATGAAGATGAGGCGCTGCCAGGCTCGAACCCCGTCAACCCGCGCCGCGTCGTAGAGCTCGGGGGAGATGTTCTGCAGCCCGCCGACGATGAAAATCATCCAATAGGACGCGCCCTTCCAGGTGGCGATGGCGATGATCGAATAGAGGGCGAGCGCACTCGAGGTCAGCCATGGCTGAGGAGCGACGCCGGCCAGGTCCAATAGGCCGTTCGCCAGCCCGCCTTGGCTCAACATCACGCGCCACACGATCACGGCCGTTGGCACGGACACTCCGATCGGGATCAAAAAGAACACCCGATACACGCCCACGCCGGGGAATTGGCGCACATAAAGAAGGGCCAGGCCGAGGGAAATGGCGATTTGTATAGGGTTGACGAGGAGGTTGAACCAAAGCGTCACCTCGAGGGACTTCCAGAACACCCGATCGCTGAACAGCGACGCGTAATTGCCGAGCCCGATGAAGGCCGCGTTGCCGTGCACCGTCGTGTAGAAGCTGGAGATGATTGCGATGGCGATCGGGTAGAGACGGAAAACAAGCAGGCCGAGCAGGGCCGGCGCCAACAGCGCCACCAGCAAGGTCGGCGAACTTTGCCTGATCATCGTCGTTGCCCTGCGGTCCGCCCAGGACGCTCCGGGCGGACCGCAGCCGTGTTATTGCGCAACGCGCTTCATCGCCGCATCGTAGGTGTCTACGGCCGTGGCGAGCGCGTCGGTCACCGGAACGCCGTTCGAGATGTCGGCAAATGCGGTGCGAAAGGCGTCCTGCAGCTGCCCGTAGGCAACCGTGGTTGGCCTGGGCTTGGCCGTGTTCAGGGCGTCGTACACGCCGATGCGGAAGACGTCCTGCGGGAACGCGTCGAACTCCGGCGCCTTACTGATCTGGTCGAGCAAAGGCTTGTACGCCGGCAACTGCTTGTTCGCATCGAACCATATCTTGGTCCCTTCGCTCGAAAGCGTGAGATACTTGGCGAAATCGAAGGCGATGCTCTTGTTTGCGGAAGTCGCAGAAACGCCGATAAACCAGCTCCCGGTCGGCGTCAGAACTTTCCCGCCTTGGAAGTACGGAAAAGCCGCGACGCCAAAGTCGACCCCGCTCTTCTGGAAGACCGCCAGGTTCCACGTCCCCCCGGCGAAGAGCGCCAGCTGTCCGTTGGCGAAGAGTTGCGGCGGCTCGTCATGGGCCAGGCCTTTGGGACAGACCCCCCATTTATTGTAGAGGTCCGACCAAAACGTCGCTGCTTTTGTCCACGCTGGACTGTCCAGATAGCCGTGAGCCGTCTTCCCGTCCGGCGAAATCACGTCAGTGCCCAGCGACTCGCCGAGCGGCTGCAGCTGATAAAGCTCGTTGACCTGGTCGACGCAGAACCCCCATTCGACGGTTTTCTCGCCCTTCTTCACCGTCAGCTTTTGCGCCGCGTCCGCGACCTGCTCCCACGTCCAGCGCTTGGAAGAGGCGATCTCGTCGGCCTGAGCCTGGGTCGCCGTCCCTCCGGCCGTCAGCCCGTCGGGCGGCTTGACCCCGGCGTCGGCGAAGAGCTTCTTGTTGAAATAGAGAACTTGAGCCGAGTTGTTGATCGGCAGGGCATATAGAGCGCCGTTATACTTTCCTGCATTGACGGAAGACGGGACGAGCGCGCTCGTGTCGACGCCGGGGTCCACCGGCGCCAGAAAGCCCCGGGAGGCATAGCTGGCGATCAGCGGCACGTCGACGTAGACGAGGTCGACGCTCTTGTCCTTCGAGCTCAGGCGCAGTTCGGCCGTCTGAAAATATTGATCCCATGGCGTCGCCTGCAATTTGATCGTTACGTCGGGATGCGCGGCTTGGTAGCCGTCCACGACCTTCTGGATTTTGGCGGCGTCCTCGGCAAGCACGACCATATTGAGGGTGTGCTGTTGGGCCGACGCCCCGGTCGCCGCCGTGAGCCCGGCGAAGGCTGCGATAATCGCGCTGGTCCAGAGTCTCATTTTGTCATTCCTCCCGTTGTCGATATCAGCCGAAATCGCGCCCAACCGAGGGGATCGGCTCGACCGGTCATGCGAACTCTAACTCTTACGACATGCCCTCCGATCGTCAATCCGCGACAGGCGCCGCCAAGGCGGCGATCTCGTTTCAGTCGCGGGCTTGTCGAAACGCTCCCCGATATAAACCTCGTGTCGCACGCGGACGACAGGAGACATTTGTACGACGACCTCGCCAGGGCGACGGAACTGCTGGCGCAATCTTCTGCACGCGCATCATAGGATCGTGCGGCGGGAACTCGCGCGCTCCCGCGGCAATGAGGTGAAATCGCTGGGAGACGGGTTTCTCGCCACCTTCGATGGCCCGGCACGCGCCGTGCGTTGCGCGCAGGCCATCTCCGAGGCGGTTGAGCCGCTCGGCCTGCAAGTCCGCAGCGGCCTGCATACCGGCGAGATCGAAATTGCCACGCACGAAGGCAGGGCATCGCCGTCCATATCGCCTCGCGCGTCGTGGCGCTCGCGGGGCCTGGCGAGGTGCTGGTCTCGCGAACCGTCAAGGATCTGGCCGCCGGGTCGGGACTTCGCTTCAACGAGCGAGGCAGACATTCCCTCAAGGGTCTCCAGGAGCCGATGGCGACGCGCCGGCGCAGGACCTCGACGAGTCCCGCCCGCGCCAGTGCGTCGACGCTGATCTCGATCGCCGAATGGGCTGCGAACAGCACAGGATATTGCGGCGCAATCCCGAACGGGGCGGCAATGCGTCGTGAGCGGCAGTTCACCGCAAGGGAGCGGTCGTTGCGCGGCGGCGCGGCGAACCGGTCAATTCGACCCCTTCCTACCGTTCAAATTCGGTCCGGCGACGGCCCGGAATGCGCCAACTCCGCGCGCGGCTTACCTCGCGACCCAAAGCCTCCCAAAACAGAAGGGTACTGTATTACATCGGAAATCCGCAGATGACCGATTTGTTCAGCAGCCTGATCGGACAATACTTGAAACTCGCCGTGGCCGTGGAATGGCGATCCTCAATGCCCCAGAGACCTTACTCGGCCATGACTCTAGGCACAGCCCCTCATCGAAATCCGCAACGAAGCAGCCTTACCATTGCATGCGAATGGTGGCTTTGCCGCCGGCGCCGAAGACGCCCTGACCGCCGTAGACATCGCCCTGAACAGACGCGGATAGCCCACGCCCGAGGTCAAAGTTGATTGAGGCGATCGCCTCCCCCTGCACTTTGCCTTGATCGCTCAGAATGTTGCCGCTCGGCCCAAAGCTGCCGGCCTGAATGTTGTTGCCATGCACCGCTACATCATCAAAAATGAGACCCGTCAGGACGGTCGTCAGCCGGGTGTCCGCAAGCGTCGAGTCGAGCCCGAGCTTCGCGCCCCCTTGAAGTCTGAAAATATAGCCATCCGACAACCCGAGAGCCGCTGCGCTCGACGAATAACTCGAATTTACATACAGGAGACCGGCAGTCGGCTCGATCCATACTCGCTCGTATAGCGGCATTTTGTAGTTCACGTTGTCGGAAATCGTGAGCTGATTTAGATTGGTGCTCCCGGAGCCGAAATTCAGATTGGTATACGCGAATGCTGGGGAAATACCTAAAGATCCTGGAATAGCGCCACAGGGGGTTACACTGGGCCAAGACCGCCAGGGGGATTGCAGGTTCCGAAACCCAGAATCCCCGACCAGTTTTCGCTCAACGACAAGAAAGTCGTTCTTGATCAAGAATTCGTTCGAGAATGGCCCATTGAAGTAAGTTGCGTAGAGACCCAAGCTTGGACCATTGATCTGCGCTGTCGTCCGGGTTGATCCGTTTGCGACTTTCGTCGGATCCGAGGAAAGCGCGGATGTGTTGATTGTAATATTGTTCCAAACATAGCCGCCGAGCAGTCCGGCGACCAATCCGTCTTGCGGTCCCGACAGCCCCCGCTTGGTAAAATCGAGGCCACCAACAAACCCTCCCGATGAAGTCGTGCTGGATGCGTCAATCGTCATCGGAAGCTGGGTTATTGCCAACTGTCGGACAGTACAGCAATTGAAGAAAGATCCTGGCTGCCAGTCCGATGTTCATAGTCGCCAAAGCCCTGAGCCCAGGAGCCGATTCGAAACGACTGATCGTAGATTGGCGGCGGCGGCGGACCCTCGTAAGCAGGCTTCCTTGTTGGCAAGGCAACGGACGGCGCAGGTCTCGCCATCTTTGCTTTCGCCGGGCGCTTTGCAACGACACGGGTCGCCGGAGCGGGGGCGGCGGGCGCCGCCTGAGCGGGAGTCACAGCAGGCACTGGCGGAATCGGAGCGGGGGTGACGACATGCGCTGGTTGCGGCTTGCATATCCCGTCGACCAGGACTTCGCCGGCCGGACAGGCCTGCGGCGGCGCTTCGCGGCGCTCCTCAATGGCTTTGACGGCGGTCGTGGTCTCGACGATCGTTGACGAACCTGCCAGATCTCCGATCGCCTGCGACGCCAATGCAGCCCCCGAAAAAGCGCCAGTCTAGACTTGGATTGGTGCAATTGCCTGAAATCTGCTGAATTTGACGGAACCGTAAACTGCTTATCAGTACTGGGATTGGTTCCGGTCGACGTGGTCGGGCAAAACTTGGATTGCGCCAAGGCCGACCCGCCGGATATGACCACCGAACCGGCGAAGACAACCACCGCCATAGACGCGGTCCTCAAAAACATGGGCATGAGCCGCCTTCCCCTATGAAAGACAAGTAGAAAATAAACGCACTTTAGAAAATAATAGCAGATCTCGCGGCTTTAGTCTGTGCCTTCGTTGCCACATTCACCACAAAAAAGCCTGCCTGGAGCCAGAATTTTCGGTTGGCGGCGCCGGAGGCAGTCGTTAGGTCATTTTGAGAGGCGTTCCAACCCCAGGAAATTGCAAGCTCAATCGCCTTTCGAACAGCCCCGCCGCCTTGTCCTCGGCCGATACTAATTAACGTTGAAATAGAAATCATCTATCGAGTTGCCGTAGACGAATGGCCGTTGTTGGTGGTTTGTCGTTTGCCACACGTCCTTTGCGACATTTCGGAAGACCTTATTAATTTCAGTCTGCGGCTCCTTCAGTCTTGCGATCAGGGCGGCGCTAAACGGGCTGTGCCCTCCACTTTCGCCGTCTATAGCCCATTCGCCGTCCTTCGCTGAGTAAACGACAAGCTCGTTTGGGGTGTTCGGTTCGATGCGCGCCAGACCGCGCGTTTGATCGATGCCTCGCGTGCCGTCCGACCGCTTCATCGTCGTTCGGAACGGATTGTTTCGGCACGCGTCCAGGATCACCAGCTGAAGTTTATGCGCATTGCTGATCTGGTCTAAGACCCTGTCCAATGATACCGCCTCGTCCACCGCGTCGCGCTCGTTTTCGAGCCTGGCGTCGACCGGAATCAGGTAATTCTGCCCCCCAATCTCAATCCCGTGCCCAGCAAAGTAGACGAGAGCCCAGTCGGCGAGATCGGCGCTATCTTGAAATTCGCGGAGCGCCTTCACGAACGCCGACCTCTTGGCGTCCTCGATCAGGGTGACCGAATTGAAGCCGATGGCCTTCAACGCCTGAGCAACTGCCTCGGCGTCCCGGTCCGGATTCGCCAATGCGGGAACGAACTGGTATTTTGACATGCTGACGACGAGAGCGACCCTCACACCCTGGTCTGGCAAGGGCGCCCTCCGGGCTTCGACCTTCGGAATCTGCTTGTCCAGGGCCGCAACATGCTCGCGCGCGGTCGCCTGGGCTGGCAGCGCGCGAGCGCGGTCCACATACGAGGGTAGCTTCAGCGCCTGCTCGAACTCCGACAAGGCAGCCTTCTGATGGCCTTCCGCCTCGAGCGCCAGTCCCCGGCCGACGTATGCGGGAACAAAATCGGAGACGAAGTGATTCGCCGCATCATAATCTTGAATAGCCTTTTCGAATTCGGTCTTTTCGCGTAACGTATCACCGCGAAGGGTGTGCGCGAGCGGCGATTTTGGACTCAGGTCGACCGCTTTGTCCAAATCCTTGAGCGATTGGTCGAACTCGCCTTGCAGGCGCCGAACCTCTCCCCGATTTACGTACGCTAGGAAGCCGTTCGGATTAATCACGATCGCCTGGTCTAAATCTTGAGTAGCCCGGGCGTATTCTCGTTGATCCCTGTAGACTAAAGCGCGATTCACATAGGCCTGTTCGTCGCCAGGCGACAGGCTGATCGCCTGATTCTGATCGGCAAGCGCCCCAACGAGGTCATTCTTGAGACGCTTGGTCTCGCCTCGAACCAGAAAGGCCTCCGAATCCTTGGAATCAAGCCGTATCGCCTCATTGAGATCCGAGATAGCGTCGTCGAGTTTGTCTATATCCATTTTCACTGACGCCCGGCCAATATAAAACTTAGGATTTGTCGGAGCGAGACGGATCGCTTCGGTATAATCATTCAATGCTTCTCGGTTAAACCGCTTGCGCTGGTAGGCGTAACCACGATTGTGATAAGCGTTTACGTAATTCTTATCAAGTTTGAGTGCCGTATCGAAATCACCAATAGCCGCGTCGTACTCCTCCATCGCATTGAGTATGACTCCTCGCATATTGAAGAAATTTGCAGAATTCTTATTGTATTGTATAGCGCGGTTGAGGTCAGCCAAAGCCTCCCTATATTGCTTGAGAATGAATTCGGCCATTCCCCGATTCTGGTAAGCGTCCGCAAATTCGGGGCGCCTATTGATCGCCTCGCTGAAGTCACGGATTGCGTCGTCCGGATCGTTACTTTTAAGATAAGCGGCTCCTCGTGAGCGATATACGTCCGGCAAGCTATTCTTTTCAATCGCGCCACCGCCAATCAGCCGAGTGCAGGCGGCGATCCGGTCGGCGTAATTATCTCCATTGCCGCGGCAATCCGTCACGTCACTCAACGGTGGCGCCGCCGCCGGTCTCGCCAGCAATACCAAGATGAGCGCAATCAACAGCCGCCTTATGTGGGGCGGTGCTCGGTGGCTCCGCAACTCATTATCTCCGGACCTTCTCCGCGACTCCAACGATACCCCTGGACAAAATGCCGCAGCGTTAGGACTGAATTCAACCTCACGGTTGGAACGACGGCAAAGGCGAAATTAGGACGGCGACGATCAATTAATTATGGTGATTCGCGATCCATACGATACAACTACGGCGCGATCTTGTCCTTGCGGCACGGCGCGCCGCAAGGAAGAGCTAGGACGTCCGTGGCTAAGGAGAAGCGCACTGACCCTCTGCAGTCAACTGCGCACAAGTGTAGATAGCCTGGACGCCCACTCTTACGGCCACTCCCATCATTGCTCGGCGCATGGCGGTGATCCCGTCGGAGATTGCAAGGTGGTAGCTTCTTTCCCGAGAAAAAGCGCCCAACAATGAATCCAGGGGTTTCTCGCTGCGGATTGCGACGACGTAGTCCGCGCCGAAGGGTTCGTCAACTTCGATCGGCGGCAAAGGTCGTGACGAATGGGTTTCCAGGGAATCGCTGAACGGAGCGTTCACAAGCGGATACAGCAAAGTCATCCGGCCGTTGGCGGTGACGTCGAATACCGTGAGATAGTTGTAAGGCTCACCGTCCACCTGCACCATTACACGAGCGCCTTTTACGTATAGCCTATCTACGGTAGAAAGCGAGACGTCCAGCAAGCCCTCTCTATCGGCTAACGCCTCCATCGCCTTCAGCAATTGGTGTGTCCGCACCACGTTCTCGATATCGGCGGGATCAACGTCGAAAGCCAGAATGTTCCCAGTTGAATCGAGGACACGCTTTCCCTTGCCGTCGTAGACGAGTTCAGCTTTGGACTTGTCTTCGAGGAGAGTAGCCCCAGATGGCGCTCCGTATTCCACCGCGGCGGGCCAGGACAGCGTGACGCGGCCAAATTCGGGTAGGCCCGGGTGTGCGTCATCGTGCTTGGCCAAGTGAGGCCCAGCCATCCCGCCGTTGGCTGCGACGGCAAGAAGTCCCCGACCCTGATGGAAACCAAAACGCGTTCGCACAATCGGTAGAAGGTAGCTCCAAGGCATTTGGACAGTGCGGACACCCGGTCCATCCGAGTCGGCCACACCCTCGCATCCGCGCGCAACGGCATAGCTCAGGGTTCCGTCTCCGCTGAACGTCGTTCTCTTGGATCTGCGCATTGCAGGCCCTGTGCGTGGTTTTCAAATTGCCGACCGCCGCGTCACGCGAACCATGCGCGGCGGTCGCCTGTCCCGCTACGACACTGAAGAGTGCAAATGTTCCCCATGCAAAAAGAAAAACCAACAGATGCACCTGCAACATTCCACACTCTCGAAACATGTATCTGCTATATTGGTTCGCCAATCCAGTTTCAGCGACCGCGGTCACCACTAGCGCCACTCAGACCTGATACGACGGAAATTCAATGTCTTGGAGCCGGATGCTAGTTAACTGCTAACTGCTGCCGCGCTTGGCCTGAGCATCCGTCTCCGATCGACCTTGGTTCGTCAGGCAAATCATTGTCAACCCTTTGATGGTGTTTCGCATCCGATACCCCCTCCCTCACGGGGTCGGTCACGAGGAAGTTGTAGGAACCCGACGTTGTTGCGGCCCTCGTTGCGAGGTGCAAGGACGAGCCGTTCGCCAACATGACTCTGCCGCATCGACTTCAACCGTCCCGTGCCCGGCGAGGCGCTCCCTGCGGACCTAAGGATTAGCCCCCTCCTACCAACTTAATAGAGTCGAGCAATTGACTGCCGTATTCGTCTGCAAAATTACGAATTGCCGTCCGAACGGCATTGATTGAGAATCCATCACGCCATACTAACGGGTCTTCTATGATCTTATTTTTCCAAAACAAAAACTGACGATCTATTACTGACTGACTGTTAGAATTAGACATATCAACGACTAGAACCAGCTTGTCCGGCATGCCTCGTGCATTGGATGGTGACCAACCTATCAGGTAAGGCCCCTCACCGTCAAATTTTACTTGTTGGCGTTTGGCATCCCTTATAGCCAACTCGGCTGCAACAAGGTCATAATGATCAATTATGAAATCACAGTTATCTTCCTGTGCAATACCCAAAGCTGCAACGTCTACCGGCCAAATGGTAATCATTTGATTTTCTATCGGAACATCCGAGGTCTCACCCGGAGGAAAAAAAGCAATAAACGACTTACACACCATAGTTAATTTTGCTCTACTTGCTGGAGTTGCTTTATGGCTAAACGCAACTATCCCATATGCGCCCACTCCGGATGGCGGAATGTCTTTGGCGTCAAAATACCTACGTACGGGTGTCAAATCAAGACCTCTACGAGCCGCATTGTCATGCGATGGCTTACTCTTCTCAGTCTCTTCCTCGATGTCGCCAGAACGATTCCCATTCAACTGCGTTGTCAGCAAACTAAGCACCATTGCTAACTGAAAAGTGCAGTCGTTTGACGTCTCAATTTTATCTGGAAGCTTATCGAAGGGTATCTTCTTATATAAATCGTTGATTGTTGTGTCATGTAATTTTGGATTGCCAGTTACAAGCTTGGCAAGTATGCCGGTGTTTGCCGCGACTTTTGCTTGGACAGACTGCCGCGACAGAACGTGTTGCGGGATGGAGTTACATATACTCCGTGAGAAATCAGTCAATTCTGGATAATTCTCTGATCGTGATGAAGTTGTCCATATCGTTAAGATGGCTGTTGCCAAGAGAAATCGGTTCATAGAATTCCTCATCAACTTCTATAAATTTGCGAGCCACGTAGATCGCTATGACCACGAAAGCGGTCCCTACCGATATATGCCTTTCGGAGAGGCAGAATGCGGGTAAGAGAAGGCACCTAGAGCAGGAGGAGGTTCTTGCAAAACTGCATCAGGCTCACGACTCCACCGTGGTAGGGCATGTCGGTGGCGGACGCAACTCGGATGGACGTCGACATTGTTGAATGGACCCTGAATACGGCCACTACCGCCATCTAGCCATTACCGCCATCTAAAATTCTTCAGCTCTCGATGCTCGGGCCGAGTGGGCGGTCAATGCCAAGCGGTCGAACGGATCTGGGCGCCGGATCTGGTCTGGGTATATACGGGCGAGGCGCCACTGCGACTGTCGTTTGCTCCTGCCCTAGTCCTCGTGTTGGCAACAATATCCCTTCGCGTTGGCCGTCCCTTGAGCAAACTCCACGAATGCTGTCAGCGGCCCCTTCCAAATCGGAAAGGCGAAGCGAGCGATAGATGTTGGTCTCCTTGCTTTCTGAGGCGAGGGAGGCCACACTCTCTATGGCTTTTCAGCAGCGAGTTGTCGGCTTTCCTTGAAAGCCTTGAGAGCATTGTGAAAATCTTCCTCTCCTACGCCTCTGAGGACCAACGGGTTGCAGAGGAAATCTCGCTCGCACTGGCGGGGGAGGGGCATGAGGTTTTCTTCGACCGCGCTAGTCTTCCAGCAGCGGGCGAATATCATAGGCGCATCCGAGAAGCTGTCGACGAAGCGGACGCCATAGTGTTCCTGATAAGTAAATTCTCTGTTAGCAAGAATAGCTATGCGCTATCTGAATTGCAGTTAGCTAAGGCAAAATGGAAACATCCAATGGATCGGCTGCTGCCCGTCATTGTTTCAGAAACTGATTGGACCATGATCCCTGAATATTTGAAGGCGGTGACAATACTGCGGCCGGAAGGAAACATTAGCGCTGACGTGGCAGCCGCTTTCACGCAGTTGGCGAGAAAGAAAAATGGAAAAACGCCTAGTTGGACTCACAGATCTGGTGTGGTCGGGATCGGGTTTATTATTGGTGTTGCGTTAGTATGGTGGGTGCAGCCTCAAACAAATGCCGGGGCAATGGTGCTTGTCGTTTTGTCGACGATAATATTTATTATCTTGTTTTATGTAATGCTTAAGCTGTTAAAGAGCTCTCGTGGTTTCGAACGGAGACTATAACTGCTTCGGTTTGGCAGGACCGCTCAGGGCGGAGACCTTCCGTTCCCCCGGCGGCTCTTGTAGGGCCGGTCTCCGCCCAATTGAGGCGTCCAAGACCGCGGTTCGCTGCGTCTGCAATACTCGACACTAGTCCTCGCTGTCGGAGCCAGGCGTCATGGCTGACGTTCGCGGCGCCCGCCTCACGGGCTTTCGGCCCGCCAAAGTTCTCTTTGACTCGGATGTCGTGCCGGATCAGTTAGCATGGTGGCCTGTTTGGTTATCGAGGCGGTTCCCATGTCACACGTGCTCCCAAAAATCGCGGTTCGCTGCGTGTTATTGTCCATGTTGATTGTTCCGATGTCGTCGTCCGCACAGACCTCTCTAAACTCCGATCCACGATGCGAAGCCGTTTATAAATACGCGGATGGAAGTTGGATAAACAGACTTCCTTTGATGTTTGGACGAAGGGTCAGGGTTGAGGTCGGCACGACGATCTACAAGGGAACTGTTATTGGTGGAATTGACGTTGGCGCCGTTCTTGAGAGGTACTGCGACCAAGCGCCCTACGCCTTACCTGTAATTCAGTTTTGAATTGTCCGTCTCTGCTTGATCGGTGGCGGCGCTGCGCTCGGCGGGGCTCGGACGTTGGGTCCAAACGGGTCAAGCTGATCGGTTCTTCACCGTTCGCACGTCAGGCGCCGGCGAGGCGCCCGGCTTCCCAGCCGATGATCGCCTGTTTGCGCGCCAGGCCCCAATGATAGCCGGTCAGCGCGCCCGAGCGGCCGAGCACGCGGTGGCAGGGCACGACGAAGGAAATCGGGTTGCGGCCGACCGCCGCGCCGACCGCGCGGGCGGCCTTCGGCCGGCCGATCTTGCGCGCCACGTCCGAATAGGTGGTGGCGGAGCCCAGCGGCACCTTGAGCAGCGTCTCCCAGACCCGCACTTCGAAATCCGTGCCGATCATCACCACGCGCAACGGCGCATCCGGACGCCAGAGCGCCGGATCGAAAATCCGCGCTGCAAAGGGCGCGGCGGTCGGGCTGTCTTCGATGAAGCGGGCGCGCGGCCAGCGGCGGGTCATGTCGGAAAGCGCGGTTGGCCGGTCGCCGTCGACGAAGCCGAGGCCGGCGACGCCGCGCGTCGAGACGACGACGATCGTCTCGCCGAAGGGCGAGGGGTGGAAACCGTAGCGAAGCGTGAGATCGTCCCGCCGGTAGTCGCCGGGGGTCAGCGCCTCGTGGGTGACGAAGAGGTCGTGCAATCGGCTCGGGCCGGAAAGGCCGACGTCATAGGCGGCGTCGAGAACGCTCGAGGAGTCGCGCAGCAATTCCCGCGCCCGCTCGATGGTGATCGCCTGGAGAAAGGCCTTCGGCGTCAACCCGGCCCAGCGCCGGAACAGGTGCTGGAAGTGCGAGGGCGACAGCGAAACGTGTTCGGCGATCTGATCGATCGTCGGCTGCTCGCGCCAGCGCGTCGAGATGAACTCGATGGCGCGCTTGACGATGGCGTAGTCGGCGGCGATGGATGGAGCGGCAGGCGTGTCGAGCATGGCTTTTTCTTGGGTTCGTTGGCCTGCGCCAGGTAGAGGCCGGCGCGGCGGCTGATGCTGGCGCATCGCGGCGGTCCGCGCCACCCGAAAACGACGGCCGGCGCGGAACGGAGGTTGGACGGCGCGCCTCCGGCAAGGCGCCGAGGGAGGTCGACATCATGGCTGAAGGACTTGTCACGCTGGTGAGCCGAAACGGGCCGGTCGAGACGGCCGATCGTCTGGCCGCCGCCATCGCCGCCCGCGGCGCGGCGGTGCTGGCGCGGATCGATCACGCCAAGGCCGCCGCCTCCGTCGGGCTCACCCTCGATCCGACGGAAGTCGTGATTTTCGGCAATCCGCGCGCCGGCACGGCGCTCATGCAGGCGGTCCAGACCATGGGCATCGACCTGCCGCTGCGCGCGCTCGTCTGGAGGGACGGGGCCGGCGTCACCCGCCTCTCCTACAACGACCCCGAATGGCTGGCGGCGCGTCATGGCGCGGCCGCCGGCAACGAGACGACGATCGAGGCGATGCGTCAATTCCTGGCCGCGGTCGCCGGCGAAGCGACCCGCTGAACCGACCCTCATCCGGCCCTTCGGGCCACCTTCTCCCGCAAGCGGGAGAAGGACGCGCCCCCTCTCCCGCTTGCGGGAGAGGGCCGGGGTGAGGGCAGGGGCAACCTGTTATCTCGCCGCGGCTGCGCATCGAGGCGAATGCGCGGCAGAACATCCCCTTCGCCCGCTTTGCACGGAATTCCCTGCTCTCTACAGAATCACCCATTTAATTCCCTGTTGCGCCGAATTAATCCCCTGTTCCGATCGCCAGGGAATTTTGTCGCAAACCCCTGAATCATGGGAGTCTTCACGGCGATTGCCGCCCGAGCCCGGCCCAAAATTCGAAGTTCCCTTTTCTTTTCCCTGTAGGCAGGGAACTGCGCCCGCCAGGCCGCGGGCCCATCGCAGCACAACCTTTTCTTCACATGCCCTCGAAGAGGCCGGTCGGCAGACCGTCGATGCCTAGCGCGAATCGGTGAGCGCGTCCCAGCCCCAGTCGAGCAGCGGCAGCGCGTGGGATGCGAAAGCGACGAAATCGTCGACCAGCGAAGGCTCGCCGATCTCCGCCTGCGACACGGGGCGCAGGCAGATGAACGACCTGAGCCGGGCGGCGAGCGCGATCTCGGGATCGTCGATGTTCTCGAGGCCGCGCGCCGGCCGCTTCAGCGCGTCCTCGTCGGAGAGCGTCAGCCCCTTCTTCGCCAGCTTCGACGTCATGCCCTTGAAGGCTTTGGGCCCACGCACGGCCGCGGCCCTGAGCTTCGCCAGCTCGTGCGGGTCGGGCATATGGAAGCCCGCGGCGAAGAAGCATTCCTCGGGAGAGAGGTGGAAGTAAAGCACGCCGGAATCGCTCTCCGAGCCGGTCCGCGTCAAGGCGACGCCGGAGTTGGTCTTGTAGGGATCCTTGTTCCTGGAAAAGCGCAAATCCCGGTGGATGCGAAACAGCGACGACTTGCGATCGCCCTTGATTGGGATCCTGGCCTTCGCCAGCAGCGCCGCGGTCTCCTCGACCAGATCGCCCATCGGCGCTTTGACGGCGCTCTCGTAGGTTTCCCGGTTCGCCTCAAACCATTCCTTGCTCTGGTGGAACGCCAGCGCCTTGAAGAACGGCAGCGCCTGCGGCCCGAAACCCTGAAACGGCATGCTCCCTCCGTCGCCTCCGGCGTCAGGCGCGCTCTTTCACACCTCCACCGGCTGCCTCGACATTCCGCTGACGCCAAAGAGACGGCGATAGCGCTCGATTTCGTCCAGGGGCCCAAGCGCCTTGTTTGGATTGTCGGAGAGCTTGACGGCGGGGCGGCTGTCCGCCTCCACCACCTTGCAGACGAGCGAGATGGCCTTGAGCTGGCCGTCGGCCCCAGCCGGCGCGCATCCAATGAAGTCGTTGGTCAGATTGGTCCCCCAGCCGAACGACAGGTTGACCCGTCCCCTGAGCGCGCGCGCCGATTCCTCGATCGAATCGATGGTCATCGCGTCGGACAGGACGATGAGCTTTTCCTTCGGATCGCGCCCGCGCGACTTCCACCAGTCGATCAGCTCCCAGGCGCCGTCGACCGGCTCCTTGGAATCGGGCCGCGCGCCCTTCCAGTCGGCGACCCAGTCCGGCGCGTTGCGCAGGAACGCCGTCGTGCCGAAACAGTCCGGCAGCACGATCAGGAGATTGCCGCCGTACATCTGCGCCCAGTCCTCGAGCACTTTGTAAGGCGCTGCGCGACGCTCGTCGTCGGTGCGCGCGACCGCCGCATACACCATCGGCAGTTCGTGGGCGTTGGTGCCGATCGCCTCGAGGCCGGTGTCCATGGCGTGCTTGACGTTGGACGTGCCGATGAAACTGTCGCCGAGCCCTTCCTGGAGAGCCTCGACGCACCAGCGGTGCCAAAGAAACCCGTGGCGGCGACGCGTGCCGAAGTCGGAGACCTTGAGCGGCCCCTCGCGCTCGAGCAGGCGCAAACGCTCGACCTTGGCCCACAGCTTCGCCTTCGCCCGCGCGTAGAGGACATCGAGGTCAAAGCGGCTCATGCCGCGCATCGCCGCCCGCGCCCTGAGCTCGTTGATGATGGCGAGCGCCGGGATTTCCCACATCGTCGTCTCGGCCCATCGCCCGGCAAAACGCAGCTCGTACTGCCCGTCCCTGCGGGTCAATTCGTATTCGGGAAGCTGGAAGCCGCTGAGCCACTCCATGAAGTCGGGCTCGAAAATATGCCGAGTGCCGTAGAAGGTGTTGCCGGCGAGCCAGATCAGCTCGTTCTTGGCGAGCCTGAGGCTCCGCGCATGGTCGAGCTGGTCGATCAGCTCGCGTTCTTCGACAATTTCGGCGAGTCTCACCGAGGTCGTCCGGTTGATCAGCTGGAACGTGACCTGCCGCTCGCGATGCATCTTCCAGATCATCTGGAGCATCAGCAACTTATAGAAATCCGTGTCCAGGAGCGTCCGGATCGCGGGGTCGATCCGAAACGCATGGTTATAGACGCGGGTTGCGATGTCCGTGGCCATTGTGCGAGCTTACGGAGCCTGCAGGGAGGCGACAAGGGCGGTTCTCCGGGCGCGACAGGGATTTCGGCAGCAGAAATGAACGAAACCGCGGCCGGCGGCGGCCCAATGCCGAAAACCCAGCCTCGCGTCGGCCTGTTCGTCACCTGCCTCGTCGACATCATCCGGCCGACGGTCGGCTTCGCCGCGGTCAAGCTGCTCGAGGACGCCGGCTGCAAGGTGATCGTTCCGAGCCAGACCTGCTGCGGCCAGCCGGCATTCAACGCCGGCGACCGGCTCACCGCCAAGACGTTGGCGACACAGGCGATCGAGGCGTTCGCCGATTGCGATTATGTCGTCGTCCCCAGCGGCTCCTGCGGCGGCATGCTCGCCCGGCACTATCCCGACCTTTTCGCCGGCGAGCCGGATCTGGCGGCGAAGGCGGAGCGCTTCGCCGAGAAAACGCATGAACTGGTCAGCTTCCTGGTCGATGTCCTGCGCGTCGAAAGGGTCGAGGCGCGTTTTGTCGGAACCGTCGGCTACCACGATTCCTGCGCCGGCTTGCGGGAACTCGGGATCAAGTCGCAACCGCGACGGCTCCTCGCGGGCATCGAGGGTCTCAGCCTCGTCGAACTCGCGGAATCCGAGACCTGCTGTGGCTTCGGCGGGCTGTTCGCCGTCAAATACGGCGAGATCTCAAACGCAATCGTCTCGAGCAAGGCGGAAGACATCAAGAGCGCCGGGGTCGACACCGTGCTCGCCGGTGATCTCGGCTGCCTGATGAACATGGCGGGCAAGCTTCAGCGCGAGGGGTCGCCAATCAGGGCCCGTCACATCGCCGAGGTTCTGGCCGGGCTGGCCGATGGGCCGGCGATCGGCGAAAGCCAGAAGGAGCCCGCGCGATGAGCGCCGTCGCCACCACCCCGAGGTTCAAGGAAAACGCGCACGAAGCGCTGACCGACGCCCGCCTTCAGGGCGCGCTCGTCCATGCGCGGAACTTCAGCGGCCGGCGCGCCGCCGCGGCCGAACGCCTGCCCGAGTTCGAGGCGCTTCGCGACAGCGCACGGGCGATCAAGGACCATACGCTCGCTCACCTCGACCTCTATCTCCAGGCCTACGAACGCAAGGTGGTCGAAAGCGGCGGCCACGTGCATTACGCCCAGGATGCGGAAGAGGCGCGAAGGATCGTTGTCGACCTTTGCCGGTCGCTCGGCGCCAAAAGCGTCACCAAGGGCAAATCGATGGTCTCGGAAGAGATCGGCCTCAATCAGGCGCTGGAGGCGGCCGGGATCGAAGCGGTCGAGACCGACCTCGGCGAATACGTCATCCAGCTGCGCGGCGAAACGCCGTCTCACATCATCGCGCCCGCCATCCACCTGACGAGGCAGGACATCGAGCAGGATTTTCGCCGGGCGCACCGCGACCTGCCGTCGGACCGCGATCTTTCGCAGCCCGAGCGGCTGCTCGCGGAGGCGCGCGCAATGCTGAGGGCCAAGTTCTTCGCCGCCGACGTCGGCGTGACAGGGGCGAATTTCCTGGTCGCGGAGACCGGCGCGTCGGTCATCGTCACCAACGAGGGCAACGGCGACCTGACGCAGATGCTGGCGAAGGCGCATATCGTCATCGCTTCGCTGGAGAAGCTCGTGCCGACGATGGAGGACGCGGCGCAGCTCTTGAGAGTCCTCGCCCGCTCGGCGACCGGCCAAGATGCTTCGGTCTATACGACCTTTTCGACCGGCCCGCGCCGCTCGGCCGATCCCGATGGCCCGGCCGCCTACCATGTTGTGCTGATCGACAACGGCCGGTCGTCGATGCTCGGCGGCGAATTCGAGGACATGCTGCGCTGCATCCGCTGCGGGGCCTGCATGAACCATTGCCCCGTCTACCAGGCGGTCGGCGGCCATGCCTACGGCTGGGTCTATCCGGGGCCGATGGGCGCCGTGCTGACGCCCTCGTTGATCGGCGTCGCCGAGGGCGGCCAATTGCCGAACGCCTCGACCTTCTGCGGTCGCTGCGAGGCGGTATGCCCGGTGCGGATTCCGCTGCCGAAGATGATGCGGCACTGGCGGGAGCGGGAATTCGAGCGTCATCTGTCGCCGGCGCCGCTCCGCTATGGGCTTGGCTTCTGGGCGTTCTTCGCCGAACGGCCGGCGCTCTATCGCTTCTCAACCGATGTTGCGGCGCGCGCGTTGCATCTCTTCGGCCGCGGCAAGGGGCGGTTCTCCTGGCTGCCGCTGGCCGGCGGCTGGACCCGCTACCGCGACCTCGCTGCGCCGGAACGGACGACGTTTCAGAGCCAGTGGCGCGCCAGGAGCGGAGCGACGAAATGAAGGCGCGCGAGGCCGTCTTCGCCAATATCCGCCGCTCGCTCGGCGTCGGCAGCGACGAGGCCCCCCGCCGGTTCGAGGTCGAGGCGCGGCTGGCCCAAGCGCCCGCCGGAATCGTGCCTGAGCGCGGACAGGGCGACGTCAAGATGCGGGTCATAACCTTCAAGGCGGAGGCCGAGCGCGCCCAGGCGACCGTCGTCGAGATCCCGACGCTGGCGGAGGTGCCTGCCGAAGTCGCCCGTTTCCTGCGCAATAACAACTGCCCGGCGAGCCTGCGGATGGGCGACGACCCGCGCCTGGCGGGACTTCCGTGGAGCGCCACGCCGCTCGAGATCCTGCACGGAGCCTCGGACGGGCATGACCCCAATGCCTTGAGCTTCGCCTTCGCCGGTATCGCGGAGACGGGAACGCTGGCGCTCGTCTCCGGGCCGGATAATCCGACCACACTTAACTTCCTGCCCGACAGCCACGTCGTCGTGGTGGAGCGGGACGACGTCGTTGCCGATTATGAGAGCGTCTTTGCCAGGCTCCGGAATGCCTACGGCAAAGGCGGCGCGCCCCGCACTCTCAATTTCATCACGGGGCCGTCGCGTTCGGCCGACATCGAGCAGACCCTGCTGCTTGGCGCGCACGGACCGCGGCGGCTCCACATCCTCGTCGCCGGCTAAGGTTTGCGGCTCCGGCCCGCCGCAAGAAAGCCTTTGTGCGTTTCTAGGAACTGTCGCATGTCAATTGGGGCGAGGCGATTCGGACGAGGGAATTGCCGCGGGTCGGGTCCGGTTTCGATGAAGCTTCGCTTGTTGTTCGCCGCGGCGCTGTTGAGCGCGGCCTTTTTTGCGGCCGGCGCGCCGGCGCAAACGCAAACGCCGTCCGCGCCGCCGGCTTCGCCGAGCGCAAGCCCGGCCGTTCCTTCCGGATCGCCCGCAAGCCCGTTCATGCCCGAACCGGCCGAGGGGACGACTTCTTCGTCCGGCGCCGCCGCTCCGGTTGGAAGCGCCGCGCCGACCGCTTTGGCCGCGCCGACCGCTTCCTCCCCGCCCGCCAATCCGATTCCGGTCGCGGCGCCCGCGGCGAAACTCAGGAAGGCCGCGCCGCCCGCGCCGCCGCTTGAGACTGCGCTGTCGAGCGACCCGACGCCGACGTTGCTGCCCAATACGTTCTTCGCCACCGCCAAGGCCTCGGAACGCTATGCCGCGATCGTCGACGCCGGCGGTTGGCCGACGGATATCGTTGCCCTGCATCCCGGCTCGAAAGGCCTGGAGGTGGCGAAATTGCGCAGGCGCCTGGCGATCGAGGGCGACCTCGACGGGAGCCGAGCCGGCGGCGAGCGCTGGGACGCGGATCTGACCGCCGCGGTCAAGCGCTTTCAGACGCGCATGGGGCTGCGCCAGACCGGCGCCGTCGCCGGCGCGACCCTGAAGGCGATCAACGTGCCGGCGAAAGTGCGGTTCAACGCGCTCGCCTCCAGCGCCAACCGGCTGGCCGGGCTGAACTTCGCCTTCGATAACCGCTATGTCGTGGTCAACCTGCCCTCGACCTCGGTCGAGGCGGTCGAGAACGAGCGCGTGGTCCATCGCTATGTGGCGATTGTCGGCGGCCCGGAGCATCCTTCGCCGCAGATCGCCGCGCAAATCCAGGTCATCAACCTGAACCCGACTTGGACGGTGCCCGCGTCGATCATCAAGAAGGAGATCATTCCACGGATGCAGCGCGATCCCGGCTATCTTTCGCGCGAAAAGATCCGCATCCTCGATGGCTCCGGTCAGGCGATCGATCCGAAAAGCGTCAACTGGAACGCCGCGCGGGCCGCCAATTACATTCTGCGGCAGGATTCGGGCGCGGGCAATTCGCTCGGCACGATTCGTATCGGCATGCCGAACAAGCTCGCCGTCTACATGCACGACACACCCTCAAAGCGGCTGTTCGGCGCCGACTACCGCTTCCTGAGCCACGGCTGCGTCCGCGTGCAGGGGGTCTTTGATCTGGCCGAGTGGCTGCTCGAGGGGACAGGCGGCGGACCCAAAGGCGTCTGGGACAAGACGGCGATGCAGGAGAAGGTGAAGGAGCGCGCGCCCTACGACATCAAGCTCGTCAAGCCGACGCCGGTGATCTGGGTCTATCTCACCGGCTGGTCGAACGGCGATGGGCCGGCCAATTTCCGCGACGACGTCTATGGCCTCGATAACGTCGGCGAGGCCCAGGCTAACGCGGGGGGCGGTCCAATGGCGGGCGCTCACGGATCGAAACCGGATGACCTCCCGGTTGGGTTCAGGGCTTCTTCGGATTTCCCGGTTACCCCGGCCTGGTTTGGACTCTCTTCAATTCCCTTGGATTCCTTCCTCCCGAAATGGGCGATTTCACGAAGAATTTGTTCGCCTGATCTGCGCACGGGCGGCCGCGGCCACATAGGTGCCATGTAGGCCATGTAGGATGACGCCCTTCGCTTCCATTGGGACGCCCCGCGCGCGAGCATCCAGAAATGGAGTCCGCGTGGCGGGTGAAGCCGGATCCCCGCTTGCGCGTCCTTGCGCCGGGATGACGACGTTTCCAGATCATGGACTGCCGGAGGAGGCCCGGCCCGAGGACTCGCTGGGCCCTATCCTCGCCGCCGTACGAGACTACGGTCGCAGCGGCATAATCCGAGACTTCGGCGTCCGCCACTGGCCTCGGCGTTCGCCGGCGCGCCCGCAGGCAGCCCGACCACTACCCCACGACCTCGAGCCCATTGTCGGCGCACCATTGGCGCAGCGCCTTTTCCGTCGCGGCGTTTTCGTAGTCGTGCCACTTGTCGAGCGCGCCGAGGCGGACGAGAAAATCCTTGAACCGGCCGTAGGCGCCTCTGCGGGAGAAGATGCGGGCGATCTCATCGGCGTGGTCGCTCAAGACTTCGTCGGCAAAGCGCATGACCAGCCGGCTGCCAAGGTCGAGATCGTGCCGGCTGGGCACGGCGAGGTAGTCGCCGCTGTCGATGTCGTCGGGGAGTTCGTCGAGCGTGTCGTCATCCTCGGAACGCCAGAAGACCGCGCCCGTCTTGCGGCAGACGAAGGCCGAATTTCCTCCCCCGTCGAAGCTGACGAACAGGAACGCCGACTCGATGTCTTCCCAGGCGACGGGCAAGGTTCAATCTCCCCGGTCTCCAACGCCAAAGCTTATCGTGGTTTTCGGCGGCCTTGAAGCCCCGACACCCTTGGTCGTCGTTGCGAGGCCCGCAGGGCATCGATCGCTAAGCGCCGCGGGCCGCCGTTCACGCTGTCGCCGACGGCTCCTTCGGTTCGGTCGCCGACGGATCGCGCTCCCAGCCTTCGTTCTCAAGCACCAGCCGCTCGATGGCGACGGCGCCGGAGTTGGCGTCGAGGTCAGGCAGCGCCTCGTAGACGGAAGGCCAGCAGCGATAGATTTTGTAGGCAAGCACGAGCTGGCCGGCTTCGTTGTAAAAGTCCAGAATAACGTCCTTCCGGAAGCTGGCGAGCGCGACTTCGCTCCCTGCCGCCGCGCCGAGCCGTGAGACGGCGTCCGCCCATTGCTCGAAGGCGCGGTCCTGCGTCAGACCCCGCTCGAGGGTCACCGCCTCGTACTCAGTGCGGCCCGGCGACTTGCGCGACGCCGAGGCGTCGCCGCCCTCGCGAAACTCGATGACCTCAGTGGTGCGTCTGAGCCCGCTTACATGCGAAACGCCGGCGACGTAGGCTCCGTCCCATTTCAGGCGGAACTTGAAGTTCTTGTACGGGTCGAGCCGCGTCGGATTGACCGGGAACTCTGCCATGGGATCCTCCCCTCGCCCCTCGCGATGAAGCTGGCGCGAAGGGTCGCCGCACTTCGTACACGCTTCGGTTCCCCGCTGTCATTGACGCCCTCGCTCTCTTATCCCCCTGGAAGAAGGAAGCCGGTTTGCGTCGGCCCGCTTCATTGACAAACAACAGGAGAGACTTATCTATCGCAAGTATTAACTCGAAATAGCAGTGCAAAAGTCTCGTTGGCGCGCTGGACTGCGTCGGCCGGGCAGCGTTCGCGTTCCTATGATCGGCGCCGTTTGCGCCTTTTCCAGCCGGAGATCGAGTCCCTCATGCCCACCCTGTTCGACCCCCTGACGATCGGCGACCTGGAGGTCCCCAACCGCATCTTCCTTGCCCCTCTGACGCGCAACCGCTCGAGCGGCTCCGGCCGCGTGCCGAACGCGATGATGCGCGACTATTACGTCCAGCGCGCCTCGGCCGGCCTCATCGTCTCGGAAGCGACGTCGGTCACGCCGGCGGGCGTCGGCTATCCGCATACGCCGGGTATCTGGTCGGGGGAGCAGGTCGAGGGCTGGCGGCGCATTACCGACGCCGTACACGCGGCCGGCGGGCGGATGTTCCTGCAGCTCTGGCATGTCGGGCGCATCTCCGACCCGAGCTACCATGACGGCGCGCCCCCCGTCGCGCCGAGCGCCATCGCGCCCAAGGGCCATGTGAGCCTTCTCCGCCCCGAGCGGCCCTATGCGGTCCCGCGCGCGCTCGAGACGCATGAACTCAAGGGCGTCGTCGAGGCCTATGGCAAGGGGGCGGAGAACGCATTGGCCGCGGGCTTCGACGGGGTCGAGATCCACGGCGCCAACGGCTACCTGCTCGACCAGTTCCTGCAGGACGGCAGCAACAAGCGGACGGACGCCTACGGCGGCCCCATCGAGAATCGCGCCCGTCTCATGCTCGAGGTGACCGACGCCGTCGTCGCGGTCTGGGGACCAGGCCGGGTCGGCATGCATCTCGCGCCGCGCGCCGACGCGCACGACATGGGCGACAGCAATTTGCCGGCGACCTTCGGTTATGTGGCGCGCGAGCTCGGCAAGCGGAAAATCGCTTTCATCTGCGCCCGCGAATCGACCAAGGCGGCCCGCCTCGGACCCGAGCTCAAGGCGGCGTTCGGCGGCGTCTATGTCGCCAACGAGGGCTTCACCCGCGAAGCCGCGGAGGCGGCGCTGGCCGCCGGCGAAGCCGACGCGGTCGCCTTCGGCAAGCTCTTCCTCGCCAATCCCGACCTGCCGCGCCGCTTCGCACTTGGCGCGCCGCTCAACCGCTGGGATTCCCAGACCTTCTACAGCGACGGTCCGGTCGGCTATACCGACTATCCGGACCTCGAGCCTGCCGCGGCCGAATAGGCCGCCGTCCCGTCAAATATGCAGCGGCTTGCCGAGCGCTTTCAGCGCCGATTCGTGGAAGGCCTCGCTGAGCGTCGGGTGGGCGTGGATCGTCCCGGCGACGTCCTCAAGTCGCGCGCCCATCTCAAGCGCCAGGGAAAAGGCCGCCGACAGCTCCGAGACGCCGCCGCCGACGGCGTGCGCGCCCAGCACGACGTGATTGTCGGCGCGGGCGACGATGCGAACGAAACCCTCATCGTCCTGCAGCGTCATGGCGCGCCCATTGGCGCGGAACGGAAACAGGCCGACGACGGTCTCGCCATGCGCCGCCTTCGCCGCCTCGGGCGATAGACCAACGGCGACGATTTCCGGGTCGGTGAAGCAGATCGCCGGGATCGCCCGATGATCGAACGCGCGTTTCTCCCCGGCGATGATCTCGGCGACCATCTCGCCCTGCGCCATGGCGCGGTGCGCCAGCATCGGCTCGCCGGTCACGTCGCCGATCGCCCAGACGTTGCGCATCGAGGCGGCGCAGCGGTCATCGACGCGGATGAACGGGCCGGCCATGGTCAGATCGAGCTTCTCGAGGCCGAAGCCGCCGGTTCGAGCCCGCCGCCCGACCGCGACGAGAACCTTGTCGGCCGCCACCGCCCTCTCGCCGTCGCCCCCGCCGCCGACTTTCAGCACGCCTCTGGCGAAGCCGAGCGCCCGCGATTCGAGCATCGTCTCGATGCCGAGATCGGCGAGCCGCCGCACCACCGGCTGCGTCAGTTCGGCGTCGTAAAGCGGCAGGATGCGTGGCAGCGCCTCGACGATCGTCACCTTCGCGCCGAGCTTGGCGAAGGCCATGCCGAGCTCCATGCCGATATAGCCGGCGCCGACAACGGCGAGCGTGCGCGGGACTTCGGTCAGCGCCAGCGCCTCGGTCGACGACAGCACGTCGCCGCCGAACGGCAGCGCGGGAAGCGCCATCGCTTCCGAACCGGTGGCGATGACGAGATGCTCGCAGGCGATGCGCGTATCTCCGGTGTCGGCGTGGGCGAGGGCCGTTTTGCCGTCGAGAACGGTCGCCGGCCCATGCAGCGTGCGCACGCGCGCCCTCTTCAGGAGCGCGGCGACGCCGGTCGTCAGGCGCGAAACGATCGCATCCTTCCAGGCGACGGTTCTGGCATAGTCGAGCGCGGGCGAAGCGACGGCGAGGCCGATGGCGTTCAGGCCATGCGGGTCAGTGAGCGCGTGCGCAAGGCCAGCCGCGTGGATCAGCGCCTTCGAAGGGATGCAGCCGACATTGAGGCAGGTTCCGCCCACCCGGTCAGCCTCGACCAGGACCGTGTCGAGGCCGAGCTGGCCGGCGCGGATCGCCGCGACATAGCCGCCGGGGCCGCCGCCGATGATCAGAACCTTGCAGCGGAGCTCGTTCATGTTCGTCATCGCGAGCGCAAGCGAAGCGATCCACGGATCGTCGGGCGCCCTACGAAGCCTCCATCGCTTCGTCGCTGTGCAACTCGCAATGACGGGTTGGGCATGCGATTCAATCCTCGATGAAGAGCGACGCCGGCAGTTCGAGAAGCGCGCGGACGCGCTGGATGAAGGTCGCCGCGTCATGGCCGTCGACCACCCGGTGATCGAATGACGACGACAGGTTCATGCTCTTGCGCGGCACGAAGGCGCCGTCGCGCCAGATCGGCCTCACCACGATCTTGTTGACGCCGACGATCGCCACCTCCGGCCGGTTGACGATCGGCGTCGAGGCGACGCCGCCGAGCGCGCCGAGCGAGGTCAGGGTGATCGTCGAGCCGGACAGTTCGTCGCGCGCCGCGACGCCTTGGCGCGCCGCCTCGCTCACTCGGCGCATTTCGCGGGCGCATTCGTGCAGGGACAGCGTCTCTGCGTGGCGCACCACCGGAACCATGAGGCCGACCGGCGTCTGCGTCGCAATGCCGAGATGAACCGCGCCGTAGCGCTCGATGACGTCGTTGTCGTCGTCGTAATGTGCGTTGACCTGGGGAAAGTCGGCGACCGCCTTGACGACCGCGAGCATGAGGAAGGGCAGCATGGTCAGCTTCGGCCGCTCGGCGGTGCCGTGTGCGTTGAGCGCGGCGCGAAGCTCCTCGAGCGCTGTGACGTCGACCTCCTCGACATAGGAGAAATGCGCCACCCGGCGTGCCGACTTCGGCCATGTTCTGGGCGATGCGGCGGCGCATGCCGACGACCTTGATCGTCTCGACGCCGATGTTCGGCGCCTTGCCCGGACCCCTCGTCGGCGCGGCGGGCGGACGGGCGACATAGGCGTCGAGGTCGTCATGGGTAATACGGCCGGCCGGTCCCGTGCCGGAAACGAAGCGCAGGTCGATTCCGGCTTCGCGCGCTTTCAGCCGCACGGCAGGCGAGGCAAGCGGCCTTTCGCCCGGCAGGAGAGGGGCGCCATGGCGCGGCGACGCGGGAGCGAGCGGGCGCGGCGGGACGACCGGCGCGCTCGGCGGGGCCTTGAGGGGCCATTCCGCCGCTGCGGGCTGGGGTTCCGCCGGCCGTGGCTCGGGCGGCGGTCCAGCCTTGGCGGGCGCGGCCTTGGCGGCGGCGACCTTCGGCCGCGGGCGGAAGCGAGTCGGGCAGGCCGGGCGCGTCGATCCGGATCAGCTCGGACCCGACCGCGAGCACGTCGCCGACCGCGCCGCCAAGGGCGACGACGGCGCCGGCGACCGGCGTCGGGATTTCGACCGTCGCCTTGTCGGTCATCACCGCGGCGATGACCTGATCCTCGCGCACGAGATCGCCGACCTTGACCGACCATTCGACGATCTCGGCCTCGGCGACGCCCTCGCCAACATCCGGCAGCCTGATCGAGCGCATGCCCATCGGCGTCAGCCCTCCATCGCTTTCAGGAGCGCCCGGCCGACCCGCGCGGGCCCCGGGAAATAGTCCCATTCCTCGGCGTGCGGATAGGGCGTGTCCCAGCCGGCGACGCGCTCGATCGGCGCCTCGAGCGCATAGAAGCAGCGCTCCATCACCTGGGCGGCGAGCTCGGCGCCAAAGCCCGAAGTCAGCGTCGCCTCGTGCACGATGACGCAGCGGCCAGTCTTCTCGACTGAGGCGACGATGGCGTCGACGTCGAGCGGCACGAGCGAGCGAAGGTCGAGGATCTCGGCGTCGACGCCAGTCTCCTGCGCCGCCGCCTCGGCGACATAGGCCATCGTGCCGTAGCAGAGCACGGTCACGTCCTTGCCCTCGCGGCGCACCGCCGCCTTGCCGAGCGGCACGACATAGCGGCCCGCCGGAACCTCGCTTAGGGGATGCTTCGCCCAGGGGGTGACCGGCTGGTCGGGATGGCCGGCGAACGGGCCGTTGTAGAGCCGCTTCGGCTCCAGGAAAATCACCGGATCGTCGTCCTCGATCGAGGCGATCAAGAGGCCCTTGGCGTCGTACGGGTTCGACGGGATGACGGTCTTGAGGCCGCAGACATGGGTGAAAAGCGCCTCCGGGCTCTGGCTGTGCGTCTGCCCCCCGTAGATGCCGCCGCCGCACGGCATGCGGATGACGATCGGGGCGAAGAAGTCGCCGCCCGAGCGGTAGCGGAGCCGCGCCGCCTCGGAGACGATCTGGTCGTAGCCGGGATAGACATAATCGGCGAACTGCACTTCGGCGACGGGCCTGAGGCCGTAGGCGCCCATGCCGATGGCGACGCCGACGATGCCCGATTCGTTGATCGGCGCGTCGAAGCAGCGCGACTTGCCGTATTTGCGCTGCAGGCCCTCGGTGCAGCGGAAGACGCCGCCGAAATAGCCGACGTCCTCGCCGAACACGACGACACGTTCGTCCTCGGCCATCTTGCAATCCATCGCATCCCGGATCGCCTCGACCATCGAAAGCCGGGGCATGGCTAGGCTCCGGCCCGGCTCGCCCTTCCCCAGCTCAGCCGGGGAAGGTGGCGCGGAGCGCCGGATGGGGTGTGGCCCGCTGCCTCGATCTTAAGTCGGATTGCACGAACGACAGCCCGCACACTGCATCGAGCCATACCTGCTCGCCACACCCCATCCGGCCCTTCGGGCCACCTTCCCCGCTTCGCGGAGAAGGGACGCCAGCGGAGACTGCGCCCTCCCCATGTCTCACACCCCAAGCTGTTGACGCTGCTCGCGCAAATGCCGTGGCATCTCCTTGAACACGTCCTCGAACATCGTCGCGGCGCTCGGCTTCGGCCCGTCGTGCAGCGTGCCATGGCTTTCCGCCTCTTTCGCGGCCTCGAGCACCTCCGCGTCGACCTCCGCCTGCATCTGCTTCTGCCGGTCCTCGCTCCACGCGCCGAGGCGAATGAGATGGACCTTCAGCCGCTCGACCGGATCGCCCAGCGGCCAGGCCGCCCATTCCTCCTTCGGCCGGTATTTCGATGGGTCGTCCGAGGTCGAATGGGCGCCGGCGCGGTAGGTCACCCATTCGATCAGCGTCGGGCCGAGATTGGCCCGCGCCCGTTCGACCGCCCATTTCGACACGGCGTACACAGCGAGATAGTCGTTGCCGTCGGCCCGGAGCGACGGGATGCCGAAGCCATGCGCGCGGGCGGCGAATTTGGCGCTCTCGCCGCCGGCGATGCCCTGATAGGACGAGATCGCCCACTGGTTATTGACGATGTTGAGAATGACCGGCGGCCGGTAGACGGAGGCGAACACCAATGCCGAATGGAAATCGGTTTCCGCCGTCGCGCCATCGCCGATCCAGCCCGAGGCGATCTTCGTGTCGCCCATGATCGCCGAGGCCATCGCCCAGCCGACCGCCTGCGGATATTGCGTGCCGAGATTGCCCGAGACGGTGAAGAACCCTGCCTCCTTCGACGAATAGAGCCCCGGCAGCTGGCGGCCTTTCTGCCTGTCCTTTTCGTTTGAGAAGATCTCGCACATCATGTCGACCAGCGGCCAGCCATGCGCGATGAGGAGCCCTTGCTGGCGGTAGGTCGGAAAGCACATGTCGCCGGGCGACAGCGCCTTGCGATGGGCGCAGGCGATCGCTTCCTCGCCGAGGCTCTGGATGTAGAACGACGTCTTGCCCTGCCGCTGCGAGAGCAGCATGCGAGCGTCGAAGGCGCGCGTCAGCATCATGTCGCGCAGGCCCTTGCGCAGTTCTTCGGGGGTAAGCGCGCCGACCCAGTCGCCGACCGCGTCACCGTGATCGTCGAGCACACGGATCATGGTGTAGGCGAAATCGCGGATTTCCGACGGGCTGACGTCGATCGGCGGCCGCGGAACCTCGCCCGCCTCGGGCACGTCGACATGGCTGAAATCCGGCTTGCCCCCGGGCCTGACGGTCGGCTCCGGCACATGCAGCGACAGGCGTCCGCTCATCGGGGGTTTCCTCTGCCGGCGCGAGAAGAGAAAGCGCGCGGGCCAACTCGGGCATCTTAGCGCCCTACGAGCGACATTGTCATGCGATGGGCCGGGCCGCTCACTGCGTCCTGTTGGCGGCCTGTCATGCACGAACCCGCGCCGCTATCGCCGCCTCTTTCACCAGCGCTGATGCACGTGCGGCTTGATGTCGCGATCGTAGATCGCCTTGAGTTCCGACATTGTCTCGTTCGATAGCGCAGGCAGATCCGCCGCTTCGGCGTTGGCGCGCGCCTGGGCGGCGTTGCGCGCCCCGGGAATGACGACGGTCACGGCGTCGAACATCAGGATCCAGCGCAGCGCGAATTGCGCCATTGTGCCGCTTCCGACCAGCGGGCGGATTTTCTCGACCGCCGCGAGGCCGACGTCATAGGGCACGCCTGAAAAGGTCTCGCCGACGTCGAACGCCTCGCCATGGCGGTTGAACTGTCGATGGTCGGACTCGTCGAACTTTGTCTCCGGCTTGAACTTGGCCGCGAGCAGGCCGCTCGCCAGCGGCACGCGAGCGATGATGGCGACGTTGCGTCGCTTCGCCAGATCGAAAAAGACGTCGACCGGGCGCAATCGGAAAATGTTGAAAATGATCTGGACGCTAACGACGCCAGGAAACTCGATCGCCTTCAACGCCTCTTCGACCCGCTCGACGCTGACGCCGTAGTTGTGGATCTTTCCGGCCCTCACGAGGTCATCGAGAAGACCGAAAACTTCGGGGCGGTAATAGAGGTCGGTTGGCGGGCAATGCAGCTGCACGAGGTCGAGCGTGTCGACTTCCAGGTTCTTCAGGCTGCGATCGATCCAGGCCGTCAGGTTCTCGCGCGTATAGCCGGCGACCGTCTGCGCCGGCAGGCGCCGGCCGGCCTTGGTGGCGACGAAGGGCCTCTCGCGGCCTCTCTCCTTGAGGACGCGGGCGATCAGCCTCTCCGACCTTCCGTCGCCGTAGACGTCGGCGGTGTCGATGAAGGTCATGCCGCGATCGAGCGCCTCGTTCAGCGCGGCGATGGCATCGGCCTCGTCGACATGCCCCCAGCCGGCGCCGATCGCCCAGGCGCCGAAACCGATCTCGCTGACCTTCCGCCCCGTCCGGCCGAATTTCCTCGATCGCATGCTTGTCCTCCTCATCGACGCCAAGCCCGGCCCGAAACATTGCCCAACCGGGAGCCTATCCAGCCATCGGCTCTTGATCAAAAGCAGCTAACCGTTCCCTATGAGTTGAGCGCAAGGGTAATCTCGCCGCGGCGTCGGGAGAGGTGAGCAAAGATGGCGAGCGATCCGCTGCTGCAGCCGTACCGGCTCAAGCATCTCCTTTTTCGCAACCGCCTGATGTCGACGGCGCACGAGCCGAACTATACCGAAGACGGCCTGCCGAAAGAACGCTACCGGCTCTATCACGCGGAAAAGGCCAAGGGCGGCCTCGCGTTGACGATGATCGGCGGCTCCTCGGTGGTTGCGCCCGACAGCCCGCAGGCGTTCGGCAACATACTCCTCTACAAGGACGAGGTCGTTCGCTGGCTCAAGGAACTCGCCGACGACGTGCACGGCGCCGGCGCGGCGGTGATGATCCAGATGACGCATCTCGGCCGGCGGACCAACTGGAACAAGGCGGATTGGCTGCCGGTCCTGGCGCCCTCGAACGTGCGCGAGCCGACGCACCGCGCCTTTCCGAAGGCCATGGAGGACTGGGACATCACGCGGGTGATCCGGGCGTACGCCGACGCCGCCGAGCGGGTCAAAGCCGGCGGCCTCGACGGCCTCGAGCTCGAGTGCTACGGCCATCTGATCGACCAGTTCTGGTCGCCCGCCACCAACAGGCGCAACGACGCCTACGGCGGATCGCTCGAGAACCGCATGCGCTTCGGCCTCGAAGTCCTCGCCGCGGTGCGCGAGCGGGTCGGCGAAGACTTCTTGGTCGGCGTCCGCATGGTCTGCGACGAGGATTGGGACCGCGGGCTCACCCGTGAGGAGGGCGTCTCGATCGCCAGGCGCCTCGCCGCCTCTGGCCTGATCGACTTCATCAACGTCATCCGCGGGCATATCGAAACCGAGGAGGCGCTTTCGCACGTCATCCCCGGCATGGGGTCGCGATCGGCGCCCCACCTCGACTTTTCCGGTGAGGTCCGGCGGGAAACTCGGATGCCCACCTTCCACGCGGCGCGGATCCAGGACGTGGCGACGGCGCGCCACGCCATCGTCAGCGGCAAGCTCGATATGGTCGGCATGACGCGCGCCCATCTCGCCGATCCGCACATCGCCCGCAAGGTCGCCGAGGGCCGCGAGCAGCAGATCAGGCCGTGCGTCGGCATGGCCTATTGCATCGACTCGATCTATTCGGGTGAGGCCGTGTGCGTCCACAATGCCGCGACCGGGCGGGAGGCGGCAATCCCGCACGTCATCGCCAGGAGCGACGGGCCCAAGCGCAAGATCGTCATTGTCGGCGCGGGACCGGCCGGCCTCGAGGCGGCGCGGGTCGCCGGCGAGCGCGGACATGCGGTCACCGTGTTCGAGGCGGGGGCCGAAGCCGGCGGGCAGATCCGGATCGCCGCCGGCTTGAAGCGGCGGCGCGAGATCATGGGCATTGTCGACTGGCGCCTCGCCGAATGCGCACGGCTCGGCGTCGTCCTCCGCTGCAACGCCTTTGCCGAGGCGGCCGACGTCCTGGCGGAGAACCCCGACATTGTCGTCGTCGCGACCGGCGGCGTGCCGAACATGGGGTTCCTCGATGACGGACAGGCCTTCGCAGCGTCGTCCTGGGACATCCTCGCCGGCGCGGTCAAGCCAGCGGCGAAGGTGCTGCTCTATGACGACAACGGCGCCCATCCCGGCATGACGGCGGCCGAGTTCATCGCCGGCGCCGGCTCGGAGCTCGAAGTCGTGACCCCGGACCGCATGCTCGCGCCCGACATCGGCGGCACGAGCTACCCCGCCTATTTCCGCGCGCTCTCGCTTGCCGGCGCCGCCATCACGCTCAACCTTCGGCTCGAGCGACTCGAGCGGCGCGGCAACCGGGTCGCCGGCGTCTTCTTCGACGAGTACGGCAAGCGCCATATCGAGAAGGAGGCCGACCAGATCGTGGTCGAGCATGGCGCGACGCCGGTCGACGAGCTCTACTTCGCCCTGAAACCCGGCTCGGCGAACCTCGGGGAGATCGACCATGACGCGCTGACCGCCAACCGGCCGCAGACGATCGCGCGCAATCCACAAGGCCGCTATCGCCTGTTCCGCATCGGCGACGCCGTCTCCAGCCGCAACATCCACGCCGCCGTTTACGACGCCATCCGCCTGATGAAGGATGTCTGAATGAATGCCGTCATCCGGCGCTTTGCGCCCGCGAGCGGGAAAAGGGAGCGCCCCCTCTCCCGCGTGCGGGAGAGGGTTGGGGTGAGGGTGAGAGCGCCGGCATGCGCCTGATCGACGCCGACGCGCTCGCCCGCACGCTCGATCCGCTCATTCTCGTCGAGGCGCTGCGGCGGGGCCATCGTGACGGCGACGTGGGGCGCGTCGAGCGGGTGCTGGTCGAGGAGCCTGGGACCGCCAATGCCGTCCTGACCTGGATGGCCTGGCGCCCCGAGTTGGGCATCGCGGTCAAGACGGCGACGGTCTTTCCCGGCAACAGTCACCTCGGGTCACGGCCGAACGTGCAGTCGATCGTGACCCTGTTCGACAAGGCGAACGGCGCGCCGCTCGCGGCCATACACGGCGAAAGCTTCACCCGGATGAAGACGGCGGCCAATTCGGCGCTGGCGGCGGACCTGCTTGCCGTCGCGGACGCCGTGACGCTCGCCGTGCTTGGCGCCGGCGGCCAGGCGAGGACCCATGTCCGCTTTCTTCGCGCCGTCCGCCCCGCGATCCGTAAGGCGCTCGTCTGGAATCGGACGGCGGAGGCCGCCGAGCGCCTCGCCTTCGAACTGCGGGCGGAAGGCGTCGACGCGGAGGCGCGGAGCGACCTTGACGCTGCGGTCGGCGAGGCCGAGGTCGTCAGCTGCCTCACCGCCTCGCCCGATCCGGTGCTCCGCGGCGGCTGGCTCAGAAACGGCGCCCATGTCGACCTCGTCGGCGGCTTCACTCCGGCGATGCGCGAGAGCGACGACGATGTCGTCCGCCGCGGCCGGCTCTTCGCCGACACGCTCCGCTTCACCGTGGACGTTTGCGGCGACTTGGCCAATCCGATCGCGCACGGCGTGATTGGGCCCGAGGCCATCGAAGGCGATCTCTTCGATCTGGTCTCAAACCGAATCCCCGGCCGCCGCTCGCCCGACGAGATCACCGTCTTCAAGAACGGCGGCGGCGGCCATCTCGACCTGATGATCGCGAGGGCGATGGTCGAGGCGGCGCTCCCCTCTCCCGGCCGGGAAAGCGGCCGCCTCGGGTAAGGCCGCGGACGCCGCTGGCGCGTCCCCGCCTGGCTTCGCGACCGCAAGCCACGGCGCCGCGAACGTGGACTCGGGTCTAAAACTCCGATTCGGGCCGCTTCCGATCCAGCGTCTCGATGCGGCAGGTCGCGCCGCATTCGCGGACAATGAGTCCGGCGAGGCGCACCGCGGCCGCCTCGACGTCGCCGACACCGTTGGACTGCGCCGTCAGGACCGCCCGCCGGGTTTCCAGGCGCGAAGCGGTGCGGGCGTCCTGGCGCCAGTTCCAGCGACGGCAAAGCACATGACGGCTGTCGGCATAGACCACCTCGCCGTCCTTCGGCGCGTCGTGCGGATCTTCGCCCGGCTCCGTGCCCATGTCGACAAAGCTGTCCCCCGGCCGGGCGAAGCGGAAGACGAGGTCGCCCGCCGTCCGATCGAGATCGTCGCAGCCAAGGCAGAGCCCGGTCTCGAGCGAAACCATGTTGTAGAGGTCGACAAGCGTATTGATCTCGGGCAAAGGCTGGCCGGCGAGAACCCGCTTGATCAGCCGCTCGGCCGAGGAGCGGTAGCTCGTGCGCTTGACCCCGAAACCCTTGTAGGCGGCGCGCCAGGCGGCGACCTCGGGAACGGCCGAAAGCTCCATGCCGCCCCACCGTCGGCGGCACGCCTCCTCCGCTGCGGCGATCTCGCTCGCCAGTTCCGGGCTTCGGACAGGGTGGATGGCGAGCGGCTCGGCGAGCACGAAGGCCACGCGGAAATCCGGGAAGCGGCCGACGAGATCGACGATGGAGAGTTCGGACATCGCGCTCGTCTCTTTCCTCCGGTGCCGGCGCGCTCTGCCGGACGGCGACGACGCGCTCGGCTTGAATTTCCGGGCGCCGCCTCTATAAGCGGCCCAGCGCCAAGCGCAACAATACGGAATAATTGGGAAAACCATTGAACATGCGAATCAGGATTGCGGCCTGCGCCGCCGCGCTTTGTATCTTCGTCTCCGGCGGCGCCTTCGCCTTCGACGCTGCAACCCCGGACGCCGTCCCGAAGGCCGGGGCCTCCAAGGCGGCGCCCGACCCCGAGGACGCCGGCGCCCGCTCCGCCAAGTCGATCGAGTGCTCGCAGAAAGCCGACGCCCAGAATCTGCACGGCAAACCCCGTAAGCATTTCATGCATGAGTGCAAGCACGGCGCGTGAGCTTCCGCCCGGCTCGCGGACCAAGGCCGGTCGCAGGGAAAGCCAGTCGTCCGAGCCTAAGTCGGACGGCGGGAGCGATGAGCGCGTCGCGCTTTTCGCCACCCCGCGCGACTGGCTGCGTTACGCGATTGGCCGCTTCCGCGCCGAGCACCTGGCGTTCGGTCACGGGGCGACGACAGCGCTCGACGAAGCGGCCTTCATCATCCTCGAAGGCCTCAATCTTCCAATTGACACGCTCGATCCCTTTCTCGACGCCAGGCTCCTGCACTCCGAGCGCGCGCGGCTCGACGCGTTGATCGAGGCGCGCGTCGTCACCCGAAAGCCGGCCGCCTACCTCCTGAACCGCGCCTATATCCAGGGCGTGCCGTTTTACGTCGACGAGCGGGTCATCGTGCCGCGCAGCTTCGTCGGCGAGCTCCTGATGACGGCGTTCGCGGAAACCGATGCGCTGACCGGCGACCCGGCGAAGATCGGACGGGTCCTCGACCTCTGCGCGGGGGGCGGCTCGCTCGCCATCCTCGCCGCCCGCGTTTTCCCCAACGCCAGGATCGACGCCGTCGACCTTTCGCCCGACGCGCTGCAAGTCGCACGGCGCAACGTCGAGGAGCACGAGGTTTCCAATCGCGTGACCCTCATCGAGGGGGATCTCTTCGCCCCGCTCGGCGACGGGCGCTACGATCTGATTCTTGCCAATCCGCCCTATGTCGACGCCAAAGCCTTGGCCGAATTTCCGCCCGAATACATGGCCGAACCGCGGCTTGCGCATGCGGGCGGCGGGGACGGCCTCGAAGTCGTGCGGCGTATTCTCGCCGGGGCGCTGGACCGGCTCATGCCGCACGGCGCTCTGGTTTGCGAAGTCGGCCGCGGTCGCGACCTGCTCATTCGCGATTTCCCGAGGCTGCCCTTCGTCTGGCTCGATACCGAGGAGAGCGCGGGAGAAGTGTTTCTCTTGCACGCCGAAGACTTTGCCGAGCCGAAACGACGTGGCCGGCGGAAGGCCTGAGCGCCTAATCCGCGGCCACCCGTATCGCCGCCCGCAAGACGCCGCGCAGTTCGTCGATCGGGGTCAGCCGGCCCGCGCGCTCGATATGCCAGAAGGTCCAGCCATTGCAGGCAGGCAGCCCCTGCACGAGCGCGCCGATCTTGTGGATCGAGCCGATGGCGCGCCCGACGGCGAGCGTGCCGTCGGCGCGGACGAGCGCCGCATGCCGGCGGCGGACGTCGACCACCGATTCCCCGGGCTCGATGAGGCCCGCTTCGATGGCGCTTGCAAAGGCGACCCGCGGCTCGCTGCGGCGCGTCGGGGCGGTCACGACCGTCTCTTCGGCGAGCGGTTCGATCGCATCGATGCGTTGGCGCGCCTCGGCGGCGTAGCGCGGATCGCGTTCGATGCCGATGAAGGAGCGGCGAAGCCGGCGCGCAACCGCGCCGGTGGTGCCGGAGCCGAAAAAGGGATCGAGCACGAGATCGCCCGCGTTCGACGCGGCGAGCAAAATCCGCGACAGGAGCGCCTCAGGCTTCTGCGTCGGATGGATCTTTCGCCCCTCGCCGTCCTTCAGCCGCTCCGCGCCGGCGCAGATCGGCAGGAGCCAGTCTGAACGCGCCTGGCAATCGTCATTGCCGGCCTTCATCATCTCGTAGTTAAACGTGTAACTCTTGGCGTCGGCGCTGCGGGCGGCCCAGATCATCGTCTCGTGGGCGTTGGTGAAGCGGCGGCCGCGGAAATTCGGCATCGGATTGGCCTTGCGCCACACGATGTCGTTGAGGATCCAGAAGCCGAGGTCCTGGAGAATCGCCCCGACGCGAAAGATGTTGTGATAGGAGCCGATGACGACGAGGGTGGCGTTCGGCTTCATCAGCCGCCGCGCTGCGCCGAGCCAGCGCCGCGTGAAGGCGTCGTATTCGGCGAAGTCGGCGAACTTGTCCCAAGCCTCGTTGACCGCGTCGACGAGGCTCTGATCAGGCCGGGTGAGAGCGCCCTCGAGCTGCAGGTTGTACGGCGGATCGGCGAAGACAAGGTCCACCGACGCCGGAGGAAGCCTGTCCATCTCCGCAACGCAGTCGCCGATCAGGATCGTGTCGCGTCGAACGGGAACGATTGCGGCCGGGCGTTTCGTCTCGCCGTCGCCAGTACGCAGAACCTGAAGCTGGGAGGGGAAACGCAACGCGCCGGCGCGCAAGATACCCATGGACGCAAATCACTCGAACTCAACCGCCAGATTGCTCGATCCGGCCCGTCGGTTATGGCCCGCTGTAAGTAAAAGTCTGGTTATGCCGCCCCAATTGACGTTGTGTCGTTTTGAATCGACGAAAGCGATGCAAAGAATTCCTTAACTTCTTCGTCCTGCGACGCGTCCGTTCATTCAGCCTCTTCAATTTCACTGAGACGGAACGAGCGACGGTGATAGGGGCAGGGGCCGGCCAGCGCTAGAGCCAGCCGATGCGCGGCGGTGGCGTAGCCGACGTGATTGGCGAAGCCATATTGCGGGTATTCGCGCGCCAGATTGCGCATGAGCGCATCTCGGGTCGTCTTGGCGATGATCGAGGCGGCAGCGATCGACATCGAGAGGCCATCCCCGCCGACAATCGGGCGGGCTGGGCAAATCAGTCCGTCGGGGATGTCACGGCCGTCGATCAGGGCGATGTCTGGCCGAAGGCTCAGGCCGCCGATCGCCCGCGCCATCGCACGCAAGGCTGCGCCGCGGATGTTGTAGGCGTCGATCTCCTCGACGCTGGCGAAGACGATGGAAACGCTGAGCGCCTTGGCGAAAATGATCGGGCGGAGCTCGTCGCGCCGGGCCTCGGTCAGCGCTTTCGAATCATCGAGGCCCTCCGGGAGATTGTTCGGATCGAGAATGACCGCCGCGACGCCGACCGGACCTGCGAGCGGCCCGCGACCGACCTCGTCAACTCCGGCCACCCAGCGGCAGCCGCTCGCCATCGCCTCGCGCTCGAAATCGAAGTGCGGCTCGGTCATCGCTTCATCCCCAGCGGGCCCGTTGAAAGTCGGGCGAGGTCGAAGGCCTGCACGTCGCGAAGGAGAGCGATGAAGCGATCGATGCCGTAATCGGCTGCCGCCTCGCCCTTGGCTTTGCTTGCCGTGTCGGCCTCGCCTGCGGCTCCGTCCGGATTGAGGTCGCTTGCCATCCAGGCGAACGCTAAAGGAGGCTTTGCCCGAAGGAGCGCGAAGTCGCGCTCCATCGAATTCGGCTGCATTCGCATAGTCGCGCGCTTCCGACATGCGGACGGCGGTCGGACGGAACGCCAGCGTCAGCGACGTCTCGGCGTCGCCGCCGTGAACGCCATGGGTGGTCTCGCGCGGCGAGAAGAGGCCGTCCGGGTAACCGAGACGCCGCCACGAGGCGTTGATCGCGAGCATCTTCCAGCGGCGGCGCAGTTCGAGGGCGGCAGCGTCGATCGCGGGAACGTTGCCGCCGTGCGAGTTCATCACGATGAGCTTTCGGCAGCCCGTCCGCGCGATGCTGTCGCCGATCTCTGTCCAGGCGCGGATGGCGCTCTCCGCCGAGAGCGTCAGGGTTCCCGGATATTCGCTGTGCTCGCCGGACACGCCGATCGCCTGCAGGGGCAGAAAGAGAACAGGCAGTTCATTCGGAATTCTTGCCGCGGCACGTTCGACGTAACCTTCGTTGACGATCGCGTCGACACCTACCGGAAGGTGAAGCCCATGCTGCTCGATCGCCGCGAGCGGCAGAACGGCGACGACCTTGCCCATGTCGGCGCGCCGGAATTCCGGCCAGCTCATCTCCGCCCAGAACTTCGTCGGCAGCATGGAGCGCCTGCCTCTCCCTCGGATGCGGACCGGATTGCGCCTTAGCGCAGCTGCGGCGGCGGCGCCAGCGGCGCGACGCGTGACAGGGGCGGATTGTCGGGGTAGTCGACAGAATCGTCGCGGAACGGGCCGAGCGATTGAATGTCGGAGGCAATGCTGGATCGCCTGACGCAAGCGCTCGCCGCCGTGCCCGGCGTCGCGGCGATCGCGCTCGGCGGGTCGCGCGCCAGGGGAACCGCAACCCCTTCCTCTGACACGGACATTGGCCTTTACTATCGAAGCGGGGTCGAGCCGGACATCGAATGGCTGCGCGACACGGCGAAAGAGATGGTCGACGATCCGCGCGCCGCTATCGTGACCGAAGTCGGCGCCTGGGGGCCCTGGATCGTGGGCGGCGCGTGGCTGTCGATCGGCGGCAGGAAGGTCGATCTTCTTTATCGCTGCGTCGAGGCGGTGGAGGAGACAATTCGCGCCTGCCGCCGCGGACAGGTGACGATGGATTATCAGCCCGGGCATCCGCACGGCTTCTGCTCGGCGATCTGGATGGGCGAAGTCGCCCTTTGCCGGCCGCTCCACGATCCGGAGCAAAGTCTGGCCGCGCTCAAGGCGCTGACGCGCCCTTATCCGGATACCCTGCGCGGCGCGATCGTCCGCCGTTTCCTGTGGGAGGTGCTGTTCAGCGTCGAGAACGGGGAGCTCGCCCTCCTTCGCGCCGATCAGACGCATCTCGCCGGCTGCGTCTACCGCGCATTGTGCTGCGTCGGCCAGACGCTGTTCGCCCTCAACCGGCGCTACCTCATCAACGAGAAAGGCGCGCTCGCAGAGGCCGGCGGCTTCGCCATCACGATCCCTCGCCTCGCCGAACGGGCGTCGAGTATCTGGCGCGGCGTCGGCAGCGGCGCGTTCCGGGAATCGCTCGAACTCGCTCCGCGCCGTCGATCGCGACCTCAAGAGCCTGGCGGCGGCGGAAAACTTCGTTTGAGCGCTCCCGCGCGGCGGCCGCGATTTCGTATAAGGGAATCCCATGAATAGCGGCGCGATTCGGATTCTCGGCGTCGACCCCGGCCTGCGCAATACCGGCTGGGGTCTGATCGAGGCCGTCGGATCAAGGCTGAGCTTCGTCGCCTGCGGTTCGATCCAGACGGATGCGGCGACTTCGCTCGCCGACAGGCTGGCTGCGATTCATTGCGCGCTTACGGCGCTCGTCGAACGCGACGGACCCAATGAAGCGGCGGTCGAAGAGACGTTCGTCAATCGCGATCCGCAATCGACGCTGAAGCTCGGTCAGGCACGGGGCGTGGCGCTGGCGGCGCTGGCGCTTAAAGATCTGCCGGTATCGGAATACGCCGCTAATCTCATAAAGAAGACCGTGGCGGGCGTCGGCCACGCAGAAAAAAATCAGATCGCGATGATGGTGAGAATGCTGCTGCCGGCCTCCAACGCCTCGACCCCAGATGCGGCCGACGCGCTGGCGGTGGCAATCTGCCACGCGCAACACAGGCGCGCGCGCCGGAGCGGCGCCGCATGATCGGTAAGCTCCGCGGCGTCGTCGACAGCCTGGACGAGGAAAGCTTCATTCTCGACGTCAATGGGGTTGGCTATCTCGTTGCCGCTTCCGCCCGCACATTGCAATCGCTTCCTCCAGCCGGCCAGCCAGCTGAGCTCATGATCGAAACGCACGTGCGCGAGGACGCGATTCGGCTCTATGGCTTTCTGACCGCAGCCGAACGCGACTGGTTTCGCCTTCTGCAAAACGTGCAGGGTGTCGGCGCCAAGGTCGCGCTCGGCATCCTCGGGACGCTGACGGCCGACGCGCTTTCGGGAGCGATTGCAAGGCAGGACAGAGGGATGATGGCGCGAGCGCCGGGCGTCGGCCCCAAATTGGCGGCGCGCCTGGTGCTGGAACTTAAGGACAAGGCGCTGGCGTTCGACGTAGCGGGGCTCGAGCGAGCGGACGCCGACGTGGAAAATACTGCCAAGCCGCCCAAGGCGGCCGAGGACGCGGTCCTCGCCCTCGTTGGCCTGGGGTATGCGCGTTTGCAGGCCGCCGCGGCGGTCGCCAAATGCTCGGCCAGCCTGGGCCCGGACGCCGAGACCGCAGCGCTCATTAGGGCGGGCTTGCGGGAACTGGCGCAATGACCGGCGGAGCCACTTGACATGGCGGACTCGCCGCGCCGGCTCGTCTCCCCCGAGAAACGTCCTGAGGATGACACAAGCCTGCGCCCGCAGACGCTGGCGGAATTCGAAGGACAGGGGGCTGTCCGCAGAAATTTGCGGGTCTTCATCGATTCGGCCAGGGCGCGCGGAGAGGCGCTCGATCATGTGCTGCTGGTCGGACCGCCCGGGCTCGGCAAAACAACGTTGGCGCAGATTGTGGCGCGAGAGCTCGGCGTCAATTTCCGCTCGACGTCCGGTCCGGTGATCATGAAGGCGGGCGATCTTGCTGCGCAACTCACCAACCTCGAGCCGCGCGACGTTCTTTTCATCGACGAGATCCACCGGCTCAACCCGGCGATCGAGGAGATCCTTTATCCCGCAATGGAGGATTTTCAGCTTGACCTCATCATTGGCGCCGGCCCGGCCGCGCGTTCGGTCAAGATCGACCTCGCGCACTTCACCCTGATCGGCGCGACGACCCGGGCCGGGCTGCTGACGACGCCGCTGCGGGACCGCTTCGGCATCCCTTTGCGCCTCAATTTCTACACGACCGAGGAACTGCAGAGAATCATCGTGCGTGCGGCGCGTACGTTGGGACTCGCGCTCGCGGAGGACGGCGCCAATGAGATCGCCAGGCGCGCGCGGGGGACGCCGCGTATCGCTGGACGGCTCCTGAGGCGGATTCGCGACTTCGCCATCGTCGAGCGCGCCAGTCCTGTGACCCGGGCGCTCGCCGATCGCGCGCTTCGCCGCCTGGACGTCGACCCCATTGGGCTTGACCAGATGGATCAGCGCTATCTCGACGCCGTCGCCGTCAAATTCGTCGGCGGCCCGGTCGGAGTCGAGACGATTGCCGCGGCGCTGTCCGAGCCGCGCGACGCGATTGAGGATATCATCGAGCCTTATCTCATCCAGCTCGGCTTCGTGCAGCGAACGCCGCGCGGCCGGCTGCTCACCCCGCATGCGTTCCGTCATCTCGGCTTGGCCGAGCCGCAACGAGAAGACCGGCCGCCAAACTTGTTCGACGAGGAGTGACACGCTAACCAAGCGTGCAACGCAACCGCAGGATCGCGCCTTGCCGAGCCTCATCCGCTTCCTTGTCGCTGTCGCCGTGCTCGCGGGCCTCGTCTACGGCGGACTTTTCGTGTTGGCGAATTTCGTTCAGGTGAAGCCGCGTCAAATCATCCAGACAATTCCCCTGCCGAAGGCGACCAAATGAAGGGGCGCTCCGGCGGCCTGGTCGCCGATTTTCTCGATGCGCTTGCGGCAGAGCGCGGCGCGAGCGCGAACACGATCGAAGCCTATCGCCGCGATCTTAGAGATTACGAAGCCTATCTTGGCGGGCAAAGGACCGGCGCGCGGCAGGCGAGCGCATCCCATGTGCGGACTTATCTCGCGGCTTGCAGCGCTGAGGGTCTGAAGGCCGCTTCGCTTGCACGGCGACTGTCGGCGATTCGTCAGTTTCACAAGCATCTCTATGCCGAGGGCCTCCGGCGCGACGATCCGACGCTCGCCATCGAAGGTCCGCGACGCGCGCGTCCCCTCCCCAAAATAGTGACGGTTGCGGAAGTCGACAGACTGATCGCCACCGCGCGAGAAGGGCTGGACGCACCCGACCGACCGCTTCGCGAGCGTCTGGCCGCAGCCCGCACCGCCTGTCTGATAGAGCTCATCTACGCCTCGGGTCTGCGCGTTTCGGAGGCTTTGAGCCTGCCGAAATCGGCCGCGCGCGCGAAGGAGCCGTTTCTGACGGTCCGCGGTAAGGGCGGCAAAGAAAGGCTTGCGCCATTGTCCGACCCCGCTCGCGCGGCAATCACCCTATATCGCGCGCTTCTCAACGAAGCCGCGCCTAGCGGGGCAACCGGGCGATGGCTGTATCCGGCAGCGAGCGGTAGCGGGCATATGACGCGGCAGGCCTTCGCGCGCGATCTGAAGACCGCCGCTGCGGCCGCCGGGATCAGCGCCGCCCGATTAAGTCCTCATGTCCTGCGCCACGCCTTCGCTAGCCATCTCCTTCAGAACGGCGCCGATCTTCGCGTCGTTCAGGATCTGCTCGGGCACGCCGACATATCGACCACCCAGATCTACACCCATGTGCTCGACGAGCGCGCCAAGGCGATGGTGCGCGATCTGCACCCGATGAATGACGAGGACGGCGAGACGTGACAGTGGGCGACGAGCCCTGGCGGGCGGCGTTGGAGGGTGTTGTATTCGCCTATTGCCAAAGGCCCTGGGGCCGGCGCGGGCATCGACTGCCCGGCTCGGCAGATGCGCGAAGGAGAGCATGCGGGTCAGGTCGATCAAGATTGCGATGACCGCGAAGGCGGTCAGCGCGGCAAGCACGCCGAACTCGCCGTGAAAAAAATTGACCATTCGGGCGTCAGCGGCAACGTCGGATCTAGCGAGGAGATCCGCGTTTTCTAGCGCATGTTCCCGGTGTGTCCGAGCGAATACCGCCCCGGCTGGGGCCAGACCGTAAGCCCGTGCGGCATGCCGCCGACGGGGATGGTCTTCACCGAGCCGTCGTCGGTGTTGAAGGCGTAGACGACGCCGTCGTAGCGGCCCGACAGCCAGAGCCATTTGCCGTCGGCGCTCAGGTTCCCCATGTCCGGGCTACCGCCGCCCGGGATGCTCCAGTTGGCGATGATCTTGCGCGTCGCGAAGTCCATGACGGAGACGCTGCCCAGACCGTTCTTGACGCCGGCCAGATTGTGCGTGCCGCGGTTGGTGATGTAGAGCTTGGACCCGTCGCGGCTGGGATAAAGCCCGTGCGTTCCCACCCCCGTCGGGATGAAGCCGATCTCCTTGAACGCATCGCCGTCGATGACGACAAGCCCGTCCTTCAGCATGTCGGCGACAAAGAAAGCGGAGCCGTCCGGGGCGATGCGGATGTCCTGCGGCATGCCTCCGGGCGATAGTGGCAGCACTGCTTCGAGCGTATGATGCACAAGATCGATCTTGGCGAGCGCGTTGCCATATTCGCAGGTGAAGATCGCGTAGGAGCCGTCGGGCGAGAAGTCGGCGTGGTTGACCCCGGGGCATTTCGGCATCGCGATGTAGCCCTGCAGATCCATGGTGTGAGGGTCGCGGAATTCGAGCCGCCGCATCGCCTCCGCAACCATGATCGCCGACTTTCCGTCCGGGGTGAAATAGAGGTTGTAGGAATTGGGGACGTCGATCGCCTTGCCGAGCCGGCCTGTCTTGGGGTCGATCGGCATCACGTCGGCATGGCCGCCGCGGTAGCTGATGTCGCCGGAAATCCACAGCGTCTGCAAATCCCAGGACGGCACGATGTGCTCAGGGCTCGGGATCGCGTCGAGGCTTTCGATCAGCTTGAAGGTGGCGGGATCGATTACGTCCACCTTGCCAGTGGTAAGGTTCGGCGAGTAGACGCGCGAGAGCTGCCCAGCGACGGCGGGGCTGAACATCCCAGCGCCTGTTCCGGCGTAGACATTCTTCGGATCGACTGGGGCCGGCATCGACATGCTGGCCGGCGGCAGGTCGATCGGCTTTTCCGGCCCGAGCTGATAGGCTGCCAGCTTAATGAAGTCCGCGTCTGTCCGGCCTTGCTCGACAGCGCTGCGGCAGACGCTCGCGCATTGCGCGGCATCCGTGCAGGAGGTCGGAATGGTGAAGGAGCGGGCGGCGTCAAAACCCGCCTCGGGGCCAATCATCCCGGCGAGCGCCAAAGCCGAGGCGCCGATCCATCCGCGCAATTGCATTCCTAACGCCCTGTCCCAGAAAGCCTTTACATCCCCCAGGCCCTCTTTTGTCATTCCTGCGCCGGTCGCAATGACTGTTGCGTGAACGACGCTTTTCTAACGGCGGAAAACGTCCGAAGAATGGTTGGGCTTCGGCAAAGCCGTGCCGATGGCGCCGGGCCTCCCGATCGCCTATCTTTCCTCAATGACCCAGCCCCGACGCCCGGTTGGCCCCGGCGACCACGTGTTTCTCGTCGACGGTTCCTCCTTCGTCTTTCGCGCGTATTACCAGTCAATACGCCAGGATCAGAAGTATAATTACCGGATCGACCGTCTGCCAATCGGCGCGGTGCGCCTGTTTTCGACCAAGCTTTTGCAGTTCGTCCGCGATGGGGCGGCGGGAATCAAACCCACCCATCTGGCGATCATTTTCGACAAGTCGGAAGACTCCTTCCGCCGCGAGATCTATCCCTCCTACAAGACCCACCGGCCTGACCCGCCGGCCGACCTCCTGCCGCAGTTTCCGCTGATGCGTGCGACCGTGCGCGCCTTCGGCATGGTTCCGGTCGAGCAGGACCGCTACGAAGCCGACGACCTCATCGCCACCTATGCGCGCCAAGCCCGCGAGAGGGGCGCCGACGTCCTGATTGTCTCGGCGGACAAGGACTTGATGCAGCTCATCGAGACTAGGGTGGCGATGTACGATCCGGCCTCGGGCGAGCGCGAGGAGCGCAAGATCGGCCTTGCCGAGGTGATGGAGTATTTCGGCGCCGGTCCTGACAAGGTCGTCGATATTCAGGCGCTCGCCGGCAACTCGACCGACAATATCCCCGGAGCGCCGGGGATCGGCGTCAAGACCGCGGCGCAGCTGATCAACGAATATGGCGACCTCGAGACCCTGCTCGCTCGTGCCGGCGAGATCAAGCAGCCGAAGCGCCGCGAAGCGCTCACCCTGCCGGAGAACATCGAGCGCATTCGCCTGTCGAAGTCGCTGGTCATCCTGGATCGCAATGTCGCGGTGGAAACCCCGCTCGATGAGCTTGCCATGCCGCAGCTCGACGGCAAGGGGCTGATCGCCTTCCTTAAGGCGATGGAACTGACCACGATTACCCGCCGGGTCGGCGAAATCTGCGGGATCGACCCCTCCTCGATCGAGCCCGACCCGCGCTTCGTCGGCCCCGCGGGTTGGCTGGGGCGTGACGGCGAAGCGGCGCTAGCGCGGGAGCAGGACGCCATGGCCGCGGCTCGGGCGCCGTCGCCCGCGACGCCTCCGGAGGCGTCCGGCGCGGCGACGCCTGCCGATCTCGTGGAGACCCGCGCCGAGGAAGCCCGTGTCCCGATTGACCGCGCTGCCTACAAGACCCTGCGCAGCCCCGCCGAGCTCGCCGCCTGGATTGAGCGGGCGCATGCGGAAGGCCTTGTCGCCTTCGATACCGAGACGTCTTCGCCCGATCCGCTTAACGCCGAACTGATCGGCGTGTCTCTCGCCGTCAAGCCGGGCGAGGCCCGCTATATCCCGATCGGTCATCGCGTCGGCGCGGACGACCTCTTCGACGGCGGCGGGCTCGTCAAGGACCAGATTGGCGAGGACGAGGCCATCGCGCTCCTGAAGCCGCTGATGGAGGCGCCGGGTGTCCTGAAGATCGGCCAGAACGTCAAATTCGACATGCAGGTCTTCGCGCACCGCGGCGTCACGGTCGCGCCGATCGACGACACGATGCTGGCCTCCTACACGCTCGACGCCGGGGCGACCGGCGAAACCCACGACGTCGACAGACTCGCTGAGCGGATTCTCGGCCAGAAGCTGACGGCCCTCGCCGACGTGGCGGGCGCGGGCCGCAACGCCATCGGCTTCGATCGCGTCCCCATCGACCGGGCGAGCGAATACGCGGCCGAGAAGGCCGACGTCGCCATTCACCTTTGGCGGGCGCTGAAGCCCCGCCTTGTCGCCGAGGGGATGACGACGGTCTACGAAACGCTGGAACGGCCGCTCGTCCCCGTGCTCGCCCGCATGGAGCGGCGCGGGATCGCCATCGACCGGGAGATGCTGTCGCGGCTCGCCGGCGATTTCGCGCAAGTGATGGCGCGGCTCGAGGACGAGATCGCCCGCATCGTCGGCGCGCCCTTCAATCCCGGCTCACCGAAGCAGCTCGGCGATATCCTGTTTGGCAAGATGGGCCTGCCGGGCGGCAAGCGCACCGCGACCGGCGCCTGGTCGACCTCGGCCAGCGTACTCGACGATCTCGCAGCCGAAGGCCACCAATTGCCGGCGCGCATTCTCGAATGGCGCCAGATTTCGAAGCTCAAATCGACCTACGCCGACGCGCTGCCGAGCTTCGTCAACCCGACGACGGGCCGGGTGCACACGGCCTATGCGCTCGCCTCGACGACGACCGGACGCCTGTCGTCATCGGAGCCCAACCTGCAGAATATTCCGATCCGCTCGGAGGAGGGGCGCAAGATCCGCCGAGCTTTCGTGGCCCCGAGCGGCTACAAGCTCATCTCGGCCGACTACAGTCAGATCGAGCTGAGGCTCCTGGCCCATATTGCCGACATTCCGTCCCTGAAGAAGGCCTTCGCCGACGGGCTCGACATTCACTCGATGACCGCCTCGGAAATGTTCGGCGTGCCGATCGAGGGCATGCCCGGCGAGATTAGGCGACGCGCAAAGGCGATCAACTTCGGCATCATCTACGGCATCTCCGCCTTCGGCCTCGCCAATCAGCTCGGCATTCCGCGCGAGGAGGCGGGGGCGTATATCCGAAAGTATTTCGAGCGCTTCCCGGGCATCCGCGACTATATGGACGCGACGAAGAAGACGGCGCACGCCAAGGGCTATGTGACAACCATCTTCGGCCGCAAGTGCCATTACCCCCGGATCAACGCCGCCAACGTCTCCGAGCGCGCGTTCAACGAGCGCGCGGCGATCAATGCGCCGATCCAGGGCTCGGCCGCCGACATCATCCGCCGCGCCATGATCCGCATGGACGACGCGCTGACGGACGCGGGCCTGAGCGCCCGCATGCTGCTGACCGTGCACGACGAACTCGTGTTCGAGGCACCCGACGAGGAGATCGAGGCGACGCTGCCGGTCGTCGCCAAGGTGATGGTCGACGCGCCGGAGCCCGCCGTCAGATTGCACGTCCCGTTGCAAGTCGAAGCGCGCGCGGCGCAGAACTGGGACGAGGCGCATTAGCGTGTCGAGGCGGCTCTTGTTCACCATCCGTCACTGCGAGCGACCCCGGGCCCTAGCCTGTGGGGAGGCAATCCAAGGCCGCAGCTGCTGTCCCAGTCTCTTCGGATTGCTTCGTCGCTTATGCTCCTCGCAATGACAGCTGACGGATGACCAGCCTGTCGGAGCGCTACCGTGCGCTCGTTCTCGACCAGGGCTTCGAATACGACCCGGCGCAGGCGCTCCTCGCCGACGGGCTCGACGGGCTTTGCACGAAGCTCAAGGATTACCGGGCCGAAACGAAGCCCAGCGCCTTCGCGCGATTCATGGGTATCCAGCCGCCCCAGCCGCCCCGCGGTCTCTATGTCTACGGCGCGGTCGGGCGCGGGAAGACGATGCTGATGGATCTCTTCTTCAACGCGGTTGAGGCGCCGTTAAAGCGGCGCGCGCATTTTCATGGGTTCATGGCCGACGTGCATGCCCGCCTTCACGCCTGGCGCCAGGCGCGGAAACGCGGCGAAGTCGCCGGCGAGGACCCGATCGCTCCGGTCGCGGCGGAGCTTGCCCGCGAGGCTTCGCTCCTCTGCTTCGACGAGTTGGCGGTGCGCGACATCGCCGACGCGATGATCCTCGGGCGGTTGTTTAGGGCGCTCTTCACTGCCGGCGTCATCGTTGTCGCGACGTCGAACGTGGCGCCGGACGATCTTTACAAGGACGGGCTGAACCGCGCGCTGTTCCTGCCTTTCATCGCGCTTTTGCGCGAGCGGCTCGACATTGTCGAGCTCGACGCGCGGACCGACTATCGGCTCGAGAAGCTGACGCGCGCGCCGGTTTATTACACGCCGCTCAGCGCCAAGGCGGACGCGGCCCTCGATCAGGCCTTCTTCGCCATGACTGGCCGCCGCCATGGCGAAGAAGCGCGAATCGAATTGCTCGGACGGTTTCTCGATGTGCCGCAGGCGGTCGACGGCGTGGCGCGTTTCCGTTTCGAGGAGCTCTGCCGGCGCCCGCTCGGCGCGGTGGACTATCTCGAAATCGCCGACAGGTTTCATACGCTGTTCCTCGATCACATTCCGGTCATGAGCGCGAGCGAGCGCAACGAAGCCAGGCGCTTTATCATTCTGATCGATGCGCTCTACGACATGCGGGTTAAACTGATCGCCTCGGCGGCGGCCGCGCCCGCGGCGCTTTTTGCCGACGTGGAGGGGACGGAGGCGTTCGAATTCGGGCGCTGCGCCTCGCGTCTCGTCGAGATGCGCTCGACCGACTATCTCGCCCTCCCGCATGGCCGCGAGACCGGGCTGAGATCCGGCGACCTCGGCGGCATCGCCGAGACGTGAGGCGACGGCATCCTTTACGCAAGACGCTGATAGCCCGCCAAGGCCGCCCCGCGTTCTATGGCGATCACCTGCTGGTAGTCGGCCTGCGTGGTCACACGGGCGCCCTTAAGACCGAGCGCGTCGCGGGCTCGCTTCAGATCCGGTGCCGCCAACGCGTCGAACAGCGCTTCGCGGGCCGCTAGGACCGTGGCGGCGGGCAGCGCAGCGCTCGCGATGAAGGGCAGCGCGGGCGAAAGGGAGCTTTCGGCGACGACTGCGACCTTGGCCGTGAGTTCGGGGCGGGCCCGAGCCGTCAGCGCAAAGCTGACGCAGTCGATCGCCGCCAGATCGGCCGTGCCGCCGGCGACCGCCTCGAGGCTCGCGCGATGCGAGCCGGTCGTGGCGACCGACGAGAAGAACGCCGCGCCGCCGGCGACAGGCGCGATGGTTGCGCGAAAGAGGTTCATGCCGGTATTGCTGTCCCAGGCGTTGACCGCCGCGCGGCTGCCGCGAAACGCATCGAGGTCGCGGCGCGAGTCGCTCAGCCGACGGATTAGAAAGCTGCGGTGCGCCGTTCCTTCGCAGCCTGGAAACGCATATACCGGCGTTGCGATCAGGGCGGCGGCGGCGCTAAGCGCCGTCACATAAGGGTAGCCGCACGTCTGGCCGAAGACGAGGCGCGGGCTCCGCCACAACGCCGCGAGATCGACGCCGCGGGTGAGGCGGGCGGGCGCGTCGACGCCCCGTTCGCTTAAAGCTGCTGCGATTCTCCGCCAGAGTGCGTCGTTGGCCGGGGCCAAATCCGGATCGTCGTACATCGGCAGCGCCGCGACAAGCGCGCCGGCCGTCATGCAGCCCGGCTGCCCCAGTCGGGGTGAACCGGGCCGTCGTGCGGTTTCATGAGATAGCGCCTCGCGACATCAAAATAGGAATTGTAGACCAATCCGCCGTTCATCGCGATCAGCGCCTTCCGGTTGAGCCGGTAGAAGGTTGGAAGCTGATACCACGGCACGCCGCCGCGCAGGTGGTGGGCGACGTGCAAATTGTTGAACAGGAAGAGCGGCCCCAGAATGCCGGCGTTCTCGACGATCGCGGTGCGTTCCCTAGCGTCAGGCATGGCCCGGTGCTCGGCGAAGGAGCGCACCATCGCCAGGCTCATGCCGGGATAGACGAAGGCGGCGAGATAAAGCCAGAGCGGCATGCCGCAGACGCAGCAGACCCAGATCACCACCGGCGCGCATTGCAGGCAATGCCAGAAGAGGGTCTCGCGGGCCCCGGATCGGCCGCGCCACGCGCCGCCGACCTCGCGGCGAAGCCCCCGCGCCATCATCCAGGCCGGACCGATGATAATGCGCCCGAGCAGCGTCGATTGCGCCCAGGCCAGCGCACGCCCGAGCGGCCCGAGGTCGCGCCAGCCCGCCTTGGTCCAGTAGTAGCTCTCCGGATCTTCGAACGGATCGGTCAGGTTTTGGTCCTGGTGGTGCCGGAGATGGGTCGAGCGGTAGGTCGAGAATGGCAGCCACAGCGACAGCGGCCAGACGCCAATGGCGTGGTTGACGCGACGACTCGGCGTCGGATGGCCGTGGATGATCTCATGCTGCAGATTCATCTGCCAGGCGACGGTCCACGCGCCAAGCGCAGCAAGCGCCGGCCACGGCAGCGTGCGCCAAGTCAACGTCGCCCCGAACCACAACCCGTAGATGACAATCGCCAGCGCGATCGTCGGCCACTCGACCCTCCGGCCGAGTGACGGAAGCTCCACGATCTCCACCTCTTATCTCCCCAGAATCCGGGGCGATTTCCGCCGCTTTCGCCCCGAATCGCGCTCCAAGAGATCACTGTTCGCGCCAGTCGACAATGCGACAAAAGGGCGCCTGGCAAGAATATTTTCTTGCCGCTCGGTAAATTTTTCGTTGCCAGTCAGGCGCCCCGCGCCTCGCCTTGGGCTGCCGCAAGGGCGCCGGGTTCGAGTTCGCAATAGAGGAGACGAGCCGGGTCGACCGGGCCTGGCAGCGAGATACGGCCGGCGGGGACCGGACGAAATCCCATGCGCGCGTAATAGGGCTCGTCGCCGACCAGAACGACGAGCGCGGCGCCCGCCGCCTTGGCCGCTTCGAGCGAACGCACCACCAGAGCCTCGCCGATGCCCTGGCTGCGGAACACCGGTTCGACGATGAGCGGCCCGAGCAGCAGCGCCGGCGCCGTGCCGATGACGATCGGGGTCATGGCGACGGCGCCGACCATCAGCGTGCCGACGCGCGCGACAAAGGAGAGCCGCGGATCGGGGTCGGCCTGCTCGCGGATGCGATAGGCGCTGCGGGCGAACCGCCCGGGGCCGAACACGCGCTCGTTCAGGTGCTGGATCGCCTCGGCGTCGTCAGCCGTCTCGGGTTCGAGTACGAGGGGAAGGTCGGTCATGCCCGCAGGCGAATAGCATGCCGGGCAGACTCGCGGGAACGGCTTTAGGCCCCGAGCAGATTCGGGTCGCGCCAGGCGCGCTCGAACGGCAGCCGCCAGGCATGCGGCGCGATCAGTTGATAGATCGACTGCGGCCCCCAGCTGCCCGGCGCGTACATGCGCACCGGCGGCGGATTGTCGAGGAGACGCGTCGACACCTGCCAAAGGCGCTCGATGCCGTCGGCGGTGCAGAAGAGCGTGTGGTCGCCGCGCATGGCGTCGAGGATCAGACGCTCGTAGGCCTCGAGCACGTCGCCGGCAAGCCCGGTGTCGTGCAGGGCGAACTGCAGGCTTTGCTTCGCCAGCCGCATCCCCGGCCCCGGCTTCTTGCCGTAGAAGGAGAGCGACACTTTCGACTGGTCGGCGAGATCGAAAGTGAGGTGGTCCGGCCCCTGCGAGCTGATGCCGGAATCCTCGGGGAACATGCTGCGAGGGGGCTCGCGGAAGGCGATCGAGATGATCCGCTGGCCTTCCGCCATCCGCTTGCCGGTGCGCAGATAGAACGGCACGCCCGCCCAGCGCCAATTGTCGATGTGGCACTTGAGCGCAACGAAGGTCTCGGTGTCCGACTCGGGATCGACCCCCTTCTCCTTGCGATAGCCGATAAATTGGCCGCGCACGACCTCGGCCGGATCGATCGGCAGAAGCGAGCGGAACACCTTGTTCTTCTCCTCGCCGATCGGCCCGGGGGCGAGCGAGGTCGGCGGCTCCATCGCCATGAAGGCGAGGATCTGGAAGAGGTGGGTGACGACCATGTCGCGATAGGCGCCGGTCTGCTCGTAGAAGGCGATGCGGTTGCCGATATCGAGCGACTCGGGCACGTCGATCTGCACGTGGTCGATGAAATTGCGGTTCCAGATCGGCTCAAAGAGGCCATTGGCGAAGCGGAAGGCGAGGATGTTCTGCGCCGGCTCCTTGCCGAGGAAATGGTCGATGCGGAAGATCTGGTCCTCGGAGAAGACCGCGTGCAATTGTCCGTTCAGCGCCTCGGCGCTTTCGAGATCCGTGCCGAACGGCTTTTCCATCACGATATGCGAGCCCTTGACGAGTTCGGCCTCGTCGAGCATGCGCACGGCGGAGAGCGCGGCGTTCGGCGGCACGCTGAGATAGTGGAGGAGCTGGTTGTCGCCTTTGCAGGCGACCATCGCCCTGTCGACGGCCGTCCTCAGCGCGCCCGAGCCGGCCTTGAGCGGCAGGTAGTCGAGGCTCGCCTCGAACTTGGGCCACGCGTCCATCCCCGGCGGCCGATTGTGCTGGCGCTCGACCGACTTGCGGGCGATGGCGCGAAAGGCCTCGACGTCGATGTCGTCGAGGGAAATGCCGATGACGTAGCACTGCGGGATGAACCCGGTCGCGGCGAGGTGATAGAGGCCGGGCAGCAGCTTTCGCTGCGATAGATCGCCGGTGGCGCCGAACAGCACCACGATCTGCGGCAGACGCGGGCCGACCCCGGCCGGAATTCTCGCCATCGCTGTTTCTCCCCTCGCTCTTCCCGCCCTTGACCTTCCTCCGAAGTCTGCCGCGGCCAACGTGACAGGGATACGACGGGAGAGGACGTCAGGCGAAGGCCGCAAGTTCCATGCCGTCAAGCGGCGGCCGCCTGATCTTGGCAGAGCCTGCGCTCGGAATGGACTTGCCGATCGCAAAGCGCGAATTGCCTGCTTACAGGGAAAAGAAACGGGAACTGCGGATTTTGCGCCCGCCTGGCGCCGAACGCGTCTAGAAAAGCGCAAGGATTTCCGTCTATTGCGGCGAAATTCCCTAGGCGGTCGGAGCAGGGAATCAAATCGGCCGAGCAGGGAGCCAATTCGGCCCAACTGGGAATTTTCGCCAAGACCGGTCCGAGCGCCCTCCGCGACCGATTGCGAACCCCTCTAGCGTTTCAGCCTGAGGCTCGCCCAGCCCTCGAGGTCGATCCGTTCGGCGAGAAAGAGGCCCTGCGCCCGCCAGGCGGCGAGCGCGCCGGGAACGTCCGCGGCGAGCAGGCCCGAGACGATCGCCTCGCCATGGCGGCTCAGGACCGCGGCGAGCGAGGGCGCGAGCCGGCGCAACGGCCCGGCCAGAATGTTGGCGAAGACGAGATCGTAAGGCGCGCCGCTGCGGAGCGCCGCGGTTTCGACGCCGCGCGAGACAACCGCCCGGCAATGGGCGCCGGCGCCGTTCAGCCGCGCATTGGCGTTGGCCACCGCGACGGCGACCGGATCGATGTCGCCGAGCCAGACCTTCTGGCGCAAGACCTTGGCCGCCGCGATCGCCAATACCCCGGCGCCGCAGCCGACGTCGAGCACGGCGCGGGGCCGGCGGCGCTTCAGGAGCCGGTCGAAATGGAGCAGGCAGCCCCGCGTCGTGCCGTGATGGCCGGTGCCGAAGGCGAGCCCCGCCTCGATCTCGATCGCCACATCGTTGGCGCCGACGCGCGACCGGTCGTGGCCGCCATGAACGAGAAAGCGCCCGGCCCTGACCGGCGCGAGGCCGGCGAGCGCGCTCGCCACCCAGTCGCGCCGGTCGGTCACCCCGAAGGTCGCCGAACGGGCGGTCGCCTCGTCGGCGGCGACGGCTATGAGGGCGCGGACGCCGTCCTCGTCCGGCGCGAAGCCGAAATAGGCTTCGACCGCCCAGGCCTGGCCGCCGCCCGGCCAAGGCGCGTCGGTCTCGAACGCGGCCGAGGCGGCCTCGGCCGGTTCGAAGCTCTCGACGATGAGGTCGGCGACGGCGCGGGCGCGCTTTTCGTCGCTGACGAGGGTCAGCCGATGCGCGGCGTTATTGGGCGGCAGACCTTCCAGCATTGGCGGCGGTAGATATCGGCGCCCCGCCAAACGCAAGGGGAAACTCCGGAATCACGGCGGAACAGCCGCAAGAAATAAATCGAGGCGCTCCCCAACTCCGAGGGGCTGACTCGTGGTCCTCGTTGGCTCACTGCGCCAAATGAGCTTCGATCCAACTATTTTCCGGACTGTGAGGGTCGGCGACGCGCGGCTTCGTCGCGCCAAATCCCTTGGCGATCAGCAAAGACCGGTCAACCCCCTGCGAGGCAAGATAGGACACGACCGAAATCGCGCGCCGCTCCGACAGGCGAAGATCATACTCCTCGGCGCCGACGGCGTTCGTGTGACTGTCGATCTCGAACTTCTCGCCCTCCAGCCGAGGATCCAGCATCGCCTTTGCGAAGCGATTCAGATTGTTTTTGTCCGCTTGCGTCAGCTTATCGGACGCGTCTTTGAAACGCACCAAGAGGTCGAAGCTTGCTCGAGCGCGCGCCTCTTTTTTTTGGCAGTCAACTGCATCTTCGAGGCAAATGGAACGTGTCCCGCGCTTATACGCTTCAGCGACGGCCTTGTCCTTGACGAAAATCGCGACCACTGTGTCGACGGAGTAAGGCGCCTCAGCCTGAGACGGCGTGACAAAGGCCGCGAACGCGACAGCCAAACTGAGCGCGACGCCGAGAGCCAATGTCGTTATCGCGCGCACAAGGCAATCCTTATCATATCAGCTTGAGCCCAGCGTCGATCGACGCAGACATGCGCGCGCTCCAAATTGCCAACGCAAACGCAAATGAACGACAAGCTCTCCTAACGAAAATTGCGCCAATTGGATGTGTGCGACATCACACCTTGAACCTATGGCAACAGCCGCCTCGGCCGCCTACATCGCGATGGCGGCCGACCCATGGTGGCGCTCATGGGATACGCCCTTCGCGCGTTTAGAACTGATAGCGAAGGCCCGCGGTGACGGTGCCGCCGTAAATGTTGGAGCCTGTACGGTAGTCAGCGCGAATGAAAGCGGTCCAGTTGAGATTCTGGATCGGCCGGGCGACCAACCCGACGCCGATTTGCCCGAATGTGCCCACGCGCGATACGGAAACGCTGTCCACGAAGCTCCCGTAGGCGAAGGTGGAGGGGACTTCTCCGGCAAACTCGTGCCACAACGAGCCCGTCACGTTCGGCGTCAAATACCAGTAGGGCGTTGCGAACGTGTCGCCGACCGTCAGGCCCACGCGCCCGAGGTCCGAATTCACATTGCCAAAGCTCAAGCTCGGTGGGTAAAGCGTGCCCGGCAGGAGGGTCAAATTGTCGAACGTCGCGTTGGTGTAAGAAAACCCGAGCGACGGCGTGGCGAAGAACCCGTTTTCGAAATGGTATGTGTACCCCGCTTCAGCGGTCAAAGCATTGGCGCCGCCATTCAGCCGCGCGTTGGTGAGACCGGCTGCCGGGCTGCTCACTTCCCCCTGCCAAAAGTCGTGCCGAACCATCACGTCGGCGAAAAAGCCGTGGCCGAGCGCGGCGGCGTAGAGACCCAGGAACGGGACATTGTAAGAACTCGCTCGAGGCGCCGAGGCTCGCATCGCCGACCGAGACGTCATAGACGCCGCCGGTCACGCCGCCGTGAAGATTCCAACCGCTGTTCTGAATGTTGAAGATGCCGAGGTCAGATCCGACCTGCACGCCGCCAAAGTGCGTCTGCGCCGTAAGGTTGGTCGGAAGCGAGCCCAGGCCGTCGGTCGCAACCGATTTTTCGGTATTCATGCCCGATGCGCCGCGCGCCCACACCCCGGCGTCGATCTGGTTGGGCGTCACCTTGGGGGGCGCTCCCAGGAGAGGACTCGCGCCTTGGAAAACCGTGTTCAAGCCCTCGAAAAAGCCGCTCGTCACCGATTCGACCGCAGAATTAAGGCTGTTGAGGATCGAGTCCATCGGAGCGGTGTTCAATGCGGAATAAAGGTCGAACTGGGTTGGGCTGACCTGTAGGATGCCATAGTTGACGAGGCTCGGCGGGCCCGGCAAGACGCTCAAGGGGGGGTCGCCGGCTGATCCAACCGTAATGATCGGAATCGGACTGTTCAGCAACGCGAACGCCCCATTCAAGGGGGTCACAGAGACGTAAGAAGCCCCGGTGAACGAACCTGTGATGTCCAGGTGATTTGCCTGCTGTCCGAACACGTTCAACTCGATTAGCGAATTGGTTCCACCGACATAATTTCCCACAATTGTAAAGTTGGTTGTAACAGTATTAGGAATCCGAAGGTCGAGGACGCCGTTGTTGTTGAAACTCGGCGTCGCGAGCATGACCGAGGGCCGCGTCGTCTGGACGACGCCGTAGTTGAAGAAAGGCTGGTCCGAATATAGATTACCGGTGAGCGTAAATTGCCCTGAGTTTTGAATCCCGCCGATATAGACGTCACCTGACGCGAACACCGAACCGCTACCCGTATTCACGAGGCTGCCATCTATTTCACCCGTCGTCGACAAGGCGCCGCTGTTGATAACCGCGCCGACGATCGTCCCTTCGTTGAAAACGCTTCCCGAGGCATTGGTTATATCGCCATTCCACTCCGCCCGGTTGTCGATCGTGCCGCCCGTGTTGTTGGCCGATCCGTACCAAAGGTTATAGTTGGTGATTGTTCCGGCCGTATTGTTAACTGATCCGTACCATGTTCCTGTATTGTTGATTGTACCACCTATGTTGTTGGCTGATCCGTACCAGACCCAATTGTTGGTGATTGTGCCGGCCGTATTGTTGACTGATCCTTCCCAGTAAGCCATTGTTGGTGATTGCGCCGCTGTTCGACGCGATGTTGGCGGTATAGGTTCCGTAATTGACGACCGTGCCGGAATTGTTGAGGTCGTCGGTCAACACGCCTTTGTTGACGAGGCTCGCCCCGACGAGATTGGAGAGCGCGCCCGCGGTGATCGCGCCGTCATTGTCCAGCAATCCCGCGTTGGTGATGGAAGCTGAGCCGATGTCGATCGAACTGTCTCCGCTGGTGGAGAGCGTGCCTCCTGAGGCAATGTTGATCGCGCCGCTGGGAGTTGAAGCTGAGCCGATGCTCCCGGAGACGCTCAAGATGCCGGCCGACACCGTCGTCCCGCCAGTATACGTGTTGGCGCCGGACAGTGTCAGCGTTCCGCCGCCCAACTGAGTGAGCGAGCCGCTGCCGCTAATGACCCCGGCGAAGTCCACGTGGTCGGAGTGGTCGAACGCCAACGTCCCGTTGTTCGTCGCGTCGCCGACGATCGATCCGGTCGTGCCGCCATTGCCGATTTGCACAGTCCCGGCGCTGATGGTGGTCCCGCCCGTATAGGTGTTGGCGCCGGTCAAAGTCAGAGTATTGTTGGGCGAATTCTGCGTTAGGCTGGTCTTGACCGGGCCGATGTCGTCGGCGCCGTCTTGGATGACGCCCGAGAACGTCGACGATGCGCCCTGATTGGTCAGCGTCGGCGTCGGCGCGGAAATGCTTGGGTTGGTGTTTGCCACTGTGCCGCCGCCCGACAGCGAGCTCACCGTCTGCGAGTAACCGCCGATGTCGAGCGTACCGCCCGAATTGACCGTGGTCGGGCTCATCGGGCTGAAAACATTCGCGGCGCCAGCCACCACTGTGCCAGCGTTGATCGTCGTCGGGCCAGAGTAGGTGTTGACGCCAGAAGGGGTCAGGTCGCCCCCTGTATGAGTTCCAAGCGGCCAATGCGGAGCCGTCGGAAATGACCCCGGAGTAAGTTGTTGTGCCAACAGGCCCGCCGCCCTCGGTCAGCGTGGCGGTCACGGAGCCGTTATTCGTTACGTTGTCCGTGCCGTTCAGATAGGCTCGCCCTCCGAAGTATTTGTCGTCAGGAAGGATGACGTTCATTCCGTTCAGGTCGAGGATGCTCGCGCTCGCCGTCGACAAAGCAGCATCCGAGGCGGCGCCGATCGCGGTCGCCGCCAAGGAGAAGCCCACTGCACCCAGCGAAACCTTTCGGCACGCGCGCGCCATGACTCCCTTGGAAGCAATCGAGGGGACCGGCGACACACCCCCCAGCGAGTGCGGGGGCATGGCGCACCTGTCCAACCAAATATTTGCCGCCGAGCGGGAACACCCGGTCGATCTTCCGAAACAATGAGCTCGCATCGGCCGTCGCTCCGATTGCTCAAATCAAAATCAAAATTCCGCCGTCATTTTGCCCGATGCGCCCCAATCTCTCAAGGGAAAGCGGTCTCGCCTCAGATAAGAATGTGGCGGCCCACGAATTTCCGTAGTGGAAGTGACATATTTGCAACGCGGCAATCGCCTGCAAAACCGAGCGACGAGGCAGCGTTTTCTTTGGCAATCAAAAGCTGTGCGCCTCTCGGAGCCAAGTCGTTCGCCCTCGGCGTGTTTTCCGAAGAATCAGTACGCTGGAACAAAATAGGGGCTCGGGGGTGCAGCGGAAGCCTTCGGGGTTGGCTGATGCTGAATTGTCTGATGGGCGACTGCCGCGGGTCGATACTCGCTGGGTTGGCGCGGATGCGGCGATATGAGGAGTTCCGGACGCGCCAGGATCCGTTTCGGCGGAGGGAGGGAGGCAACGGACGCAGGCGCCCCGACAGGATGGGCGGCGACCGACGGATGAGGCTGGACGACGGACGGAGGAGGCGGGACGCAGACGACGAAGTCCTGCTGGCGCAGCTCGTCGACAAACGCGTCAGTGATCTTCGGCGAGTCAGGCGAACCGTGCCGGCCCTTGAGGTAATCGGCGACCGCGGCGATCGTGGCGCTGTCGAATCGGCCGGTCGGCTTCGCGGTATAGCAGCCGATCCGCTTGAGTTCGACCTGCGCGTCGGCGATCCGCTTGTCGACCGAGGCGATCGCGGCTTGAATGTCGGTCACAAGCCCTTGACATGCGGAACTTCGAGGCAGCGCGGACAATTTTTCCCGCGCGCCGGGAACGAACATATTTATGGCCGTGAATTGTTCGCCTTCGTCGGCGCAAGCCTTTTGCGCGCGAAGATTATCGTCTTCAAGTTTGGCGATTTGCGCCGATGCGTCGGCGCGCACCGCGGGGCACTTCAGCGCATCAAAGGTCGACTTCAAGGCATCTTCGTTCTTTGAATCGAACTCGAGCGAGCGCCTTCCGATCGTCGGCGCAAAGCTTCGCCTGATAGGAAGCGATCTGCTTGATCGCCTGATCGGCTGCGGCAGGAATCGCCGGGACAGACGGAGTGCGCGCGAAGCGCCTGAATTGCGTCACTCTGCTTAGCCTCTATGAGTTGGGTCAGGTCAGCCTGATCGCGCGCGCAAGCCTCCGCGACGACCTTCGCCGCAGCCTCTTCGGCCTGCTTCTTGCGCGTGTCCTCCTCAAGTTTCGCCTGTTGTTTGGCCGCCTCCAACTCTTTTGCCGCCTCCGCGGCTGCGGCCGCTTCCTGGGCCGCCCTGTCCGCGGCCTCCCGCTCGGCTACTCTTCGCGCGGCATCGGCCTCGTCGGCTCGCTTCTTTGCCGCCGCGGCCTCATCGGCAAGCCGTTTGGCCTCAGCCTCCTTGTCCGCCTTCTCCTTCGCGATGCGAGCCTGTTCCGCCGCTGCGGCGTCCGCCTTTCGCTTTTCTTCCGCAACAAGGTCCTCGGCGGCCTGCTTCTGAGCCGCCAGTTGCGTCTGCTTCTCCGCCAACGCCTTGGCCGCTGCGTCTTGATCAGCCTTCTCCTTGGCGAGGCGAGCCTGTTCCGCCGCTTTCGCTTCCGCGATGCGCTGCTCAAGCGCCGCCTTTTGAGCCGCGGCCGCAGCCGCCCTTTGTTCGTCTTCCCTCTTCGCCTTTTCTGCGTCCTCCAAACGGCGTTCGAGATCATACTTGTCCAAAACCGCCTGCGCGGCGTCGGCGAGCGGGGAGTCGGGGAAGTTCTTGATGAACTTGCGGAAGTCGGATGGATCGGTCGACTTGCGGATTCGCGCCCACGCCTCGTCCGCGGTTTCCGCCGGATTCAAAATGACGTCGCCCGTCAACTCGTCCGCCGCAATCTCGGGATGCTGGAACTTGTTGGTGCTCGCGTAAACGTCCGATGATACGAGATGGAAAATATCCTGAATTTTCTCATTTTGCTCGACGATCCGCTTCGCGAAAGATTGAGCGAACGGGCTGTTTGCCGCTCCTTCCCCGTCGTCCGCTTCCCTTCCCGGCTCGGCCGAATAGAAGACGATCATTCCGTCCGCGTTGCCGATATTGCCCGAAATTGGAGCGAAACCTCCGGTGACGCCGATATCGGGCAGCGATCTCGACGCAGATTTGCCGCGTTCGGAGATCCTGTTGCGGCAGGCGTCGAGAACGATGATCTTCGTCTTGTGCGCCTTGCTGGTCGCCGAGATCACCCTGTCCATCGGCATGGTGTCGAATTCGATATCATTGCTATCGACCAACTTCGTGTCGACCGGCAAAAAATAGTTCTGGCTCTGAAATTGAACCCCGTGTCCGGCGAAGTAAAACAGCGCAATATCCGACTTTGACGCGTCCCGCGCGAATTCTTTGAGCGTTATTTGGAAATCTTGCTCGGTCAAGTCCTGTTTAAGGACAACGGTGAATCCGATGGCGGCCAGCGCGTTCCTAACGGCAGCCGCGTCATTTGCCGGATTTTTTAAAACGTCGGCCGACTGGTACTTCGAGTTCCCGATAACCAGAGCCACCTTGATGTCGGCGCGCGCCGGCATCGGGCCCATGACCATCGCCACGAAAGCCACCATGATCCCCGCGAGAATTGGCAGCGCCGCAGGCATGCCCTCTCCGGTGACAGGCTCTAAAACAACAAAGAAAACTTCAACGACAACGCGAGCCTGAACAGCAAATCATAATCCGTTTTCCCGGATTACGCAGCAGAATAACGTTGCTTATGGGCTCCCGCTGTGACGCGCGTCACATTGCGTTGGGGGATCATCGGGCTTGCTCCCTGCGTGTCCTTTTGATTTTTCGGCCGCCGGGATGGGTGGGGCTATCCGGCGCCTGAGGCACAGGTTCGCAACCGCTTCAACATCTCGCCGAGGCATCTATCATTATACCGATCACCGGATTACACGGAACATCTTTTGGCGGGTCGCTACTCGCCTCACCGCTAACGGAGATCGGGTCGCTTGCGCTCGGCAATTCGCGGGGCGATGATGCGCCAGCTCCGGCTGGCTGAGGCAGAGCATGGCGGACATCTTCGTCAGCTATACAAGCACCGACCGGGAGTGGGCGTTCTGGATCGGCCGGGAGCTGGAGCGGCTTGGCCACACCCCGCGAATTCATGAATGGGAAATAGAAGCCGGCGGCGATATTCCCGCCTGGATGGAGGAACGGCTTCAGAAGGCGGATCGCTTCTTATGCGTCGTCAGCGCCGTCTACCTGACCCAGAACTATTCCGGCTGGGAGCGACGCTCGGCGGAATGGGCCGCCGCAAGCAATCGGCCGAACTTCATATTGCCGGTATTCGTCGAGGATTGCGAAGCGCCAGTCGGAATGGCGCATATCAAACGCTGCGCGCTGTTCGGCCTGGCGGAGGACGAGGCTCGGACGCGTCTCACCGCTTATTTGGCTCATGCCCATCGGGCGGTCGGACTGGTCAGCTTCCCCGGCGCGGCCAAGTCCGTGCAAGCGACCTCCGCGCGGCCGCAGACAGTTTCCTTTCCGGGCAGCCGCGCGGCGCTCTCGAACATCCCGATCGCCGTCCCCCGCCATTTCATTGGCCGCGACGACGAGCTAGAGGCGATCGACGCCGCGCTGACAGACGATCCGAGCCGGGTTGCGATTGCGGTGGTGCATGGGCTGCGTGGCGTCGGCAAGACCACGCTGGCCGCGGCCTACGCTGAGCGCCAAAAGGGCGACTGCCGCGCGACTTGGTGGATCCGGGCGCAGACCCCCGACACTATGCGCGCCGATCTCGTTTCGCTTGGCGTCCGCCTCGGCTGGATCGCGGCCGATGAGAAGGAAGAGCCTGCCCTCGAAGCCGTACGCGAGCGGTTGAGGGACGAGGGCGAGGGGCTGCTGCTTGTCTACGACAATGCGATCGACGCGGCGAGCCTGAGGCCTTATTTGCCGTCCGCCGGGGCTGCGCGCGCGCTCGTCACGTCCAATTCGCCCGCCTGGCGAGGCGTCGCCGCCATGGTCGAAATCCGCCTCTGGGCCAAGGAGGTCGGGGCGGAGTATCTTATTGCCCGCACAGGGAGCGATAAGGAGCGCGCTGAAGCCGAGGCGCTGTCAGAGGCGCTCGGCGGCCTGACGCTTGCGCATGAACAAGCCGCCGCATATTGCGAGCGGCTTGGGGTCTCGCTCGCCGAATACCGCAAGCGGTTCGAAGCCGCGCCTGCGCGGCTTCTCGACGCCGCGAAAGACGCGTCGGCGGAATATCACGGCGGACTGACGGTCGCGAAGGCGTTCGCCATCGCCATCGACGAAGCCGCCAAAATGCACCCCGGCGCAGAGTCGTTGATCGCCCATGCGGCGCTGCTCGGGCCAGAGCCGATCCCGCTTTTTCTATTTTCGGAGGGGCGTGCGAAATTCGAGGAGCCGCTGGCGTCTCAGATCGAAGGCGACGGGCTCGACGAGGCGATCGCGGCGCTGCGCGCCTTCGCGCTGGTCGATCGCGAGACAATTCCCGACGAACGCGATCCGTCGATAACGACCGAAACGATCCGGTTGCATCGGCTGGTGCGCATGGCGGCGAGCGGACGGTCGCAGGGCGAGGCTGCCGAGGCGGCCCGGCGGGCCCTCGTCATTGCGATGGCGGGCGTCTATCCGCGAACCGTTTTCAACGACCCGAGCAGTTGGCCGCGTGCGCGGCGCCTCGACGGGTGCGCGCTCGAACTTGTCGCCGGATCCGTCCCACCACCGAAGGGCGCGGAGACGTCCGCAGTTTACCTCTTAACGGTGCTCGGGCAATACCGGCAGGGTGTGCTTGCAGCCTATCCCGAGGCGTTGCGGCTGTTCGAGCGCGCCCTTGCGACCGCCGAGAAGGCGCTCGGCCCCGAGCACCCCTGGACTGCGACAAGTCTCAACAGCCTCGCCCTTTCGTTGAAGACGCGGGGCGACCTTGAGGGCGCCCGCCCCTATTACGAGCGGGCATTGGCCATCAGCGAGAACGCACTTGGCCCCGAGCATCCCGACGTCGCGACCAGTCTCAACAACCTCGCCGAGTTGCTTCGAGACCAGGGCGACCTTGCGGGCGCGCGCGCGCTGCACGAGCGCGCGCTAAAAATCGATGAAAAAGTCCACGGCCCGGAGCATCCAGAGGTTGCCACGGACCTTAGCAATCTCGCGTTGCTGCTTCAGGACCAGGGCGACCTTGCGGGCGCGCGGTTGCTGCACGAGCGCGCGCTGGCGATCCGGGGGAAGTTGCTAGGCGCAGAGCATCCCGACACCGCGAGCAGTCTCAACAACCTCGCCGCCCTGCTTCAAGACCAGGGCGACCTCGCTGCCGCAAAGCCGCGCTACCAGCGCGCCCTTCTGATCTACGAGAAGACGCTTGGTCCCAGCCATCCTGAAACCAATCGCGCTCGGTCCAACCTCGCAAACTTGCGCCTCGCTGAAGGCGCAGCATCGGAATCCCTTCCGCTCGCGGAAGCCGCGCTCGCTGCGCTTGAAAAGGCGCTTGGCCCCGGTCACCCCTCGACCCAAGGCTCCGCCAGAGTGACCGCAAGCGCGCTTGACGCGCTCGGCCGCGCCAGCGAGGCATCGGACCTGCGGGTGCGGTACGGGATCGACGCCGGGCTGGCGCATGGCGCGTGAGGTCGACAACCCACTGACAGTCTTCTCCTTCGACCGCGGGGTCGCGAGGGTCCTGACGAGGAGCATCGTCCGGCATGTCGGCCGCCCTCGGAAACGCCTCCCGGTCGACTATGGGCTGCGGCATTCCCTCACGTCTTGCGACGACTGACGGGGGCAGCTAGGCCGGTTTGCAGGGGCGTGTCGCTTCGATCGATCGTCTGGCGCCCGGCGGCCTTTTCTGCGATTGTGCTGTGCACAAATTCGTCGCGCTGCAACAGGCGGAAGGAAAGCGATGGCGGAATCGGACGAGGCGGCGCCGGCGGCGCCGCGCGACAAGCCCTGGATCTTTCGCACCTACGCCGGGCATTCGACGGCGCGCGAGTCGAACCGGCTCTATCGGCAGAATCTGGCCAAGGGACAGACCGGTCTTTCGATCGCCTTCGATTTGCCGACCCAGACCGGCTTCGACAGCGACCATCCGCTGGCGCGCGGCGAAGTGGGCAAGGTCGGGGTGGCGATTTCCCACCTCGGCGACATGCGGACGCTGTTCGACGACATCCCCCTCGCCTCGATGAACACCTCGATGACCATCAACGCCACCGCGCCCTGGCTGATGGCCCTCTACATCGCCGCCGCCGACGAACAGGGCGCCGCCCGGACCGAGCTCCAGGGCACCACGCAAAACGACATCATCAAGGAATATCTGGCGCGCGGCGCCTATGTCTTTCCGCCGGACGCGTCGCTTCGCCTGACCAGGGACCTGATCCTCTTTTGCGCCCGCGAGACGCCGAAGTGGAATCCGATGAACGTCTGCTCCTACCACCTGCAGGAAGCCGGGGCGACGCCGGTGCAGGAAATGAGCTACGCGCTGGCGACCGCCATCGCCGTGCTCGACCGGGTGCGCCAGTCGGGCGAGGTGGACGAGGCCGGTTTCGCGGAAGCGGTCGGACGCATGTCCTTCTTCGTCAACGCGGGCATGCGGTTCGTCACCGAGCTGGCGAAGATGCGCGCCTTCGTCGAATTGTGGGACGAGATCACGCGCGAGCGCTACGGCGTCAAGGATCCGCTCAAGCGGCGCTTCCGCTACGGCGTGCAGGTCAATTCGCTCGGACTGACCGAGCAGCAGCCGGAAAACAACGCCTATCGCATCCTCATCGAAATGCTTTCCGTGGTGCTGTCGCGCAACGCCCGGGCGCGCGCCGTCCAGCTTCCGGCGTGGAACGAGGCGCTCGGCCTGCCGCGGCCGTTCGACCAGCAATGGTCGCTCCGGCTGCAGCAGATCATGGCCTATGAGACGGATCTCCTGGAGTTCGGCGACATTTTCGACGGCAGCCAGGAAATTGCGGCGCTGGTGGCGAAACTGAAGCGCGAGGCGCTGGCGGAGATCGGTTCGATCGACGCGATGGGCGGAGCGGTCCGGGCGATCGAATCCGGGGTTCTGAAGGGGAAACTGGTCGAATCGAACATGCGCCGCCTCGAGGCGATCGAGCGCGGCGAACAGATCGTCGTCGGCGTCAACGCCTTCGTCAACTCCGAGCCTTCGCCTCTGACGGCGGGAGACGATTCGATTCTGGTTCCGTCGGCGGAAGCCGAGGCGGAACAGATCGAGAAGCTGAACGCCTGGCGCGGCCAGCGCGACGCGGCGAAGGTGCGCGAGGCGCTCCGTTCGCTCAGGGCGGCTGCGGCGAGCGGCGCCAACGTCATGCCCGCCTCGATCGTCGCCGCCAAAGCCGGAGCGACCACCGGCGAATGGGGCAATGCGCTGCGCGCCGAGTTCGGCGAGTTCCGCGCCCCGACCGGCGTTTCGCCCCGGGCGAGGCAGGAGGCGGCGGGACTCGACGCGCTGAGAGGCGAGGTCGAGCGGGTGTCGCTCAAACTCGGCCGCCGGATCAAGCTGCTGATCGGCAAGCCGGGCCTCGACGGCCATTCAAACGGCGCCGAGCAGATCGCCACACGGGCGACGGACGCAGGCATGGAGGTCGTCTATGACGGCATCCGCCTCACCCCGGCGGAGATCGTCGAGCGCGCCCGCTCGGGCGTCCATTGCATCGGCCTGTCGATCTTGTCGGGCTCCCACCTCGCGCTGACCGAAGAGGTGCTGGCGAACATGCGCGCCGCCGGCCTCGAACGTGTGCCCCTCATCGTCGGCGGCATCATCCCGCCGGCCGACGCCGAGCGGCTTCGTGCGGCCGGAGCCGCCGCCGTCTACACGCCGAAGGATTTCAAGATCAACGCGATGCTCGGCGCCATCGTGGCGGAAGTCGAAACGCGCTTCGACGCGGAGACTGCGCCGGCGAAAAGCTGAGCCAAGGCTCGCAAAGCCTCAGTAGTGGCCGATGAAGAGCATAACGGCCGCAAGCGCAAGCGTGATCATCGCCGTCACGTAGGCCGTCTGCAGCGTGACCGTCTTCCACCACAGGATGCGCGAGAGGAGCGCGCACCGCTCCGGAAGCGCCGCGTTGTCGCGGTCAGCGTCGGCGACGAAAGCGAAGTCCTCGGGCCGGATCTGCCGGCGGATCGGAAAGCGCTCCCGCCCGACGCGCGGGAAGCGGGGAAAGACGGAAATCAGCAGGTTGAGGAAGATGATCGTGAACGGCGCCAGCAGGACCGGCAGGCTCAGGTACCACGGGTAGGAGTGGCGAAACTGCAGAACCGTTCCCATCATGATGGCGACGAACAAGACAGCGATGTTGGCCTTGATGTCGCTCAGCCGGATCGAATCGCTGTAGCCGGCGATGAGATTGCGCAGCTGCGCGTTTTTGTCCTTGGCCATCAGACGCCCCGACTCGCGAGCGCAGCCCGCCCATCAGGTATACCACACGTAAATGAGGATAAAAATCGTCAGGACGATGCAAACCATCGCGAGAAAGAAGCTGATGTTGATGTAGAAAGTCTTCCACCAGAGCAGCTCGGACAAGACCGCGCAGCGCAGCTTGAGCTGGTCGATTTCGTCCTCCGTCTCGGCGACGTCGGCGAAATCAGCGGCGGTCGCCGTGCGCGAGACGAGAAAGTTCTTGCTGCCGCGGCGCGGATAGCGAGGGACGAGAACGAGGAACAGGCACAGGTAGACGATCAGGAAGGGCAGCAGCACGTATGGAATGGGCAGGTAGCTCGGGAACCTTGTGTAGTTGCCGAGAATCGGCCCCATCATAAAGGCGACAAACAGAATGGCGATGTTAGCCTTGAAATCGCTGGCGCGGATCGCGTCGGTGTAGCCGGCGATCAGACTGCGATAGGGTTGTGAGAGATCGGGCGGAGCGTTGTTCATCCGGCTGTCGGGCGCTCCAATTGGACACCGGCATGAGGGAATCGGGCCGGGTCGGGGCCCCGCATCTACGAAGATAACGTTCGCGTGAACCAAGAACGTCTGTCAAGTCGGCTTTCGGACGCGCTCTGATCGCCCAGAATTGGCCGCGGGCCGGCCTTGGCGAGGCGCGCCAGCCGGCCAGGCCCCCGTTACGCGGCCGTCTTCGTCCTTGCCTGCATCAGGAGGAAGAGCCCGCCGCCGACGATGACGACATTGCCGATGATGATGGCGAGCGTCGGGACGTCGCGCCAGACAAGCCAGCCGATCAGCGTCGCCCAGAGGATGGCGGAATATTGCAGCGGCGCCAGGACGGCGGCGCGAGCCAGCGAGAGCGCCCGGGTGATGAAGATGTAGCAGGTCATGGAGACGATGCCGACGAGCGCCATCAGGCCGAAGTCGAAGGCGCTCGGGCTCGTCCAGGCCGCGGAGAAGGTGGTCGCGCCGATAAGCCCGCCGCCGACGAATTGCCAGACCGTCAGCTGCAGCCAGTGGGCGCCGCGTAGCTTGCGGGTCAGCGTCTGGCCGAGAGCGAACATGGTCGCGCCGAAGAGGGCGAGCGGCGAGGCCGACGAAAACAGCTGCGGGGTGGGCCTGAGCGCGATCACGACGCCGGCAAAGCCGATAACCACGGCCATCCAGCGGAACCGCTCGACCTTCTCGCCGAGCAGCGGGGCCGAAAGCGCCGTGACGATGAGCGGCGCGGCCATATAGAACGTCATCACGTCGGCGAGCGGCATCGAGCGCGTCGCCCAATAGAACGAATAGGTGTCTCCAGTGATGCAGAGCACCCGCAGGAGCTGCAGCGGGATGTTGCCGACGGCAATCAGCGCCGGCCGCAGCGCAACCACCATGGGGCCGAGGACCAAAGCCGCGCCGGCGAGGCGCAGCACCAGCAATTGCCCGACCGCATAGTCGGCGACCAGCCATTTCCCGAGCGCGTCGTTGAGCGCGAACATGAGCACGCCCGCCAGATAAAGGCCGACGCCGAGACCCATGACGGGCGGGGGCGAGGAGGACATGGGCTCTTGATTTTGCCGGGCGCGCCTCGATTGGCCCTGCCCCGTGGTTATCCGGAAACGGGAAGGCCGAAACGCGCGCCGGCGCTCATAAGGTCAAAAGAAGATCAGGACGGCCGCGCGGGCGAGACGCGGCCCCTCGCCGAGGAATCGCCTTGCGTCAGCGCGAATAGAATTCGATGACGAGGTTCGGTTCCATGTGGGTCGGATACGGAACCTCGGTGGCGCCCGGCACACGGGTGAGCTTGGCCGTGCCCTTGCCGTGGTCGACCTCGAGATAGTCGGGAACGTCGCGCTCGGCGAGCGCGGCGGCTTCCATCACCAGGGCGAGCTGCTTCGAAGCCTCCTTGATCTCAACGAGGTCTCCGACCTTCACCTGATAGGAAGCAATGTTCACGCGACGGCCGTTGACCTTGATATGGCCGTGATTGATGAACTGGCGCGCCGCGAACACGGTGGGCACGAATTTGGCGCGGTAGACGACAGCGTCCAGCCGGCGCTCGAGCAGGCCGATGAGATGCGCGCTCGAATCGCCTCTCAGGCGCAGCGCCTCGACATAATATTTGTGGAATTGACGCTCGGAAATGTTGCCGTAATAGCCCTTGAGCTTCTGCTTCGCCTTGAGCTGGGTGCCGAAGTCGGTGGCCTTGCCCTTACGGCGCTGGCCGTGCTGGCCCGGCCCGTACTCTCGCTTGTTGAAAGGGCTCCGGGGGCGGCCCCAGATGTTCTCGCCCATGCGGCGATCGATCTTGTACTTCGCTTCTGCGCGCTTCGTCATCGCGGTTCCTCTTCATTCGAGCACTGGTTCAACGAGGAACGCGCCCTCCTCTGCGCCTTTGGAGTGGCGCCGACAGGCAGTCGCCGAGCGAGGCGCCGGCCGCGGGTGCGTCAAACGACGAGCGCGCCCTCCTCACTGAGAGCGCGCCCGCTGGCGAGGCTCCTAAGCGATCGTCCGGCGACTGTCAAACGCCGTGTCGATCCCCGGAGTGCGGCATGAGCCGCAGATATGCGTAGCACGCATATCTTACTTGGATGTTCGCGCAATGTTAATCATTTATCCCTCGAATCGATCATTTTTCGATCATTATACCATTGTGGCAATCTTAAGCCCTGCAAATTTCGAATAAATTCTGCATTGCACCATTGACTTTTGCGCTGCAGCAATCTAAGTGGGGGCGGTCTAGGAGCGGGAGCCAGCGAAGATCCCTGAAGTTCAGGGAGACCTTCGTCAAGGAGGGCGGTCAGGAAAGGAGACCGCGATAATGTTGAATTCACTAATGCGCTTGTTGCGTGCGCGTCGGACGTATTGGAATGTCGTCAACGAACTTTCCAGCTACACCGATCGTGAGCTGCACGATATCGGCATCGACCGTGCGGACATTCACGAGATCGCCAACCTCGCGTCGCGAGAACAGAACTAAGGCTTGATTGTACAGTCTGGCGGCGGCGCCCTCAGGGGCGCCGCCAGACATCATTTCCGGTTGTAGACATCCTCGATGCGAACGATATCATCCTCGCCGAGATAGCTTCCGGTCTGCACCTCAATCAACTCGAGATCGATCTTGCCCGGATTGGCGAGCCGGTGCTCGGAGCCGATCGGCAGGTAGATCGACTCGTTTTCGTGCACGAGATGGGCGCCGCCATCCAGGGTCACCTCGGCGGCGCCGCGCACGACGATCCAGTGTTCGGCGCGGTGATAATGCTTCTGCAGCGAAAGCCGTCCGCCGGGCCGCACGACGATGCGCTTGACCTGGTAGCGCTCCCCCTGGTCGACGCTCTGGTAATAGCCCCAGGGCCGGTACATCCGCCGATGCTGGGTCGCCTCCGGATGCCCCTCGGCCTTGAGCCGCTCGACCAGCTGCTTCACCTTGTCGGTCTGCGACTGGTCGGCGACGAGCACCGCATCCCCAGTGGCGACGACGATGACGTTGTTGAGGCCGATGACCGCGGCGAGGTGCTCGTCGGAGCGGACGAGGACGTTGGACGAGTTGATCGCCACCGCCCGCCCGCGCAGGCTGTTGCCGTCGGCGTCCTGGGGGCTCAGCCGCCAGACCGTCGACCATTGGCCGACATCGGACCAGCCGACGTCGGCTGCCAGCACCGCGGCCCGCTGGGTTCGCTCCATCACCGCATAGTCGATCGACGTCATGGGCGCCTTGCCGAAGAACTCGCGGTCGAGAACGACGAAGCCGAGATCCTTCGTCGCGAGGGCGACGGCTTTGCTCGTCGCCGCGGCAATCTCGGGTTCGAAGCGCGCCAATTCCTCGAGCATGACGTCGGCGCGGAAAACGAAATTGCCCGAGTTCCAGAGAAAGCCCTGTTCGATGAACGAGCGGGCCCGATCCTTGTCGGGTTTCTCAACGAACCGTTCGACTTGCCGCACCTGCGGATCGACCGCCAGCGGTTTCCCCGGATGGATATAGCCGTAGGCGGTCGCCGGATGATCCGGGGTGACCCCGAAAGTGACGATTTCGCCCGCCTCAGCGGCGACGCCGGCTTGCGCGCACAGGGCCGCGAACCTCTTTCCGTCCTTAAACACGTGGTCCGCCGCCAGCACCGCGACGACGGCTTTGGGGTCGCGCAGCGCGACCCAAGCGGCCGCCGCGCCAACCGCTGCCGCGCTGTCGCGTCTCTCCGGCTCGAGCAGGATCGTCGCTTCGCCGCCGATTTCCTTCAATTGCTCGGCCACCCGGAACCGATACTCGAAATTGGTGATCACCACCGGTTCTTTGAAAATTTCGGCGTCGCCGACCACGCTGACGATCGACTGGAATGTCGACCGGTCGCCGATGAGCGGAATGAACTGCTTGGGCAGGCTTTCCCGCGATTCCGGCCAGATCCGGGTGCCTGAACCGCCGCACATGATGACCGGCTGGATGATGGTCAATTGTGTCCCCGAATGCGCCGACTGCGCCCGCGTCTTTAGGCTGACAGCGGCGGTCAAGGCAATCTCTACGCCTTGGTCGCCGCCCGCGCATCGCGAGGAGCCGGGGAAAAGGCCGCCATGCCGGCGCAGGCCGCCGCGAGCGCCAGCGCGAAGCCGGCGAAGGCGACGGACAGGGAAAAGCTCTGGGCGATGGCTCCGGTCGCGAGCGGGGCGGGCAGGCGAGTCAAGGCGCTGAATAGCGACGCCGAGGAAAGGCCGACTGCCGGCTGCGCGCCCGCCTGACTGGCGGCAAGCGCGAAGCTGCAAGGCACAATCGCGCCGGTGCCGACGCCGATCAGGGCGAAGCCGGCGACGCTAGCGGCAAAGCCGCCTCCGGCGGCCACGGCGGCGAACCCGGCGGCGGCGACCGCAAAGGATCCCACGATGATGCGCCGATCGCTCAATCTGAGGCGGATGAAATCGGCATTGAACCGAAGCATCGCCTGACAGGCGGAGAAGAAGCCCGCGCCGAGGCCGGCGATCGCGGCAAGCTTCGGCGCTTCGGCCCGCAGGAGCAGCGTCGACCACAGCAACGCCGCAGTCTCCGCCGCGATCGAGACGCCGATGACGATTCCGAGCCCGATCAGAGCGGGGGCAAAGGAGAGGCCGCGCGGCGATGCCGCAACCGGGGGCGCAGCTGGCTCATCGATACGCGAGGCGCGCTCGTAGGCGAGACCGGCGGCGACGAGGCCGATCGCCGCGATGACGCCGGCGGCCCACGGCGCGGCGCTCGCGACGATCAGGCTGCCGGCAACGGCGCCCATCGCCATGCCAGCCGAGGCACAGGCGTGCAGGCGGGCGAGGATCGGCCTGCCGAGCCGCCGTTCGATCCGCGCGCCCTCGGCGTTCATCGTCACGTCGACCACGCCGCCGACGAATCCCGACGCAATCAGCGTCCCGGCGACGACAAACGCCGTCGTCGCGTTCAAGAGCGCGCAGAGGGCAGCGCCGAAAGCGAGCGCGCTGGTGACCAGAACCTTTCGCGCGCCGAAGCGATGCGCCAGCGCGCCGCCGGCCGACATGGCGATAAGATAGGCAGCCGTATACACGGTAAGAATGACGCCGAAGGCGGCCGGATCGACGCCGGCGCGGGTGAGAATCGCGCCGGAAGCGCCGCCCCACAAACCAATTCCGACGCCTAAGGCAAAGAAGACCGCGGCGACAGCCGCGTGCATGCCGGAGGATACAGCCATTGACCGGCTTTAGAAATCGGTCGGGGCGCCGCCTTCCGCCTTGCGGCGAGCGACGAAGGCCTCGAGCGCCTCCAGCCGCTCCTGTTCGAAGGGCGGCGGCGCGTAGTCGCGCAGACGCCGGGCGACAATACGCTCGGCGGCGTCCGCGGCGGTCGGAGAACCGGCCTCGCGCCAGGTCTCATAATTGCGCCAGTCGGAGATCGCCGGAAGAAAAAATGCAGTGCGATAGCGCGACTGGGTGTGCTCGGCGCCGAAGAAATGGCCGCCGGGGCCCACTTCACGCATCGCCTCGATCGCGAGCTCCTGATCCTCGACCCGCATCGGCCGCAGGAATTCCGCGACCATGGCCAAGAGGTCGGCGTCGAGCGCCATCTTCTCGAACGAAGCCTGCAGGCCGCCTTCCATCCAGCCGGCGCCGTGCATGAGAAAATTGACGCCGCCCATGATCGCGCCCCACAGCGAGAACAGGCTTTCATACGCCGCCTGCGCGTCCAGCGAATTGGCGGCGTTGGTGTTCGACGAGCGGTAGGGAAGGCCAAGGCGGCGGGCGAGCTGGCCGCCGACGATCGCGGTCTTCATGTACTCGGGCGTGCCAAAGGCCGGCGCGCCCGATTTCATGTCGACGTTCGAGGTAAAGCCGCCGTAGACGAAAGGCGCCCCTGGGCGCACGACCTGGGTCATCACGAGTCCGGCCAACGCCTCGGCGTGCTGCTGGACGAGCGCGCCGGCCAGAGTCACCGGCGCCATCGCGCCCGCCAGCGTAAACGGGGTCAAGACGACCACCTGGTTTCGCCGCGCCATCTGGATCACGCCTTCGAGCATCGGCGTATCGAGCCTCAGCGGCGAGGACGAATTGATGACGGTGAAGAGTGAAGGTTCGCGCTCGAGCGTCGCATCGTCGACGCCGCGGGCGATCTTGACCATCTCGATCGCGTCGAGATTGCGCTCGAGCCCGAGGCTATAGGCATGGATGGGCTTATCCGACAGCGTCAGCATGTCGAAGAGCGCGTCGAGGTGGCGGATGGAAGCGTGGATGTCGACCGGCTCGACCGGGTAGCCGCCCCAGAAATGAATCGAATCGAGCGATTGCCCGAGCCGAAGGAAGTTCTGGTAGTCGCGATGGTTGCCGGGCCGTCGGCCGCCGGCGCGATCGAAGGCGTTGGGCGCGCTGGCGACGGAACCGAAAGCGACGTGACGGCCCCCGACGGTCAGATTGCGCGCGGGGTTGCGCGCGTGCAGGGTGAATTGCTTCGGCGCGAGCCCGACCTGCGCTTCGACGAGGGCGGGATCGAACCGCACCCGGCGCGAGGCGGGATCGACGTCGGCCCCGGCGTCCTTCAGCGTGGCGCGCGCGCCATCGTGCAGGAAGTCGATCCCGATCTCCTTCAGCACCGTGAGCGCCGCCTGGTGGATCGATTCGAGTTCGTCCTTTGAAACGAGTTCGAGCGGCGGAAAGGACGAAACCGGTTGCGCGGGCGGCGGCGATTTCTCAACCGGGTCGCCGCGTTCGGCGCCGCGTCGGCGTCGTCGACCGGCGTCGCGCGGCTCTTGTTCAGCGGACATGGCGCCCCTTACAATCTCTGTTGTCGGTCAAGCTAGCCGGGCGGCGTCCCCGGGCCTCGCGCCAAATTGGCATCGCGACATGCCAATTTGCACGGGCTTCGAATTGGCTATTTCGCTGCGCGGAGCTTTGGGGCCTCTGGCGCTTCCTCGGCCGTCTTGCCGCTCGGACCGGCAGAAAAGCGCGCGATGAGCCAGGAGCGGAAAAGGGCGACCGCCTCGTTGCTGAGGTCCTCGGGGTGGGTCGTCAGATAGTAGCCGTAGCCCTCGTCGAGCCAGAGGTCGAACGGGCGAACGAGCCGGCCAGCCTTGATCTCTTCATGGAAAAGCAACGGGTCGAGAAGCGCGAGTCCGTCGCCGCTCATCGCATATTGCGCTGCGAGCTGCTGCGTGTCGAAGACAAGACCACGGTCGACCGCGAGGTCCGGTCGGCCGATCGAGCGGACGAACATCTCCCAGAAGAAGTGGCGGGGCCGACCCTCGATCTTGAGATGAAGGAGATCGCTCGCGGCGATGAGCTTGGCGGGATCGCTGGCGTCCATCGATTCGAGCAGGTTCGGGCTGCAGAGCAGCGTCGATCGCACCATCCAGAGAAGATCATGGATCGCATCGGTGACGCGCGGCTCGGAATAGACGATGGCGATGTCGATGTCGCCGTCGACCTCCGGCCCGGTCGTCGGCTTGGAGACGATTTCGAGCGAGATGCCGGAATTCTCGGCACGGAAGTCGCGCAGGATCGGGATTGCGAGCCGATGGGCGAAGGAGGTCGGCAGCGCGACCTTGAGCACGCGCTTCGGCCGGCCCTTTTCCTTGATGACCTCGCCGAGCGCCTGGTCGATGCGGTCGAAGGACTTCGACACGACGGGAAGAATGTGCCGGCCGGCTTCCGTCAGCACGAGCTGCTGCGGGCGGCGCTCGAAGAGAGCCACGCCGAGAAAATTCTCGAGCACGATCACGTGACGGCTCACCGCGCTCTGCGCCACCGTCAGGCTATTGGCGGCGGCGGTGAAGCTGAGATGCTGCCCGGCCGCTTCAAACGCCCGGAGCGCATTCAGCGGCAACCACTTGCGATCCATCCGTCCTCCCCGCGGCGCGGCAGAGTCATATGATGCATGTCCTTGCGAGCGCGTCGTAACTAATTCATAGCCCATACCGGGCCGTTCAGACAATACAATCGTGCCCGACGAATCGATCTTCAGAGGTCGAGCCAACATAAAGTCGCGCTGATCGAGGCTCCATACGGGCGGATCGTACGGAAACTCGAGGAAAAGGCGGGTCCGCGAGCCCCGCCGCCAGATGCGCATCTTCCTCAATCCGAGCGCGGGGACCGAGGCCGTCTCGGTGAAAAGGCGTTTCGTTTTGAGTCGGTTCAGAGATCGAATTGCGCCGCAAACTCGTCGAGTTCCGCGTTCGCCGCGGCCGCGGCGCGGCGGGCGAGAGCGTATGACCGCGGCAGCGTTCGGTCGTCGATCGCGAAGAGCGCAGCGAGACGGCACAGGGTATGCAAGTCGACGTCGCCGAACAAAGCGCGCAAGCGCGACGGCGCGCCGCAGCCGGTTTCCAGCATTCGCTTAAGCTCTTGGCGGCCGACGACGGACACCCCACTCGCGTTCTCGATGGCCGAGAGCGCGGTCGCGGCCGGATCGAAGCGCTGATTGCCGACGGTCATTCAGGTCGCCCGTCCTCGATCAGGGCGATCGCCGAACCGATCATTGTCGGAACGATCTTGGCGAAATCGCCGATCGGGAGGACGTCCCCGGACAATTGATCCGGGGACAAACGGCCGAGCGCGTGCAGCCGATTGAGTTGCGCACCGCGGCGTCGCTCGTCCATCGCTCGTCGCGTCTCCCGCGGCGGTCCAATGACCCGCGTGGATCTCTACCGATAGTGCGTCCAGATCGTCTTGAAGTCCATATACTTGTCGATTGCGTGCGGCGACCGGTCGCGGCCGAAGCCGGACTGCTTGAAGCCGCCGAACGGCGTCGTCAGCGAGGAGCGGTCGTAGGCGTTGACCCAAACCGTCCCGGCGCGAATGGCGCGCGTAAGCCTGTGCGCCGCGCCCATGTCGCGCGTCCAGACCGCGGCGGCGAGGCCGTAGATCGTGTCGTTGGCGAGGCGAATCGCCTCGGCTTCGGTCTCGAACGGGATGACGACGACGACCGGGCCGAAGATCTCCTCCTGGGCGATGCGCATGGCGTTGCTCGCGCCGTCGAGGATGGTCGGCTCGACATAGAAGCCGCCGGTCTCGGCGAACGCCCGCTTGCCGCCATGCGCGATCGCGCGCGCCCTCCTGGACCCCGAGCTCGATGTAGCCGAGCACGCGCTGCATCTGCTTTTCTTCCACCATCGCGCCGAGCTGCGCGCCGGCGTCGAATGGATGGCCGAGCGGAATCTGCGCCTGCTGCACTTCGCCGATCTTCTTGACCAGCGCTTCGCGGATCGACGCGTGCGCCAGCACGCGCGAGCCGGCGTGGCAGGTTTCGCCCTGATTGTAGTAGATGCCCCAGGCGATCGCCTCAGCCGCAGCGTCGAGGTCGGCGTCCGGCATCACCACATGCGGCGACTTGCCGCCGCATTCGAGCGCGACCCGCTTCATGTTGCTCTGGCCCGCATAGACCATCATCAGCTTGCCGACCTCGGTCGAACCGGTGAAGGCGATCATGTCGACATCGGGATGCAGCGCCAGCGGCTTGCCGGCGTTCTCGCCGAAGCCGGGCACGACGTTGAGCACGCCGTCGGGAAGCCCGGCCTCCTTGCCAAGGCGGCCGAGAACGAGCGAAGCGAGCGGCGACTGCTCGGCTGGCTTCAGGATGACAGAATTGCCGGCGAGCAGCGCCGGCCCGAGCTTCCACGCGGCGATGATCAGCGGGTAGTTCCACGGCACGATCGCGCCGACGACGCCGAGCGGCTCCTTGCGAACGAGCGCCAGGTCCTGTGGTCCCAGCGGCGCGATCTCGTCGAACAGCTTGTCGGCGTATTCCGCGTAATACTGGATGCAATCGGCGCAGAACGGTACGTCGACGGTGAGCGAATTGCCGATGACCTTGCCGACGTCGAGCGTCTCGAGCAGCGCGATCTCCACGGCATGCTCGCGGATGAGCTCGGCGAAGCGCAAAAGGACCTTCTTCTTCCGCTGCGGGTCGGCGTCGCGCCAGGCGCCGCTCTCGAACGCCGCGCGCGCCGATTTGACCGCGCGGTCGATGTCGGCCTCGCCGCAGTCGGCGACATGGGCGAAGACCTTGCCGTCGATCGGCGAGACTTTGGCGAAGGTTCCGCCGTCGAGCGCGCCGACGTAAGCGCCGCCGATGAAGGCGCGGCCTTCGATGGCGAGCGAAGCGGCGCGGGCGATCCAGCCCTCGCGGGTGTTGGGACGGTCGAGCATGTCGGAATTTCCTCAAAGCAAGCGGATGGGCGGGCGGCGCCGACCATGGCGTCCGATTCGCCCCGAGCGAAACGAGATTTTGCAGATGCCCGAATGCCGTCAGGGCATGGGCGCCGCGCCTCGATGCCCGCTAGCGGATGACGACGACCTCGGCGTCGATTCTGTTCGAGATCGTTCGCCACTGGCGATCGGCGGTCCAGGCCGGAAGCCGATCCCTCATTGCGAGAGCGAGGCAGAAGCGGTCTCCCAGGGACAGCCCCGCTTGGGCCGTCGCCTCGCGCAGGCGGCCCGCCATCCACGCCAATTCGACGTCCGCGTCGATCACAACCACGGGCAACGGCGTCAGCATGTCCTCTATTTGCCCGGGAGGAACACCCGCATAAGTCAGGTAGCTGACCACCTCAGCGAAATTGACGGCGCTCATCCGCGCCCGTGCGACCACGCCGGCCACCGACTCGCCGCCCGGCTCTTCGCGAATCATTGCCAGAAGCGCCGAAGCGTCCAGAACGACCCCCGACGTCATTCGCCGCTTTCCGTGCGCCGGCTCGCGAGAAAAGCGTCAACCGAGACGTCCGGCCTGTCCGCGAGATATCGCCGTGCGATCGCTTGCGCGTGGGCGACGGATTGGGCGACCGTACGCAGCACAAGCCCATCTGGCGTCTCTTCCATCACCAAGTCCCCGCCTTTTAACAGGCCAAGTCTCTTGCGGATCTCCGCTGGCAGAACGAGCCGCCCATTTGGCGCGACACTCAGGTGATAGGCCATCTCGACGCTTCCACAGGTGGATCGTTGAATTGTGACACAGATCTCGCCTGATGTCACGAGCTAGCCTGCATGACATAAGCATGTTTCAAGCCAATCCAACAAGCCCCCAGCTCTTCCCCTCACGCGCGCCGCGCATTAGATAAGCCCTGCCTTCTCCCCGAAAACCCCAAACCCCATGTCCGAGAGCAACCCCGTCGCACGCCGGCGCACCTTTGCGATCATCTCGCATCCCGACGCCGGCAAGACCACGCTGACCGAGAAGATCCTGCTGTTCGGCGGCGCCATCCAGCTCGCCGGCGAGGTGCGCGCCAAGGCCAACCGGCGCAAGACCCGCTCGGACTGGATGGGCATCGAGCGCGAGCGCGGCATTTCGGTCGTCACCTCGGTCATGACCTTCGAATATGGCGGCTGCGTCTTCAACCTGCTCGACACGCCGGGCCACGAGGACTTTTCCGAGGACACCTACCGCACGCTGACCGCCGTCGATTCGGCGGTGATGGTGATCGACGCCGCCAAGGGCATCGAAGCGCGCACGCGCAAGCTCTTCGAGGTCTGCCGGCTGCGCGACATCCCGATCGTCACCTTCATCAACAAGATGGACCGCGAGACGCGCGATCCGTTCGACCTTCTGGACGAGATCGAGAAGACGCTGGCGCTCGACACCGCGCCGCTCAACTGGACGATCGGCCGCGGCCGCTCGCTCGCCGGCGCCTACGACATCCGCCGCAAGCTGCTGACGCCGCTGGGCAAGGACGCCGAGGCGATCGCCGTCGCCGGCCCCGACGACCCGCGGGTCGCAGAGCTCCTGCCCGAGCACGAGCGCGCCGAGGCGATCGACGAGCTCGATCTCGCCGTCGAGCGGCCTCAAGAGCTTCGACAGGCAGTCCTTCCTCGAGGGCCATCTGACGCCGGTTCTGTTCGGCAGCGCGCTCAAGGACTTCGGCGTCAGGGATCTGATCGACGCGATGGCCGAATTCGCGCCGCCGCCCCGGGCGCAGGCCGCGGCGAGCCGCACGGTGAAGGCGGACGAGGCCAGGATGACCGGCTTCGTCTTCAAGATCCAGGCGAACATGGACCCCAACCACCGCGACCGCATCGCCTTCATGCGCGTCTGCTCCGGCAAGCTCGAGCGCGGCATGCGGGCGAAGCTGGTGCGCACCGGCAAGCCGGTGACGCTCTCCGCGCCGCAGTTCTTCTTCGCCCAGGACCGCTCGCTGGCCGAGGAGGCCTTCGCCGGCGACGTCGTCGGCATCCCCAACCACGGGCTCCTCCGGATCGGCGACACCTTGAGCGAGGGCGAGGAGATCGTCTTCCGCGGCGTGCCGAGCTTCGCCCCGGAGATCCTGCGGCGGGTCAAGCTCGCCGACGCGATGAAGGCCAAGAAGCTGCGCGAGGCGCTGCAGCAGATGGCGGAAGAAGGCGTCGTGCAGGTGTTCCTGCCGCATGACGGCGCGGCGGCGATCGTCGGCGTCGTCGGCGCGCTGCAGCTCGACGTGCTGACCGAGCGCCTCGACGCCGAATACGGCCTGCCGGTGTCGTTCGAGCAGAGCCGCTTCGAGGTCTGCCGCTGGGTGGCGTCCAGCGAAAAGGCCGAACTCGACAAGTTCCTCGCCGCCTATCCGTCCTCGATCGCCTCCGACCTCGACGGCGCGCCGGTCTTCATGGCGACCAGCGCCTTCAACCTGCGCTACGAGCAGGAGCGCTGGCCGAAGATCGCCTTTACCGACGTCAAGGACTACCAGAAGGCGGCGTGAGCAACGAAAGCCGCCGCAGGGCCGGAAGCGAAGAACCTTTCCGATCCCCGCCCGGCCGCCGGCCCTGGCGCGTCTGCGCAAAAGAAGGGCCCGTTTCGCTTGTTCTGCCTGATAATGCCTGCCAACCGGGAAAATCGCTCCGGCCGCTCCTCGAGCGATTGCACAATTCCGTTGTATTTCATTGCCTTGAGCGGATTTGCTCCGGCGGAAGGGAAAGACAGAACAGGGTAATCATTTTCCCTGCGAAGGCCTATAACAGGACAGAACTCGGCAAGAGAGGGCGATGCGCAAAACCGGCTTCATGGGTCCAGCGGGAGAGCCTGATCGTCAAGAATTTCTAAACTCTCAGAACTTGCGCCAGCGGATCTCGCGCCGAGCTTGCAGGGGACAGCGCTAGAAGACTGACGCCGAATGGAAATTGTCCACCAGCCTCAACCCCGCGCTCCGCGCGGCCAGGGGCCGAGTGGAAACGAACGCCTTCGATGTGTTACAAATGGAATTGTGACGCGCGAAGAAGCGATAGGCCGGCTACTCGCAAACCAGTCCGAACTGAGGCGGCTCGGCGTCGAGAGGCTTTATTTGTTCGGCTCGACCGCACGCGACGAGGCGGAGGACAGTTCCGACGTCGATTTGTTTTTCGATTACCAGAAGGGAAAGTTCGGACTCTTTGAACTTATCGACGTGAAGGAATATGCGGCCACCATCCTTGGCCGTAAGGCCGATGTCATGACGCGTGACAGCCTGCACAAAGCGCTGCGGCAGAAGATCGAAGCGTCCGCCGTGCGCGTGTTCTAATGGCCGTGCGGTCGCTTGCTCCACGATTGATCGACATCGTTGAAGCGATCGCCAGGATTCGGGAGACGCTTGGCGATATCACGCTCGAAATCTTTTCATGCCGGTAGCGCTGCGCGACATCGTCGTTCCCGATTTCGGCGTCCCTGTCGATCCGCCGCGGATTCCCGCCGCGACTTACGCAGCGCGCTGCGACGAGGCCTATGCGAGAGCCGGATCGGATTGGCTCGTCGTCTATGCCGACCGCGAGCATCACGCCAACATGGCCTTTCTCTCGGGCTTCGAGCCGCGCTTCGAAGAGGCGCTGCTCCTGCTCGGTCCCGGAAGACGACGCTGCCTCGTGGTCGGCAACGAGGGCCTCGGATACGCGCCGGAAGCCGGTCTCCCGGGGCTCGACGTGGCGTTGGCGCAGAGCTTCGGCCTCATGGGCCAGGATCGTTCGCGAAAGCCGAACCTCGAAGCCGTGCTGCGAGACGCGGGCTTGAGCGCCGGGCAGACGATCGGGCTCGTGGGCTGGAAATACCTCGAGCCTCCGGAGTGGGAGCGGCCCGGACCGGGCTTTTTCGTTCCCCATTATCTTGTCGCCCTGCTCGGCGACATCGCCGGGGCGCCGGAGGCGCTGAAGGACGCGACCCCGGTCCTCATGCACCCGACGGCGGGATTGCGTTCGACGATCGACGCCGACCAGATCGCGCTGCACGAATGGGGGGCGGCGCGCGCCTCCGCCGCCGTCTGGCGCATCGTGACCGGAACGCAGCTCGGCGTCAGCGAAATGGAGGTGGCGGCCCGGATGGGCTATGCCGGCGAAGTGCTCACCGCCCATGTGATGTATGCGACCGGCAACTCGCGCCATCCGGTGGTCGGCCTGCGCTCGCCGGGCGGCCGGATCCTCCGGCGCGGCGACGGCGCGGCGACGGCCATCGGCTTTTGGGGCGGGCTGTCGGCCCGCGCCGGCCTGATTGCCGAGGATGACGAAGCGTTCCTGAAGACGGCGGCCGTCTATTTCGAGGCGCTGATCGCCTGGTACGAGGCCGCGGAGATCGGCACGACCGGAGGCGAAGTGTTCGAGGCGGTCGGCGCGGCGCTGGCGCGCGGCGACTTGAGCTCGGCGCTCAATCCGGGCCACCTGACGGGTCACGACGAGTGGATCCATACGCCGATCCGCCCCGGCTCCGCCGAGCGTATCGCCTCGGGCATGCCGTTCCAGGTCGACATCATTCCGACGCCCTTGCCGGCCGGATGGGCGCTGAATTGCGAGGACGGCGTGGTTTTCGCCGACGATTCGCTCAGCGCCGCGTTGAAAGCCCGTCACCCGGCGGCGTTCGATCGCATCGAGGCGCGACGGCAATTCGTCCGCGACCGGCTCGGCGTCGCCATCCGCGACTCGGTCCTGCCGCTGTCGTCCACCCCCTTGTGTCTGCCGCCGTTCTGGCTGACGCCGGGCCGGCTCCTGGCGCGATCCTGAGGATTCGCGGTCGCCCTTAGAGCGCTATCTATTTGGGTCGCCCCTCGACCACCAGGGCTTGAACCCGGGCGACGGCGGCAACCGGATTCACATATCGTCGTTCGAGGTAGTGGTTGGTGGATGGACGGCTGGATTCGACCCGAAGGCGACCTTCAGGTTCGACGCGATGAACGGTTGGAAAGCGAGAGAAAGCGTTCTTTGGCTGAAGGCGCGGGTTGCCAGGAGCAAGCCATCTACCGATCACCCGCTGCAGTCACGCTTCGCCCCGCTGCTGGACAAGACGCCGCGGCTAAGAGACTATCGTGTCATGCCGTGTGGGGCGCTGCCATGAACGTCGGCGGGTGGCTTCGCAATCTGGGTCTCGACAAGTACGAGGCCGTTTTTCGCGAAAACGGGATCGACGAGCAGGTCCTCCGTCACATAACGGCGGAAGACCTCAGGGAGATCGGTGTCGCGACCGTCGGCGATCGACGCAAGCTGCTCGCCGCGATCGCGGAGTTGGCCGCGCTATCGCCCTCGACGGATTTTCGCCCGCCTCCGAGTCCGCCACTGCGCCCTAAAACCGCTGAGGTCTCGGCCGAGCGCCGTCCGCTCACGGTGATGTTTTGCGACCTCGTCGGCTCGACTGGCCTCGCCGCGAGGCTCGACGCCGAGGACTGGCGCAACCTCGTCAACGCCTATCTCGATGAAGCGTCAAAGGCCGTGACCGAATTTGGTGGCCATGTGCTGAAGAAGCTCGGCGACGGGCTGATGGGCCTCTTCGGTTATCCGAAGGCCCAAGAGAACGACGCCGAGCGCGCCGTGAGGGCGGCGCTGGCCATTCAGCGCGCGATCTTCGACCTTAATGGCAGGAACGCGGCCAAGGGCGCGCCAGAGCTTTCGGCCCGCATCGGCCTCGAGTTCAGGCCCCGTGGTTGTCGACTCGACAGGCGAGGTGTTCGGCGAAGCGCCGAACGTGGCGGCGCGCGTCCAAGCTGCCGCTGAGCCAGGGTCGGTCCTGGTCACGGGAAGTGTGCAGCGACAGGTGGCCGGACTCTTCGTCGTCGAGGAAAAGGGCGTGCACGAGTTGAAGGGCGTCGCCCAGCCTCTGTCGCTTTATCGGGTCGTTCGCGCCAGCGGCGGCGGCCGAAGGGGTGGCGCGCGGGCGCTCACGTCCTTTGTTGGGCGTGAGGACGACATTGGGACGGTGCTCCGTCGCTGGGACCGCGTCCGCGCGGGTAAGGGCCAGTTTGTTCAGATCGTCGGCGAACCTGGGCTAGGGAAGTCCCGGCTGGTCGAGGAGTTCCACTCCCGGCTTGGTGAGACGCCGCACACCTGGGTTGAATGGAACTCGTCCCAGCTTTTGCAAAATACGCCCCTTCATCCAGTCGCGGAGTGGGGCCGGGCTCGCTTCGGCGGCCAAGACGTTGCAGCCGAAAGGCGGCTCACCGAGCTCGAGGCGACGCTCGCCCAGGTAAAGCTCGACGTCGAGGAAACGGCGACGCTTCTTGCGCCGCTGCTCGATATTCCGTTGCCAGCGGAACGTGTCCCCAAATTCGGCCCCGAAGAGCTGCGTCGGCGGCAACTAGCCGCGATGGTCGCCCTGCTTCTGGCCGGGGCTAGGACCCAGCCTGTCGTGCTCGCCTTCGAGGATCTGCATTGGGCGGATCCGACGTCGCTTGACCTCATCCAGGCGCTCGCCGAACGCGGCGCGCAAGCGCCGCTGCTCGTCGTCGCCACGACACGGCCCGAATTTCGCGCGCCCTGGGGGATGCGTTCACACCACGCGGTCGTTGCGCTTGCGCCACTCGACCGGACTGAAGTTCGACGCATGGTCGGCGAGATCGCCGCGCAGCACGCCTTACCGCAAGAGGTTGTCGAGCGGGTCAGCGAGCGCACCGGCGGCGTGCCGCTATTCGTCGAGGAGGTTACGCGCCTATTGCTCGAGCGCGGCGACACCGGATCGCAGGCCCTCCCTCCCACACTTCAGCAGTCGCTCGCTGCGCGCCTCGACCGGCTCGGGGCTGCGCGCGAGGTCGCACAAATCGGCGCGGTGCTTGGGCGCGATTTTGCCTATGCGCTGCTGCGCGATGTGGCGCCCCTTGACGAATCCGCGCTTCAACCTGCGCTGGATCGGCTTGCCGAATCCGACCTGCTCTATGTGGAGGGCGCGCCGCCGCAGGCGAACTATCGCTTCAAACATGCGCTGATCCAGGACGCCGCCTACGACAGCCTCCTTAAGAGCCGCAGGCAGGCGCTGCACCGGCGCGCGGCTGAACTTCTGCGCGGCGACCCCGAACGCGCAGCCGCCGTTCCGGAAGTCATCGCCCATCATTTCACCCAAGCCGGTCTTGACGACCTCGGGATCGAATGGTGGGGGAAGGCGGGCGACCAGGCGCTCCGTCGCTCGGCTTTCCAGGAAGCGATCGCCCATCTCAGCAAGGCGATCGCCATGGCGGACAAAGCAACCGCCGCCGCGTCACGACGTGGGGCGGGGGACTTGGCCGCCTCGAGCCAACGGATGAAGCTGCAATCCGACTACAGCCAAGCGATGATGTGGTCGAAGGGCTACGCCACTGAAGAGACGAAGGCCGCCCTCGCGCGCGCGGCCGAGCTGGCCGAACGGACCGGCGACTTTTCAGAGCGTTTCACCGCGTTGCAGGGTCAGTTTGGTGCGGCGGCCACAGGAGGCGAGTTACGTTCTGCACGAGAGCTGGCCATGATGCTCTTGCGCGAAGCTGAGGATGCGGGACGGATTGGGGAAGCCGGCCGCGCCATTGGCCTGCTGGGCTTGATTGCCTACTGGCGCGGAGACTTTGATGATGCGCGGGCCTATTGCGAGCGGGCGCTCGACGCTCACGACCCGAACCCCGACCCGAAGGTTCGGGAAGTTCTCGGCGACCACAGCACTTACGCGTCGTCATTCCTGGCCGCGACCATGTGGCAATTGGGCGAGGTCGAACGCGCGCGCGAATTGATAGATACTTCAACCCGGCGCGCGTCCGAGCTCGGTCACACCGGGGCGATTGGCTTTGCGCTCTTCTGGAAGTCGTATCTGGAAGTCTGGCGTGGCGATCCCGTGGCGACGCTGAGCGCGGCTGAGGCTCTGGAGTCCGTCGCGCGAGAATATGCGATGGTGCAGTTTCTCAACGAGGCCGAACTGCATTCCGGTTGGGCGCGGGGTCGGATCAATGACCCGATGGCTGGCGCAGCCCAAGTTCGACGGGTTCTGGCGGCTTTCGTCGATCAGGGCGTCAGGGTCAACTTGGGGTTTTACACCGGATTGCTGGCGCAGCTCGAGGCGGAAACGCTCGGCGCTGACAGCGCGCTCGCTCGCATCGACGAAGCCTTTGCCCTCTCGGACAAAGTCGAGCATCGTTGCTCGCTCTCCTTCCTACATCGCGTGCGCGGTGAAATCCTGCTCAGGCGCGATCCCGCCGATCCAGTGCCCGCCGAGGAAGCATTGCGGACTTCAATCGCGATCGCGAAGGAGCAAGACGCGCGCAGCCCGCTTCTTCTGGCGTCGCTCTCGCTCGCCAAGCTCTATCAATCGACCGGCCGCCCGCTCGAGGCGCACGATGTTCTCGCGCCCGCACTCGAAGGCTTTTCGCAGACGCCGGAAATGCAGGAGATCGCTGAGGCGCAGACGCTGTTGGCGGCGCTGTCGCACACGGAAGAGGTCAAATCCGCGGTCGCGCAGAGCCAACGTCGGCTGCATGTTCAAACAGCTTATGGCCATGCGATGATGTGGTCCAAGGGTTTTGCCGCTGAGGAAACCAAGATCGCATTCTCGCGCGCGGCGGCACTCGCGGCGAACGTGAGAGACTTTTCAGAGCGATTTGCTGCTGCGCATGGTCAATTTACGGTCGCGTTGTTGCGCGGCGAATTGTCCGCCGCGCGCAAGCTCGCATTGGCCATGCTTGAGGAAGCGGAAGTCGCCGGGCACCGTATGGAAGCTCACGTCGCTCGCCGTAGCCTCGCCTCAATCTTCTATTTCTGCGGCGACTACCTCGAGGCGCGCAACCTATGTGAGCGGTTACTCGACGCAAGCGATCCAGAACGCGACCAGGAGGCAAGGGAGCGCTTCGGCGACGACGTCGGAACTGTCGTATTGTCATGGCTCGCAATCACAAGCTGGCAGTTGGGTGAGGTCGATCGCGCGCGCGAACTCATCGAAGGATCAAAGCGGCGGGCGATCGAGCTTGAACATCCCACCTCGATGGCAACCCCGCTCTACCTGAATTCCGTCCTCGAGTTGTTGAGGGGCGACGCAGCCGCAGCATTGCGAGCGGCTGGGGCCTTGGAAGCTCTTGGCCGTGACCAGGGCATGATGCTCTTCCGCACCGAAGGCGAATTGCTGTCCGCAGCGGCACGCGGCCAGCTGGGAGACCAGGCAAGCGAGGTTGTAAAACTTCGCGAGGCCCTGACGGCATATCACGACCAGGGCGGGAGACTTTGCACGAGGTTCTTCAAGGGGCTGCTCGCAATGCTCGACGTGGAGGCGTCGGGAGCGCAGAGCGCGTTGGCTTGTATCGAAGAAGCTTTGACGAAGGCGGATCAAGCCGAGGACCGCTGGGATCTCCCGTACACACATCGTCTTCGGGGTGACATCCTACTAAAATGCGATCCGAGCAATGGCGCCGCCGCCGAGGATGCCTTCAAGACCGCCATTGCCATCGCGAAGGAGCAAGGCGCGCGTAGCCTTGGCCTGCAAGCTGCGCTGTCTCTAGCCAAGCTCGATTACTCGACGGGCCGCCCGTCGGAAGCCCATTCCGTTCTCGCGTCCGCCCTAGAAGGTTTCGCGCCGACCGACGAGATGCCCGAGATCGCTGAGGCGCAGACACTGTTGGCGGCGCTGTCGCAAACGGAAGAGGTCAAATCCGTAGAGGGGCAGCGGCAACGCCGGCTGCATCTGCAAACGGCCTACGGCCAGGCGGTGATGTGGTCAAAGGGTTTCGCCGCTGAAGAAACAAAGGCCGCCTTCGCGCGCGCCGCAGACCTAGCGGCGAAGAGCGACGATTTCTCAGAGCGCTTCGCGGCTGCCTTCGGTCAATGGACTACGGCGCTGGTGCGGAGCGAACTGCAATCCGCGCGCGAACAGGCTTCGGCGTTCCTGCGGGAAGCGGAGGCCGCGGGGCGCGTCACAGAGGCCGGCGTCGCGCGCCGCGGCCTCGCTGTCATCTGCTACTATCTCGGCGATCTCGCGGAGGCGCGAACACATTGTGAACGGGCGCTCAACTCTTGCCACCCCCACCATGAAGAGGAGGCGCGGGAACGCTACGGCGAGTACACGGGGACCAACGCGACCGCCATCCTCGCCGCCACGAATTGGCAGTTGGGCGAAGTCGAGCGCGCGCGCGAGCTCATCGACATTGCGAACCGGCGCGCGGCCGAGCGCGGGCATCCCCCGTCGATGGCCATTCCACTCATCATCAAGTGCCAACTCGAAATCCTGCGCGGCGACGCTGCGGCGGCGTTGAGCGCGGCCGAGGTCCTCGAGGTTCTCAGCCGAGAGCACGGAATGATGCTTTTTCTAGTCTATGCCGAATTGTTTACGGCTTGGGCGCGGGGCCGTCTCCATGACCCCGCGACCGGCACCGCAGAACTTCGGCAGACGCTGGCGGGCTTTGCGGATCAGGGCAACATGCTCGACGCGCCGTTCTTCCATGCGCTTCTGGCGGAGCTCGAGGCCGAGGCGCTCGATGCGGAAAGGGCGCTGGCTCGCATCGATGAAGCGCTGGCTCTCGCTATTCAAATCGAACAGCGCTGCCATCTCGCCTTCATGCATCGCCTCCGCGGCCAAATCTTGCTCAAGCGCGATCCCTCCAACCCTGCTCCCGCCGAAGAAGCTTACAAGACTGCGTTCGCGATCGCGAACGAACAGGGCGCCCGCAGCTTCGGCCTGCAAGCTGCGCTTGCGCTCGCCAAGCTCTATCAATCAACCGCCCGCCCCGTCGAAGCCCGCGCGGTCCTCGCACCCGCGCTGGAGGGCTTCACGCCGACGCCGGAAATGCCCGAGATCGCCGAGGCGCTGTCGCTGTCAGCGCGGTTGGCTTAGGTCTGGTTCTGGCTGGAAGCCTGCCGTTCCCGGACCCCCTATTGGAGGGAAGGAATCCGCCCCGAGCGGGCATTGATCGAGGCGCCGGCAGAACATCGCGAAGGGAGGATTGAGATCACTCGAAGCCGACACCCGGGGCGACCACAATGCGCAAATCCAGCGACAGGACAATTCGCGGAAAGCGACCCTCCTGGCCCGATACGGCGATATCGACCTCGATTCGCTGAGGGAGTGAACGGGCGACGCCATTCCCTTTGTAGCGCTCGCGAATCAGCTGCTATTTCGTTCGGCGCTGCCTTTGGCATCCTGCTCGGAGGAGATAGACTTCCACGACCCGAAGTCTCAGCGAAAAGCAGATTCATGTGAACCTTCTTCGTCGAACCAAGCCGGTCTGATGCGCATCGCGGCAGACAAACGCGCGCCGTCCGACGGCGGGATTTTCTCTCCCCTGCGCTACGCGGTGTTCCGGCGCATCTGGACCGCGAGCCTGTTGTCCAACCTCGGCCTCCTGATTCTCGGCGTCGGCGCGGCGTGGGCGATGACGCAGCTCTCTTCGTCGCCCGGCATGGTGGCGCTGGTCCAGACCTCGCTGATGTTGCCGGTCGCGCTGGTGTCGACGCCAGCGGGCGCAATCGCGGACATGTTCGATCGACGAATTGTCGGCCTTGTCGCTCTCTCGATCGCTTTGGCCGGCTCGCTTTCGCTCTCCGCCCTGGCATGGCTGGGCCTCGTGACGCCCGTCCTGCTGCTCGTCTCTTGCTTCGTCATTGGCAGTGGAATGGCGTTGTTCGGCCCAGCGTGGCAGGCGTCTGTCAGCGAACAGGTGCCGGCGGAGGCGCTGCCTGCGGCCGTCGCGCTCAACGGCATCAGTTACAACCTGGCCCGCAGCTTCGGGCCGGCGATCGGCGGCGTCATTGTCGCGTCGGCGGGGGCGGTCGCCGCCTTCGTCACCAATGCTGCTCTCTATCTGCCCCTCCTCATCGTCTTGTTTTTCTGGCGCCGGCTAAAGGAGCCGTCGCGGTTGCCGCCTGAGAGATTGGCGCGGGCGGTCATCTCCGGCGTTCGCTACATCGTGCACTCGCCGCCGATTCGGATTGTGCTCGGGCGGACATTGGTTACCGGAATCGCCGGCGGTTCGGTCTCGGCGCTGATGCCGATTGTCGCGCGCGACCTTCTGCATGGCGGCGCGCAAACCTACGGCCTCATGCTCGGGGCGTTCGGAATGGGCGCGGTGATCGGAGCGCTCAATATTTCCACGATTCGCAAGCGCCTGGGAGACGAAGCTTCGATTCGTCTGTGCATGGCGCTCATGGGCGTCTGTGTCGCGATTGTCGCGATCAGCCGCTCGCCGTTGCTGTCCGGAAGCGCGCTGGTCTTCGCGGGCGCCGCGTGGACGGCGTCGGTCACGCTGTTCAATGTCGGCGTTCAACTCGCCGCCCCTCGTTGGGTCGCTGGTCGAGCGCTGGCGGCCTATCAGGCGGCCATCACAGGTGGGATCGCATTCGGCAGCTGGGCGTGGGGCAGCACGGCAAACGTCATCGGGGTCGAGGGAGCGCTGCTCATTTCCGGCGCCGCATTGTGCGCCTCGCCATTGCTTGGCTTGTGGATGCGGATGCCGACGGTCAGCGGGCCCAACGAGCTGTCTCTCGACGTCCTCGCCGACCCGGAGGTGCGCTTGTCGCTGACCCCACGCAGCGGACCGATCGTCATCGAGATCGAATATCGCGTCGAGCCTGGCAAGGCGCGCCTCTTTTACGCCGTCATGCTGCACGTTCAGCTAAGCCGTCAGCGCAACGGCGCTTATGGCTGGTCGATCGCACGGGACATCGCTGACCCTGAATTATGGACAGAGCGTTTTCATTGCCCGACCTGGCACGACTATCTGCGCCAGCGAAGCCGGTCGACCAAGTCGGAGCGCGCTCTACACTTGCGCGCCAACGAATTTCATATCGGGCCGGAACCGATCCGGATACGCCGAATGTTGGAACGTCCTGTCGGATCTGTGCGCTGGAAGGACGACACTCCCGATCGATCCACCGCGACCATCGCGCCGATTACAGGTCCTGGGACTGGCCCTTGATCAAGGTCGCGCCGGGTCGGCGCCGACACAACCGGAAGAGCATCGATGACCGAGAGCCTGGACGACAACCCGCTGCTTGAACCCTGGACCGGCCCGTTCGAGGCGCCGCCGTTCGAGCGCATCGAGCCAAGGCACTTCCGCCCCGCCTTCGAGGCGGCGCTGAAAGAGTCGCGCGCCGAGATCGACGCCGTCGCCGCCGATCCGGCGCCGCCGAGCTTCGCCAACACCATCGAGGCGCTCGAGCGCAGCGGCAAGAGCCTCGACAAGGCGGCGGGCGTCTTCTTCAACCTGACCGGCGCGGCGACCAACGACGAGATCCAGGCGATCGAGCGCGAGATCGCCCCGGTGCTCGCGCGCCATCGCAACGAGACCTATCTGAACGACGCCCTGTTCAGCCGCATCGCCGCGTTGAAGGCCGATGCGGACAAGCTCGGGCTTTCCGCCGAACAGGCGCGGGTGCTCGAGCGCTATCATCTCAATTTCACCCGCGCCGGCGCCGGCGCGCCGCCGGCGACCAAGGCGCGCCTGGCGGCGATCGGCGAAAGACTGGCGAGCCTCGCCGCCGCGTTCGGCCAGAACGTGCTGGCGGACGAAAAGGCCTGGCTGATGCTGCTCGAGGAAGGCGATCTCGACGGCCTGCCGGACTTCTTCGTCGCGAGCGCCGCGCGGCTCGCCGCCGAGCGCGGTCATCCCGGCAAATATGCGGTCACGCTGTCGCGCTCGAGCATCGAGCCGTTCCTGCAATTCTCGGCGCGGCGCGACTTGCGGGAGAACGCCTTTCGCGCCTGGGCGGCGCGCGGCGAGAACGGCGGCGCGACCGACAATCGCGACATCGCCGCCGAGATGGTCCGCCTCCGGGCCGAGCGCGCGCGCCTGCTCGGCTACGAAACCTACGCGCATTACCGTCTCGCCGACACGATGGCCAGGACGCCTGAGGCGGCGCTCGGTCTTCTCGAGTCGGTCTGGACGCCGGGCGTATCGAGCGCGCGGAAGGAAGAGGAGGCTCTGCAGGCGATCGTCGCCAGCGAGGGCGGCAATTTCCAAGTCGCGCCCTGGGATTGGCGCTACCTGGCGGAAAAGCGGCGCAAGGCCGAGTTCGACTTCGACGAGGGCGAGGTCAAGCCGTATTTGCAGCTCGACCGGATGATCGAGGCGGCGTTCTACGCGGCAGGCCGGCTCTTCGGCCTCGACTTCGCCGAGCGCTTCGACCTTGAGCTCTATCACCCCGACGTCCGCGCCTGGACGGTGACCGGCCGCGACGGCGCGCCGGTCGCGCTCTTCATCGGCGACTACTTCGCCAGGCCCTCGAAACGCAGCGGCGCGTGGATGAGCGGCTTCCGCGGTCAGCAGAAGCTGGACGGCCCGCAATTGCCGATCGTCGTCAACGTGATGAATTTCGCCAAGGGCGGCGCGGGCGAGCCGAGCCTTCTGAGCTTCGCCGACGTCAGGACGCTCTTCCACGAGTTTGGCCACGCGCTGCACGGCATGCTGTCGGACGTGACCTATCCGCTGATCTCAGGCACCCATGTCGCCGGGGATTTCGTCGAGTTTCCCTCGCAGCTCTACGAAAACTGGATCGAGCAGCCCGAGATGCTGCGGCGTTTTGCGGTGCATTCCAGGACCGGCGAGCCGATGCCGGAGGCGCTGCTCGGCAAGATCTTGCGGGCGCGCCAGTTCAACCAGGGCTTCGCCACCGTCGAATACACCGCCTCCGCTCTCGTCGACCTCAAGCTGCACCTCGATCCGTCGCCCGCGGATGTCGACGTCGTCGCCTTCGAGGGCCGTGAACTGGCGCGGATCGGCATGCCGGCGGGGATCGCCATGCGCCACCGCACCCCGCATTTCCAGCACATTTTCTCCGGCGGCTACTCGGCCGCCTATTACAGCTATCTCTGGTCGGAAGTTCTCGATGCCGACGGCTTCGAGGCCTTCGAGGAGCAGGGCGACATCTTCGATCCGGACGTCGCCCAAAGGCTGCGCGATTTCGTCTATGCGGCCGGCGGCCGCCGCGACTATGACGAGGCCTATCGGCGCTTCCGCGGCCGCGACCCGTCGCCGCGGGCGCTCTTCCGCAAGCGCGGGCTGGCGGGCGGATGACGGAGGCCGCGCCAGGCGAGGAACGAAGCATAGTTGCGATCGGGTTGAACCGCCGCCGTCATTGCGAGTTGCGCAGCGACGAAGCAATCCATGCCGCACAGGGGCGCCCTACGCCGATGGATTGCTTCGCTTGCTCGCAATGACGGCAAACCTCGCGCTTGGTTCCCATCCCGACAAACCGAACTCGACCAAACCGCCAATTGCGGTTCGCGGCGCCTCCCTCTTAACCGGGCATTAACCCTATAGGTGAAGTCTCCAGCCCGACGCACCGGCAGGCCTGAGAGAGTCGGACATGCGTCACAGCGCCGGCGCTGGCGGAAAAGCGATCCCTGACTGGCCAGCCTTTCGGCCGTGGCGGGGACGAGGCGGCGTCGGCGCGCGCCCAACAGGAGAGGCAAGACGGTATGCCGATCAATCTGAAGGCCCCCCAACTGAAAGAGCTGAAGCCCCGCATCGTGGTGTGCGGCGTGGGCGGCGCGGGCGGCAACGCAATCAACAACATGATCATCTCCAACCTGTCCGGCGTCGACTTCGTCGTCGCCAACACCGACGCGCAGGCGCTCGCCTCGTCGCGCGCCCCACGAGTCATCCAGATGGGCCTTCAGGTGACGGAGGGTCTCGGCGCCGGCTCGAAGCCCGAGATCGGAAAGGCGGCGGCCGAGGAGACGCTGGAGGAAATTCGCGACTGCCTCGCCGGCTCACACATGGTTTTCCTCACCGCCGGCATGGGCGGCGGCACCGGCACCGGCGCGGCCCCCGTCATCGCGGCAGCCGCTCGTGAGATGGGCATCCTTACCGTCGGCGTCGTCACCAAGCCATTCCATTTCGAGAGCGGCCGCCGCATGAGGGTCGCTGAAGCCGGCATCGACAAGCTGCAAAAGGCGGTCGATACGCTGATCATCATCCCGAATCAGAACCTGTTCCGCGTCGCCAACGAGAAGACGACCTTCGCCGACGCTTTCGCGATCGCCGATCAGGTGCTTTGCTCGGGCATCTCCTGCATCACCGACCTTATGGTCAAGGAGGGCCTGATCAATCTCGACTTCGCCGACGTGTGCGCGATCATGTATGAAATGGGCGCCGCGATGATCGGCGCCGCCGAAGCGAGCGGGGAAGGTCGCGCCCTTCGCGCCGCCGAGGCGGCAATCGCCAACCCGCTGTTCGACGACGCCTCATTGAATGGAGCTCGCGGCCTCCTGATTTCGATCGCCGGCGGCAAGGAACTGACCCTGTACGAAGTGGACGAAGCCGCGACCCGGATTCGCCAGGAAGTCGACGAGGACGCCAACATCATCGTCGGCGCGATCCTCGAGCCCGCTCTCGAGGACGCAATACGGGTGTCGGTCGTCGCGACGGGCATCGATCAAACCGGCAATCTCCGGACCGAGCCTATGTCCGCTCGGTCCTTGGCCGAGCCGGTTCGCCACCCGGGCGTTGCATCTCCCCCGCCGGATCAGACCGCGCGAACGTCCGTCAGCACGGTCGAGACGCATTCACCCATCGCCGAGGTCGCGGAGTTCGAAACGCCGCATCCTCCATCGCCGGTCATCCCATTTCCGGAGCCGACTGAGCGGCGGCCGATTGTGGACGAGGAGACGCGCTTCGATCCGCCAGAAAGTCGCCGTCTCACCCTGCTGGAGCGACTCGCCGCCGCAGCATCGGAAAGGCGACATACGCGACGGGCATCCGGCTGGCGCTGACCGCCAGCGCGTCGCGAAGCGATCGAAGGGTCGCGCCTTCTCCCCCCCGGGCTTTGACCCGGGGGTGGCCGGCGCAGCCGGCCGGATGAGGGGTCGCGGCGCAAGCCGCGGCTTTCGCTCTTGAAATTTTATCTGCGGCACTCGTCAGGACGAAAAATTGCGCACGGCGCGCAGCAAGCCGGCGCTCGCGCGCCAGACCCCTCATCCGTCGTTGCTTCGCAACGCCACCTTCCCCCGCAAGGGGGGAAGGATCGCACACCTCCAATTTGGCCGACGCGCGCCACTGGCGCCTCAAGCGCATGGCGACTGACCTCCTCCGGCGACGCTGCTCAGCGCCGGCGCTTACGATGCGGTAACTTTTTCGCCTCATTGTCGCCGGCGCTTCTCGCGGAGGACGGTCCCGTGCCTGTCGTGTCGATTTCGAGCCGAAGGGCGAGGCGGCGAAAATGACCGCGCCGACGTCTTCCGCTCGGGCCGAACGGGTCCGGCGCAGGACGGCGCTGGACGAGGTCGGGGGTAGGTTTGCAGCCCTCCCTGTTCACCCGTCTCGCCGAAGTCGAGGCCGAACTGCGGGCCATGAGAGACACGTTCGCCGAGATGAAGGTGAACCAGGACGAACTGCGGCACGATCGCGACGAATGGCGATGGCGGGCCGAGCGTCTGCTGGCGGATCGACAGCGGGGGGCGTGGTCGCGGTGGCGTGGCCAGGCTGCTGCAGCGCTCGACGCTCTCACAGCGAGCCTTTGCGATGTCATCGCCGACGTGCAGAAAAAGCTCGCCGAAACGAAAGCGAACCGGGGCGCATTGCGTCAAGACGAGGAATGGCGCAGCCGAGCCAAGCGTTTTCTACGGATCAGCGCTAGAGCTGGTTTCGATCAGGAAGACTCGTTTTCCGTCACCCGCGGGCTTGACCCGCGGGTCCATGGATCGCCGGGTCAAGCCCGGCGATGACGGTCAACCCGATCGAAACCCGCTCTAGTAGGGCCCCGGACCCCTCGCGATGACGCCGACGCTTGTCAGAACGACCCAATCGCCGCCCCGTCTCTCGATTCGCAACACGCGCCCCGCGCCGGGGATAATATCCCCGGGCGCCACCTCTTGCGGGCCATAGCGACTGTCGACCACCGCAACGCCGTTGCGTACCTCCTCGACGCTATAATTCCGGAGCAAAGGCTTCGGCTTGGCCGGGGCGGCTATCTCATCCGAGGGCGAAGGTTCCGCTGTCGCCAAAAGCGTCGATTGTTTCGGCTTGGCCGGCGGGAGGGGCTTGGCCGAACTTGCGGCCAGGGCGCCTCTCTTGTCCGCCTTATCGAGCTTCGCCCCGCTGTCGGCGCCTTCCGGGGAAGGCGCGGCCGCGGCTTCCGCCCGCTTCTCCAGCTTATTGAGCCTCGCCGTGATGTCAGCAAATTCGGAGGCAGGCGCAGCCGCGACGGTTACTCTCTTCTCCAATCGATCGAGCCTCGCTGCGACATCGGAAAATTCGGAGGCAGGAACAGTCGCCACGGCGGCTTTTTTCTCCAGCCTGTCGAGCCTCGTCGCAATATCGGCAGATTTCGTGGAGGACTCCTGGTCGATGCGCTCGCCGAGCTTATCCAGACGCGCTCCGTGCTCTTGCTCGATCTGGTCGAGCCGGATCGTCACTTGGGTGAGCGCGGCGCTGACGTCGCGCAGCGCGGCGCGCTCCTCATCCCGTCGCCAGGGGCGGGCGATCGCCTCAAGAGGCTGCTCGAGAAGACCCACAGTTGAGGCAAGGCTCGTCATCACCTGGTTCTTGGTGGCGGCGACCGTCCCGTTCAGAGGCGAAACATACATCTCAAATGCGGCGCAGGCCGCAAACAGCACCAAGCCGGTTCGGAGGAAAAGCGTCTTCAGACCGCGCGCTTTCGCCTTCTTTGCCTGCGGCAGAGACTGGCGGTACGCCGCATCGGGAAGCGGAATGACTTCGGGCGGCGTTGTTACTGGTTTCTGTTGCGCCTTGCCGCGGGACCCGAACGATATCGGACCCAACATCGATGCCGCGGGCTTGGCGGTCGCCGCAGCCGCCGGCCCCCATCCGCTCGCCAGCGCGCCGCCGGGACCTGTCTTGCCGAGCGCCTCAAAAAGCCCCTGAGCCGTCGCATAATCCTTGCGATCCAGGGCCGCCAAGGCGTTCGCGATAGCGGCCGCGGCGTCTTTCCGGCCGAGCGCCTCAAATAGCCGCTGGGCCGTCGCATAATCCCTGCGGTCGAGCGCCGCCAGCGCCTCCCCGAGAGGATCGACCGCCGCCGCTTCGGACGGCGCGGTCTCCGCGGCCGCGGACGATTTCCCCTTTTCGACGGAAGGCTCAACGACCCGCGTCATTACAGCTTTCCCCTGGCCGTCTTCCGCGGCGCCGGCGGGAGAACCCTCCGACGTCGCCGCCGCCGGCATCGCCGCCTCAGATTCCGGCGCTGTTGCGGCCGGCGATTCGCCATGGGTCTGCGCGTCGGGTTCCCCCGCGGCGGATGAAGTCTCGGAATTCAACTCGGCGTCGATCTTCATTGACTGGGTCCCGACCATCTTTCGTCAATTCCACGCTGCTGGGTTAACGACCCCTTGAGGTTTTTTTTGCGGCGGAATTGTTGCTTCGCCGCCGATCCCGGCGTCAGAGTTAGCGTCGGCTTAACAGGGCGCGTCGCCCTGGGCCCTTCTTTCCCTTTGCATTGTCGTGCCGCGTTGGGCCTGCGGTCATATTTAAGCAGCCAACCAGCGCCCGCGGGCGCGCCATTATGGATGAAAATCACGGGCCGGCCGCACGACGCCAATTCCTGAGAGCTATTTTCATGGCAGAGATTCTTAGACGACCCGACGCATCGAGTTCGGACCGAATTCACCACGAAGACACGAAGCACACAAAGAGACACACAAAGGACTCTGTCGCTCTTCGTGCCCTTCGTGGTGAATTTGCCAGTCGAACCGCCCGTTCATTGGATCATTCGTCGGGGTGGCTGAAGAAATCTGCTTTAGGGGTAGTGGGCCAGTCTGAAATTTGGTGGGGTTGACATGCGTCGCTCTTGGGTCGCAGTCCCTATATGATTTCTCAGACCCGCAACATCGAGTGCAAGCATGTTTTGGATTGAGATGCATGGCATTGGGTCAGACGGAAAGGTCGGTGTTGACGCCATAGGCTCTCCGTTCCGAACCATTGGTGAAGCCGCCGCGAAAGCCGAAGAGCTCGGAAAGACGATTACCTTCTATTGGGGGCGCGCAAGCGGGTATTGCTCGGTGACGAGCACAAGGCCGTAGTCCGCGATGGAAATATACCCAATGCCCAGCGCGTCTAAGGGCCGAAAACGCCCCCGCGACACAAACCAACTCGCCAAGCTCATGGTCGATATCCTGACCGGCGAGATTGAGGATCGGGATCGCACGCCCGAAGAGCGCGGCGTTGATCCGGCGGCGTCCGCCATGGGGCAAGAAGGGCGGACCAGCGCGGGCGGCCAAAATGACGCCAGAGCGGCGCGCGGAAATCGCCAAGAAGACCGCATCTGCTAGGTGGAAGGATCGCTAGGGCCAATTTGCCTTTGCTTTCCTTTAATTCGCTTCTCGACGTTCCGTATGGGCTCTTCAAGGGGAAGATTCTCTGGGAGAGTTCCGCCGCTTGCCGCTATGGTTCCTCTCACATGTTTCGCAACCTCTCGGTTTCGACTGATCGCCCTATCCTCGCCGCGTATTTGTTCTTTCTTGATCACGTTCGCTGCAAGGTTCATCTGAAAGTCATTTGCAGACAATTCAAGTGGGCCTGCGCGATCAAAAAGCTGATCTGATCCCTTGAGTCCCTTTATCAACCGTAAGTCAGCGAGGCTCATTCCATACAGACCCTGATAGCGGGCATCGTGGAAGAGGCCCGGTATTATGGCGCATCCGCCACAAGCTTTCCGCTCGGCGCGAGCCACCTAACCGGAGGTGGAGAGCATCGGTGAATGTGACCGCGCGAGGCGCGCTGGTTGGATTTCGGCCTGACTGCCGTTGCGTAGACCAGCGAGCTGAGTCAGGTATATGGGCATGGCGCAGGTATCAAGTCGCCTCCAATTTCTCGGCGATCTGTCAAGGCAACCGTTCGTCCGGTTGCTTCTCGCTCTTTGGGCGGCCAGCGGCATTTGGGATTTGGCGCTTTCGGAATGGGTGCCAGAAGAATATTCCAGCCATTTGCCTCGGGTTTATCAGGTCATTGCCATGACAACAGGTTTTGTCTCATGGCAAGTGTGGGTAGTGGCAGGCGCGCTAATACTTGCCTTTGCCAGCCTTGAATACGCCGTCCGTCGAAAGGATATTTCCACTCCGATGCGACGTGTAACGACTGCGCGGAGTTGGCAGATGTGGCTTGTTGGCGGAGCGCTCATTGGAGCCATTCTGTTGGTTGGATGTTCTATAGCCCTAATACTGGACTCAAGATCCACCAATGCAGAGATTCAGTCAGCGCTGCGGCGTTACGTTCTTCCAAGACACCTGTCGGACAAACAGATAAAGAGAATCGTTGACACCCTCAAAGGGGCCCCTGTGTTTAACAATGTCAAATTAACTGCTGTCAATTACGAGGAGGCGAGAAGTTACGCCTATGACATTAGGTCGGCTCTAATCAGTGCCGGATGGCCGTGCGGTCTTGTCAGTACTGATGACAATGTACCAGAAGGGGTTAATGTTACCTGGCAGCTAACTGAAGACACTAATCGCCAATATCAAGAATTATCACAAAAAGGAGGACGCGCGCCGCCACAAGCCTTGCAAGAAGCGCTCAGTGGCATCACCAATGGATATGGTTCTGGACAAGCGCCGTCCGGAGATACGGTAACCATAAGAATAGGCAATAGGAGAATGGACGATGGAGATTTGAGGGGCAAACAGAGGTTGAGAGAACGTGCGATGCGGATGCTGAAAGAGTCTAACGATGATGAATGACGCACATATTGTATTATACGTTCGGGGCTGATATCGACTATGCCATCCTAAACAAGGGTTACGGCGCTTCGCCCGAGAGCGCTAGAGGTCGCTATAGCCCCGCTGAGTGCATTGGCATCACTAAGCAGCGGACTGAAGGTAAGCCCGATCCGGAGAACGTTTCAACATCGTTTATCGAGCGCCAAAACCTTACGATGCGGATGCATATGCGCCGCTTCACTCGGATAACGAACGCCTTGTCGAAAAAGGTTGAAAACCGCGCCTACGCCGTCGCGCTTCACATGATGTATTACAACTTCGTCGAGGTATATACGAAACTTCGCATGTCGCCCGCGATCGCGGCCGGCGTGTCTAATCGCCTCTGGAAGGTTTCGGATATCGTAGCGCTGTGGGAGGCCGTCGAACCGAAGGCCGGGAAGCGTGGTCGATACAAGAAACGCCTATGTGTCTAATGCGACATTGAGTGCGATAATTCGAGTTCGGCGATTATTACTTTCCATATATGGTAAGTTTGTCTATTTATTAGGTCATCCAGATGAGTATCGTCCTGTTGGTCAATGAATCGCTGTTTGTCCAAATCCATTCGGACCCACTTCTCGCTATTCTTGTATGAATAGGTCACAACGACAAATCGAGGATCATCGCTCCACCACTCGGCCTTGCAGAAGGTCAGGCCGCCTGACGACTCGATTTTTGGTTGAAGATTGACAAAGCCGCCTTCTGGCATGGGTATGGGTCCTTCGATTGATCAATGGACACTCATTCGGTCTATGACGCTACTAGCAGGCAGATCCCCTACAACCAAAGCCTCGGCATCGCGCAACGCGAATACCATCGTCTCCAATTCTATGCTCAAGGACGGCGTCCTCGATATCGGACCAGGAACCGCAAATACTGCCAGTCTTTGTAGATTTTGACGATGTCCTTTAGGGTCCACCACACCTAACAAAAACTTTTTGTCCCCGTCGTGTTGATATGATGGAGACGCCAAGAGGGTCACGCTCGCCGCAATGATCTGCAGGGGGTCCACAACTTTCATGCCGAGCGCAAGGGGATTGGGATCATCCGGCAGATCAATGGTATAGACGTATGCGGGCATAGATACCGTCGGTCGCGGGTTGGAACCTTCTATGGCGTAAGCCTTTGCGATGCTAAATGATCGCGTTATCGAGATGCAGGGAGATATCGTAGTCGCGCGCGCGACATGCCCCGTTATGGCCGCCGAATTGAAGGGAGCCGCTGGTAACCGAGGACTAATTCCAGTTCTCCTCAGATCGCGTGAGTGCAAGAACGTTCCGACACCCACCCCTTTGTAGAAATGCGGCATGGGGCGCGGAGTTCCCTCCTCGAGGAGATCCGGATCTCTTGCCACGAGTTTGCCGTTTTTCCAATTCGTGTCAATCCACACGCATGTTTTATGCCGAAATCGTTAACAGAATTTCAGACTGACCCACTACCCCAATTCCCGGAGCCATTTTCATGGCAGAGATTCTTAGGCGACCCAACACATCGAGTCGGGCCCAATTCACCACGAAGACACGAAGCACACAAAGAGACACGCGCAAAGAACTCTGTCGCTCTTCATGCCCTTCGCGATGAATTTGTCAGCCGAACCACGCATTCATTGGACCATTCGGACTGAAGAAATCTGCTTTGGGGCAAGCGACAAGCGAGGCCTTTTTGCTGTAAAATCGTGCGCTTCGAAGTAGCCGCGAGGCTCATCCGCGCGGCTCGAAGCGGCCTAGCTTGAACTTCCGCGGGGCCGCGGCCTTCGCGTCGAACGGCAACATTCCGGGCTGAGCCGCGTTAAGTCGCCGGGAGAGATTTCGACTGTCGGAGCCGCGATGGCGACGGTAAGCAAGAAGCACCAGTGGCACGCCTGGTATCTCGTCGTCGCGCTGATCGGCGTCTTCATCCTGCAGGACATCTGGGCGTTCAACCAGCAGGTCGCCGTCATTCCCTATAGCCAGTTCCTGAGCGACTTGAAGAGCGACAAGATCGCCGAGGTCCGGGTCTCGGGCAGCTCCATCCAGGGGACGTGGAAGACTCCGCAGGACAACAAGCGGATGTTCGAGACCACAATCGTCGCTCCCGACCTCGCCAACCAGCTCGAACAGCACCATGTGAAATTCTCCGGCGAGATCCAGAGCACGTTTCTCTCGACGCTGTTGTCTTGGGTCGTTCCGACCCTGTTGTTCTTCGGCATCTGGATCTTCTGGTTCCGTCGCGTCGCCGATCGCCAGGGCTTCGGCGGCCTGATGTCGATCGGGCGCAGCAAGGCCAAGATCTTTGTCGAGACCGACACCAAGACGACCTTCAACGACGTCGCCGGGGTCGACGAGGCCAAGGAGGAACTGGCGGAAATCGTCCGCTTCCTCAAGAACCCGAAGGAATATAGCCGCCTCGGCGCGCGCATCCCCAAGGGCGTCCTCCTGGTCGGGCCGCCCGGCTCCGGCAAGACGCTGCTGGCGCGCGCCGTCGCCGGCGAAGCGGGCGTGCCCTTCTTCTCCATCAACGGCTCCGAATTCGTCGAAATGTTCGTTGGCGTCGGCGCGGCGCGCGTGCGCGATCTCTTCGTCCAGGCGCGCGAGCGGGCGCCGGCGATCATTTTCATCGACGAACTGGACGCGCTCGGCCGGGCGCGCGGCGCCTATCCGTTCGGCGGCCACGACGAGAAGGAGCAGACGCTGAACCAGCTGCTGGTGGAGATCGACGGTTTCGATTCGACGACCGGCGTCGTGCTGCTGGCGGCGACCAACCGGCCGGAGATTCTCGATCCGGCCTTGTTGCGGGCGGGCCGGTTCGACCGGCAGGTGCTGGTCGACAGGCCCGACCGCGCCGGGCGCGTCGACATCCTGAAGATCCATCTCAAGGGTCGCCGGATCGGGGCCGACGTCACGCCGGAGAAGATCGCCGCGCTGACGCCGGGGTTCACCGGCGCGGACCTCGCCACGCTGGTCAACGAGGCCGCGCTGATCGCGACCCGCCGGAACGCCGCCGAGATCACGATGGCCGATTTCACCAACGCCTTCGAGCGCATGGTCGCCGGCCTCGAGAAGCGCAAGCGCGTGCTGGCCCCGAAGGAGCGCGACATCGTCGCCCATCACGAGATGGGCCACGCGCTGACGGCGATGGCGCTGCCGGGCGGCGAGCCGGTCCACAAGGTTTCGATGATCCCGCGCGGCGTCGGCGCCCTCGGCTACACCATCCAGCGGCCGTCCGAGGATCGCTTCCTGATGACCCGCGAGGATCTCGAAGACAAGATGGCGGTGCTGCTCGGGGGGCGCGCGGCGGAATGGATCGTCTACGGGCACACCTCCACGGGCGCGGCGGACGACCTCGCCAAGGTGACCGACATCGCCCGCGACATGGTGGCGCGCTTCGGCATGGACCCCAGCGTCGGACCCGTCTCGTATGAAAGCCCGCCCTCGCCGTTCCTCGGGGGCGGGCCGACGCCGCAGGGCTGGAGCGAGCGCCGGTACAGCGACGAGACCGCGCACGCCATCGATGAGGCGGTGCAGCATATCGTCGAGGCGTCATTCCGGCGGACCGTCGCCATCCTCGAAGCCCTCCGCGGCCTGCTCGAGGAAGGGGCGAAGCTTCTGCTCGAGAAGGAGATCCTGGACGAGACGGCGCTACGCGAACTGGCGAAAAAGATCGCCGCCAATCCGCCCGCCCCGGCGCTGGCGGCGGCTTCCAGCGCCGGGGCCGCGGGCGCGCCCAGGAGCGCCGCCGCCCGCCAGCGGAGTTGATCGCGACGCGTTACGCCCGCCGCCGCTTTTTCCATGCGAATGGGCGTTTTTACGATCCGCGCGCCAATTCCCTGCTCTCCAGGTTTCAGGCAAAATAAACGCCCTGCTCCGACGAATTCATTCCCTGCTCGGCCGCTCAAGGGAATCTGCCTGCAAGCGTCTGTCCGCGTGAGTGTTTTGGGGCGAGAAACCGGCCAAGGGGCCGCAACGAGCGAAATTCCCAATTCTTTTCCCTGTAGGCAGGGAATTCCTCGGAGAGATGCGGTCGCCCGAGGCTGCCTCTATAAAAGAAGCTGCGTCGAGCGCTTCAGGAGGGTCCGTCATGCGCGCCTTGATCACCGGCGCCGGGAAAGGCATCGGCCGCGCCATCGCCAGGCGGATGGCGCGCGATTGCGATTCCCTCGTGCTGATGGATATCGACGCCGCCGCGCTCGAGGAGGCGGCGGCGGAGCTCGCCGCCGGCGCCCGGATCCGGATCGTCGCCGGCTCGGTCGCTTCCGGCGCGGACTGCCGGCGGGCGGCGGACGAGGCGGCGGCGCTCGGCGGTCTCGACGTCCTGTCCCACAACGCCGGCATCCAGCGTTACGGCACGGTCGAGACTACGAGCGAGACCCTGTGGGACGAGGTCATCGCGGTCAATCTCACGGGCGCCTTTCTCATTTCGAAGGCGGTCATGCCGCTGATCCGCGCCGCCAAAGGGTCGATCGTGCACATGGCGTCGGTCCAGGGCCTGGCCAGCCAGGCCGGGGTCGTCGCCTACGCGACGGCGAAGCACGGGATCATCGGCCTCGTGCATGCGATGGCGGTCGACGCCGCGCCGTACGGCGTCCGCGTCAACGGCGTCGCGCCGGCCTCGGTCGATACGCCGATGCTGCGCGAATCGGTCGCGCTCGCCGCAAACCCCGATGACGTCTGGGCGACGATCCGGGCCATGCATCCGCTGGGACGCGCGGCGAATCCGGCGGAAATCGCCGAAGTGGTGGCGTTTCTCGCTTCCCCCGCCGCCTCGTTCATCACCGGCGAGGTCGTGCGGGTCGACGGCGGGCTGATGGCGCGTCTCGGCGGATCGCCGAAGGCGGAATGACCGGCGTCATCCGGCCCCGGAGAAGTCTCGCCGATCGAGGGCCGTTCGCCAGCTCGGCCGGGAGACGGATGCCGAGAAAGCGTTCGGCGGCCTCGACGATTTTGGGGTCGAGCGCGCGCGGCTCGAGCGACACGTTCTTCGACAGGCGGTCGGCGATGATGCGGAGCGCTGCCAGCCTCCCATAGGGCTTGTCGTTCGCCGGGATCAGGTGCCAGGGGGCGCGATGCGTCGAAGTCTTCTGCATCATCTCCTCGATCGCAAGTTCGTAATCGGTCCACCGCTCGCGGTTGCGGAAGTCCTCATAGGAGAGCTTCCAGCGCTTCAACGGATTGGCCAGACGGTTGCGGAACCGGCGCAGCTGTTCGTCGCGCGTGATGTGCAGGAAGAGTTTCACCAGCCGCACCCCGTCGGCGACAAGCATGCGCTCGAATTCGTTGATCTCCTCGTAGGCGCGGCGCCATTCGTCCTCGAGGGCGAAGCCTTCGACCCGCTCGACCAGCACGCGGCCATACCAGGAACGGTCGAACGCCACGATCCGGCCATGCTCCGGCAGACGCTCCCAGAAGCGCTGGAGATAGTGCAGCGTTTTCTCACGCTCGCCGGGCGCGGCGATGGTGTGCACCTTGAAGCTCCGCGGATCGAGCGCCCAGCCGAGCCGCCGCACGACCCCGCCCTTGCCGGCCGTGTCCCATCCTTCCAGCACGATGACGGCGCGGTGGGGGGTGCCGAGATAGGCCTGCTGCACGCGCTGCAACGCCTCCTGCAACTCGGCGAGACCGCGCTCATAGTCGCCGAACTCGACCTCGGGGAATCGCCCGATGTCGCGAAGGCTCGGCCGTTTGGCGACAACGAATTCGGCGGTCTTCATCGGCTGGCTCTCTCTCCGAGGCGAATCGCTGAGGCTCGTTTGCTGGCGGGGAACCTCTGCCGCCGGGCGACCTTCTCCTGAAAACTCATTCGGACGACCGCGCCTTTCCCAGTTTTGCCGTTCCAGCCTTAAGATCAATGTAACCGGGGCGATGGCCGCGCAATGTGGCGTGCGGCCGCAGGAACGTTCTCGAGTTGCGCAGGTTGTCTGGAAAACAGGCGCCCGGAACAAAAGACATGACCGAGACCTTGCGGTCCGACACCTACGGGCTCCGGAAAGCGCCGCAACCCCCAACGACGAAGGACAGAATCGCCCGCGCCGGACCGCGCGGCCGGTCGACGTCCTCGTCCACGCGCGGACCGGCGCCGAAAGCCGCCGAGACCGAATATGTCTCAGCGAGCGTCGCGCTGCACAATCTGCGAGGGCTGGCGATCACGTTCGTCCTGATGTTGCATGCCATGCTGCCCTATCTGGGCTCCAATGGCGCGACGCCCTATGCTTTCGATCGACCGCCCTATGGCTGGCTCGCATTCCCTGTCATCGATCAGCAACGCTGGTTCGGCTTCGACGTCTTTTGCGCCTGGCAGGACGTCTATTTGATGGGCCTGATGTTCTTTCTCTCCGGGGTCTTCACCTGGCAGAGTCTAGCACGGCAGGGGGTCCGCAAATTCCTCGGGAAGCGGTTCCGGCGCCTCGGCGGCCCGCTTCTTTTCGGCCTCGTGGCAGTGATGCCGGTCGCGCTCTACCCGGTCTACCTGGAGACGGCCGTGAGGCCGAGCCTCGCTGGATACGCGCACGAATATCTCGCCCTGCCGTTCCTGCCGATCGGCCCGATGTGGTTCTTGTGGGTGTTATTGGGTTTGACCGGGATCGCGGCGGGAGCGCATCGGCTCCTCGGAGAGAAAGTCGCCTCGGCGGCCCGACGCCTCGAACCGAAGCCTGAACTCGCTTTTGCGGCGTGGATGGTGATCGCCGTCGCCGCTTATCTGCCGCTGGCGCTGCTTTTCACGCCGTGGCGTTGGGGGGCCCTCGGCCCTTTCGCGCTTCAGCTCAGTCGTCCCCTGCTCTACGCCGCCTATTATTTCGCGGGCGTGGCGATCGGCGCCAACGGGCTCGGCCGCGGCCTGCTGCGGCCGAGGGGAGCCGCTGCGAGCAACTGGAAGACCTGGATGGCCGCGGCGGCGGCATCGCTCATCCTGTGGATGGGGCTGACAGCGCTGACGATCCGCCTCGGCGAGGGGATGCCCTTGCCTCTGGCGATCGCGGGCGACGCGAGCTATGCGCTGGCCGGCTCGTGCAGCGTCGTTTTCGCCGTGGCGATCTGCCTGCGTTTCGGCGCCAGGTCCCGCTGGCCAGTTATCGCGACCGTTTCGGACAACGCTCTCGGCGTCTATGTCCTTCACTATGCGCCGGTCGTATGGATGCAGTATGCCCTTCTCGGCGTCGCCTGGCCGGCCCCCATCAAGGCCGCCGCGGTGTTTTGCGTGGCGGCGGTCGCCTGTCTCGCAGCGACGGCGGCAGCGCGTTCGCTTCTGGGCCGGGCGTCGGGAGCGCGGGACGCGTTCCCTCGCGCCGGCCTTTGATCCCTGGCACGGCTACGCCCTCACTGAGAGTCGGCCGAAACCAATTCCTTCGGAATTTCCGCCGCCGGTATGGCGTTGTCCGGCAGCCGGTTCCAAACCTGCGTCTGGCCGAGGAGCGGGATTCCCAAATAGCCGCGCACCGACAGCTTCTCGCCGTCGGGGCTCAATTCCATCTGAGCATGATAGACCGTGCCGTCGCGCGGATCCAGGATTGTCCCCTCGTCGTATTTGAGGCCGTCGCGCCGCATGCCCTTGACGATCGTCAGGCCCAGCATCGGCGCATTCTTCTGGGCGCCCTGACATTTCGCGCAGACAGTGAACGTCCTGTTTTCGCCGGGCCGCTTGAACATCTTGACCAGACGGCCCTCGAACCGGCCGTTCTTCTCGACGAAGTAGAACCACCCGCCGACATGGCCGTCGCTGTCGACCTGCTGCCAAAAACCGGCGGCCGTCTGCTCGGCCGCCGACTGGGCGAACCCGGGCGTCAGAGCCAAACCGAACGCCGCAGCGATAAATGCGACTCTCATGCGATTTCCCTTGATTGCCTGTTGAAGTCGGGGGCCTTCTTGCCCCGCAATGGATCGGATTCATGATCGGATTGGGGCCGGATTTGTCACTTTGCGCGTCCCCGTCACATGCCGTGGTTCTCCAGAACCGTACGGCATCGGACGCTAAGCTTGTCGCGATGCTCCTCCAGGCACTTAAGGTAGCGCGTTCGAGCCCTCGTTCGCGCCAATTCGGTAACAGAAACGGCGAACGTCGGGCCGGCAGGCGGTCTGCTCCTCGGGAGTTCCGGACTGCGCGAAGGCGTTTGAAGCGCAGACAAGGATTGTAGCCGTCAGAAAGGCGCGCCGAAAGGACATAGGGGATCTCCATTCTCGAAAAGATCCTTCAGGGCCGGCCGCCGTCGCGCGGCTTTCCCATCAGGATAGGCTGGAACAGGACAGCGGCCGCCAAAGTGCAGGCGAGCGACAGCGCCAGCAGCTTGCCCATGCTCGAGGTGCCGGGGTGGCTCGAAAACCACAGGCTGCCGAAGGCGGTCGCCGTCGTCAGCGCGCTGTAGATCACCGCGCGGGTCAACGGCGTCTGGAGAAGGTGCGTCGTCCCCTCCCGCCACGCCATGATGTAGTAGATCTTGAACGCGACGCCGACGCCGAGCAGCAATGGCAGCGCGATGATGTTGGCGAAATTGAACGACATGCCGATGAGCGACATGATCTCCATCGTCACGAGCCCCGCAAGCGCCAACGGCACAAGCGTGAGCAACACGTCGCCTACCCGCCCAAGCACCAAAAACAACAATATTGCGATCGAGGCGAGGGCCCACGCACCCGCCTCGATGAAGGCCCACAGGATCATGTCGCCCGCTTTGAGGGTCGCGATTGGCCCTTCGGTCGCGTCCGGTTCGATGGCCAGGACCGCGCGCGCAAACTCGGCCGTAGCCCTCGAGTTCATCGGCGTTGCCCTTGGGCTCGATGGAAATTCGCGCTCGGCCGTCGGCCGCGACCCAATTGTCGATCAGCCCCCGAGGCAAAGTGTCCTGGGTGACCGGCTGGGCCATGAGCGAAGCCTGTAGAGCCTGAAGGTCGGCGTCCAGCGGCCAGACCAGCGTCTGCGTGGCCTTTGCGCGGACCTCCGGGGCCGCCTGTGCGAGCTTGGAGAGCAACGTCGAGAGCCGTCGCGCCGCCGCCGCCCCCGGGCCCGTCTGCTCGCCGGCTGTTTCGGTCAACCGTTGCGCCCCCTCCTCCAAGGCCCCGACATTCTCCGCGTCCGTTGGCGGGGCCTGGGCTTCCTTCGCATCGAAGGCCCCAGCCAGCTTTTCCGCGGCGGTGCGGATGAGGGGAATCTTTTGCTCCTGGTTGCCTGGAATGAAGCTCGAAAGGGTCCTCGCGCTCAGCACCTGAGGCAGTTTCCTCAACCGGCTGGCCACGGCGTTCGCCTGGTCGAGCGACGGAGCCAACGCCTCGGCGGCATTGACGCCGATCGAAGGATCCCGCTCGAGCTCCCGATAAGTCGCGATCGCCTCGCTTTTCGGATTCTGCAAGTCGATCGGATTGGAGTCGAATTTGAGCCAGAGGAGCGAGGGCAGCGCACACGCCACGACAAGCGCAGTGCCGACGATGATCGGTATCCTGTGTCTGGCGAGATACTCGTCGACCGGGGCAAGAAATCTGTAACCCAGCGGTTCGGGCTCGCCCGGAGCATTCGACAAAAAGATGAGCGCGGGCAAGATGGTCACGGTCAGAGAAACGCGATCAGCATCCCGGCGCCGGCGATCAAACCGAGTTCGGAGACGCCCTTGTAATCGGTCGGCAGAAACGAGAAGAACCCCGCCGCGGTCGCCAGCGAGGCAAGCGCAAGCGGGGTGGCGACGCGAGCGCCGCCGCTCGTCAGCGCCCCTCGCAAGTCGCCCAGCCGATGACGCTCGTCGCGATAGCGAACGCTGAACTGGATCGCAAAATCGACGCCGATGCCGACGAACAGGACGGCGAAATAGATCGATATGATGTTGAATGCGCCCACCATGAACAAGCCCAGGGCCGCCGTCGCCGCCAGGCCAATCGCCAGGTTGACGACAAGAGCGGCGATCAGGCGCGAGGACCGCAGGGCGAGCCAAAGAATGAGGAGCACAATCGCCGCCGTCACAATCCCGTTGCGGACTGCATTCTGTCTGATCGTTCCGAACTGTTCGTCATCGATTGCCACGGGACCGGTGAGTCGAACGCTGGCTTGGTACTTCGGGGCGATCGGCGCGGCCATCCGCCTTACGGCCTGCTCAGCCTGCTCGCCCGGCTCGAGGGCGTGGAAGTCGAGGATCGGATGAACCTCGATGAAACCCAGCCTTTCGCTCAACGACGGCTGCTTGCCTTCGACGAGTCCCCGCCATGAGAAGCTTGAGGGCTTCCCGGCAAGGACGTCGGTCAGACTGTCCGACACGAGGTTCAGTGGCCGGGCGAAGTCGTCAAGTTTGAGCCGGTTCGACTGAAGACCGAGCAATGCATCCTCAAGCCCCGCGACGAGGCCGCGCAAGCTTCTGTCCGTGGCGAGATCATGAATGATCGGCTCGCCCTCGATCAGTCCCTCGACCGTGCGCTTGAGTTCCTCCACCGGCAGGTACAGGAGGCTGTGACGGGCAAAAAAGCTTGATCCGCTCAAATCCGTAGCCGAGCGGAAGCGCGCCTTGTCCGCGTCGATGTCTTGCGTGAGCTTCGTTGGTGGCGGCGGTTGCGAGCTCTGGAGTTGGGGCCTGGACAACGACTTCGAACAGATCAAAACGTTGAAAAGCCCTTTCAAACTTGAGCTCCTGCTTCCGCCATTCGACATTTGACGGCAACAGCGCATTGATGTCCGAATTCAGCCGGAAATTACCGGCCGCGTAGATACCGCAGCCGACGGCTAGAATGAGACCGGCCACAACGACCAATCGAGCATGAGCAAGGCAAAACTCGATGACAGAAGCGACCGTGCGCGTAATCATGCCGGGGTTCTGAGGTTGCAGGCCGCTTTCGCCCGGCATCCGTCGGCGACGGTTCGCGCGGGTCTATCGGGCAACAGACGGCGCGCGTCGCCGTGAGTTCTCGCGTCCGTCGGCTCGGCTTTGACTACCAATCTGCGCCAGCATTCGCTCCACGTGATTTGAAAAGACGTATTGCGCCGGCCTCTGCCCGTCGAGCGGTATCTCGCGCGCCATCGGCCCCGTCGTGCGAATGCCGCGAATAACGCCGTCCATGCCGCAGACCAGGGCGCGCGTCAAGGCAACATCCGCCGCGGTCGGTTCGTAGCCGCAATGCGCCATGCAATTGGCGCACTTTTCATAGCGTCCGGTCCCGTAGCTGTCCCAGTCGGTCGTCTCCATGAACTCCTTGAACGTCTTGGCATATCCCTCGCCGAGGAGATAGCAAGGTTTCTGCCAGCCGAAAACGTTGCGCGTCGGCATGCCCCACGGCGTGCATCGGAAATCGCGGTTGCCGGCAAGGAAGTCGAGGAAGAGCGCCGGAATGCATGAAGCGCCACTTCTTGCCCTTGCCCAGGGCGAACACGTCCCGAAACAGCTGTTTCGTCTTTCGTCGGACCAGGAAGTGTTCCTGGTCCGGCGCGCGTTCATAAGCATAGCCCGGAGAGATCGAAACCCCGACCCCCAGGGCACTCGTAAAGTCGAGAAACGAGGCGATTTCGGTAGCCGAATGACCATCGAAGACCGTCATGTTGACGTTGACGGAAAGGCCCTTTTGCTGCGCTTTCTCTGATCGCTGACGACAGCGACGTCGAAAACGCCTTGCTGCGCACACCGACTTGTCGTGGACATCCTTCAGCCCGTCGAGGTGGACCGACAGGAAGAGATAGGGCGAACGGCTCGAACAGGTGCAGCTTCTTCTCGAGCAGGAGCGCGTTGGTGCACAGGGACACGAACTTCTTGCGTCCGACGATGCCCTTCACGATCTCGCCGATTTCGCGATGAATCAGAGGTTCGCCGCCCGGAATGGCGACCATGGGCGCTCCGCATTCATCGACCGCGTCGAGGCATTCCTGGACCGAAAGCCGCTGATTGAGTATCGGATCGGGATAGTCGATCTTGCCGCATCCGGCGCAGGCGAGATTGCAGCGGAACAGCGGCTCCAGCATCAGCACCAGCGGATAGCGGTCGCGGCCAGCAAGCTTCTGCCTCAACAGATAAGCGCCGATTTTCGCTTCCCTGAAGAAAGGAACTGTCATGATCGTCCCGCTCGCCCGGGACGTCCTTGCTTCGACGAGGTCCCCCGGAAGCTTGAACTCGATCACCTCATCTGGACCATTGAGGGTCGAAATCTCGACAGGACGAAGATTCGCGAGATGGCGTATCACGTCGGAGACGAGTTCTTCCGGGGCCGAAGCGCCTGCGGTGATGCCGACCGAGCGGACATCCTCGACCCACTCCCGCCGGATCTCTCCGCTATCGGCGATAAGGTGGGTCGGCACGCCCATCTGGGTCGCGATCTCACACAGCCGGTTCGAGTTCGAACTGTTCTGGGCGCCCACGACCAAGACCATTTCAACCTCCTTGCATAATTCGCGTACCGCCCATTGACGGTTCTGCGTTGCATAGCAGATGTCCCGGATGTCAGGGCCGACAATATCGTGGAACCGCCTTTGGAGCGCGGCGATGATCCCCCTGGTGTCGTCGACGCTCAACGTGGTCTGCGTGATGTAGCCGACCGGCGTATCGGTGGGGATGTCGAGAGCCTCGACGTCGTGCTCGGTCTGGACCAAAGCGACCGGCGCCGAGATCTGGCCGAGAGTTCCCTCGACCTCCGGATGCCCGGCGTGTCCGATGAGGACAACCGTGCGACCCTGCATCTCGTACCGCTTCGCCTGGTTATGGACTTTTGTGACCAGCGGACAGGTCGCGTTGTGAACGACGAGGCCCCGTCCGGCCGCCTCGTTCTCGACCTGCTTCGGCACGCCGTGGGCGCTGAAGATGGCAACGGCTCTGTCTGGGATTTCCGACAGTTCCTCGACGAACCGGGCGCCTTTCGCCTTCAGCGTGTCCACCACGCGCTTGTTATGAACGATTTCGTGCCGGACGTAGACGGGGGCGTCGTACTTCTCCAGCGACCGCTCGACAATGTCGATCGCGCGCACGACGCCAGCGCAAAAGCCGCGAGGCTTCGCCAGGATGATTCGCAACGGCGTTCTATTTTCGGAAGCCCGGCGCGGCGAGAAGGGAAAGCGGCTGGGATTGAAGCGGCGGACCTGCGGCTCCCGGTTCAGCGCCTCGAAAACCTTGGCGACGATGCCGTTCGCATCGAGTTTGGCCTTGGCGTACATCGCGTCCGGATTGTCCTGCTCGAGGAAGGCGTCAGGCAGGACCATGGAGCGCGCCTTCAGTCCGCCGTCCAGACGCCCATGCTCCAGCAGGAGGTGCATAACATGGGATCCGAATCCGCCGATCGATCCTTCCTCGATGGTGACCAACGCCTCATGTTCGTCGGCAAGTCCGAGGATGAGTTGGATATCGAGAGGCTTGGCGAACCTCGCATCGGCGACGGTCGTCGAAAGACCAAACTTGGTGAGTTCGTCTGCAGCTTTGTTGCATTCAGCCAACCGCGCCCCAAGCGACAGCAGAGCGATGTCGTTTCCCTCGCGGATTACGCGTCCCCGTCCGATCTTGAGCGGCTGCGCAATCTCCGGAACGGGCGTCCCCACGCCCTCTCCGCGCGGATAGCGTACGGCTGAAGGGCGGTCGTCGATTGACGCCGCCGTCGCCACCATCCGTGCGAGGTCGGCTTCATCCGAGGCGGCCATAACGACGAACCCGGGGAGGCATCCGAGATAGGCGACGTCGAAGGAGCCCGCGTGTGTCGGCCCATCGGCGCCGACCAGGCCTGCACGATCAACGGCGAAGCGCACTGGAAGCGACTGCAGCGCCACGTCGTGCACCACCTGATCGTAGGCGCGCTGAAGGAACGTGGAGTAGATGGCGCAAAACGGCTTCAGGCCGTCGGCCGCCATCCCGGCCGCGAACGTCACCGCGTGCTGTTCGGCGATGCCGACGTCGAACATTCGGTTGGGAAACGCCTTGCCGAAGATGTCCAGTCCGGTTCCGTTCGGCATTGCCGCTGTCACGGCAACGATGCGCTCGTCTTTGAGTCCCTCCTTCACGAGGCTGTCGCCGAATACTTTCGTAAAGGAAGGGGCAACCGACTTGGATTTGATCTGAATTCCCGTCGCCATGTCGAATTTCGCGACGCTATGGCCTTTGTCGGCGGAGGTTTCCGCCGGTCGGTATCCCTTTCCCTTTTGCGTGACGGCGTGGACGAGAATGGGACCGATATCCAAGTCGCGAACCATCTCCAGTGTGGGCAAAAGCTGAAGGAGGTCGTGCCCGTCGATGGGTCCCACATAGTGGAAGCCCAAATGTTCGAACAGCGTGCCTGCCGGGGCGGACGTCCCGGAGGCTCCGAGAGGAACCTCCCCGAGTTCCTCAGGGCCCGCTTTCGGCGGCGATTCACCGCGCCAGGCCGCGTGAGTTCTCGTGAGGCGGGTGAGGTAGGTCGACATCGCCCCGACCGCGGGCGCGATGGACATTTCATTGTCGTTCAGGATGACGATCAGTCTGCTATTTGTCGCGCCGGCGTTGTTCAAGGCTTCGAAGGCCATGCCAGCCGAGATCGATCCGTCGCCGATCACGGCAATGATATTGTGGCTGCGGCGCCGGAGATCCCGGGCGACGGCCATTCCGAGAGCGGCGGAAATCGATGTCGCCGCGTGCGCGGCGCCGAACGGATCGTACTCGCTTTCGCTGCGCTTCGTGAATCCCGACAGGCCGCCAGCGGCGCGCAAGCCCGGCATCCGATGACGGCGGCCCGTCAGGATCTTATGCGGGTAGGCCTGATGGCCGACGTCCCAAATCAGTCGATCATCGGGGGTGCTGAATACATAGTGTAGTGCGACAGTAAGCTCGATAACTCCGAGGCTCGCCCCCAGGTGTCCGCCTGTAGCGGCGACCGACCGTATCGTCTCCGCGCGCAATTCCTCGGCAATTTTGCTAAGATCGGCGGGGCTGCATAGCCTCAGGTGCTTAGGACTGTTGATTGTGTCTAGAAGCATCGGGCCGTTCGCCTTCTGTTGGGATCGCGAAACGCGCGGTAGCGATCAATGTTCCTCTCCCGAATTGGAAAAAACCTCGTCAAGAGGCCACAGGAGCGCTCGATCATCACATGCCGAGGCGCGCGATGCGGCTATTGCCACGCTTAAGGTTCCGGAAGCGCGCCATCGCCCAGAGGGGAAAGATCTTCGAATAACCATGGTAGCGAAGGTAGAAGACCCGCGGAAAGCCCGTCGCCGTGTGAAAAGGCTCATTCCAAAATCCGTCCTCTTGCTGCGTGGCGCAAAGATACGCCATGCCGCGCGCGACGGCCGGATGGTCCGCTTCGCCTGAAGCCATTAGCCCCAGGAGCGCCCAGGCGGTCTGGGACGCGGCGCTGCTCGCCAACACGAAGCGCTTGCGATCAAGCTGGTAGCTATCCGAGCTTTCGCCCCAGCCGCCGTCGGGATTCTGGATGCTGAACAGCCACTCGACGGCTCGGCGAACGGGCTCTGAGCGAGGATCCTGACCAGCCGCGGAAAGCGCACAAAGCGCTGACCAGGTGCCGTAAATATAGTTCATCCCCCAGCGGCCAAACCAGCTCCCGTCCAACTCCTGCGCGGCGAGCAAGGCGCGCACGCCTCGCTCGAGCGAGGGGTTGGCGTCGATTTGTTCGCCCAACTGGGCGAACATCGAAACGCAACGAGCCGTCACATCGGCGGTTGGCGGATCGAGCAGCGCGCCGTGGTCGGCGAAAGGTATATTGTTGAGGTAGTAACAGGTGTTGTCGGCGTCGAACGCCGCCCAGCCGCCGTCGGCGCTCTGCAACCCTTCCACCCACTCGCGCGCCCGGCCGATCGCCTTTTTATAAAGTCCGCCCGCAGTTCCGAAGACGTCGCGGTCGGCCCGGTCCATCGCCATCGCGACCACCGCGGTGTCATCGAGATCGGGATAATGCGGGTTCGCGTACTGGAAAGCCCAGCCTCCCGGCCGGACATTCGGTTTTTGCGCCGCCCAGTCCCCCGCCACATCGAGCACCTGAAGGGGCCTTAGCCACGACAGCGCCTCACCTACCCTGACGCGGCTTTCCGCATCGCCGGCTTCGAGCAACGCATGAACGGCGAGCGCCGTGTCCCATACCGGCGAAAAACAAGGCTGGCAGTAGGCCTCGTCGTCGGCGATGACCAGCAGCCGCTCGATCGAGCGCCGCGCCTGTGCGACGTGGGGATGGTCCTTCGGGTAGCCGAGGCAGTCGTACATCAGCACCGCGTTCGCCATCGCCGGATAGATCGCGCCCAGTCCATCGTCTCCATTCAGGCGCTCGGTCACGAAGGAAACCGCCGCTTCGATCGCGCGGCGGCGGGAGCCCGAGGGAAAAAACGGTTCGGCGGACTTAAGCATCCGGTCAAGCAATCCAAACCCTTTGACCCAGGCCCAGTGTTGATGCGCTCCGGCGGGCCACCGGCGCACCGTCTCCGCCGGCTCGATGAAAAGCTCCGGGATGCGAACGCCCCGCGGATTGGCGGCGCGCGGCTTCATGGCCTGTAGCACTAGGAGCGGCACAAGCACTGTGCGGGCCCAGTAGGACACCTTGTCGAGGTGAAAGGGAAACCAGCGCGGCAGCAGCATGATCTCGACCGGCATCGTCGGAACGCCGCCCCAAGGAATCTCCCCATAGAGAGCGAGCAGGAAGCGAGTGAATACATTGCTTTTCGCGGCGCCGCCGCGATCGAGCACCGCTGCGCGGGCTCGGGCCATATGCGGGGCCTCAGGATCGTCCCCGATCATCTTCAGCGCGAAGTACGCCTTGACGCTGGCGCTCATGTCGAACCCGCCGTCATGAACGAGCGGCCAACCACCGTGATCGGCCTGGATGCGACGGAGGTAGGCACCGATCAGGCGCTCGAGGCCAACGTCCTCCGCCTCGCCGCGAAAGTGCCGCAAGAGAACGTATTCCGCCGGGATCGTCGCGTCGGCCTCGAGCTCGAAGCACCAGTGGCCGTCTCCACGCTGTCTTCGGTGCAGTGACTTTGCCGCAAGCGCGATGCCGCTCTCGAGCCTCTCGAGCGAAAGCGCATCGTGCGTATGTTGGGCAACGAGCGTCATTGCAGCGCGACCCCCATGAATGCTCTTCGCGTTCGGCCCGTCGCGATGACGCAGGACGCCGCTTCGTAACCGGATCGAACCGCCCCTTCGATCGTGGCCGGCAGGCCCGTCTGGACCCAGTCGCCGGCAAGATAGACGTTGTTCCACAAGGTTCGCTTTTCCGGCCGCTTGGCGTCCTGAGCCGGGGTCGCGGCGAATGTCGCCCGCTTTTCCTTGACTATTCGCCAGGGCGGGAGGCTCGATGCGAGCCCGGTCAGTTCGGCGACCTCCTGCCAGATTTCGCCAGCCAGCGCCTCGCGCGGCCGATCGATCAGAGCGTCGGCAGCGCTGATCGTCACCGAAAGACGGCCCGGGTAGGCGAACACCCATTGGCTCACCCCGCCAACCACGCCGACAATCGCTGGGTGACCGGCGGGCGGCGCCATGCGGAAATGCGCGTTGACGATCGCCCTGAACTCATCCGGCGCCTTGATGTCGGGCAGCAAAGCCTGTGCCGTCCATGGCGGAACCGCCAGCACGACTGCATCATTGTACCCGAGCGCCAGCGAGCCCGTTTCGAACTCGAGAGCGGTCGCGCGGATCCCCCCGATGCGGACTTGCCGCAGCCGTTCGCTGAGCCTCATGACTCCGCCATTGCCGACAAGGAAGGCAATCGCCGGATCGATGAAGGTTCGAGACAGCCCGGCGCTGGCAATCAACGGTCGGCACGCACGTCCGCCCGCGCCCAGAGTGTTGCGTAGCAGCGCGCCCGCGAGAGCAGCAGAGCTCTCCTTCGGTTCGGTATTGAGACCGGCTAGCAGCACCGGCCGCCAGAGACGCTCGTAAAGCGGTCCCGAACATAACATGGCGCTTGCGACCGTCGCGCTCGACGGCGACCAAAGGATGGGCAGTGGAGCGAGATATTCCTGGAAAGTCGTTCCTGGAGCCCGTCGCTTTCGATCGAAGAGCCACCAGGGCGCCCGCCCGTCGTTGGGTCGGAGCCGCCAGCGCTCGCCTGTTCGTAAGTCAGCGAAATCGAAGATCGCCGCCTCAGGACCGGATAAGCCATCGAGCGTTCCTACCCGCTTAAGATAGCTGAGGGCGGCATGGTTGCCCGACAGTAGAAGGTGATTGCCATTGTCGATCACGGTCCCGATCGCCGGATCGAAAAACGATCGGCAACGCCCGCCCGCCGCACCCGCCGCCTCATGCACGACAGTCGTGAAGCCCGCCTCGGTCAGATGGAGCGCCGCGCTCAGCCCCGCAATTCCAGCTCCAATCACATGAACGACTGGGTCGGTCATAGGACGCCGTAGTAAAGAAGCGCGCCAAGAACTCGCATTCTGCTTGGCCTGACGCGCACCCTCGGCGGCACGAAGCCCTGAGCCGTCATGTTGTCCAGAAGCGACCGATAGGCCGCAGCCATGAGCCGCGGCGCTCGCACTGCCCTGCGCGAAACGGACGCCATGACGGATTGCGCCTGATCGAAATGACCGCGTGCGCGGCGGGCCACCTCCATGCAGGCAATAGCGACCCTCGGGTTCATCGTCGCGTCGAGAGGATTGTCCGTCGGAACGCTCGCTGCGACGAGCTCTTCACGCGGCAGGTAGAGACGCCCAATCGCCGCATCTTCGTCGATGTCGCGAAGGATGTTGGTCAATTGGAGCGCCCGCCCGAGGTGGAATGCAAGCGCTTCCCCCGACGGGGGCCGGAGGCCGAAGATGCGAACCGACAATCGCCCAACGGCACTCGCCACGCGATCGCAATAAAGATCCAGGGTCGGCCAGTCGGGGGCGCAAATGTTGCGCTCTGCGTCCATCGCAACCCCGTCGATCACGGCTTCGAAATCGTCGCGGCGTAGGTCATACCGCCGGGTGGCCGCGGCGAGATCGGCAAGATGGGGAGGAGCCTCGCCGGCGAACATCGCTTCGATGGCGCTTCGCCAGTGACCCAACTGATCCATGCGTTGCGCCGCAGAGAGGTAGACAGGTTCGTCGGCGACGTCGTCGACCGACCGGCAGAAGCGATAGATCGAGAACATCGCCTCGCGCCGATCCTTGGGCAATATGCGCATCGCCATGTAGAACGAACTGCGCGCCGGAGCGGCGTTCTCACTCATGCTCTCGCCCTCCGCCGATCCGTTGACGTCTCTAACATAGTTCGCGCCAAACCCCGAGCTGCCGCAACGCCCCCGAACCAGGCGAACTCGAATTTGCCGAGCCGTACATTTGCGCTCAGCGGGTCGCGGCGCTGCAGGCTTCCGGCAAGCCGGCGCGCGAGGCCGTGGATCACCGCGATTTCAAGCGCCAAGCGCCGGCCGGCGATCCGCGGACCAAGGGCTGCGCCTTGCTGAACCAGGCCCTCAGCATTGCGGGCGAGCTCCGCGATCGCTCCAGCCAAAGCGGACGACGCGCGCGGCGCGGCCAGCATTTCGACTCTGGCGCCGTGCGCGTCGAGAATCGTCCGGGGTAGATAAACGCGGTCGAGACGGCGATAGTCTTCGCCGCAATCCTGCAGATGATTGATGATCTGAAGCGCCGAGCACAAGGCGTCCGAGGCTGGCCACAACTCACGTCTTTCACCGTGGACGTCGAGAACGAAGCGGCCGACCGGCATCGCCGACAGCCGACAATAATCCATCAGTTCGTCGAAGTTCGCGTAGCGGTTCTTGCGCGTGTCCAGCCGGAAAGCCTCGAGAAGGTCGAGAGCGTGCCGCGGCGAAAGCGAGCGCTCGGACAATGCCTGCCGCAGAGGCTCAGCCTCCGGATCGGCGCGCCGGCCGCACAGAGCGTCTTCAAGTCCATTGAGCAGTTCGTTCTTCTGTTTCGGGGAAAGCTCCGGATGATCGGCGACGTCGTCGGCGGCGCGGACAAAGCGATAGAAGGCGAGAATGACCGGCCGAAGGTCGCTCGCGATCAGCCAGGAGGCGACGGGAAAATTCTCGTCTCTGGCCCCTTTGCCGGAGCGACTCTCAGTGAGCCGTCGTCATGCGCGCCCGACTTTCGCCAGCGGCGCCTGAACCCGACCCTTCCACAGTCCTCCCTGCCCGCGCCAGTATTGCACGGCCGATTGCAGGGTGAAGATTACATAGGCGACAGCGACCGCGGGAAGCGCGAAGGCAGAGACGAGCGGGCGACCATAAAGCCGGAGCGTCGGTGCGAAGGCCAACGCCATCAACGCCCATGCAAGAGCGCCCGCCGCGCGAGCCCAATCTTGCGTGAAAAGGGTGATAAAGGGCGGCGCAACGAACACGAGGGTCATGCCGGCGACCGCCGCCGCAAGGCGCAATACCGAGAAACGAAGTTCGGCGAATGCCGAACGCGCCACCATGCGACCGAAGTCAGAGAACCTCGGGTAAGCACGGCGACTGCAGGCGTCCGGGGTCAGGCCGAGCCAGATCGGACCCCGCCGCTTCATCAGGGCACCCAACGCGCAGTCGTCGATGAGCGCGCCTTTTAGCCCCTCAAAGCCGCCTGCGGCAGCGAGCGCGTCGCAGTCAACCAGCATGCAACCTCCCGCCGCCGCCGCGGTCCTGCGGCGCGGATCGTTGACCCAAGGGAAAGGATACAACAATTGGAAAAAGAATACGAAGGCGGGAACGAGCCACCTTTCCGCAAAACTTTCGCAGCGCAATTTCACCATCAGCGAAACCAGGACGGCGCGCCTCGTCTCGGCGAGGGCGACCAGCCGGCCCAGAAGGGCCGGCGAAAGAGAGATGTCCGCGTCGACAAACAGGACATACCGGGTCGTCTGTCCGGCACCCAAAACCGCAGCAAGCCCCTGTTGCATAGCCCAAATTTTGCCTGTCCAGCCTGCGGGAGGCGAGGCGCCAGCGATCGTCAGGAAGCGGCGTCCGCCTGGATCCCCAAGGCCGGTCGCCTTCGCCGCTCCCAGGGCGACCGTCGCTGTGCCATCCGAACTCTGATCGTCGACGACGACGACAGAGAGAGCGCCCGAGTAGTCCTGGCGCATCAAATCCGCGACGGTCCTGCCGATGATGTCGGCCTCGTCGCGCGCCGGAACGACCGCAACAACGCGCGGGGGCTGGGTTTCTATTCTGGCGCCCGGGCCGATTCGGGTGGGCAGGCATAGGCCGTCGGAGCGCCAGAATCGTCCTCTGCCAAACAAGAGGCAGACCCAGACAACCAAGGTAGCGACGCCCATCGCCAGATTGATCATCCCAAGGTTCTCCGACACAAACAGCTGTTAACCCGGTCCGACAGCATATTGTTCCTGGAGCGTGATTCTTCGGAAAAATTAAAGCTGCCCAGCTTAGAACGACTGTGAAATACGCCACATGAGCCGGTCGAACATGCGGTCGGTAAGGATCCGCCGTAGGAATAGCATCGGCCGCGCGGCGCCTCCAGCCGGATAGCGGGCCCTTGGATGCGCGGCGCGCACGGCCCGGACGATCGTTCTCGCGACGACCTCGGGGGGTGAGGGCACCCCCGACGACTCTCCCCGCGCCAGCATTGCGACGTGCTTTCGCGCATAGGCGCCATAAGCTGTGTCGCCCGAGATTCGCAGCAGAACTCTCTTTGGCGATGGGCGTCCATTCGGTGCGGATGGTTCCCGGCTCCACCAGGATCACGTCCACGCTAAAAGGCTTGAGCTCCATCCGCAGGCAGTCGCTGAGCCCTTCGAGAGCGTACTTGCTCGCGTGGTACCATGCGCCGAACGGCTCGCCGAACTTGGCGCCCATCGACGAGACGTTGACGATCCTGCTAGACTTCTGCGCACGCATCATCGGCAGGGCGAGCTGGGACAACCGCGCGAGACCGAACAGATTGACCTCGAATTGTCGCCGGGCATCGGCGAGCGAAACGTCCTCGAGGGACCCGCAGCAACCGTAGCCGGCGTTGTTGACGAGGACGTCCAGGCGCGTCGCTTTCGCCCTGACCGCGTCGACCGCGGCAACGATCGACGGGTCATCCGTCAGGTCAAGGAAAAGAAGCTCAGCGCCCTTCCGCGCGAGCGGCGCCATTCTGTCCTGCCGCCGGGCGGCGGCGAACACCTTGAATCCCTCCTCCAGCAAGGCGAGGACGGTCGCCGCGCCGATGCCAGAGGACGCCCCCGTAACCAACGCGGTCTTGCTCATCGTCGCGCTCCGCCAGGCGAGGCTTGGAATTTCCGCTTGGCGTCGCCCTCGCCGAAACGATGGCGCCAAACAGGACAGATTGCACTCTCCTCCGGCCCCCGGCCTGGTGACCGCGCGACCCTTTGGAACCCTACGCGAACGCATGCGTTGGTCAGCGCGGTACCGGTATCGGCGTCTTTGCGGCCAGTTGGGCCCACATAGGCCGCGAGCCTGAAAGCGAGTCCCATCTCCGCTGCCGAGTCGAAACCGCCATGGCCGTCGAATGGAACCGGCGAAGGAACTCACCTACAGGCGCTTTATAGCATTCGCCGCGCTCGCCGTGGGCGTCGCCCTGGTTCCCATTCTGCTCTGGCAGCTCGGCTTCATCCTGCTTTTGGGCTACGGCGCGATCCTTGTCGCTATCCTTCTTCACGTCGCATCCGAGCCGCTGCAGCGTTGGACGCCATTGCCGATGTGGGCTGACCTCCTGATCGCAGGGCTCATCGTACTGGGTCTTTTCGGGCTTGCCGGATGGATCTTTGGCAGCCAACTCTCGGCAGAGTTTTCCGACGTGTGGGCGCGCGTCCACACCGGCGTCGTCCAGCTGCAGAAGCTGCTTCAGGAGAGCCAATTTGGACAGTTTTTGCTGTCCCGGCTTAATAATGCAAGCATTTCCGTGACCGGCGTTTTCGGCACGTTCGTTTCAACGACAATCGTAGCAATCGAGACTGTGATCGTCATCCTGATCAGCGCAGGCTATCTCGCGAGCCACCCCGAAGTGTATCGCGCCGGTTTCGTCCGCCTGTTTTCGCCTCGCTATCAGGCTTGGGCGAACGAGAACTCTCGAAGACCTCGGCACTGCGCTGCGCTATTGGCTGCTTGGCCAACTCATGCAGATGGTGACTATAGGACTTCTGTCGACTCTGGCGGTCTGGCTGATCGGCCTGCCTTCGCCGTGGGCGCTGGGCTTGATCGCCGCGGTCGCGGAGTTTGTTCCTTATCTTGGTCCCATTTTAGCGGCCATTCCGGCTCTGCTGGTGGCATTGACGGGGGGCGAGAGCCAAGTGATATGGACGCTCGCAGCCTATCTGGCGATTCATCAGGTGGAGGGCAATCTGGTCGTGCCCCTCATACAGCAGCGGATGATTTCCATTCCGCCGGCCCTCATGCTGCTCGGGATCGCAGCGATCGGCGCGCTGGCCGGGTTGATCGGTTTTCTCATGGCGGCGCCGATCGTGGTCGCTGTCTTTGTCGTTGTGCAGAAAGTTTACGTTCGGGACACGTTGAAAGAACCGATCACTCTGCCCGGAGAGGAATAAACCCCGTCCACCGCCGAACCGCCGCCAATTCCCTTTCCGGCGCTGATGCGCCATTAATCCGTCGCATGCCCCAGGACAAAAGTCTTTATGACAAAGAAACCCCCTCCGTCGCCGCAATCCGCCGTTCCCGCCTCCGACATCATGTATCCTTCGGCGGTCCCGTTCGTCCTCGTTCATTTGGCTTGTTTCGGCGCCGTTTGGACAGGCGTCAGCTCGCTGGCGGTCGCAATCGGTGTGGCGCTCTACTGGCTGCGCATCTTTTCCATCGGGGCCGGCTACCATCGCTACTTCTCGCATCGGTCTTATGAGACGAGCCGCGTCTTCCAGTTCATTCTCGCGTTTCTGTCGCAGAGCACCGCGCAAAAGAGCGTGCTGTGGTGGGCGGCCAAGCATCGGGAGCATCACCTGCACTCGGACACCGAGCAGGACGTGCATTCGCCGCGGCAGAGCGGTTTCCTCTACAGTCATCTCGGCTGGATTTTCGCCCGCCAGCATGGCGCGGTGGACTTGGCGAAGGTTTCGGATCTGACGCGATATCCGGAACTGACTTGGCTGCACCGCTACGAGTTGGCGCCGGCGATCGCGCTGGCGATCGGCTGTTTTGTCCTTGCCGGCTGGTCAGGGCTGGTTGTCGGTTTCTTTTGGAGCACGGTCGCGACCTATCATGCGACCTTCTGCATCAATTCCCTTGCCCATGTGGTTGGCCGGCGACGTTACATCACCGGAGACGATTCCCGCAACAATTGGTTTCTGGCGATCTTCACGATGGGCGAAGGCTGGCACAACAATCATCACGCCTATCAAAGCAGCGTTCGCCAGGGATTCCGGTGGTGGGAATATGATCCGACTTTCTATGTCCTCAAGCTTCTTTCCTACGCGGGGCTGATCTGGCGGCTGAAAACCCCGCCGCAGGAAGTCGTAAAAAATACACACCGGCTGGGCACAAAAGTCATTCGTCGCGCCGCTGCGGAAGTCGCCGCCACCTTCAACGCGGACGGGATAGCAACCGGAGTCGTCGCCGTCCTCGGCGTGGGCGGGGTCGCCGCGTTGGCGTCGCGTCTGCGACAGGCGCATCCCTATGCGGTTCTTTGCGAAATGGATCTGCCGCAACTGCCGAGCAGAAGCGATATCATGCGGCGCGCCCGCTCGATGCTTTTGCATTCGCCTTCGATCGAGGACATCGCCGCCAAGGCGCATCAACTCGTTCTCGAGGCGATCAGCGCCCGACTAGCCAAGCTCGCTGCGGAATCGGCTTGCGCGGATTCGTTCGCTTGACGGACCTTGATCGACGGGGACCGGGCCGCGCGTCCGATCGCCTGTTGATAGCTGCGTCACCAAGTCGGGGAACGCGAGACCGTCAACGAAAAGCGGCCGCAAGCGCATGAGGGTCGCGCGGGCGGAGTTCGCCCTGACCGCCAAGAGAATAAGCGGGGCGAGCTCGCCGGGGCTCCCGAGCAAGGCGCGGAAAACAGCCTTGGCGCTGATCGATCCGTCGGTCTGGCGGCCAGCCAGCGCAACGCTCAAGAGTCTGCAGCGCGCGTCGTCCACGACCACTCGCACCGCGGCGAAAGGGAGGCCGTGCAGACTCGCAATCGATGCCGCGACATGGGATTCCATATCGACCGCAGCGGCGCCATAGCGCCTGTACAGGCGGCTTTTCTCAGCGACTTCGAGGATGGGCGCGTCCACCCCGAGAATGGGCGCAGCAACTGCGCCAGGAATTGATCGCATGAGATGCGCGGACCAAGCGCTGTCTGTCGGCCAGACTCGGGTCCCGTCCAGTATACAGGACGCCACGACGCACGCGCCGGCTGGCAGACCAGGAGCGAGACCGCCACACACGCCGAAGCTGATGATTGCGCGATCCGTCTCGATCACCCCGGCATCCAGCGGACCCGCCTCCGTCGCCCCACGGGAAACCGCTCGCACGGACGGCCCGGCGATGATCCTGGCCTCGAACTTAAGCCCCACAATTGCGACGATGCCGGGACTGGGGGTCTCGGTCAACGCATAGTCGGTGCGACCGGAGCCGGCGGGGTCCCGCGCATCACGGAGTTGACGGGCGCCGCGAAGCCAATGCATCATCAGCGGCGCCTCGCAGGATCGAAGGCGACGAAACCGAGACAGGAGGGGACGACCGGCACCATCCTCACTAACATTCGCACCTCCGAGCCCGAGAACCCCATTCGCCCGCGACGCTTCGACGCAGGGGCCTAGATTCGCAAGCCCCGCGCCAGCTGGTCGAAGCATTCTGCTTTCAGTCACCGCCAAACGCATGCGCCGAGGATCGGGTCTCTCGAACCGGACCAGACATAGAATCGACGACATCCTGATAACCGCCTGGACGACGCCGCGCCTCTCGCAACGCCTCCGCGGTTTCCGGAGCAATTAGGGCCGCGAGCTCGTCCATGTAACGGTATCCGGGGGCCTGCCCTGGAAAGACATCGCGGGTCGCAGGATGCATGTAGATCTCACAAATGCCGGCCGGCAGACGGCCGCGAAGGAGAGCACACAGGCGCTCGACCGTCATCCGTCCCGACCAGCTTAGCCCAAAGACGGCGTCCGGAGTGAGCAATCCGGCCCGTCGAGCCTTCGCCTTCACGATAAGCGAACAAACCCGCTCGGCGATCCGGCGTTCGCAGCGACCGGCACCCATTTCGCTGACGATCCGCCGCGGCTCGACAGGCGCCCGCAAGGCGCGAGCGCCGTAGCCCAGGCCGATCTCGACGACCATCTCCGCCACCATGGGGTGAAGATGGAAGTGCTGATGAACAGTGACGTGGTCGAGAGGCAGCTTGGTGGCGCAGTAGGCGCGAAACTGCGCTTCGATTTCGGCGCGCATCTGATTCCGGGCTCTGCCGCTGAACGCCAATTTCGTCCCCAGGGAGATGAGGTCGGAGCGGAGACGGCCGCGACGGTCGACGAGATTGGGAATCTGGTTCGGCGGGAGAGCAGGCGAAGCGTTAGTGAGAGCGAGGTGCAAGCCGACGCGCAATTCTGGCATCCTGCGGGCTCGCGCCACAGCGTCGGCCGCAAAGGGCGCCGCGACCATCAGACTTGCGGCGGAGAGAATCCCCTTCCGATGTCCGATCTCCACGGCCTCATTAACCTCTCGGGCCAGTCCGAAATCGTCGGCCGTGACGATCAGGACGCTCAAGAGGGAAGGCCCCCCCGCTCGCGAAGAAACGACAAGAACTCGACCCCCTCGCGCAATCGTCGCCCAAACATTTGCGGACTCCGCGCCAATTCCGAAACAATCGCAGCAATCTTCGGCGCGCGAAAATAAAATCGGCGGTAAAACTCCTCGACTGAGCCGAAACTCTCCTCGTAGGTCAAGTCCGGATAACGCAATGGCGCAACCTGGACCCCGCGCGCATCGACGAGATCGGCGCGCGTCTCGTCGAGCCAGCCGTTCTCCACGGCCTGGCGGTGGAGTTCCGTTCCCGGGTAGGGCGGACAAGCGACATAAGATGGAGCTTGCAGGAAAAGAGTCCGCATCGGACGCCCTCACTCCGCCTCATGAATGAGCGTGCCGTCGGCGCTCAGGCGATAGCGTTCACCTCGCCAGCTGACACGCGCGCCGAAGAAGCTGGCCAGATAGACGGCGACGAAGAGCAAATCGTAGAGCGGCAGAAGCCAGTAGGACTGGCGGGGAAGCGAGAATGTCCGCTCGACCGAAAGACAGACGATGAGCCGGCCGGCAAGCGCGAGCAACAGCAGCGGCAACCCGTAAACGCCACCGAGCATCGCGGCTGGAATTGCGAAGGCTGTCGGATGGGCGACGATCGACGCCGTATACCCAGCGGGGTCGATCATCTTGATCGTTCTGGCAGCTCGTATTTGGTTGAGCATCAGCGTTCGCGCGCTCTGTTCGCGGCACACATGCCCAACCGAGAAGCGCGGGATCGCGACCTGGTAGCCGGTCTCACGCACGCGCCGGCCAATGGCATGGTCATCGTCGAGGCAATCAGCGAAAGCGCGGAGCCCGCCGATGCCTTCCAGAGTCGAACGGGGCAGAGCGATGGTGGAGCCGAAACACGGGCGGGCGATCCCGAAGGTAAGCGCCATCACGACACTCGGCAGGAAATTCGCGTTAATGCTGAGGGCCGACAGCGAGGACCAGAATCCGACGCCGTTGACGCCGTGGTAAAGACAGGTCACGGCTCCGACGCCGGGCCGCTCAAGTTCGCCGAGAACGATTGACAGGTGATCGGGGCCTACGAGGATGTCGCTGTCGACCAGCACGATAATGCCAGCCCGCGCGCTCCCGGATGTATTGATAAGGTTGGAAATCTTGCGATTGGCCCCGTGTTCCTTGGGGTCGATTCTGAGAGCGATCCTCATGCTGGAAAACTTCGCTGCGACCGCGTTGACAATGCCGATCGCCGGATCGTTTGCGTCCTGGAGACCGCAAACCACTTCGATCGGACCGCCGTAATTCTGCCGGCAGAGCGCCGACAGGCGCTCGTAGAGCTGCTCATCCTCGCCGCACAACGGCACGAGGATCGAGACCGGCCGCCGCCCGGGCGTCCCCCGACGCGGCTCCTCCTTGAATTGCAGGATCACGATCGCGGCGAGCGCCAGATAGCCGACCCCGAGCGCAGCCACGAACGAGCAAGAATTTGCGACCCAAAGTCCCAAGTCGCCGTGGAAGTCCGCTATCATGGCCCATTCCCCGAAAGATTGAGGGAACACTCGCGGTATCGTTCGTTCAGGGCGGGTCGCGACAGAAATGCAGTTGCTCCGCGCCGCCACAGGATGTCCAGGCGGGCCGCTCTTGGATTGCCCGCAAAGACAAGCAACAATCCAATAGCATTCTGGCCGAGGCGGCGCATCCAGGCTGTGGGGCCGCGCGGCTCCATATCCGGCACGAGTTCGAAACCGAACCTCGCGGCGAGGTGTTCGAACCGGCCGACGTGGTCAAGACTGCGTAATGGCATCACGGCGCGAACGGCGGCGATATCGTCAAACTCAGCGCGGGCGTCCAGAAACTCGAAGAGCTCGCGAAAGGAGAGATCCATGAGCTTTGCAGTCCTGCGCGCCCATTCGATCGTCGCCCCAGACCGATCCATCCGCGGGAAATGCTCATTGCGGAAGTGGAGATCGACGATGCGGTCTCCAGGTCGAAGTCGAACGCCATTCGCGAGCGAAATCTCTCGAGCGACCCTGTCGATCTTGGCGCGGAAAATGCAGTCGGGACGCTCTGCGTAGTCGAACACCGCGTTCCATCGGCGGAGGCCACCGTCCAGCGCGAAGACGACCCGAGCAACGGAACGCTGACCAAACCGCGCTTCTGCAACCACTCGCCGCTCCGCAATCACAGCGCCACACCCCGGACCGAACATAACGCGCAAACGCCTGTAAAGTTGCAAACTGATCAATCGACGCGGTTGTCGCGGCCGCCGCGTCGCGATGCGGGCGCCGAACGCGCATGAACCGGCGTCCGGTACACGGTCGCCAAAACCACTTTGACAGTGAGCGCCGCCGGCACAGCGAGAATCACCCCGGCGATTCCAAAGAGCACCCCGCCGGCGAGGAAGCAGAAAATCACCAATGTCGGGTGAACACGGCCAGCGTTGCCAAGCACTAGGGGTCCAATGACTTGGTCTATGGAGAGCCGAAGCGCGATGGCGTAAATCACATAGGCCAGGATCGCCCAAATGCTTTTAGCTTGCTGAACCGCCACCAATCCGGCAAGGACCGCCGACAAGCCAGGTCCTACGACCGGCAGAATCTCCAGGAATCCCGTCAGCACCGACAACAGGATCGCGTGCTTGAGTTTCAGGAAGACCCCAAGGCCGAGATATGCGGCGCAGCCGGCGAAGACGACCACACCGGCAATCCCTGCAAAGTAACGCAGCAGGATTGGTCGAAGACGGAACAGGATCCGTGCGCACAACGGTCGCCAGCTTGGGGGAAACAGCCAGATGAAGCCGATCGCCAGCCGGCGCCCGCCGGTGAGAAAGTAGGCCAGCAACGTCAGGGTCAAAAAGAAGCCGAACATAGAGCCGAACAGCGATCCGGAGATCAGGAAGAGGCTGCTTATACGTTCGGCGAACTGCCTAACGGCGGTGACCGCAGCCCCGGCAATGTCAGCGGCGGAGACCGATTGTCCGAGAAGCTGAACCTTCTGGTCGCCGAGAATGCGCTGAAGCGGTTGCTCGATGATGCTCTGCAGATGGGAAAGCACCTGGACGCCTTCTTTAAGCATCGGAGGAACGACCAGACAGGCCGCGCCCACAACCAACGCCAGGAGGACGAAGAAGACGAGCAGCGCAACGGCGGTCCTGGGCGCCCCCGTCATCCTCGACAGCCAGTCGACGAGCGGGCTGAGCACGAACGCGATGGCGCCGGCCAAGACGAACGGCAAAAGGACGATGTGGATCAGATAGAAGAAGAGTAGAACTGCAAAAGCAATCAGCAGGACGGCCACTGTGTTGACGCTTTGCGCGGCTTCGCCTTCACTGTCCGATTTATCCTCGTCGCTCATGAATATACGCGGCCCTTCCAGGACACCCGCCCCGTCAAGCGCCGGCGAAGGCCGTCCAGGGCGATAAGTCCACCGATCGTGTAGCCGAGGGGAAAGAGCAGCCCATACCAGACCGGCGCGCCGAAATAGACCGCGCCGGCGAAATGGAAGCCGGCGACCGCCATCGCCGTCGGAAGCGCCAGCCCAAGCGCGACACAGGCCTCGCCTGACCCGGCGTGACAGGCCGAGTATTCGAGGATCGGCAGGAACAGAAAGGTCCAGCTCAGGATCACCGCCGCCGCCGCCGTCCCGAGCGCCGAGACGGGGCCGCCGAACATTTCGAGCACGTTCTTGGCGAAGCCGGGCCAGAGGTCGTTCCAGCCGGAGTACATGCGGGTCGAGAGGAGTCGCGACCCGTCCATGAAAAGGATGCGCTGACCCGCCCGTTTCAGAAGCCGGGCAAGCTCGAGATCCTCGCAAATCGCCCCCGCGACTGCCGCATGGCCGCCCACGCCGTCGTAGGCCTCGCGGCGGACCAGCATGAACTGACCGGTCACGACTGTCTCTGCGTCGTTTGGCGACTGCGTCCTGGAGAGGTCCCGCTGAAAACTCAGAAGATAAAGTCCACAAGGAATCATCAGGCGTTCCGCGAAGCTCAGTAGACGGTGGCGCGGCGCCAGAGAAAGAAGGGCGAGCCCCGGCGGAGCGGCGGCGATGGCGCTGGCAATCAGAAGCGGGTCAGCGCGCATGTCCGCGTCGATGAAGCAGAGCCATTCCGTCCCGGAGGGAGCCGCGCAAGCCGCCCGCCAGCAGGCCTGGTTCTTGCCCGTCCAGCCCTGTTGCAACGGGCCGCTCGCGAGGCATTTCAGGCCGTCATGGCTCTTTGCCAGCGCGGCAATGATCTGCCCGGTGCCGTCCTCGGACCCATCGTCGATGGCGATGATTTGCAGGCGTTGCGCCGGATAGTCCTGACCCGCCAAACCGCGAAGGCACGCGGCAATGTTCACTGCCTCGTTGCGGGCCGGAACGATGACGACGACAGTAGGGGCACCGGACTCGGCGGGCGCTGCTTGCGGCCTCAGGTTGGGGAGCGCGCCACGTTGGCCCAGCGCCCTCTGGAAAAGGAGGAAAACCAGAAGCAGAAGCAGCGCCGAGGCAAGGAGCTCCACGTGGAAACCGGGAATTTGGGTCGCTATTCCGGACCGAGAACCGCGGAACGCGCGAAATATCGGGCGGGTTCCATTTCCATAACAAACCTGGTCAACGAGTGTCGACGAGCGCCCCCATCCGGCTCCCGCCAACGCTTCCCAACTGGCAGGTTCGGAGTGAGCCGCCGCCCGCCTTCGACAAAGCGAGTCTCGAAGGGTCGAAGGAGAGCCATGTCAATTGTTTAATGGCGCCGCCCTGGCGCCGCCAGCGCGGGTCGAACAAAGGACCTTTGATCCACAATGTTTGCGTTTCGAAGGGGCAGGATCCTTAAGGCGGCTCCGCTCTTGCCCATGCGGTTCGTCTTCGCGAACATTGCCGAACTCGGCAGCACAGCGCTGTGTCCTCTGACAGGATGCTCGGAGTCCAGCCGCGAAACGATTGGAACAACGGCCGATTCCTGCGCGTCGTCGGTCGTGGAGGACGCCGTCCAGGATGGCGTCCGCATCGGTGGGTCACCAATAACCTCAGGCAGGCAGACACGGAAATGTATCGATAAAAATCCGGAAAAAGACTTTAAACGACAAAGGCTATACCAAGAGAATCCGCTGATGGTTGTCCATTTTTATTTGCAATCGTTATGTTATCGAACAGTTCTCGTGCGAGGAGTCCGTGCTTTCCTCGCATTGCTTGCTGTCACGATGGCGATCGGCTCATCAGAGCCGACGTCGTTTGCTCGTGGGCAGACCGCCTTTTATTTCCCCGTCGGCATCGACCTCGCCGCTTACCCGCCTGGGGCCTTGCTTCGCCTCCAGCCGATGGCGGGCGGCCCGTTTAACGCCGACGCCTATCGCGTCCTCTATCGGTCGACCGGCCTCCACGGCGAGCCAATCGCCGTTTCTGGCGTCGTCATTGTCCCGAAAGGCGTGCCGCCAGCAGGAGGTCGTCCCATCGTAGCTTGGGCGCATCCGACGACCGGCATTGTCGACCGTTGCGCGCCGTCATTGGCTCGCGCGTTCTTCCGATCGGTTCAGGGATTGCAGGACATGCTGAATCGCGGCTACGCGGTCGCCGCAACCGATTACCCCGGCCTCGGGACGCCGGGGGTGCATCCCTATCTCGTCGGCGAAAGCGAGGCCCGAGCCGTGATCGATTCCGTCCGCGCTGCGCGATCGGTTCCCGGTGTCGGCGATGGTCGTTCCTTCGCGGTGTGGGGACATTCGCAAGGCGGCCAGGCGGCGCCCTTCACAGGCCTTCTCGCGTCCACCTACGCGCCGGACCTGAATCTTGTGGGGGTAGCCGCGGCTGCGCCCGCGACCGAGCTCCGGAGCCTGATGATGAAGGACGGGCGGCCGCAACATCACCGCCATGACGTTGTGGTCCTGGTCGCGGATCTACGATGCGCGAATGGCGACAGTCGTCACGCCGCAGGCCATCCCCGTGATCAATCAACTGGCCGACGAGTGCATCGAGCGGTTTTTCGACGTTTTGGTCCGTCGGGGACCAACCCAAGCGCTCGCCCGCAGTTTTCTGACTCTGAACGATTTTGCCGATCGGGAACCATGGCGCTCGCTGCTCGACCGAAACACGCCTGGACTGCTTCCATTACATATCCCCGTCTTTCTCGCGCAAGGCACGACGGACGACCTCATTTTGCCTGCAATCACAGTCGACTATCGCAATAAACTTTGCCGGGCCGGCAGCTCGGTCGTTATGATGATGATCCCGAACGTCGGTCACCCCTTTGTGGGGCGGGAGGCCGCGTTCACCGCGATCGCGTGGATCGCCGATCAATTCAATGGCGCACCCCCGCCTTCCAATTGCCGAAGTTGACGCAACGGAAATCATCTTGTTCTACGGATAGCCGATTAAGCATAACGTAGGGGGTTATCCTTGGAAGCCAACGGCTGCGGAGGAGTATCCTAACCTCCGAATTTTTGGTACCGCCACCCCGGCTCGAACGGGGGACCTCTAGATCCACAATCTAGCGCTCTAACCAGCTGAGCTATGGCGGCTTAGCGGCACGGAAACTAGTGCCAAAGGCCCGCGCTGGCAAGCCGATGTGCGGATTCACGCCCTCCCCTCGACGGCGCGCGTTACCGCGACATGCGGGTCGCAAAAAGAACGCCGCCCACAACTCAGGACGGCGTTCTTCCGGCGACGCGGCGGGAGAAACCGCACCGCACGAAGACCGGACTAGACGGCGATCTTGAAGGACTTCGCGACCTGGTGGGAGATCGGCTCGAAAGCGTCCTTCACGGTCTTCTGCGCCAGAGCGCCCAGATCCTTCGCCTGTCCCGTCATCGTTTCGACCTGCTTGCGCGCGAATTCGCTCTGAAGGCCGACGAGATCGGCAAGCGACTTCGCCATGAACGACGCCTTCATGAAGTCGAAGTTCGCTTCGGCATTGACGCGTATGGCCTCGAGAGCCCTGGCATTGAGGGCGATGACGCCGTCCTTGGCGGCGTTGAAGCTGAGCTCGAGGGCGCTGGCCGCCTCGTCGGCGGAGGTCTTCGCTTTGGCGAAGGCGACGCGGGACTCAACGACGCCCTTTTCCAACGCGGCGCGAACGCTCTGCTGCATATCAGCCGCCGGCTCGACGAAGGTCTCCGAGACTTCTGCGGCCAATTCGGCCGGTGTCTCGGTCGCTGTGGGCGGAACGGGTTCAGCGGCGACGGCCTGAATGGGAGCGCCTTTCTTTGGGGAAGCAGCCATGATTTTTTTCCTCTCGATGGGAGCTGGACTGGGAGTGGCCGGAACGGCCGCTCAGTGCGAACCCGGGGTGACGCTCTTCTGAAAGATCGCGCCGAGTTCCCTCGCCTGCGTCTGCAAAGCTTCGAGCTGGGCCTTCAGATATTCGCTCTGCAGCGCCAGCGCCTCCTGCGGGTCCTTCGCCTTGACGAGCTTTTGGGCGAGGTCGAAGGCGGCGTTGACATTCCGCTCGGTGTAGGCGAGCACATGTGCGCTCAGCGCCTTGGCGCCCCCCTGGGAGGCAGCCGTATCGCCGGCCACGCCGGCGGTCCGCTGGGCGACCGCCAAAAAGCCCTCGAACGCCTTCCGCGCCTGTTCGACGCTCCGCTCGGCAAAATCGCGCAACTCGTTGGGGACCTCAAATGGAGAACTGGACATTGTCTTTCCTCTTTCCTTTCATGTCTGCCGGAGAAACGCTCCGACCTCGATTACGGCTTTTGTAGCGCAATCTTTGTTGCAGTGCAACATTAATTTTGCGGCGCACATAAGAATCTTAACCCTGGATCAAGACGGGGCCCCCGGCAGCGTGGCGCCCGCCCCGCAACAGCGTTAAACTTTCGCTAACGACGCCCGAGCATTTCGAATCGACTGCTGGGTTCGGCGCGCCGTCCGCGAAGCGAAATGATTTGAGTCCCGAGCTGAAACCCCAGATTGATCGCGCGGTCCTGTCTCCCGAAGCGGCGGCGGCGGCGTTCGACGCCGCGGAGCGCGCCGAGCCACCGCGCGGCGGCGACGCCCGTCTCGCGATCCTGGACAGCGCCGGACGGATCGTTTTCGCCAGCCCTTCCGCGCTCAGGCTCTTCGAGGCGAAAGACCAGTCGGAGCTGAAAAGCCGCCTGCTCCCCGGGGACGGGCCGAACGCTCGCCGCCTGCGGCATTTGGCCGCGACCTTGCCAGTCGGGGAGGCTCCGCGCCTTGAGCACGTGCGCACGCTGGCCGGGCGGCGGCCGCTGAGTCTGAACCTCCGCTGCGCCCGCGTGAGCAGCTCGGAGGGCACCCCGTTGCTGCTGCTTTGGGGCCCGGATCGCATTCCGGCGACGACGCAAGAGCCTATAGCGCCCCCAGAGCCTGCGCTGCCGGAACCGGCCTCCCGCGAGGCGCCGACCGGCGGTGCGACGCCGCCCGCGAACGCGCGCTTCTTATGGTCCCTCGACCGGGATGGCCGGCTCGGCGCAGCCGATCCCGTCCTCATCATGGCGCTCGGATCTAATGCGCCGCAGCCCGGCGAGACCCTGGAGGCGCTAAGCCGCCGCCTCGGGTCCGTCGAAAACGGCGATCTCATACGCGCTGTCTTAAACAGGGAGACCTTCTCCGACGTGTCCGTCCTGTGGCCGCTGGCCGGGAGCGGTCGCCAAGCGAGGATCAAGCTATCTGCCGCGTCCGTCTTCGACCGGGGCCGGGAGTTCGCCGGCTTCAAGGGCTTCGGACGCATCGCCTCGATCGTCGAGCCGCCGGACCCGGCGCGCCACTCCCTCCCGCCGAACCCACCTGTGGTCGGGCTCGGGCCGGAGGAAGCTGCGACCGACTTGGAGCCGGCGGGCGAGGCGCCGAAAATGGAAGGCCTTGCGCCCCGCACGGAGCCCGCTGCCGAAACGCTTCCCGTAGGGGCGATTGCCGGCGCGGCCAACAGAACGGTCGATCCTACGCAGCCGTTCCGCTCCTCGTCGGAAGCCGCAGCGGACGAAAGCCAGTCACCCCGGACATTGCCCGAAAGCGCCGCGGCTGAACCGGGGGAACGGATCGAGCCCGCCACGGTCCGGGCGGAGCCTTGGTTTGAAGCGCACAGCGAAACGCACGAAGCGTCCCCGGAGACACAACTCAACCCGTCGGCCGTTCCGAACGGACGCGAACCCGTCTTTGCTTGGCCGGAGAGTTCGGCGGAAGAGACCGGGGTCGCCCTTGGAGCCGGGCCGGCAGCCGCGCCTGCCGAAAACTTTGCCGAAACGAGAGAGCAAAGCGCAGAGCCCAGCCGAGCGTGGACGAGGGACCCGAAGGCGCCCGAATCAGGCGCCGCCTTACCGGAGAACGGCGGCGGGGCTGCTGCCGCCGAGGGAACAAGCCCAGCGCCCGCGATCCCCGGTGGCTCGGCTGGCGAATCGGCCGCCGGCCCGGCGACTGCCCCGCCCGAACGCACCGCCGAAATCTACGTCCTTCGCCAGACGCATGGCGCTCCGTCCAAAATCGTGCCGATGCGGCCGGGAGCGCTCGAAGCGCTGACCCCCGTCGACCCCGGCGCCGGGAGTAGCGAAAGCGTCGAACTCAGCAAGAGCGAGCGAGACGCGTTTCGCGAGATCGCCCGCGCGCTCGGCGGCCGGCCCGGTCCCCGGGCCGAGGCCGGGAGCGAGGTCGCCGGCCCGGCCGCGGAGGGCAGCCAGGGGCCGAACGGCGGGGAGAAGCCGGAGGCTTTCGCGCCTGCCGCCGCCCGGCCCGCCGAAGAGCGGCCGCGCGAACCCCGGATCGGCTTCGGCGAGCCGCTCCCGCGCAACGCAGCGGCGATCCTGGACCGCCTGCCGATTGGTGTCATGGTGGCGCGGGACGCGCGCGCGCTCTACCTCAACCATACGCTGCTCGATCTCCTGAGTTATCGCGATTTCGCGCATTTCGAGTCGTCGAACGGCCTCATGACCATGTTCGCGGGTCGCGACCCGCAGGCGATGTCGGAGTCCAACTCGTCCGCCGTGGCGATCGTCAGGGCGGACGGCCGCGCCCTCAAGGTCGACGGACACGCTCAGGCGGTGATCTGGGACGGCCTGCCGGCGACGCTGATCGCCTTTCGCCGGCTGCGGGAGGCGGAGACTGAAGACCGGCGCCCCTCTTCCGAGCGCGCCCAGCGCGGCCGCTCAGCCGAGGAGCTTGAGGCCATGCTCGCTCACGCGGCCGACGGCGCGGTCGCGCTCGACCCGGCCGGGCGGATCGTGTCGCTTAACCGGCCGGCCGAGCGGCTGTTCGGCTACGCGGAGGGGGAGGTTGCCGGCGAAAGCGTCTTGATGCTGCTGCAGCCGCAGAGCCATCCGGAAACAACGGCCCGGCTCGAGACCCTGAGCCGCGACGGGGCGGAAGAACTGGCGCGCCCCTTCTCCGTCGTCGGACGAGACCGTGCGGGCGCGGCTCTCCCGCTGGCCTTGACACTGGCGCGGATCGGCTCGCCCGAGGCGCCGCATTTCTGTGCGCTGCTGCGCGACCTGAGGAGCGAACGGGACGCCGAGCGCCGGCTTATGACGGCGCGCGACGCCGCGCTGGCCGCGAGCGCCGCCAAGACGGATTTCCTGGCTCATGTCAGCCATGAGATCCGCACGCCCCTGCATGCGATCCTCGGCTTCGCCGAGGTGATGATGGAGGAGCGCTTTGGTCCGATCGGCAACGAACGCTACAAGGATTATCTGAAAGACATCCATGCGTCGGGCAAGCATGTGATGAGCCTCGCTGACGACCTACTCGACCTGAGCAAGATCGAATCGGGCAAGTTCGAGCTCGACTTCGCGCCAGTCGACACCAACGGCCTCATTCGCGAATGCGTCGCGCTCATGCAGCCGCAGGCGTCGCGCGAGCGCATCATCATGCGCGTATCGCTCTTTGACACTCTTCCGCGTGTGGTGGCGGACGAGCGCTCGCTGAAGCAGATCATGCTGAACCTGATCTCGAACGCGGTGAAGTTCAATGCGCCGGGCGGCCAGGTCATCGTCTCGACCGCGCTGGATTCGGCCGGACAGACGGTGATCCGCGTGCGCGACACCGGCGTCGGCATGAGCGAGAGCGAGGTCGGCGTCGCGCTCGAGCCTTTCGGCCAGATTGGCGCGGCCGCCCGCAAGGGCGGCGCCGGCCTCGGCCTGCCGCTGACCAAGGCCCTGGTCGAAGCCAACGGCGCCGAGTTCTCGATCAAGAGCCGACGCGAGCACGGCACCCTGATCGAGATCGCCTTTCCGTCCGTCAAGGCGGCGCAATAGCGATTCCGATGCGCTTGATTTCCCACTCGAGCGTCACGCCGCTCGCTTCAAGCACGCGACGGCGGACCTCCTCGCCGAGCGCCTCCAGATCGGAGGCGCTCGCCCTGCCGCGGTTGATGAGAAAGTTGCAATGCATCGTCGAGACCTGCGCATCGCCGATGATGAGGCCGCGGCAACCCGCATTATCGATCAGCTCCCAGGCCTTGCGCCCGGGCGGGTTCTTGAAGGTCGAGCCGCCAGTCTTCTCGCGGATCGGCTGCGAGGCCTCGCGAGCGCGGGTGATCCGGTCCATCTCCCCCTGGATCGCCGCGGGATCGCCCGGGCGGCCGCGAAGGACGGCACGGGTGAAGATGAACTCGTTGGGCGCGGAAGAGTGTCGGTAGTCGAAGCCCATTTCGGCGTTCGCATAAAGGCGCTTCCCGCCGCTGCGATCGAGCCCGTGCGCCTCGATCAGGATGTCCTTGATCTCGCCGCCGTGCGCGCCCGCGTTCATCCTGAGCGCGCCGCCGATCGAGCCGGGAACGCCGCGCAGGAAGGCCAGCCCATCGACGCCGGCCATCGCGGCCGCCTTGGCGACGAACTGATCGGGCGCGGCCGCGCCCGCGACGACTCGCCAATCGCCCATGATCTCGATCGCGTTGAAGGCGCGCCCGCCCAGACGGATGACGACCCCCTCGACGCCGCCGTCGCGCACGATGAGATTCGAGCCGAGGCCGATCGTCGTGACGGGGATTTCGTCCGGCAGCGCGCTCAAAAGACCGGCGAGATCGTCCTCGTCGGCCGGCAAAAACAGGACCTGCGCCGGACCGCCGACGCGAAACCACGTCGCCTCCGCGATCGGCGCGTTGGCCACGAGAGGGCCGCGTAACTCCGACGCGAGCGCCTTCACTTCCGCGACGATGTCCGGAAAAGTCATTGAGCCGCGCTGCGAGCGTCGGGCGCCGCGAGTTCGTCCGGCAGCGCATAGGCCCATTGGGTGATGCTACCGGCGCCGAGGAAGACGACGCTATCGCCGGGCGCGGCCAGCGAGCGCACGAGCGGCGCGAGCTTTTCCGGCGACGGCAGCACCATCGCTTGCCGATGGCCGTGGGCGGCGATGGCGGTCGCCAGCGCGTTCTTGTCGATGCCCTCGATGGGCGCCTCGCCGGCCGGATAGACGTCGGCGACAATGACGCTGTCGGCGTCGTTGAAACAGGTCGCGAACGCGTCGAAGAGCGAAGCGAGCCGCGTGAACCGGTGCGGCTGCACCACCGCGATCACCTTGCCGCTTGAAGCGGCGCGCGCGGCCTTGAGGACGGCGGCGATTTCGACCGGGTGATGACCGTAGTCGTCGTAGATGGCCACGCCATTCCATTCGCCGGTGCGGGTGAAGCGCCGCTTGACGCCGCCGAAAGCGCCGATCGCTTTGCGGATGACCTCGACAGAGGCGCCGAGCTCGTGGGCGACGGCGATCGCCGCTGTGGCGTTCAGCGCGTTGTGCCGCCCGGGCATCGGCAGGGCGAGCTCGTCGATATAGGTCGCCCGGCCTGTCGTGCGCTGGCGGATCAGGACGGAGAACCGGGTCAGACCGCCGGTCAGGTCGACGTCCATCAGCCGGATGTCAGCCTGCGGATTCTCGCCGTAAGTCAGGACACGCCGGTCCTCGATGCGACCTACCAGCTCCTGCACGGTCGGATGGTCAAGGCACATGACGGCGAAGCCGTAGAAGGGCAGGTTCTCGATCAGCGCCAGAAACGCCTCCTTGATCGCCTCGAAGGTCTTGAAGTGGTCGAGGTGCTCCGGGTCGATGTTGGTGACGATGGCGATATCGGCGGGGAGCTTGAGAAAAGTCCCGTCGCTCTCGTCCGCCTCGACCACCATCCAGTCGCCGGCCCCGAGCCGCGCATTGGTGCCGTAGGCGTTGATGATGCCGCCGTTGATGACGGTCGGGTCGAGCCCGGCGGCGTCGAGCAGCGTCGCCACCAGCGAGGTCGTCGTCGTCTTGCCGTGCGTCCCCGCGATGGCCACGCACTGCTTCAAGCGCATGAGCTCGGCCAGCATCTCGGCGCGACGCACTACCGGGATCCGGCGCGCCCGCGCCGCGACGAGCTCCGGATTGTCGCGCCTGATCGCGCTCGAGACGACGACGACCGCGGCGCCGGCTAGGTTCGCCGGCTCATGGCCGATGAAGACCTTGGCGCCGTGTTCCCTGAGGCGCTTGACGTTGGCGCTGTCGCTCGCGTCGGAGCCCTGGACCGCGTGGCCGAGATTGATCAGCACCTCGGCGATCCCCGACATACCGATGCCGCCGATGCCGACGAAGTGGATGGGGCCGATTTCGTTCGGCAGCTTCATGTGACGAACACCTTTCCCGCACGCTTGCCCGCGGGCTCCAGACCCGGCGGCCGACATAGGCCAATTCCGCGAAATTGGGAACTGCCGGGCGCCGTCACGGCTAGAGGATCGACCTGTCGATTGCAGTCTCGGCCTCGGTGATCGTCTCGGGCCTCCCGACATGCAGCCATAGGCCGTCGAGACGGACGCCAAAGAGGCGCCGTTTCGCCGCAGCGGCGTGGAAGAATGGGGCGAGACGGAAAACCTCCGCCGTCCCGGCTTCGAATAGCTGCGGCTTGATGATCCCCACGCCCGTATAGACGAACGGCGCCACGTGGCGCGGCTGCCGTCCGACGAGCCTGCCGTCATCGCTCATGGTGAAGTCGCCCGGCCAGTCGACGCCGACCGCACCGGCCGTCGGCGCGACCAGAAGCAGGACGTCCATGGCCTCGGGGTCGAAAGCGGCGGCGAGCCTGGCGAGGTTCGAGCGCGGCCCCTCGATCCAGAACGCATCCGTGTTGCAGAGGAGGAAGGGCTCGGCCCCGAGCATCGGCAAGGCGCGCCTCACGCCGCCGCCCTGATCCAAGAGCGACTTTCGCTCATCGGAGATCAGAATTTTCGGCGACCTGCGTGCCGAAAGGTGTGTCTCGATCTGGTCGGCGAGCCAATGGACGTTGACGACCGCGCGTTCGACGCCGTTCTCGGCCAGGCGATCGAGGCAGCGGTCGATGAGCGCGCGTCCGGCGACCTTGATCAGGGGCTTCGGCAACGTCTCGGTGAGGGGGCGCATGCGGACCCCGAGGCCGGCGGCGAACACCATCGCCGTCTTCGGGACCGTCGCGCCGCCCATCGTCGACAAGTCTTGGATCATTCCCGGGGTTGCCCCAGCGCGCGCGGCAGGTGGTTCTGATACCAAACCGCGAGCGGCCGGAGCAACGGATGCGCGAGATTTTTGGCAAGGCAACGCTCGATCCGCGGCAGGTGCCTGAGGTATTGCGGCTTGCCGTCCCGACGGTCGAGGCGGGCGAAGATCCCGAGGATCTTGGTGGCGCGCTGCGCGCCCATGGCCGCATAGGCGGCAGCGAAGGCTTCGGCGTCGAATGCGGGGTCGGCCGCCGCGCGGCGGCGCAGATAGAGCGCCGCAAGCCGCATTTCGAGGTCCTCCGACACGTCGACGCGGGCGTCCTGCAATAGCGAGGCGAGATCGTAGGCCGGAGGCCCGATGACGGCATCCTGGAAATCGATGAGGCCGATCCGCGCAAGTCCCTCCCTCTCCGGGAGCCAATGCAGATTGGGCGAGTGGTAGTCGCGGAGCGTCCAGGTGACCCGACCCGCCAGCACGGGAGACAGAAGCTCGCGCCAGATCGACAGGAACTGCATCCGCGCCCCCGATGACACGGCGACCCTGGCGACCGCCGGCGCATACCAGTCGAGCGCCAGTTCGACCTCGATCAGCATGGCCTCGATGTCGTAGGTCGGCAGCTGATAGGTCCCATCGCCGCCGACAGACAGAATGTCCGGCAGCTCGCGCCCGTGCAGATCGGCGAGCAACGCGATCGCCTCGGCGTAGCGGGCGCTGTTCGGAACCTCGTCCTCGGCGACCGTTTCCGTGCCGAAATCCTCGATGAGCGCGAGTCCTTCCTCGACACTATAGGCGATGAGATCCGGCGCCGAATAACCGAGCGCGCGAAGTCCGCCGTCGACCGCGATGAAAGCGCGGATGTCGGGAGTGAGCTTGGCGATGGCGGCATAGGGCTTGCCGTAGCGGATGATCGGTCCGTCGGGCCTCGGCGGCGAAACCATCAGGATGGCCGTGCGCCCGTCCGGCTTGGTCAGCCGCTCGTAGGCCCGGATCGAGGCGTCCCCTTGCAGAAACTCGCGCCGGGCGTCGTCCCAGCCGGCGCGCTCGAGGAGCGCCCCGACGCCGAGCGCGTGGGCGAGCCTTCGGCCGATTCTCCCGTGGCCGCGCAATTCGAGGAGGCGGAAGTCGGGACCCTGCGCCGTATCGAACCGGATCGCGATCTCGAGCCGGTCGGGCGGAAGCGCTTCCGGGATCTGCTCGGCCCATTCGACGATCGCGATCGCGCCGTTCGTCGCCTCGTCCCAGCCGAGATTATCGAGCTCGCGCTGGTTGCGGAGACGATAGAAATCGGCATGGACCACCGGTCCGCGCGCTGCGTCATAGACCTGCATGAGCGTGAAGGTCGGGCTCGGCGCCTCGAGGTCCGGCGTTTCGACGAGCGCCCGGATCAGGCCGCGGGCGAAAGTCGTCTTGCCCGCCCCGAGATCCCCGGTCAGGGCGATAAAGTCCCCTGGCTCGAGCCACGCGGCCTGCGCAGCGGCGAAAACGAGCGTGGCGGCTTCGTCCGGCGCCTCAATGCGCCAAAGCTTCCGCCGTCCCGCTTCCTCGACGCGGTTCGCCATTTGCTTCGCTAGCGAACCGGTTGTGGGAAGCGCCGCGCTGCGGGCTGGACAATCTCTGCCCGGCCCGCGACCGCGGCCGGGTCGATCGGGAAGATGCAGGTGACGGTGGTGCCTTCGCCAGCGGCTGTGTCGATCAGCACGCGGCCTTTGTGAAGTTCGACGAGCGCCTTGACGATCGAGAGGCCTAGCCCGGGCCCCCGATGGCGCGAGCCGTTGGGAAAGGTCTCGAAGCGCTCGAACACCCGGTCGATCATCTCGGGCGGGATGCCACGACCGCGATCGCTGACCTTGAAGACGACTTCCGCGCCGCGCCGCATCGCCGCCAGCGTGACCGTCTGACCGGCTTCGGAATAGTTGATGGCGTTGGAAAGGAGATTGAACAGCACCTGCCGGATGCGTCGGCCGTCGGCGCGCATCGCGCCGACGCCGTCGGTCATGACGATACGCATCTCGATCGCCGCCTCGTCCAGACGATCCTGCACGCCCGCCGCCGCCGCCTTCATCGCCTCGGCGACGTCGACGATCTCAAGGCGCAGTTCCAGCGCGCCCGCGTCGATCGAGGCCAGGTCGAGAATGTCGTCGATGATGGCGAGCAGGGCATGGGACGAATTGGTGATGAAGCCCGCATATTCGAGCTGCTTCGGGTTGAGCGGTCCAACGCCGCCGGCCGCCAGCAGCTGGGTGAAGCCGATGATGTTGGTCAGCGGCGTGCGCAGCTCGTACGACACGTGATTGACGAAGTCGTTGCGCAGCTTTTCCGCGGCGACCAGGGCTTCGTTGCGCTCGGTCAGCGCCCGTTCGATGTTGGCGCCGGCGGTGACGTCGAGGGAGGTCACCAGAGTCGCCCCGTCCGGCAGCGGCAGCGCAGCGCAATCGAGGGTGAGCTCGTCGGTCCGCGCGATCCGGACGGCGCGGCCTTCCCGGCGCTCGGAGAGGCCAACCACCATCGCTCGCAATTCGTCCCAAGGCGCGGGGTCGCGACACAGCGCCCGGCAGGTTTTCGTGATCTCGTCGATGTGCGGCCGGTTGCGCAGGGCGGCAGGATCGATCCCCCACATCTGCGCGAAGACGGGATTGGAGAGCTTCATCCGCCCGTCGGCGCCGAACACCGCCACGCCTTCCTTAAGCGCGTCGAGCGTTTCGCCCTGCACCTGGGTCAAGGCGTTGACCTGGGAAGCGAGCGCATAGCTCTGGGTCGCATCATCATAAAGATAGGTCACGCCGCCCTTCGGGTTCGGGCTCGTGACCACACGCAGGGCGCGTCCGTCGGGCAGATGCCAGACCGTTTCACTCGGCTCGACCGCCTGATAGGCGTTCATCTGCTGGTCTTTCCACTCGCGGAAGTTCGCCTGTTCAGGCAGCTGGCGCTTGGCCCGCAACCGGTCGAGGACTTCGCCATCCGTCGGCCGCTGGTCGAGAAAGGCCGGTTCGAGCGACCAGATCTGCCGATAGGCGGGGTTGTAGAAGGTCAGCCGCTTCGACCTGTCGAAAATGGCGACCGCGGTCGACAGACGATCGATCATGCGCGAGTAATCATCCTCGTTGCGCTCCATTTCGGCCCGCAGCGCCGCGATTGCCGAGACGTCGCAGGCGAGTCCGGCAGAGCCGGAAGCCGCCTTCACCTCGACCGCGTCGAAGATCCGGCGCTCGCCGTTGACCACCGCGCCGGCGCGGCCTTTCCACGTTCCGGAGTCCTGCAGCGACGCCGCGGCGTCGCGCCGGACACTCAGATCGAACAGTTCTCCACCATTGTCCACCGCCGTCCGGCCGTCGGGCGCGTCGACCGCACGGGCGAAGGGGGCGTTGCACCAGGCAAGCCCGCCCCCCGGCTCGCGCCGCCAGGCCGGCATGCCGGCGGCGTCCAGCGCGAGGCGCAGCGCGCATAGTTCGCCGTCCGTCTCGGCGAACTCCTTGCGCAAGCGCTCGAGCTGCAGGCGGTCGCCGGAGACGTCGCGAAGGCGCAGCACGGCGCTGCCGGAGACTGGCTGGCCGACGAGTTCGAGATACCGTCCGCCGCGGGTGGCGCCGGTCAGGAGGAAGGCCTCGCCGCGCTGCTTGAGCCGCTCCGTCGCCTCCTCGGCCGCCTCGGCGAGGCCGGGTTCGAGCCAGCCCTTGTAGTCGAGAATGCCGAGGCCCCGAGGCGCATCCGCCACGAAGGAAGCGTCCCCTTCGATGGTCGGCTCGGCGTCGGGCCGGTCCCAGGCGATCAGGATCTGCGGCTCGCTGCCGAGGATCAGCGCCGACCGCTCCAGCCGAGCCTTCGTCCGCGCCAGTTCGGCTTCGAGTTCGCCGATCCGGCGGGCGACGTTCGCTCGTCCGATCGAGCGTCGGCGGGCGAGGCCGAATGCCGCGGCCGCCAGGGCCAGCGCCGCCAGCCCGACGGCCATGGCGTCGGCCGGCCCGGAGGGGAAGGCTGACGAGAAGGAGGCGCCGATCCCGGCTAGAGCGTCTGCGCGGGCTCTGGTCGTGAGGAGCATTAACGGCGCAACTTGCGCCGCGGAAGCCGGCCTGAACAATCGCATCCGTCGGCCGACCGCAGCGAATCCTCCCGCGCTGTAGTCCCGCACCAACAGCCTCCTTAAGAGCCCGCGGCGCCGACGCGGCCGTCCAGGCGTCCCGCCAAATGCGCCTTCCGCCAGGAGGCGCGAATCAGCCGCCAACAGGCTACGAGAAGTCTAGCGAAAAGTCGCTAACCATGGCGCCCTGTAGGCGCGGTCGCCCACCGCGCCCCGCGCTCAGCGAGCCCGGCAGCAGCCGGCCTAGTGGACAAGGCCGAGGATGTCCTTGACAGCGTCCATGTTCGGCCGCGCCAACTTGCGCGCCCTCTCGGCCCCGTCCGCCAGCACCGAATCGACGAAGGCGTCGTCGGCCGAGAGCCGCAGCATTTCCGCTCGGATCGGCGCGAGCTTTTCGATCATGAGGTCAGCGAGGGCGGTCTTGAAGGCGGAAAACTGGCCGCCGGCGAAGCGCTTCAGGACGTCCGCCTTGGTCTCGTCGGCGAGGGCGGCGAAAATGCCGACGAGGTTGTCCGCCTCGGGGCGGCCCGTGAGGCCCTCGACCTCGCTCGGCAACGGCTCCGGATCGGTTTTCGCCCGTCGGATCTTGAGGGCGATGGCGTCGGCGTCGTCGGTCAGTGCGATATGGGCGAATTCGGACGGATCGGACTTCGACATTTTCTTCGTGCCGTCGCGCAGGCTCATCACCCGCGTCGCCGGGCCCTGGATCAGCGGCTCGGGCAGCGGGAAGAAGGCGTCGCCATAGCCGTGGGCGGCGATAGATTCGGCGAAGTCGTTGTTGAACTTCTGCGCGATGTCGCGGGTGAGTTCGAGATGCTGCTTCTGGTCGTCGCCGACCGGCACATGGGTCGCCCGGTACACGAGAATGTCGGCCGCCATCAGCACAGGATAGTTGTAGAGGCCGATCGACGCGTTCTCGCGGTCCTTGCCGGCCTTCTCCTTGAACTGGGTCATGCGGTTGAGCCAGCCGAGGCGTGCGACGCAATCGAAGATCCACGTGAGCTCGGCGTGTTCCGCGACCCGGCTCTGGTTGAAGACGATATTGGCCTTCGGATCGATGCCGCACGCGAGGAACGCGGCGGTGACCTCGCGCGTCGTCCGGGCGAGTTGCTTCGGCTCGTGCGGCAGCGTCATGGCATGCAGGTCGACCACGCAATAGAGGCACGGGTGCGTCGCCTGCATCGCCACGAAGCGTTTGAGCGCGCCGAGGTAATTGCCCAAATGAAGATTGCCGGTCGGCTGAACGCCTGAGAACACGCGTTCCGGAAAAGTCGCCATGGTTGTCCGGTGGAAACTTGAGGAGGCGCCTTATCGCAACGCCGGGTCGGCCGCGCAAGGGCCGGCCTCGCAGCTTCAACACGCCCGACCACCGCACTCGGGGCGCTTCCGCCGACGATCCCGAGGCGATCGCATGGCCCCCCGTCAGGCCGCCTCGTCCTCGCCGACTGCGAGATCGACCATGATCTCGGCTGCGAGCTGCTCGAGCGCCTTACGCAATTCGCCAAGCGCAAGACCGCCAGGGATCCTGAGACGCGCGGTCGCGCGGAACATCTCGAGGCCGGAGAACGGCGCGCTTTCGAGGCCGCTGGAGAACTCCTCGATATTGACGCCGAGATTGCCGAGCGCCTGCGTTACGTCGCGAACGATGCCGGGCCGCTCGTTGCCCAGGATGTCGAGCCTGATCAGGCGATCGCGCCTTTCGGCTTCTTGCCGGGCTCCGCGCTCGATCGTCACTCGCAAGCCGGCGGACTCGAGCCGCCGCAAGGACGATTCGAGCTCGAGCAGTCCGGCGTCGGGAACGTTCACCAGCAGAATGCCCGCGAACTTGCCGGCCAGCTCGGCCGACCGGCTCTCCAGCCAGGTTGCGCCGCAGGCGGCGACGGTCTCGGAGATGGCGCCGACGAGCCCGGGCCGGTCATCGCCGACAAAGGTCAGAACGAGCGGGACCATGGAAGCCTCCTCGAGAAGCGGGTGAATGCGTCCAACCATGCCATCGCAGGCTCGAAGCGGTGGATTTCAGCCTGCTGACATGACGTGACAAACCGGTCAAATCGGGGCATTGCCGAGGTTGCAGCTCTCAGGGCCCCAACGAAGGGTCCAACGAAGGCGCGGTCAACGGAAAATTCACCCCGAAGGGCGCGAAGGGCACGGGGAATTGCTCTGGCTATCCGTTAGCTCGCCCAGCCTGTTTCTCCCTGCCAACAGGGCGGAATCGCCCCGCCGTGCCTCGCGTGATTGCACAAATCCGCGGTATTTCATTTCGTTGAGCGGATTTGCTCTTACGGAAGGGGAAGACGGAGCAGGGAGACTATCCTCTTTGTTAAGCCGATAAACAGGAGAGAGCAGCCCGCAAAGCGGAAAATCGACTTTAGGGTCCGGCGCGAGCGCCTGATCGTCAAGAATAGCCATACGAAGCCGCCGGCAGCCGGCTCCGCTGCACGGTTAAGTGAGGATAACGCTATATCTATTTGATTTTGTGGACGTAGCTATGGCGCCGAGAGGCGCCTGGCCCCGGCGGTCTCCGCCTGCAAGAGTTGCGACACGCGACTGTCATCTGTACGGTCTACGGGCAGAGTTGGGCGCTGCTTCCCGGCCTCGGCCAAAGGGCAAGCAGGACGAGGAGCAACGAGATGAAGCAGGCGTTCATCGGTTTAGGCGCGGTGTTTTGTCTACTCTACATTGACTCGCCGGCCGTTGCGGCTGCCGACGACCTGGTCGCGGCGGCTAAAAAGGAAGGCGCGCTCACCGTCATCGCCTTACCGCGCGACTGGTGCGGCTATGGCGCGCTGATCGACAGCTTCAAGGCGAAATACGGCATCGCGGTCAATGAACTGAACCCGGACGGCGGATCGGGCGACGAAGTCGAGGCGATCAAGGCCAACAAAGACAATAAGGGCCCGCAAGCGCCCGACGTGATCGACGTCGGCCTGTCGTTCGGGCCGGACGCCAAGGCCGCAAGGGCTGCTGCAGCCTTACAAAGTCTCGACCTGGGACACGATTCCGGACGCCGCCAAGGACGCCGACGGCTACTGGACCGGCGACTATTATGGGGTGCTGTCGTTTGCGGTGAACGCTGACATCGTGAAGACCCCGCCGGCCGACTGGCCTGATCTGTTGAAGCCCGAGTTCAAGGCCTCGGTCGCGCTCGCCGGCGATCCGCGAAGCTCGAACCAGGCGACGATGGGCGTCTATGCCGCCGGCCTCTCGGGCGGTGCGACCGACGCCGCCAAGGCGGGCGAGGCCGGGCTCAATTTCTTCGCTGAGCTCAACAAGAAGGGCAACTTCGTCCCCGCGATCGGCAAGGCCGCCTCGATCGCGCAGGGCGAGACTCCGGTCCTCATCTTCTGGGATTACAACGCGCTCGCCGCGCGCGACAATCTGAAAGGCAATCCGAAAGTCGACGTCATCGTGCCGAAGACCGGCGTCGTCGCGGGCGTCTACGTCCAGGCGATCAGCGCCTATGCGCCACATCCGAACGCCGCCAAGCTCTGGCTCGAGCACCTCTATTCGGACGAAGGCCAGATCGGCTGGCTCAAGGGCTACTGCCACCCGATCCGTTTCAACAACCTGATCGAGACCAAAAAGGCGCCGGCCGACGTGCTCGCCGCGCTGCCGCCGGCCGAGAGCTACGCGAGGGCGAAGTTTCCGACGCTCGACGAGCAGAAGGCCGCCAAGGAGGTCATCGCCAAGCAATGGGACGCGGTCGTCGGCGCGACGGTTGCGAAGTAGGGCGGCGGCTCCGCGCTCGCTCAACAATTGGGCGCGGACCCATCTTGCAGATGAGGCTCGAAGCCGCCAGACATCTGTCCCATGAGCGCTGCGCCAACGCCTTCCCGCCCGATCCCGGCGCCCGATTTTGCGGCCTGGCTGGGGGTCGCGCCGTTCTTTGTCTTCGCGGCGATGTTCCTTGTCGTTCCGACTGCGTCGCTCCTCGTCGGCGCCTTCCAGGACCATAACGGCGCCTTCACGCTGGCCAACATCGTCCGGCTCGGCCAACCGTCGATCCGCCTGTCCTATGTTCTGAGCCTCCAGGTCAGCGCCGCCTCGGCGGCCCTCGGCGCGCTCCTCGGCCTTGCCCTCGCGCTCGCCGCGCTGCGTGGCGGCCTGCCCTCGGCTGGCTGCGTCCGACCTTGATGACCTTCAGCGGCGTCGCCTCCAATTTCGCCGGCGTCCCGCTCGCCTTCGCCTTCATGGCGACGCTCGGGCGGCTCGGCCTCGTGACGGTGCTGTTGAAGAACGTCGGCGTCGATCTCTACGCCCACGGCTTCAACATCCTCACCTTCTGGGGCCTCACCATCACCTATCTCTATTTCCAGGTCCCGTTGATGGTGCTCGTGGTCACGCCGGCGATCGACGGATTGACGCCGCGAATGGGCGGAGGCTGCCGAGATTCTCGGCGCGAGCGCCTGGCAATATTGGCGGATGATCGCGCTGCCGATCCTCTGGCCGAGCATCGCGGGGGCGGCCCTGCTGCTGTTCGCCAACGCGTTTGGCGCGATCGCCACCGCCTATGCGCTGACCGGCTCCTCGTTCAACATTGTGCCGATCCTGCTTTTTGCCCAGATCCGCGGCGACGTGCTGCACGATCCCAATCTCGGCTATGCGCTGGCGCTCGGTATGCTGGCGATCACCGGCGCCTCGAACCTCGCCTATGTGGCCTTACGCGCCCGCTCGGACCGATGGCTGCGATGACGCGCGGCCATCCGGGAGCATGGACGGCGGTCGCGCTCGGCGGGCTATATTTTCTCGCCCCGCTCATCGCCACCTTCGAATTCTCGCTGCGCATGCGGCGCGGCGAGTACAGCTTCGACGCCTATCGCGTCGTGTTCGCGAGCGACAATTTTCAGGCCTCGTTCCTCTATTCGACCATCGTCGCGCTGGTCACCATCGTCGTCGCGGCGCTGATCGTCGTGCCGGCCGCCTACTTCGTGCAGCTGAGGCTGCCGCGCCTGCGCGGAATCGTCGAGTTCGTCACGCTCCTGCCGCTCGTCATTCCGGCGATCGTGTTGGTGTTCGGCTATATCCGGCTCTACGGCAGCTCGTCGGCGCTGCCTCTGACCGCGAGCTCGCTCGGCGCTGACGCGCTTCTGACCTTCGGCTACGTCGGCCTCAGCCTGCCCTATATGTACCGCTCGGTCGACGCGGGCCTGCGCGCGATCGACGTCCGCACGCTGACGGAAGCCGCGGAAAGCCAGGGCGCGGGCGCCCTCAGGGTCCTCTTTCAGGTGATCCTGCCCAACATCCGCTCCGCGATCCTGTCTGGGCGCGTTTCTCACCTTCGCCATCGTGATCGGCGAGTTCACTTTCGCGAGCCTGCTCGACCGGCCGGCGTTCGGGCCCTATCTGCAGCTGATCGGCGCCTCGCGCGCCTATGAGCCCGCCGCGCTCGCGGTCATGGCCTTTGCGCTGACCTGGGCCTGTCTCGGGCTCATCCAGCTCGTCGGCGGCGCTCCGGCCCCGAGCGCCCGACGCTAAGGATGTTCCTCGCGCTGACCGACATCAGGAAGTGTTACGGCGCTGAGGCCGTGGTCAAGGATTTCAACCTCGCGGTCGAGCGCGGCGAGCTGGTGACCTTTCTCGGACCCAGCGGCTGCGGCAAAACGACGACCCTGCGGATGATCGCCGGATTCGAGACGCCGACCGAGGGGTCGATCCGCATCGACGGCCGCGAGGTTACGCATCTGAGCGCCCGCCGTCGCGCGATCGGCATGGTGTTCCAGGCCTACGCGCTCTTTCCCAACATGACGGTCGAGCGCAACATCGCCTTCGGCCTCAAGGTCGCAGGGCGACCGGCGGCCGAGATCGGGGCGCGGGTCGACGAAATGCTGGCGCTGATCAAGCTGCCCGAACTGGCTGGCCGTTTTCCCCATCAGCTGTCGGGCGGCCAGCAGCAGCGCGTATCGCTCGCCCGCGCGCTCGCGCCGAGACCGCAGATCCTGCTTCTCGACGAACCGCTGTCCGCGCTCGACGCGCGCATTCGGGCCGATTTGCGCGAGGACATCCGCGCGCTGCAGCGGAAGCTCGGCATCACCACCATCTTCGTCACCCACGACCAGGAGGAGGCGCTGTCGATTTCGGACAGGATCGTCGTGATGAACGCCGGCGCGATTGAGCAGGTCGGCAGCCCCGGCGACATCTATAACCGCCCGCGCACCCGCTTCGTCGCGTCCTTCGTCGGCACACTCAACATGCTCGAGGGCGTCGTCATCGATCCGGCCGCGGGCGCGATTCGCGTCGGACAGACGGTCTTGCGCGCGCGCGGCGCTATCGACGGAGCGAAGGCTGGCGAGACGAGGTCGCTCGCGCTTCGCCCCGAGGCGCTGCGCCTCGGGCCGCCCGCCGACGGCGCCAACGCCCTGACAGGCGTAGTCGAGGAGGCGACCTTCCTCGGACCGATCGTTCGACTGCGCGTGCGCCTCGACCAAATTGCGCTGTTGGTCGACGCGTTCAATCTGAACGGCGCCTCGTTCCCGAATCGAGGCGAAGCCCTCACGGTGAACTTCGGCCGGGAGGATCTGATCGTCCTCGACCGCCAGTGAAGTCTGGGTTCGCTGCTGCAAAGGCGACGGGAATGCACTGGGCTCACGGGCCGTCCACTCCGGGTTCCTTGAAGCCAAAACGCGCGATGCGGTTCGGCATCGACGCGCGAGATCGCCGGTGGCCGCGCCCCGCACGTCAGCCGAACGGCCTACGGACAGGTGTCCCAGAAGCCGGTGCGCTGCGACGGGTCGCTATAGTACCAGCACAGTCCCGGCTGAGGCGGCGGAGGCGCCCAGGCGACGGCCGTGCCGGCGGCGATGAAGCCGATCGCCGCGCCCGCCGCGATAGCGCCGCCGGGCGCCCAGCGATAGGGCCGCCCGACCCACGCGCCGCGATAGACGCCGCCGTGATAGCCGACGTTGCGATTGACATTGACGTTGGCGTTGCGGTTCACGTTGCGGTTGACATTCATATTCCGGTTGACGTTCCCATTGCGGTTCACGTTCCGGTTCACGTTGTGGTTCATGTTGCGGTTGACATGAGCGCCGCCGTGCCGCGGCGCCGCCGCCCCTGGCTCGGTGAGCGCCAACAGGCCGGCCACGGCCATCGCCGTTGCGGCCAAAAGTTTCGAAGATTTCATCACTGATTGCCCTTCCTGGTTAGCTTTCATTCTGCTTCTTGAAAACCAGCGCCGTGGCGGCGTCTTGGTCTTGGTCCTTCCACGCGGACGACCGCTGCGCCTCACTTGCCGTCGATGTCGGGGACGTCGGCGGCGGCGTTTCCGCCGTCGAGGTCGATGTCGACCTCGGCGATGCTGCCGTTGTATTTGAACGGCATCCGGTCCGCGTAGTCTTCGAGGATCGGCGTGCCGCGGTCCTCGCCGACGTCGAGCGTCTCGTCGACCGAATAGATGAAGGGAACCGTGTGGTCGATCGTGGTTTTCGCGACCTCGACGCCGTCGACCTTCATGACATAGGCGCCGCCTTTGCCGAATTGGCCCTTCTTTCCGTCATAGGTAAAGTCGACCGTTAGGACATGATCGCCGGGCGTCAGCCGGCTCGGACCGCTGATGCGGATGCCGTCGCCGGGCTGCTGCGTATTCTTGTAGGCCCAGACGGGCTTGCCATCGAGAACCACCAGACCCCAGCCGGCGAACCGGCCGCCCTGCGTGACGATCACGCCCTCGGCGCCCTCGTCCGGCACGTTGAGCTTGGCGGTGATCGTGTAGGACGTGTTCTTCACCGTCGGCGCCGTTCCCTCAGGGATCCGAACCGTGCCTTGGCGGTAGACGAAGCGCGAGCGTCCGCGGGTCAGACTCGGCTTCTGGAAGACCGCCTCGACCGTCGCCTGCGGACTGAAGTTGAGCGGCAGCACGTTGTTGCGGCCCGCTTCCGCCCACCAGAGCTCCTTTAGCTGCGCCAGCTTCTCCGGGTTCTCCTTGGCCAGATCATGCCCCTGACTGAAGTCGTCGTTGAGATTGTAAAGCTCCCAGTTGAAGCTCTCGGGCGTCAGTCCCTTCGGCTCCGGCTCCCAGGCGAAGACGAGCGGCGTCGTCGACGCCATCCAGCCGTCCTCGTAGATCGCCCGATTGCCGAACATCTCGAAGATCTGCTTGGCGCGGCGGTCTTTCGCTTTCGCGTCGTTCCAGGTGTAGGCCATCGACACGCCGTCGAGCGGCTGCTGCTTGACGCCGTCGATGATGTCCGGCGCCTTGACGCCGGCCGCCTCGAGAATCGTCGGCATGATGTCGGTCACGTAGTGGAACTGATCGCGCAATGCCCCGACGTCCTTGATGCGGGCCGGCCAGCTCATCACCATGCCGTTGCGCGTGCCGCCGAAATGCGAGGCGTAGCGCTTCGTCCACTGGAACGGCGAATCGAAGGCCCACGACCAGGGCACCGGCATGTGATTATAGTGGAGCGGCCCGCCGAGCTGATCCTTGATCGAATAGAGATAGTCGAAGCTCTCCTTCGCGCCGTTGCCGATGACGGCGATCTCGTTGGCCGTGCCTTGCAGGGTTCCCTCGGCGCTGCCGCCGTTGTCGCCCTCGATGAAGATGATGAGCGTGTTGTCGAGCTCGCCGGCTTCTTTCACCGCGTCGATGACGCGGCCTATGTTGGCGTCGTCGTAGGCCAAAAACGCGGCATAGATTTCCGCCATGTGGGCGAAGAGCTCCTTGTGTCTGGCGTCGAGCGAGTCCCACGCCGGCATGTTGGCCGGACGCGGGGTCAGGATCGCATTCTCAGGGATGACGCCGAGCTTCTTCTGCCGCTCGAACGTCTCCTCGCGCAAGCGGTCCCAGCCCTGGTCGAACTGGCCCTTGAACTTGGCGATCCAGTCCTCGGGAACGTGATGGGGCGCGTGCGTCGCGCCCGGCGCATAGTAGACGAAGAACGGCTTGTCGGGCGCGAGCGAATGCTGCTGCTCGATATAGTGGATCGCCTTGTCCGCCAGGTCGGCGTCGAGATTGTAGTTCGCCCTGGCGGCGCCGGTCAGCGCCTCCTTCGGCTCGACCGGGCTCGTGTTCTCGAACACGGTCGGGTCCCACTGGTCGGTGTCGCCGCCGATGAAGCCGTAGAAATATTCGAAGCCGAGGCCGGTCGGCCACAGGTCGAACGGGCCGGCGGCGCTCGACTGCCAGCCGGGCACGTTGTGATTCTTGCCGAACCATGCGGTGTTGTAGCCGTTCTCACGCAGGATTTCGCCGATCGAGCCGGCGCTCTTCGGCATGACGGAATCGTAGCCCGGGTAGCCGAGGCTCCGCTCCATGATGATGCCGGTATGGGCGTTGTGCTGCTCGCGCCCGGTGATCAGCGCCGCGCGGGTCGGCGAACAGAGTGCGGTCGTATTGAATCGATTGTACTTGAGGCCGCGCGCCGCGAGCGATTCGAGGGTCGGCGTCGGAACCGGGCCGCCGAAGGCGCTCGAAGCGCCGAAGCCGACGTCGTCGGTCAGGATCAAGAGGACGTTCGGCGCGCCCTTGGGCGCTTTCACCGGCTGCGGAAAGTCGGACTTCGAATCCGCCGTCGTGCGGCCGATCACGCCTTTGAACGGCGGCGACGGGTAGGGCAGAACGGAGACGTTCGGCGGCCCGGCGTTGTTGTCTTGCGCGGGAGCGCCCTGGGCAGCCGCAATGGTCGGAAGGACTGCAATCATGGCGCCAAGCGCAGAAACGATCGCCATAGCGAAGCGGATTATGGTCGAATGACCCATGATGACCCTCCAATTGAACGACACCGCCGCGAACGCCTGCGGTCCTTGGGAATGCGCTGCCTATTTGTCCTGCGCCACCTGCGGCAACTGATATGTCCCGTCGAGCGCCTCGGGCCGCGGCTGATAAAGGCGTAGAACCAGGTAGAAAGGTCCCTCCGGCGTCGGTAGCCAGTTCCTGGCGGCCTCTCCCGCCGGGGCGACATGGGCAAGGGTGATGGTGATCGAGCCGTCAGCGGCGGTCACAAGCCCCGACGTGTCGCTGCCGAGCTTGTATCGGCCGATCGGGTTGTCGACGAGCAGCTTATCGCGGGCGTTGTAGATGGTCAGCGACCAGAAGGCGTTTACCGGAGGCGGAGAGGCGAACTTGATCTTATAGGCGTTCTCGCCGGCCAACACCTTGCCGGTCGAATCCGTGTAGCGCAGCGGGTACATCGCCTCTTTCTCGCCCTGGCGCGAGTAAGGGCGGCGACGAGGGCGCGCAGCGGATAATCGAAGCCGAAATGATCGAGCCCCGTCGCCCAGGACCAGCCGTTGCGCTGGACCGCCGCGTTCTGGAAGGCCGAGATCGCGACCGACGGTCCGTCCTGAAGGGCGCGCAATAGGCCCTTGCGCCGGGCCGGGTCGAGTTTCGACGGATCGAAACCGTTCCGGGTCAGGCCGACGCGGGCGAATTGCGCGAAGAGCGCTTCGTCCGCCGGCTTGACAGCGTTGTCCTTCAGCACGGCGCCGAGTTGCGTGAAGAAGCCGAGCTCGTCGTTGGCGATGTCCGGCAGCGGCTTCAGCGATGCGGGTTGCGGCTTTGCGTCCGCCTTGCCGAATTGGCTCAGCGGCGTCAGGCGAAACTCTTTTTGCAGCGCGAGCGCCGGGGCTATATCTTCGCCTTGACTGAGTCTCAGCCGTCCCCACAGCCAGATCTTGTTTGTGCCGACATCGAGTCGCGTGACGCCGGCCGCCAGCTCGCCCTTCCAGCCCGGCGGCACAAGCGCGAAGTTGCCCGCCTTGGTCCCGGTCGTACGGCGGCCGATATAGTGCTCCAGCTCCTGCCACATATCGAAGACGTCGACGACGTAATAGCGGTCGTGCGTGTCGGGAACCGACAAGATGAACGGCTCGGTCAATTCGACGATCGCGCTCATGTAGAACGTGTCGTTGTTCGCCGTAGGCATGTCCTTTGAGGCCGCCGTCGCAAGCGCGCGCGCCCAGCCGATCTGGTTCAGGGGCGCGCGATAGCTGGTCGGCGGGTTGTTCGCCGGCACGTCCGTATATTGCCGCGCGACGCGCTCCATCCGGACCAGCGGATAGCCCCACACATAGGCCTGAATCCCTTGCGCGTAGGCGTCGACCTCGGCGCCCTGGGCGAGGATTTCCGGCATGACCGGAGTCGTCAGCAACGCGTCGGGATAGTCTTCCGCGGCTGCGGAGCCTGCCCAAAACGCTGCTGCTATGATCGTCGCGGCCAAGCGGCCGGGACGTTTGCCGACAGCGATCACTGTCGTCCCTCTATTGATCAATTGCCACCCCGCGTCTTATGGCTGGCTTCGTCCGAGAAGTGCGAGCGCTGCCCGCGCGCGCTTAGTCCGGATTTCAGCTCCGGATTGACCGTCGGCGATCAATCGGCAAAGATTCTCGGGATTTCTGGCTCGGTGCGACGTCGCGTCGCGCCTGCAGGCCACGACGAGCGAGAGATCGACCGCAAAGGATTCATCCGACACGCCATGCCCACACTGCCGCAAGCGCATGCGATCGTCTCGCGCGAGGGCTGGCTCAGCTTCACGCCGCCGCCGTTTCGGCAGACCGTGCTCGACCGTTGCGCGTTGCAGGCGCTCAACGCGGGCGCGACCATCTATTCGGTCGGCGATCCGCCCGGCGGTATGTACGGACTGGTCCGCGGCAGTTTTGCTCTCTCCATCGCGCCCGGGGAACGCGGCCCGTATGTCGCGCATTTCGCCAGGCCCGGCGCTTGGTTCGGCGAGGCCGCCGCCTTCACCGAACAGCCCCGGCGGATCGGCCTCGCGGTCACGCGCGATTCGAAACTGCTGCATCTCTCCCTGCCGGCAATCCGCGAGATTGTCGCGGCGGATCCCGGCGCCTGGCGATTTTTCGGCCTCGCGGCAATCGCCCACAACGACGTCGCCATTGGCGGGGCCGACGATCTTTTGATTCGCGATCACGTCAAGCGCAGCGTCGCGGTGCTGTTGCGCCTGGGCGGCTGCCGATATCGTACGCCGCCAGCCGCCGCGCCGATCGAAGTCGATGTCAGCCAGGAAGATTTCGCCGCCATGACCAATACGGCGCGCACCACGGCAGGCGCGGTCCTGCGCGCGCTCGAAGCCTCGGGCGCGGTCAGGGTGACCTACCGCCGCGTTAGCATTCTCGCGCCAGACAAGCTCAGGGAAATGCTGCAAGCTTGATGGACCTGACGCGCCCGTTCGGGTTTCGCCGCCTCACCGGAACCTGCTCTTGGCGCTGTCAGCCGACATGGCGAAGGGCCGCTGATTATGACGAATGGCGCAGCCTCAGTTTCCGAGCCCTGAGTCTTCACCGCTGGGACAACTTCTTCATTGTGGCCGGGACTTCGGCGGCGGCGCTGGTCGGGTTGCTGTTCGGCGCAATCACGCTCGGCGCCAGCCACTCCACGCCACGCGAAGCTTTTGCCGCCAGCGCTTTTCTGACGCCGACGCTGATCAATTTCGGCAGCGCGTTATTCGAGCGCCTGTTCCTGCTGGCCCGTGGTCGTCCGCGTGGCCGATCGGAATCGTTTTGGGCCTGGGACCTCACCCTTTAGAGAATGAACCGGCTCAGGTCCGCGTTGCCCGCCAGATCGCCGACGTGGCGCTCGACGAATTCGGCGTCGATGCTGACCTTTTCGCCCGAGCGGTCCGCCGCGGTGAAGCTCACCTCGTCGAGCACGCGCTCCATCACCGTCTGCAGCCGCCTGGCGCCGATGTTCTCGACCGAGCCGTTGACCTTGGCGGCGATGCGGGCGATGGCGGCGATCGCATCGTCGGAGAATTCGAGTTCGATGCCCTCGGTGCGCATCAGCGCCACATATTGCTTGATCAGGCTCGCCTCGGTGTCGGTCAGGATGCGCCTGAAGTCCTCTTCCGTCAGGGAACTGAGTTCGACCCGGATCGGCAGGCGGCCCTGAAGCTCCGGCAGAAGGTCGGACGGCCGCGAAATATGGAAGGCGCCGGAGGCGACGAAGAGGATATGGTCGGTCTTGATTGTGCCGTGCTTGGTGGCGACGGTCGTGCCCTCGATCAGCGGCAGGAGATCGCGCTGCACGCCTTCGCGGGAGACGTCCGCGCCGCCGCGTCCCTCGCGGGCGCAGATCTTGTCGATCTCGTCGATGAAGACGATGCCGTTGCTCTCAACCTCGCTGATCGCGTCGTGCACGATCGCGTCCTGGTCGAGCATTTTTTCCGCTTCCGCCGAGACCAGCGGCTCGTGCGCCTCGGCGACGCTCAGACGCTTGGGCTTGGTCCGCTGGCTGCCCCGGCCGAAAATGTCGGCGATGTTGATCGCGCCGATCGAGGCGCCGGGCATGTTCGGCAGTTCGAACATCGGCACGCCGCTGCCGCTCTGCGGCAATTCGACCTCGATCTCCTTGTCGTCGAGCTCGCCGGCGCGCAGCCTGCGGCGGAAGGCTTCGCGCGTCGCCGACGACGAATTGACGCCGACCAGCGCGTCGAGCACCCGCTCTTCCGCCGCGAGCTCGGCCTTGGCCTCGATGTCCTTGCGCTTGCGGCTCTTGACCAGGCCGATGGCGACTTCGATGAGATCGCGCACGATCTGCTCGACGTCGCGGCCGACATAGCCGACCTCGGTGAATTTCGTCGCTTCGACCTTGAGGAACGGCGCGCCGGCGAGTCTGGCGAGGCGCCGGGCGATCTCGGTCTTGCCGCAGCCGGTCGGGCCGATCATCAGGATGTTCTTCGGCATCACTTCTTCGCGCATCGGCGAGGCGAGCCTCAGGCGCCGCCATCGGTTGCGCAGCGCAATGGCGACCGCGCGCTTGGCGTCCCCCTGCCCGACGATGTACCGGTCGAGTTCGGAGACGATTTCGCGAGGGCTCAGGTCCGACATGGGCTTTACAGGCTTTCGACGATCAGGTTGTCGTTGGTGTAAACGCAGATCTCGGCGGCGATGCGCATCGACCGGCGGACGATTTCTTCCGCCTCCATCGGCATCGGCAGGAGCGCACGAGCGGCGGCGAGGGCGAAATTGCCGCCCGAGCCGATCGCCATCGCCGAACCCCATTCGTCGGCTTCCGGCTCGAGCACGTCGCCCGAGCCCGAGAGGGTGAAGCCGGAGCCCCGATCGGCGACGACCAGCATCGCCTCGAGCCGGCGCAGATAGCGGTCGGTGCGCCAGTCCTTCGCCAGTTCGACGCAGGCGCGGGCGAGCTGACCGGGATATTGCTCGAGCTTCGCCTCCAGCCGCTCGAACAGGGTGAAGGCGTCGGCGGTGGCCCCGGCGAAGCCGGCGATCACCTCGCCCTTGGCGAGCCGGCGAACCTTGCGCGCGTTCGCCTTGACCACCGTCTGCCCCATGCTGACCTGGCCGTCGCCGCCGATCACCACTTTGCCGCCCTTGCGCACCATGAGAATGGTCGTGGCATGCCATCCCGGCGCGCGGGGGGCGGGATCGTCAGACATCGGGCGGCAGGTCCTTTGAGCGGGCGAACGCCGGATGTATGGGCCCAGCGCGCAACACGCAAGTCCGCGGCCCTGCGCACAGGGCGAATCCCCAATCGTTAAGGGTCATTTAACCAAGATTGATTCGAAGGGGCGTTTGAGGAGGACGCCATGGCACTGGGGGGAGACGTGGGACGGGATTGAGGAGATCGCGACCGGGGCTGACGGCGCGCGGTCCTGCCGTTTGCCGAGGGCGTTCCGACGGCGCAGATCGCAAAATCGGCGCGTCGGCCGCGCATTCGCCGGCGAGCGCTGGCAGGGACCGAGGCTTTGCCGCGTGGGCGCGACGGGGGGCGCGCGCGAGGTGATTGCGGTGGCGGCAAGACGCTGCGCGGTCGAAGATGTCGTCGGAGGGGACGGGCGCGCTGCGGTTTCGGCTTACGCCACCGAGGCCGGGCTGGTGCTGGCGCAGCGAGCGGTCGAGGGGAAGTCGAACGAGATCACGGCGATTCCCGAACTCCTGGATATGCTCAACCTCAAGGGCGCGATCGTCACCATCGACGCGATGGGAACGCAGAAGGAGATCGCCCGGCGCATCGTCGACAAGGGCGCCGATTACGTGCTCGCCCTCAAAGGCAATCAGACGAGCCTGCACGCGGACGCCGCGCTTTTCTTCGCCGACCCCGTCTGCGCCGCGACCTGCGCGCGCGAGGCCGAGACCGACGCCGGCCACGGCCGGATCGAAGAGCGTCTGTGCCGCGCCGCCGACGCAAGCTGGCTCGTCGAGCGCCACCCCGAGTGGAAGGGCCTGCGATCCTTCGCTGCCGTCACCGCCCGGCGCATCGACAAAAAGAGCGGCGCCGAAAGCTTTGAGACGAGGTTCTATGTCAGTTCGCTCGAACCTGACCCGAGAGTCATCCTCGCCGGCGTGCGCGCCCATTGGGGCATCGAAAACAATCTCCACTGGACAATGGACGTGACCTTCGACGAAGACCGCTGCCGAACCCGAAAAGATCTTTCGCCTCTCAACCTGGCGGTCATCCGCCACACCGCCTTCAATATCTTAAAGGCCAACAAAACCCCCGGATCGCTCCGACGAAAACGCATCAGAGCCTGCATCGACCCAAAATTCCGGACCAACCTTTTCGCAGCTTAACGATTTAGGACTTTGCCCTGGCGGCCCTGCGCAGCCCTCTCGACTTCTTAGGGAATTCTGCCGGAGGGCCGTCGGGCCGGTCAGTTAAAGGCGACGCCGCATTTGAGTCCGAGACGGCGAAACACGACCGCTGCCGGGCAGAAGCCGGTGACGGCGGACTGGATCAGATTGACGCCGGCGAAGGCGGTCAAGAGCAGCCAATACGGGCTAACGACATACCCGAGCGCAACGCTCAGGAGGACAATCAAGCCGGCGAAGGCGAGCACGGCGCGGTCGAGATTCATGAGGTCAATTCCCTGTTGCGCGGCCGCTTCCGGACCGGCTGAGGCCTGCGGCGATTTTTCATATTGCTAAATTAGTATGTTTGCACATATAGTCAAGCAGACGAAGTTGGGAATGTGGGTCCCCCCCCGGGGACGAAAGGAGTTGTCATGGAAACCGCCAATTGGCCGGAGCTGACCCGGAACCTGAGCGTCGAGCTGAGGAACCTGCGCGGCGGCGCGCCTGAGGTGATGAAGGCGTTTTCATCGATCGCCCAGGCGGCGCTGGCTCAAGGGGCGCTCGATCCGAAGAGCAAGGAACTGATCGCGCTCGGCATTTCGGTCGCTATCCGCTGCGACGACTGCATCGCCTTCCATGTCAAGGCGGCGGTCGACCGCGGCGCCTCGCGCGAGGAAATCCTCGAAACGCTCGGCATGGCGATCTATATGGGCGCCGGTCCGTCGGCGATGTACGCCAGCCATGCGCTCGGCGCCTATACGCAGTTCGCCGCCGCCAAGGCGGCCTCGTCAAATGCCGCCTGACCGAGGAGTTTCGGATGTTCAAGAACCCCTTTTCCTCATCGGCCGCCTCCGACGCGGACACCGTCGAATTTGAGGCCTTCGTTCAGGCGGTCGACGCCGGCGAGGTCGCTGTCGTCGATGTCCGCGAGCCGCATGAGTTCGCCGCCGGCCACATTCCGGAGTCGGTGAACCTGCCCCTCTCGCGCTTCGATCCGGCAGAGCTGCCGTCAGGCAAGCCGGTGATCCTGATCTGCCAGGCCGGCGGCCGCTCCCGTAACGCCCTCAATCAGGCGCGGGCCCGCGGACGGGAAGATGTGAAGCACTACGCGGGCGGCATGAACGGCTGGCGCATGCGCGGCGGCGACGTGATGGTTTGAGGTTCGGGCGGGTCCAAGGGAGCCGGGACGCCGTTTAGGCGCTCGGCTGGACAGCGCCGAAATGTTCGAACACGAATCTATATGTGCGGTCGACCTTGTCGCCCCACAGCTCCGGCCCGTAGACCGGCGGCAGGAAATCAGGTCGACGATCGCCCTCCCGCGAATGGGAATGTGGTTCACCCACCTTACTTGACTAGGCAACAATTGGGCGCTTATAGCGTTATCTGTTGGTTTTGCTATTCTGGGTACCTCTGATTCGCGGAGGTCGGGGTGAAGAGCGCGGAGTTTGAGGATTGGTTGACCGGGATCGCAAGGCTGAGCCCGGCCCAGCGGCGACAGGCGCTGGAAGCGCTTTGCGAGGCCAAGGAGGTCGATGAAGGCGCTGCGCCGGACCCTGGCGGATCGGGCGAAACGCGGCAGCCGGGAGCCTGGCCGGCGAAGGCGACGAGGGGTAGAAGGGCCTCGGAGCGCCGGGTTCGGGAGGACGCGCTGGGGGCTGTCGGCCATGGCAAGGTCGAACGCCGGGGTTGCCCCCACTGCGGCGGGCGGGACATCGTCGCCTGGGGCCGGGCGAACGCTGTGGCGCGCTATCGCTGCAAGAGCTGCGGGCGCACCTTCAACCCCCTGACCAAGACGCCGATGGCGCGACTGCGCAAAAAGGAGCGCTGGCTCGATCACGCCCAGGCGATGATCGAGGGAACCAGCGTGGCGAAGGCCGCCGAGCGCTGCGATGTCCATGCCAGCACGGCGTTCCGCTGGCGTCACCGTTTTCTCGGCTCGCCCGCCTTGGACAAGCCCAAGACGTTGACTGGAATTGTCGAGGCGGACGAGACGTTCATCCTGAAATCGTTCAAGGGCCGACGCTCCGATCTTCCCCGCCGGCCGCGCAAGCGGGGCGGCAAGGCGAAGCACCCCGGCCTGTTCTTCGAGAACATTCCCATCCTCGTGGCGCGCGACCGCGACGGCGCGACCGTCGACGCCGTGTTGCCGAATGTCGACCGCGCCTCGATCGCAGCCGTGCTCGACGGCGTCGTCACGCCCGCCAACCGGTTCGTCTGCGACGGCGGAAAGGCCATCGTCGCCTTCGCCCGCAGGGCGAACATCCCGGTTCATGTCGTGCCCGCGCCGGGCAAGCCCAGCCCCGAGGCGCCCGACTTCCACTTAAACAACGTCAACGCCTATCACGGCCGGCTCAAGGAATGGATGCGCCGCTTCCACGGCGTCGCCACCAAAAACTTGCCCAACTACCTGGGTTGGAGACGAGCCCTGGAAGCATGGGGAGACCAAGCCAACCCGCCAAACTGGATCCTCGGCGCCATTGGCATGGGACCGTACCAACAGCTAACGCGATAAGCGCCAACAATTGCTTGCTGAAATTCAAAATCATCGGTACCATAGTGAAGTCCATCCGATTGCGCGACGCAAAGGCAAAGAAAATGAAAGGAAAACGAACGTCCAATGGCGCGTAGACGCGGTAGCGGGCCGGTTTTCCGGGTCGTGGACGAGGCAACGAAGCATTACCAGGTTGATCTAGTTATAAAGTGAAAAAGCGGACAAATTCTTGCGCCTAAGCAATTGAAAAAGGCCATTCGCTGCCACAGCCCGAACAGGGCGCGGCGCCCTGGCGGAGGGCGCGAAATTCGGCATCCGCCCGGTCAGAGCTTGCGCGGCGTTCCGGCGACGTAGGTCTGGCTGACCGCGCGGTCGTCGCCCATCGTGATCAGCGCGAAGAGTTCCGCCTCGAGGTCGTTTGCCGTCTCCATCCGGTGGGCCATCGCGGGCGTCGCCCGGGAATCGAGCACGACCAGATCGGCCTCCTTGCCGGCCGCGATCGAGCCGATACGGTCGTCGAGGCTCAGCGCCCGGGCATTGCCCAGCGTCATCTGATAGAAGGCGGCCGGCGCCGGCCACGACTGGCGGTTGAGCTGCAGGACCTTGTAGCCCTCGGCGGCGGTGCGGAGCATCGAATAACTGGTGCCGCCGCCGACGTCGGTCGCCAGCGCGACCCGCACGCCGGCCTTCTCCAGGCGCGCCAGGTCGAAGAGGCCCGAGCCGAGGAAAAGGTTCGACGTCGGGCAGAAGGCGGCGACCGACCGGCTGGCGGCCAGCGCCGCGACCTCGTCGTCGGTCAGATGGATGCAATGGCCGAAGACCGAACGGGGCCCGAGCAGCCCGACCCGGGCGTAGACGTCCAGATAATTGCGCGCCTCGGGAAAAAGCTTCCGCGCCAGCTCGATCTCGGCCTTGTTCTCGTCGACATGCGTTTGCACGTAAACCCCGGGGAATTCCCGGACGAGCGCCCCGGCCGCCTCGAGCTGGGCCGGCGTCGAGGTGATGGCGAAGCGCGGCGTCACCGCATAGTCGAGCCGGCCGCGTCCGCGCCACCGCGCGATGAGGGCCTTGCTTTCGTCGTAGCCGCGCTCGGCGGTGTCTTTCAGCGGCTCGGGTGCATCGCGGTCCATCATCGCCTTGCCGGCGATCATGCGGGCGCCCCGCCGCTCGGCCTCGGCGAAGAACGCCTCGGCCGATTGCGGATGGACCGTGCAATAGACCATCGCCGTCGTCGTGCCGCAACGGAAGAGCTCGTCGAAAAAGAAGTCGGCGATCCGGGCGCAATGTTCCGGGTCGGCGAACTTCTGCTCCTCGACAAACGTGTAATTATGCAGCCAGTCGAGCAGTTGCGCGCCGTAGGACCCGATGACCTGGGTTTGCGGATAGTGGATATGGGCGTCGATGAAGCCCGGCATGACAAGGCGCCCGGAATGATCATCGACCGGCGCGTCCGGCGGGGCGCGCCGAAGCACGTCCCGCGCTTCGCCAACCGCATCGATCAGCCCATTCGCCATGAGCACGGCGCCGTCCTCGAGATAGGTCCGCGCATCCGCCGAAGCGCGCGGATCGTCGGCGAACGACAGGATCCGGCCGCGGACGACCCGCGCCGGCGCGCTCATTTGAGAATGTCCCGGATCCTGAACGCCGCGATGCGGTCGATCTCGGCCAGCGCCGTCCGGACCTCGCCGTCGCGGTCGTTCGCGAGGCGGCGTTCGAACGCGGCCAGGATCTCCGCCTTGCTCTTCCCCTTCACCGCCATGATGAACGGAAAGCCGAAGCGCGAGCGATAGGCTTCGTTCAGCGTCGTGAACTTCGCCAGCTCGTCCGGGGTGAGCCGGTCGAGACGGGCGCTCGTCTGCTCCGCCGTCGATTCGGTTGTCAGCGTCCCCGCGAGAGCGAGCTTTCCGGCGAGGTCGGGGTGGGCGAGGATGAGCCTCTGCTTTTCCGTATCCGTCGCTTTCGCCGCCGCTGCGGCAAGCGCTTCGGCGAGACCCTCGGGGCCATCGGCCCTGCTCGTCAGGCCGGCGTCCCAGGCCGCCGCGGCGATCGAGGGCGAATGCTCGTAAACCCCGCCGAACCGTTCGACGAACAGCGTACGGGTGAGCCGCGACGGCTTCCATCCGCCATCGGGCGGATGCTTGCGGAGCCAGTGGCGGGCGATATCGAGCCGGGTCGGAATCCAGACCCGTTCGCGGCTCAGCGCGTAATCCAGGAAGCGCGCCAGCGACGCCGCCCGTCCCGGCCGGCCGACGAGGCGGCAGTGCAGGCCGATCGACAGCATTTTCGGCGCGACCCCGCCTTCGGCGTAGAGGGTGTCGAAAGAGTCCCTGAGATAGGTGAAGAACTGGTCGCCGGAATTGAACCCCTGCGGCGTGGCGAAGCGCATGTCGTTGGAATCGAGGGTGTAGGGCGTGATCAGTTGCGGTCCACGCGGGCCTTCGAGCCAATAGGGCAGGTCGTCGGCATAGGAGTCGGCGCAATAGAGGAAGCCGCCTTCCTCCATGCCGAGCCTTAGGGTGTTGATCGACGAACGGCCCTGATAGAAGCCGAGCGGCCGCGTCCCGGCGACCTCGGTGTGGATTCTGACCGCCTCGGCGATGTGGCTCGCCTCGACCTCGGGGGGCGTGTCGCGATAATCGATCCATTTGAGGCCGTGGGTGGCGATCTCCCAGCCCGCCTCGTTCATCGCCGCCACCGCCTCGGGATTGCGTCCCATCGCGGTCGCGACCGCGTAGACGGTGACCGGCGTCGAGCGTTCGGTGAACATCCGGTGCAGCCGCCAGAAACCGGCGCGCGAGCCGTATTCGTAGATCGACTCCATGTTCATGTGCCGCATGCCCGGCCACGGCGCGGCGCCGACGATCTCAGACAGAAAGGCTTCCGACGCAGCGTCGCCGTGCAGGATGTTGTTCTCGCCGCCCTCCTCGTAATTGATGACGAACTGCACCGCGATGCGGGCTCCGTTCGGCCAATCGGCGAACGGCGGCGTGCGGCCGTAGCCGACCATATCGCGTGGATAGGTTTCGCTGCTCCCCATTCCCTGTCGATCCTCGGTGACGCCAAAAATACAAGCTACGACAGGAACGCGGTTTGCTCCAGCCCGGCAAATGCTTCAAAGAGAGCGGCAGGCCCCCCCTCAGTCCACCGCCCATGACCGACATCGCGCTCAACTTCGAACCGCCCTTCGCACGGGTCCTCTTGAACAGACCCGACCGCCGCAATGCGATCACCCGCGCCATGTGGCGGGCGCTGCCGGCGATCCGCGCGGCGATCGAATCCCGCGACGATGTGCTGGTCGCGCTCGTCGAAGGGGCCGGCGCGCATTTCAGCGTCGGGGCCGACATTTCCGAGTTCGACGAGTTCTATCGCGACGCGGCCGCAGCGCGCGATTATGGCGATGCGGTTCAGGACGGGCTCAAGGCGCTGATCAACCTCGACCGTCCGACGATCGCTGTCCTGCACGGCAACGTCGTCGGCGGCGGGCTCGGGCTGGCGCTCGCCTGCGATCTGAGGTTCTGCGACGCCGATGCCCATCTGGCCGTGACCCCGGCGCGGCTCGGCCTCGTCTACGGACACGCGGAGACGCGTCGTCTCGTCGAGCTTGTCGGGCCCTCGCGGGCCAAAGACCTGTTGTTCACCGGGCGTCGGATCGAGACCGAGGAGGCGCTCGCCATCGGCCTCATCGACCGGCGCGTCGAAGCGGCGCTTAAGGATACGGTTATGGGCTATGCGCGCGGCCTGGCGGCGCTGAGCCAGGCCTCGATCCGAGGGGCGAAACGGGCGGTCGAGGCGATCGCCGCCGGCTTGGCCATTGAAACGCCCGCCTACCGGGCGCTCGCCGAAGCCGCCGCGCTCGGACCGGATTTCGCCGAAGGCCGCGCCGCCTTCGCCGAGCGGCGGGCGCCGCGGTTCGCCTTTCGCGGCGCGACCTTGCCGCTGCCGCCAGCCTGACGCATTCCACCTTACCGCCAGGACGAGGTCGCCCCATGTCCCTTTCCGTCCTAGCGCTGCTGGCGCTGGTCGGCTTTGCTTCGGGCTTTGTCGACGCGATCGCTGGGGGCGGCGGCTTGCTGACGCTGCCTTCGCTTGCGCTGGCGGGCCTGGATCCGGTCACCGCAGTCGCGACCAACAAGCTCGCCAGCACGTTCGGCTCCGGTTCAGCTACGCTTGCCTTCTGGCGTAAGGGTAAGATCGAGCCGCCGATGGCGCCCTCGGCGCTCGCCGCCGCGATCGGCGCCGCGTTCGGCGCCCTCCTCCTGCCTTGGGCGCCGAGGGCGTTCCTGAGCCAGGCGCTGCCGCTCGTCCTCGTCGGCGTGGCGCTTTATTTCGCTTTGGCGCCGAATTTGACCGACGCGGAACGGCGCGCGCGGATTACGCCGGCGCGCTTTGCTTCGACTCTGGCCCCGGCGATCGGCTTCTATGACGGCGTCTTCGGACCCGGCGCCGGCTCCTTCTACATGATCAGTCTTGTCGTCCTCGCCGGCTTCGGGCTCACCCGCGCCATCGCGGGAGCGCGCTTCGCCAATTTCGGCAGCAACATAGGGTCGCTCGCCGTCTATGCCCTGTCCGGGCATATTGTCCCGCTCGCCGGCCTCACGATGGGTGTCGGCGCCTTCGCCGGCGCGCGGCTCGGCGCGCACGCGGCGCTGACAGCGGGCGCGAGGCTGGTGCGGCCGCTGATCGTCGTGGTCTCCTGCGCCATGGCCCTCAAGCTGATGACCGGGCCGGGCGGATTGCTCGCATCGCTCGGGCGCACGGCGACGGGCGGTTGACGAGCTGGACGGGAGGCGCTTATATGCCACCGATCCAGGCTGGGCCGACGCCCGGCCTCTTTGATGTTGAGACGCCGGCCGCGTCCGCCTCATGTAGGGAAAATCACCGATATGGCCAATACGAAGTCGGCCCAGAAAGCCGCCCGCCAGACCCTCACCCGCACCGCGATCAACAAGTCGCGTCGCAGCGACATGCGAACTTACGTGCGCAAGGTCGAGGAGGCGATCGTCGCCAAGGACCCGAAGGCCGCCGCTGAGGCGCTGAGCGACGCCGAGCCGCGGCTCGCCCGGGCCGCGCAGAAGGGCATCGTCCACAAGAACGCCGCATCGCGCAAAATCTCCCGGCTGACCAAGCGCGTCCAAGCGCTCGGCGCCTGATCGGCCCGACATAGCCCTCGCCGCGGGCTGAAGGGCAGGTGAGGCGCAGAGCAGCTGCCCTTGCGCTGCGATGCCGGAAAGAGCGCCATCGATCTCACTGAGATCTTCGGAGTAACGCCATTTCGGCCGCGATCAGCCCAAGTACTGCCCAAAGCTCTCCCTCTCCATCCAGTCGACCGCCTTGCCGTCGAGCGCCTCCTGGATCGCGATATGGGTCATCGCAGTCAGCGGCGACGGCCCGTCTCATGCTTCTCGTCCGGCCCGAACAATACGACGTCGCAGGACCGGGGGGCGGTGAGTGACCCGAGCCCAAATTGCGACGTACATAAGTGCAGCGCGAAAAGGTCGATGACCTCTCTCCATGAGACTTGACGAAGCCGTCGACCGGGCGTTCCAAGTCCGCCAGCTCCTTGCTGGCAGAGACCGCCTCGATGACAGACGCCCCTCCCGACCGGCTCAGCGTTGACCCGGTGAGCCCGTTCCACGATGAGGCGGCGCTGGCCCGTGGCGTCGGTATCCGCTTTCGCGGCGTCGAACGCCGCGACGTCGAGGAATATTGCGTCAGCGAGAACTGGATCCGGGCGCCGGCCGGCAAGACCCGCGACCGCAAGGGCGCCCCACTCATTATCAAGATGACCGGGCCCGTTGAGCCCTATTTTCTCACCCTTGCCGGCGACGATGCGAAACCCGCCTGATCGTTTCGCCCTATCACAAGGTAAATTGGGCGTGGCCCACGCTGCTGACAGAAACTGACACTCGTCGTCGGTAAGGATCGCCTGGTTCAACCCGGAGCAATCCCATGTCCGATGTCAGCTTTATCCTCGTCTATGTCGATGACGTCGCCAGAAGCAAAGCGTTCTACGCGGCGGTTCTTGGACGCGGCCCGGTCGAATCCTCGTCGACATTCGCGATGCTGCCGGCGGCGCCGAACCTCATGCTGGGCTTATGGAAGCGCGAAAGCGTGAAGCCGGCGCCGACCGCGGCGGGGGGATCCGAGATCGCCTTCGCCGCCGCCGACGACGCCGAGCTCGACCGGCTTTTCGCCGAATGGCAAGCGCGGGGCGTCGCGATCGCGCTCCGGCCGACGAAGATGGACTTCGGCTACACCTTTGTCGGGCTCGACCCCGACGGTAATCGGCTGCGCGTCTTTGCGTCGGCCGGTTGATCGTCGGAAAGAGGAAACGCGCAGCGCGCTTCGATCAGAGGCCCTCGAACAGCGCGGTCGAGAGATAGCGCTCGGCGAAGGAGGGAATGATCACGACGATCATCTTGCCTTCGTTTTCCGGCCGGCGCCCGATGTCGATCGCCGCGGCAACGGCGGCGCCTGAGGAAATGCCGACGGGGATACCTTCAAGCCGCGCAACCAGGCGAGCGGTGTCGAACGCCGTCTGGTTGCCGACCGTGACGATCTCGTCGATCACGCTCCGGTCCAGAATCGTCGGGACGAAGCCCGCGCCGATGCCCTGGATCTTGTGCGGCCCCGGCGCGCCGCCGGAGAGGACCGGCGAATCCTCCGGCTCGACCGCGACCATACGCACCTCGAGCTTCCGCTGCTTTAAAACCTGGCCGACGCCGGTGATCGTTCCGCCGGTGCCGACGCCGGAAACCACGACGTCGACGGCGCCGGCGGTGTCGTTCCAGATTTCCTCGGCGGTGGTGCGTCGGTGAATGTCCGGATTGGCGGGATTTTCGAACTGCTGCGGGATGATTGCGCCCGGGGTCGCAGCGACAATCTCGTTGGCCTTGGCGATAGCGCCCTTCATGCCCTGCGCCGCCGGCGTCAGGACGAGTTCGGCGCCCAGCAGCGCCAGCATCTTGCGCCGCTCGATGGACATCGACTCCGGCATCACGAGAATGAGTTTGTAGCCTCTCGCTGCGGCGACGAAAGCAAGCGCAATGCCGGTGTTGCCGGAGGTGGGCTCGACCAGGACGCTTCGCTGAGGCGCGATCTTGCCTTGCGCCTCGAGTGCGTCGATCATGGCGACGCCGATGCGGTCCTTGACGCTGCCGACGGGATTGAAGAACTCGAGCTTGCCGACTAGTCGCGCGGCGACGCCCTTCTCCTTGGCGGTGCGATTCATCGCGACGAGCGGCGTATCGCCAATCGTTTCGGTGATGGAGTCGTAAATCCTGCCTCTGCCTGGCGCGGGCGCCACGCCCTCCGTCGTCGTCATCGAATGGTTCTCCGCAAAAGCGGCCGGGCCGGCGCCCAACCAGGCGCGGCCCGACGCTAACACTTTTTCCGGATCGATTCTATGCAACTTCGGGAGTATCGAAGCTAGATTGCAAAATCTCCGGTCGCCTTTTCGTCGTCAAGAACATGAGCGTGTTCGGCCTTCTCGCACATGCTCTCGACCGTGATCGCATCGAGGTTGGCGAGGAAGGATTCGCCCGCCTTTCGAACGGTTGGGTCGATCACGCGTTCGAGCAGAGGCGAGTTTGCGCCCAGATCCTCAGGATCGGCAGTGCTGAGCGACATTGCCGTGCGGACGATTTCACCGACCGAGATTCGGCGCCGTTCGCGGGCAAGTTCGTAACCGCCCCGTGGTCCGCGCACGCCTTTGAGAATCTTGGCGTGAACGAGCCCTTGCAGGAGCGTCTCCAGATGTCGGGGCGGCAGCTTATGGCGCGCGGCTAGGGCCTTCGCCGCAACTGGCGCAGACCGAGAATGCAACGCGACATCGACAACGGCGGCGATGGCGAGAACGCTCCGTCGCGATAACAGGTTCATCTCATTCCTCCTCGGATGAGCGCCCGGTGGAGCCAAATCCATCTGAGCCTCGGACGCTCGACGTGAGCCGGTCGCCCGCAATGAGGGCGACGCGTTCCACAGAACAAACGACGAGTTGCGCTATCCGCGCGCCACGCCGTACTGCAAAAGGCTTGGTTCCAAAATTGATGAGAATGACGCTGATCTCTCCACGGTAATCCGCGTCGACCGTCCCCGGTGTATTGAGCACGGTCACTCCATCATGCAGGGCCAGTCCCGACCGGGGACGGACCTGCGCTTCAAAACCCTTGGGCAACTCAATCGCGAGCCCGGTCGGTATCAATGCCCTCTCGCCCGGTCCGAGGAGAACCTCTTGCCCGGCCGGCAATGCGGCCACGAGGTCCATCCCGGATGCATCTTCACTCGCATACGATGGCAATTGCAAGCCCCGGGCGTGTGGTAATCGCCTGTAAACGATCGAAATCATTGGCGCTTCGCCAGCTCGAGGGCCAGCCGGCGCACGATTTTTTCCCCGACTTCTCCCTTGCTCATGGCTGGCCACGACTCCGTTCCGTGCGCATCGACTACCTCGACCTGATTCGCCTGCCCGCCGAAGGTCGGGGAGCCTTCGGCCACGCTGTTGGCGACGATCAGATCGCAGCCCTTGCGTTCAAGCTTGGTTTTTGCGTTGGCCGTGAGGTTCTCCGTTTCGGCTGCAAAACCAATTACAACCTTTGGCCGTAGTCGTCCGTTATTGCTGATTTTTGCCAGTATATCCGGGTTTTCAAGCAAGCGGAGCGTCGGCGGCAGTTGAGACCCTTTCTTGATCTTTTCGACGGCGACGGAATCCACCCGCCAGTCGGCGACCGCTGCGGCGCCGATGAAGGCGTCGGCGGGCAGCGCCGCCTCGACTGCCGCCTGCATTTCGAGCGCCGTTTCGACATGAATGACCGTCGCGCCGTAAGGATCGGGCAATGCGACCGGCCCGGTCACCAAGGTCACTCTTGCGCCCGCGCCAACGGCTGCTTGCGCAATTGCATGGCCCTGGCGCCCCGAGGAGCGGTTGCCGATGAATCTGACCGGGTCGATCGGCTCGTAGGTAGGGCCGGAGGTGACAATCACATGGCGGCCCGTGAGGGGACCGCCAACAATGCCGCCAGGTCCCTCAAGCGCCGTACCGGCGGCGAGAGCCTGCTCGATCGCGTCCAGGATCGCCGCAGGCTCCGCCATGCGACCCGGACCGAATTCGCCGCAGGCCATCGGCCCCGAATCGGGGCCGACGAACAGGACGCCGTCGGCCTTGAGACGCTCGACGTTGCGGCGTGTGGCGGGATGAAGCCACATACGGACGTTCATCGCCGGGGCGAGGAGCGAGCGTTTGTCGGTCGCGAGCAACATCGTTGTCGCCAAGTCGTCGGCGAGACCGCTCGCCATGCGGGCGATCATGTTCGCCGTCGCGGGCGCGACCACGACCAGATCGGCGGCTCGCGAAAGTTCGATGTGGCCGATCAGCGCCTCGTCTGTCAGGCTGAACAGTTCGTGGCGCGTCGGCTGACCGCTGAGCGTCGCAACGGACAAGGGTGTGACGAACTCTTGGGCCGCCGCCGTCATGACGACCTGGACCGTCGCCTGCCGATCCCGCAACCGCCGGATCAACTCAAGCGATTTGTACGCGGCGATGCCGCCCCCTATCACCAGGAGAATCCGCGCCGAGGACAATGGAATCTGGGTCACTTGCGGCCCCCTGAGCCTGATCTGGCGCAGGATTCCGCCGCCGGCAGCGGATCCTGGGCCTGTTCCGGCGCCCCCGCTAGAATAGCCATCGAATGGCGCCAAGCACCACGAGGGCGAGGATGAACCCGAGGCCGCCATAGATCAGAGCCGCGTGCGGGATGTCGTGTTCGAGCTCTTTGGCGACCTTGCCGGCGGCGGCGGTTTCAATCCTGACGACGGCGTCTTCCAACTTTTTTGGCGCATCGGCCAAAAAGGCAATGAACGCCGACGAGCTTTCAACTGCGTCTTCGATCCTTCCGCGGGGTCCGAGATTTCCCGCGATCCAGGCCCCGACCACCGGTTCGGACGTCGACCACATGTTCAATTGCGGGTCGAGCTTTCGCGCCACGCCCTCGACGACGACCATGGTTTTTTGCAAGAGCACGAGTTCGACCCTGGTCGTCATGTCAAAAAGCGCGGTGATGTCGAAGAGGAGCGTCAGAAGCCTCGCCATCGAGATCTGATCGGCGGTGCGCGAATGGATCGGCTCGCCGATGGCGCGCAGCGCCTGGGCGAAATCCTCGACTCGGTGGGTGTGAGGCACATAGCCAGCCTCGAAATGAACCTCCGCGACGCGATGATAGTCGCGGCGGATGAAGCCGTACAGGATCTCGGCGAGGAACTTCCGCTCCTTGCGCCCGAGCCGGCCCATGATGCCGAAATCGACCGCGACGATGCGGCCGGACTCGTCGACGAATAGATTGCCCTGATGCATGTCGGCGTGGAAGAAGCCGTCACGCAGGGCATTGCGCAGGAAGGTCTGGATCAGCGCCCTGGCCAGCGCCCTGGGATCGAATCCCAGCGCCGCGAGGCGGTCCGGATCGGCGAGCGAAGCGCCGTCGATCCATTCCATGGTCATCACCTCGCGCGTCGTGCGGTCCCAGTCCACCGCGGGCGCGCGGATCTCCGGATCGTCACGCGAGTTCTCGGCGAATTCCGATGCTGCCGCGGCCTCGAGGCGAAAGTCCATTTCCATGCGGACCGAGCGGGCCAGCGTGTCCACAACCTCGACGAGGCGCAAGCGCCTGAGCTCGGGCGCCAGGCGCTCAGCCAGCCGTGCGGCAAAGAACATGTCCGCGAGGTCGCGCGCGAACCGCCGTTCGACGCCGGCTCGCAACACTTTCACGGCGACCGCCCTGTCGCCCTCCCTGTCGCTCACCTCGGCACGATGGACCTGGGCGATCGACGCGGCGGCGACCGGCTCGCCGAAGCTTTTGTACAGGGATTCGATCCTGGCGCCGAACGCCGCCTCGATGATGGCGATGGCCTCCTGCCGGCTCATCGGCGTGACCCGATCCTGCAGGCTCTCGAGCTCGAGGGCGACCTTGGCGCCGACAATGTCGGGCCGGGTCGACAGGAACTGGCCCATCTTGATATAGGACGGGCCGAGCCTGTCGATCGCGCGCGAGAGACCCGTGAGCCCCTGGACATTGCGTTTGGCGATCAGATTGGAGAGAGCGAGCGGCAGGCGGGCGACCGGGGGCAGAAACATAGGGTCGACCCCGACGAACGCCCCCTCCCGGGCAAAAACGAAGCCCGCGCGCGCGAGCCGCAGACTATGGCCGAGCGCGCCGACGATGCCCATCAATCAGAGCTTCCAGCCCGAATGGATGGCCACGACCCCCCCGCTCAGCCGGGTGACCTCGACGCGCGCAAACCCGGCGGCGGCGATCCTGTCGGCGAAGAGATCGGGAGGGGGAAACTTGCGGATCAATTCGACAAGGTAGCGATAGGGCGCGCCGTCGCCCGCCACGACCTTGCCGAGCGCCGGAATGGCGGCGAAGGAATAGGCGTCGTACAGACGATCGAGCACCGGCAGGTCGACACGGGAGAATTCGAGGCAGAGAAAATGCCCGCCGCGCCTCAGGGTGCGATGGGCCTCGGCCAGCGCCTCTTCGATGCGCGGGACGTTGCGAATGCCGAAGGCGATTGTGTAGGCGTCGAAGCGCGCATCGGCAAAAGGAAGCGCCTCCGCGTTTGCTTCGACGAAAGCGACGCGATCATCGAGGCGGCGCTTTCGGGCGCGCTCACGCCCCACCCGCAGCATGTCGGGGTTTATGTCCGCGACCGTCGCCGACGTCAGCGGACCGCCGGCGCGAACGACGCGGAAGGCGACATCGCCCGTGCCGCCGGCGACGTCGAGATGTGCGAAGGCGCGCGACCGCGACGGTCGAACCTTGGCGACGAGAATGTCCTTCCATAGCCGATGCAGCCCGAAGGACATCAGATCGTTCATCAGGTCGTACCGATCCGCGACCTTGTGGAAGACGTCGTCCACCAGATCCTGCTTTTCGTCCAGGCGAACGGCGCGCCGGCCGAAATGCGTTTGCTCGGACGCAGGCATGCAACTCTCCCTTCAGGCCGCGGGAACTTATCGCGCCCGGCCGCCAGCGTACACCGGTCGCCGTCAGTCCATCCGCACAGGGATTCCGGCCTCGGCCATGCGCGCCTTCGCCTCCCGGATGGTGAACTCGCCGAAATGAAAGATCGAGGCAGCGAGCACGGCGCTGGCGTGGCCTTGCTTCACCCCTGCCACGAGATGGTCGAGAGCTCCGACGCCGCCGGAGGCGATCACCGGGATCGACACCGCGTCCGCGACGGCGCGCGTCAGCTCGAGGTCAAAACCCTGTTTGGAGCCGTCGCGATCCATCGAGGTCAGCAGGATTTCCCCCGCACCGAGCGAGGCAACCTCCCGGGCATAAGCGACCGCGTCGATGCCGGTCGGCCGCCGGCCGCCGTGAGTGAAGATCTCCCAGCGGGGCGCCTCGCCGGGCCCCGCCGCGCGCTTCGCGTCGATAGCGACGACCACGCACTGGCTGCCGAATTTCTCCGCCGCCTGACCGACGAATCGGCGGTCGGCGACCGCCGCCGAATTGATCGAGGCCTTGTCTGCGCCGGCGAGCAGGAGCTTGCGGATGTCGTCGATCGTGCGCACGCCGCCCCCGACCGTCAGCGGCATGAAGCAGACCTCGGCCGTGCGCCGCACGACATCGAGCAGGATGCCGCGGTCTTCGTGGCTGGCGGCGATGTCGAGAAAGCAGAGCTCGTCCGCACCCGCCCGGTCGTAGGCCAACGCGCTCTCGACCGGATCGCCGGCGTCGCGCAGATCGACGAATTTCACGCCCTTGACGACGCGGCCGTCCTTGACGTCGAGACAGGGGATAACCCGGGCTTTCAGGCTCATGGATCGGCGCTTTCCGACTGCCGGGCGTCGGCGGCGCGCACGAGAGCCAGCGCCTCGCGCGGGTCGAGTCGCCCGTCGTAGAGCGCGCGGCCGGCGATCGCGCCGCCGAGGCGGGCGCAGTCGGGCTCCGTGAGGCGGCGCACGTCCTCGATCGAGGCGAGCCCGCCGGAAGCGATGACCGGAATCGTGAGAGCCTCCGCGAGCGCGACCGTGCCGGCGATATTGAGGCCTGAGAGCGCGCCGTCGCGGGTAATGTCGGTGTAGATGATCGCGGCAACGCCCGCATCCTCGAAGCGCCGGCCGAGATCGAGGGCGGAGATGTTCGAGGTCTTGGCCCAGCCCTCGACCGCGACGCGGCCGTCGCGCGCATCGATGCCGACCGCGATCCGGTTCGGGAACAATCGCCCCGCCTCGCGCACGAGGTCGGGATCGCGCACAGCGGCGGTGCCGATGATGACGCGACTGACGCCCGCTTCCAGCCAGCCGCGAACCGTCCTCATGTCGCGCACCCCGCCGCCGAGCTGCATCTTCGTCGTCAGCCCGGAAAGAATGCGCCTCACCGCTTCGACGTTAACCGGCTTGCCGGCGAAGGCGCCGTCGAGATCGACGACGTGCAGGTATTGGAATCCCTGCTCCGCGAAGGCGCGCGCCTGCGCGGCCGGATCGGTATTGAACACCGTCGCTTGCGTCATGTCCCCGCGGAGGAGCCGGACGCATGCGCCGTTCTTGAGGTCAATGGCCGGAAACAGAATCACGGGCGCCACGTGAGGAAGTTGGCGATCAGCGTGAGGCCGAGCGTTTGGCTCTTCTCGGGATGGAATTGCGTGCCGACGATGTTGTCGCGGGCGACGATCGCCGTCACCGGCCCTCCGTAATCCGCCATCGCGAGGACGTCGGCGGGATTCTCGGCATAGAGCTGATAGGAGTGGACGAAATAGGCGTGCAAGCCGTTTGCGCCGGTCTTGATTCCGGCGAGAACGGGATGCTCGCGCCCAACCTCGAGCGTGTTCCAGCCCATGTGCGGAATCTTGAGCGCCGGATCGCGCGGCTTGATGGGAGCGACGTCACCGGCGATCCAGCTTAATCCGTCCACGACCTTATGCTCGAGACCGCGGGTCGCGAGCAGTTGCGCTCCGACGCAGATGCCGAGGAAAGGCCGTCCGCGCTTGCGCACCGCCTCCTCCAGCGCCGCAACCATGCCCGCGACGACATCCAGCCCCCGCCGGCAATCGGCGAAGGCGCCGACGCCCGGCAGCACAATGTGTTCGGCGGCAGCCACGTCTTCGGGCCGGGAGGTGACCTTGATCTGGCGGTTCATTCCGCCGTCACGGGCCGCGCGCTCGAACGCCTTCTGCGCCGAGTGCAGGTTGCCCGAGCCGTAATCGACGATGGCGACCGTCATGGCGCGCCCATCGCTTTACAGCGCGCCCTTGGTCGAAGGCACCGCTCTGGCCTGGCGCGGATCGATGGCGACCGCCGCTTTCAGCGCCCGCGCGACGCCCTTGAAGCAGGATTCGGCGATATGATGGCTGTTGGCGCCGTAAAGGGTCTCGATATGCAGCGTCAGCCCGGCGTTTCCGGCCAGCGCCTGGAAGAACTCGCGCACGAGCTGGGCGTCGAACGCGCCGATCCGTTCGGTCGGAAATTCTGTCCGGAACACGAGAAACGGACGGCCGGAGATGTCGATAGCGACCCTCGTCAGCGTCTCGTCCATCGGCATCAGGCAGTCGGCGAAGCGCGCAAGGCCGCGCTTGTCGCCGAGCGCCATCAGGAGCGCCTGGCCGAGCGCGATCCCCACGTCCTCGACGGTGTGGTGATCGTCGATATGGCGGTCGCCTTCGGCCCGGATGGTCATGTCGATCAGCGAATGGCGCGCCAGCTGTTCGAGCATGTGATCGAAAAAGCCGACGCCGGTGGCGATGTCGGAAACGCCCGAGCCGTCGAGATCGACGCCGACGTCGATGCTCGTCTCCTTGGTCTTGCGTGCGATTGCGCCCTTGCGCATGGCCGATCCGAGCGCCTCCGGAAGAACTTCGGGCGCGCGTGTTAGCAGGCCGCGGCCCGCTTGGCCACCCGCGCCGCGACCTCCCGTACTAGGCGGCGCGCCGGGCCATGAGCATATGGGTTGAGGGGGGTTCTGCCGAGGGAGATCGGCCATGCCGGCGTCAATCATCGAGGGCAGGACGACGGCCCGAGTTCGACGGCGATTTCGTCGTCTTCCTGATCGGAATGCGGATCAACAAGCCGTGGAGGCCGCAGAAGTGGCTGCCGACCGTCATGGCGATGCCGCGGATGCTGAAAGAACTGGAGAGCGCGCCGCCCGAGGTCGGGTTCCTGGGCTATGCCAGCGTTGGCCGGATGACGGGGCGCAGCTTCGATCCTCTGGAGGCTTACGCGCGCGCCCGCGACAGGCAGCACTGGCCCGCTTGGGTGTTCCGGCGGAGAATTCCCGCGGCGACGTCGGCATCTGGCACGAGACCTACCTCGTGCGCGCCGGCCAGTACGAAGCCATCTACAGCGGCATGCCGCTCACCGGCCTGGCGAAAGCCGGCGCCCGAGGCGCCGTCACGGCGGAGACGGACAGCGCGCGGGAAAGGCTCCGCGTCGACGCTTCCTGAAGAGCCACTCTCTACTGGGGCGAGAAGCGCGCGTACTCGCCTGCGTAAGCCTTGGCGAGCGGCGGCGCGTAGGTGCTGCGCTTGGAAGTTTTCAGCCCCGCTCGTACAAGGCTTTCGGCGAGGCTGACGGCGCAGGCGACGCCGTCGAGCACCGGCACGCCGGCCTTCCGCTCGAGTTCACGCGCCAAGTCCGTCATGCCGGCGCAGCCGAGCACGATCGCCTCCGCCCCATCCTCGGCGAGCGCGCGCGCAATCTCCGCCTCGATCGTCAGCCGCGCCTCGGAGCCCGGCTCCTCGAGCGCCAGCACAGGGACGTTCGCCGCGCGGACGCGGGCGCAGCGGACGCTGAGGCCGTATTTGACGAGATTGCGCTCGATCGGCGCGATCGAGCGCGCCAGGGTGGTGACGACGCTGAATTTCTCCGCGATCAGGCTCGCCATGTGGAACGCGGCTTCGCCGATGCCGACGACCGGCGCCGCCGCGGCGCAGCGCGCGGCCTCGAGGCCGGTGTCGTCGAAACAGGCGATGACGAACGCGTCGGCGTCGCCGGCCTTGGCGATTTCGGCCAGAAGTCCGGGCACGGAAAAGGCCTCGTCGAAATAGCCTTCGATGCTCGGCGGACCGAACTCGGGATTGACGGCCCGGATTTCGACGCCGGACGAGGCGACGGCTTTGGCGGCGGCGGCGATCTTGGCGGTCATCGAGGCGGTGGTGTTCGGGTTGACGACCTGAATTCGCATGCGAAGGATTCCTGACTGCGTCGGGTCGCGCGCGCCCGCGTCTTCGTGCTCCTTCGTGTCCTTTGTGGTCAATCAGTTCACCAAAAAGAACACCAGGGAGCCCAGAAGGCGGCTCTGTCTGCTCGCCGAACGGGATGGGCTCCGGGCCGACGATCCGAGCCGGATGCGGCTTCGGTACTTTAACTGACGGTTTACGTATTATGAGAACGATTCGAACCTGCTTCGGTTTTGACTTCTCTTGGAATCTCTTCGCGGCCGACAAATTCGATTCGAAATGCTCTTTCTTTGCAGTTTGGATTTCCTTGGATTTCCTTGGATTCTCTCGCGCGGATCTTGAGTTTTCAATAAGTTAACTGCGTCAGGCGAGCAACAAAATCTAACGCGCAACCACTCTCGGGAGACCTCGTACTTAAGCAAAAATTGCGGCGCTCGGTTTAGCAGGTTATGCAAATTTCACAGGCTTGCGCGGGCTTCGAGTGGGCGGCGGGCTTGTACAAGACATTCAAGCACGGTTTCTGATTTTCTCAAAGGGAATGTTGGCGCCGTCGAAGCCATCGCAAGCCGCCCGGCGCCGGAAGCAGGATGACGCCAAGGCGACAGCTTCCATTTCTTCAGAACTTTGCCGCCTTTCGTTGCGCTTGCCGGGCAAGTTGGCGCTTTGTAGTCGATCTTCCTTAAGCTTGAACGCCGATGACGCTGGGCTTGTGGCGCGCCGAAGGCGATCCTCTCGCTATCGAAGCAGGGCGAGAGACGGGTCGATGGATATGACGAGGAAGAAGCGCGTGCTGAACGCGGGCTCCGGCCCTGCGGCCGCGGCTCGGCTCCGTGAGTTCTTTTACGTCTCGGACTATGACGAGGTGCGGCTGGACATTGACGCGTCGGTCAAGCCCGATCTCGTCGGCTCCTTCGCCGGCATGCGCGACCAGGTCGCCGACGCAAGCTTCGATGCGGTCTGGTCGTCGCACAGTCTCGAACATCTGCACGCGCATGAAGCGCCGATCGCGCTCGCGGAATTTCGCCGGGTGTTGCGAGCGGACGGATTCGCGATCATCACCTGTCCGAACGTGGCGGCCGCAGCGCGGCTGCTGGAAACGGAAGACATCGAGCAGGTCGTCTACCATTCGGCCGCCGGTCCGATCCGCATCCTCGACATACTCTACGGGCACGCGCGCTCGATCGAGGCAGGGCGCATCCACATGGCGCACCGGACCGGCTTCACTTCGGCCCGCCTGGGGAGACTTGCGGCGCAGGCAGGCTTCGTCGAGACGCGGGTCCTCGAAGGCGACGACTTCGATCTCTGGGCCGCACTGCTGATGCCGCGCGCCGACTGCTCGGAGCTGGCGCGGCGCTTTGCCGCGACTGTCATTGCCAATCTCTTCCGCGAGGAGCTCGCGACCACCCTCGAGGAGCCGGCGCTCGAGCGACCCCGGTCGCATGTGCGTCGCGGGTTAATTCCGTCGACGCCTCGTAGATCCGGCCCATTCGGCGGACGAATGCACGCGAGATCGCGTCCAGCTGCCGGGCTGTGGCATCTCCATAGGTCGGCATCAGTTAACTGCCGCTCTCGTCGCATTCCAGGCATTGACGAGCATGAGCGCGGCCGGGCCATCTGCGTCCCGTATGTCGCTCGTCACCTCGGCCTTCCGACGAGAGGCGACGGGAATTCTTCAGAATATCAGTCGCGCCGCGACCCTGTACCAGATGTTAGGGGTCCAGGCTGGGCGCCGAAGATCTGGTTATAGACCTGCCAAGCCGCTCCACAAAACTGGATCCCGCTCTCCATCGGGAGGGGCCATGACTGTAGCAAACATGATAAGCTTCTAGTTCAACAGATTGAGGTAATTCTTGATTCAACACATCAAGGTAATCTGAACATGGCGTATGGTGAGGATAAAGATTATGGGCAATCCTTTTGCGGCGAGGTGGGCCAACTACACCAATTCGGAGTGGTTGAGTGCACTGCTTAAGTCGAGCGAGGCAAGACAAGTCGACGGCGTTAGATTTCCTATGTTTCCGCCGGTTGAACTCAGCGTAGCGTTCACGGAAGCTTTTCAAGCGAAGTGTCAATTCGGGGCGCCTATCGATTTTACGTCGAGACGCGGGTGGCGGCAGAACGCTCGAATCGAGATTTCGTTTACGGAGCCAGATATTTGGATTTCGGCACGGGATGGGGACGGATAATCCATGCTTTCATGCGCCACTTTGAACTAAAGAATATTTTTGGTGCTGAACCAGACGCGGTGTTGTGTGCGACTGCGCGCTCATTAAATAATTACGTTACTTTTCTAAATTCTAACTGGCTCCCGCCCCTGATATTCCATGATAATTCTATGGACTATATAACTGCTTATTCAGTTTTTACCCATTTGCCCGAAGAATTATTCTTACAATGGATGTCGGAATTCGCTCGGATTTTGGCTCCGGGGGGGCTGGTATGTTTTACGATTATAGGCGATAGGCTATTAGAGGACCTTGTGAGGGAGGCGGTTTCACGACGGGAGGATATTCACTTTTGGCATAAAATTCTAATCGACAATCTCGGCAATCCGTCCGAAGCCAGAACTGATCTTCGTGATCGTGGATTCAGGTTCCTAAGAACCCACCAAGGCAATAATTATGGAGATACATTCATTACCCCTGAATATATAGAGAATAAGTTGGGCAATTTGTTCAGAATTACATATTCTAACTCCAAAGAACTTGCTCAAGACTTTATTTGCGTTCAAAAGCGTTAACATTCTACCGACTAACGGCGGAGGTATGGGTGCCGCGACTGATGGCCAAGTCATTGACGGCGAGACTGCACACAGAAGTTGATGTTTCATTTCAATCGTGGAGAGGCGTCCAAGCATTGACCTTGTAACTTCGAACACTCTAGCCAATTGCCTGCCCAGGCCGTCTCAGCGAGGAAGCGCGCGCGCAATCGCATCCAGTTTTCGGCCAGCGGGATCGCCATAGGTCGGCATCAGGCAATTGCCGCTCTCGTCGCATTCCGACCAGGCGTAAACGAGCATGAGCGCGGCCGGATCCCTCTCGCGGCGCATGTCGATCCAGGCGCGCGCGTGGCGGAACTCCTGCTGCAGTTCCTCGGCCGTCGGATTGAATACAAAATCGTCGCAGAGAGAACCCGCGGCAAACCGATGATCGAACGGCGGCGGCGTCTGGCAGCGCGCGCGGATATCCGCGCCGCTGCGCAAGGTCGGAACGACGTCGCCTGACGTCGCCGCGACGAAGAGATCCCAGTCCGCTTCGATGCTCGGCTCGAACTGAGCCCAGCTCTGGCGTCCGCGCCGGCGTCCGGCGACATATTGCGAGATTGCGTCGGCGCCGATCGCCGCCCGGATGGATTCCGCCTGCTTCGCGCCGCTTAGCGTCACGGCCACGTAGGGATCGCCGAGGCCGAGCCGTTCGCTGCCGGCACGCAGCTCCACGAGGGCTTCGCGGAGCGGTTGCGCATTCGCCAGCAGGCCGCTCGCCTGGGAAGCTTCGAGGTAAAGGAAAATGAGGGGACGAGACGCTTCGGCGACGCTGACGCGCTGATAATTCTCGTCCTTCAGCAATTGCAGCGTCGCTGCGAGCGCCGCCTCGCGGCTGCCGCCGACCAGAAGCGACGGCGTCATCATCAGGGCATAGTCGACTTCATCCCGGATCGCCGAGCGACGGTGGAACCATAGCCCCCGCATCATCGGATGATCGAGGTCGATCACGCCATGGTCGCCGTAAGCGAGATAGACCCAGCATAGATGGGCCTTGGCGGCAGCTCGAATCTCGGCGTCGAACGTCTCCTGCGAAGGCGCCCACGAAATCCTGCCCTGATTGTCGAAATGTGCGTGCAGAGGCGCGCGGTCACGCCAGGCCGGAACGCTCAGCGCCCTCGCCGTATAGGCGCCGGGATCCTGCGGGCCGTTGGTGTACCAGGCATCCCAGCGAATCGCGCAAGCAATTGGCGCAGCGTTCGCCGCTGCGCTGGCGAAAGCCAGCAGCGCCGCGCCCCAGACCAAGGTGCAGAGTCCGCCTCGCCCGTTCCTGTGCAGGATCGGAACCCGAACCCCGGCCATCAGAGACGGTGCCGCAGTCCGTTGGCTTCTAAAAATCGCTTGTAGGCGGGAAACAGCTCTGCCCGCCGAGCGTTGAACTGATCTGGATCAATGCGATCATACACCTCGCGCAGATCGATTCGATCGACGACCTCGATGCTGGCGCTGGGCACGCCAAGAAACTCGCTCATTTCGCGAGTTCTTGTGTCGTGGCAGAATACGAAGGCGGGGGTGCCGGCGAGCAGGGCCGCCATCGCCCCGTGGAAACGGGTGCCAGCCACGAGATCAAGCTCGCGCATGTCGTCGATCCAATGCTCGACCGACCAGTAGACTCGCAAGTGGTCCTGCGCCCACAATTTCAGGGAATCGACGTCGTCGATAAAACCGGTAAACTGGCGGCCCAGCCTGTCCAGCGCCTCGTCGGTCTCGCTGGCGCTGGTTCCGGACGCGACGATCATCTCTTCGCGCTCGGTCTGCGCCACGAAAATACCGTCGTAGCGGATCGCTTCCCGGATCAGGCCGGCGACGATCTCGCGCATTTTCTGGGCGTCGAAAGCATGTTGAAAGACATCGCGCGACGCATTGACGGCGATCCTTGGCTTTTCGGACAGTGTCGGGTCGCAAACCAGAGCATCGCCTTCGCCGTTCATATAGTAGGACGGACACCCGACGATCTGCACGTTGTGAATATTCATTTCATCGAGCACCTGGGCGGTAAACGGACCGCGCACGCCGATGATCGGCGCTCTCTCGGCCACCACCCGCATCAAGCGCTCTGTCCCCGGCTTGAGCGGGATGTGCGGCGAATAATCCTTCGACTGCGCGCCGAGTCCGACGATCGCCACTGGCAGGTCCGTGCGCTCGATGAATTCAGCCATGCCGCCGAAATCAAAGCCGGGGAACAGAAAGTTCGCAGCCGCGATCAGGATGATGTCGTATTCCGCTGATACACGCTCGGGCCCGATGCGGATGTCCCATGAAACGTCCTCGAAGACGAGCGGCTTCGTCAGGCCGTAGGCGATCAGCTGATTGCCGGTATTGCCGCCAGTCTGGGCAAGCTTCTCGGCAATCGAGTCGAATTTGCTCACGTCGAAACTCGGCGTGGCCCCCATAAGAAAGATCTTCATGTGGCGAAACTCCTCGCGCTCGATAGGCTGCGGCTAGTCCCTTGTCGCGGTCCGGGTGCTGGCCCGACACTTGCCAGCTGCGGGATCACGCGCTGGTCGCCGCGACAAGACCGAATTGCTGCTGCAGTTCGCGCGGTAGGCGCGTTGGGCGACTGCGGCGTCCGAGCTTGGCGTCGCCCCGCGGTCCTGGAGCCAACGGTGGATGTCCGCGACTTCATCGATATGGCTCTGCGCGTTCAGGGAATGGGTCACCGACGCGGCGTGCCGGCGATGGATGTTGAGAGGGGCCGCGACATAGGCGACGCGGGCGCCAGGCGCGGCCAGGGCCTCGAGATAAAGGCGCCAGTCGCCGGCCATGCGGAAGCGCTGCAGATCGCCTTCGCAGACCTCCAGCGCCCGTGCCAGCGCGTCGCGCCGCCAGACGACCGAACTGACGTTCAGAATGACGTTCTTCACCGACAGAAAACGCGCCACGAAGCCCAGACCGTCGAATATCTCGTTGCGCCGCAGCGCGTCGGGCTCAAGCGTGGCGAAATATGGCTTGTAGCTGTCGTAGACAGGCTTGCCCTCTCCGTCGACCGATTGCGAGTCGCAGAAACCAAACCGGATTGCCGGATCCTGCTTCATCAGAGCGAGAATCTGCGCCAGGAATTGCGGATCCGCGCGGTCGTCAGCCTCGGCAAGCCAGATGAATTCACCGCGCGCGGCTTCCACCGCACGTGACCATTGCTTGAATACGGAGCCGGAATTGGTCTCGTTGATGATGAGGGTGAGATCGCGGCTGCGCTCCTGCGCCATCTCCTCGATCACCTCTACGCTCTCGTCCGTCGACGCATCGTCGAGCACGATCACTTCCTCAATCGGATGCGTTTGATCGAACACCGAGTTCAGCCGCTCGCGCAGATAGGCGGCGTAATTGTAATTCGGCACCGCCACCGTCACGGACGGCAGTTCCGGCATGGCGCGGACGACGAGGTCGCGAACATAGTCGGCGAAGCAGAAGCGGTCCTCGATGAAGCGTCGCATGCGCCTCACGGCCGCGGCGTCGTGCTCGCGGCGAACGAGCCGCATGAGCGACCGCGCAAACAGAAGCGCGTCGCCGTACTTGACGACCACGCCGAGGTCCTCGTCCTCCAACAGGTCCGGGATTCCGCCCGAACCTTCAAACGCGACGACGGGAACGCCGAGGCTCAGCGCCTCCAGAGCCACCGACGGAAAAGGGTCCTCGCGTGAGGTCAGAGCGAAAGCGTTCGCCGCCGCGTAATAGCCTTCCACGTCGGCCGTATAACCGGGCAGATGAAACGTTCCTGTCTGCGCCGCCCCTTCCAGCTCCGCGGCGAACCAGCGCTTCAGCTCGGGGTCCATGGCGCCGATCCAGCAGAAATGAACTTTGGCCTCGTTTTGCTGGCACAATCTCCAGATCTGCAGGAACAGATCGAAACCCTTGCGGATGTCGGCATAGCCGACCCCGAGAACGAGCGGCTCATCCGCGGCAATGCCGAGCTCCTTGCGCACTCGGGCCGCAGCGCGCGCATTGGGCTGCAACATTTTGTACAGCCCCTGCGGCAAAATGATCGCGTCACGCACCGGCGGCGAACCGAGCGCCTCGAGCAAGCGATCTTTGACGAAGCGGGAGGGAAATACGACCGTATCGGCGTGCATCAGGCCCTCCCGCGCCGCGTCTTCGAGCGCCTTTTCGCGCAAGAGGCGCGGTAATTCATGAACGAGCAGGACACTGCGGGCGCCGAGCGCGCGCAGCGTCAGCGCCAGCGGCGCCGCGGCGCATGTGTTGACCACGGCCGCGGTAAAGCCGCCTGTGACGAGACCGGCGAGCAGCGCCTTCGGATTGGAAAGGGTCTTCAGCACCGTTACCGGCGCGACGGCCCGATAGCTCTCTTCGAGTTCACCGCCATCAAGAAGCACAAAGTGGATGTCGAGACCCAATGCGCTTTTCAGCGTCTTTCCGATGTTGAGCAGCAGTTGCTGCGCACCGCTGGGAAATGCGTCGTGACCGACGAGAAGCAGTCGAAACGACCGTGCGACAGCGCCGGTGACGGCGCGGCCGGTAGCGTTGAGATATGCCGCGCCATAGTGGACATCCGGCTCGAGATAGGCTCCTTCGCACCATTCGTTCCAGGCGTTGATGCCGACGAAAGGCTCGCCGAAGAACGGGCGCTTCATCGCACGGTCGACGAGCTCGGAGAGCCAACGCTCGTATTTTTGTGGCGTCGAACAGTGGAGGCAGAGACCGCCGCCCTGCCTTCGCGCGTCGTTGTCCCAATTCGGGGTCGCAGTCTTGATCAGCGGGAAGCTCGCGGCGGGCTCGTTCAGGGAGCGCTCGACGACGTCGTCATAGGCGAAAACATTGCCGCTGAATGCGTCGTCGAAGAACTTAAGCCGCCCGTTCATTCGCTCTATGTCACTGGTCAGCTTGTGAGGCGGAAATTCGATGGCGCCGTCCAGGCCGTAGACAGTCGGATCGGTGTCATTGAAGGCCTGGCTCATGATGAGAATCGGTTCCTCGCCGTTTTCGGCGAAGATACGCCGCCACGCGGCGAGGCGCTCTTTCGCCTTGAGGATTACCGCGGGGCGATAGATCATCAGCAGAGGGCGTCCTGACGCGCGGATGTAGCGGGGATCGCGGAAATGGCGCAGGAAGTCGGCGCAGAGCGCGCGATCGTCCCCGGCGCGATAATCCTGCTTGATGAGAACCTCGCTCTCCATTCCGTCCCAGCGTCGCGTCCAGTTCTCGTTCGCCCACATCAACGCGAAGGGCATGTCGATGTCGGGCGCGGCGAGAAACGCTTCCAGCGGCTTCTCCAGCAAGCGATGATTGTTGAAATTGTAGTAGTAGTAGACGAAGCCATGGATGCCGGAGGCCTTTGCCATCCCTACCTGCCTGCGCACTACGTCGAGATCGAGCAGATTGTAGAAGCCCAGGTCGCGCGGAATGCGTGGCTGGAAATGGTTCTCGAATCTCGGCAGGCCGCGGGCGATGTTGGTCCATTCGGTGAAGCCTTCGCCCCACCACCTGTCGTTTTCGGCGATCGGGTGGAACTGCGGGAGGTAATAGGCAAGGACCTTGGCCTTGCGCGCAGCGGCCCGGGGCAGGGGACGCAATTCCTCGTAGTCGTCGCCAGGCTTCGAATACCTTTTGACCAGATTGGGAATCGTCTGATCCGAATCCCGCGGCTTCGTCGTCACCCCGCTCCTGTCGGCGAGCGAAAGATAATGCAGCAATGGATTGCGGGAGTAGTCGCCGCCGAGATAGCGTCTGACATAGAAGTTTGCATCGAAGTCAGGCGAGGGATTTCGGCCCTCGCTGAAGCCATAGCTCATAAAATGTTCGAAGGGATCAACGCCCGCTGTCGCGATGTCGGGATAGGTCGTCAAATAGTAGGCGGCATCGAAATGCGGGATTGGCGACACGCCTGTCCTGCGAACTCGGAGGTAATGCAGCACGGCGCTGTCGCTTTCGTCGATCCGGTGGCGCTCGCGATACCACTCAACATCGAATAGCGCGCCGGGTCGCCGTCCTTCCCTTTCGCCCAGAAGCGCATAATGCAGGAGGCAGTTCACCCCCGCCTCGCGAACGTCGCTATAGGTCTCGAGATACCAGCGCGTGTCGAAGGCGATGTTTGGTTTCCGGCCTTCCTTATACCCGTAGAGGAAGAAGTGCTCGAAGGGATCGACGTCGGAAGCCGCGACGTCAGGATTGTCATCGAGATAATAGAGCTTGTCGAAGAAGCCGCGGGCTTCGAGAAAGCGCGCTTCGTCGACCGGAGTTGACGCCAGCGAGGTCAGATCGCAGCCGGACTGGAGTGGGCTCTCGGCGGCTAATCTCGGTGCGGCCTCTGCATCAGCTGTCATGGATCCCCCCTGAACCAACGGCTTGGCGACAAGGCGAGGGCGACGGGCCGAGCGGCAAAGCAGACCCCGAGCTCATACGCACGTCCTCCCGGACTTCTTCGGCGCGCAGCGTTCCCGTCTCACGGGCCCTTTCTATCCAGACCGCGCCAGCCTGCGGATCGGCAACGACCCCGGCGCCGTCTCGCAGCATCACTCCCCAGTTGAACATCGCTTCGGCATGGCCGCTTTCCGCAGCGGCGGCGTAGCATCTCGCGCCCTGTTCGAGGTCGCGCTTCACGCCGTAACCCTGGCAGTAGGCGACGCCGAGCTTGAATGTCGCCTCGACGTGGCCGCCTGCCGCGGCGCCCTGCAGCCAGGCGATGGCGAAGTTCGCCGACTTGGCGACGCCCCAGCCGTGGCGATGCAATTCGGCTAGCCAGTACTGAGCATCCAGATCGCCAAGGGTCGCCGCCTCCTGGAACCAGCGAGCGGCCTGCTCGTGATCCGCTGCGATCCCGGGGCGTCCAAGCTTCAGGCAGCCGAGCCGCGTCGCGGCAGCCGCGTAGCCGGCCTCGGCTGCCTCGCGCAGCAGGCGCTCGCCCTCGCCCGGATCGGGCGGAAGGCCATCGCCGCTACAGTAGCGGCAGGCGAGCAGGGTCTTGGCTTCGAGATCGCCCAGATCGACCGCCAGCCGCAACCAGCGCAACGCGCCCGCCTCATCGCGCAGCAGCGCGCTGGTCGACAGGAGGTGCGCCAGCGCCACATGACTCGCCGCTACGCCCCGATCCGCCGCAACGGTGAACCACTGGACCGCCTTGCCGTCGTCCTTCGCGACACCTTCCCCCTTGGCGTAGAGGCAAGCTATGTTGTGCGCCGCCAGCGGCTCGCCCTTCTCCGCCGCCTTCAGGAACCAGAACGCGGCTTCCTGCAAATTGACCGCAACGCCTGCGCCGGTCGCGCTGAGCCGACCGGCAATGAACTGAGAATGGCGGTCCCCCATTTCGGCGGCGCGGCGATACCAGACGGAGGCCTCGCGCAGATCGGGTTCGGCGTAAGCGCCGCGACTGTAGAACTCGGCAAGCGCGACGATCGCGGGCAGATGATTGAGCCTCGCCGCCGCGCGCAATTGGCTTTCGGCGCGAACGAGATTGCGAGGCCGGCCGTCCCCGGAAAGCCGCATAAGCGCCGAGCGGTAGAGGGCGTGGGCGTCGCCCGCCTCCGCCGCGCGGTCGTAGAGCGAGCCGGCGGCGTCGAGGTCCTTTGGACGTCCCTGGCCGGACGCCAACAACGTCGCCATCGCCAGCAGCGCGCGCGGATGGTTCTGGGCGACGGCGAGTTCATACCAGTCAGCCGCAGCGGCGGCGTCTATTGAGCCCGCCAGACCCTGGAACGCAATGTCTCCGAGCCGGAACTGGGCAAGCGCTACCCCAGCCTGTGCGGCCCGCGTCAGTCGCCGCAGCGCCTCCTCGATATCGCGCTCGCAGCCTCGGCCATCCAGACGCAGCGAGCCCAGCGCGGCCTCGGCCTGCATCGAGCCTTGTTCCGCCGCCGCCTGCAGCCAGGCGATCGCCTCGCCTAAATCGGGTTCGACTTCAAACCCGTCCGGAAACAGTGCTTTGGCGTTCTCGCGCGCCTTGCCTGCATCGCGCGCCTCCGCCGCCTCGCGCCAGCGCGCGACCGATCCGCCTCTCGCGCCGTTGATGAGGATCTGGGCGAGACGATATTGGGCCTCAGGGTGACGGCGCTCCGCGGCCAGACGCAGCCAGCGCACGGCTTCCGGCAGGTTGCGCTGCACCCCCTGGCCCATGACGTAGAGCTGACCGATGCGGAAAGCCGCCTCTCCGAGTTCGCCCTCGCTGGCCGCACGCCAGTGTTGGAACGCGCGGTAGTAGCGTCGCGCCTCATAGGCGGCTGCGGCCCGGCGCTGGCGGCCGCTCGCCCTCGTTCCGGGTCGCAAAGCGTCGAAAGTCCGGCGCAGGCGTGCGGCGATCGAACGGGTCATGGCTCCCGCATCGCTTCGCCGACGCTGCGGATGAGACCGCCAAGGAGATAGAAGGCGAGCGAGCGGGCGCCCACCTTTATGTCCGCCGACAGCAGCATGCCGGGAATCAGGCGGAAAGTGCTGGGAACATCGACGAACTTGATCGCCGTGATCGCGATGCGGGCGCGATAGTAGGCTGACGTCGGCGCGCCATTTTCGTCGGTGGTGAACGCGTCCTCGCTGATCCACCGCACCCGTCCTTCGGCGACTCCATGTTCGGTGAAATTGAATGCGTCGACCTTCAACGTCGCGGCATCGCCGGGGCGAACGAAGCCTACGTCGCGGCTGGCGATCTCGACCTCTGCCTCGAGCGGCGCGCTCATCGGAGCCAGCACCATCAGCGTGTCGCCCTCCTTGAGCACCGACCCGACCGACTGTTTCGACAATGTAAGGACCATTGAGCGCTGCGGCGCCGTCAGGCGCACCAGGTCCTTGTGTTTCTTCGCCTTTTCCATCAGGCTTGTGGCGTTGTCGCGCGCGTTGCGGGCCGTCACCAGTTCCTGGCTCACGGCGGCACGCCACTGCTCCTCGAAAGCCGTGCAGTCCGCCTTTAGCGATGCCATTTGATGCTCGGCCTCGATCAGGCTGTTGTGCCCAAACTCCATCGTGCGCAACGCTTCAAGCTTGGCATCGGTCGAAACGAGCACGTTGAGCAGCGACCCCGCTCCGCGATGCAGCAGCGTGTCGTGCATCGTCTGCACCTGATCGGCAATCCGCAGACGCTCGCGGTATCGCTGTTCGTCGTTCTGGAACTTGTCGATGGTTGCCTGCGTCTGCGCGATCTTCTCGCTGTAGCTCGCCATCTGCGCCTGGTATTGCGCCGCACGCTGGCGGAACAGGCCGACCTGAAGCGCCTGGTAGTCGCGCGCCTCCTTGTCCGCGGACTTATCAAAGTGAGGCTCGGTGTGCGCGAGTTCAGCTTCAGCACGAGCGATCTGCGCATTGAGACTCTTGATCTGCTGACCCAACTGACTGACGTCGGCGGCGGCGAAGGTTGGGTCGAGTGTCGCCAGCAGTTGCCCCGCCTCCACAACCTGGCCCTCGCGCACGTCGACGGTCTTGACGATCGAGGGGTCGAGCGCCTGAAACACAGTTGGAGATTCGACGGAGACAATCTTGCCGGCGGAGCTGGAGACCACGCGATCGACGCGCGCCACGCCGATCCCCAGCGCCGCCACCAAGAGGAACGCGGCGAGCGTAAGCACCGTGGCGCGCGCAGCCAGCGGTTCGCCTGAGTTGCGGATGTCGCCGATCTCGGACTCGAAGCGGCGAAGCGTACCGGCAGCGTCCGCATCAGGAGACAACGGATCCTCCGCGAATCGGTACGGGCGCGAGGGAGGCGGCCGCGATATGCCGGTTCTGTTGGCGCCAAAGCCCGCTGTAGATTTCGCAGGTCTTCAGGAGCTCGGCGTGGGCGCCCATCGCGGCGAGGCGCCCGCGGTCGAGCACCAGTATCGAGTCGGCGTTCACAAGCGAGGACAGGCGGTGTGAGATGATGATGACCGTGCGTCCGACGGCGATCCGCTTGATGTTGTCGTTGACTACGGCCTCGCTTTCGGGGTCCAGCGCGCTGGTCGCCTCATCCAGGATCAAAAGCCTGGGGTCGAGGATGAGGGCGCGCGCAATTGCGATCCTTTGCCGCTGGCCGCCCGAGAGATTCGGCGATCCCTCGTAGATGTAGGTTTCGTATCCGCCCGGCAGCCGTTCGATGAATTCCTCCGCGCCGGCGAGGCGCGCGGCGCGCGTGACCTCGTCGAAGGAGGCTTGCGGCCTGGCGGCGGTGATGTTGTCGCGGATTGTGCCGCTGAACAGGAAATTCTCCTGCAGCACGACGCCGAGGCTGCGACGAAGATGAGCGACGTCATAGGCCCGTACGTCGACTCCGTCGATCTTGATGAGGCCTTCGTAGTCGGAATGCAGACGCTGCAGCAGGCGCGTGACTGTCGTCTTGCCGGATCCGCTGCGGCCGACGACGCCGAAAGTCTTGCCGATCGGAATCTCGAAGGAAATTCGATCCAGGGCCGGGCTCATCGCGCCCTTGTAGGTGAAGCGGACGTTAATGAATTCCACGTGGCCTTTCAGCTGCGCCCGTACGCCGTACGCCGAGCCGACGTCCTCCTTGGGCTGGTTGACGAGACGCGACACGATCGCCACGGCGGCACGGGCCTCGTCGTACTGGTTGATGAGCTGCGCCATTTGCATCAGCGGGCCGGACACCCGCTGCGTAAGCATGAGGAACGCAAACAGAGCGCCGACGTAAACGGGATCTTTGGTCGTGATGGCGAAATAGACGCCGATCGCATAGGTTCCGTTCACCGCCAGACGCTCGAGCGGGCGCACGCCCGCCTGGACGAGGGCGGCGATGAAGCCTTCTTCCAGCTTCAGCTTGGCGATCCGCGCAACGATAAGGTCCCACTGATGGCGCTGTCGGCTCTCCAGAGCCAACGACTTCACTGTCCGCATGCCTTGCAGGGTCTGGAACAGAAAGGCGCCCCGCTCGCCCTCTACCCGCATCACCGCGCCCGACTTCCTGCGGTAGACCGGCAGCATCGCGATGAGCCAGAGCACGATTAGACCGCAAACCGCCACAACCAGCACGGTCAACATCGGGCTGAAGAAGAACATGACGGGCAGGAAGACGAAGAGCGTCAGCGAATCCAGCACCGTGCCGAACAGTTGCCCAGTCAGGAAGGCGCGGACCTTCCAGATCTCGTTCATGTCGCGGCCGATCAAGCCGACCTGGTTGCGCTCGAAGTAGTCGATCGGCAGCTTGAGCAGGCGGTCGAACACGTATTCCGACAGCTTCGCGTCGACGCGCGCGGTGACAAACAGCACGAGAAACGAGCGAAGGTAACCGAAGATCGTTTCGAACACCGTTATGATCGCCATTCCGACGCACAGCACGACGAAGGTGTTCATGCTGCTGTAATAGATCACTTTGTCCGAGAGCAGCCGCCAGAACATGATCGGCGCGAGCGCGAAGGCGCTCAGCACGAGAGCCGAGATCGCAAGGTCGCGCACCGCCCGCCTCTCGCGAAAGATCAAGGCGAGAATCAAGCGCAAGCTGAACGGCTGCTCCTCGTCGGTGAAATCGTGACGGGGCCGCAGCAGCAGAACTTCTCGGGTCCAGGCCTGCTCGAAGCGCGGGCGGTCGAGGAGAAGTTCAGCGCCTTCGCCGGCGCATGGGTCCAGGAGCATCGCCGTCGGCTGTTCGGCCTCGCCCCCAATCGAGATCAGAACCATGTATGCGCCGCTCTTGAAGCGCACGATCGCGGGAAGCGCGCAGCGAGCATTGCTCAGCGAGCGCCAGTCGGCGAGGATCGCGCTCGCCCTCATGCCTGCACGCGTCGCGCAGCCCGCCAGCGCTTGGGTGGAAGGCTCCTCGTCGGTCAATCGATTGTCGCGCGCGAGATCCGAGGCCGAGAGAAGCACGCCGTGACGGACCCCGATGAGGACCAGGCATTCGAGGGCGGTCGAGACGCGAGCGGCCTCGCCGCTCGTACTATGGCGAGAGAAGGGCGCGTCGGCGGCGCAAAGCGCGGGCGCGCTCTTGGCTGCGAGGGCGATCATGACGCGAGGAGCCTCAAAGGCGCCGCGGGGCGAGTGGGCTCCGCCGCAGCGCCGATGGCCGCGAGGGCCCGCCTCACGCAGACGGCCCGGTCGTACCGGGCCCGGGCGGTTTCGCGCGCCGCCTGCCCTCGCCTCGTCCGTCCCTTTGGATCGGTCAGGTTCCGGACAATCGTGGTGGCGATCGCGGCACTGTCCAAAAAGGGGACGAGAATGCCGTTTTCACCGTCGGCGATCGCTTCGCGCACGGGCGCCGTGTCAGAGGCGACGATCGCGCAGCCCACCGCCATAGCCTCGACCAGCGACCAGGAGAGCACGAACGGATATGTCAGGTAGACATGCGTCGAGGAGACCTGAAGCAGACGCACGAAGGAGTCGTAGGGTAACGGATCGACGAAATGGACGCGCGAGAGGTCGAGGCGAGGCGCCACCTCGTCGAGATAATGCGCCTTCCACGTCGTATCCTTGGGCGGCGGGTGGCTGTAGGAATGACCCTCGCCTCCCACGATAACCACGCGCGCGCGCGGACGCGCTGCAAACACGTCGGGCAGCGCCCGCAGGAACATGTGGTAACCGCGAACCGGCTCGAGATTGCGCGAGACGTAGGTCAGAACTTCGTCGCGCCCGGTCAGCTCCTCGCCACCGGGCAAAGCGAACCTCGCCTCCGGTTCGGGACGCAGGCGATCCAAATCCACGCCCTCATGCTCGACGCGGATCTTGTCCTGAAATTCGACGGGAAAGGTCGAACGCTGCCACCTGGTCGGCGAGAGGCCAACGTCGGCTTCCGCAAGAGCGAGCAGCGTGCTCGCGTTTTTGCAATGGAGCGCTACGACGCCGTCGACGCCGAGACGCGGACTTTCGGGATCGAAATGCACGTCCTGGCCGTCGGACCGGTAGAAGAACTCGCAGTACACCACATGCCGAGCCTTCGGAAACATGGCGCGCAGCGGCAACGCCTCGCCCCAGCCGCAATGCGCCAGCACGAAGTCGGGCGCGAAGCCCGAGGCGGCGAGTTCACTCGCCGAGAAGAGAACCTGCTCGGCCCGTCGGCATTCCAGATCGAAACGGCGCGCAAAGGGATGTGTGGCGGCGACGTCGAGACCTAGCATTTCGTAGCGATGCAGACGGACGTTCGGGAGGTCTCGAGCGCCGGGCGCTCCGATCGCCATGACCCGATTGCTTGGTGACCGCGCAACCTCCTCCGCCAGGAACCGGAACTGCGCCGGAAAGTTGTTGTGGACGAACAAGAAATTCATGCCGCATCCAGGTTCAGGCGCATGAAGGGCCACGCCAGCGTGTGTTGCACGCGCCGGATGTTGGAGTGGTCTCGCGACCTTCCGCGACCTGCGCCTAAGCGCGCGTCGCGGAAGAGCTCGAAACATCAAAAAGTCTTGTGCACACCGTCGGCGAAATCGATCGTCACCTTGTTCAGCGTCAGCACTTGGTGATTGGTGAACGTGATTGTCGTGACGCCGTTGACGTGAACTTCCTTTGCAATCGCGCTGAAGGTCTGCTGCGTCTGGACCGTGGTGGCCGCGCCGCCGTAGATGACGTCGTTGCCGTGCAAGCCGACTTTTACGAGATCGTGGCCGGACCCGCCTTGCACGAGCTCGTTTCCATAGTTGATGTTTATCGTGTCGGCGCCGCTGCCTCCAAAGATCGTGTCCTGGCCGTCGCCGCCGCTAATTGTGTCGTGTCCGCTGCCGCCGATCAGCATATTGTCGCCGTGGTAGACCTGCAGGAGGTCGGCGCCGCTTCCACCAGCGAGCGTGTCGGAAGGAACCGGTCCGCTTCGCGTTTGGTCACCGCGGCCGTCATGGCCAAAAGATCGATCCTGATTCGAATGCCCTTCGCCGTGGTCATCGTCCTTGCTTGACAGTCCGCCGACCAACGTCGAGCCGCCTGACCCAGCCTGCAGATAACTTGAGCCGCCGCCGACAAGCGTATCGTGGCCAGCGCCGCCGACAAGCGTGTTCTGGCCACTGCCGCCGATCAGAAGGTTCTGCCCGTGAGTGACCTGAAGCCGGTCGTGGCCCGACCCGCCTACCAGGGTGTCTCCGCCCGGGCCGTTATCTAGGACGCTGTTGCCGCCGTCGCCGACGCCTATGATCTTGTGGCCGGTGTCGGAAAGCGTGATGTTGTTGTGAGATCCGGTATCGAGGAAGATCTGGGTGTTTGGCTTGATCGTGTAGGCGCCGCCGGCGCCCTCGACCTCGACGTTCACCGTGTCATGCGGGTGGGACAACAATCCCGCACCCTGGATGGCTTGTATGATCGCATTTTCTGTTCCACGGGAGAAATTTCGATCCAACAAAGCGTCCAGGCGGCTGTAGTTCAGGTTATACGTGGCCATGCGGTCCATCCTTTCCTAGGCGTTCCGAAAAACCGGGGCGCCAGCCGCTGCTTTGAAGACCCGAACACGACGTTCGGGACGGATTCCGGCCGGCTGCGCCGCCTGCCACACGCTCGGGCGGCGCTCCGGACGAATGTCGAGACGTAACCCCACCAGCGGATCGCGACCCACCGCCCCGATGAACTCCACTTCCTGGCCTCCTTGGTTGGCGATGGCGGAGCCGAGAAAAAGAGCGTCCGCGTTGATCGTGTGCCGACGAGCGGCTGCGCCGGTCAAGCGCAGCCGCAGGCCGACCAGAGGAAGATTGCGGCCGCGGCTGCCGGCGAAAGCCCCGGGCCTCACCCAACTGGACCAGGAGCCGGGAGAGCTCGCAGTGAGGGCCTGCACCTCGAGGCCGACGCCATCGAAGCCCGCGTCGCACATTTCGAGACCTTCAATCTTTGCCGGAGCGTCGGGACCGCCCGCCCATTCGCCGGCCCTGACGGCGACGTCGCCACGACGGGCAACGTGGGCGACAAACATAGTGTCGGAGCCCCTATGAACCAGCGCTGCCGTCCCGTCGGCTTTTCGGCTCCCTCCAAGGGGTGGCAGTAGCCCGCCGACGGATTCCAGTTTAAGGGCCGCCTCGAGCGGGCCGCCAGCCGACTTGCGCTTCACGCCCACCCGGAGGCTGGCGTTGTCGGAAGCGCGCACGAAAAGGACCGCGCCTGGCCCCTCGAGACGGCCGTCCGGAACCCCCGGCGCTCCGATGATCTCGATCATGCCTTCGAAGCCGCTTGCAGGCGCGACAAAGGCGGTCGGCGGGTCATGGCAGTCGTGGCCGCTCTCGTAGCGCAGAATATAAAGGCCGCGCGCGACGAAAAGCGTAGAGTCACGATCGAATTCTTCTGCCTGATGCATTCGTCCCGCCCCTCCATTCGCCTGGATGCGATAGCCAATTTGGTAGACGAAGGAACAGACGGCTGCAAACGTCGACTGATAACAAGACGAACGTATATTTGCCATCGATAATCGATTTGCGAGATATATTTGACGAAAATTCGTGCGATTTATATCGATTAAAATTTGTATGGAGAGTCACTGAACCTTAAAATGGTCATGTATTTTGGCAGAAAAAAACAGTAATCGTTTCAGAATGGTCGTTACATTAATATGGCGATCTGCTTCGGATATGTAGCCGGATAAGACTTAGTTTGCCTCACCAGCCAACGTCGAACGGACATGCTGAACCTTTGCCCTGCTTTTGATCGCTACGAGCCACTATTCTTCGATCCGAAAAGGCATCGGCAGTCGTTGGCCTTGCTCGCAAGCGCTTCGCTCGTTGCAAAGCGCCCCGACCTAGCCTTTGCCTTCGCCGACCGCCGCTGCCGGCTGTCCGCTCCGGCAGGCCGCGATTATCTTCTGCGCGCCCTCGCCGCCCGCATGGCGGGGCGGGACGACGAGGCGCGCGGCGATCTCGACCGAGCGTTCGAAATCGATCCCGCCGACGAGATGGTCTTGACGTGCGCCCTCTCGTGGGGCCGCAAGCGACTCAGAGCGGCTGCGGCGGCGGCGCTCATCGAGAGCGATCGGGAAAATGAGGTTAGCCTTCAGGAGGCGCTCGCCGCTTTGCGGGCGGAGGGCGGACGCTTTGCCGCGCGCCTTCGTAAACGAGAGTGCGTCTGGTCAGGCTGGGTCGCGTGGGACGCCAAATGCCGGCTCGAGATCGATATGCCCGGCGAACTGACACAGGACGTTGAGTTCGAAGGCGATCATCCCCTTGAAGGGCGAGGCTGGCGGGCGGCAGACGTAGCGATCGAAACGGGCGACGCGGCGATCGCTTTGCGACTCGACGGCGAGGTCGTTCGCCGCATCGGAGGGCAGCTCCAGGGCGGTAACTTTATCCCGGCCGGGGCGAGCGCGCGTGGGACAGATTCCGAGACAGCGCCGCTCAATGTGATCGTCTCGGTATACGAAAATTTCGACGCGACGGTCGCGTGTTTTGAAGCGCTGTTCGCGGAAGGCTCGGGAGCGCCGATGCGCGTGATCGCCGTCGACGACGCCTCGCCCAACGAAGCGATCCGCGGGTTTCTCTCGAGTCAAGCCGCTCGCGGACGTCTGCAAGCGATCTACAACGAGGTCAATCTCGGTTTCGCGGCGTCCGTCAACCGCGCTCTGGCTCTGTGCGAGCGGGGCGACGCGCTTCTTCTCAATGCCGACGCGTTCCTCACTCCCGGCGCAATCGGCCGACTCGCCGCAGTCGCGCGCTCGGCAGAAGACATAGGCACAGTCACGCCGTTCTCCAACAACGGCGAATTCGCAAGCTTTCCCGAGCCCAACGTTGTCAACGCCCTGCCGGACGCGCAGACGCAGCGCGACATAGCCGAAGCCGCTCTTGCAGCGAACGAAACTGCGGCCGTCGACATGCCCAACGGCGTCGGCTTCTGTCTCTACGTCACGCGCGCCTGCCTCGACCGGGTAGGAGCGCTGCCTGAGCTCTACGCGCGCGGCTATTACGAGGACGTCGAATTCTGCCTTCGTGCGCGGGAGGCGGGATTGCGCAATGTCTGCGCGACGGGCGTCTATGTCGCGCATGCCGGCGCACAGTCTTTTCGCAGCGACAAACGGGCGCTCGTGCTACGCAATCTTGCGATCCTGGAGGGCCGCTTTCCTGAGTATAGACCCGAATGCGCCGCCTATCTCGCCGCCGACCCACTCCGGCAGGCGCGCGCGGCAATCGAAGAGCGACTGCCGCTGCCGCCGCGCTCGATTCTGATGATCGCGCCCGAAGGCGAGGCGCTCCGACTCGCGCAGGAGCGCGGACGCGACATGGCGCAGGCCGGCGCGAGCACGGTTCTCATCTGCGCCACGTCTCGCGAGGGCGACGGCGTCCAACTAACCGCACTTGGCCATGCAACGCCGCGCTCTCTCGCCTTTTCGTTTTCCGAGCTGCGAGGACGGATGGCGCTGCAGGACTATCTGCGGCGCCTTCGACCGCGGGCTATCGAACTATTCGCCCCTTTGCAATTGCCCAAGGGCTTGCTGGAGTCCGTGAGCGATCTTCCCGCCCGTCGCCGCCTGATCGTCGGCGACCTGCGATGGCTATCCGCCGAACCGCTCGTTCTGGAAAAAAGCTGTCCCAGCCATGACGACCCAGGCTCCTGCGCCGCGTGCAAGGCTCCGCCGCGCGAGCCGGTCGGCGGCGTAGCCGAACGGGTGCAGCGCCTCATCGAACTCGTACGCTCGTGCGATGAAATCGTAGCCTCCGACGCGATGGCGTCGGCCTTCGTAATGAGGCATCTCGCCGGGTTGCCGATCGTCTCGGAGGCCGCGCCGGCGGCGTCACCTCGTCTCGCCGCGGCGGCGCTCGGACGGACGTCGGTCCTCGGCGTGCTGCTGCCACATCCAACCGGGGACGCCGACCGTCTGATCGCCGCTCTAGCCCGCCGCCTGCGCCGCGAAGGGGCCGGATCGCTTGTCGTGTTCGGTCGATGCCTCGATGACTGCGCAATGATGGCCGTCGGCAACGTCTACATCGCGGGCGCCCTTAACGAGGAGGAATTGGCAACGGTTTCGCTCTACGGCGCGGGCAAGCTGCTTTCGCCCTACCGAACGCAAGGATTCGGCCGTCTCGACGCGCTCGCAGGCCTGACTGGCGCACCCAAGGCCTATTTCGACTGGTCGTTCGGCGCGCTCGCGCGCGACACGAACGATCTCGCGCTCGACCCGCGACTCTGCAACGAGAGGGCTGCGCGCGCCATCGCGCGCTGGCTGCTAGCCGACGCACTGCTGGAGACGATGGAGTGAATTCTCCAGCTCCCTCTCGTGCCGATATCGTGGAGTGCGACCTCGTCGCAGAAGTGCGACAGGTAGCGCCCGACCGGATCGACGGATTTGTTTACGACGCGCGCGATCTCGACGCGCGGTTCGTCGTCGAACTCTATCTGGACGGACAACCCTGCGCCGTCGCGCGGGCGAACGTCTTTGATGCCGGCCTGCTGCACCGCGGCCTTGCCGACGGCTGCTACCGCTTCTCTTTCCATGTCGAGCCCGAACGACTGAGGGGCACGCCAATCGAAGTTCGACTCGCCAATATCGATCGCTCGCTGGGCGCGCCGGCGCCCCTCCCATCTGCATGGGCTTCAGCCTGGCCTTCAGGTATCGGCGAGATCGACTGGCATGGTGGGTTGCGGTTCTTCGGATGGCTGGACGATGACGCGGGCGAGCAAGTGCGCGCCTTCGTTGGCGGCGAATGCGTCGCGCGCGCACGCGTCGACCGTTGGACGCACGTTGGTCGGGGACGCGAAGGAATGGCCAAACGCGCCTTTGCGCTCACGCTCCCGGTCGAGTTCGCCGACGGGCGCCTACGTCAGGTCAATTTCGTTGATACACGCGGCCGGGCGCTGGCGGGCAGCCCCTGCCCTTTCTTTGCGTTTCGTGACGGGCTCGCCCTGCTGCTGGAGAGCCACGCCGACCTGGAATCAGAACGGATCCGCGGGCGTCTGTTCGACGAAATCTTCCCGCGCAGCGCTCCCTTCGAGGCCTTCCCGGAATGGCGGCAAACCTTTGCGCCAGCGGATGAAGCGCCGGCGCTGAGGGCGAGAATCGCTGTCGCGATCGTCGGTGAGCGTGGCGTCGAAGCGACTCTCCACAGCCTGGGGGCGCAGGAGGACACGGACTGCATCGTCGGCGTCCTGGGGCAGGGCGAGGGACAGACGGCTTTCGTACCGGCGGAACTCCGGAGCTTTCTGGACGAGGCTCCCGGACCGCCGCAATTCGTCGTTTTTGCGCTCGCGGGCACGCGTTTCGAGCCGAACGCGCTGGCGCGGCTCGTTTCTTGCTGGTGCGTGTTTCCCAAGGCGCGTCTCGCCTACGGAGACGTGACGATCGCGACCGCGGACGGAGGCGACTGGCCGCTGGCCTTTCCGGCGTTCGACTACGAACGCATGCTCGAACAAGGGTACGGCGCCTACCTCTTCGCGATGCCCGTTGAGGAAGCGCGCAAAGCACTCGAGGTCGGCGCCGACAGCCTCTACCGCCTCTTCAACGCGCCTTGGGACGCGATCGGACGTGAACCGGGGGACGACGGCGAGGCGTCCGCCTTCGTCGGCGCGGTACATAAACCGGGATTCCTTGCGCGCCTGCCGGCGCTCGACCGGCGGGACGGAGCGCTTCGACTAGCGTTGGCGACCGCGGCGCATCTCCACGCGCGCGGCGTCGTCGCTGAGGTTGGAGCCGGTCCTGGCGCGCTTTTGCCGGCAACCTGCATAAGGCGAGCGGTTGCGCGCGGGAGGATTTCAATCCTGGTGCCGACCCGCGATCGCCTCGACCTTTTGCAGCCTTGTCTGGACTCGCTGAGGCGGACGATCGACCTTGACGCGCATGAGCTGATCGTGATCGACAACGGGTCGACCGGCCCCGCTACCTTGGACTACTTCGACGAGCTCGCAGCGAACGGCATTCGCGTGTTGCGCGTCGGCGGCCCTTTTAACTTCGCGCGCCTGATCAACGCGGGGGCGTCGCTCGCCTCCGGCGATTTCCTGCTGCTCCTGAACAACGACGTCGAGGCGCTGGACGAAGGGTGGCTGGACGAGATGAGAAGCCGTGCGGCCGAGCCCGACGTTGGCGCCGTCGGCGCCGCGCTCCTGTGGCCGAGTGGCGTCTATCAGCACTGCGGAATTGTGCTTGGAGTTGGCTTTGCGCCGGCGCATGCCTTCAACGACAGGGCGGTCGGCGATCCTGGCTACGGCGACCTTCTTGCTGTCGCGCACGAGTGCGGCGCGACGACGGGCGCGTGTCTGATGACGCCGCGGCATCTTTTTCTCGGTTCTGGCGGGCTCGATGCGGCTCGCTTCCAGATCGATTACAACGACGTCGACTATTGCCTCCGCTTGCGGGCGCTAGGCTATCGGGTCGTCATGACGCCCCACGCCCGTCTCACCCATCGCGAGTCGGCGAGTCGCGGCGTCCTGCGCGCGCAAGACGATCTCGATCGTTATTCCGGAGCGTTGCGCCGGCTACGTGCGATGTGGGGCGAGGCGCTGCTGAACGACCCGTGCTACAGCCCCTTGCTCTCGCTCGACGGCGCGCCCTACGGCTCTCTAGCATGGCCGCCGCGCCGAGCCGCACCCCGTTCGCCCCGCTGTCCAACGATGCGCCTGACGCCGCCGGGGTTCTGATATATCCGCCCCGGCCCCGTTCTGGCGTTCAGAATGCACGCTGCCGAGTCCGCCGCATCCATCTTGGGCCCAACTCTGAGTACACGAGGTTGGCGGGGATGCCGGAGTGGAACGTCTCGCAAAACTCACTCCCCCTCTTCCGGCGCTGCACCCGCCCGGAAACGGCGGACGTAGGCGGCGTTGTAGAGTTCGCTCTCGCGGAAGTCCTCCGAGCCGAGGGCCGGCCCGACCAGGATCAGCGCGGTCCGCTCGACCGGAGTCTCGCGCATCGCTGCAACGGCGGCGCCGAGCGTCACGCGGACGATCCGCTCATCCGACCAGGAGGCGCGGGCGACGATCGCGGCCGGGCAGGCTGAGCCGTAGAACGGCATGAGTTCGGCGACGATCCGCTCGAGGGCGTGGATCGAGAGATGGATCGCCAATGTCGCGCCAGTGGCGGCGAAAGCGGCGAGCGTCTCGCGTTCCGGCATGGGCGAGGCGCGGCCGAAGGTCCGTGTCAGCACCAACGACTGGGCGAGGCCGGGTAGCGTCAGCTCGCGCCTGAGCGATGCGGCGGCTGCGGCAAAGGCCGGCACGCCGGGCGTCACCGTGTACGGCACGCCGGCCAGGTCGAGGCGGCGCAATTGCTCGCCCATTGCGCTGAAAATCGACAGATCGCCGGAGTGAAGGCGCGCGACGTCCTTGCGAGCGGCGGTCGCCTCGACGCAGAGGCCAACGATCGCGTCGAGATCGAGCGCCGCCGTGTCGATGATGTGGGCGCCGGCCGGACAGGCCGCGAGCAGCGCTTTTGGGATCAGCGAGCCGGCGTACAGACAGACGGGGCTCCTCGCGATGAGATCGCGGCCTCGAATCGTGATGAGGTCGGGCGCGCCCGGCCCCGCGCCAATGAAATGCACAGTCATGGCGGCTCGGCGGAGATAGCGATGGCGCAGGTCGCACCGTCGGCCGCGATGCGTGGGCCGAGCAACCGGCCGCCGGGGCCGGCGCCCGCCAGCGCGGCGGCTTCGGCGACGTTTGGCGCCGCAAAGCGTCGCTCGGCGGCCGGTGAATGCGTCATGATTCGTGAGGCTTCCGCCTGCAGCGCCTCCAGCGGCAGCGTCGTCAGCGGCGCGCCGATGAGCCGCGAGGCCTCGGCGAGCCCCGCCTCCCGCGCTTTGGCTGCGAGCGTGAACATCTTGCGGTCGCCTTGTGGCGCACCGACCTCGGCGAGCGCGCGGCGCGCCAACGCGGCAATCGTCTGGCCGGAAACACCCGCCCGGCAACCGACGCCGATGGCGACGAAGGCGCTCACGGCTTCACCCAGCGCCACTGCACGACCGGCATCGCCGCCCGCCAGCCGGAGAAGCGGCCGACCGCTTCGGCATATGCCACGGCGATCTGCACGAGATCGCCGCCAAAGCACGCGCGCCACTCGACCGCGGCCGCCTGCGTCTCAAGCGTGACCGCGTTGACGACGAGCCGCCCGCCGGGCTTCAGAGCGTCGACGCACCGGTCGATCGCTCCTGGCGCCGTTGCGCCACCGCCTACGAAGATGGCGTCCGGCGCCGGCAGACCCTCGAGGGCGTGAGGCGCCTTGCCGATGACGACAGTAAGGGCAGGCGCGCCCAAAGCCAGCGCGTTACCCCCGACGCGGACGGCCCGGTCGGCGCGCGCCTCGATGGCGACGGCGCGATTGGCCGGGTCGGCGAGCATCCATTCGACCGCCACCGAGCCCGAGCCGGCGCCGACGTCCCAAAGCTGTTCGCCGCGGCGCGGCCCCAGCGCCGAGAGCGTGATCGCGCGGATGTCGCGCTTGGTGATCTGCCCGTCGTGCTCGAACCAGTCGTCGGGTAGGCCCGCGGAGCGCGGCAGCACGCGCGCGCCGCGTCCCGCGACGACCTTGAGCGCGATCGTGTTCAGCGCTCCCACGTCGTCGAACGCGAAGGACGCGGCCAGAGTTGTGCGAATGCGCTCGCGAGGGCCGCCCATCGCCTCGCAGACCGTCAACTCTGACCCTCCCATTCCGAGCGCGGCGAGGAGCGCGGCGAGTTTGCCGGGCGTCGTTCCGTCCCAGGAGAGGGCAAGGATGCGGGCGCCGGCTTGCAGATGTGGAACCATCGCCTCGAGAGGCCGGCCGTGCAGCGACAGCAGCGCGCAATCCTGCTGGCTCCAGCCGAGCCGCGCCGCGGCCAGGGCGAAGGCGGAAGGCGCCGGAAAGCAGAGCATCTCGCTTGGACAGAACCGCCGCGCCAGCATCGCGCCGACACCGAAGAAGAACGGGTCGCCGCTCGCGAGCACGCAAACTGGACGGCCGCGCCGTTCGGCGATGACGTCCAGCGCGTCTTCGATCGGCGAGGGCCAGACATAGGTTTCGGCCGCAAGCGGAGCGACGAGCGCGAGATGCCGCCTGCCGCCCACGACGAAGGCAGCTTGCGCGACAAGGTTGCGAGCGGCAGAAGAAAGGCCGTCGTATCCGTCCTCGCCGACTCCGACCACGGAAAGCCAGCGTTCTCCTGTCACGGAGCCCACCTCTGAAGCCCGTTCGCCTGCTCATTCTCGGCGGAACGTCGGAGGCGAGCGCGCTTGCCCGCCGCCTCGCCCATGAGCCGGGCGTGGCGCCGGTCCTGTCGCTCGCCGGGGCGACCGCGAATCCGACGCCCGCGCCGATCCCACAGCGGGTCGGCGGCTTCGGTGGCGCTCGAGGGCTTGCAGCCTATCTCGACGCCGAGGGCGTCGATGCGGTCGTCGACGCGACCCATCCGTTCGCCGCGCGAATCTCCGCCAACGCGATCGCCGCCTGCCGCTCTGCGGGCGCGCCGCTCCTCGTTTTCACCCGGCCGGCCTGGGCGCGGCAGGAGGGCGACAACTGGAGCGAAGTCGATTCGATGGACGAAGCGACCGAAGCGCTCGGGCCCAAGCGGCATACGGTTTTTCTTACCCAGGGGCGGCTGCAGCTCGCCGTGTTCGAGCGCGCGCCGCAACACCGCTATGTCGTGCGCGCGATCGATCGGCCGGCCGAGGTCCAGTCGCTTCCCGACGTGAAACTGATCCTCGACCGCGGGCCGTTCTCGCTCGCCGGCGAACTTAAACTGATGCGGGACGAACAGATCGAGATCCTCGTCAGCAAGAACAGCGGCGGCGAGGCGACCTACGCTAAGATCGAGGCGGCGCGCCGGCTCGGCGTCCGCGTCCTCATGCTCCGGCGGCCAAAGGCGCCGGAGGCCGAGACAGTCTTCGAGCTCGACGCGGCGCTCGCCTGGATCGCTGCTCATGGCCGGTCTACGTAGGCACGCGGCGTGAGCATCCAGCGTGGCACGCCGTCGCGGGCGATGAAGCGCGTCTTGCTCGACCCGACGACTACGAGGGTGGCCATGTCGACCTGGCTCAGGTCTGCCTTGCCGAGGGTCGTCAGGGTCAGTTTCTCGTCGGAGCGGCCGACGGCGCGGGCGAAGGCGACCGGCGTCGTCGCCTGTTTGAGGGCGCGGAGGAGATCGAACGTTTCGACTATGCGCGACGTCCGCGCCAGCGAAGCGGGATTGAAGAGCGCGATGACGAAATCCCCTTCGGCCGCGGCCTTAAGCCGTCGCTCGACGATCGCCCAAGGCTTGAGATTGTCGGAAAGCGAAATTGCACAGAAGTCGTGGCCGAGCGGCGCGCCGAGCCGCGCCGCCGCGGCTTGCATCGCCGAGACGCCTGGCGCCACCCTGACGTCGAGCGCGCGCCATTCGGGCTTTTCTTCGATCGCTTCGAACACCGCCGCCGCCATGGCGAAAACGCCGGGGTCGCCGCCGGAGACGACCGCAACTACGCCGCCGGCCTCGGCGAGCGAAAGCGCGAGCCGTGCCCGGGCGAGTTCGAGGCGATTGTCGCTTCGATGGGCCCGCTGGTCCGGCCGCAGCGCCAGCCGGTCGAGGTACGGCGCGTAGCCGACGATGTCGCTCGCCGATTCGATGGCGGCGTTCGCCTCGGGCGTCATCCAGGCGGCCGGGCCCGGGCCGAGCCCGACCACTGTCAGCCTTCCTCTCACGGCAGCCCGCCCCGTCCTGGCACCAGGATCAGGGAAAAGTATGGCGCCGGACCATTCTCCTTTTGCAGGAGTGGCATCACCGCTTCGCCCGCCATTGTCGCCCGCTCGACATAGATTGCCCGCTCGACCATGCCGGCCTGGGCCAACGCCTGCCGGGCGCGGGAAAAGTTGCGGCCGATCTTGATGATGACGGCGGCGTCCGCCAGAGCAAGTCGACGGGTCAGTTCGTCAAGCGGCAGCGTCGCCGGCAGAACGACGAGCGAATCGTTGCCCCAGGTCATCGGCGTCTCAGCCGCGCCCCAGGCGCCGCATAGGCTTGAGACGCCCGGAACGATGGTGACGGCGAAACGCTCGCGCAGGCGGACGAAGAGATGCATGAACGAGCCGTAGAAGAGCGGATCACCCTCGGCGAGCAGCGCGACATCCCGCCCCGCCTCGAGATGCCAGGCGATCGCGCCGGCGCTCTTTTTGTAGAAATCCTTGAGCGCCTCGCGATAGGGCGAGTCACCGAAATGCGATTCGGTCGTCATCGGGTAGCAGAGCGGCAGTTCGACATGCGACGGCGTCAGCCACGGGTCGACGATGCCGCGGGCGTTGCCGCGTCGGCCGGCCTTGGCGAAAAAGGCGACAACCGGGGCTGCGGCGATAACCCGTGTCGCCTTGACGGTCAGGAGTTCAGGGTCGCCGGGGCCGATCCCGACGCCATAGAGCCGGCCCTCGCTCATTCGGCGTCGCTCGCCAGGGCGTTGACGGCCGCCGCCGCCATGGCGCTGCCGCCCTTGCGGCCACGCATAACAACGCCCATGAGACCGCTCTCGATCAGGGCTTCCTTCGACTCCGCCGCGCCGACGAAGCCGACCGGCATGCCGATGACCGCGGCTGGAGCCGGCGCGCCTGCGGCGATGAGTTCGAGCAGGCGAAAGAGGGCGGTCGGCGCGTTGCCGATCGCGACGAGGGCGCCTGCCAATCGCGGCAGCCAGAGGTCGATCGCCGCGGCGGTGCGGGTCGTGCCGAACCTTTCCGCCAGCGCCGGCGTCGAAGGATCGGCAAGCGTGCAGATCACGTCGTTCCCCGCCGGCAGACGGGCACGGGTTACGCCCTCCGCGACCATGCGCGAATCGCAGAAGATCGGCGCGCCCCCTTTCAGCGCGCTCTGGGCCGCCTCGGCCGCGCCGGCGGTGAAGACGAAATCGCGCGCCGCCTCGACGAGGCCTGACGCGTGGATAACCCGGACCGCGACCTTCTCCTCGAGCGGCGAGAAGCGGCTGAGGTCCGCCTCCCGCCGGATGATGGCGAAGGACCGGGCGTAGATCGTCGCGCCATCCCTCTCGTAATCGTAGCGCGCCTTCACGCCGTTGGCCCCTCCGCCACGAACGGATCGACGCCTTTCCCGGCGATGAGGGCGCCGACCGCCTCTGTCGATAGACCGGTCCGGACGGGCTTGTCGCCTGCCTTTCCCGCCAGGATTTGGTCATAGCCGCTTTCTGTCGCGGTAAATGTCAGAGCGGTCGCAGCCTGACGAGCGCAGCCCTTGGCGCAACCGCTGACATGCAGGACGACCCCGTCGCTCTTGGGCAGGAGCGGAGCCCAGCGCATCGCATCGTCGCGCACCGGCCGCCAGCCGTGCAGGCACATGGGGGCGCCGGGGCAGGCGGCGATGCGCAAGCGCGGCTCGTCGGCCTTCACGACAAAGCCCAGCTCCGCTGCCGCTGCTGCAATCGTCGCCGCGCAGCGGGCCTTTAGCCCGACGATCAGGAAGACGCGCCAGGGTGTGAGGCTCAGGCCGCAGGCGCCCTCTGCCCGCGCGCGTTCGATCAACGTTGAAAAACGGCCCGCGTCGATCTCGCCAAACGGCGCCGCCCCGCCGACGACAAAGATCGGGCCGAAGGCATGCCCGCCGAGAACCTGGCGCAACGATGCGCGGCGGTGCGAGCGAAGGCGAGATCCCGCCTCGAGGCCCGCGGCGGCGAATACCGACGCCGCCCCGACGCGGGCGACAATCGCGTGCATCCGGCGCTCCGCCTGACCGTGCGCGCGGTTGAGGGCAAGAAAAGCGCGCGCGAGCCGCGACGCGACGACGCCCGTTTCGGCCAACGCAGCGCGCGCGGCGAGGCCGTCTTCGCCGCCAAGAAAGACCGCGAACGATGGCTCGCCGCGGTCGGGCGCGGCCTCGAAGCGGACATCCGCGTCGACCTCGGCGACCGGCAGCCGGCCGAGCGCATCGATGACGAAGCTGAACTTTCCCGGCAGGGAGCTGAGCGACGAATCCTCCGCAAGCTGCGCCTCGAGTGAAGCCACGGCCGGAGCGAGGTCGAAGGCGGCCTTGGGGTCGATGTCGCTCAAGGGGCTCGCGAGGATGTTGCGCAGGCGCTCGACTTCGGGGTCCGCATCGAGCAGGCCCACGGCGCTGAGACGCGCTTGCAGGTCCGGCAGAGTGCGTTCGCTGACACCGCGAACCTGGAGGTTGGCGCGCGCCGAGAGCCCGATGGAGCCGTTGCCACACGCGAGCCCGCTCTCCGCGATTGCCGCCGCCTGGTTGAGCGACAGGCATCGGCTGGACGTGCGTACACGTGCGAGCAGCCCGTCGCCGGTCTCCATCGGCCGCAGCGCGCCCGGGCACCAGCCCTCGCGGCGCGGAGGGGTTGCGTTCATGCCGCCTCGCTTCGCAACGACACGAGCACGTTCGTCGACGAATTGCGCCGCGAACGCCAGAAGCCCCGGCGCACCGCCGCCTCGAACACGCCCGCCATATGGCGCGCGGCGGCAGGATTGGCGTCGACCACAAACGCGCGTACCGCGTCGTCGCCGAGCGTTGCGTCGAACATCAGATCGAACTGCTCGCTCACGACCGCATCGGTGAGCGCGGCGAAGGCGAAGAGATTGTCGAGCGACTGCGCGATCTCCGCCGCGCCTCGATGGCCATGGCGCATCTGGCCCGCAAGCCAGCGCGGATTGGTGGCACGGCCACGAAGCGCGCGCGCGATTTCCTGCGCCAGCGGGCGCACCCTCGACGCGCCGGAAAAGGTCGAGTCGAGATGGTAGAGCGCCGGCTTGGCTCCGACGCTTTCCGCCGCCGCGGCGAAGCCGCCCTCGTGCTCGGCGAAGGCGTCGGCGTCGAGCGCGTCCTGCCCGGGCAGGTCCTGTGTATGCACGAAGGCATCCGAGCCCGCGACGCAGGCGCGAAAGGCTGCCGCGGCCTCGCGTCCCTCGCCCTCGCCGTCATAGGCGTGGCTGGTCGCGGTGAAATAGGCCTCCGCTAGCTCAGCCCGGCCGCTCCAGCCGTCCCCGGCGATGCGGCGCCCGAGGCCGACGCCGTAGGCGCCGGGCGGCGCGCCGAAGACCCGGGCGGGCGCGGCGTCGCTCGAGCCGACAAGCGGATTGTCCTCCGGGCTCTCGTCGAGGCCAGCGACAGCCCGAACAGCCGCGGCGAAAAGCGCGATCTGGGTCGGAAAAACGTCGCGGAAGAGGCCCGAGATGCGCAAGGCAGCGTCGATCCGCGGCCGTCCCAGCATCGCCAGCGGCAGGATCTCAAAGCCACTGACCCGGTTCGACGACATATCCCAGGTCGGCCGGCAGCCGAGCAGGGCGAAGGCCTGCGCAAGGTCGTCGCCACCGGTGCGCATCGTCGCTGAGCCCCAGAGGTCCAACACGATGCGCTGCGGCCACTGCCCATGATCTTGGGCGTAGCGCGCGACGACCGCGCCGGCAGCGCGGCGGCCGATCTCCCAGGCATTGCGGGTTGGAACCGAGCGGGGATCGACCGCGAACAGATTGCGACCGGTCGGCAGCACGTCGAGGCGACCGCGCGCCGGCGCGCCGGCGGGGCCCGGCGGCACGAACCGGCCGGCGAGCGCGCCAATAAGGCCGAGCAACTCGGCGGCCCCGCAGGCGGCGACGCGCGCGGCAAGCGTCTCGGTCGCTTCGGCGTCGAGCCCGAGCCCGGCGGCGAAGCCCTCCACGCTTTCGGGCGAGCGGCCGAACACATGCAGCCCGTCGCCGATCCGCATGTCCTTGAGGTCGCAGAGCCAGGCGTCGAGCGCGACGAGCGCCTGGTCCGGCGGTCTGCCCTCGGCGGCGCATTCCTTGAGGAGCCCCGTCGCCTGCCCCCGCTCGAGAATCAGTCCCGCGATGGCGCGCGCGCGCGCCGGATCGAGGGCCTGGGCCTCGGCGAATTCGTCAAACAGGCTTTCGAGCTCGAGCGTCGCCCCGTGCGAGCCGGCGGCGATCAGCGGCGGCGTCAGATGGCCGATGGTCGTCGCAGCGACGCGGCGTTTGGCCTGCGCCGCTTCGCCAGGATTGTTGACGATGAACGGATAGATGACCGGCGTCGGCCCGAGCAGAACCTCGGGCGCGCAAGATTCTGACAACGCGACCGCCTTCCCCGGCAGCCATTCGAGCGTGCCGTGGGCGCCCAGCTGGATTAGCGCGTCGATGCGCTCCTTCCGGATCAGCCAGAAATGGAAGGCGGCATAGGCATGCCGCGGCGGCAGGGCGAGGTCGTGATAGTCGCCCTTGCGCCGCGCGGGATCGCCGCGGTCGGGCTGCACGGCGACGATGAGCCGGCCGAGCCGGACGAAGCGGAAGCGGAAGGCGCCGTCGATCGCGCTCGGATCGCTGCCGGGCTCGCCCCACGCGGCTTCGAGTGAGCGGCGGAAGCTTTCCGGCGCCGTGGCCAGTTCGGCCTTATATTCCGCCAGGCTCAGCGCCGGCTCGAGCGGCCCCTCCGAAAGCGCCGCGATCAGCGCAGGCGCGTCCTGAGCGGCGGTCACTCCGTAGCCCGCGGCGCTGAGCATGTCGGCGATGGCGATGGCGCTGGCGGGGGTGTCGAGACCGACCGCGTAGCCCGTCCGTCCGCCCCGCGCCGGATAATCGGGCAGGACGCAAGCGAGGCGTTTTTCCGCCGCCGGCTTCCGCCTCAGCCGCGCCCACGATGCAGCGAGATCGGCGACGAAGGCGACGCGATCGGCGAGGGGCTCGTGCACCGTCGCGCCGAACTCCGTCGCGAGTTGCCGTCGCGTGGCGGCCTTGAAGGAGACGGCGCGGCTGAGGATGCGTCCGTCGATCTCGGGCAAGGCGACGTGCATCGCGAGATCGGCGGGAGAGAGCCCGCGCAGCGACGCGCGCCACGCCTCGATGCCGACGCCGGCGAGCACGACCTGAAGCACCGGCGCGTCGATCGAATCGAGAATGGTTCCCCCGCTCTCGTCGAGGCGCGCGGAAAACGCGGTCGCGTTGATGACGACGTCGAACGACCGGCGCGCAATCAAAGCGCGCAGCGGCGCAATCGCCGCCTCGTGCTTAAGGCTGGTCACATAGACGCTGGTGGTCGCAAAATCTCGCTCGTGCAACGCCGCAGCCAGCGCTTCGATCGGCGCGACATCGTTGGCAAGATAGACCGAACGATAGAAGACGATGAGCGCGTGCGGTGCCCGCGCGGAATCGAAGGACGCGCGCTCGAATTTGCCGAACGCCTCGACCGGGCGCGGCGGTGGAACGCGCCGGCCGAAGCCGACTTCAGCCGCGACGAAGGCGAGGGCGCCCGCCATGTTGTCGGGGCCGCCGCCCTCGTCGAAGTAGCGCCAGATTTCCGCGGCCGACTCGGGCGGCAGGGTCGACGCCTCCGCGAGTCGCGCATCGGGACGACGGTCGCCCGGCAGAAGGGCGAGCTTGACCGCGCGCCGCCGCGCCAGCGCCGCTAGTTCGTCGACCCCGTAGCGCCAGTAGTCGGCGCCGCCGAGGATGCGGGCTACGATCAGTTTCGCTTTAGTGCACACCGTCTCCAGATAGAGATCGATCGCATAGGGATGGCGAAGCGCGGCGAGACTGGCGAGTCTCAGCGTCGGCTTCGGCTCAGGCTCGACCTCGTAGGCAGCAGCGAGTGCATTCAGGTCGCTGTCTGAGAACGAGAGAAACACCGCGTCCGCCGGCGTCTGACCGAGATCGACAGCCTCGGCCGTTTCGTCGAGCGAGCGGACCTCGATGCGGGGAACGTGCATCAAGGATCAGCCCGCGAGCGCCGCTGCCACCGCCGCGCGGTCGACGCCCTTCTGGGCGATGACGACGAGACGGCTCGAGCGGGGTTCGTCCGCCCGCCAGGGTCGGTCGAAGTCGCGGCGGAAACGCCTACCTACGCCCTGCACCAGCATGCGCATGGGCTTGCCTGCGACTTCGACAAAGCCCTTAATCCGCAGGATGTCGTGCGCTTCAGTCGCTTCGCTCAGGCGGCCGATCAGCGCTTCGGGGTCGCTGGCCGGCGGGACCGTCACGACGAAGCTGTCGAAATCGTCGTGGTCGTGCTCACCGTCCGCATCGTGATGCGAAGGTCGGTCGGCGAGATTGTCCTCCGCCGCGGCGTTGATGCCGAGCAAAACCACGGCGTCGATCGCCCCCTCGCGGGTCGCGGCGATCTTGACCGCTCGCGGCAGAGTCGCAGCGATCCCGGCGCGCAAGGCCTCCAGCGCCTGCGGCGCGACGAGATCGGCCTTGTTGAGCACGACGAGGTCGGCGCAGAGCAGCTGGTCCTCGTAGACTTCCTCAAGCGGATTGTCGTGATCGAGCGACGGGTCGGCGGCGCGCTGCGCTTCGACCCGCGCCGGATCGTCGGCGAAGCGGCCCTCGGAGACGGCGGCGGCGTCGACGACCGCAACCACCCCGTCGACCGTCAGTCTCGTCCGGAGCTCCGGCCAGTCGAAGGCCTTGACCAGTGGCTTTGGCAGCGCGAGTCCCGAGGTCTCGATAACGATGTGATCGGGCCTCGGTTCGTGCGCGAGCAGGGCCGTCACCGCCGGAGCGAAATCCTCGGCGACGGTGCAGCAGATGCAGCCGTTGGCGAGTTCAATGATCGCCTCGCGCGGGCAGACCGCATCGGCGCAGTTCTGCAGGAGTTCGCCGTCGACGCCGACGTCGCCGAACTCGTTTATGATGAGCGCGAGCCGCCGCCCGCCGGCATGGGCGAGTAGATGGCGGATCAACGTCGTCTTACCGGCGCCGAGAAAGCCAGTGACGATGGTGACAGGGGTCTTGGCGAGCATTGGCTATCTATCTCAAGAAAGGGCGGGGACGAGCGGCGGGGTGCGGGAGATGACCCCCTTGCGGAAGGAGAGCGGCCGCTCGCGCCATGGAACAAGGCCCTCCGGCGCGGCCGCGTAGCGGCGCGCCGCGGTCACAATATCCTCGAGATGCGCGTCAGGGCCGAGGTCGCCGACGACGTAGGTCCATTTTCCCGGCGCGGCGAGCGCGACCGTGCACGGCCGCTTGCACACGGAAAGGCAGGCGACGGCGCGGAGTTCGACCTCCTCCCCGGCGAGACGGGGACCGAGCGACTCGTAGAGCGCCGCGCCGACCTCGCCCACCTCGGACTTGCAGGTCACGCAGACGAGGAGTGTCGCGGCGGAGGGAGGCGCGCTCTCAGCGGCCATAGGCCGCGCCCTTCAGGCGCGGCGCCGGCGAAATTGAGTCATGTCGCGCGAAATCAACAGCCTGAGCGCCAAAAAGCGACACATGGAATGGATCATTATGGCTCCTTGACCGCCCCTCCGGCGGTCTTGCGGCATCATCGGCGCACGGCAGGTCTCCTGGCTCGCGGCGTATCGCCGACGCCGCCTTCCCGGGCTCCCTAAAGCCCAGTGGCGAGCAAAGCGTCGGCACGCCGCTCACAGTCGCGGGGGCGGCCGCGGATCGGCTAAGGCCTACCGCGTTCCCTTTTCACCCTCAGAGGAAGCGAGGGACCGTGCGCAGTTTTTCTCTCAGCTTCGCTGGGGGTTGTCAAATGAGCGAGAGCCCGGCCCGCGCCAGGAACGGGAGTCAGATCGCGAACTGGTTGGAGATCATGAAACGGCAACTGCTATTTACGCGATTGTGAGCGTCGCAATCGGCAGGATGCTCGATCACTGAAGAAGGACGGCGCCCTTCAGGGCAAGGACATGTGCAGCCTGGGTTGAGTGCACCGCCCCGGCCTCGCGTGGCGACGTCCTTGCCAAGCCAATGCTGGATGCCGAGCGCATCGTTTCCTCTTCGCCGCCTCAACGTCTAGCGCGAACCAGCGACTTTCGACATTCAGCCGCCTTGAGTTCAAAGCCCCGCGCGTTATGGCGAGCCATTGCGCTCGACCGCAAAAAGAGCTTCGATGGATCGTGAGAATTGTCCCGCGACGCACGACGGCTCAGCGCCGCGGACCCGGTCGCCGACAGGAGGAGACACATGAAAATCAGCACTCTCGCCGGCCTCGCCCTGGTCGCCTCCCTCGTCAGCGCGGGGACCGTCTCGGCCAAGACGCTCGTCTACTGCTCCGAAGGCAGCCCCGAGAATTTCACCCCGGCAATCAACACGACAGGCACAAGTTTCGATGCGGCGCGCCCCGTCTACAATCGCCTGACAGAATTCAAGCGCGGCACGACCGAAGTCGTCCCGGGTCTCGCCGAAAGCTGGGACATAACCGACGGCGGCAAGACGATCACCTTCCACCTGCGCAAAGGCGTCAAGTTCCACTCCCTGAAGGACTTCATGCCGACGCGCGACTTCAATGCCGACGACGTGTTGTGGTCAATCGACCGGCAATGGAAGCCGGACCATCCCTATTACAAGGTGTCGGGCGGCAAGTACGACTACTTCAACGACATGGACATGCCGGCTCTTCTCGACTCGGTCTCGAAGACCGACGACTACACCGTTGTCATGAAGCTCAAGACGCCGAACGTCGCAATTCTCGCCAATCTGGCGATGGACTTCATGGCGATCGGCTCGAAGGAATATGCCGACTTCCTTCTGAAGAAGGGGACGCCCGAGCAGTTCGATCAAGCGCCGGTCGGCACCGGTCCGTTCTCGTTCGTCGCCTATCAAAAGGATTCGGTGATCCGCTACAAGGCGAACAAGGATTATTACGGCGAGAAGCCGCTGGTCGACGACCTCGTCTTCGCCATCACGCCCGACGCGACCGCCCGTTACGCCAAGCTCAAGGCCGGCGAATGTCACATCAACGCCTACCCGCGCCCGGCCGACCTTGCCGAGATGGAGAAGGATCCGTCTCTCAAGGTGATCCACGCCCCAGGTCTCAACGTGGCCTACTGGGCGTTCAACAACTCAAAGCCCCCGTTCGACAAGAAGGAGGTCCGTGAGGCGCTGTCGATGGCGATCGACCGCGACGCCATCATCAAGGACGTCTATCTCGGGGCCGGCGAGAAGGCCGCCACCCTGATCCCGCCGACCATGTGGTCCTACGACGACAAGATCCCGAACGTGCCTTACGACCCCGAAAAGGCGAAGGCGATGCTGGCTGCTGCAGGCGTTCACACGCCGCTCGACATCGATCTCTGGTATCAGCCGGTCTCGCGCCCGTACAACCCCAACGGCAAGCGGATCGGCGAGATGATGCAGGCCGACCTCGCCAAGATCGGCGTCAACGCCAAGCTCGTCACCTATGAATGGGGCGAGTACCGAAAGCGCATCGAGGACGGCGAGGACATGACGGGCCAAATGGGCTGGACCGGCGACAATGGCGACCCCGACAATTTCTTCTTCTTATTGAGCTGCCCCGAAGGCAAGCCGGCCGGAAACAATATCTCGAAATGGTGCAATCAGGAGTTCGACGATCTGCTCGTCAAGGCGCGCGTGGTTCCGGATCAGGCGGAACGCGCCAAGCTCTACCAGCGCATGCAGGAGATCGAACATGCCGAGGCGCCCTCCCTGCTCCTCGCCCATTCCATCGTCTACGAGGCGATGCGCGCCAACGTGACGGGATACAAGCAAAGTCCGCTTGGAACGCATGCCTTCGAGGGCGTAGACATCCAATAGGCAGGCGGCGGCCCTGCCCGCCAGGAGCGGGGCCGATCGCCATCGGGACCGGCCATGCTTGCCTATTTTCTCCGCCGCGCGGTATTGACGATTCCGACTTTTCTGGCGCTGATGTTCCTGACCTTCATCGCCATCCGCCTCGTCCCCGGGGATCCGGTCGAGGTCCGGGTCGGCGAGCATGGAATTTCGCCAGAGCGGCTCGCCGTGTTCCGCCATGAGCTCGGTCTCGACCAGCCGGTGTGGAAGCAGTTTCTCGACTACGCCTGGAAGCTCCTGCACGGGGATTTCGGCGTGTCGCTGGCGACCCAGCAGAAAGTGCTGACGGAGTTCCTGACGCTCTTCCCGGCGACGCTCGAGCTCTCGTTCTTCGCCATGCTGTTTGCCGTCGCAGTCGGCGTTCCGGCCGGCGCGATCGCCGCGGTCAAGCGCGGCGGCTTCTTCGATCAGGCGCTGATGACCATTTCGCTGTTCGGCTATTCGATGCCGATCTTCTGGTGGGGCCTGCTTCTCATCATGTTCGTTTCCGTCAAACTCGGGCTTCTACCCGTCTCGGGCCGCATCGATCTGATCAATTACGATTTCGCCCAACCGACGGGCTTCATGACGATCGACGCGCTGCTGTCGGGTCGGCCCGGCGCGTTCCTCGATGCTCTGCGGCATCTCGTCCTGCCGGCGATCGTACTCGGCACCGTGCCGCTCGGCGTCATCGCGCGCATGACCCGCTCCTCGATGCTGGAAGTCCTGAACGAGGACTACGTGCGGACCGCCCGCGCCAAGGGTCTGACGCCGAGCCGGGTCGTCGGCGTCCACGCGCTCCGCAATGCGCTTTTGCCGGTCGTCACGGTGATCGGTCTCTCGGTCTCGGGCCTGATGGCCGGCGCAGTGCTGACAGAGACGATCTTCTCCTGGCCCGGCGTCGGCAAATGGCTGATCGAATTGATCGGCCGGCGCGACTATCCGGCGTTGCAGGGCGGCGTCATGCTCATCTCCGCTGTCGTCATCCTCGTCAATCTGTTCGTCGACCTCATCTACGGCGCGATCGATCCGAGGATCCGCCATGGGCGCTGACATCGCCGCCGGCGGACGCGCCTCTCCGGCCGAAGACAGCGATTCGCCGGCGTTCTCGCAGCCATCGGCGCCTGCCGCCTTCTGGGCCGCGTTTCGGGAAAACAAGGGCGCCGTCTTCGGCCTCGCCGTCTTCGGCCTTGTCGTCTCGCTGGCGCTGGCGGCCAGCCTTGTCGCGCCCCATTCGCCGATCGAGCAGTTCCGCGACGCCGTGCGCGCCCCGCCGGTGTGGGAAGAGGGCGGCTCTTGGCGCTTCATTTTGGGTACTGACGGCGACGGCCACGACATGCTGTCGCGCCTGATCTTCGGCGCGCGTGTCTCACTGTTCATCGGCTTTTCGGTGATGAGCGTATCCTTCATCATCGGCGCCGTCCTCGGGCTCATTGCCGCCATGACCGGCCCGATCGTCGACGTGGCCATCACCCGTCTCATGGACCTGATCATGGCGGTGCCGAGCCTCGTGCTCGCCATCCTGGTGGTCGCGGTGCTCGGTCCGAGCCTCACCAACACCATCGTCGCGGTGACCATCGTCTATCTGCCGGGCTACGTGCGGCTCGTGCGCGCTTCCGCCATGGGCGAGCTCAACAAGGACTATGTGACGGCCGCGCGCGTCGCCGGCGTCGGGCCTCTGAGGCTCGCCTGGTCGACGGTGCTGCCGAATTGCCTCGCCCCCCTCATCGTCATGGCGGCGCTCGGCGTCTCGAATGCCATTCTCGAGGCGGCGGGCCTCGGCTTTCTCGGCCTCGGCGCGCAGCCGCCGACCCCCGAATGGGGATCGATGCTCGCCGACTCGCGCGAGTTCATCCGCTCCGATCCCTGGATCGTCACGCTGCCCGGTCTCGCAATCCTCATCACGGTCATCGCCATCAATCTGACCGGCGACGGCCTGCGCGACGCTCTCGATCCGAAGATGCGGCGGAGCTGAGCCCAACAAAGGTCACGCGGTCGGCTATTGTGCTAACTTGCCCTTTAGAGGCGGGAGGCAGCCGTGGCGGAAACCCGAAAGATTGCGGCGATTTTGGCCGCCGACGTCGTCGGTTTCAGCCGGCTCACGGGCGCCGACCAAGACGGCACATTGGCGGCGCTTAGGGCTCTGCGCGCCGAACACACCGATCCGATGATCGCAGCTCATAACGGGCGCGTATTCAAGCGTACTGGTGATGGCTTTCTCGTCGAATTTCGCAGTGTCACGGAGGCCGCGCGGTGCGCGATGGGCCTTCAGGCCATGATGCCGCAACGAAATGCTGGTCTATCTCCCGAGCGTCGCATTGAGTTTCGTATCGGGGTTCACCTCGGCGACATCGTCGAGGAAGCTGACGGGGACCTCATGGGCGATGGTGTCAACATCGCGGCCCGCCTCGAAGGCATATGCGAACCGAACTGCGTCTGTCTCTCCGGCGCAGCCTACGACCAGATCCGCGACAAGCTGGATTACCACGTCGTCGATCTGGGCGAGAGGGAGCTGAAGAACATCAGGCGCCCGGTCAGGGCGTATCAAATCGGAATGAGCCCTACTGCAGTCGCACTTGGAGCGGCCGCGCCAAACCGCGCGGCGTCGAGCCCGCCCCTCACGGATCGCACCTCGCTCGCGGTACTTCCGTTCCAAAACCTCGGCGGCGATCCCGAGACGGACTATTTCGCCGACGGCGTGATCGAGGATGTCATCACGGCGCTCAGTCGTGTCCGGTGGCTCTTCGTGATCGCTCGGAACTCATCCTTCGTCTACAAGGGAAGGTCGATCGACGCCCGTCAGATCGGGCGCGAACTCGGCGTCCGATACCTTCTCGAGGGCTCAATCCGCAAGGCGGGAAAGCGGGTGCGGATTTCGGCGCAGTTCATCGAGGCCGCTGTGGGCCGGCATATTTGGGCCGATCGTTTCGAGGGCGACCTCGCGGAGATATTCGAACTCCAAGATCGCATCACTATAGGCGTTATTGTCGCGGCGGAGCCGAGCCTTCGGCTGGCCGAGATCGAGCGCGCGCAAAGGAAGCCAACGGACAATCTCGACGCTTACGATCTCTACCTTCGGGCGCTGCCGTACATCAACGCCTACACGAGGGAAGGCTTCACTGAAGCCGAGGGCTTGCTGCGCAGGGCGATCGCGCTTGATTGCGCCTACCCGTACGCTTCTCGCTGCCCTAGCGGAATGTCTTGTCCGGATGACGCTGAATGGATGGGTTTCGGACAAAGCGGCGAGCACGGAGGAAGCTTGCGATCTCGCCGGGCGAGCGGTCAGGGCAGATCCGGAAAACGCAGCTGTCCTTGCTGTTG
>CAWGBJ010000007.1:0-134469 GCA_963820795.1 uncultured Alphaproteobacteria bacterium
TGTGACGCTGCTCATCGAGGTTCGCGGCTCGAGGTCCGTTGCCAAGCTGGCGGCGCGATTGAGCGAAATCGCCGGCGTGACCTCGGGTCGCGCGGGCGACGCAAATCTCGCATACGATTGACAAGTTGGTGTTTCCGAGCCGCCTCTACAGGTCTGTAGGTCCGCGAGATGCAGGCCAGCGGAGCGCCCGTCCACGTTTAGAGTTCGACGAAAGACGAAAAAATCGATCGGCTCGATCACCGGCTCATTCTCTGGCTTTGTTCGAGCATAGTCTCGGAGCGCCGCTAACCGCTCGCAAACTCTTCGTCGGTCAGCCGCGCAAGGATAGAATCAGCGCGACAGGAAATCTTCTCGGCAAATAGACGCCAGTTCGCCGCAACCTCGCTGTTGACGACCTGATGCTGAATGCGCTCGAAGGCGGCCTCTGTGAAGGTTGTCTCGATGAACGTCAACGGCTGCAAGCGTTTGCTCAAGATGTATTTCGCGCCGCGGAAAAACGGGACGAAAGGGTAACAGTCCGCCCGGTCCGATGTCGCCGTGCGCAGGCACAGCGAGCCATTCTCGCGCAGCACGCGATGGCATTCCTGGGCGGCGTCCTGAGGATTTTCGAAGTGATGAAACACCATCGATAGGAAGACCATATCGATGGAGGCGTCACCGACCGGAATGGCCTCAGCTGATCCCCTTGCAAAGCAGACCCTATCACCACCCTTCTTTCTCGCCTCGGAGAGCATCTTTTCAGAAGGATCGACCCCTACGACGCGCGCCCCAAAATGCGCCGCCAACGCCGCGGAATAACGACCTGTGCCGCACCCAAGGTCGAGTATATCGGCAATTCGGTCCTTCTCAACCGCACAGGAAATGGTTCGCAGCCAAAAATCTAAAACGTCTGCCGTGTAGGAGCGACCAGCGTCATAGGCGGCCGGAGGAATCTTCGTCTTGTCATAGTCCATCGTTCAGATGCACTCTGCTGGCTATTGGCGATGACCATAGGGCAACGGTTTGGTGCAGGGCAGGCGATCCTCCATAACGATTTGCGCGCGAGCGCCATCCTCAAGGGCCCGTGGTCTGTGTCGTTGGCAGCTGGCGATCGCCAACCCCTAATGGCCGCTGCATGAGAACCGTATCAACCCAGCGCGCCAACTTGAACCCTACGGAGCGCTGTTTGCTGGCCGGTCTAAAGCCCATACGACGGTGCAGCGCGATCGAGGAGGCATTGCCGCTGTCCCCGATGACGGCCAGCATTTGTCTCCACGGACCGAGCTCACAGCGGGCAATGAGCTCTTTCAGCAAGGCCCGACCGATGCCTTGTCCAATCAGGTCCTCGGCTACATAAACCGAATCCTCGACCGTAAATCGATAGGCCGCTCGCCGCCGGTAAGCTGTGGCATAGCTGTAGCCGACGACTCGCGTCTCGACTTCGGCGACAAGATAGGGAAGCCCTAGGTCAATCACAGAGCTTCGGCGCGTCAGTAACTCCTCTATGGAGGGAGGGATCTCTTCGAACGTGGCGAGCCCGTGCCTCACGTGATGCGCATAGATCGATTGAACCGCCGACATATCCGCGGTTGTCGTATCGCGGACGAAGATCAAATTTCTCCTTCCACTTTCCACAACACGCTTCAAGGGGTGGATTTCCCTGCGGCGACCTTCCTCGCCAACGTGATCACGATCGTCTGCAAGTCCTGGCTCTTCAATCAGCGATATTGCCTGATCGGGCTCAACCCACTGGACTGAACGCTGTCCGGATTCGGGCCACGCCTCGCTTTGCTCCTTCACGAGCAGCGGGAAGACCCTGACCTCACAGGACGCCCGGGCCTCGGGCTCGTCGAGCCTCTTGTCGTAGGTGAAGACGCCGACCGGCTCACTCGCGACCTTGCCCTTGACGCCTGCTTCCTCGAAGGCTTCGCGCGCGGCTGATTTCTGCGGCTTCAGGCCTTTGATTGGCCACCCTTTTGGAATGATCCAGCGCTTTGACTGCCGCGAGGTGACGAGGAGGAATTCGAGCGCGGCGGTCTGCGTGAAGCGATACGGGAGCGCGGCATATTGCACGCGCATCGCCAGACCAACCCTCTGGACTTTGGCTTTGTTCGACTTACGGGAAATTACTTATGATCTCCTCATTGGCCTATCGTCGCCCGCTGGCTTGCATGTAGCGGGCGTCGGAACCCGCTGCAAACGCGCGAGTACATCAAGCCTCGCCCAGGGTAAAGTAAGAAGGTAAGCGACAGTTAAACCAAACCCGCTCCGGCGAACTACAGCGCCCTCGGACACTCGAGCCGGTCGCAGTCGCATCACAGCCAGCGCCGGCTGCGCCGTTTACCAGAATTCAACCCTCCGCCGCGAGCGGCTTCCCCAACCTTCCCGCCAAATCCTGGATGAACTGCCAAGCGGTGCGGCCGGAGCGGGAGCCGCGCGTCGCCGCCCATTCGAGCGCCTGAGCGTCGATCTCGTGCGGCGGCGCGTCGAGCCCGTAATGCTTCGCGTAGCCCGCGACCATCGCCAGATAGTCGTCCTGGCTGCAATGGTGGAAGCCGAGCCACAGGCCGAAGCGGTCGGACAGCGACACCTTCTCCTCGACCGCCTCGCCCGGATTGATGGCGCTGGAGCGCTCGTTCTCCATCATCTCGCGCGGCATCATGTGGCGCCGGTTGGAGGTGGCGTAGAAGAGCACGTTGGCGGGGCGGCCCTCGACGCCGCCCTCGAGCGCCGCCTTCAGCGACTTGTACGACGCGTCGCCGGCGTCGAAAGATAAGTCGTCGCAGAAGACGATGAACCTGAAAGGCGCTTCGCGCAGCGCGCTCATCAGCGCCGGCAGGCCCTCGATGTCCTCGCGGTGGATCTCGACCAGTTTCAGGCGTCCCTCGACCCCCTTCTGCCGGTTGATCGCCGCGTGCGCGGCCTTGACCAGCGACGACTTGCCCATCCCGCGCGCGCCCCAGAGGAGGGCGTTATTGGCCGGCAGGCCGCGGGCGAAGCGCTCGGTGTTCTCGACGAGAAGGTCGCGCACCCGGTCGACGCCGCGCAATAGCGAAAGATCGATCCGATTGACCCGCCCGACCGGCGCCAATGTCCCGCGCTCGGCCCGCCAGACGAAGGCTTCCGCCGCCTCGAAATCCGGCTTCGCCCGGGCGCCGGGCGCCATCCGCTCGAGGGCGTCGGCTATGCGGCCGAGAAGGTCGGCCTGGCTTTGGAGGGGAGGCGATGACATGGGAAAGCGTCCGGCTGGCGGGCTGGACCTCAGGACCAGCTGTAGGCGAACATCCCGACGGCGAGCAGGACGACGATAGCCGTGATGACATAATGCTTGGCTGTCCAGCCGTGCATGGTGACGATGTGTGTGAGAGTCCTGCGGGGGCGCCGGTGAGCCATGATTTCGCCTAGCATGAAAGCCGCGCTGCCGAAAACCCGGCGCTGTTGCGCCCTGTAAAAGCGGCGCTTTCGATGCTATATACGGCCGAACACCGCGCCGAGCCTTGACCCCGGCCGATGGAGATTTGCGATGGCGTCCCGATTTCTGCGGCGACAGGTGATGACTTTGACCGATGCGGCGGCGGCGCGCGTGCGCGAACTGACCGAAGCGGCGGGCCGGCCGGTCGCCGGCCTGAGGGTGGGCGTCAAGAACGGCGGCTGCGCGGGCATGTCCTATACGATGGAACTCGCCGAAGCGGCGTCCCCGCTCGATGAAGTTGTCGAGGACAAGGGCGTCAAGCTGCTGGTCGACCCGAAGGCGGTCCTATTCCTCCTCGGGGCGCAGATGGACTTCAAGGTCGACCGGCTGTCGGCGACCTTCTCGTTCTCCAATCCCAACGAGACCTCGGCCTGTGGCTGCGGCGAAAGCGTCGCCATCACCCCGGCGAGCCCCGAGGCCCTCAACGCGCCGGCCTGAACGCCCCTGTAGCGCGGTCGCTGACCGCTCGAGCCGAGCGCGGCTGCAATGGCGGCTAGGAGCGCTTCTGCAGAGAGAACGCGGGCGCGCCTTGCTGTTGAGCCGCCCCAATGGTAATCTAGTCAGAATGACTAGAACAAAACCCGTCCGGGCAGGTCGCCGCGCGCGCGGCTTGCCGCGCGGCCATTGGCTGCTTCAGGACGCCAAGGCGAAATTCAGCGAGCTGGTGCGACGCGTGCGCAGCGAGGGGCCGCAGCATGTGACCGTTCACGGCCGCGATGAAGTCGTCGTCGTCGCCGCTGAGGAGTTCCGCCGCCTCAAAGGGGAGCGCAACGGCGAAGCGCTTATCGCCGCGATGCAAGCCTCGCCCTACCGCGATATTGATATCGAACCGAGGCGCAAACCGATGCCGGTGCGCACAGTCGATCTGTGACGGGTTGGCTGCTCGACACGAATATTCTTTCCGAGCTGCGCCGCGCAAGGCCGGAGCCCAAAGTGCTCGCGTTCATCGCCGCACATCCGCTCGACCATCTTTATGTCAGCGCAGTGACCTTCGCGGAAATTCGCTTCGGTATCGAGCTCATAACCGACGCCAGCCGCCGCTCCGAACTCAACGACTGGCTGGCGCATAGAGTGCGTCCGATGTTCGAGGACCGCATCCTGCCCGTGAGCGAGGATGTGATGTTCAAATGGCGCCTCCTGGTCGAGGAAGGCCGCAAGGCCGGGCACACGTTCTCGCAACCCGATCTCATCATCGCGGCGACGGCGCTGTGCCACGGGCTGACCATTGTCTCCCGCGACACGAGCGACTACGAGCGCGCCCGCGCGCCGGTCGTCGATCCATGGCTGTAAGGTTTGGAGCCGGCCTTCACCAACGTGATTCGCAGACTGCCCCCGGAAGCATCAGTGAATCTCGTTCATGCGCTTCAGAGCCTCACGCATCTTAGCGCTGTTGAAGCCCGGCGATCGCGCCATTTCGAGGATGACTCTCTCCCGCCGCACGACGAGGTCGATCGCGTCCGGCAGCTGTTTCACTGCGCTGGCGGGAATGACCACGGCGCCGTGGAAGTCGGCGTGAATGACGTCGTCGTGCGACGCCAGCATGCCGAAGATATTCGCCTCGCAGCGCATTTGCACCAGATGCACATGCGCATGGCTCGGACCGATCCGTCCGCCAACGATCTGGAAGCCGGGCGCGAGCATGTCGAGGTCGCGGAACGAACCGTTGGTGACGCAACCCGACACCCCGAGCGCCAGATGCACCGTCGATTGAACCTCGCCCCAGAACGCGCCGTGGCCCGGTCGTCCGTCGATATCCTGGAGCACCGCGATCGTGGGCAGGTCTTCGGCGGCGACGTAGTCGTACCAGTCCTCGCGCGACGGGATCGGGCCACGCGGCGGTTCCTTCGCCCGGATCAACCCGGTGCGCGCCAGACCGACGATCGGCGGCGCCCTTGCGATCCGCTGCGACCATCTGTTCGACGGTAAAGCCGATCGCACGGCGCTCCGGCGCGATCAACTCGAGGCCATTACAGATTGTCGGCGTATCCCATTGGCGCAGCGCCTCCAGATCGGCGGCAGTGAACGAACGCTTTTCCATCCCACTGTTCCCTGTTCCGCCGGAGGCCGAGCGTGCGCCGCTCGCTTCGCCAAGCGGGCGAATTGGAGCAGGCGACGGATTATGTCTGTCGAGTCGCGCAAATGTCGATGGAGCCATTAGGCTGAAGATCGATATGCAAACGGGAGGAGTTCCGCCGCCCCAAAAGGGAGCGAAGCGGATGCAGGTCTCGCCCTACCGCGACATCCGTGGCAGTTGGGGTTCCGGGGTCCTCCATCTCTTGACCATGACGGGCGATTGGAGGAAACACCGCCGATGATCGCCTCATCGCCCGTCCGGCCGCGACGCCGAAGCTGAAGAGTGCGGCAGTCGCGCGTGCGCGACTGCGCTTCGGATGATCTCGGGACCTTGGAGAGGCGACAATGGCGACAATCTTCATTGACGGCGAGGCGGGCACCACCGGCCTGCAGATCCGCGAAAGGCTCGCGGGCTTGCCTGGCGTCGCACTCGCGAGCCTGGCCGCCGCCGCGCGTAAGGATCCCGACGCCAAGCGGAAGCTCTATGCAGACGTCGACGTCGTCATCCTCTGCCTGCCGGATGAGGCGGCGAAGGAGGCGGCGCATCTGATCGAAGCGATGGGCGACGATGCCCCGCGCGTGATCGACGCCTCCTCGGCGCACCGGGTCGCGCCCGGCTGGACCTACGGCTTTTCCGAGCTCGTCGCCGGGCAGGGCGAGGCGATCGCCGGGGCCCGCAAGGTCTCCAATCCCGGCTGTCATGCGACGGGGGCGGTGGCGCTCCTGCGCCCGCTGGTCGACGCCGGCCTGCTGCCCAGGGATGGGGCCGTCTCGATCGGCTCGGTCAGCGGCTATTCGGGCGGCGGCAAGTCGATGATCGAGGCCTACGAGACCGGCCGCGCGCCGGCGTTCGAACTCTACGGGCTCGGCCTCGAGCACAAGCACATGCCCGAGATCGAGCTCTACTCGGGCCTGGCGCGGCGGCCGATCTTCCTGCCGTCGGTCGGCAATTTCCGCCAGGGGATGCTGGTCAGCCTGCCCCTGCATCTCGAGACGCTGCCGGCGAGGCCGAGCGTCGCCGACCTCCGCGCGGCTTACGCGAAGCACTATCGCGGCGAAAAGCATGTGCGCGTCGCACAGGCCGGCGACATCGGGCGGCTCGAGCCCGAGTCGCTGAACGGCACGAACGATCTCGAAATCCACGTCTTCGCCAACGAGACACGCCGCCAGGCCGTGCTCGTCGCCAAATTCGACAATCTCGGCAAGGGCGCGTCCGGCGCGGCGGTGCAGAACCTGATGCTGATGCTGGGGCGGTAGCCCCGCTCGGCAAGAGCGCGGCGGCGCGGTCAGCGACGTCAGCGACCGCGCCCCCACAACGTCTGCGGCCGGCCGCACTCATCGTCACCTTTCTCGCGCAGGGGCGAATTATCCCCTGTCAGGGTCCTGTTGCCGCGCTATCACTTTTCTATCGTCCTGCATCAGGATCCTTCAGGAATAGATTGAAACGAAAGGCTTTTGCCAAAGACCGAAGTCGGCAGAACTCTCGCACTTCTCGGCTTTTGCTTCCTGTTTGCAGGGAGGAACAGGGATGAAATCGCGGCGCCTCCGTCGCCGGCATGCGCCGGCCGCTTTAAGTCGCCGCAAAACTACCTCCGGCCGCCGAGCTCGTCGATGTGGGCGAGCAGGTCGGCCGGATCCTCGTAGACGCGGAACGCGGTCGCTTTCTGCAACTCCTCCGCCCCGTAGCCGCCGCAGAGGAGGCCGACGCCGAGCGCCCGGCAGCGGGCCGCCGCCAGCATGTCCCAGATGCTGTCGCCGACCACGACGGCGGTTTCGATCGGCGCGCCGAGCCGCTCGGCCGCAGCGAGAAAGAGGTCCGGGTCGGGCTTGGCGTATTTGACCAGGTCGCGCGTCACCACCGGCGTCTTCTCCGGATCGACGCCGAGCGCCTTCAGGTTCACCGCCGCCGTCTCCATCCGCCCGCTGGTGGCGATCGCCCAACGGATGCCGACGCTGGTCAGCCATTGCAGAAGCTCGCGCGCGCCGGGCAGGGGGCGGATGTGGCCGCCCATGCGGCGATAGGCGCGGGCATGGCCCTGGCGCAGCCGTTCGCCGCGCTCCTCGTCGATCGGCTCGCCGGTCTCGCGAATGAGCTGGTTGGTGAACAGGCCGCCGCTCATGCCGATCTTGCGATGGATGCGCCAGACGGAAAGCTCGATGCCTTCGTTGTCGAGCGCTTCCTTCCACGCCAGCACGTGCTGATAGACGCTGTCGACCAGCGTGCCGTCGAGATCGAACAGGAACACAGGCTCGATGCGCATTCTTTCGATCCTCACCTCCGGCAGCGCCAGCCTCAGCGCGGGCGCGCGACGCGAACGACGCCGCGCACGGCCGCCTCGACGATCAGTCCGGCGACATAGGCGACCGTGCAACAGAAGAGCGCGGCCAGGAGGACGCGCGCGGTCATGTCGCCGGCGAAATCATACGAGCCGCCGTTCAGCGCGCGCATGACAAGCGTGAAGGGCAGGGCGGCGAGAACAAGCGGCAGGTCAGCGAACCAAGTCCCGGCCCGCTTGAGATACGTCAGATAGAGCGCAACGAACAGGGCCGCATAAAGCGCGGCAAAGGCGAAGCCGGTCCACGAGCGCAGGCTCTTGGCGCGGTCGATCAATGCGGCTCTTTCCACGCAACGACGCGCTGCGCCTGCCGCCCCAGGCCTTCGATGCCGAGCGACACCGTGTCGCCGGCTTTGAGGTAACGCGGGGGTTTCTTGCCCATGCCGACGCCGGGCGGAGTGCCGGTGGTGATGACGTCGCCGGGTTCGAGGATCATGAATTGCGAAATATACGACACCAGCGTCTTGACGCCGAAGATCATGGTCGCGGTCGAGCCGGTCTGCATCCGCTCGCCGTTGACGTCGAGCCACATGTCGAGCTTCTGCACGTCCCCGATTTCGTCCGGCGTGACCAACCACGGCCCGATGGGGCCGAAGGTCGGGCAGCCCTTGCCCTTCGTCCATTGCCCCGACCGCTCGAGTTGGAACTCGCGTTCCGAAACATCGTTGCAGACGCAGTAGCCCGCGACATGGGCGAGGGCCTCGTTTTCCTCGACGTAGCTCGCCCGGCTGCCGATGACCACCGCGAGCTCCACCTCCCAATCGGTTTTCGTCGAGCCCTTGGGGACGACGACGTCGTCGTTCGGGCCGATAATGCAGGACGGCGCCTTGTTGAAGAGGATCGGCTCCTTCGGCGCCGCGGCCCCGGTTTCGGCGGCGTGGTCGGCATAGTTAAGGCCGATGGCGATAAAGTTGCCGACGCCGGCGATGCACGGCCCGAGGCGCGGCGCGCCGCGCACGGCGGGCAGCGAAGCGGGTTTGATCTTGGCGAGGCGGGCGAGCGCGCGCGGAGCCAGCGCGGCGGCGTCGATGTCCTCGATCGTCTCGCTGAGATCGCGCAGTTTGCCCGCTTCGTCGATCAACGCAGGCTTTTCCTTGCCGGCTTTACCGTAGCGAACGAGTTTCATGGGCCCTCCAGCAGTCGTCGCGGAGGCCAAGAAACGCCAAGGGCAAGGAAACGTCAATCTTTGACGGGCTGGCGCTGCGTCGGTCCCCGAGTCCACGGAAAATTGATGTTCAAAGGTTATTGGATTTTGCCAGACTGAGCCTTATCTTGTGGGTTCGGGAGCGTCCGGCAAAGAGCGGCACGAATCGGTCTTTAAGCGATTTCCTTGTGCGCGCCTGCACTTAATTTCGATTCGGGCTTGAACCCGGGAAGCTAATGTTGTCTCTTGCCACACTACAACTCGTTCAACCTCCCTTCGATGTACCGGCCAGACCCGTAACTTCGCGGATAACGAAAAGCAAAGCAAAATGTCAACCTTGGAACGAATCGCGCTCTTCATCGACGGCGCGAACTTGTATGCGAGCGCTAAGGCGCTCGGCTTCGACATCGACTACAAGCGTCTCTTGAAAGAATTCCAGGCCAAAGGCCGACTGATTCGCGCCTTCTATTACACGGCTCTGGTGGACGACCAGGAATATTCGTCCATCCGGCCGCTCGTCGACTGGCTCGACTATAACGGCTACGCCGTCGTGACGAAGCCGACGAAAGAGTTCGTGGATTCGACGGGCCGACGCAAGGTCAAGGGCAACATGGACATCGAACTCGCGGTCAACGCGATGGAGATGGCCGAGCGCATCGATCTGATGGTGCTCTTTTCCGGCGACGGCGACTTCCGCTCGCTCGTCGAGGCGGTCCAGCGCAAGGGTGTTCGGGTCGCCGTCGTGTCGACGATTTCGACGCAACCGCCGATGGTTGCGGATGAACTGCGGCGGCAGGCGGACGAGTTCATCGACCTCGCGCAGCTCATACAGAGGATTGGCCGCGATCCCGGCGATCGGCCGGTGCGGGCCGACAACCACCGCCGCAATCACTTCGGCCCGGTCCAGCAGCCGGTCGAGGAGACCGTGCGCGAGTGAGCGCCTGAAGGCCTGAGGGAACGATGGCCTTCGACGTCAGCCCTTCGCGTGACTGCGCGGCCTGTCCGCGTCTCGCCAGCTACAGAGCAGAGAATCGAGCCGCCTTCCCGGACTGGTCAAATGCGCCGGTGAGCTCGTTCGGCGAGGCGGACGCGCGCCTGCTGATCGTCGGTCTCGCGCCCGGCCTGCGCGGAGCGAACCGCACCGGCAGGCCGTTCACCGGCGATCATGCGGGCGAACTCCTGTACGAGACGCTGATACGGTTCGGGTTCGCCGCGGGCGTCTACGACCGCCGGCCAGACGACGGGCTCACGCTCGTCGATTGCGCCATCGTCAACGCAGTGCGTTGCGCGCCGCCGCAGAACAGGCCGACACCCGGGGAAATCGCCTCCTGTCGGATCTATCTGAGCCAGTCGCTTGGCGCGCTCCCGCACCTGCGAGCGATTCTCGCGCTCGGCCGAGTTGCGCATGAAAGCGTCCTTCGCGCGCTCGGCGTCCGTAGCGCCGCATTTCCCTTCGCGCATGAGGTCCGCCATGCCGTAAAGCCGGACGGCGCCGTCCTCTTCGACAGCTATCATTGCTCGCGCTACAACACCAACACGGGCGTGTTGACCGAGGCGATGTTTCATCGCGTCTTCGCGAGCATCCGCGCCGAACTTGAAGGTTCGCAAGAAGGCTGAGACCGCTGACCGACGTCAGGCGGAGAAGGAGCGGGACGTGGGGGCGCAAACCTTTGGACACCTCGGCGGGGCGCCGGTTTTCGAGGTCGAGATCGCATCCAGCGCGGGCGCCAGCGCCAAGGTCGTCACCTGGGGCGCTGTGCTGCGCGACCTCGTCGTGCCGATCGCGAGCGGGCTGCAGCGCGTGGTCCTCGGCCTCAACAGGCTTGAGGACTATGTCGCCCATTCGCCGCACTTCGGCGCTGTTCCCGGGCGCTTCGCCAACCGCATCGCCAATGGACGTTTCGTCCTCGACGGCGTCGAATTCCGGCTCGACCGCAAGCCTGGCGAAAAGCACACCCTGCATGGCGGTCCGCACGGCTTCGGCCATAGGCTGTGGACGCTCGATGCGCACGACGCGGGATCGGCCTCGTTGAGCCTTCAGTCTCCGGATGGCGACGCGGGCTTTCCCGGGGCGCTGACGGCGACCTGCATCTACCGGATGCTGGAGCCGGCGACCCTCAGGGTCGAGCTGTCCGCCGTATCGGACAAGCCGACCATCGTAAACCTGACGCAGCACAGCTACTTCAATCTCGATGGATCCCCGGACGTTCTCGATCACGAGCTGACGCTCTTCGCCGATTTTTATACGCCAGCGGACGACGAACTCATACCGACCGGCGAGATTCGCACCGTGGCCGGTACGCCATACGACTTCCGGTCGACGCGATCGGTTCGCGATCCGCGCGGCGTGCGATACGACACGAATTTTGTCGCGCGGCGTCCTGTCGACGCCGACGGCCTCGCGCCGCTTGCCCGGGTGCGCTCGCCGCGCAACGGAATGACGTTGTCGCTCTTCAGCACGGAGCCCGGCGTCCAGTTCTACGACGCGGCCAACCTCAATTGCCCGGCGACAGGGCTAGGCGGGGCTCACTATGGGCCGCACGCGGGCCTCTGTCTGGAACCTCAGGCCTTCCCGGACTCGCCAAACCACCGCCACTTCACCGATCGCGTGCTGCGGCCGGGAGGGCATTACCGGCACATCAGCGAATTCAGGTTCGGCTGATCTCGGCGACGGCGAGCAGGGAACGCCAACAGATCTCCGCTCGCCGTCGGTCGTATCTACTCGCGCCCCAGACTCTCACCTGGTCCCGCTTCTGCGAGCGCCTTGCCGACCTCGAGACCGAGGTCATCCATCGAAGTTTGCTCGCGCACGGTTAGGTCTTCGCCCTTCGCCTGGCGTTCGGCCTGTTCGGGCGACCGGGCGACGTTGACAGTCACCTTGGCCTCGACTTCCGGATGCAGCTGGATCGGGACCGCGTGCAGGCCGAGCGTCTTGATCGGGTGCTGGATGGCGACATGGGGTCGCTGAACCTGGTAGCCGGCGGCCGTCAGCGCGTCGGCGATGTCGCGCGCAGAAACCGAACCGTAAAGCTGGCCGGTCTCGCCCGCCTGGCGAATGATGACGATTGTCGCTCCGCCGACCTTGGCCGACAGCTCGTTGGCGCCGCGCTTCAGCTCATGGTTGCGGGCCTCAAGCTCGCTTCGCTGGCCTTCGAACCTCTTTTTGTTCGCCTCGGTGGCGCGCAAGGCCTTTCCTCGCGGCAAGAGGAAATTGCGGGCGTAGCCGTCTTTCACCCGCACCGTATCGCCCATATGGCCGAGCTTGCCGACGCGCTCGAGCAGTATAACGTCCATGATCTCGTGTCTCCTATTTGTGTGTCGTTGGATGTGGGGCAGGGAGAAAGGCGGCGCGAGCGCGCAATCTACCGAACGAGTCGATGATGCCGAGCGCGGCGACCAGGGGTAGAGTGTATTTCGCCCGTAAAACGCAGCAGGCGTAGAGCGCGGTCAACATCACAATCCGGAGCTTCAGTCCACGCGACAGGGCGTGGGCGACCGCAAGGCCTTGGAGGACGAAGGCGCCGCCGAGGCCGCCGACGCCGATGGAGAAATATTGCGACGCCGGAGCGGGGAGGGCGTAGGCGCAGGCGGCGCAGCCGATCGTAAGGATGCCCAGCGGCCACGGCAGATGAAGCGACGTCGGCAGGTCGATCCAGAGTCGCGTAAGCCGGTGCGAAAGCTGGGCGGAGCGGGCGGCCGCGTAGAGATTGACGCACAACATCAGAAGCGTTGAAGCGGCGATCGCCGCAGGGCCAAAGCGGACGAGCGTATCAGCGAACTCACGCGCCGCGGCGCCGTCCGATCCGCTTTCCAGCGCCTCGCCAGCGAGCGTCGCGAGGGCCGCAGCGACTTGTTTCGCGCCTTCACCGTAGCCTCGGTAGAAGATGATGATGGCGGTCAGCACCACCGCCGCGCCGATCATTCCGATCGCAGCCGCCAGCATCACGATCGCGCCGATGGAGGCTTGCGCGCCTCCCGCGGGAGGGCGCGGGACCAGATATCGACCGACCGGCACGACGGCAAACCCGGCCATGAGCCAGGCAGGGGCCGCCACGGAAGCGGCGAACAGAAGTCCAGACATCGGCTCGGTCAGCGCGCCGAGAGCGATGACAGAGATCGCGCCGGCGATGGCTCCGGCGTCGAGGCCCCAGCCCAACGTGGCGATCATGATCGGGAGGGGCGCGAGATAGGCAAGCGCCATCGCCAGCGGGCTCGTCTGCGCGCTGACCGCAAAAAGCAGGGCCGCGGCGCATCCTGAGCCGAGAGCGACGACATATCGATGAATCATTGCGCTGTCCCGCCTGGCCTTGCGGTTAGGAGGTCGAACCAAAAGCCGCCTCCAACTGCCGACGCGAGCGGCCCAGGCCGACGCGGCGGTTCGAGATTTGACCGGACGCGGGCGCCCGATGCGTCAGCGGATGACGTAGGGAAGCAAGCCGAGGAACCGAGCCCGCTTGATCGCCTGCGCAAGTTCTCGCTGCTTGGAGGCGCTGACCGCGGTTATGCGCGACGGCACGATCTTGCCGCGCTCAGAAATATAGCGTGAGAGAAGCCTTGTGTCCTTGTAGTCGATCTTCGGCGCGTTGGCGCCGGAGAATGGACAGGACTTGCGCCGGCGGAAGAAGGGGCGGCGGGGACCGGAGGCCATCAGACTGCTCCAACGCTCGTGTCGTCGCGGGGACGTCGCGGCGGACGATCTGGACGGTCGCCGCGATCCGGGCGGTCGCCGCGGTCCGGGCGGTCGCCGCGAGGCCCGCGAGGCCCGCGCTCGTCGCGGTCGGCGTCGTCGCGCTTGCGCAGCATCGCCGAGGGACCGGCTTCGTGTTCGTCGACCCGTATGGTGAGGTAGCGGAGGACGTCCTCGTTGATGCTCAAGGTGCGCTCGAGTTCGGCGACGGCCTCGGCCGGCGCGACAATGTTGAGCAGCGTGAAATGCGCCTTGCGATTTTTCTTCACGCGGAAAGCGAGCGACTTCAGTCCCCAAGGCTCGACCTTGGTCACCGCGCCGCCGAGCGAAGCGATTTTTGTCTTGACCTGTTCGGTCAGCGCCTCGACCTGTTGGGCGGTGACGTCCTGGCGCGCCAGGAAGATATGCTCGTAAAGAGCCATTGCGTGCCTTTCTTGTTTCGCGGTTTTGCGTCCCACGCGGAGCCCCTCGAGCCCGGGAAAGGCTCGAACCGGATCGTTCGAAGGCGGGAACACCGGAAGCCGGAACCTGATGAGATTCCTGCCGCCGTTCCTCTCGGACGACGGCCTTCCGTTCAGCCCCCGGCGGGACGAAAACGAGGCGCTCTCTTACAGAAGCGCGAGGCCGCCTGCAAGCGAATTTGCGAGGCCCGGCGCCGAGGCTCCGCCCCACACGGCGAGTGGAACAAGGCAAGCTCGCCCGCGTTGGCGCAAGGGGCGCGACACAATCCCACCGGGAGATTCAGCATGGGCCTTTTCTCAAAGGACATCAAGACGATGGATGACCTTTTCGTCTATCAGCTTCAAGACATCTACTACGCCGAAAAACGCATCGTCGGCGCGCTGCCCGAGATGATCCAGAAGGCGACGTCGCCGCAGCTGAGGTCGGCCTTCGAAACCCACCTGCAGGAGACGCGCAACCACGTCCGTCGGCTTGAACAGGTGTTTCAGATGCATGGGTCGAAACCGGAATCGACCACCTGTCCAGCGATCGACGGGATCATCAAGGAAGCTGATGAGGTCGCCGGCGAGGTCGCCGACAAGACCGTTCTCGACGCCGCGCTTATCGCCGCCGCCCAGGCGGTCGAGCACTACGAGATGACCCGCTACGGCAGCCTGATCGCCTGGGCCAAGACGCTCGGACGCAGCGACTGCGCGCAGGTCCTTCAGGAGACGCTGGCTGAAGAGAAAGCGGCCGACCAGAAACTGACGTCGATCGCCGAAAGCGGCGTCAACCGCAGAGCCGCCTGAAGTCGCTGATCGTGTCAAAAGAAAGGGCGGCCGCTTGGCCGCCCTTTCCGTTTTGGTGGGACGTCGCCGTCAGCGGCGATGCTCCCAGCCCCTGCGGGAAGCTTCGGAGTGCCCTTCGGGGTCACCGGACCATCCGCCATGACCGCGGCTGCTGCTTCGTCCGCGCGAGCCGCGGTCGTCGTCATCTTCATAGCGGCGGCGACTCTCGTAGCCGCGTCGGTCGTCGTCCTCGTAGCGGCTGCCGCGCCGGCTCTCATAGCCGCCGCGCCGGTCGTCGTCCTCGTGGCGGGAACGGCCTCTATACGAGCCCTCGTCGTCGTCGCGACGCTGCGAGCGATGTCCGCCTTCCTCCCAGCCGCGGCGCGCGGCCTCGGAATGGCCTTCCGGGTCGCCGAACCAGCCGCTCTCGCCATGTTGGCCGCTGCGCCAGCCGCGGCGCGCGGCCTCGGAATGGCCTTCCGGATCGCCGAACCAGCCGCTTTCGCCGTGGTCCGACCTTCGCCAGCCGCGGCGTGATGCGTCGGAATGGCCCTCCGAATCGCCATACCAGCCGCTCTCGCCGTGATCCGACCTGTCCCAGCCGCGACGGGACGCCTCCGAATGGCCTTCCGGATCGCCGAACCAGCCGCCATGCCCGCGGCCTTCGCCGCGACCGCCAAAGCGCTCGTCGTCGTCACGACCGCGGCTCATCGACCGCCGACCGCGATATCCGTTGCCTTCGTCTTCGTCTTCGTAACGGCTGCGCGATGAGCGGCCTCCACCGCTGCGCCCGCCGCTGTAGCGCTCCCGATCGTCCTCGGGCAGGAACCGTCCCTGCTCGTCGCGGTCGGGCATGCTGGAGTACCTTGCCATATGATTCTCCCTTACTCGTCGCCGGCGCCCTAAGGAGACAGAGAGGCTACGCGGCGCCAGCAAATCCATCGCCTCTCCGATGCTTCCATCGACGTTCTTCTCGAACGACCTTTTCGCCCGCTCATACCGGGCCGTCATTTGTGGGCCCAGAGCGGCCATTCCTTCGGACTCGATGTCGAAGAAACTTTCGCGCTCCCGGGTCGACGCCTGCACGAGGGCGGCGAAAGCGTCAGCCAGCGCCTCCAGTTTCGCCTCGGCAAATTCCGCGGCCTCGGTCTCGAGGAGATCGGCCAGCAAGAGGTTGACGATGTCCGCGCGGACCCGGGCCGCCGCCATATTTGCTTCGTCGGCCCCCGCGTCCTGCAGGGCGGGGACCAGCATCTCGACCTCGACCATGTGGTTTGGCAGCCACAGCGTGGCGAACTCCCGCACGATCGCGGGCGCATCGGCGCCTTCCTCGGAGCGCTTGGCGAGCACGCCTTCGAGCTCCCGATGCCGCTGGCTTTGAAACTGGGCGATGCGAGACCCGCCCTTTGTCTCGGCGCGGCCGGTTCCGCCTTCCTCGCCATCGCCCTTATTGGACCCGGCGCCGGTTGCGCCTTTCGACCCGGTCGGATTCGCATCCTCGGTCTTTTGTTTGCCTGATTCTCGTCCAGATTTTTCGGCCTCTCGTGCCATGGAGCGCTCCCTGGTGAAATTCCGTCAAGGCAACGTCCTGCCTTGGCGCGGGTTCCAGTTTCTCGCGATTTGTGAAGAGCTCGGCTGCCGCAACGGCGACGCCACGAGCAAGCGGGTGCATGCCGAATGTTCGGGCATAAAACCAGCCGGAGCCCCGCTTGTTCCGCGGGGAAGTTTTTCAGATCGTTAGATGGGAGGGCGGAAGGATAGGATCCTATCCGAGGGAAAGTCGTACAATTTGCCGGTTTCCGCCCATCGCGGCCCGCAGATGTCGACGATTTTCGGCGCCAGCTCCTCGGGGGTGCGCAGGGTCGTCGGGTCCTCGGCCGGCATTGCTTTGGCGCGCATCTGGGTGCGTAGCGGACCCGGGTTGACCAGCATGACGCGGACGTTCGAAGTGTTCAGCGTTTCGGCGGCATAGGTCCGGGCGAGCGCGTCGAGCGCCGCCTTGGAGGTGGCGTAGAGACCCCAGTAGGCGCGCAATTCCGCCCGGCTCGCCGCCCCCGAAGTGACGAAGGCGACCCGGCCGGCCGCGGAGCGGCGCAACAGAGGGTCGAGAGACCGGATCAGCCGCCAGTTTGCCGTCACGTTGACAGCCATGGCGCTCTCCCATTCCTTCGGATCGATGTGCGCAAGCGGGGACAGGATCCCGAGAACCCCGGCATTGCCGACGAAGGCGTCGAGCCTGCCCCATCGCCGGTAGAGCGCTTCGCCGAGCCTGTCGATCGCCGCAAAGTCGCGTAGATCCATCGGCGCGAGGGTCGCCGGACGGTCCTCGCCCGGTCGCGCGGCGCGGATTTCGTCGTCGAGTTCCTCGAGCCCGCCCTGAGTGCGAGCGAGCGCCACGACATGGGCGCCGGAACGGGCAAGCGCGAGCGCCACGGCCCGTCCAATGCCGCGGGAGGCGCCGGTCACCAGGACGACCCGGCGCGACCCATCGCCTTCGGACACACTCAATCGACACCCCTTCCGAGCTTTGCTAAGGTTGTTGGCGAGGCGACCGTGGCCGCTTGGCCGCTCTATTCCATGCGCCTGAGACGGGAGATTTGCCGCGCACGCTTCGCTTGAAGAAGAGCGCAGTTAACGTGACGCTTTATGGACTTGCCGGACTTGAAAATAAAGTCCAAAACGACAGGGAGAAAGGCGTTCGGCCATTGCAGGCGGACGCCGGTGGGGGGCTGGCGCCTCAGGGGCGCGCCATGGTGCTGAGGCTCGACATGCCAAACGAAAAGCGCGGCCGGGAGACCGGCAAGACGGTCACGCGCGCCGACCTTTCCGAGATCGTCTACCAACGGGTCGGTCTGTCCCGGACCGAATCCTCCGAGCTCGTCCAGTCGGTGCTCGACGAAATCTGCGACGCCGCTGCGCGAGGCGAAACGGTGAAGCTTTCCGGCTTCGGCTCCTTTGTCGTGCGCTCGAAGGGCGAGCGGATCGGGCGCAATCCAAAGACCGGCGTCGAGGTGCCGATCCTGCCGCGGCGCGTCATGGTCTTCAAACCGTCGAATGTGCTGAAGGCCAAGATCAACGGCCGCGATCCCGGAGCGGTGAAGGACTAGCGGTCCGGCCCGATCCCGGTCTGCCGGGCTGCCGATCCAGGTCTGGCGTTCTCGCGCTGTTCGGCCAATACTCGGACAACGCTGCCGCCGATTCCCTCCGCCTTCGCGGCGCGCCAGGCTGAGAGAGAGATGGAGAAGAGCCCCGAAGCCTTTCGGACCATCCGCGAAGTCGCGGATGCGATGGCTTTGCCGCAACATGTGCTCCGCTTCTGGGAGACCCGGTTTCCGCAGATCCGGCCGGTGAAGCGGGCAGGCGGCCGTCGCTACTACAGGCCCGAGGACATCGAGCGCCTGCGCCTCATCAAGCGCCTCCTTTACGAGGAGGGCTACGCAATCAAGGGGGTGCAGAAGCTGTTCAAGGAGCAGGGCGCCCAGGCGCTGACGGGCGGCGCCGTTGAAGCGCGCCCGCCGGCCGATGCGGTTGAGGCCGGGGATGCGCCGGCCTTGCGCGCCGGCCCACGGGATTCGCCGCTCGACGGCGCGCCGGCCCCGACCCAACGCGGCCCGGCCCGTGAGGATCCAACCGAAGGTCACGCTTTGCGCCCCCGTTTCGCCGAGGTCGAGGTCGCCGCCTTGCGCGAGGTCCTCGCCGACATCCGGCACGCCGCGCAGATCCTGACCCAGGCGCGTTCGCCGCAAGCCTGACGATCGAGTGGCCTCGGCCGCATTGCCAGCGGCTGCGCCGCTGCCTATAAGGAGCGCCGTCGGAGTGTAGCGCAGCCCGGTTAGCGCACTAGTCTGGGGGACTAGGGGTCGTGGGTTCGAATCCCGCCACTCCGACCATTCGACTCCATGAATTTACAAGTTTGGCCGACTTGGCGCCCGCTCCCGCTTCAAACCAGCCACGCCTTGCCTCCGATGGCGTCCTGCGTCATGTGCAAGCCTGTGCGGGCGTGACGCAAGCTCATTGGCCCCCGCCGGTGCAGGAAGGACACTTCATGAGGAGACGGATCTTGGCCGTGGCGCTCGCGGAGGCGCTATGCGGCCTTATCGCAGCGCCGGCGTTCGCGCAGAACGCCAAGCCGGCGCCGGCCGCAGCCGCGCCCGCCAAGCCCAAGCCGAAGACGCCGGCGGACGCGCCCACAGTGACGGTGACGGTGACGAACTCGCGCAAGGCCGATCTCGTCCAGCTGCAGGCGGCCGAGAGCGGCTCGGCGAACTGGAAGAAAGTGCTCGGCGCGGTGAAAGCCGGCAAGCAGGCGTTGGCTAAAGTGCCGCAGGGCAACAAGTGTCGCGTGGACTTGCACGGGACCTTCGCCGACGGTCAGTCTATGGACGCGTCCGACTTCGACGTCTGCGCGCAAAAAACGCTCAACCTGACCGATTGAACGCCGGTAACGCGGCGTCGGCGCGGATCAAAGAATGGGAGGCTCACGACAGCGCACGCGGCGAAGCGGATTCGCATAATGTATATTATGGAACCTAAAAATCATCTGTTGGGCGGCCGGCGCTCGACGCGGCCCGGCGCGTCCCATAGACCGGGCCGATGATTTTCGTCTTTGTCAACCCTTGACATTAACCCGTGATTAGCAGTACAAACATTTAGGTTCAAACGAGGCGTTGAGCGTCGAGAAACAAGCATTGTGTGCGCCATAAATTAGAAGTTCACGTCCAAATAAATAGCGAACGCATAGTCGAAGTAAAAGAAAATGTAGCGGCAAGTAAGAGTCAGCTTTCACCCCTCCTTTGCTAGAAATGGAGGTTTTTTGGTGGAGATGGAGGTTTTTCAGGAGATGGAGGTTTTTCATGAGTGGGCAACTTGTGGCATTCGGGGAAGCGGCCACCGAGGCAATCTCCGCAAGGGACATGACCAACCAATTCCTGTTGATCGTCTCGAAGGTGCGATTGCTCGGCGAGGGCATCGCGGGAGCGATAGAGGGAAAATCCGGGCTCTCAGTTCTGGGCTGGTGCGGAAATTTGCAACAAGCGCTGTCGGCGGTTCATGAGCATCCGGCGGCCACGATCTTGCTTGACGCTTCGTTCCCAAACGGACTTCAGACGCTCCGAGAGATCCGCGCGGCGGATCTCTCGGCGCGCGTAGTCGTTTTCGCTGTCTTGGAGACAGAAGAAAATGTTATTGCCTGGGCCAAGGCTGGAGCGGTCGGCTACATCCCGACGACCACAGCGCTTGATGACCTCGTACGATTTATCGAGTGCATCATTCGCGGGGAACAAATCTGCTCTGCCGTAATAGCCTCCGGATTGATGCGATGGGTCGGGTCCTCGCAGAGCCTTAAGGATGATCGAGCGTTGCATTTCGCGATGTCGCTGACGAGACGTGAATGCGAGATAGTGCGCATGATTAGCGAAGGGTCAAGCAACAAGGAAATCGCGCGTGAGTTGAATATCGAACTCTCCACCACGAAATCGCACGTTCACAATCTGCTTGGAAAACTCGGCCTGCAGCGCCGCGGCCAAATTGCACATTGGGCGCTTACGCACGAGAACGCATTAGGCCTGGCGAGCCCGTCCTTGACTGTCGCTGTGACAGGGGCATTCGTCTCGTTGCGGGCGCCCAGCCACGGACCCAGCTCAGGGTTGACGAAGGCGCTCCCGGGGCGGTCACATCGACATTTTCCTCGACATCACGGCACACGTTTTAAGGCAGAAGGAATCCACGCCGCCGTGCAGCACCGAGCAAAAGCGCAGAATCTCATCTGGGTCGACGCGACCGCGCCAGCTACGCGACCGCCGTCGAATATATCGCCGCTGCGCCTTGACGACCTCGCCGATGTGATCGCGCGCCCAACGCTGCAACTCGTCGACCGTCGCCGAGAGCGTCGCGCCCAGCGGCGTGATCGAATATTCGACGGTGACCGGCACGGTTGGAAAAGCCTTTCGCGTGACGAGGCCGTCGCGTTCCAGCGCCTTCAATGTCTGCGACAGCATTTTCTGCGTCAGACCATCGACCTCGCGCCGCAGCTGGTTGAACCGCAGCGGCCGCTGGCAGAGCAGGCCGAGCACCAGAACTGTCCACTTGTCGGCGATGCGATCCAGGACGACACGCGTCGGACACTTCGAATCGTAGGGGTTCGGCGGCGGTTGCGCGGCACGGGGTTTCCTCGCCGAAACCAGGTGACGCGGAGGAGCCTTCTTTACAGCGCGTTCGGAACGGAGCATGTAATATCTCATCGATAGCTGGTATCCAATGCATACCACGGAGGAGATGGTCATGAAAGTCGCGCTCATCGGCGCCTCCGGCCAGGCCGGATCGCGCCTTTTGGCTGAGCTTGTCCGCCGCGGACATCAGGTGACGGCGATCGGGCGGCATCCTGAAAAGATCGCCTCCGGGCCAAACGTCGTCGCGCGGCGCGGCGACGTCTTCGACAGGGCCGGTCTCGCTGCATTGCTCGAGGGTCACGATGCGGTCGTGAGCGCGGTGCGCTTCACCGCGAGCGACCCCGGGCTCCTCATCGAAGCGGTCAGGGACTCCGGGGTGAAGCGCTACTTCGTCGTCGGCGGCGCCGGCAGCCTCGAGGTCGCGCCCGGCGTCAAGCTGGTCGAAACGCCTCAGTTTCCGGCTGCGCACAAGGCCGAAGCCGCCAAAGGCGGCGAGTTCCTCGAACTCCTGCGCAAGCAAAAGGATCTCGAATGGACCTTTCTGTCGCCATCCGCCATGTTCGTCCCGGGCGAGCGCACCGGCAAGTTCCGCCTCGGCAAGGATCAGCTTCTGACCGGCGCGAGCGGCAGCAGCATATCCTACGAGGACTATGCGATCGCCGCCGTCGACGAACTGGAAAAGCCGGGCCACATCGGGGAGCGGTTCACGGTCGGCTATTGAGGGGAGGCGGCGTCGCGATTCTCGCCCTGCCCCGGCATGCCGCGGCCGATGTTAGCGGGGAGTGTCAGGAAGACGCCCGCGTGCGCGACGTCGGCTCGCGAGGGCCGGCCATGCCGCGGTAAAGCGCGGCTGGCCACGCGAGAGCGACGGGCAACTCCTGACCGATGCTTGCGGCGAGATCCGATGCCGGGGCGGTGTTCCACTTGGCCTGAACGGTCGGCGCCAGCACGACCCCCACGCCGACGAAATAGACAATCGCGATGATGGCGATGACGCTGCGCATTTGTGGTTGATCCCCTCGATTCCGCTTCACCCTCAATGCGGGACAACGGTCTGGAGTTCCAGAAAGAGCGATCGGAGCGTCATGGGGCGCCGGCCCGTCGCCGACGCGGCGTCAGTCAAAGGCGTTGGCGAATATCCTGATGGCGGCCTCCCGCGCCTGATCTTCGGTGATCGCCGAGGCGGTGCGGTCATTCAGGCGTGTCTTCGCAAGCCAGGCGATGGCTTCCATGGCGCCTCGCGTGAGCGCCTCGAAATCGCCTCGCCGCTCGCCTGGCGTCGGGCGGCGACGCTTTGCCCAAGCGACGAGATCGTTCATGAGGCGATGACGGATCTGCCGATCGAAAAGCTCGGCCAGATCCGGTATGTCCCCCGCACAGCGATCGAGCAGCGAGATCAAGCGCGCCCTTGCCGAAATCGCGTCGTACAATTCGCGCGCCACTTCGCGAGCTTCCGCTTTCGCATCGCCGGAAACGCGGCTCTTTATGGCGGCTTTCAGAACCGGCCAGAGTCGCTCTCGGGACATCAAACTCCCAATGGCGGCAACCGTATCCTGCAGACCGGCGACTTTCACCGGCGTCGGCAGTGCGTCAGGCAGCTGGTCAACCGCCTCCAGGGCCGCGATGTAGAAGAGCGCCTCCTTGCTCTCGACAAAGCGATAGATGGAGCCGACCGACACACCCATTCGTTCACTGACATGAGCGATTTGCGTGAGGCGAAATCCGCCTTCGGTGAAACACGCAAGCGCCGCACGCGCGATGTCGCGCGTCCCGCCTACGGTCTTTCGCCGCCGAATGGCCGCTGCCACGGGCGTCATTGCAACACGCGCCCGAGGATTGGAATCCGTCTGGCTGCCGGCGCGGCGAGCCCGAAGCAAGCCAAGGCGCTCAACACCCAAAGCAGAGCGAATTTCGGCACGGGCGGAAGCGCGACGCCGGACAGTGCAAGGGCCAATCCAATGAGTATCGGAGGGTGGATCACGTACACGGCGAATGCGTTCTCGGACATGAACTTTGAAATTCTGCCCTGCCCCGAAATCCAGGCGCGGAAGCTGGCCAACACGGCAAAACTCATTCCGACGCAGATCAGCGCCTCCCACAGGCTCAACCCTGCGCTCTGCCAGTGAAGACCGCCGGCGAAGGCCTCGGATTTTCCCTCAAGCGCCCCACCGAGAATAAGAAGCGGCAGCCACATCAGGATTGCCGCGCCAACGCAGAGACTTGCAACCGTCCCTGCGAAGCGCTCGCTGACCTTTTCAATCCAAGCCGCCCTTCCGGCCACAACGCCAAGGCCAAACATGATGATGTAGGACGGAAAATCGCCCAGCTGCATGTTGAACGCCGATGTGCTCGTCGGCTCGACGATCCGGACCAGAAAGGTTGAGATGGCCATGGCCGCAATCGTCAGCATGACGCCGGAGGTTGCAACTTGGCTCCTGCCGGAGCGCTGCAATGCGCCGGAAGCGCCGCTCGTTTCGTAGAGCGCGTAGATCCCGGAAAACAAAAGCAGCGCGGCGCAGAACCACATCGGCCCGGTTCCTGAAAGGAAGCGGCCGCGAAGGAAGTAGAGGACCATTTCGTGAGCAAAAGATTGCTTGGTGCGCCACGAGTGGGCCACGTAATATTCGGTTATCGGACCCAAGACCACGACAAAGAACAGTGTCGGCGCCCCGAGCCTGTAGAGTTGGCCCGCGATGAAAGCCCGAGCCCCTTTGGCGTCATATGACTTGGCGGCGAAGCATCCGGCGACGAAGAAAAGCAGCGCCATGAAGAAACCTTGCAGCACGCCCTGATAGGTAACGAAGAATAGCGTGCCGACCGGCCCAATCGCTGGATGCTCCTGATAGTACCAATTGCCGAGGGGGCTGTAGGTATCCGCGGCGTGCATGCTCAGCACCAGCAGGATCATCACCCACCGCACGTTGTCGATGAACAGCAACCGCGGCTTCGTACACTCCCCGCGGGGGCCTGTTGCGACAGGATGAGTCTCGTCTACGTCGCCCTTCCCTGTCGCCTCGTCGGCCCTCGTCGAAGCGTCTTCAATGATTTCCGCCATCGCGCGCCACACCGAGAGTGAATGATCCGTTCATTCACTCTACCAGCCCCCGCGCGGCGACGTAAAGCCGGTCGGGGCCGGGTCTAGATCACGGGAGGCAAGCGTGACCTGAAAGGCTCGCCGTGGTCTGGCGCTTCAAGTTTGCTGCGCTTTCTTGACATGGTCCGAATCGCGCGCCGAGTTTAGAAAGGCTGGCGACAATGCCTCTGGTCTGTTGGCGCCGATCATCGCGAGGTCTCGGCGCAATTCGTCAGACAGTACGGAGACGGCGTGGCTGACGCCAGCTTCAGCCGCGACGGCGGCAGCAAATAGAAACGGCCTCCCAACGAACACGAAGCGAGCGCCAAGCGCCATCGCTTTCATGACATCAGTTCCGCGCCTTATTCCGCCATCCATCATGACGATCATATCGCCGGCGGATTCGACAATGTCCGGCAAGGCGGTCAGCGAAGCGATTGCATAGTCCAATTGCCGTCCGCCGTGATTGGAGACAATAACTCCATCTGCGCCAATTTCGTGCGCCATTTTGGCGTCCTCCGGCGCCAGGACGCCCTTCACCACCAGTTTGCCGGGCCAATGCCTTCGTATGAGCTCCAAATGAGGCCAGGCCAAGCCGTCCCTTCGGCCAACCTCGCGCAACAGGTTGCGCGAGAGAACGGGCGGCCCTCGCGTGGCGTCCAAGTTCTCGAAGTGCGGCATGCCGGAATTGAGCAAAGTGCGGAAAGCCGTCCCCAAAAGCCAACGCGGCCGTGTCAGCCCGTCCCATGCCAATCGCAGCGACGGCTTCAGCGGCAGGCTGAATCCGTTTCGAATGTTGTTCTCTCGATTGCCCGTAACAGGCAAATCGACCGTAATGACAAAGACTTCGAAGCCCGCCGATTTCACGCGTTCGACGAGAGGGACGATTCGGCCGGGCTCGCCAGGCAAATAAGCTTGGAACCAGGCTGATTTGTTCGCCATTCGCACCTTTTCGAGAGGAACCATCGAGGATGCGCTCAAAATGAAAGGTATGCGCATCTCCTCGGCGGCCCGCGCGAGGACGATGTCGCCAAGATGCGCCGCCAAACCTGCCGCCCCCATCGGGGCGATGCCAAACGGCGCGGCGCAAGGGAGTCCGAAGACCTCCGAATCAATGCGGCGGTTCGATGTATCGACGAGAACGCGCGGCACAAGCGCGTACTGCGAAAAAGCTCTGCGATTCGCCGCGAGGGTAGAACCTGTCTCCGCCCCTCCCGCCACAAATCCGTAGATGGGTCGAGGCAATATCCCGCGCGCCGCCAAATCAAAATCGTCGAGCGCCAGCATCCTGCGCAACACGCGAGCCTTTGCCTTTTCCTTCGTCGGCGCCCTGACGGCGACCCCAACGTTCTGGAGGCTCAAGGCGACACTCCTGCTTGCCCGAGAAGGAAAAATATCAGTCATCTTCTCCTTGTGGTCAAAACCCAACGCTTGCTACCCGCGCGGGCAGTCGCAAATGGGCGGATTGCGCCCGTTGGGCGAACGGCGGGGACAGTCGGGATAGCGGGCGTACAAGGGGGGCGCCAGGGAAGGCTTTGTGTCCGCCTGTAGCAGACGTTGATCGAGGCGCCAGCAGCGCGTCACGATGGGCGGCGATGGCGATGCGTTCATGCGGGGATACCTAGGTCTCCGATCCCGCGCTATGCGCGCCCGTCTGTATGCAAATCCGACCAAGACGAAGTCGTGGCCCTTAACCTTGACTTGGTAGCACGGAACGCACGTCTTGCGCTTCGCCTCGCCGACCGAAGCAGCCGGGATCCTCGATGGCCGCTTCATGTCAACTCCGGCCGTCCGCTGAGCGCCGCCCGCCGTCCACTGAGCTCGAAGGCCGGAGAAATCTACTGTTTGGAAATAGCTGCCGTGCGGCCGCGCAGCAAGAATTTTTGTATTTTGCCGGTCGCGGTTTTTGGCAGATCGTCGACGAACGAAATCCAACTCGGCGTTTTGAAGTGGGCAAGATGGTCACGCGCAAATTGGATGAGTTCGGCTTCCGTAGCGGTTTTGCCGGGACGGAGCACGACAAACGCGTGCGCCGCTTCTCCCCATTTTGGATGCGGCATACCCACGATCGAGACCTCCTGCACCGCATCGTGGCGAAGCAATACGCTCTCGACTTCCACAGACGAGATGTTTTCCCCACCGCTGATGATGACATCCTTGAACCGGTCGCGGATTTCGATATAGCCGTCGGGATGCACGACTGCTGCGTCGCCGGTATGAAACCAGCCGTCGACGATCGCCCTGTCGGTTTCCGCGACATCGTTGAAATAGCCCTTCATCACGACGTTCCCGCGAACGCAGATTTCGCCGAGCGTCTGCCCGTCGTGGGGCGCCTCCCGACCGGACTTGTCCGATACCCTGATTTCTCCCGAGCTTACCAACTCCACGCCCTGGCGGGCCTTGACTGTCGCGCGCTCGGCGAGCGGAAGCTTTCGATGCTCGGGAAGTTCCTCGCAGATGAGTATGAAAGGCGAAGTCTCGGTCAACCCGTAGATATGCGTGACATTCCAACCCAGACCGCGCTCGATGAGTTCGATGGTGACGGCGGCGGGCGGCGCGCCGGCGGTCAGTAGACGCACAACCTTGCCCGCGGCGCGCTTGCGCACAGCCTCCGGCGCATTTGCGATGCCGATCAGCACGGTCGGCGCAGCGCAAAGGGTGGTAATCGAACTCGCGTTCGACCAGTTCGAAGATCATGGTCGGATCGACCTTGCCAAGGCAGACATGCCTCGAGCCGCGCGCTGTGACAGCCCACACGAAGGTCCATCCGTTGGCGTGAAACATCGGCAGCGTCCACAAATACCGATCTTCCGGGGACATCTGAAAATGCGCCAGCGTGCCGAGGACGTTGAGGTAGGCGTTGCGGTGCGTGATCATGACGCCTTTCGGGCGTGCCGTCGTGCCGCTGGTGTAATTGATGGTGATCAGATCGTCCTCATCGATCTCAACCGGCGCGAAGGCCGTCGATTCCGCCTCTATCAAGCCCTCGTAATCAATCCAGCCGTCCTTGGATCCCTCCAACGCCACGAACCGCTCGACTCCGGACAATTGCTTTCGGACGCCCTCGACGGTGTCGAGATAGTCGCTGTGCACGCAGAGGACGCGGGCGCCGCTGTGGTTGACGATATAGGCGAAGTCTTCCGCGGTCAGACGATAATTGATGGGAACAAGCACCGCGCCGATCTGCGGCACGGCATAAAAAGACTTAAGCTGCGAATGGGTATTCGGAGCAATATAGGCCACCCGGTCCCCAGTCTTGATTCCCATCTTTTGCAAGCAGGCTGACCAGCGGTCGCAGCGCGCGAGAAATTCCTCGTAGGTGTAGCGCAAATCTCCATCGATGACAGCTTCGCGTTTTGCATAGAGTCGACGCGCGCGCCGCGCGAAATCCAATGGGGTCAGGGCGATTTTCATGTCTGGCAGGCCTCAGAGGGACCTCAACGAGTAGGCAAGAAACGACGAGTTTGCCCAACTATGGCGCCCGCCTTCATAGTCTGCAAATGACCGCAACACTGAAGGGTTTTGGAGGCCGGCCCTTTGCGGGCGCACGGGGACCGGGCTCGGGGCCGGCCTCCGAAAGCCTCGTAAGGAGGAAACCGGGGGCAGGAAAAGGCGTTGTTGGTTAGGCGCCACCTATAGGGATTTTGGGGTCGCGGACGGATCGGCGATTGGAGCCGACTCGACGGGCTCTTTCGGGGGCGCGGATGGGGAATGGCGAATGTGGGCGCAACGGCTGGAGAGCGTCTTTGGAGGTCGTGAGGACGTCGCGTTCCGGCTCCGGCGTGCGGCTGGAGGCGAGGAGAAGCGGGGTTGCGCGGCGGGGAGCGTGGCGATGGTCATGAGGTGTCGATCCTGATCTGGGTCGGTCGGGGATCGCGCAGGGCGCGCGCCCTCGAACGTCTCGACGATGATCATCCGCAAAGCTCCAGTCTCGTATGGGGTTGGAACCCCACAATCTTGAGACAGACCCCAGGCCTTCGCGTCGGCCCAGGCTTTTGCTGCACACGGAGAAGTTATAAGTCCGATTGGCACTCCCTTGCGTCGAGTGCCAATCGGAGCTATCTGAGCGTCGCCAAAACTTCGCGGCGTCATGAGCAGCGCGCCGCGCCCTGAGAGGAGACCCCCCATGAAATTTCGTCCGCTGCACGACCGTGTCGTCATCCGCCGCATCGAGGGCGAGGAAAAGACGAAAGGCGGCATCATCATTCCAGACACCGCGAAGGAGAAACCGCAGGAGGGCGAAGTCATCGCCGTCGGGCCGGGCGCCCGCGACGACAAGGGCAAGGTCGTCCCATCGGAACTGAAGGCCGGCGACCGGGTGCTGTTTGGCAAGTGGTCGGGCAACGAAGTCGTGATCGACGGCGAGGACCTGTTGATCATGAAGGAATCCGACGTCATGGGCGTCCTCGAAGGCGCCGGTGCGGCGAAGAAGGAAGGCGCCGGCGCGGCCAAGAAGAAGGCCGCCTGACGCGCTGGTCGAGTTAACTGTTTGCTTCCTCCACCATCCCCGAGATCCAATCCCGGGGAAGTTGGGGGGCGAGGTCGTCCGCCATCAAATAGCGCTTTAGGCGGTTCGTCTGACGTTCAATCTACACCCCAACCAAGGAATTGAAATCATGGCTGCAAAAGATGTCCGATTCTCCGCCGACGCCCGCGAAAGAATGCTGCGCGGAGTCGATATTCTCAACAATGCGGTCAAGGTGACCCTCGGTCCGAAGGGCCGCAACGTCATTCTCGACAAATCCTATGGCGCTCCGCGCATCACCAAGGATGGCGTCGCGGTCGCCAAGGAGATCGAGCTCGAGGACAAGTTCGAGAACATGGGCGCGCAGATGGTGCGCGAGGTCGCCTCGAAGACCAACGACCTCGCCGGCGACGGCACGACCACGGCGACCGTGCTTGCCGCCTCGATCATTCGCGAGGGGCTCAAGCTCGTCGCCGCCGGCATGAATCCGATGGATCTGAAGCGCGGCATCGACCTCGCGGTCGAGGCGGTGGTGAAGGATATCGAACGCCGGGCGAAGAAGGTCCAGTCCTCCGAGGAGATCGCCCAGATCGGCACGATCGCGGCGAACGGCGACAAAGCGATCGGCAAGATGATCGCCGATGCGATGAAGAAGGTCGGCAACGAAGGCGTGATCACCGTCGAAGAGGCAAAGACCGCCGAGACCGAGCTCGACGTCGTCGAGGGCATGCAGTTCGACCGCGGCTATGTGTCGCCCTACTTCGTCACCAACGCCGAGAAGATGGTGGCCGAGCTCGAGGACGCCTATCTGCTCATTCACGAGAAGAAGCTCTCCTCGCTGCAGCCGCTGCTGCCGCTGCTCGAGGCGGTCGTGCAGGCGGGCAAGCCGCTCGTCATCATCGCCGAGGATATCGAGGGCGAGGCGCTGGCGACGCTGGTGGTCAACAAGCTGCGCGGCGGCCTCAAGGTCGCGGCCGTCAAGGCGCCCGGCTTCGGCGATCGCCGCAAGGCGATGCTCGAGGACATCGCCATCCTCACCGGCGGCCAGATGATCGCCGAGGATCTCGGCATCAAGCTCGAGAACGTCACTTTGCAAATGCTCGGCAAGGCGAAGCGGGTGCGGATCGAGAAAGAAAACACCACGATCATCGACGGCGCCGGCAAGAAATCCGACATCGAAGGCCGCATCGCCCAGATCAAGGCGCAGATCGAAGACACGACCTCGGACTACGACAAGGAGAAGCTGCAGGAGCGGCTGGCGAAGCTCTCGGGCGGCGTCGCGGTCATCCGCGTCGGCGGATCGACCGAGGTCGAGGTGAAGGAGAAGAAGGACAGAGTCGACGACGCGATGCACGCGACCAAGGCTGCGGTCGAAGAAGGCATCGTGGCGGGCGGCGGCGTGGCGCTGTTGCGCGCCAAGGCGGCGATCGGCAAGATCCATGACGAGAACGCCGAAATTCAGGCCGGGATCAATCTCGTGCTGAAAGCGCTCGAGTTGCCGATCCGCCAGATCGTCGAGAACGCCGGCAGCGAAGGCTCGATCGTCGTCGGCAAGATCCTGGAAAACAAGTCGCAGACCTACGGTTTCGACGCCCAGACCGAGCAATACGTCGACATGTTCAATGCGGGCATTGTCGACCCGGCGAAGGTCGTGCGCGTCGCCCTCCAGGACGCGTCGTCGGTCGCCGGCCTGCTGATCATGACCGAGGCCATGGTCACCGACCGGCCGAAGAAGGAGAGCCCCGCCATGCCGGGTGGCGGCGGCATGGGCGGCATGGGCGGCATGGACTACTAGGCCATCTGGCGTTCCGCGAGCCCCTTCCTCCCCGGGCTGACCCGGGGGTGGCCGGCGCAGCCGGCCGGATGAGGGGTTCGCGGCGCAAGCCGCGGCTTCGCTCTTGAAATTATTTCGAGGAGATAATTGCGCAAAAAGCCGGCGCTCGCGCGCCGGCGTTTTTTTGCCCGATACCGATTGAGAAAAGACATTGATTTACAACGTCATCGCCGGAGATCCTGAAGCGTAGCGCGAGGAAACCGTCAAAGTTTAGCAATTCTTCGCGATCACGCTCTCGCGAAGCCGGTTTTCCGCGTCCGCGCGCGTGTCCCGGTCCCTCCTGTTCCGGGGCTCAACAGGGGATTAATCCGCCTGTTCCGTCCTTCCCCTTCCGCACGAACAAATTATCTCAAGCCAATGAAATACAATGGATTTGTGCAATGGCTCGGGGAGCGCCGGGAGCGATTCCCTTGTTCGCAGGGAGTAACAGGCGAAATGGCCTGATTTTCCGCGAACGCGTCAGAGCCGGCCGGCGCGAGGAAATGGCAAGATTTCCTTGCCCGGTCCTTCGCTTGGGGCCCGGCGGCGGCGCGCCGCCTCTGCCGCCGATGGCCGGGTCTCGAACGGCGACCCCTGCCCTCAGCCCCCCATCAGTTCCGCCAGCGTCAGTGCAATGACTTCCGTCGCCTTGGCGAGGTCGGCGAGCGGCAGGCGCTCGTCGGCGCGGTGGGCGTTGGCTTCCTCGATCGTGTGCGGGCCGGCGCCGTAGAGCACGATCGGCACGCCGGCCTTGGCGTAATGGCGCGCGTCGGTATAGAGCGGCACGCCGGAGGGGCCGACCTTTTCCCCCATGAGGCGGCTGGCGTGGCGGCAGAGCGCCTCGGTCAGCCTCGCGCCTCCCGGCGCCGGCGTCAGCGGCTCGGCGAGAAGAATGCGCTTGACGGCGACTTTGGCCTGCGGATGCAGCGCCGCCGCGGCGGCGATGACCGCGCGCAGCTCCGCCTCGACTTCGGCCGGGTTTTCCTCCGGCGTCATGCGCCGGTCGAGCCGGAACGCGACGCGGTCCGGGACGACGTTGGTGTTGATCCCGCCCGAGATGAGTCCGATCGTCATCTGCGGCGAGCCGATGCCCGGAACGGCGGAGGTTCGCGCCGCGAGGCCGCCGCGCCAGCTGTAGAGGGCCGTCAGGACCGCATTGGCCGCTTCCAGCGCATCGACGCCGGTGAACGGACGGGCGGCGTGGGCGGAGCGGCCGAGAGCCTCGACCTCGAGGTGCAGGCAGCCGTTGTGGGCGGTGACGACGGCATAGGAGAAGCCGGCGCCGATGGCGAGATCGGGCCGCGACAGGCCCTGCTCGAAGATATGGCGCGGGCCGATCTCGCCGCCCGCCTCCTCGTCGTAGGTGACGTGCAGTTCAACCGTCCCGTTGAGCTTCGCGCCGGACCTCTCCAGCGCCAAGATGGCGAAAGCGTAGGTGGCGATGTCCGATTTCGACACCGCGACGCCGCGCCCATACATCCAGCCGTCGACAATCTCGGCGCCGTAGGGGTCGTGCGTCCAGCCGGCGCCCGGCGGCACTACGTCGCCATGGGCGTTGAGGGCGATCGTCGGGCCGCCCTGCCCGAACCGGCGCCGCACGATCAGATTGGTCGCCGAAATCATGCCGTTCGCCCGGACGAGCGCTTCCGGGACCTTGTGCCGCTCGACCGTGAAGCCCAGGCCTTCGAGGAGCTTGGCGACCGTCTCGGCTGCGCCGGCGCAATCGCCGGGCGGGTTGTCGGACGGGACCCTGACGATCTCCGACAGGAACCGCGCCTCAGCTTCCTCATGCTGGCTGAGAAAGGCGTGGATGGCGTCTTCGGCCGACATGGCGGCGCTTTCCTTTCAGTCAAATCCCTCGACGGGCATGCCGTCGTAAGCGGGTACGATATGCGCCGGCAGGCGCTTCATGAGGGTTTCGTAGTCGAGGTCGACGTGCAGGTTGGTGAGGATGGCGCGGCGCGGCCGGAAAAGCTCGATTTCAGCCAGGGCCTCATCGAGGCTGAAATGCGATGGATGCGGCCGGTAGCGCAGCGCATCGATGATCCAGACCTCGAGCCCCTCGAGATGGCGGCGGCTGTCCTGAGGAATGCGCTTGACGTCGGGCGTGTAGGCGAGGCCGCCGAAACGGAAGCCGAGCGCGCTGATGTCGCCGTGGTCGAGATCGAACGGCGTACCCTCGATCTCGCCGCCGGGGCCATCGATCCGGCAGGCCCTATCCGACACGAGCCGCAGGTCGTTTGCCATCGGAGGATAAGAACTGCCTTCAGGCATCTCGAAAATATAGGAAAAGTTCTTCCGTACGATGAGCGAGGTCAGCTCGTTCATGTGGATGTCGACCCGGCGCCTGGCCATCAGATAGAGCGGCCTCAGATCGTCGATGCCGTGGGTGTGATCGGCGTGCGGATGGGTGATCAGCACGCCGTCGAGCCGTTTGACGCCGGCCTCGATCAATTGCTCGCGCAGATCGGGCGAAGTGTCGATGAGGACGGTCGTCGCGCCGCTGGGGCCCATGCGCTCGATCAGGGCTGAGCAGCGGCGCCGGCGGTTCCGCGGGTTGGCTGGGTCGCAGGCGCCCCAGCCCTGTCCGACGCGCGGCACGCCGGCCGAGGAGCCGCAGCCCAGAATGGTTAGGCGAAGGCTCAAGGCGGAGGTCCGGCCGGACCGAGCCTCGAGAAGACGCGACGCGTGTTGGTCCGCGTCGCCTCAGCGAGCGCCTCGGGAGAAATGCCCTTCGCTTCGGCAAGCGCTCGCGCTGTCGCGGCGACGAAGGCCGGCTCGTTGCGCCTGCCGCGGTGCGGAACGGGCGCGAGATACGGCGCGTCGGTCTCGACCAGGAGACGGTCGAGCGGGACCTCGCGGGCGACGGCGCGCAAGTCGCTGGAGTTTCTGAAGGTGACGACGCCGGAAAACGAGATCGAGAGCCCGAGCTCGAGCCCCGTCTCGGCGAGCCCGCGCGACGAGGTGAAGCAATGGAGGAGCGCGCTGAACCGCCCCTGCCCCATCTCCTCGCGGAGGATTGCGGCCGTATCCCCCTCGGCGTCGCGCGTATGGATGACGAGCGGCAAGCCGAGCTCGCGCGCCAGGGCGATCTGGCCGCGGAAGACGCGTTTGGCCTGGTCTGCCGGCGCGAAATTATAGTGATAGTCGAGACCGGCTTCGCCGACGCCGACGCATTTCGGATGCAAGGCGTACCGGCGCATCGCCTCAAAGTCCGCCGCCCTCTCGCCTGCCGCCTCGTGCGGATGCGTGCCGACGGTGAAATAGACGCTGGCGTAGCGCTCAGCGATCGCGACCAAGCGGTCGGCCGCGTCGACCCTGGTGCCGATGGTGATCATCCGCTCGACGCCGGCGGCTTCGGCGCGCTCGACGACAGCGTCGAGTTCGTTGGCGAAGTCGGGGAAGTCGAGGTGGCAATGGCTGTCGATGAGACGGAGGCTCACTTCTAAGCCTCGGGCTCGACGTAGCGGGGGAAGACGGGCGCAGGCGCCGGAAGCGCCCTGCCCGGCTCTAGACGGCCGGGCGCGTCGAGGCGGCCTGCCGCCGTCCCCGCGTTCGCCGCCGCGAAAGCGCGGGCGTCGGCGGGCACGGCGAGCAGGTCGAGAAGCCTGGCCATGCTGGCTGGCATGACCGGCTGCAAAAGGATCGCGCAAATCCTCAGCGTCTCGATCGTGACGTAAAGCACGAGCCGCATCCGGGCGGGATCGCTCTTGGCCAGCCGCCAGGGCTCGGCCTTGGCGAAATAGCGGTTCGCCTCGGCGACGACGTCGAAGACCGCGCCAACGTAGAGATGGATGAGGTAGATCTGCATATGCCGCCGCGCTTCGCCGATCAGCGCATCGGCGCGGGCGAGCATGGCGAGATCGTCGGGCGAAGGCTCGGCCTCGTGCGGGTCGGGAGTGGCGCCGCCGCAGTTCCTGGCGATCATCGTGAGCGAGCGCTGCGCCAGATTGCCGATATCGTTGGCGAGGTCGGCGTTCAGGCGCGACACGATCGCCTCGTGCGAGTAACTGCCGTCCTGCCCGAACGGCACTTCGCGCAGGAAAAAGTAGCGCACTGGATCGAGGCCGTAGGCGGCGACGAGGCTCGCCGGGCTCACGACGTTGCCGACCGACTTCGACATCTTCTCGCCGCGGTTGAACAGGAAGCCGTGCACGACGACCTGGCGCGGCAGCGGCAACCCGGCGGACATAAGCAAGGCCGGCCAGTAGATGCAGTGGAACCGGGTGATGTCCTTGCCGATCACATGCGCGTCGGCCGGCCAGAACCTGGCGCGCGGAGCGGCGGGGTCGGGGAAGCCGGTTGCGGTGATGTAATTGGTCAGCGCGTCGACCCAGACGTACATCACGTGCTTCGGATCCCCCGGCACGGGCACGCCCCAGTCGAGCGCCGTGCGGCTGATCGAAAGGTCGGCGAGCCCCCGCTTCACGAAGGCGACGATCTCGCGCAGATACGTCTCCGGCGTGACGAAGTCGGGGTGACCCTCGTAATGCGCGAGCAGCTTATCCGCATAGTCCGAGAGGCGGAAGAAGTAGCTTTCCTCCTCGACCCATTGGGCCGGCGCGCCGCTTGGGGCGAGCTTCGTCCCGTCGGGTCCATCGGAGAGTTCGCTCTCGTCGAAATAGGCCTCATCACGCACCGAGTACCAGCCGGTATATTTCGACAGGTAGATGTCGCCGTTGGCCGCGATGCGCTCCCACATCGCTTGCACGGCGCGGGCGTGGCGCGGTTCGGTCGTGCGGACGATGTCGTCGGCGCGCGCGTTCAAGAGGTCGCCCATCGCCTCGAACTCGGCGGCGACGCGGTCGACGAAGGCTTGCGGCGTCACGCCTTCGCGCGCCGCCGTCTGCCGAACCTTGAGGCCGTATTCGTCCACGCCGGTGACGAACAGGGTCTGCCGGCCGTCGAGCCGCATGAACCTCTGGATGGCGTCGGTGGCGATGCGCTCATAGGCGTGGCCGATATGCGGCACGCCGTTCGCGTAAGGGATCGCGGTGGTGACGTAGAAACGGCTCATAGCGCGCCGTCCTAGAGCATTTTCCGGGGGATGGAAACTTGCTCGGCGACCCTTTACCGGGCTCGCCGGGCAAGCGCCGCGATCTCGGCGAAGATCGTCAGGACATGCAGCTTGCGATCGAGGTTGAGCGTCTCCGTCTCGCGCGCCGCGTCACGGATGCGGTCCCAAAGCGCCCCGAGTTCGTCGGCTCGCGCCGCTGAGGACACGCTCCTCAGAGCATAGTCCGTCAGCCAGTCATAGAGCTCACGGTGGAATGCCTGAAAGGCCTCCCCTGAGGCCTTTCCGGCGAGCGCCTCCGCGAGCCTGGCCGTCATGCGGGGATCGGGCCGCGGCAGATCCGCGATGGTCGCGTCGATCAGCTGGCTGATCCCTTCCATGTCCGGCGACAGCCGGCTAAGCGCCTCGCGGACCGACCCGTTCGCTCGCCTGGCGGCGTTCGTCGCTGCGGCTGGATCGACTTCGCTCCAGGGTGGCCCCAACGTTCCGATCGTCTCGACGACTTCGCTTTCCGACAGGGGGTCGAGTCTCAACCGCCGGCATCGCGAGCGGATGGTCGGCAACACCTGTCCTGGCAGGTGCGAGACGACAAGGATGAGCGAGCGGTCGGGAGGCTCCTCGATGACCTTCAACAGCGCGTTGGCGCTGCTGCGATTCAAATCCTCGGCGCAATCGACGATTGCGATCCGCGAGCCGCCGAGAGCCGCCGAGAGCTGAAAGACCTGCATCGCCTCGCGCACCGCATCGACGCCGATCTCGCTGGCGAAGCCCTTCGGGGACGTCCGCCACTCACGCCGGATCAAAGCGAAATCCGGATGGGCGAGCGCGCCCACCTGACGGGCCGCCGAACTATCCGCATCGACTGCGAGGTCCCGCGCCTCGCGGACGGATCGTGCGGCCGGATCGGGATTGGCGAGGAGGAAGCGGGCGAACCGCCAAGCAAGCGTCGCCTTGCCCACGCCCTCCGGACCGCCGATCAGCCAGGCGTGCGCGAGGCGCCCGTCGCGGTAGGCCGCAAGCATCTCGGCCTCGGCGGCCCGGTGGCCAACGAGCCGTGTGGCGTGGCGCGGATGCGGCGCGCCGGCAAACGCGTCGCTCTCCGGCGCCTCCTCGACTTCGGCCCGCTTCATGGCTCGGCCGGCTTCAAGGCGCTGGCGGGATCGAGGCGCGTCTCCACAGCGGACCAGATGTCAGCCGCCACCTCCTCTTCCGACTTCAGCGCGTCGATGACTACGCAACGCTCAGGCTCGGCGGCAGCGATCGCGAGATACGACCGACGGAGGGTCTCGTGAAATGCGAGCCCCTGGGTCTCGAAGCGATCGGCGCCGCCCTGCCCTCGCCGTCTCGCCGCTCGCGCCAGGCCCGCCTCCGGCGGAATGTCCAGGATCAAGGTGAGGTCGGGCTTATTCGGTCCAACGGCGATATGTTCAAGCCGGGCGATCAGGGCTTCAGGCACGTTGCCTGCAGCGCCCTGGTATGCCCGGGTCGAATTCGGCGAAGCGGTCGCAGACAACCCAGGCGCCGCGAGCGAGCGCCGGCAAGATCGTCTCGTCGAGATGGTCGATGCGAGCTGCGGCGAACAGCAACGCCTCCCCTTCGGCGCCGAACTGGGCCGCGAACCCAGACAGGATCGCCTCGCGCAGGACTTCCGCGTCCCGCGAGCCCCCTGGTTCCCGAGTTTGAACGACCTCGAGCCCCCGCGTCCTCAACTTCGTCTCGAGCAGCTTTGCCTGCACCGATTTGCCGGCGCCCTCGCCGCCCTCGAGGGTGATGAAGCGGCCTCGCGCCGCCCCTGTCATTGGCGCGTCAGCGCCCGGCGGACCGCGTCGCCCGCAAGCTCGATCCCCGCGTCGAAAGCGCGCTGGGTCAGGCCGCCGAGCGGCACGGCGCCGCCGGTCTTCAGCGGGACGTCGACAACCAGCATGTCTCCGCGCCAGATCTTCAGCCGCGCCGCCTCCCTGCCCGCTTCGACCGGGGCGGCGAGAGGGCCGTTATAGACGATCTTGGCGACGAGCTTGTCGCTGTCCTCGCGCGGCGCGAAAAGCACGATCGGCCCCTCGCTGACGAGCGGAACTTCACTCGATCTGCCGCCGTAGACGGAGGCGGCCCCGACCTTGTCGCCAGGCCCGAAAAGAACGCGTCGGTCGAAAGAGTGGAAGCCGTAGTCGAACAGCTTCCGCGCTTCCTCAGCGCGCTCGGTCGCCGACTTGAGGCCGTTCATCACGACGATCAGCCGCTGGCCGTCCTGGACCGCTGTGCCGACGAGCGCAAATCCGCCGTCCGCGATGTCGCCGGCCTTCAGCCCGTCCGCGCCGATGTCCATGGTCAAAAGCGGATTGCGATTGAGCTGCCGGATCTTGTTCCAGGTGAACTCCTTCTCGCCGAAATAATGATAATAATCAGGATAATTCCTGATCACGTAAGCCGCCAGGAGCGCCATGTCGCGCGCGGTGACGTGCTGGCTGGCATCGAACTTGCCGCGCGCATTGGCGAAATGCGAACTCACCATGCCGAGTTCGGCAGCTCGCTTGTTCATCATTTCGGCGAAGTTCGCTTCGGTCCCGGCGATTCCTTCCGCAAGCGTCATCGCCGCATCGTTGCCCGACTGGATGATGAGCCCGCGCAACAGGTCCTCGACCCGGACATGGCTGTGGACAGCCAGGAACATCGCCGCGCCATGCGCGTGCGCGCCGCCCTCGCGCCAAGCCTTCTCGGAGACATCGAAAATATCGTCGAGGTGGAGCCGCCCTTCCTTCAGTTCGCCGAAGATGATTTCCGCGGTGAGAAGCTTGGCCGTGGAGGCCGGCGGCATCGGCGCATCGGCGTTCTTTTCGAACAGCACAGCGCCGCTGTCATAATCCTCGACGAGCGCGAAACCGGCGCTTGTGCTGAAGCCTTCGTCACGCGCCTGAGCCTGCGCCGACAGGAGGCCGAACGCCAACAGAGCGAGTGCGATGCGGACGAACGCCACTGGAGGTTCCCTTCGAGCGGCGCCTCGGCGCGCGCAACGCTTTCTACATCGCTGGAAAGCGGTGGCAATATCTCTCACGACTGGGGCGATTTGGCGCCGCCAAATAGACCCTACTCGTCGGTCGCAAGGCCTTTTGCCGGCTTTGCCCGGTCGAACGCAGCCGAGCGCGGACGCCGTTCCAAGGCGCTGTCCGAGAAATAGAGCGCCTTTTCCGCGCTCGCCTGCAGGATCGGCCGTCGCGGCGGCGCCGCGAACGCGGCCTCGGCAAGGGGTCGTTGCCGCGGTGCGGCGGCGACGGCGATCGAGGCGCGGATCAATCCGAGGTCGAACGGGCGCGGAGGCGGCAACGGGACTGCGCCATGCGGCTGGTGGAATGCAACCGCCACCCGCGAGACCTTCGCCGGTTCAGGCTCCGGTCGCGGTTCTGGCGCAGGCGGCGGCTCCGCCGCCGCGACCCGGACCGGCTCCGGCGGGGCCGGCGGCGGTTCCTGAACCGGTTGCGCCGCCGAGCGGTCCCCGCCGAAGAGAGCGGCGAAAACCGACGGCCCCTGCCCATCGCGACTTGCCACCATGACGGGCGCAGAATAGCCGTCGAGCATGGCCGGCGAGCCGTCGGTGCGTAGACTTGCGATCAGTGTGGCGTCGTCCGAGCCTTCGAGCGGGGCGCGGCCGACATATTCGACCTTGATCCTGGCGGTGCCGGCGCCCTTGAAACCGAGCACGTCCGCTGTACGCGAAGACACGTCCATCACTCGTCCCCCGTGATAGGGCCCCCGATCGTTGACCCGTACGATCACGGAGTAGCCGTTGCCGAGATTCGTCACCCGCGCGTAGCACGGGAGCGGCAGCGTCGGATGAGCGGCGGTAAGCGAGGCCATGTCGTAGACTTCGCCATTCGCAGTTCGTCGGCCATGGAAGGCCGCGCCGTACCACGACGCCATGCCGACCGCCGAATAGGCTGTGGTTTCGGACGGATAGTAAGTGTGCCCGGCGATTGTGTAGGGATGACCGACAAGATATTGGCCGCCGCCCTTGGGCACCGGCTCGCCGTCGGCGACAACTTTAGGACTGGCGTGACCGTACTTGGCTTGCGAGAAATATTCGTGGCCGTGCGCGTAATGCTGAACGGTCGGGCTAGCGCAACCGGACAGCCCGGCGGCGACTACGGCCGCTGCCCCGACCCACCCGCGTTTGGCCGCGAGGGCGCCGAGCTTAAGCCGCGAAACGCTCATAAACGCTCACTCGCACGTCGGGAGCAGGCCGGTTTGGCGCCGCAATTCCCGCCTCTCGCCCGATGCCGCGGGAACTTCGCCGTAGGCTTAACTCCGCATGGCACTTTTGAACCTGCTTTGTTTCAAATTCGCTAACGACCCCCGTCGGTTCTGAGATGCCGTCGGCGTCGGCCGCGACATCCGCCGCACTCAATGCCCATGCAGGTTCCTGTCCCGATCGACGACATCCCGCCGCCGCAGTTCCTGCAAAGTCGGGCCACTGTTCCTCATCGCCTCCATTGGCATTTCTGCCGTCAGATCGCGGCGAGAAAGTGACCGCCCGCAGCATTCGCGGTGGCGGGGCCGACGATGGCGGAAAGGAGGCTTCCGGAAGCGTCACACAAAAAGCGGCCGAACGCATTGCTGCTTTCGACCGCCGAGTTGTCGGAAAGGAAGACCGGGCCGGGTAAGCGCAATAGGCCCCCCGCGGCGCCACCGTTCATTCCCTCCCAATGGCCGCGACGCTAAGGGCCGTAGGGGGTTTACAACCCTTTGGTCCCGGACGCCTGCGTCCGGCGCAGCCTTGTTTGTTAACTCTAATCCGAACGCCCGCCGCCGGCAATAAAAAATCAACAATTTGTCACAAAATATTCACAGATTCTTCTGCGCCGCCGACTTGCGAGCGCTGGAAGTTGCCGCCGGCCTGGCTCCCTGCCTCTTGAAGCGGCAGAGAGAGCGAGTTGTTCGCCCGAGGCCGCCCCCGGGCAAGAAATCTCGTCCACCAAGGAACCTTGGCCTGTCGCTGCCGTTTTGGCCGCGTGCGAACGCCGCCCCTTTTTCTGCGGCGCACTGAAACTGGAGATATTTCTTTGAGCCGTGGACTGATCTGGAGCGGAGCCTGCGCCGCAGGCCTGCTGACGCTGGGGTTCGAGATGGCCCTGCCGCTCGGTGGCGCCCTCAATAGCTTATGCGACCTGGCCGGCATCACGGCCGCAATTGTCTTCTTCGGCTTGGCTGACGGGGTCTAGAATTTAACCGCGATGACGACCGCGACGGGCGCATGCTTGAGCGAACGTAACCCCTAGCCGCTCCTCCAGTCCTACCCGAGTCGCGATGCAAAGCATCGAGTGTCGAAGCGTGATCTTGGAACGAGGCGCGGTAGTGTGCCCTGAGCCATCCTTGGAGACCCATCGCCTGCGGCAAATCGTGCGATTAATCGTATTTTAGCGCCAGAGGTATACAATAAAACGTCAGATTGTAATTCTTGAGTATGACGATGGGTAAGTCACTGTTACCTTCGGCTTTGTTTGATGAGGATATGGTTGATTTCTGTATTCGCGCGACGCTTGGATTTATCTTTGCGTTTGAGGCAGGGATCTGTTCCAAAAGGGCGATCATCCAGCTTGAGGCGATCAATTTCGGGCAGCTTGACGCTCATCTGTTGAGTGGCGCATTGGCGATGTTGGCGGTTGGTCTGTTTTATTCATTGGTAGCGTTCCTTTACGCCGTGCGTCTACGGCCTGTCCGCAGAACTTTCGGCGCGTGGCCGCGCGCTGCGGCCATCCTTGGCGGATTCCTTCTCTCCGGTCTTCTCCTGCTGAACCAGCGAACCGACTTGCCGGTCGCCGCGCAAGTGGTAGCTTCCCTGTTGGTTTTGGCCGGCAATGGCTTCGCGGTCTACGTCCTCGCCAATCTCGGGCGGTCCTTTTCCATCCTTCCGGAAAGCCGCAAGCTGGTTATCTCCGGTCCATACCGGGTCGTGCGGCATCCGCTGTATCTCGCGGAGGCCGTGGCGACGCTGGGAATGTTGATCCAGTTCATTTCACCACTGGCGCTGCTGCTGGTTGCTGTTCAAATGACCTTTCAGCTCATCAGGATACATTATGAGGAAGATATTCTTCGTCAGACCTTTCCTGAGTACCAGCTTTATTCCAAGCACACCCGCCAACTGATACCAATGGTTTATTGACCGACTCGCTCGATCCCACTGCGGTTTAAAAGCTGTCCGCCGGACGGGAGGCCGACGCCATCGAAACTGTACTGGCCACGATCTTCGAGGCGAACGGCGTTGCGCCGGCCGTCCCGCTTTCGACAAGGGCTACGACAAACTCTTGCAGAAAACCAGAATATCGTCTGCCCTTCCGTCATGCTTAAGCTTAAGACACTTCCGTCGTCGTCATCGTCGCGCTGGGCGCGGCCCCGCAATTCGACCAATCGATTGCTTGGTCGGCGGAGGCGCCCATAACAAACCTTCTGTGCTTCTCTCCAACTCGGTCGCAACCCATTGATCCCCCGTTTCGGAGGAAATCCAAGGGAATCCAAGAGAAATCCAAACAAGATTTGAGATTTGAGGGGTAAACTGATCGGAATCCTGCGGATCCAAGAAAGTCCAAGCCGAAGGTCAACCGGCAGGGATCGCCTTGCTCTTGTCCCGCGATCAACCCGGCTCGGCGGCGGACAGCTCAGCCTCGCTGACAAGAAACTCGCGCAACGCCTTGATTTGCGGCGTAATCCCCTCTTCCGGGCGGCACAAGAAATAATAGCCGAAAGGCGTTTTCACGCTGGTCGAAAACGGAGCGACGAGTCGGCCGGCGGCGAGTTCGTCGGCAGCGATGGCGAAGGAACTCAGCGCCACCCCTTGCCCTTGCGCGGCGGCGTGCATCGCCATCGCCATGTTGTTTAACCAGACGCCGTGACGCGATCCGACGTCTTTCGCCCCCGCCGCCCTCAGCCAATCGGACCAGGTCGGCCAGGACGCGTAGGACGGGCTCGATTCAAGATGCAAGAGCGTATGCCGATTTAAGTCGTCGGGAGTCCTCAATGGATTTTCGCCTGCGGCCAGTTTCGGCGAGCAGACTGGGAAGACGGCCTCCTTGAAGAGCAGCGTCGTCTGAAGGCCGGGGAAGTCGCCGGCCCCCCAGCGGATCAGCGCGTCGGTGGCGCCCGGATCGAGCGAATCGTCGTTCGGATTGGCGTCGAGCAGGACGTCGATCTCGGGATGGCGCGCCTTGAACTTGCCGACCCGGGCGACGAGCCAGGTCGCGGCGAAGGACGGGCTCGAATTGATGACGAGAAAACGCCGGCCCTTGGCCTCGCGCATCGCCCGCGCCGCCCGAGCCAAAGCGGCGAAGCCCTCGGCCAGTCCGGGCGCTCCGGCGGCCCCCGCTTCGGTCAGCGCGAGCCCGCGGCCGGAGCGCACGACCAGCGGCGCGCCGATCTCCTGCTCGAGCCCTCTCACCTGCTGCGCAACCGCCGCCTTGGTCACGTGCAATTCCTCCGCCGCTCGGGCGAAGGAGAGTTTTCGAGCCACCGCCTCGAAAGTGCGTAGCGCGTTTAGCGGCGGCACTCTGTCGATCGATTTCATCGTATAGCTGTGCTACTCCAAACCAGCATAAACATTGACTTGCATTTGGAGCAAAAAGCCATATACCGCCACCGAAAACAAGCGCTATCATCGAACTGGAACCACAAAAGTGCTTACATATGCAGCGGGTTCGAACGATCCTAATCTGGATTTTGGCTTTTCCGGGCCAATGCGGCTTGGTAAACAAATACTAAACGCAATCGCCGATCGCGCGGCCGTCATGGCCGATCGCAGCCGTTTCGCCACGTTGCCTGCGCGCTATCTCGACGATGCCGGAGTGACCGCCGGAGAGCGCGCCGAGGCGCTCGGCTACGACGAGCCGATGATCGACGGTTGGCGCATCGTCGCTTCGCATCTCTGATCGCGGCGACGCAACGGCGCCCAGCCCGGGTCTCTCTGTAGCAGGAGCGCCGTCGCCAACCTTTGACGACGCCATCTTTACGTGGCGGTCTGCGCGCTGTCCCAATCGCGCCGACGCCGTTCTTCGTGGAGCCTGGCGCGCCCGTCGACCGCGTCGACCAACTATATTTCGATGGGCGAGTTCGAGCGCGCCGCCCCCAATCCCCAGCTTTTCATCCTCTCGTCTGGACCGCTTATCAACCGCGGCGCAATAAACGCGTCGTCATGGAACCGAAGACGGATTGCTCGGCTTGACGGGCGCGGCGCGCCGTCGGAAAAGACGGCGCCCGTGGCGGGAGAGAGAATGCAACGCGTCGCGCTGATCGACAACTATGACAGCTTCACGTTCAATCTTGTCCATTACCTCGGCGAGCTTGGCGCAGACGTTGCGGTGTGGCGAAACGACGAAATCAGCGTCGCAGACACGCTGGCGGGAAAACCGGACGCGATCGTCCTCTCGCCCGGCCCGTGCACGCCGAACGAAGCGGGCATCTGCCTTGATCTGGTGCGTGCAGCGAGCGAGACGACGCCGATCCTCGGAGTTTGCCTAGGCCATCAGGCGATCGGACAGGCCTTCGGCGCCGAGGTGGTGCGGGCGCCGGCGCCGATGCACGGCAAGATCTCGCTGATTGCGCACAATGCGCAGGGGCTTTTTCGCGGCCTCAACGGCCCGTTCTACGCCACCCGCTATCATTCCCTCGTCATCGACCGCTCGACGGCCCCCGACGATCTCGAGGTCAACGCCGATACCGACGATGGTCTCGTCATGGCTGTGGCTCACCGAGAGCGGCCCGTGTACGGCGTGCAATTCCATCCGGAGAGCATCGCAAGCGAGCACGGACGCGAAATCCTCCGCAATTTTCTCGACCTCGCCGGCGCCTTTCGACGGCGCGGCCAGTCGCGCTGAGGCGACCGGAATGGAATCCTTCAAACCGCTGATCGCCAAGGTCGCAGCCGGGGCGACGCTAACCCGCGTCGAAGCGGCGGCCGCCTTTGACGCGATGCTGTCGGGCGAAGTGACGCCCTCGCAAATGGGCGGGTTTCTGATGGCGCTGCGGGTCCGCGGCGAGAGCGTCGAGGAGATCACCGGGGCGGTCGCCGCCATGCGAGCCAAGATGCTCATGGTCAACGCGCCGGCCGACGCTGTCGACATCGTCGGCACCGGCGGCGACGGCTCCGGCTCCTACAACGTCTCGACGCTGGCCTCGATCATCACGGCCGCCTGCGGCGTCACTGTCGCCAAACACGGCAACCGCGCGGCCTCCTCCCGCTCGGGCGCGGCGGACATTTTGACGGTCCTGGGGGTCAAGATCGGGCTTGCCCCTGAGGCAGTCGAGCGCTGCGTTCGCGAGGCCGGAATCGGCTTCATGATGGCGCCGACGCACCACGCCGCCATGCGGCACGTGGGTCCCACTCGTGTCGAACTTGGGACACGCACCATCTTCAACCTGCTCGGGCCGCTCTCCAACCCGGCTGGCGTAAAGCGGCAGGTGATCGGAGTCTTCTCCGCCGCCTGGCTCGAGCCGATGGCGGAAGTATTGCGCAATCTGGGTTCAGAACGGGTCTGGATCGCGCACGGCCTCGACGGGCTTGACGAAATCACGACGACGGGCCCTAGCCGGGTTGTCGAGCTGAAGAGCGGCGCCGTTCACGCCTTCGACGTCACGCCAGAAGAGGCGGGTGTCGCGCGGGCCGATCCGGCGGCCTTGAAAGGCGGCGAGCCGGCTCACAACGCCGCGGCCTTGCTCAGGGTCCTCGAGGGCGCGTCCAGCGCCTATGGCGACATTGCGTTGATGAATGCGGCGGCGGCCCTCGTCGTAGCCGGTAAGGCGACCTCGTTGAAGGACGGCGTCGTTCAGGGCGAGGCGGCGATCCGCTCCGGCGCGGCGCGACGGACGCTTGACCGGCTGATCGCAGTGTCCAACGCTTGAGTGTCGAGGACGCCGATGACGGACTTTCTTAAGAAAATCGAAAGTTACAAGCGGCGCGAGATCGCGGAGGCGAAGGTCCGCGTGCCTCGCGCCACCCTCGAGCGTGAGATCGGCGATCAGTCCCCGCCGCGCGGCTTTATCAAAGCGCTGGAACGGGCGACGGAGGAGGGCCGGTTCGGCCTGATTGCCGAGATCAAGAAAGCAAGCCCTTCAAAGGGGCTCATCCGTGACGATTTCGAGCCGGGCGCGCTCGCCAAGGCCTTTCAGGGCGGCGGGGCCGCGTGCCTTTCGGTGCTGACCGACGCCCCGTCCTTCCAGGGCGCCCCCGAACATCTGATGAAGGCGCGCCGAGCGACGTCCTTGCCGATCCTGCGCAAAGACTTCCTGTTCGATCCGTATCAGGTGATGGAAGCGCGCGCCTGGGGAGCGGACTGCATTCTGATTATCATGGCGGCAGTCGACGATGAGACGGCAAAAGCGCTGAACAAGGCTGCGCACGACCTCGGGCTTGACGTGCTGATCGAGACCCACGACGAGGCGGAGCTCAAGCGGGCGCTCGCGCTCGAGGGACGGCTGATCGGCCTGAACAATCGGGACCTGCATAGTTTCGCAACATCGCTCGATGTGTGCGAACGGTTGAAGCCCCACGTCCCGGCGGACAGGATCGTGGTCGCCGAAAGCGGCGTCGCCAGCCATGCCGACTGCAAGCGCCTTGCCAAATGTGGAATCGAGACGTTCCTGGTCGGCGAGGCGTTGATGCGGGAGAAAAACGTCGCCGTTGCCACCCGTGCGCTGCTCACAGGGCTTTAGTCGCCAGGTGGCCAAACGCCGCCCTCGCGAGAGCGTCTATTCGCGGCTATCGCATTATCCGCCGCTGGCGGTCGCCGTCTCTGCGCGCGGCGCCCATGTTCAATACGCGGTCCGAGTTCCGCCGCTCGTTCCGTTTGTAGTCTAACAAATATTCCCCGGGCAAAGCCGAGGGCTTTAGACCGTTATTGCGCCCCTAACGAGGATTTTGTTCTCGTTGTGACGGCGGTCATGCTGCTTTGAGGCCGACGGCCTGGATGAGCTTGTCGAGATCGTCGACGACGCGCTGGTAGAGACGGTCGAGTTGGGACCGGTGTTGGCTGAGCAGCTTGGCGTCGGCCTTGACGGGCGAGAGGAGGCCAGCGGTCAGCGGGGCGTAGACGCGTTCGAAGAGCTTCAGGAAGACGAGGCAGATCGAGTAGCCGTTGGGGAGGAGCCGGTAGCGGCGCGAGTGCGGCAGCTTTTCGACCAGGCCCTTGGCGCGAAGCTTTGAAAGATCGTAGCGCAGCGACGCGAGGGTGTAGCGATCGGCGCTGGGGCCGAGGGCATCGACGACTCTGGGGTGGAGTTCGGCAGAGGTGAAGCTGTTGCCGGCGGCAATGTGACTGAAGCGCACGAGAGCGTGCATGAGGGCGAGCTGCCGCGGATTGTCGAGTTTGAGGCCCGGAATGCGCTTTCCGGTGGCGGTGATCGTCGGTTGCGCCAGCTGTCGCAATTGCCCTCGATCAAGGAACGTTTCGACGATGTCTTGCTGGACGTTCAGGTAATTGTCGTTGATTGCCGAGAGGGTGCTGCGCAGGGCCGGCAGATTATCGACAGCCTTCCTGACGCGGTAGTCGGTGACGTTGTTGGTTGCCGCCTCGGTGCGCAGGATGAGGTGATCGCGCACGTATTGCTTGATGAAGCCGTTGCGATAATGGCTGCGGATCACCGGGTTGGCGAGGTCCATGTGTTCGATCTCTGTCTGCAGCTTGCCGTGATGGAGCTTGCTGACCTTGCGGCCGAAGATCGTCGTGATCTTGTTGGGCTGGCCGATGGTGCGATTGGCGTCGAAGAGCCGCTCGCCGAGCCTGTCGAGTGCGGCGCGACGATGGAAGACGACATTGTCTGCAGCTTGCCGTGATGGAGCTTGCTGACCTTGCGGCCGAAGATCGTCGTGATCTTGTTGGGCTGGCCGATGGTGCGATTGGCGTCGAAGAGCCGCTCGCCGAGCCTGTCGAGTGCGGCGCGACGATGGAAGACGAGATTGTCGCAGAACTCGGTCTGGGCGAAGAACAACCGATGATGGCAGCCGGCGTCTTCCCGTTCTGCCGCGGTAAAGAACGGCGTGAAGCAAGCGAGCCCCTTCTGGCCGCAGATGACGAGGTCGCGAGGGCTTAGCTCGTCGGCCAGTTCTTGCAGGCGCTCGGGCTTGGCGCACCGCATGAAAGCGTTCGAGCATTGCTGAAAGTCGATGCCTTCCTCGCGCATGCGGTTTGCCAGCCAATGATGCTGGTTGAGGCAGACCCGCGCCGAGAACGGCAGGTATGGACACATGCGCACGAACATCCGGCCCCATCGCTCGTCGTTGACATAGAAGTTGAATTGCACAACCCAGCGCTCAGCAAATTGCAAATGCCAGCGGTTCGCCGCCCTGTCGCCGATCGCGATCATGATGCGCGCCGGTTCGCGGGCCTTCAGTACGGCGACGACCTCGTCGGGCTTGGCGCCTTTGAAGTAGGGTTCGACGAACTCGTCGCGGCGACCTTTCGGCGCCTCCAGGACCGGAACGTTGCGCCTCTCCGACCACTGCTTCAGCCACTGCTGAAAGCGATCGGCAATGCCATGCAACGTGCCCCGACTTACCGGGTACAAGTGTCGGTAGGCGTCGAAAAAACCAATGACCCTCTCCGGCTGTTGAAACGGCTGGATCAATCCGTTGAGCAGAATCCGGTCGAAGCAGCGATAGTGAAAGCGAATGCTGTCCCTGTGGTGCTCATAGAAAGAGTTCATGGAAGGCCCCGTCGAGGTGAACTCGGCAGGGTAGCCGGTCTCTCCGGCTACCGCCCAGGCACCGCAGGGATATCAAGGGCAAAGCCCTTGGCTAGGTAGGTCTGGGATCAAGAGTCCTGAGCAGGAGCCTGACAACGCGAATGATTTCGTGGTAATTGGGAGTGGTTTGCGCGCCACTATTGGCTTTGGCAGGGAAGACCAGGGAAAACGGCGCCGCGGATCGCGGACAGGCGCCCTTCGAGCGCGCCGCGCAAAAATCGCGACAGCGTCGACAGGCCGATCCCGGAGAAGGGCGCCGCCTCAGCTCACCCCGAGTTTACGCTGCAGGCTGGTCGAGGACGTCGTGTACTGGAAAGTCAGCTTCTTGTCCGGATAGACGTAATGATGCGTTCGCTGGGCGGCGAGCGCGGCTTCGTGAAAGCCGCACAGGATCAGCTTCAGTTTGCCGGGATAGGAATTGATATCGCCGACGGCGAAGATGCCCGGGACGCTGGTCTCAAACTTCGCCGTGTCGGTCGGGATCAGGTTCTCATTGAGGTTGACGCCCCACCGGGCGATCGGGCCGAGCTTCATCGTCAGGCCGAAGAAAGGCAGCATGTCGTCGCACGCCAGATCGCAAACCTCGCCGCTTTCCAGCCGGAGCGTCAGGGCGGACAATTGCCCGTCCGCCCCCTTGACCCCTGTCACCTGGCCGAGGACGAAATCCATCTCGCCGGCCTTGACCAGGGCGCGCATCGCGTTGACCGAATGGGGGGCGGCGCGAAAGGCGTCGCGGCGGTGAATGAGCGTGACGCGGCTCGCGACCGGATGGAGATTGAGCACCCAGTCGAGAGCGGAATCGCCGCCGCCGACGACGACGACGCGGCGGCCGCGGAAATGCTCCATCTTCCGGACGGAGTAGAATACGCTTCTGTTCTCGTAGGCGTCGAGGCCAACAAGCGGCGGCTTCTTCGGCTGGAACGACCCGCCGCCAGCCGCGATGAATATCGCTTTGGCCTCGATCGTCTTGTCGTTGTCGGTCGAAATACGGAACAGCGGATGCTCGGCCGTGCCGAGAAGCTCGAGGCTGTCGACCATCTCGCCGAGGTGGAACTTCGGCCCGAACGGATGGATCTGCTTCATCAGATTGTCGACGAGTTCCTGGCCGGTGATGATCGGAAACCCGGGAATGTCGTAGATCGGCTTTTCGGGATAAAGTTCAGCGCATTGGCCGCCGACCTTCGGCAGAATGTCGATCAGATGGCACTTGATGTCGAGGAGGCCGAGTTCGAAGACCGAGAACAGCCCGACCGGCCCGGCGCCGACGATCGCCACGTCGGTCGCAATCATATCGCTCATCGTCTCATCCTTGCTTGGCGGGCGTCGTCACCACGAGGCCGTCCAGCGCCTCGCTGACCTTGATCTGGCAGGAGAGGCGGGAATTCGGCCGCACCTCGAAGGCGAAGTCGAGCATGTCCTCCTCCATCTGAGACGCCTTGCCGACCTTTTCCATCCACTCCTCAGCGACATAGACATGGCAAGTGGCGCAGGCGCACGCGCCGCCGCATTCTGCCTCGATGCCGGGAACCGAGTTGCGCAGCGCATTCTCCATCACCGTGGATCCCACCTGCGCCTCGACCGCGCGCGACTGCCCCGAAGCGTCGGTAAACGTCAATTTTGTCATTGAGCCAAAGAATCCCAAGTCCGCTCATCTCGGCGCGAGCGGAAGTTCCCAGTCTTGCGGCCGCTTCATAGAACATGCGAACCGCTGCCGGAAGGCCGTCCTTCACGGGCGATCAGCTCCGCGTGGCTCTCCAATGGGGCTGGTCTTACCGGACCGGGCCAGCCTAGCGGCGGATGCAGTCGATCCGGGCAATGGCTTCGGCCACCGTCGCCTCAAGTTTGGCGATGGCACGAGACACGCGCCCGTTTTTCGCCGGAGTTGGGTCGAGCGACGCCCCGATCTCGCCCTCGAGAAGGCGCGCCGCATCGGCCACGCGTAGCGCTCCTACCGCCAGGGCGGACCCGCGGAGCTTGTGAGCGATGAACCCCTGGGCTCCGGGAGCTGTGCTCGGCAGCCCCGACAATTGCGCGCAGAGCGCTGGCGTCTGAAGCCGGAACTGCAGAAGCAGTTCGTCTGCCAACCGCGAATCGCCTTGACATTGATGGGTCAGGTAGACGAGGTCGAGAATCGGCGTCCGGCGGCGGCGTCCCAACGTTTGTTCGCCTCAAATAAGATTCCAGGCTCCAACCTCAGAACGCTGCCCTTGCCTTCCTGGTTAGCGCCCCGAAGCCAATGTTGACTATTGAACGGCGATCGACCTTGCGCCGGGCTGCCCGGTGAAAGACCTTGAAAAGTCATGGTAAATGAAACGTTAACGACGTTTGAAACATGAGTCGGGCCCGCGGTTCCCATTCCGGCGGCAGAACGTTAGACTGCAACGTGGTTAATTGGGTGCGTTTGTCCCGACCGAGCCAAGCGGCAGGGGAACTGTTGGCGCGTCAGTCGATCTCCCGGTCGACGCCAATCAAATGAGGCGATGCGATGGCAAAACAGATTTCGGCGCCGGATCCGGTTTCCGCGGCGATGTCGGCGATCGAAAGCGCTTTGAATCTTGCGGATGACGACACACTCGGACTGAGCGAAAAAACCCCTTCCCCGCCGCAGCCTCCTGCGAAGCCAGCGATCACAACGCCTGTCCTCAAGCCTGCCGCGCATCCGGCCGAGGCGACGCCGCTGTTACGCCCAGGCTCCGCGCCGCTTGCGCCGGCGGCCGAACCCGAGTCAAAGCCCTCCCTTTCCTCGACTCCGCCAGCAAACGACGATCGCGAGACCGTCGGCGCGATTCTTCAGGCCTTGAACACGCGTCCGGCCAGTCGCACCCCGTTCGTCCTTGCTATGGCCGGATCGATCGTCTGGGCCGCACTATGCGCACTGTATGGCTACCAAAATCTGTGGCCCACATACTCCTCAGCGCCTCTGAAAGAAACGCTGTTGCGCCCGGAAACGCCCCTTCTGGCGCTTGCGACGCTGGGCCCGATCTTCTTCATGTTTGGATTCGCTGCCCTTTCGAGGCGCCTCCGCGAACTGCGCCAGTCGGCCCGCGCGATCTCCCAGGTTGCGGTGCGTCTGGTGGAACCGGAAACGATGGCGGGCGAGAATGTCGCGATCCTGTCGCAGGCCATTCGACGCGAGCTCACCTCGCTGGGGGACGGGGTCGAACGCGCGCTCGCCAAAGCCTCGGAACTCGAGATGCGGGTGAGATCTGAAGTCTCGACTTTGGAGCGAACCTATTCTGACAATGAGCGCAAGATGCGCACGTTGATTGCCGAAATGGCCGACCAGCGCGAAGCGATCGTCGTGAGCGGTTCCCGCGTGCGTGATGCCATCGCGAACGCCCACGGCGGCATCTCACACGACTTGGACTCGGCAGGAACGCAACTGAGCGAACGGCTGGCGGAGGTCGGCAGTCGTCTGGCCGCCTCGCTCGGAGCCTCTTCGGAGGAGATCGCGACCGCCATCGACCGCGCCGGCTCCGGGACACTTGAGCGTCTTGTCGCGGAGGGATCCCAGATCACAGTGTCCATTGCAGGCGTTGGCGACAGTCTGGCCGCCCGACTGGGGGAGACGAGCCAACGGACAGCCGACAACATTCTCGAGCGTGTCGGAGACATCGACGGCCGGGTCAAGGCCGCTGGAGATGCATTGGTCGCGGGCATGGACGCGCGCAGCGACAGCCTGATCGGCCGCATAAGCGCTTCACAGATCTCGGTCGTCGAGGCGATCGATGCGCATGGCGACAGCGTGGCCGGGCGGCTGGCGGACGCCGCTCAATTGGCCCGTCGGGCCGTTGGCGACCACTTGGATGATGTTGTCAGCAGCATAACCGATAGTAGCGCGAGGGCCGTCGAGGCGATCGACTTGCACGGCGACAGCGTCGCCGGCCGGCTGGCGGAAGCCGCCGAATCCGCCCGTCAGGCCGTCGGCGCCCATGCCGATGACGTCGTCAGCCGCATTACCGACAGTAGCGTGAGGGCCGTCGAGGCGATCGACTTGCATGGCGACAGCGTCGCCGCACGGCTGGTGGAGGCCGCCGAATCAATGCATCAGGCCGTCGGCGCCCATGCCGATGACGTCGTCAGCCGCATCGCTGACAGCAGCGCCAGGGCCGTCGAGGCGATCGACTTGCATGGCGACAGCGTCGCCGGACGGCTGGTGGAGGCCGCCGAATCAACGCATCACGTCGTCGGCGCCCATGCCGATGACGTCGTCAGCCGCATCGCTGACAGCAGCGCCAGGGCCGTCGAGGCGATCGCTTCGCACGGCGACAGTGTCGCCGGACGGCTAGTAGAGACGGCTGAAGCTGTGCATCAGGCTGTCGGGGCCCATGCCGATGACATCGTCAGCCGCATCACTGACAGCAGCGCCAGGGCGGTCGAGGCAATCGACCTGCATGGCGACAGCGTCGCCGGACGGCTCGCAAGCGCTGCCGATTCCACACGCCGGGTTGTCGGCGCCCATGCCGATGATGTCGTCAGCCGCATCGCTGACAGCAGCGCCAGGGCGGTCGAGGCGATCGACCTGCATGGCGACAGCGTCGCCGGGCGGCTGGCGGAGGCCGCCGAATCCATCCATCAGGCCATCGGCGCCCATACCGATGAGGTCGTTAGCCGCATCACCGACAGCAGCGCCAGGACCGTCGAGGCGATCGACATGCATGGCGACAGCGTGGCCGCCAGGCTCGCGTCAGCCGCCGATTCTGCGCGTGACGCAGCCGGCGCCGACGCCGAAGACGTTGCGAGCCGCATCGCTGAGAGCAGCGTGAGGGCGATCGAGGCGATGGACCTACACAGCGACGCCATAGCGGGACGCTTGGCGGAAACCATCGATTCCGCGCGTTTCGCTGTCGGCGCACACGCCGATGAGGTCGTGAGCCGCATTGTTGAGAGCAGCGCCAGGGCCCTCGACGCCATCAAGGACCACAGCGACTCGATGGCGGATCGCCTGGCGGAGACTTCCCAGACGGTGTCCGCCACGATCGGAGGCCATGCCAATGATCTGGTTGGACGTATTCGAGCCAGCGGCGCCGAGGTCGCCGACGCAATTCGGAACCACGGTGGAGATGTCGCCAGACGCTTGGCCGAATCCGCAAGCGAGGCTCGCAGTGCCGTCGGCGCACACGCCGATGAAGTCGTCGGCCGTGTCACAGCCAGCAGCGCCGATGCCGTTGACGCTATTCGCGGACATGGAGACAGCGTCGCCGCACAACTGGCGCAAGCGTCGGCGGTCATGTCGGCCGCGGTTGGGGGCCATGCCGAGCAAGTGATTGGCCGGATCGCCGCAAGCAGCACTCAGGCGATCGAGGCGATAAAGGAACGGCAAAGCAGTGTCGCCGGCCAACTGGTTGACTCATCGCTGGCAATGTCCAGCGCCTTTGATGCCCACGCTCATGAACTGGTCAGTCGCATCAACGCTAGCAGCGACCACGCGGTTCGCGTGATCAGGACGCAGGGCGAGGGTTTGGTCACTCGGATAGATTCAACCAGCGCAGATGCGATTCAAACGCTTCGCGCACACGGCGATGCGCTGGCCTCCCGATTGGCGGAGGCCGCAGATGCGATCCAATCGCAACGCGACTCGGTGTCCGCACGGCTAGGGGATGTCTCGCAAAACCTCCGCGCCGCCTTGGACGAACATGCTCAAGATGTTGTCGACAGGATCGGTTCCAGAGGCGTCGAGACCGTCGAGGCGATCCGCGTTCAGAGTGATGCGGCCGCCAACCGTCTTGGCGAAGCAAGCGAATCCTTGGCGCGCGATTTCAGCGACCGTTCCGTCTCGCTGATCGATCGGCTCGAAGGCGGCAGCGACCGGCTGTCTGAGATTGTCCTTGTTCACGGCGACGGCCTTGCCGGGCGCCTGAATACTGTCGCCGACCGCCTGCACGAAACAGTCGTCGATCGCGGCTACTCACTTGAGCGCCGACTAGAGGATTCGGGCGACCGGATCTCGAATCTCCTGCGCGATCGCGCTGAGGATGCCTCCGCTATCCTAGAGGCGGCCGCGGTGCGTTGGCAGGAGCGGCTCGACGCGCGGGAGGCGCAATTGCGCGGCGCAGTCGATGTTCAAAGCGCGGCTGTCGAAGCGCTCGTCGAGGATTCAACTCATCGGATCGTCAGCGCGATCTCCGGTCAGAGCGAGGCGGCTCAGGCCCAACTCGAAGCCTTGGCCAATCAAACCGTCGAGAAAATCAGCGCCGACGCAGAGCTCGTCGGCGGGCGGTTCGCCGGTCTGGCCAGAGAAGCCGCAGCGACGATTGAGATCAACGGGAGCAGCATCCACGACGCTTTGCGCTCTCAGGTAGCTTCCTTCGAGGCGATCGTCGGCGAGCGGGGCGTCCGCCTTGTCGAGTCGTTATCGCAGCAGACTGGAAACATGCGCGAGTATGTGGAAACCATTGACAAGCTGATCGGCCAAACCGGAGACAGCGTTGTCGACCGCATCGGCGCTCATTCCAATGAACTGAATTCGCGCATCGCGGGCCACCTTGATGCGATTGATGCGCTGCTGCAAGCTCGTCGCAATGACTTCGACCATCATTTCTCGGATCACCTGGAGCAACTGTCGGCTAAGTCGGCGCAACGCCTGGGCCAATTCGAGGCGGCGTCGTCGGCTCATCACAACGCGGTGGACCTCGCGCTCGCCGCTCATTCGCGACGAATGGAAAGCTCCATCGGCGACGGGCTGGCGCGATTCGAAGGCGCCATCGACGGACGCGGGCGCGATATGATCCGCCAAATCGGCGAGCAATCGGAATCGCTTGCCGCCGACCTTACGGCCAAGCTTGCCGCGATCGAGGAGACATTGGTCCATCGCGGCGGCGCCGTCGACGAGAAGCTCGCTCGTCGAAACGAAGAGGCCGCGACTCTGTTCGATGCGCGCCTTCAAGTGGTTGATGAACGCACTGAGGCAAGGTTGAAGGAGGTCTCAACGACGCTTGAGGCTTTGCTTGCGCGCATCGAGGACGGCCTCGCCCAACGGGGTCGTGCGTTGTCAGAGACGCTGGCTCGGAACACGCTCGAGACTGCCCGCGCGCTTGGCGAAGGCGGTCGCGAGCTCGCACAGGGCATGGACGCCAAGTCGGCGGAAATTGGTGACACCTTACACAAACGTGCGCGGGAACTGACGCAAACGCTGTCTGCGCTCGCCCACGACATCAACACGACTCTGACTGGTCGGGTTGAGGAAGTGTCGCGATCGCTCGGGATCAGCGTAGAGCAGTTTAAGGATCAGGTTGTCGCGCCGATGCAGGATCTCAGCCAACGATTTGACGCGAGTCGGTCGGAATTGGGCGAGAAGGTCGGGGATCACGCGCAAGGGGTCGCGGCGATGCTCGAGACGCACCGAGCGGCGCTCGGCGCAGCGTTCGAATCCCACCGCTCGACGATTAACGCCGCTGTGGATCAGCAGCGGGCCACGTTGGCTAACACTTCAAAGAAGAGCGCCGAAGACTTCGATGCGCGCCTTTCGGCGCTCGACGCGGCGTTCGACGTTCACCGTGCTACGATCGGGACTGCCGTCGACCAGCACCGCGCAGCGCTAACCGATGCAGCCAAACAGACTGCCGAAGACTTCGACGCGCGACTTTCGGCCCTTGCCGAAGCTGCCGATCAGAGCGCACGAATCATCGAGGCCCGCCTCTCTGACCTTGCCGATGCGGCCGATCGCAACGCCGGCATGATCGACGAACGCCTCGGAACGCGCATTTTGGCAATGAACGAGGCTTTGGCCAGGAAGACTTCAGAAGCAGACTCCGCCTTGGCTTCGCGCGGGGCTGAGCTTGCCGCCGCGATCGCCTCGCGCGTCGACAATCTCCGATCCGTGATCGACGGCAATGGCGCCGATCTGGTCACGGCCCTCGGCGAGCGGGGCGATGACGTTTCCAGTCATATCGCTGTCGCGGGCGCACGGGCGGTGCAGACCCTCGACCAGCAGATGGGGAGCCTTTCGGCGCTATTGACCCGTCGCACCGACGAGCTGATTGCCGCGGTCAATAGCGCGGCCGCGGATCCCGTACGAATGCTGACCAGCCTCTCGGGTCAGTTGCGTGCAGAGGTCGCTGCTTCCACCGAGACGCTGCGCAGCGTGGCCGAGTACACATCGCAACGTTCGAACGAGACGATCGGGACTTTACTCGGGCGACTGACGGAGCAAATCGAGATTTCAGGCAGTTCGCTGCGAGACGCCCTCGAGCGCAGCGCTGAAACGTCCGTCGGCGCGCTAGCGGGAACCGGCGACAGGCTGCGCAACGAACTTGCGCAGGTCATCGACAACCTCGGCAAGACCAGTTCAGCCATCGATCAGGCGGTCGCCTCTGCAGGCGATAGAACTCGCTGCCGTTCAGGGCGGGCTCGCCACGAAAGTGGAGGAATTCCAGCGTGCGCTGGGGGGCATCGCGTCCCAGGTTTCAACTCTGGGCCGCCTTTCCTCCTCCACGCAAGCCGACGCAGGCGCGCTCGCCTCGCAGCTGTCCCGGCACGCTGAAGTCCTTGGCGTCGGTGGCCGAGGATCTCGCCGCGCAGCAGGGATCCCTCGATCTGGCAATCGAACGTCGAGAGCAAAGTTTGCAGGCCCTCATCCGCGATCTTTCCGGACGCGGCGAGGCGTTCGACACCGTTCTCACGCGATTTGCTTCCAGCGTCGAGGAGAGCTTTGGCAGAGCCCAGGCCCGCGCCCAAGAAATCAGCGCAGCCCTTGCGTCGGCGACAAAGGGCGCGTCCGTAGCCGTGGCGGGCCAGTTTGAAACGATCCGCGATACGACTGCAAAGGAGCGTGAGCGCACCGCGCAGACGCTGCAAGCGGCCGTCGAGCAGACCAGCGCGCAGATTTCCGGCGCGCTCGATAGCGCTGCAGACCGATTTCGCCAGTCGGTCGCCGAAGTCAAGGAGATGGCAAGCCAGGTTCAACACGAGCTCGAAGCGACGCGCCAGGAGTTGCGGCGAGGCGTTTTGGAGCTGCCCAGGGAGACAAGCGAGACCGCCGACGCCATGCGTCAGGTTGTCTCCGACCAGATCCGCGCGCTGAAGGAGCTTGCGGCGCTGGTTTCGGATTCCGGCGCGGCGTCCGACGTCGCCGAACCGGCGATGATCGCAGCGCAACCTCCGCCGATGCGGGCCACAAACCTGCGTCACGAACCGCGTCCGGTCGAAATGGCCCGCCACGTCGACGCCGCACCGCAGCGCGAAGGCGCGCTTTCCCGTTACATGGACACGACCGGGACCGCGCATGTCGAACCGCCTTCGCCATCCTCGAGCGTGGTCGCAGAGGTGGCGCCCTCTCGCTTGCAGGGGCACTCTCAGGGGCATTCGGGAGTCGCCTATTCGACTCCGGTCGGCGCGCCGCCCCGCGTCGGTTCGCCACCCTCGGGCGATCGGGCCAGGACGGGTTGGCTGTCGAACTTGCTGGCGGCAGCGTCGCGTGACGAGCCTGACGCCGGCATGGCGCCCTCCGGAAACGAGTCCTTGGAGGCGCTTACCCGTGGCATCGCCGGAATGATCGACAACGCGGCCGCCGTCGAAATGTGGGATCGTTGGCGTCGGGGAGACGCGACGGCCGTGTCGCGTCGTCTCTACACCGAGGCGGGACAACAGGTGTTCGACGAAATCCGCCGGCGGTACCGCACCGATCCGGAATTCCGCGACACTGCGACACGCTACACGCAGGAGTTCGAACGGCTGCTGGCGAAAGTCAGCCAGAACGACCGGGACGGTTCGCAGTGGCGGGGTTACCTGGTGTCGAATTCCGGCAAGGTGTACACGATACTGGCGCACGCGGCCGGCCGCCTCGGGTGAGCCGGCTTCAGGCTTACGATCGGTAAATGTGCTTATAGTCCTCGCGCAGGGCGGCCTTTTGCACCTTGCCCATGGCGTTGCGCGGCAGGCAATCGACGACAAAGACGCGCTTTGGCGCCTTGAACCCGGCGAGCGAGCCACGGATCGCGGAGAGGATCGCGGCTTCCGTTAAGGCAGCTCCAGGCCGAGGGACGACGACTGCGGTCACGCCCTCGCCGAAGTCGGCATGCGGGACGCCAAACACCGCGCTCTCCATCACGCCGTCGATCGCGTCGATCACGTCTTCGACTTCCCTGGGGTAGACGTTGAAGCCGCCGGATATCACCAGATCCTTCGCCCGACCGACGATGTGGATGTAACCGTCGGCGTCGACCTGCCCCAGATCGCCTGTAATAAAATAGCCGTCCGGCCGGAATTCCTGCGCCGTCTTTTCGGGCATGCGCCAGTAGCCGCGGAAAACATTCGGTCCCTTGACCTCGATGCCTCCGACTTCGCCTTGCGGCAGCGCCGCGCCGGTTTCCGCATCGGAAATCCGGACGCTGACGCCGGGGAGCGCGAAGCCCACCGTTCCCGACCTGCGCTCTCCGTCGTAGGGGTTCGACGCGATCATGTTGGTTTCGGTCATTCCATAGCGCTCGAGAATGGCGAATCCGGTGCGTTCTCGCCAGGCCGCATGGGTTTCCGCGAGCAGGGGGGCGGAGCCGGAAACGAACAGGCGCATGCTTCGGCAGGCGTCGCGCGTCAGGCCCGGATGCTCCAGAAGACGGGTATAGAAGGTCGGAACGCCCATGAGAGCTGTCGCCCCCGCCATCGCCGCCAGGACATCCTCCGGATCGAACCGGCGCTGAAAGATCATCGTTGCGCCGGAGAGCAGCGCGACATTGACGGCGACAAAGAGGCCATGCGTGTGGAAGACCGGAAGCGCATGGATCAAGCGGTCCGCCGCCGTGAACCGCCAGCATTCGACGAGCGTCCGGGCGTTCGAGGAGAGATTTTCATGGCTGAGCATCGCCCCCTTCGAACGGCCCGTCGTGCCTGAAGTATAGAGGATCGCCGCGAGATCGTCGGCGGCGCGGGGGACGGTTTCGAATTCGGCGGAGGAGGCCGCGATCCGGGCGGCGAAGGTCCCGTCCCTCATCACGCCGAGGCTCTCGACGGCGGGCAGATCGAACTTCCGGGCGAGCGAGCGGATGGCGTCCAGCGAACCGGGCCGGCAGAGGGTCAGCGCCGGCCGGGCGTCGCCGAGAAAATACTCGAGCTCGGCCAGCGTGTAGGCCGTGTTCAAGGGCAGCAGCGGCGCGCCCGCGCGCAGGCACGCGAGCATCAGCGCAATGACGTCGGTCGATTTGTCGACCTGCATGGCGACCCGGTCGCCGGGCTTCACCCCGAGCCCGACCAGGGCGTTGGCGGCTTGCGCCGATCGCTCGAAGAGGCCGGCATAGGTGAGCGCGGTCGCGTCCGAGGTCTCGAGCGCCAGCCGGTCCAACCCCTTGTCTCGGCTCGCAATCAGATCGAACAGATTGGACGATGGGACCTTTGGCACGGGGCATCCCTCGAAATGACGCTCGCGGGGCAAGGAGCGCCCGGATTTTCACTTTTTAGTCTATCGGACCCATTGACGCGACCGCCGGCGGCGGGTCGAATTCCCTGCCAACAGGGAAAAGAAGAGGGTGTGGGGTTCTTTGGGCCGGCCGGAGGCTTTTCCGGCCCAAAAAAGCGCTTGCGGGGATGGGGCTTGCATCGAAGTTCCCTAGGCGATCGAGCAGGGAATGAATTCGGCCGAAGAGGGAATGAATTCGGCTGAACGCCCCGAAAACAGGGGCGCGCCGCGGGTGGAGCGACGGCGATTCCATCGAAGCGCATCGGGGTCGATCAGGCGGCGAGCCGTTCGCTCGCCATCAGCAATTGCGCCGCGGTCGAGGCGGCGATCACGGCCGGGTCCTTTCCCTTCACCTCGTTAAGGCCGATCGGACAGACGAGCTGCGAAAGCGAGTCCTCGGAAAGCCCGCCGGCGCGCATCTGGGTCAGGAAGCGCGCCCGCTTCGTCGCCGAGCCGATCAGGCCGACGTAGCCGAACCGCCCTGCCCCCAGCGCGCCCATGACGATTTCGAGATCGAGGGCATGCGAATGGGTCATGACGACGATCAGCGCGCCGTCTGGCGCGTGCGCCAGCTCGGCTGCCGGCTCGAGCGCGTGGATCAGCGCGACATTGGCCGGCGAATAGGCGGGAAAGGCTTCGCGGCGCGAGTCGATCCAGCGGACCGCGAACGGCAACGGCGCCAGCGCCAGCGCCAGCGCCCGGCCGACGTGACCGGCGCCGAACAGATAGACGGCGCGGGCGCTTTCCCCGAGCGGCTCGGTCCAGCCCTCGGGGCCGGGCAGGCGCGCGGTCAACGCTTCGCCCCGCGTCTCCTTCTCGAGCCTCCGCTCGACCCGGCCGTCGCGCCCGAGGCTCGCCTTCAGCGTCGCTGCGCCATTGCCCTCGGTGTCGGCGATCGGCGAGAGGTCCGGCGAGGTCGCGGCGGTCGAAGGTCTCGATCCGCCATTCGACCCGGCCGCCGCAACATTGCGCCAACTCCGGCCCGAGCGCCAACGACCGGCGCTCCGCCGGTCCGCGGCCATGCTTCAGCGCAGACTGCGCCGCGTCGAGCGCCGCCCATTCGAGCGCCCCGCCGCCGATCGTCCCATGAAAGCCGCCCGACGGCCGCACCACCATGCGCGCGCCCGCCTCGCGCGGGCTCGAGCCCTGGATCCGCGTCAGCGTCACCAGCGCCGCCGAACCTTCGGCCTCGATCGCGTCGATCAGCCGGCGGAAGGCGCGCATCACGCCAGCCTCAGGCCGCTCGTCATCTGCGCCTCCCGGATAGGCATCGAGCCCCTATAGCACGGCTGAATGTGGTTACAATTCAGGGGATTTCGAGAGCGCTTTCCCGTCAAAGCGTTAGCGGGGTGCAAAGCTCAAGCAGACCATGCGAAAACTCCGCGGCTTTTTCACGTGGTGTGGAATTCTTGCTGACCGTGCGAAAGACGGGCGTCGACGTAACGGACGACGGCAGCGCGCAAGGGCGGCCATTCACCGATGGCATGGCGAGCAGGACAAATCGACCGGGAGAACCCCTTCGAGATTGATTCTGCGAACAAGCGGTTTGCGCCACATTGCGGTCGAAGGCCGAAGGCGACGGATGCGCCAGAAGCAGACGTTCCGGAAGCAAGCTGCGAACGCATCGGTCCGACCGGAGGCGGATGTCTACGTTATGTGCTTGTCGATATTGCTAAAATCTGCTCGCGGACTGGCGGGGCAAGTTCTGCATCGGGATGTCCGATAAAATCCGATAGACTTATCCGATAAAGTTCGATAGTCTGTTCCGCATGGATGGGAATCAGGCAGACATCGACAGGCTCAAGGCCGAGGAAGCGGCGCTGGAGCGACGACTTGCGGAAGTGCGCGAACGCCGGGCCGTTCTTGAGCAGCGGTCTGGGGCGAGAGCGCCGAAGGCGACGCGCCCTCTACGCGACATCGTCATGGACTTGCTCCAGGAAGCCCACTGTCCCGTGAACTCGCTGTTGCTAGCGAGCGTCATTCGACCGCTCTTGGGACGGAGTATAGCTGCCACGCGGTTCGGAACACTGTCGAACGACGAAACGAGCTCCTACGACTCCTCGCGGTCGCGGCTCGTCTATCTCTGCCATTGCTTGACCTGCGACCAAGGCCAGGCCGTCAAGCGGTTCTGGGCGCGGTCCAACTGGCCTCTGGCCGACCGGATCATCGGGCCAATGTCGGGGCGCATCCTGTTCTTGAAGGGCGCCGCCTGGACGATCGAAATGGCGCAGCAGGTGGCGAACCGCGGGCTCGCCGCGGATAACCCCGATATGCTCAACTATGTGGCGGCCGACCAAGCGCGGGACGCGGGCATCCCAGTTAAGCGCGGCGCCTTCCCGTACGACGATTGGCTCAAGTTCATCGCCACCGCTATCGAGCGGCACGCCGAGGAAGACAAATCAGCGCGGGAGAGAGCCGCTGCCGAACTGGAACGGCGCCTTAATGAGCGTGAGCTATTGTTCGGGTCGCGCGGCGGGCTTGTCTCGCTGCCGGGCTCGTCCGATTCATGGCGGAGCGCGATCGATGAGCGTTAAGGGCAGCACGGCCCTCGTCCGCCTCGCCGGCAATCCCTCGTGCGAAATCCTTGGTGCGATGGTCATGCAGGAGGGGTCCGAGAAGCGTTTCTACGAGCGCGTAGTGGGCGAGCCTTATGACCGCGAATTCGGCGAGCGGCAGTCGTCCAAGCGCCGTGGCGCGCAGTTCGAACAGAACGCTTACGCCGGCGACGCGCGCCTCCTGCGTGAGGCTTTTGCCAGCTCGATCAGCAAGGATCCCGGTGCGGTTACCGTTAGGAACCTGATGGACGACTATCCTGGGACGAAGGAAGACGCGCGTATCGGTCGCCTGCGTTTGACGCGCGCCATCCTGGCTCAGGCGCGGCGCGGAGAGCAGCAGGCCGACATCATCATCCAGCCGCAGCTGCTCATCCCGACGCGACCCGGTCCGCGGCCTTTCTTCTTCATAGCTCCGGACATTCTAGTCTGGTCGAGCGAGAGCCAAGTATATCTGCCCGGCGATCTGAAGTCGTTCATCGTCCGCGAGAACGAGGTCGCGAAAGGCGATCTCGCCCGGGTGCGACTGCAACTCGGCGCGCAAGTGCTCGCCCTGATGCACGAGTACGATCGAATCGATACGACCGTTGTGGTCCCCGCCAAGGGCATTCTGGTCTTCTCAAGGCCGAACGGTCTGAGGCCGCACGAACCGCGGATCGAGGACATCGGAGGCGCTATCGAGGCGATCCGCATTGGCATCGCTGCCTTCTTACGCCATCGCGCTCGTATCGACGCACTGCGGGCGGGCGCCGAACCATTCACCGTCGCCGCGGATTTGGCGCCCAATTTCCAAGACGGGTGCTTGGCGTCTTGCGTGATGGCCCAGTGGTGTCGCGAACGTGTCGCGGGGCAGGCCGGCGACATGGGCGAGGTCGCTCGGGAGGTGCTCCGCAACGTCTCCATCGGCCGCGCCCTCGAGCTGCTCACCGGACTGGCCGAGCCGACGACCGAACGCGAGCGGGTCCTGGCCGAACGGCTTCGCGAGCTCGCTATCCAACACGACGCGGACGCTGCCGCATGACCCCCTTCGAAGACACGATGCACCGCTTACTGGCCCGTCATCTCGGCCGCGCCGTGCCCGTTCGCACCTCTAGCCTCCTATCCGCCGATCCGCAGACGACGGTGGGCATCGTCACCATCAAGATCGTCACCGAAGAGCAGGTGCAGGCCGTGGCCTATGGCTCTCTCGCCGCCGAGCCTGAGGTCATCGTACGCTTGGATCCGATAGGACGCGATGTCGCCGACCTAATCCCCTTCGCCAACTTCATGGATCGGACCGCGACCTCGGCGTCCATGGACGCCGGCGCGCTGAGGGTCTGGGTCCCACACGCGGCGACCATCGAAGCGCTCGACATTCTGGGCCACCGCTATTGGCGGAACCAGAGCGCGCCCAACGAGGTGCGCCGGCTGGGCGAGGTTTGCCGGATTATCGCCCACGAAGCAACATTCCCGGGGCAGCAGGTCGTGGCCGACGCATCGACTCTGCTTAGATCCCACGTGGTGACAGGCTTGGCGCCAATCGAGGAGGGCCACTTGGACGCGCAGCTCGCTTGGTGCAACTCGTTAGTGCGCGACCCAGTGACGGAGGCCAGAGCGCGGATCAGGTTGCCCGCGTCGGGCATCCTGCCCAATACGCCCGACCAGCCCTGGGACGATCGTGTCGACCGGCTCCGCAAACAGGCTAAGGGCGCAACGGGCACCCAACGAGCGAGGCTCCAGGCCGAAATCCTGGATATCCTTCGGCGCGCCGTTCTGCGGGAGTGGCGGTTGATGATAGAGGGCCGTCGAGTCTTCCTCAATTTGGGACTTCGGACCTTTGGCCTCGACGAGCTCGTAGCCGACTCCTCGGCGAGAGTTGAATATGCATTGGACAATGGCCATTTCCCAGCGCGCCAGCCCCACCGTCTAGCCATTCAATTGGGTCAGATGGAGGCCGGTCTGGAGAAGACCCAGTTCGCCGCGCTCGAAGCCGATCCGCTCACGAGAGCGCAGGCTCGGCGAGCCGGGGCCGTCGTCTCTGGTGTCGTGCGCCAGGTTCGACAGCCGCGGCCCAATTTCAAACCCTGCACGATCGCGGTCGACTCCGATCAGCGCGTCATTCGTTTTCGACTGGATGACAAAGTCAAGGTCGCTGGCGAGAACGTCACCGGGATCGTCCGCGGACTCGCGATGGTGCCCGGGGGTGGTACGCGCGTCGAGATCGAGATCGAGGCCGGGGTTCGTCAGAGGGGCGTCTTGACCGTCGGCGTAGCGTTGGACGTGCTGCGCCGGGGCCATGGATTCGTAAACCTGCGCGCTCTGGACGCAGCACATCAGAACCGGCCCTGGGTGTTCTACGGCTCATCGGCGCCGGCGCTCAAGCCCGGGACACCGAGCGGCCGCTCCGCTTTGACCATCGCCGCGGAGGCGCGCCGGCCATGACCGCCCAGCTGCGCGCCCGCCAGGAGGAGGCTGACCGCATCCTCGATGCGGCGATCCACCACGCGATATTTGGCGTCGACTCGCTCGTGATCGTCAGATCGCCCCCGGGCGCGGGCAAGACATTCTTGGTCGAATGCGCCTGCGCGGTGGCTGTGGCGGCGCCGTCCATGCGGGTGGTCGTGGTGACGCCCGGCGTAAGTCAGCTTTACGACGTCGTCGACCGGCTGCTCGCCTACCGGCTGCCTCGGCTAGAGCTGGCCCACGCCAAGCACCGCGCCCTACCTGATCTGTTGGCCGGGCGCATCACGGCGTCGAGCGGCTGGAGCCCCACGCTCAATATCGGCCGCGGCGTGGTCGTCACCAACGCTCACCTCCTCGCCTCTTACCTAGGCCAGCTCAGCCCAGGATCATTCGACTTGATGATCGTCGATGAAGCCTACCAGCTCGCCGCGTCCGATTTCCTGCCAATCGCCAGCTTGGCGAGCCGGGTTCTCATGGTGGGCGATCCAGGCCAGCTCGATCCAGTTAACGCCGCCGACACCAGCAATCTGGAGGCCAGTCCCCATAGGATCCATTGGTCGGCACCCGCGTATGTCCTTGATCGGTTTCCCGGGACGCCGACCTATCCTTTGCTGGTAACCAGGCGCTTGCCGCCCAGCACGTCCGATTTGGTTCAAGCTGCGTTCTATCCGGATCTCCCTTTCCAATCAGTCGTGGACCCGAACGATCGACGCCTACGTTTTCGCGTCGCCGGGGTCGAGCCTGGACTCGACGCTGCGCTGAACGCGATCGCCGCCGGAGCCAGTCTCGTGGCGGTGACCGTGCCCGGCGTCGCGCCCCCGCACGAAGAAGCCGACGTAGAGGTGGCGGCGACCGTGGCGCGACTGGTCGACCGCATATTGGTTCGCCAGGGGGAGTGGGTGGGCCATCGAAATCTAACGGAGACGGACATCGGATGCATTGATCCGCACGTCATCTCCGGGGGTGCCATTGCAGAGCGTTTGCGGCAGCTCGGCCGCAGTCGAGTCCGGGTCGAAACCGTGGAGCGTTGGCAGGGCCTACAGCTCCCGGTTTCGATCGTTCGTCACCCATTGTCGCGCTCGGGCCGGCCCGTCGGGTTCGATCTTGAGGCGGGCCGTTGGTGCGTTTCACTCTCTCGCCATCAGGTTGGATGCATCATTGTCGCCAGGTCGTCCGTCACCGAGGTGATCCGCGATTACGTCCACCGCTGTGACACCGTCGCGGCGGGCGCAAGGGATGCGACTTGGGCGGGTTTCAATGCCCATCGCACGATTTGGACGACTCTGGTCGATCGGGGGCACGTCTACGAGCTGTGAAGGACCGGGCGCCCGACCGCGGCCTCAATCCTATTGGCGGCCGTCGCCACGGGCTCGTGTTCCCATATCCGAATTACGAACCACCCGGCCGCTCTCAATCGCTTGTCGGTGTCGCGGTCCCTCGCCATGTTGGTCTCGATTTTGTGTCGCCACCATTCGGCGTTTTTCTTCGGCCAGGTGCCGTGTTCAGGGCACCCATGCCAGAAGCAACCGTCGATAAACACCGCGGTGCGCGAAGCTGGAAATACAACATCGACAGTGCGTCGGACCCCTGCGAGGAGTGGCCGATGGAGTCGAAAACGCAGACCCCGCGCGTGCAACTCGGACCGAAGGGCCCGCTCGCGTGCGTTGTCCCTTTGCGCTGTCTGCGACATCCGGTTGGTTGTCGTCGACGAAGCGGGGTCGGGGCGATCACCCGTCTTCAGCATGATCGATGTGATAGGCTAAGTCGCGAGCGAACGCCTCGTCGTACCGCAAGCCGCTCTTGATCAACCTTGAATGAAAACCTTGGGTCGCCTTTTTCGAAAGCGGCTTCAGCCGGTACCGAAGAAAGGCCGAAAGATGGGGCGCCTCCACGACGACGGGCCATTCCGACACCGCCGCCCTGGATCGTTGTCCGCCAAATCCCCACGCTGCTCCAGGCCAGCCTCTGTCCGCCAGAAGACGTGGGGCTGGTTCCGGCCGATATTCTTCGACAGGCTCGGTTAAGCGCTCGGCGATCCATTTGGCCATTGGGACGCTGACAGCGTTGCCCACCATTCGCCAGCGCTTGCGACAAGCCCTCTCATCTACGTCATTGAGATCTGTCCAGCCTGCCTCGAAGCCTTGCAGCCTCTCGGCGTCTTCGATCGAAGGGACCGCAATTAGCCGACGGCGGGGAAACCAGATTGCCGGAGGCGACGGAATGTGGAGCGCAGAGCCGCCCTTCAACGGCGGCACCGCGTCGATGGCCCAACCCAATCCCGTGTTTCCTTCGGTCCAGTAGAAACCACACGCATGAGACGCTCTGGGGCGCGGCGATGGACCCGCTGCGCGGTCGGCGAAAAGCACGGGCCGCGGATCATCCGTTTGCGATGCCAAGAGCACGACTCGCCTTCTACGTTGGGGAAGACCGAACGCGCGCGCATCAATCGTACGGTAGGCCCAGGCGAAGCCCATCTCTTCGAGCGCCTCGACGATAGTTCGGATCGCTTTGCCGCGGTCGAGGCTGAGCATAAACGGCACGTTCTCCAGCACCACCCAACGTGGACGCCTCGTTTGGTTCCGGAGGAGCTCGAACACCTTCTCGATGAGACCTGAGTTCGGTCCGGAGATGCCTTGACGTCGACCCACTTGGCTCAGGTCCTGGCACGGAAAGCCCGCAGTCAAGACATCGCTCGTTGGTAGACTTTTGAGCTCGGTGATGTCGGTGGCGATCTCCACGTCTGGAAAATGTCGCGTCAGCACGTGCCGCGCCAACGGATCGACTTCGCAGAGTAGGATGCTCGTGTGCCCCGCCCTGCGGAAGCCTTCTTCGAGACCTCCGATTCCCGCGAAGAGGCCCATCACGGTCAATTTCGCCGAATGCCTGGGTCGCAGTTCGACGGACATCATCGACGTTGGCGAATGTTCTAGGCTTGGAAGATTAACCGAGCACAAGTCTTGGAAGGCGACCGAGACCGTGACGTTCTCGTTCATCGTGCGACGCCTTCCCTCTCCGTCGTCCCCGCGGTAGCGTGACCCTGATTTAGGAATGTAGCGAGCGCCAACAGTTGTTTAGGTTCGGCACGATAGATGATGTTGCGGCCCTGGCGCTTCGCTCTGACAAGACCGGCCCGGTATAATGTTGCGAGATGCGCCGACATCGTGTTCTGCGGAATGGCGAGGCGCCGCGCGACGTCACCAGCCGGGAGACCGTCGGGCTCGCTCTTCATGAGCAGCTCGAACGCCTCAAGACGCGTGCTTTGACCCAAAGCGCTAAGCATCAGTAGCACGCTCGCCCTATCCATAAATCCAGAATGCCAGATTTATCGATGGATTTCCAGATTATTCGGAGCCCAAAGGGACTATCGCAAAGGACGCCCGGCAGTACAGGGCGGGCCCCGACCTCGGACCCTTGCAGCATCGTCCGGTTCTTGCCGGAGGTCATAATTTCCCCCGGCGCCATCCTGTCGTCCGGCGGACGACAGGATGGCAAAAATCGCTTTTCCCGGCGGTCTGCCGGGGTCCCAATGGATGCCCGCTCAGGGCGGTGAACCCTACTTCGCGCTCGCAATGGATCGACGGCTGTGGCTCGGACTGCGGTCCTTCACGAAGCGACCCCAGCAGGCCTGAGGTCTCCGCCGAAGTGAGGCGTCCAAGGCCGCCTGCCTCCGTCGCACGCTGACGACGCCGGCTGGTTGACAAAGCGGCGGTTGGATCTGCAAGGCTTTGCGCCGAGCCCATGCGGCGCGGCGGAGGCGCGACCCCGTGTCGTAATTCCGACAGACGCATCGGGCAGTTTGGTTTAGAATTCGGGGCGGGCGGCGCCGGCGACAAAGCGGCGCCCGGATCTGCAAGGCTTTGCGCCGAGCCCATGCGGCGCGGCGGAGGCGCGACCCGTGTCGTAATTCCGACAGACGCATCGGGCAGTTTGGTTTAGAATTCGGGGCGAGCGGCGCCGGCGTGGCCGCGTTGGCTCGCAACCCGACGCGTCGAGAACAAAATCGTTTGGGAGGCAACATGCAACACAGTCGGCAATTTCTCCTCGACAGCTATCGCAGCATGGCCACGATCCGGCGTTTCGAGGATCGCGTCCACGACGAATTCGCTGGCGGCAAGATTCCCGGCTTCGTCCATCTCTACGCCGGAGAGGAGGCGTCCGCCGTCGGCGTCTGCTCCCAACTCGGGACCCCCGACGTGATCGCCTCGACGCACCGCGGCCACGGACATTGCATCGCCAAGGGGTGTGACGTCGTGGCCATGATGAAGGAAATCTATGGACGGCGCGACGGTCTGTGCGGCGGCAAGGGCGGATCGATGCACATCGCCGACCTGGCGAAGGGGATGATGGGGGCGAATGGGATCGTCGGCGGCGGGCCGCCGCTGATCTGCGGCGCGGCCCTGACCGCCAAATACCTCAAGACCGGCGGCGTCGCGGTGGCCTTCGTTGGCGACGGCGGCTCCAATCAGGGGACGACGCTCGAATCGTACAATCTGGCGAAGGTCTGGCGGTTGCCGGTGATCTTCGTCGTCGAAGACAATGGCTACGCCGAGTCGACGGCGAGCGCATGGTCTGTCGGAGGCAGTCAGGTCGGCCGCGCCGCCGGGTTCGGCATGCCGGGGATCGAAGTCGACGGATTCGATTTCTTCGCCGTCTACGACGCCGCGCGCGAGGCGATCGAACGCGCCCGGGACGGAGGCGGGCCGTCGCTGATGCACGTGCAACTGTCCCGCTATTACGGCCATTTCGAAGGCGACGCGATGACCTATCGCGCGGCCGGCGAAGTCGCCAAACTGCGGGACGAGAAGGACTCGCTGAAGCTATTTCGCAAGCGAGTCGCTTCGGCAGGACTTCTCGATCACGGCGAGATCGACGCCATCGACGACGAGGTCGCAAAGCTGATCGACGAGGCGGTGGTCGCGGCGGAGGCGGCGGCGATGCCGAGCGAAGCCGATCTCGCGACCGATGTTTACCTGAGATACTGAGGGGAGCCGATCCATGTCGAAGAAATCCTACCGCGACGCAATCAAGGACGCGATCGCGAGCGAGATGCGTCGTGATCACCGGGTGATCGTGATGGGCGAGGACAACGCAGGCGGGGCCGGCGCGCCGGGCGAAATGGACGCCTGGGGCGGCGTGCTCGGGGTCACCAAGGGATTACAACCGGAATTTGGCCCGGACCGCGTGCTCGACACGCCGATCAGCGAAAGCGCGTTCATCGGCGCGGCGGCTGGCGCGGCGGCGACAGGCCTGCGCCCGGTCGCCGAATTGATGTTCGTCGACTTCATGGGCGTCTGCTTCGATCAGATTTTCAATCAGGCGGCGAAGTTTCGCTACATGTTCGGCGGACGGGCGGTCACCCCGCTGGTCATCCGCACGATGTACGGCGCCGGCTTCCGCGCAGCCTCGCAGCACAGCCAGTGCCTCTATCCGCTGTTCACCCACATTCCCGGCCTCAAAGTCGTGCTGCCGTCGTCGCCGTACGACGCCAAAGGGCTGATGATCCAGGCAATCCGGGACGACGATCCGGTGATCTTCTTCGAGCACAAGCTCATGTATGACGAGACCGCCGAAGTGCCCGACGAGAGCTATACGATACCCTTCGGCGAGGCGAATCTCACTCGCGAGGGCCGCGATGCGACCATCGTGGCTTTCGGCCGCATGGTCACGCTCGCCAATCAGGCGGCCGACGAACTCAAACGAGAGGGCGTCGGCGTGACGGTCATCGATCCGCGCACCACCTCCCCGCTGGACACGGAAACGATTCTCGACAGCGTCGCAGAGACTGGACGTCTCGTGGTGGTGGACGAGGCGCATCCGCGGTGCTCGATGGCTGCCGATATCGCGCGGCTCGTCGCCGAAGAGGCCTTCGGCCATCTCAAGGCGCCAATCCGGACGGTGACGGCGCCGCACACCCCGGTGCCGTTCTCGCCGGCGCTCGAGGACATCTATATTCCCAGTCCGAAGAAAATCCGCGACGCCGTGCTTGCGGTGACGGGAGGCCGTTCTTCGTGAGCGAGATCCAGCCGATCATCATGCCGAAGTGGGGGCTCGCCATGGAGGAGGGCACGCTGACCGCGTGGCTCGTCCAGGACAGGTCGCAAATCGAGAAGGGGCAAGAGATCGCGGAAATCGAGACGACGAAGATCGCCAACGTATTCGAGAGCCCGGCGTCGGGCACCCTTCGCCGTATCGTCGTCAAGCCGGGCGAGGTGGTTCCAGTCGGCGCATTGCTTGCCGTGCTGGCGCCGGCGTCGGTCCCGGACTCCGAGATCGACGGCTTTGTCGCCGGCTTCGTCGTCGAAGCCTCGACAGACGCAGAGGCTGCAGCGGGAAGCATCGCCGAGCGCCGGATGGAACGACAGGGCCGAACTTTAGCCTACAAAACGGCCGGCGCGCAAAGCGCGGCGACGCCTGTCGTGCTCATCCATGGCTTTGGCGGCGATTCCGACAATTGGCTGTTCAACATCGAGGAGATCGCCAAGGATCGCCCGGTCTATGCGCTTGACCTGCCGGGCCATGGCAAATCAACCAAGAGCTTGGCGGCCGGAGACCTGAGCGAGCTCGCCGACGCGGTCGTCAACCTGCTCGACGAGGTGGGGGCGGCGAAGGCCCATCTCGTCGGACATTCGCTCGGCGCGGCGGTCGCTTTCCGAGTGCTGGCGGATCGCCCCGAACGGGTCGCCTCGATCGTCGGCATCGGCCCGGCCGGTCTGGACGACCGGATTCGTCCTGATTACGTCGATGGCCTCATCGCGGCCGAGAAACGCAAGGACGTGAAGGCTGCGCTGCAGCTCCTGTTCGCCGACCCCGGCCTCGTCTCGGCCCAGATGGTCGAGGGAGTGCAACGCTTCAAACGTCTTGAGGGCGCGGCTCAGGCGCTTCGTACGATCGGAGAGCGGAACCTGCCGTCCGGCCGGCAAACCGCGACGTTTCGCGACCTCATCGCCGAGGAGCGGGTCCCGACGCTGATCATCTGGGGGGATCGCGATGCGATTCTCGATCCCGCAGCGGCTGAGGGGCTCCCGTCATCCGTCGAGGTCATCCGCGTTCAAAACGTCGGACATATGCCGCACATGGAGGCGGCAAGTACGGTCAACCGTCACTTGGCCCGGCACTTCGAGGCCGTCGATCATCGCTCGCCAAGCGGCGTTTAGGCGGTAAGGGAGCGAGCCGACGAAGGGGTTGCGCCTTGCGATGCCGAAACCCAACCAAAAAGCCTGGAACGCCTGATCGACCTCGTTGATCGACGGTTGGGGCGGCGCCCCCATTCGCCTCTTTACGGGGGCCGCCGGCCTCGCCGCCGGATTTCGAGGCGCGAGCGGCCGACTCGTCCTCTTGTCAGAGCCTGGCCGCGACCGCCTTGGTCTCGGTGTAGTGCTCCATGACCTCCTTCCCCATTTCGCGGCCCCAGCCTGATTGCTTGTAGCCGCCGAACGGCCAAGCTGGATCGCCATAGTTATGGGTATTGATGCAAACCGTGCCGGCTCGAATCTTGCGCGCCATCATGTGGGCGGCCTTCAGGTTTCGTGTCCAGACGCTCGAGGAAAGGCCATATTCGGTGTCGTTGGCGAATTTTGCGACAGCGTCGAGATCGGAATCGTCAAAGGACTGGACGCAGACGACCGGCCCGAAGATTTCTTCGCGCACGACCTTCATGGAGCGGTCGGTACGGGCGAGAACCGTCGGTTCGATGAAATAGCCCTGGTTGCCGACAACGTTGCCGCCCGTGACGACCTCGGCGCCCTCCCGACGCCCAGACTCGAGGAAACCCCTGACGCGCTCATGCTGCTCTTTCGAGACCAACGGTCCGAGATTGACCGAGGGATCGAGGCCGTGGCCGACGTTGAGCTTGCCGGCCTCGGCGGAGACGCCTTCGACGATTTTGTCATAAACCGATTTGTGCGCGAAGAGCCGCGAGCCCGCCGTGCAGCATTGGCCCTGATTGTAGAAGATTGCGCTCGCAGTTCCCGCAACGGCGAGTTCGATATCCGCATCCGGAAAGACGATCGCGGGCGACTTGCCGCCGAGCTCCAGCGAAACCCGCTTCAGGTTACCCGCCGCCGCTTTGACGATCAGCTTGCCGACTTCCGTCGAGCCCGTAAACGCCACCTTGTCGACATCGGGATGTTCGGCAAGCGCTGCGCCAGCCGTTTCGCCATAGCCGGTGATGATATTGACGACGCCGTCAGGGAACCCGGTTTCAGTGATGAGCTCCCCGAGCCGGATCGCCGAGAGCGGAGTTTGCTCCGCGGGCTTCAGGACAATCGTGCAACCTGCGGCCAGAGCCGGCGCCAGTTTCCACGCGGCCATCATCAACGGAAAGTTCCACGGGATGATCTGGCCAACGACGCCGACAGGTTCACGAAGGCTGTAGACGTGCCAGTCGCCGGGGCTCGACACCGGTATCTGCTCGCCGTTCAGGCGCGTCGCCCAGCCCGCCATGTAGCGGAACATTTCGATCGATGAACCGACATCGTCGCGGCGGGCGTTGGTGACCGGCTTGCCGTTGTCGAGCGCCTCCAGCTCGGCCAGTTCGTCGGCGTTGCGCTCGATGAGGTCGCCAAGCGACCAGACCAGACGCTGCCGGGCTGCCGGCGAAATGCTCGACCAGCGTCCGGTCTCGAAGGCGCGGCGCGCCGCCGCGACGGCAAGATCAATGTCCGCCTTGTCGCCGGCCGGCGCATGGGCGATGACTTCCTCGGTGGCCGGGTCCTCGACTGCAAATGTCTGGCCGCTGCGAGCGTCGACCCATTTGCCGTCGATCAACATCTGATGCTTTTTCGCGAGGAATGCGGTCGCGGCCGAACCGAGCGCAGGTTTGCGGATTGCGATTGTCATTTGAACCTCCCTGAGGGCGCGAATTTTCCCACGTCGTTATATTCATTGCAATATGACGATTGTAGGTTCCTGCCAAGCGGGCGAGGAGATGGGAAGCAGATTTACCCGATGTTCCAGCCCCTACCTTGCGCTGGCGCATTGGGAAGGGGCTGTGTTTTGCCTTCGGCTCCGGTCTTAAGTCCCGGGAAAAATATGCCAAAAAATCCGATATCGGGTTTTCTGTACGACTACGAAAAACTCGTTGGCCGTATCGTCGACGGCGAACTTCGGCCCATCGGCGGCGGAAAACTGCTGGGGGTTGTCAAGGACGGTTGGTTGTACGATCCACAGACTGGCGAGCGCATCTGTGGACTTTCCGGACTCGACGACTGGAGGCAGCCCTTACCCGCTGCGCTGAAAGAGAAGCTCAAGTAGGCGCCTTCCGGTCTACTTTGCTGATCAACAATTCTGACAATTTTCTCGATCTTGGCCACCTGAAGCAATGGTCGCCTGAGGAGCAAGAAAAGCATTCCTGCCGCTGGGCTTCGAAGGCGCTCAGGGGCTGACGTCGCGCTCTTGGGGCTGCGTCCGTCGATCTTGCGATACTCTCAGGCCGCCCGTGCCGGCGGTCCGGCGAATTCGAGCTCCGCGACCTCCTCGTCGGTGAAGACGCGGCTGCGGGTCAGAAAACGCACGCCCTCCGGGGCTTCAAGCGTGAAGCCGGCGCCCCGTCCCGGCACGACATCAATGATAAGCTGGGTATGCTGCCAGTATTCGAACTGCGCGGCGCCGATATAGAATTTGCAGTCGGCGATTTCGCCGAGCACGACGTCCTGCGCGCCGACGCGGAACTCGCCGGCCTTGAAGCACATGGGGGTCGAGCCGTCGCAGCACCCGCCCGACTGATGGAACATCAAGGGCCCGTGCTCCTGCTTCAGCCGGGCGATGAATTCGGCAGCCTTATCCGTGACAAGAACCCTACGGACCATCGGCTTCTTCCTTGCCCGAGCCGGAAAGACGACGCGGGCGCAGACCTGGTCCGCGCCCGCGGGATGCTACAAACGCTCAGAAGAAGCCGAGCGCCTTGGTCGAATAGCTGACCAGGAGATTCTTGGTCTGCTGATAGTGGTCGAGCATCATCTTGTGGGTTTCACGGCCGATGCCAGATGCCTTGTAGCCGCCGAAAGCGGCATGCGCCGGATAGGCATGATAGCAATTGGTCCAGACACGGCCGGCCTGGATCGCACGGCCCATTCGATAGGCGGTGTTGCCGTCGCGCGACCAGACGCCCGCGCCGAGACCGTAGAGCGTATCGTTAGCGATGGCGAGCGCGTCCGCCTCGTCCTTGAACTTCGTGACCGAAACAACCGGCCCGAAGATTTCCTCCTGGAACACGCGCATCTTGTTGTTGCCGGCCAGGATCGTGGGCTCCACGTAATAGCCTCCGGCCAATTCGCCTTCCTGCTCGGCCCGCTTGCCGCCAGTCAGCACCTGAGCGCCCTCCTGCCGGCCAATGTCGAAGTATGAAAGGATCTTTTCGAGTTGGTCGGTCGAGGCCTGCGCGCCGATCATCGTGGTCATGTCGAGCGGGTGACCCATCTTGATCTTCTTCACGCGAGCAACGGCGCGCTCCATGAACTTGTCGTACATCGATTCCTGCACCAGCGCGCGGCTCGGGCAAGTGCAGACCTCGCCCTGATTGAGCGCGAACATCGCGAAGCCTTCGAGCGCCTTGTCGAAGAACTCATCATCTGCACCCATGACGTCGGCGAAGAAGATGTTGGGCGACTTGCCGCCGAGTTCCAGCGTGACCGGGATGATGTTCTCGGAGGCGTATTGCATGATCAGGCGGCCCGTGGTCGTCTCGCCTGTAAAGGCGACCTTTGCGACGCGCTTGCTCTGAACCAGCGGCTTCCCCGCTTCGAGTCCGAAGCCATTGACGATGTTGATCACGCCCGGCGGCAAGATGTCAGCGATGAGTTCGGCCAGCACGAGAATGCTGAGCGGGGTCTGTTCGGCTGGCTTCAACACGACGCAATTGCCCGCCGCGACAGCGGGCGCGAGCTTCCACACCGCCATCAGAAGCGGGAAGTTCCACGGAATGATCTGGCCGACGACGCCGAGCGGCTCATGGAAATGATAGGCGACGGTGTCCTGGTCGATCTCGGAAATTCCGCCTTCCTGGGCGCGCACGACGCCGGCGTAATAGCGCCAATGGTCGACGCATAGCGGCAGGTCGGCGTAGGTCGCCTCGCGGATCGGCTTGCCGTTGTCGAGCGTTTCGACGAGCGCCAGCAGATCGAGGTTAGCCGCCATCTTGTCGGCGATCTTGTTGAGGAGAAGAGATCGCTCGGCGACCGGCGTCTTGCCCCAGGCGTCCTTGGCCTTGTGGGCTGCGTCGAGCGCGAGCTCGATGTCGGCGGCGGACGAACGCGCGATCTGACACAACTTCGCGCCGGTGACCGGGCTTGGATTCTCGAAATAGCGGCCTTCCACCGGGGCTACGAACTTTCCCCCAATGAAGTTGCCGTAGCTCGGCCGGATGAGAACCTGCTTGGATATGGTGTCTAGGGCTTGCTGGAACATGTCGCCTCCTCCTGTTGTCGCCGCGCCCGAGGCGTCGTGCGTCTAAACTCAATTCCCTGGCCCGAGGCCCCGGCGACAGTTCGCCGAGCATCTCGCAGATGGGCAAACCTGCCGGTCCCCTGTCGATCGCCGTTCGCGATTGCGCCTTCCGAAAGCCGCGAGACTTTTTGGCTCGGATGAGGTCGGATATATTCCTAGAAATATAACGAAGATGCAAGAGCAATTCGTGCTCACAAACCGTCCACCCCGACGTCGGTATCCCCGACGAACTTTTGGGAGCGAATGGACATTCCTCGTTAGATATCGCAGGATACATCGCTTGGATCTTGAGCGCAAGCGAGCAGCGCGTCTCGCAACATATTGGGGCCATTGACGAAATGATCGCATCGGCCGCGCTGAAGAGCTGGCGGTGGGGGAATTTGGGGGCTGGGAATGAATAAGCTTCAATTCTTCCTTCTGTCGGCGGTTGGCCTCGCCGCGACGGCGCAAGCGGCGGATCTGCCCACGACGAAGGCCCCGGCAGCGCCTCCGAACTGCTACGGAAGCTTGTGGAACTGGCTCAATTCAACCGCGGCCGATTGCCCGCTGACCTACGCGGGTTTTACCGTCTATGCGACTCTCGACGCTGGGCTCGGCTACTACAGCCAAGGGGCCGCGTGGAACCCGGCGTTCGTCAACGGCACGCAAGGGTTGATCAGCAAACAAAGCAACGGCTCGAAATGGTTGTGGTCACCGAACAACGTCAACCAGTCGGTTATCGGCATCAAGATGAACGAACCGATCGGCTATGGCTGGTCGCTCGTCGGCACGCTGGAGGCAGGCTTCGATCCCCTTTCCGGTGAATTGTCCAATTCGCAACGATCGCAGGTCATGAACAACGGCAAGCCCCTCGTCCTGCAGAGCGCGAACGGCAATTCTAGCCGGTCGGGCCAATGGGACAACTCGCAAGGCTTCATCGGCGTCAGCAACAAGACCTATGGCACGCTGGTCTTTGGCCGCGTGAACACGCTGTCGCTCGACGCCCTCATCGCCTACGACGCGATGGGCGCGGCCTACGCCTTCTCGCCCTTCGGCTTCACCGGCGCCTATGCGGGCTTCAGCGACACCGAGCTCGCCCGCTCCAACACGGCGTTCAAGTACCGGCTCGATTTCTCCAACTTTCGGGCGGCGGGCCTCGCCCAAGTTGCCGGATATGACCAGGGCAACGGCTCGTCCTCGATGTGGCAAGGTCAAATTGGCGGAGACTTCGCGAACCTCGCCGGCGGAACGCTCTCGCTGGACGGCATCTTCAGCTACGCCAAGGACGGCGTGAACACCAGCATCTTCAACGGGACGTGCGCCGTCATCACGAAAGGCCCTTTTGCGGGTCAGACCGGGTGCGTCAACAGCATCCCGAACTTTTACAACGCGGACGATCTGAAGGCGACGTTGTCAAACAATACTGGTCTGATGCTGGTTGCCAAGTACAAATGGGGACCTGCGACGCTCTACGGGGGCTACGAATATTTTCGTCAGGCCAACCCCAGCGGCATCTATCCGAACGGATTCAAGACAATCGGTGGTTACAACGTCCCGGGAAACATTCTAAACAACAAGAATTTTCCCACGGTCTGGATTACCACAAATGCCTATAACGTCAACAGGGTCGAAAACATTTTCTGGGTTGGCGCGAAATACGCTGTTAACCGGAGTCTCGACCTGGTCGGCGCTTTTTACTACATAGAGCAGAACGATTATCTCCAGGCCCCCGCAACCTGCACCGGCACCGGAATCCACATCAGCAGCGCCGCCTGCGCGGGATCGTTCGACACGATTTCCTTCCTCGTCGACTACCGGCCAGTCAAGCGGATCGATCTTTATGCCGGCGTAGCGCTGTCCAATGTCTATGGCGGTCTCGCGAACGGCTACCTGCAAGCCCAGAACATCGACCCGACGATTGGCCTGCGCCTCAAGTTCTGACTGCTTCCTAGCCTCGCAGCGAGCCAATCGCGTTGAGGATCGATTCCGGCGTGCACGGGGTTTCGAGCTTCGGCTGCCCGCGCGGGCTCACCGCATGAACGGCGTCGAGGATCGCCGAAAAGACGGAGATCGCGAGCATCAGCGGCGGCTCGCCGACCGCCTTCGAGCGGTACACGCTCGGCGTCGGATTGGGACGCATATGGAGCCGGGTGTTGAAGACCGGCGGGACGTCGGAGGGGACCGGGATCTTGTAGGTGGCCGGCGCGTGCGTGGTCAGCCTGCCCTTGGCGTCATAGACGAGTTCCTCGGTCGTCAGCCAGCCCATGCCCTGGATGAATCCGCCCTCCACCTGGCCGATGTCGAGCGCCGGATTGATCGAGGCGCCGACGTCGTGCAGGAGATCGGCGCGCAAGACCCGCATCTCGCCCGTCAGCGTGTCGATGGCGACCTCCGAGCAGGCCGCGCCATAAGCGAAATAGTAGAACGGCCTTCCTTTCGCCTTGGCGCGATCCCAGTGGATTTCCGGCGTCCGGTAATGTCCCGCGTGGGAAAGCTGCACCTGCGAGAGGCGACAGGCTTTCGCCAGTTCGCCGAAGCTCATCGAGGCGTTGCCGGCGAAGACCCGCCCGTCGCGGAACTCGACGATCTCCGGGGCGACGCCCCATTGCCGGGCGGCGAAGGCCGTCATCCGCTGCTTGACCTCCGCCGCGGCGATCTTCGCCGCCATGCCATTGAGATCGGTCCCGGAAGAGGCGGCGGTCGGCGAGGCGTTCGGCACTTTCGCGGTATTCGTCGCGGTGATGCGGACGAAGTGGAGCGGCACGCCGAATTCTTCCGCCACGATCTGCGCGACCTTGGTGAAGAGCCCCTGCCCCATCTCGGTGCCGCCGTGATTGAGATGGATGGAGCCGTCGGAATAGACATGCACCAGCGCGCCGGCCTGGTTCATCGGAATGAGGGTGAAGGAGATGCCGAACATCACCGGCGTCAGCGCGATGCCGCGCTTGATATAGGGGCTCGTTTTGTTCAAGTCGGCGATGCGGGCGCGGCGCGCGCGATAGTCGCAGGACTCCTCGAGCTCCTCGATGATCGCACGCTGGGTTTCGAAGTCCTCGACCGCCTGCTCGTAAGGCGTGCGCTCGCAGCCCGGCCGCAGCAGATTGGCCTTGCGCACGTCGAGCGGATCGAGGCCCCGCTCGCGCGCGATGGCGTCCATCACCCGTCTCGATCGCGATCATGCCCTGCGGGCCGCCGAAGCCGCGAAACGCCGTATTCGAGACCGTGTTGGTCTTGAGACGCTTGGTGACGATCGCGACGTCCGGAAGCCAGTAGCCGTTGCCGGCGTGGAACATCGCCCGATCGCAGACACCCGGAGAAAGATCGGCCGAGCAGCCGCAGCGCGCGTTGAGAACCACGTCATAGCCGGCGACGACGCCCCGCTCGTCGTAGCCGACGCGCCAGTCGGCGCGGAAGTCGTGACGCTTCCCCGTCAGCACGAAATCGTCGTCCCGGTCGAGGCGCACCTTGCACGGGCGCCCGGTGACCCGCGCGGCGAGCGCCGCCATGGCCGCCCAGGTGCAGGCCTGGCTCTCCTTGCCGCCGAAGCCGCCGCCCATCCGGCGCGTTTCGACCGTGACGAAGGCGTCCGGGATGCCGAGAACGCGGGCGACGATGTGCTGCGTCTCGGTCGGGTCCTGACTCGAGGCGTGCACCGTCATCTCGTCGCCTTCGCCGGGAACCGCGAGGGACGCCTGGCCCTCGAGATAGAAATGCTCCTGTCCGCCGATGGCGAGCTGACCCTCGAGGCGATGCGGGGCGGCGTCGATCGCCGCGGCCGCGTCGCCGCGCGAGAACGCGTAATCGTCCTGAACGCGCTCGCCGGTCTTCAACGCATCGGCGATGGTGACCGCCGGCGGTCGCTCCTCGATCTCGATCCTGGCGAGCCTTGCGGCGCGGCGCGCCTCGTCGCGCGTGCGGGCGACAACGGCGAACAGCGCCTGACCGTGAAACAGGATCGACCTGTCGGCGAAAAGCGGCTCGTCGGCAAAGACGGGCGCAATGTCGTTCTTGCCGGGGACGTCGGCCGCCGTCAGCACGACGACAACGCCAGGCGCGGCGCGCACTGCGCCGAGATCGAGAGCCTTGACGGCGCCAGACGCTTTGTCCGCCATGCCGATCGCGAGATGCAGGGTTCCGTTCGGCTCGCGAATGTCGTCGACATAGGGCGCCGATCCCTGGACATGCAGGCGGGCGGAATCGTGCGGCAGCGGCTTATGAACGACCGACGTCGCCAGGGCGCGATCCGTTGGTTCATTCAGCAGCATGGAGCATTCCGATCCGGGTCGGCGCGCTTGCGCCGGAAATCTCGATCAGGGTCTTTTCGAGAAGATTTGCGGCGACGGTCATCCGATAGGCGGCGCTCGCGCGCTGATCGGTCAACGGCGAGAAGTCCGAAGCGAGAGCGGCAAGAGCGCCGCGCCAGCTCGACGGCTTTGCGAGATCGGCGCCGATCAGCGCCCGCTCGGCCGCGACGGCCCGCTTCGGCGTCGCCGCCATGCCGCCATAGGCGACGCGCGCGCCGACGATCCGCCGATCTTCGACATCGAGGCGCGCCGCCAGCATGACCGCCGAGATATCCTCGTCGATCCGCTTCGAGACTTTCAGGGCGCGATACTGTTGGCCGTCGGTCAGACGCGGCGCCTCGACCGAGAGGACGAATTCGCCCGGCGCACGGTCCTGCTTGCCGTAGGCGATGAAGAAATCCTCGAGCGGCAGGGTGCGGATGGCCGCGCCTTTGCGCAGGACGACGCGACCGCCGAGCGCGATGAGCGCCGGCGCAAGATCGCCGATCGGCGAGCCGTTGGCGATATTGCCGCCGACCGTGCCGCTCATCCGCACCTGAACCGAGCCGAACCGGCGCATCAGCTCGCCGAGGTCGGGATGGATCCCGGCAAGCAGCGGCCCGGCTTCCGCCAGCGTCGTAGTCGCGCCAAGGCTGAGCCCCCCGGCGCGCTCCTCGATCGCATCGAGGCCGACTGTTCCGCCGAGCCATATGATGCGCTTGAGGTCGCGTAAATGCTTGGTGATCCAGAGCCCGACATCGGTAGCGCCGGCGACGAGGGTTGCGTCGGGAAATCGCTCGTAGAGCGCGGCGAGCGAATCGAGGCTCGCGGGCGCGGCAAAGAAGCCGTCCTCATCGCCGACGAAGAGGTCGCGGTCGTCATCCGCAAGCGCCGCGAGCGCCGCGGCTCGTCCGTCGGCGGTCGCGGCGAACCGGTCGGTCGGCGCGCCGTTGCAGGTCGCGAGCGCCGCGGCGAGGATCGGCCGGTAGCCGGTACAGCGGCAAAGATTGCCGGCAAGCTGGTCGCAGAGGCTGGCCGCCGTCGCCGGGACGCCGGAATGATAGGCGGCGAAGAGGCTCATCACGATGCCCGGCGTGCAAAAGCCGCATTGGGAGCCATGGTAGTCGACCATCGCCTGCTGCAGCGGATGCAGCGTTTGGCCCTCGGCGAGATCCTCGATCGTGATCAGCTCGGCGCCGTCGAGCTGGCCGAGCAGGAGAATGCAGGCGTTGACCGCCTCGTGCGCCAGCTTGCCGTGGCGGAGCCGCGCCAGCACCACCGTGCAGGCGCCGCAGTCGCCTTCGGCGCAGCCTTCTTTCGTCCCCTTGGCGCCTTCATCCTCGCGCAGCCAGTCAAGAACGGTCGCCCGCGGCGAAAACCGGTCGAGCGCGACTTCGCGCCCGCGAAAGCGGAAGCGCAGCGCGTGGCGGGTCTTCGCAGGCTTTTTCTGCAGGTTCATCATCGCTCCTCAAAGCCGCGGGCATGATGGAGCTTTTGGGCGCGAAACGGAAGCACGAGAAAGTTGCGGGTGGCGCTCAACTTTTTGGCAGGGCCGCCGATATGTCGGTCGCGGCGAAGTCGCCGCCGACGAACAGCAGGGGACAGGCCCGCTCTTTCGCCAGCGCGTAAGCAAAGCAATCGCCGAAGTTGAGCGCCGCCCGATGAAGCCCCTTGCCCCAAGTCTCATATGTGTGGGCCGCGCGTCTTGCAAAAGCCTCGTTCACTTCGATCACTTGGGGCGCAATTGTCCGGAGCAACTCCTCCATCTGTCTTTGGCGGTTGCGCAGCCCCGAGACGATCAGCGTTTCGGTCAGCGTCCCCGCAGAGATCAGCACTGCATCCGCAGCAGTCAGGCAATCGCTACAGGAATCCGCGCTCGCCTCGTTCATCACGATCGCCATCAACGCCGACGTGTCGACGACAATCACTTGGGACAATCACTTGGGACACTCATTTGGGCAGGCCCAACTCGTCATACAGAAAATCCTGACTGCGCGCCGCGTCCGGACCCGGGGTTGGCTCGCCGGTCCACGAGGCGCGAAGGCGGTCAAGGGAGGCCTTCCGCTCCTCCGGCGTGGCGCCTCTCGTCCCCACGGGCGCAATGCGGGCGACAGGCTGGCCGTGGCGAGTCAGCACGACCTCGTCGCCGGCTTCGGCGCGCCGCACGAGGTCGGCGAGATGCGCCTTCGCTTCGCTGATCGAAATTTTCACGGTCGCCGGACCTTTGCTGAGCCCGGTCGAATTTGGTCCATGTCTTGGTCCAAATCAAGACGGAACCGCGCCTACGCCGCCCGCTCTTCCCGCAAGTCCGGCGGCACGGCCTCCTCGGCCAGCGCGGCGATGGCGTCGTCGGCGCCCATCGTCGTTTGCGCATTCGAGCCGAGGCGGCGGATCGATACGGTGTTCTCGCCCGCCTCCTTGCGGCCGACGGCGATGAGGACCGGCGCCTTGGCCAGCGAGTGCTCGCGCACCTTGTAGTTGATCTTTTCGTTGCGCAGATCCGTCTCGACCCTCAAGCCCGCCTTTTTCGCTCTGGCCGCAAAACGAGCCGCGAATTCGTCGGCGTCGCTGGTGATGGTGCAGACGACAATCTGCAGCGGCGCGAGCCAGAGCGGCAAATGGCCCGCGTGATGCTCCAGGAGAATCCCGATGAACCGCTCCATCGAGCCGCAGATGGCGCGGTGCACCATGACCGGCGTCGTCTTCTCGCTGTTCGCGGCGATGTAAAAGGCGCCGAAGCGCTCCGGCAGGTTGAAGTCGACCTGGGTGGTGCCGCATTGCCAATCGCGGCCGATCGCGTCGCGGAGCACGTATTCGAACTTCGGCCCGTAGAAAGCCCCCTCGCCGGGATTGAGGCTCGTCGTCACGACATTGCCGTGGCGCGCCTTGATCTCGTCGAGCACCCGGCTCATCACCGCTTCCGCGTGGTCCCACATGGCGTCGGTCGCCGACGCGCTTCTCGGGACGGGTGGACAGCTTGACCACGATCTTGTCGAAGCCGAAATCGCCGTAGACCGAGAGGATCAGCTCGTTGATCTTGTGGCACTCCTCGGCCAGCTGCTCCTCGGTGCAGAAGATATGCGCGTCGTCCTGAGTGAACGAGCGCACGCGCATGAGGCCGTGCAGCGCGCCGGAGGGCTCGTAGCGGTTGACCGCGCCGAATTCGGCCAAGCGGACCGGCAGCTCGCGGTAGCTGCGCAGGCCGTGCTTGAAGATCTGCACATGGCCGGGGCAGTTCATGGGCTTGAGCGCGTAGACGCGCTCGTCCTCTGTCTCGGCTTCATCGCCCGCCGGACGGCACATGAACATGCTTTCGCGATACCAGCCCCAATGGCCAGAAATCTCCCACAAGCGCTTGTCGAGCACCTGCGGCGCGTTGACCTCCTCATAGTCGGCCGCGAGGCGCCGGCGCATGTAGGCGACCAGCGTTTGGAACAGCGTCCAGCCCTTCGGGTGCCAGAAGATTGAGCCTGGGCCCTCCTCCTGGAAATGGAAGAGGTCCATCTCGCGCGCGAGCTTGCGGTGGTCGCGCCGCTCCGCCTCCTCGAGCTGCTTGAGGTAGGCGTCGAGCTCCTCCTTCCTGGCGAAGGCGGTCGCGTAGATGCGCGAGAGCATCGGCTTCGTCGAGTCGCCGCGCCAGTAGGCCCCGGCGACCTTCATCAGCCTGAAGGCGTCGCCGACCTTGCCGGTCGAGGTCATGTGCGGGCCGCGGCAGAGATCGGTCCACTCGCCCTGGCGATAGAGCTTGACCTCCTCGTGCGGAGGGATGGCGTCGATGAGCTCGACCTTGAACGCCTCGCCCTTCTTTTCGAAGAAGCTCTTCGCCTCGTCGCGGGGGACGACGGTCTTCGTGAAGGGTCTATCGCGGGCGATGATCTCGCGCATGCGCTTCTCGATCGCTGGGAAATCCTCGGGCGTGAACGGCTCCTCCGGCCGGTAGAAGTCGTAGTAGAAGCCGTTCTCGATCACCGGGCCGATCGTCACCTGCGTGCCGGGCCACAGCGACTGCACCGCTTCGGCCAGCACGTGCGCAGCATCGTGGCGGATGAGCGGAAGGGCGCGCGGGTCGTCGCGGGAAATGAATTCGAGCTTCGCGTTTTCGTCGACCGGGTCGGCGAGATCGACAAGGTCGCCGTCGCGGATCGCGGCGACGGCGCGCTTCGCCAGCGAGGGGGAGATGGATTTGGCGATGTCGAGGCCGGAAACGCCCGGTTCAAAGGCGCGCTCGGCGCCGTCGGGGAAGGTGACGTGTATCATCCGGCTCCTCGTGCTCACTCGCCGAAACCAATCGGCGTAAGCGATGGCGCACTTCTATAGTGGCGGCGCCAGCCGGGTGCAATGGCTGACTCTCTCTCTCGCGGGCGAAGGGGTAGACTGCCTTCGATGACGGAAGAGAGGCTCGTTCGCCGCGTTCTGGTCGAAGGCTTCGTCCAGGGCGTCGGCTATCGCGACTTCGCGCGCCGCGCGGCGCTCAGGCTCGGCGTCTCGGGCTGGGTGCGGAACCGCGCCGATGGAACGGTCGAGGCGCTGATCGAGGGCCAGCCGGTCGCGGTCGAGGCGATGCTCGCCGAGATGCGGCGCGGACCGCGCGGGGCCGAGGTCACCAGCCTCAGGCTCGTGGATCCGGGCCCGGCGATCGACCTGCAGAGCGGGTCGTTCCTCATTCGCCCGACCTCCTGAGCGGATCGCTTCAGCCATCCCAACGAAGGCGCGGTTCAACTGAAAAGTCTCCACAAGGGGCGCCGGAGCGAATGACCGGGTGACGAAAATCTTGCCGATCCCTTGCCCGCTGGCTGGTTCCGGCGCGTCACGGAAAACGAAGCCATTCCGCCTGTTACTCCCTGCCAACAGGCGAAGCGCTGCCGCCGCTGCTCCGGCGATTGCACAAATCCGTTGTTTTTCATTCCGTTGAGCGAATGTGCTCATGCGGAAGGGAAAGACGGAACAGGAAGACTGTTGTCCCTGCTGAGCCAATGAACAGGAGATAGCTGGGAGGAGAGCGGGAAGCGGAAAACCGACTTCATGGGCCCGGCGCTGAGAGCGCGACCGTCAAGAATTTCTAAACGAAACCCCCCGGAGGCGGCTTCGCCGCGCGTTTTAACTTTTTGATTGAGGATATCGCCATATCTGATTGATTTTACGAATACAATGAGAGCCCACCGGCTTTATTCCGAGGGTCCAGCCATCTCCGGGTCATCGCCGGGCTGTGACGCAGGGACGGCGATGACGGATCCCGACCCGGGATGGGTCACCCGCTCGGCGCCCGCGCTAGCGACGCCTGTGCTTTCCCGAAAGCCGCCCGCCGGCGCTCACTCGCGCTTCCGCTCCGGCTTGCGGCTCCGCGACGGCTTCGTTGGGTGCGCGGGCGCGCCCGCCGAGGTGTGCGTCGATGCGGGCGGGTCGCTCGCCGGAAAGGATTCCTCGATCGCCTCGTCGAGCTCGCGGTCGGCCTCCGCACGCGTCTCGCGCCGCGGCCTTTTCGATGGCTCTTTCATGCTCGAGTCCTCCGGCGAGTCACGGGAGCGCTGGCCTCGACCGCACTCACCGCGAGTTTGCCGGATTCTACGCGGCGAGGGAAGCGGAAGTTAGGCCGCCCGCGGAGCGAGCGAGGCCGCCGCTTTCATACCGCGCGCCGGCCGCCGCTTGACGCCGGAGGCAGCGGAGCGGGCCGCCAGGGCGCTCCCCCCTTCGCCCCGGAATCGGAGGAGCCGACCAGCCAGCGCATGAGCGCGCTCTGCTGCACGGCAGGCAAGGTTTCCGCCCAGCCGTCGAGCCCGAAGACATGACCGGCTTGCTTCATCATGAGATAGACGACCAGGCCAGCATAGACGAGATGAAAATCGATCAGGAAGCTGTTGACGTTCTCGACATAGGGAAAGTCCAGGTGCGCGGTCCAATAGAGCATGAGCAGCAGGATCGCGAACGGGCCGCTCAGGCGCACGAAAAGCCCGAAGACCAGCGACAGACCGATGAGCAGATGCCCGTACTCGACCAGGAAGGTGAGCGGGCCGGCGATCGCCGGCGCGGCCATCGGCGCGTAAAGGTCATGGAAGGTCTTGGTGTGGCTGAGGAACCCGGGCACGAACTGGCTGTCGCCGAAATGATGGATGCCCGCCCAGAGGAATGTCCAGCCGATCGAGAAACGGAAGAAGACGATCAGGAAATTCTCGAGGCTAGAATTCAATTCGTCCTCGGTCATGGCTTTCTCCTCCCGATTCATCTTGCGGTCTCGGCGCGGACATTCCGACGCTCGCTTGGCTTAATCGCCCGTCGCTACGCTGCGGCCGATTCAACGGCCGCGCAATGCGGCATATCGTCTCCTGCCGCCGTCAGCCGGCGCAGCGGCGTTTGCGCGGCTCTTTCTTGCCGGCCGGGAGGCGCCCGCCCGGTCGCCCGGCAAGAACATGCCAGGGACCGATGGGCAGGCGCGGCGGTCGCGCGCCGGTCGGCGTCAGGGGCTCCAATCATTCGTCGGGAGCACGGCAGCCCCGTTGCGTACGCAAAATATTGCGCACGGCGAGCTTTGAGCTATATTGTCGTAGACGGGGCGACTTCGTGGGCCGGATCGAAACCAACGCGCGGAAGATCGTCTTGCGCCTGAAGACCGAGGATTGGACTAGCGTTGGCGGTGGGAGCCATCACCGCTTCGTCCATACGGACCGTCCGGAGATGATGATTGTCGTCCCGCGACACCGCGAACTGTCCCCCGGCGTGGCGCGGTCGATCGCCAAGGCGGCGGGCTGATTGTGACGATAGGAGCCGCGGCGATGACCCATTATGTCGGCGTTCTCGACGGCAGCGGCGCGGTCTGGGGCGTACGCGTTCCCGATATTCCGGGTTGTGTCGGCGGCGGCGAAACGCCTAAAGCGGCGATCGCGGATGCAGCTGAGGCGCTGCGCGACGTCGCCGCGCACCGGCGGGACGGCGGTTTCGCCCTGCCCCGGCCCTCGTCCCTGACCGAGATCATCGCCTCGGGCGAGATCGGCGAGGTTGAAAGCGCGGTCATGATGCCGCTCCTCATAAACTCCGGCCGGACGGTTCGCGCCAACGTCAGCCTCGACGCCGCCCTGCTCGACGCGATCGACGCCGCCGCGAAAGCGCGGGGCCTCAGCCGCTCGGCGTTCCTGGCAAGCGCGGCGCGGGAGAAGATCATCGCGGAAGGGGAAGGCGGCGAATGGACGCGCCGAACGTCGCCGCTTATGCTTGCGGCATGCCCGCGAAGAGCCCGCTCTATGATCGCGATTTCTTTGCCTGGAGCCGCGAGCAGGCGGAACTCCTGCGCGCGGGAAAGCTGGCTGAGGCCGACATCGAGCATATTGCCGAGGAAATCGACAGCATGGGGAGGAGCGGAGAAGCGCGAACTGATCAGCCGCTTGAGCGTTCTCCTGCTTCACCTTCTCAAATGGCGATACCAGCCGGAAAAGCAAAGTCCCAGCTGGGAGGCGAGCATCCGCGTCCAGCGCAATCGCCTCGCCGATCACCTCGACGACAATCCGAGCCTCAGGCCCCTCCTGCCCCAGGCGCTCGCCTCGGCCTATCGCGACGCGGCGCTGGAGGCGGTTGTGGAGACGGGGCTGGCGGGCTCGACCTTTCCCCGCGGGTGTCCGTGGACGGTCGAGCAAGTCCTAGATGCCGGGTTCTGGCCGGTGTGAGGCGGAGCGCTTTCCAGGTTCGGCCTGGTTCTTCTTTCCTCAAAAAAAGCCGACACGAACCGCTAGTCAGCGAACAATATCGCAGGCGGTTGGCCGGCTGGGTGCGCATGGTCGAAGACCACCCATGCATGGTGGTGTTGCGAGATGTTGGTCTCTTCCCCCATGTTGAACCAATAAATTCGCTGGGTCAGGGCGACGACTGCGGCAAACGGACCGGCCGACATCAGGGCGGACGCCCGCTTTCCAGCAATCCACTGGAACCTCACCAATAGCGCCAACTGCCCCTGTACGCTCTCGGTCAAGCGTAGCGCGTGTTCGACAAAGCGAAGCATCGCCATGGGGGACTTCTCTTTGCCTTTGAGCGACCTGACGTCGCCATAGGGCGGGTTCGTGACGATGGCCCGGCAGCCCTCGGGGACAGTCTGGCAGGACAGGAAGTCGACCCCAGGCGTTCCAAAGCCGTGATCGGCGATATCCGTGGACGTTACGTCGTAACCGCGCCGCTGCATCACGGTCGTGATTGCGCCGGCGCCGCAACACGGTTCCCAGAACTCGCCCCCGGAACTGAACATGACGAAGAAGCGCCTCAGTGACCCAGTCCGGAGTTGCGTAGAAGTCGCCGACTTTGCGATCGTAGCCGGAGATGTGGATAGGGCGGGAGAAGCCGGCCCGCGGCGCCCGGGCGGCTTTGGCCGGCTCCGTCCCGGCTGCTTCGCCTTGGGCGAAGAGATCACGCACGCCTCGCGAACCCGTTCTGCTTCTTCAGCCTCTTCACCCGATGCTTCTGGTAGTCAAAGACGGCTGCCGCAAAAGGATTTTGTCGATGCACCCGGACATGGGTCAGAGAGAGCATTATGACGTTTTCCGTTTCGTTCGGCAGGATACGGCAGACGACGCCTCCCTCGTCCCCGGCATAGTAGACTTCCGACACGATTTGCCGGGGCTCAACGGCCTTGGCGATCCCTTTCGACCGCAACAGCGCCACCGCCTCTGGCGTCAATTCAACTTCGAACGGCAGCGACGCCTTGAGCGCCGCCATGAGTTGGCGGGTCTTCTCCTGCTTGTCGAGCATGACTTCCCCCGACCGTCGCCGAGTGCGATTCGCTTTCGCCAACTCTAAACGTTAGGGAATGGCTCAACCAAGCCCACTGCGAGAAACCTTCGCACAGGAAAATGTCTCCGACCCATGACTCGTCGGCGAGAGCCCGGCGTTGCGGATATAATATTTGCTTTCGTTGCTATCTATTATGCAATAAACAAAGAATAGTAATTTGCCGGATTTTTTACTGTTCCTTCGATTACCCGTTCTTCCCCCGAGCTTCGCAATCTCGCGCATAACGCGCTCTCGGGCCGGTCGGCGAGCTTTTCGAAATCTTCGGCGACGACAATGCGCATGCCGCGGCGGACGCAGGCGAGGGAGCCTTGGGCGGTGAGGACCCGGTTCGATCGGCCCCAGACGGGGTTGCGGCCCATCGAAGCGGCGATCGCCTAAGCTTCGGCGGCGGCGGACTCGTGCGGATGGCGCCGGTCGCCGCGTCTGTTGCTGCGCCGCACGTAGTTGATCGTCGCTTCCGGTTTTTGGCATTTCACCTTGAGCGCCGCGATCAAGGCGTCCTCCGCCGATACGGTCACGCTGCGCCGCACGCCGGCGATGTTCATGCCAACCGTGAATTCGAGCATCATTGCCGGATCTCCTCGAGAGGGCTTTCTGGAATTGCGCGGGTGGACGGGTCCAGGAGCGAGCAAAGCCGTTGTTGAAGCCGGATAGAGAATCCCATCCCCAGCCAGCCCGCCCACCAGCATAGCCGCGAACTTGGGCAACGGAAGCGATCGGACTGACGTTACGGACCTCCCCGCTCGTCAAATTTCTACCCATCGAGTTTATCGGGTTCGCCGCACCGCCTGCGTCCGCGGATCGTGCGATCCCCTGAGCTGAGCGGTTCCGGCGCCGGAGGCGCTGAAACCATGGACACTTCGGCTCTCAGCCCGTATTTTCCTCGCATGTCCGCGAAGAGCCCGCTTTACGATTGCGATTTCTACGCCTGGAGCCGTGAGCAGGCCGAACTTCTGCGCGCCGGTAACCTCGCGGAGGCCGACATCGAGCATATCGCCGAGGAAATCGACAGCATGGGCAGGACCGAGAAGCGCGAGCTGATCAGCCGTCTGAGCGTCCTCATCCTGCAAATGCTCAAATGGCGTTATCAACCGGGCAAGCGCGGCCCGAGCTGGGAAGCGAGCATCTTGAACCAGCGCGACCGCATCGCCGTTCATCTCGACGACAACCCGAGCCTCAAACCTCTCCTTCCCCAGGCGCTCGCCACCGCCTATCGCGCCGCACGGCGGGAGGCGATCGCGGAGACCGGGCGGCGGGATGGACCTTTCCGGAGGGGTGCCCGTGGACGGTGGACGACGTGCTGGATGGCGAATTCTCGCCGCAGTGACCGTCTCCTGTTTGGCAACGCGGCAGCCTGAAATTAAGTCGGATCCCATCCCTTTTTTCGCAACCGGCCCTGTTCGGGGGGCAAGCTGACGCAGGCCCAACCGGTAGACTAATGCTTCTTGGGGATGAGGCGAAAAATCAAGAGAGAGAGGGCAACGAAAAAAAGAAATAAGGCTACTCCAAAATGCCGATCGTTCGTTGAAAGCGCTAAAACACGCCGCGAAGAGCAACCCGCGGAGTGAGCTTATTGCACGCAGGCTCGCACGGATCCTTCGTTCAAAGGGCCTTTTTGATGAAGCAATTGAGGCTGTGCGTGTGACACTAGAACTAAATCCCGGCAGTCAGACCCTCCACTACGATTTAGCTCAAATTCTGATGGAATCAGCGCCTGCTGCGGACGTGCAAAAGGGTGAAATAATTTTGTATCACCTCAAACGGTCTTTTTCGGACGGTGATCGGAATAACGAGGCACGGTTTTGGTTTGCACGCCAACTATGCCTGATGGGAAGGGGCCAAGAAGCCCAGAAGCTATTTGAAATCATAGGAAAAGCTTTGGTTCCGTACAGTCAGCGGCGAGGAGTACGGGGGATTGTCAAGGAACAAAACGGAGCGAGTGCCGTATATTACGGGCAGCTTTATGCAAAGAAGGCGCTGTTCGGCTTTATCCGCGCTGACCAGGATGGGCTTGAGATTTTTGTTTCAAGTGATCAGCTATCTGGATGGGATGAGGCGCTGGTTGGGGAACGCATCTCGTATACTCTGGGATTCAATTTAATGGGACCTGTGGCCATAAACGCGACTTTAGTCTGACCGCTGGTTTGGAATTCGACGCGCAAAAGCTGTGTAGTAACCCGCCCCCTGCCCCGCTTCCCCGCAATCTTCGCGATCTCGCGCATGATCTTCAGCGTGCCGGTGAGCCCGTTGTCGAGCCTGTCGAAATCGTCGGCGACGACAATGCGCTTGTTGGGGCGGACGCGGGCGAGCGAACCCTGCGCGGCGCGCCCGGGCTGGCGAAGGAATTGCCGCGGGAGGCGAGGGTCACACCCTTCGGGCGTCGAGCGTCTCGACATTGGCGACGCGGCAGGGCGCCTTGACGAGGACGAGCAGAGCAGCCAGTCGACTTCGGGCGGCGGCGGCCGGAGGCGGTCGGCGGGCTCGGCCCCCAATCGCGATGCGCTCGTCGAAACGACGTTGAAGCGAGGCTGTTTCTGACGCGACGATCAGCGGGCGCTGAACTTTTTGAGCGCCGAATTGATACGGGTCTGCCAGCCGGGGCCGGTCGCCTTGAACCGCTCGACGATGTCGCGGTCAAGCCGAAGCGTCACCGAGACCTTCCGATCGGACTTCGGCGGGCGTCCCACGCGTCTGATGACGCCAGCGCCGGACTTCGACAGATCCGGCGCCGCATCCGGATCGTCAGCAATGCCACGCGCGATCCGGGCGTCTTCAATGGCGCTGGGACGGATGAGTTTCTCTCTCATGATGAGTTTCTCTCTCATAGAGCGCAACTTCGCGGCTGTTGGCCTTTCGGGCCGAAATGATGCGGCGTTGGCCGCCGCGCTCGACGTAAACGATGACATGCAGGCGCGCTCCAAGCGGGGCCATCGCGATCAGCCGAGTCTCACCGTAGTCTTTCCGCCGGTCCTCAAAAAACAGCGCCTCCTCCCAATCCACGCGATCCAGATCGCGAAAATCGACCCCGTGGTTGGCCAGGTTTTTGAGCCGCTTGTTCTCATCCCATGTCGTCATGATTTTTGTAGTTACGTAAATAGTCCGCGTCAAGAGGAATCAAGGCGCCCCGCCGGCCTCTCCTCCACAGACGAGGGCAGCGCCCCTCCCCTTCTTCCCCGCAATCTTCGCAATCTCCCGCGTCACCTGATGCGTCCTGTCGAGCCGGTCGGCGAGCGAGCTGCCCTCACGCATTCGGTTTCAATCGATCCCTGCCGATCACGCAGCCTTTGTCGCCGTTGTCGGAAGCGCGATCGTCTCTAGCGTCGTCAGGTCGAGGCGCCGAGACGCGCCGTCTATGTCGAAACCGACGACGTTCCCCGCCGCATCGAGGTCGACGTTAAGGCCCAGAGCCACTTCCCTCGTTTCCGCGCCTGGCGTGGCCTTGAGCTCGATGTAGAGGCTGTCCGTTTCTGGATAGTAATGCAGCTTCATGACTTGTCCTCCCGAAAGTCCCGGTCGAAGAAAGCGTTGTGGATTGTCTCGCCGTCGTCAAGTGTGACGACCCGCATGGCCCTGGTCGTACCGTCCCGGGCGTCGATCACGCTCCCCCAATAACGAATGCGCCCGTCTTCCTGTACAATCCGACGCAAGGGTTTCGCGATCACCTCCGCGCACTGGTCGACGTCGACGTAAGGTCGCTTGCGCAACACCTGCTCCTCGAAATACCGCGTCGTCTTCATCCCGCGCCATCCCCGTGCTCCAGCGCCTTTGGTACGACCCAACATCTTTCTGATTCCCGCCGCGCGATCTCGACGGCTACCCCTTCTTCCCCGCCAGTTTGGCGATCTCGCGCATGATCTTTAGTGTGCCGGCAAGCCGGTCCTCGAGCCTGTCGAAATCGTCGGCGACGACGATGCGCATGTCGGGGCGGACGCGGGCGCGTTCGTCCTGGGCGACCCATTTCACCAGCGCGCCCGGGTTGGCGAAGGCGTTGCCGCGGAAGGCGAGGGTCACGCCCTTCGGGCCGGCGTCGAGCTTCTCGACATTGGCGACGCGGCAGAGCGCCTTGACGAGGACGAGCTTGAGCAGCCAGTCGACTTCGGGCGGCGGCGGGCCGAAGCGGTCGACGATCTCGGCCCCCATGGCGTCGATCTCGGCCTCGTCCTCGAGCGCTGAGAGCCGGCGATAGAGGGCGAGCCGCGTCGGCAGGTCGGGGATATAGCCTTCCGGGATCGTCACCGGCGCGCCAAGCTGGATGGTCGGCGACCACATGTCCTCGGCCGGCGCGTCCTCGCCCGACTTCAGGCGCTCGACCGCCTCGCGCACCATCTGCTGATAGAGCTCGTAGCCGACCTCCTTGATGTGGCCCGACTGCTCCTCGCCGAGCAGGTTGCCGGCGCCGCGGAGGTCGAGGTCGTGGCTGGCGAGCTGGAAGCCGGCCCCGAGCGTGTCGAGCGATTGCAGCACCGCGAGCCGCTTCTCCGCCTGCGGCGTGATCCTGGCCTTCGCCGGCGTGGTGAAATAGGCATAGGCGCGGACCTTCGAGCGGCCGACGCGGCCGCGCAGCTGGTAGAGCTGCGCCAGGCCGAAGATGTCGGCGCGGTGCACGATCAGCGTGTTGGCGCGCGGAATGTCGAGGCCGGATTCGACGATCGCGGTCGACAGCAGGATGTCGTACTTGCCGTCGTAGAAGGCGCCGATCTTGTCCTCGAGCTCGCGCGCCGCCATCTGCCCGTGCGCCACGACGAATTTGCATTCCGGCGCATTCTTGCGAAGGAAGGCCGCCGCCTCGTCGAGATCCTCGATGCGCGGGCAGACATAGAACGACTGGCCGCCGCGATAGCGCTCGCGCATGAGCGCCTCGCGCACGATCAGTGCGTCGAAGGGCGAGACGAAGGTCCTGACCGCGAGCCGGTCGATCGGCGGCGTCGCGATGATCGAGAGATCGCGGACGCCGGTCATGGCGAGCTGAAGCGTACGCGGGATTGGCGTCGCCGACAGCGTCAGCATGTGCACCTCGGCGCGCAAGTCCTTCAGCCGCTCCTTGTGGCCGACGCCGAAATGCTGCTCCTCGTCGACGACGACGAGGCCGAGATCCTTGAACTGGACGCCCTTGCCGAGCACCGCGTGGGTGCCGACGACGATGTCGACGCCGCCTTCGGCCAGGCCCTTCTTCACCTCGCGCTGCTCGGCCGCGCCGACCATGCGCGAGAGCTGGCCGATGCGCACCGGCAGGCCGGCGAAGCGCTCGCGGAAGACGCGCGTATGCTGGCGGGCGAGCAGCGTCGTCGGCGCGACGATCGCCGTCTGCCGGCTGTTGATCGCCGCGGCGAAGGCGGCACGCAGCGCCACTTCCGTCTTGCCAAAGCCGACGTCGCCGCAGACGAGCCGGTCCATCGGCCGTCCGGCGGCGAGATCGTCGAGCGTCGCCCCGATCGCGTTCTCCTGATCGGCCGTTTCCTCGTAAGGAAAGCGGGCGCAGAACTCGTCGAAGAGCCCCTCCGGCGGAATGAGACGGGGCGCCGGGCGGGTCATGCGCTCGGCGGCAACGCGGATGAGGTCGGAGGCGATCTCGCGAATGCGCTTCTTCAGGCGGGCCTTGCGCGACTGCCAGCCCGCCCCGCCGAGCCTGTCGAGTTCGCCCGTCTCCGAGCCGTAGCGCGACAGGAGCTCGAGGTTCTCGACCGGCAGGAACAGCCGGTCGCCGCCGGCGTAGTGGATTTCGAGGCAGTCGTGCGGCGCGCCCGCCGCTTCGATGGTCTTGAGGCCGACGAAGCGCCCGACGCCGTGGTCGATGTGAACGACGAGATCGCCGGCGGTGAGCGCGCTCGCTTCCGCCAGCACGTCCTGCGCGCGGCGCCGGCGCTTCGACTGACGCACCAGGCGGTCGCCGAGGATGTCCTGCTCGCCGACGATGGCGAGGTCCGGCCCCTCGAAGCCCTGCTCGAGGGCGATGACGGCGAGCGGCAACGCGCCGGGGCGGGCGTTCCTCGCCTGAGGCCAGGACGAGACGAGCTCGACGGTCTTGAGCCCATGCTCGGCGAGCACATGGCTCAGCCGCTCGCGCGACCCGTCGGTCCAGCCGGCGACGATCACGATGAGTCCGCGCTGGCGCAGGGCCCGGATATGCGCGACCGCCGCGTCGAAGACGTTGGCGCTCTCCTCCTGCCGCTCGGGGGCGAAATTGCGGCCGACCCGGCCGCTGCAATCGACGATGCCGGCCGCGCCAGGCGCCGCCTCGAATGGCGTCAGCCGGGCGAGCGGCGCGGCGGCGAGACGCTCCTGCCACTCCTCTTCGCCGAGATAGAGGCGCTGGTAGGGAAGCGGCTTGTAGTCGGCCCTGCCCGGATCCTGGACGTAGGCGGCGCGGCGGGCGGCATAGGCGTCGGCGATCAGCGCGATGCGCTGGCTCGCGGCGTCCTCGGCGCGCCCGTCGAGGACCAACGGCGCGCCGGCGACATAGTCGAACACTGTGTCGAGCTGGTCGTAGAAGAGCGGCAGCCAATGCTCGAGGCCGATGGCGCGGCGCCCCTCGCTGACCGTGGCGTAGAGCTCGTCCGCGGGCGTGGGCGCGCCGAATTCCGCCGCATAGGCCTGACGGAACCGGCGGATCGAGTTGGTCGTCAGCTGCGCCTCGCTCATCGGCACGAGATCGAGCGCGCGCAACTGCCCGACGCTGCGCTGCGTCTCGGGATCGAAGGTCCGGATCGACTCCAACGTGTCGCCGAAGAAATCGAGCCGGATCGGCGCCGGCACGCCCGGCGGATAGAGATCGAGAATGCCGCCGCGCGTCGCGTAATCGCCGACGTCGCGCACCGTGCCGGCGCGCTGGTAGCCGTTGGTCTCGAGCCAGAGCGCGAGATCGTCCATGCGCACGCTGTTGCCGGGCGCGGCGGAAAAGGCGGCGGAGGCCACATATTTTCGCGGCGGGACGCGCTGGGTCAGAGCGCTGACCGAGCCGACGAGAATGCGCGGCCGTTCGAGCGCGCCGCGCGAGCGCGCCAGCCGCGCCAGCGCCGTCATGCGCTCGGCGGAAATCGCAGCGTTCGGCGACACCCGGTCGTAGGGCTGGCAGTCCCACGAGGGCAGATAGAGCGCTTCGATCTCCGGCGCGGCGAAAGACAAAGCGTCGATGAAGGTCTGCGCGCGGACGCTGTCGCGGGCGACAAAGACAAGCGTCACGGCGCGCGTCTCGCCCTCTTTGGCGAGCGCCTTCGTCAACTCGGCGACGACGAAGGCGTCGTAGCCCTCGGGAGCGCGGCAAAGCGTGACGGCGCCGCCTTCGGCGAGGCGGCGGGCGGCGGGGGCGAGAAGGGTCACGGAGTTTGGCCGGCTTTCATCGACGCTTCGCGCCTCGTCTGCCGCAGGCGCGCGAACAAGGCCGTGTCGAACTCTGGCGGCGTTGGTTCTTCGCCGGTGATCCATGCAAGCGCCTCAGGGTCGGGAACGTCGAGCAGACGCTCGAACGCGTCGAGCTCGCCTGCGCTCATCGCCGGGAGATTGGCGTCGGCGAAACGGCCCATCACCAGATCCATCTCACGCGTGCCGCGCCGCCAGGCGCGAAACAGAATCCGCCGCCGCCGCTCATCCAGAGCGGCGCTGCTCAGCGTGGAGCCGGACATGGAGGACCTTTCCGCTCTCGAAATGCCGACGCCGCCGATCGGGTTCCGATTTCCTGCGCGCGCCGGCCTCGCGGCTTATAACGGCGTGTCGGAGCAGTGTCAGCCCCGACCGGCGAGGCCGCCTACTCCAGCCTCAGGCCTCTTCGATCTCGATCAGCGTGCCGGCGAAGTCCTTGGGGTGCAGGAACAGCACCGGCTTGCCGTGGGCGCCGGTCTTCGGCTCGCCGTCGCCGAGCACCCGCGCGCCTTCGGCCTTCAGCCTGTCGCGAGTCGCGATGATGTCGTCGACCTCGTAGCAGAGATGGTGCATCCCCCCATCGGGGTTGCGCTCGAGGAATTTCGCGATCGGCGACGTTTCGCCAAGCGGATGCAGGAGCTCGATCTTGGCGTTCGGCAGCTCGACGAAGACGACGGTGACGCCGTGATCCGGCTGAGCCGTCGGCGGCGAGACGCGCGCGCCCAAGGTTTCGCGGTATGTTTTCGCGGCCTTGTCGAGGTCGGGGACGACAATTGCGACGTGGTTCAGTTTGCCGATCATCGTTCGCTCCTTCGCTGGCCGCGAATGGAGAGCGTTTTGCCGTCATGGCCAGCGCGGCAAAGCAATCCATGGAGGCCGCTCGGGGGCATGGATTGCTTCGGCTTCGCCTCGCAATGACGCGCCCGGCGCCAATGACCTCGGCGACGCTTCCTTGTCATTGCGCTCACTGCCGCGGTTTTCGTCCGCGAATCCGGTCGAACCCCTCTTTTATCGCCGCGAAACGGGCTTCGATCAGGGGCTCGAACTCAACGTCGGTGAAAATGTACGGCCAGTCGTCTTCGATGCCTTCGCGCACAAGCTCGCCGACGTAGGACGGATCGATCCCATGCGAAACGCGCTCTTGAATCATTTTGAATATATCCGTCGTCCGCATTGCGGCCAGACTCTCCGCGGGCGGTCGACCGAAACGTTCGGGCAGGTTGCGCACCGAGTTCATGATCTGAGTGCGGATGAATCCGGGACAGAGCACGGAAACGCCGATTCCCCGCTGAGCGAAGTCGCCGCGCAATCCTTCCGAAAGTGCGACAACGCCGTATTTGGAGACATTGTAAGGGACAGTGGCGCCATGGGAGATCAAGCCCGCGATCGAAGCCGTGGAGACGATGTGTCCACCCTCGCCATGCTGCTTCAATCAACGGACCGAAAATCTCGATCCCCCAGATGACCGCCATGAGATTGACGCCGAGCGTCCAGTCCCATCCTGCATCGGTCCAGTCGCCGCCCACTCCTGCATTGTTGACGAGAATGTGCACCTTCCCGTAACGGGCGATGGTGGCCACAGCCGCCGCTTTGAGTTCGGTCTTGAGCGAGACGTCCGCCCTCACGCCGTCGACGTCCGCGTTGGTGAGCTTCAGTCCCTCGACCGCTCGGGCGAGCGCCCCTTCCTCGATGTCGCAGAGCATGACCTTGACGCCTGCCTGGGCGAGAGCAGTCGCAATTCCCAGTCCGATTCCCGATGCCGCGCCGGTGACGAAGGCGGTCTTTCCAGCCAAGTTTTTCATCTAAAATCTCCACCGATCAAAAGCATTCTATCCAAGTCTTCCAAGACTATCGCGGTCATTTCTGAATGACAACGAGGCTTCGAATGGCGAGCGCTTGGCCGTCATTGCGAGCGCAGCGAGGCAATCCATTTCGTCGGCCGCGGCAGGGGATGATTGCTTCGGCTCTGCATCGCAAGGACGTCCGAGGTTTTCTATTGCTGCTCGCCCTCCCCTAGACCTCGACCACCAGCGCATGCACCTGCGGTTTCTTGCCCCAGACGCTGTTGACCGCATTGCGCACGGCGCGCTCGATTGCGTTCGACAGGACGTCGGGGTCGCGCCGCTTGCCGCGCGGCAGGCCTTCGAAGGATTCGAAGATCGCGCCGTCAATGATCTCGTCGAAACCGGCGCCGTCGCGGGTCCGCTCAGGAAGGCCAGCGATCATCACGTCGGGATCGCCCGCCATTTCGCCTTGCGGCGTCAGCGCGACGGCGATCGAGACCACGCCGGCGAAGGAAAGCCGGCGCCGCTGGGCGACGCAGTCCTGATCGGCCGGCAGAAGGATCTCGCCATCCTTAAGCCGCTTGCCCAAGGCGATCTTGCCGATGGTCGCCGCGTCGCCGGGGGCGAAGCGAACGATATCGCCGTTGAAGGCGCGCAGGACCTGCGGCGCCTGCTGGGCTTTGGCGAAGGCCGCATGCTCGCTCAAATGCAGCGCCTCGCCATGCGCCGGCACGGCGATCTTCGGCCTGAGCCAGGCGTACATCTGCGCCAGCTCTGCCCGCCGCGGATGGCCGGAGACGTGCACAAGCGCGTTGCGGTCGGTGACGACCTCGACGCCGGCGGCTGCGAAGGTGTTGATGAGCTTGCCGACCGCCTTCTCGTTGCCGGGAATCGTGCGCGAGGAGAAGATGACCGTGTCGCCGGCGCTCAACGTCGCCACCGGATGCTCGTCTTCGGCCATGCGGGCGAGCGCCGCGCGCGGTTCGCCCTGGCTGCCGGTGGCGAGCGCCAGGATCCTATCGCGCGGAAGCCGTTCAAAGGCGTCCGGCCCGAGGAAAGGCGGGACGCCGTCGAGCATGCCGCATTCGCGCGCGACGGCGATGACGCGCTCCATCGCCTTTCCGAGAATGCAGACTTGGCGTCCCGCCGCCCGGCCCGCTTCCGCGGCGGAGCGCAGGCGGGCGACGTTGGAGGCGAAGGTCGTCACCAACACCCGGCCCCTGGCCCTGGCGATGAGCTCAGCGAGCGTCGCGGCGACGTCGGCCTCGGACGGGCTTTCGCCCTCGCGCAGCACGTTGGTCGAGTTGCAGACGAGCCCCAGCACGCCCTCGTCGCCGAGCGCCCTGAAACGCGCCTCGTCGGTCGGGCGGCCGAGCGTCGGCGTCGCATCGATCTTCCAGTCGCCGCTGTGGACGACGAGACCGATGGGGGTACGGATGGCGAGCGCGGTGCTTTCCGGAATCGAGTGAGCGACGGAGACGAACTCGACGTCGAACGGGTCGATCGCGACGCGCTCGCCGGGTTTGACGACGCGAAAGGGAATTTTCGGCGCGCCGGGCTCGCCGAGACGACGCGCCTCCGCCAGACCAACCGCGAAGCTCGACGCGTAGACGGGCGCTCCGAGCATCGGCCAGAGTTCGGCGAGCGCGCCGATGTGGTCTTCGTGCGCATGGGTAATGACGATGCCGACCAAGTCCTTCTTCACCTTCTCGGCGAAACCGACGTCGGGCATGATGAGATCGACGCCCGGGAATTCCTCGCCGGCGAAGGCGACGCCGAGATCGACCATCAGCCATTTGCGGGCTTTCGGCGGACCGTAGCCGTAGAGCGCGCAGTTCATGCCGATTTCGCCGAGGCCGCCGAGGGCTGCGAACACGAACTCATTGTCGTCGGTCATTCAGGCAGGCCTTCCCGGCGCGAGCGGAGCGGACTCGACCGTCACGGGCGAGTCATCCGATGCCGGCAAGATCCAGAGGTCAGCGGCCTCGATTGTTTCGATCCCGCGCTCTCCGCGAAACAGCAAACGGCCATCAGCGTCAAGCCCGGCGAAGGTCCCATCACGCGCTCCGCGCGCGCCGGCGACCCGGATGCGTTCGCCGAGACCGGCGGCGCGGTCGAGCCAGGCCGAGCGAATTGCGGCGAACGACGCGCCCGCCCGCCATCGGCTCAGGGCTTGCTCGAACCGGGCGATCAGGCGCGGCAGCAGCTCGTCCGCGCTCGCTGGGCGCCCGTCGCGATCTGCAAGGATGGCGGCTGGATAGCCGACGTCCTCGGGCGCGCTCGCGCAATTGACGCCGACGCCGACCACGCAGGCGAGGCGTCCCTCGGCGAGCGTCACGCCCTCGAGCAGAAGGCCGGCGCATTTGCGTCCGCCTGAGAGGAGATCGTTCGGCCATTTGAGGCGGGCTTGGGTCGCACCGACGTCCTCGGCAGCCTCAGCCAACGCGACGCCGGCGACAAAACCGAGCTGCGGGGCGAGCGCATGTTGGCAGGGATCGATCAGGAGCGCGCTGGCGTAGAGGTTCCCCCGCGGCGAGATCCAGGTCCGGCCGCGCCGGCCGCGCCCCGCGCGCTGTTCGCTGGCGACGATCCACAGGCGGCCGGGATCGCCGGCTATCGCCCGCCGGCGCGCTTCCTCATTGGTCGAGTTGATCGCGTCGAAGCGAATGACCCGCCACCCGGAAACCGCGCCCTGCTGCGCTTCGGTCGCGTTCAAAACAGCGATTGCGCCGCGGCCATCGCTGCGTCCGTCAGCAGCGAGGGGGCGAACACGAAAACGATGATCAGCACCGCCGAGATCGCCAGCACGCCGCGGGCGACCGGCCCCGGCGGGTCGAAAGCTTTGGCCGGTTCGTCGAAATACATGAGCTTGACGATGCGCAGATAGTAATAGGCGGCGACCGCGCTCGCCAGCACGCCGATGACCGAGAGGCCGTAGAGACCCGCCTTGATGGCGGCGGCGAAGACGTAAAACTTGGCGAAGAAGCCGGCGAGCGGCGGGATGCCGGCGAGCGAGAACATCATTGTGGCGAGAAAGAAGGCCATCGTCGGATCGGTCCGCGCCAGCCCGGCCAGATCGCTGATCGTCTCGACCGCCCTGCCGCCCCGCCGCATCGAGAGAATGGCGGCGAAGGTCCCGAGCGTCATCACGACATAGATCGACATGTAGACGATGACGCTTTGCGCGCCCTCGACCGTGCCCGCCGCGAGGCCGACGAGGGCAAAGCCCATGTGGCCGATCGACGAATAGGCCATCAGCCGCTTGAAGTTGTTCTGCCCGATGGCGGCGAAGGCGCCGAGCGCCATCGAAGCGATCGACACGAAGGTGACGATCTGCCGCCAGTCGCCCGAGATGCCGGGAAAGGCGGTGATGACGACGCGGACGAGGATCGCCATCGCCGCGATCTTCGGGGCCGAGGCGAAGAAGGTGGTCACCGGCGTCGGCGCGCCCTCATAGACGTCGGGCGTCCACATGTGGAAGGGCACCGCGGATATCTTGAACGCCAGACCCGCCAGCACAAAGACGACGCCGAACAGCACGCCGATCCGGGTATGGTCATGCACCGCGGCGGCGACGTCGCTGAACAACACCGAGCCGGAATAGCCGTAGATGAGCGAGGCGCCATAGAGCAGCATGCCGGAGGACAGCGCCCCGAGGACAAAATATTTGAGGCCGGCCTCGGTCGCCTTGAGATCGGCGCGGCGATACGCGGCGATGACGTAGAGCGCGAGACTCATCAGCTCGAGGCCGAGATAGAGCGCGATGAAGTCGTTGGCCGAGATCAGCATCAGCATGCCGAGCGTCGAGAGCAGGATGAGCACAGGAAACTCGAAGCCGGCGATCCTCTCCTTGCGCATGAACTCGAGCGACAGCAGCAGCGTCACCAGGGAACCGACGATTGCGAGGGCGCTCATGAAGCGGGTGAAGGCGTCGTCGGCGAAGGAGCCGTAGAAGGTCAGGCCCATCGGCCGGTTCTTGGCGACGAGCAGGATGAAGACGATGCCGAGCAGCCCGACGGAAATTTCAGTGACGAGATTATAGGCCCGCTCGCCGCGCAGCGCTCCGTAAAGGACGAGCGCCAGCGTGCCGACGGCAAGGACCGCCTCGGGCAGGAAAACCGGGAGAGAGAGGGCCGTCTCGTGCATCACAAAAACTCGTCCTCAAGAGTGGCGTTGAATGGCGGCGGCCGTCCTCACAACCCAGCGGACTTCGTTACGGTGACCGCATGCTCGAACCCCTTCAGGATCGAGTTGATCGAGGCGGCGCTGGCGTCGATGATGGGTTGCGGATGCACGCCGTAGTAGATGGTCAGGAGCCCGAGCGGCAGCAGCGTTGCGATCTCGCGCGGCCCGATGTCCACGATGCTTCGAAGGTTCGCCCTCTCGATCACACCGAATATCACGCGGCGGTAGAGAAAGAGAGCGTAGGCCGCCGACAGGATCAGCCCGAACGACGCGAAGAAAGCAACCCAGGTGTTGGACTGGAACGCGCCAATCAGCGTCAGGAACTCGCCGATGAAGCCCGATGTGCCGGGTAGGCCGACATTGGCGAGGGTGAACACCATGAAGGCCACCGCATAGAGCGGCATGCGCTGCACGAGGCCGCCGTAATCGGCGATTTCGAGGGTGTGCGTGCGATCGTAGACGACGCCGACGCAGAGGAACAGCGCGCCCGAGACGAGACCGTGGCTAACCATCTGGTAAACCGCGCCTTGCACGCCTTGCGTGTTGGCGGCGAAGATGCCCATCGTGACGAAGCCCATGTGGGCGACGGACGAATAGGCGATCAGCTTCTTCATGTTCTCCTGCGCCAGCGCCACCAGCGAGGTGTAAATGATGGCGATGATCGACAAAGCGTAGATCAGCGGGGTGAAGTAGAGCGAGGCGTCGGGAAACATCGGCAGCGAGAAACGGATGAAACCGTAGCCGCCCATCTTGAGGAGGATCGCCGCCAGGATGACCGAGCCCGCGGTCGGCGCTTCGACATGCGCGTCCGGCAGCCAGGTGTGCACCGGCCACATCGGCATCTTCACCGCGAACGAGGCGAAGAAAGCCAGCCACAGCCAAGTCTGCATCTTGGGGGCGAACGCCGTCTTGAGCAGCACCGTGATGTCGGTCGTGCCGGCCGTCCAGTACATCGCCATAATGGCGAGCAGCATCAGCAGCGAGCCGGTCAGCGTATAGAGGAAAAACTTGAACGCCGCATAGACGCGGTTCTTGTGACCCCAGATGCCGATGATGAGGAACATCGGAATCAGGCCGCCTTCGAAGAACAGATAGAACAGCAGGATATCGAGAGAGACGAAGACGCCGATCATCAGCGTCTCCAAAACGAGGAAGGCGATCATATATGCCTTGACCCGGTTCTCTACCGTCCAGGACGCCGCGATGCTGATCGGCATCAGGAAAGTCGTCAGCAGCACGAACGGTATCGACACGCCGTCAACGCCAAGCTTGTAGAGAATGACGTGCGAGAACCAGTCATGCTCCTCGATGAGCTGGAACCCCGGCATGGACGAATCGAACCGTCCCCAGGCGACGAGGCTCAAAGCGAAGGTGATCAAAGTGGCAAAGAGCGCGATCCAGCGCGCGTTGCGCTTCGTCGCCTCCGTCTCGCCCCGCAACATGAGGATGAATAGCGCGCCGATCAGCGGCAGGACCAGGAGTCCGGAGAGAATCCAGGAACCGGACATCAGCGTCCCCCGCCGAAAAGATACCAGGTCGCGAGCGCCGCGACCCCGAGCAGCATGGCGAAAGCGTATTGGTAGATGTAGCCCGACTGCAGCTTGACCGCGCTGCGCGTCACGTCGAGCACCCGGGCCGACACCCCATCCGGCCCGATGCCATCGATGATGGCCCCATCGCCGCCCTTCCAGAACGCCCGCCCGATCGCGAAGGCCGGACGGACAAAGATCATGTCATAGAGTTCGTCGAAGTACCACTTGTTGAGGAGGAAGCGGTAGAGCGCCGGGAACATGTCCGCCAGCCTATCCGGCGCCTTGCGATCGATGAGATACATGTAGATCGCGACAGCCACGCCTGCGAGCATCATCAGCGTCGGCGAGAGCGAGACAATCGCCGGAACGTGTTCCATCTCCTCGAGGATATGGTTCTCCTGGCCGAGGAACAAAGAATTCCGCCAGAAGCCGGAGAAGCCTTCGCCGATGAACCAATGGCGCAAGACGATGCCGGCGAAAGTCGCGCCGAGCGCGAGGCCGGCCAGCGGGATCAGCATCACCGGCGGCAATTCATGCGCCGGATGCTCCTCCGCCGGATGATCGACGAGGTGGCCGTGGACCTCATGAACCAGGACCGGATTGACCTCGCCGGGCCGCGAATGATCGGGCGGGACGGTCTGTTTCAGGTCCGGCTCGTCATGGGCGCGCGCATCTTCCTCGTGGCCGCTTGCCGGCAGCCAATGCGCCCAGTCGCCTCGTCGGCCGAAGAAAGTCATGAACAGAAGCCGCCAGGAATAGAAGGCGGTGAAGGCCGCGGCGATGTCGACGCACCAGAAGGCATAAGTCGCGCCGAACCGGTGCGAGGCGAAGGCCGCTTCGATGATCGGATCCTTCGATACGAACCCGGCGAAGCCGATCGAGGTGAACGGGATGCCGACGCCGGTCAGCGCCAGCGAGCCGATCGCCATCATCCAGAAGGTGAAGGGGATCTCGGTGCGCAAGCCGCCCATGCGACGCATGTCCTGTTCGTGGTGCATCGCGGTGATGACCGAGCCTGCGCCGAGGAACAGGAGCGCCTTGAAGAAGGCATGGGTGAACAGGTGGAACATGCCGAGGCTGTATCCGCCGACCCCCAAGCCGACGAACATGTAGCCGAGTTGCGAGCAGGTCGAATAGGCGATGACGCGCTTGATGTCGTTCTGCACGAGCCCGACGGTCGCGGCGAAGAACGCCGTCGTCGCCCCAACGATGAGGACGACGCTCAGCGCCGTCGACGACATCTCGAAGAGCGGCGATAGGCGTGCGACCATGAACACGCCCGCGGTCACCATGGTGGCGGCGTGGATGAGCGCCGAGACCGGCGTCGGGCCCTCCATGGCGTCCGGAAGCCAGGTGTGGAGCAAAAACTGCGCCGACTTTCCCATCGCCCCCATGAACAACAATAGACAGGCGAGCGTCGCCGCGTCCCAGTCGAAGCCGATGAAGTGGAAGGTCTTGCCGGCAAGGCCGGGCGCGGCGGCGAATACCTGGTCGAACGTCACCGAGCCGGTCAGGGTGAAGACGAGGAAGATGCCGAGGGCGAAGCCGAAATCGCCGACGCGGTTGACGACGAAGGCCTTGATTGCCGCGGCGTTCGCCGAGGGCCGCTCGTACCAGAAGCCGATCAGCAGGTAGGACATGAGGCCGACGCCCTCCCAGCCGAAGAAGAGCTGCACCAGATTGTCCGCCGTCACCAGCATCAGCATGGCAAAGGTGAAGAGCGACAGATAGGCGAAGAAGCGTGGGCGCGACGGGTCCTCGTGCATGTAGCCGATCGAATAGACGTGCACGAGAAAGGAGACGGTCGTCACCACGACCAGCATCACCGCTGTCAGCGTGTCGATCCTGAGCGCCCAGGCCGCGGAAAGCTTGCCGGAGGTGAACCAGTTTGCGATCGGGATATGTGCGTCGGCGCCGCCCCCAACCTGAACAAACGCGATCCACGAGAGAACGAAGGAGACGCCGAGCAGACCCGTCGTGACGATTTCTGCGCCGCGATCGCCGATCCACCGGCCGAATATGCCGGCGATCAGAAAGCCGAGGAGCGGAAGAAAGACGATCAGTTCGTACATTGAGTCCGTCTCAGCCCTTGAGCGCGTTGATGTCTTCGACCGCGATCGATCCGCGATTGCGGTAGTAGGCGACAAGGATCGCGAGGCCGATCGCCGCCTCGGCGGCAGCCACGGTGAGCACGAACAGCGCAAAGGCCTGCCCGGTCAGATCGCCGCGGAAGGTCGAGAAGGCGACGAGATTGATGTTGACCGAGAGCAGGATCAGCTCGACCGACATCAGGATGATGATGATGTTCTTGTGATTGAGGATGATGCCGGCCACGCCGATCGTGAACACGATCGCCGCGAGCGTCAGATAGCTGGTGAGATCCATGGCAAAGCGATCCTTCAGAGGCCGGCCCGCGACGGCACCTTGCGCAGCTCGACCGCAGTCGCGGGATCGCGCCCGACCTGAGCGCCGACGTCCTGGCGTTTGACCCCGGCCTTGTGGTGCAGCGTGATGACGATGGCCCCGATCATCGCCGTCAGCAGGATCATCCCGGCGGTCTGGAAGAAGTAAAAGTACCGGGTGTAGAGCACCTCGCCGAGCGCCGCGGTGTTCGACAGCGTACCCGAAGGCGTTGCCGGTTGCGCTGAATTCGACGAAAGGGCCCAGTTCGAGACGACGTAGACGAGCTCGGTCGCGACGCAAAAGGCGATCAGAAGTCCCTGCGGCAAATATTGGACGAAGCCCTCCCTCATGCGAGCGAAGTCCACGTCGAGGAGCATCACGATGAAGAGAAACAGCACCGCGACGGCGCCGACATAAACGACGATAAGGATCATCGCTAGGAATTCGGCCCCCATCAGCAGGAAGAGGCCCGCCGCATTGACGAAGGCGAGGATCAGGAACAGCACGGAGTGAACGGGGTTCCTGGCCACGATGACCGAGAAAGCCGATCCGACGAGGATCGTCGAAAAGATCCAGAAGAATACGTGCTCGGCCATCGTCAGCCTCTTGAAAATGCCTCACCCCGGCCCTCTTCCGCAAGCGAAAGAGAGGTCGAATCCCTTTCTTCCGCTTGCGGGAGAAGGCGGTGCGAAGCGCCGGATGAGGGACCGCGTCCGCCACCCTCTCCCGAGATCCCGGGCCAAGCCAGGGAGGAAAGCGGGAACCGTCACCGATAGGGCGCGTCCATCGCGATGTTGCGAGCGATCTCCCGCTCCCAGCGCGCGCCGTTCGCCAGGAGCCGGTCCCTGTCGTAGAAAAGCTCCTCGCGCGTCTCGACGGCGAACTCGAAATTCGGTCCCTCGACGATCGCGTCCACCGGGCAGGCCTCCTGGCACAAGCCGCAGTAGATGCATTTCGTCATGTCGATGTCGTAGCGCGTGGTGCGTCGCGTGCCGTCATTGCGGCGCGGCCCGGCCTCGATCGTGATCGCCTGCGCCGGGCAGATCGCCTCGCAGAGCTTGCAGGCGATGCAGCGCTCTTCGCCGTTCGGGTAGCGGCGAAGAGCATGCTCGCCGCGGAAGCGGGGCGAAAGCGGGCTCTTCTCGTTCGGATAGTTCAGCGTCGCCTTCGGCTTGAACATGTAGCGGATGGACAGCGCGAGGGCAGCGAAAAATTCCACGAGGAATACCGACCGCACTCCTTGAGCGAGCCTCAGAGACATAGGGTTGCCCTTCCCATCATCCAGAAACGTTCGCGCCGAGCCCGGTGAATTCCAGAACAGCGGCCACCACGACGACCATGACCAGCGAGATCGGCAGAAAAACCTTCCAGCCGAGCCGCATCAGCTGGTCGTATCGATATCGCGGCACGAACGCCTTGACCATCGAGAACATGAACACGACCGACCACAGTTTGAGGAGGAACCAGATCACGCCCGGAACCCAGGTGAAGGGGGGGAACGGCAGCGGCGACAGCCAGCCGCCGAGAAAGAACACCGCCGTCATCGCAGACAATGTCAGGACGGCGACGAGCTCGGTCAGGTACTGCAGCAGAAAAAGCGAAGCGGAATATTCGACGTAATAGCCGGCCACCAGCTCCGATTCCGCTTCGGTCAGATCGAACGGCGGCCGATTCGCTTCGGCGAGCGCGGAAACGAAGAAGATGATGAACATCGGCAGGAGCGGCAGCCAGTACCAGCCGAGGAAGCCGAAGCTTGTGTCCTGCGCCCGGACGATGTCGGAAAGATTGAGCGAGCCGGCGCACATGACCACAGTGACGATCACGAAGCCGATCGACACCTCGTATGAGACCATCTGAGCCGCCGCGCGCAAGGCCGAGAGCAGCGCATACTTCGAGTTCGAAGCCCACCCGGCCATGATGATGCCGTAGACGCCAAGCGAGGAGACGGCGAAGAGGTAGAGAATGCCGACGTTAATGTCGCTGATCACCCAGCCGGCCGACACGGGAATGACCGCCCAGGCCGCCATGGCGAGCACCACCGAGACCATCGGCGCCATCACGAAGACGCCCTTGTTGGCGCTGGCCGGGATGATCGGCTCTTTGAGGATGAACTTCAGAAAATCAGCAAACGGCTGCAGGACGCCCCACGGCCCGACCACGTTGGGGCCGCGGCGCAACTGCACTGCGCCCCAGATCTTGCGCTCTATATAGATGAGGGCGGCCGTCGACAGCAGCAGGCAAACCAGCAAAAGCAGGCTCTCAAGCACGTAGCGAACGGCGGTCCCGACGTCGGTCGCGTGCATCCAGTGGCCGAAGGCGGCGAAATAGCCGCCGGCGATCAGGAACCACAGCAGCGCAACAATGACGACCGCTGCAACCAGCGCGGCGATCCCGGCGACGGCGAGCCAGGAAGAAGAGGCTGGACGGGTCGAATGAGCGCTACTCATATCTTTCCTATTCCGCCGCTTCGAGCTTGCGTTCGAGCGCCAGCGCCGAGCACTCCGCCATGACCCGCGAGGCGCGCGCGATCGGGTTGGTGAGATAGAAATCCTGCACCGTTGCGCCGAACGGCGTCCTGTCGACCGCGCCGCCGAGCGAGGCGAGACTGGACAGGGTCGCCGCATCGGCCGGAGCGACCCGATCGAAGCGCACGAGATGAGGATAGGCGGCGGCGAGGGTGGCTCGGAGTTGGGTCAGCGAGTCGTAAGGCAGTTTCGCCCCAAGCGGGTCCGACAGGGCGCGCAGAATCGACCAGTCCTCGCGCGCGTCGCCTGGCGGGAAGACAGCGCGCTCGGCGAACTGCGGCCGGCCTTCGGTGTTGACGTAGATGCCGGTCTTCTCGGTGTAGGCGGCCCCTGGCAGGATCACGTCGGCGCGATGCGCGCCGCGGTCGCCGTGCGTGCCGATGTAGACGACAAAAGCCCCCGGCTGAATGTCGATTTCGTCCGCGCCGAGATTGAAGAGGACGTCGACCCCATCCGATTTCGCCATCGCGCCGGCGTCCACCCCGCCTTCTCCCGGCACGAGGCCGAGGTCGAGTCCGCCGACGCGCGAGGCGGCCGTGTGCAGGACGTTGAAGCCGTTCCAGCCCTCCTTGATGACGCCGGCAGCGAGCGCCGCCCTGGCGAAACTGGCAAGCGCCGCAACGCCGTCTGGACGCGCGTGCGCCGCGGGGCCGATGACAAACATCGGCTTGTTTCTACCGGGCGCGAGCTTCTCGGTGAGCGCCGAAAGCGTTTCCGGCCCGGCGCCGAGATAGCTGTAATCGTAGGTCAGGTCGGCCTGCTGGCCGATGAGACCGACCATGATCCCGCCCTTCAGCCAGCGCTTGCGGATGCGCGCGTTGAGGACCGGGGCCTCGCGGCGCGGGTTGGAGCCGATGACGATAATGGCGTCTGCCTGGTCGATGCCGGCAATCGTCGAATTGAAGATATAGGACGCGCGACCGAATTTCGGGTGGAGCTTCGAGCCGTCCTGGCGGCAGTCGACGTTCGGCGAGCCGAGCTTGGCCATGAGCCCTTTCAGGGCGAACATCTCCTCGACCGACGCGAGGTCGCCGACGATCGCGCCGATCCTCGCGGGCCGGACCTCGCTGACCTTGGCTGCGATGGCGGCGAATGCCTTGCCCCAGCTCACCGCGGTCAGTTTGCCGCCGAGGCGAAGATAGGGCCGGTCGAGACGTTGCACCTTGAGGCCGTCGATGGCGTAGCGCGTCTTGTCGGAGATCCACTCCTCGTTGATCTCGTCGTTGGTGCGGGGCAGGACGCGCACCACCTCCCGGCCGCGCGAATCAATCCGGATCGCCGAACCGATCGCATCCATGACGTCGACCGATTCCGTATGGCTGAATTCCCAGGGTCGGGCATGGAAGGCCGTCGGCTTCGAGGTCAATGCCCCGACCGGGCAGAGATCGATGACGTTCGCCTGGAGTTCCGAGGTCAGCGCGTGCTCGAGGTAGGAGGTGATCTCCATGTCCTCGCCGCGGCCGGTGGCGCCAAGCTCCGGAACGCCCGCGACCTCGGTCACAAACCGCACGCAGCGCGTGCACTGGATGCACCGGTTCATCGACGTCTTGACGAGAGGGCCGAGATATTTGTCCTCGACTGCGCGCTTGTTCTCATGGAAGCGCGAGGAATCGGCGCCGTAGGCCATAGCCTGATCCTGCAGGTCGCATTCGCCGCCCTGATCGCAAATCGGGCAATCGAGCGGGTGATTGATGAGCAGGAACTCCATCACCCCGCGCCGGGCTTTGCGCACCATCGGCGAGTTCGTCTCGACGACCGGCGGCTCTCCCTTCGGCCCTGGTCTGAGGTCTTTGACCGCCATGGCGCAGGATGCGGTCGGCTTCGGCGGGCCGCCCTTTACCTCGACGAGGCACATCCGGCAATTGCCGGCGATCGACAGGCGCTCATGGAAGCAGAAGCGCGGCACTTCGGAGCCGGCGGCTTCGCAAGCCTGCAGAAGCGTGAATTCGGCCGGAACGTCAAGCTCCTTGCCGTCGATGATGATTTTGCTCATGCGCTGTTCGCCCCGTGCCCGGCGCGCCAGTAGGCGAGCAGATCGGTGACGGCGATGCCGTCGATCACCGCGCCCTCGAGCCGCGCTTCGACGATCGACGCGCCGGCCAGATTGGCCTTCTCGACCCGCAATCCCGCAAGGTTCACGTTATGGATGCGCCAGCCGGACATATTGAGATCGTCGAACGAGCAGCCCGACATGTTGACGTTGCGAAAATCGCAGCCGGAAAGATTGACATCGTCGAACCGCGAACCCGACAGGTCGGCGTGGCAGACGTCCAGCCGCTGTTTCTCGCCCCCGATTTTCAGGACGCCGATCGGCTCTTGAAAGTTCATCCGCACTTTCGGCCCATCCACAGCTTGATATGGGCGAGATGCCCCCAGCCGAAGGCAAGGTCGCTGTCGCCATGGCGCGCGAGATGCTCAAGGCGCGCCTTGGCCTCGGCCAGATCAGGAATATGCCCCGCCGGTATCGGCCACATGACAAAATGGGGCGTCGCCAGCTTCTCGAACCAGGCGCCCTTGCGGTTGTAGAAGCGCTGGTGGACCGTGGCCCAGACAAAGCGCTCGAGCGTTTCCACGCTCTCCCAGACCGACATGTTGACCAGCATGTTCGGATCATCGAACGGCCGTAGCGAGGTCGCGTTGTTGCTCTCGTCCTTCAGCCGCCAGACGAACCCGGGGCTGCGCTCGGCGATCGCGTTGACCCGGTCGAGGTTGTCCATGAATTCGGCCATTCGCGCATCATCGAGCGGATGGAGCGGCCGGCCAATGTTGAGCTGGGCGATGTGCACCGTCATTTGATGGTTACCGCGCCTTGCATGTCGAGTCCCCTACTCTGCCGCCTCGCGCACAGGCTCGCTGTCCGGGTTGGCGGCGTACTGGTCGATGCGGCGCTCAATCTCCGGGCGGAAATGGGCGATGAGACCCTGGATCGGCCAAGCGGCCGCGTCGCCGAGCGCGCAGATCGTGTGCCCCTCGACCTGCTTGGTCACGTCGAGCAGCATGTCGATCTCGCGCTTCTGCGCCCGGCCCTCAGCCATACGGGTCATCACGCGCCACATCCAGCCCGCGCCCTCGCGGCAGGGCGTGCATTGGCCGCAGCTCTCGTGCTTGTAAAAATACGAGAGCCTGGCGATAGCGCGAATGATGTCGGTGGACTTGTCCATCACGATCACCGCCGCCGTGCCGAGACCGGACTTCAGCTTGGCGAGGGAGTCGAAGTCCATCGGACAATCGATGATCTGCTCGGCCGGCACGAGGCGCACCGACGAGCCGCCCGGGATGACCGCCAGCAAATTGTCCCAGCCACCGCGGATGCCGCCGGCGTGCGTCTCGATCAGTTCGCGGAAAGGGATCGACATCGCCTCTTCGACATTGCACGGGTTGTTGACGTGTCCGGAGATGCAGAAGAGCTTGGTGCCTGCATTGTTGGGCGCGCCGAAGCTCGAGAACCAGGCCGCGCCGCGGCGCAAGATCGTCGGGGCGGCGGCGATCAACTCTACATTGTTCACCGTCGTCGGGCAGCCGTAGAGTCCCATGCCAGCCGGAAACGGCGGCTTCATGCGCGGCATGCCCTTCTTGCCTTCTAGCGACTCGAGCATGGCCGTCTCTTCGCCGCAGATATATGCGCCTGCGCCGTGATGGACGTAGAGGTCGAACGGCCAGCCGTGGATATTGTCCTTGCCGATGAGTTTGGCCTCGTAGGCCTCGTCGACCGCTGCCTGGAAATACTGGCGTTCGAGGATGTATTCGCCGCGCAGGTAAACGTAAGCCGCATGGGCCCCCATGCCGAACGAGGCGACCAGCGCGCCTTCTACCAGCGTATGCGGATCGTTGCGCATGATCTCGCGGTCTTTGCAGGTGCCGGGCTCGGACTCGTCGGCGTTGACGACAAGATAGTGCGGTCGCTTGGGATCGATGTTCTTGGGCATGAACGACCATTTCAGACCGGTCGGAAAGCCGGCGCCGCCGCGGCCGCGCATGCCCGAGGCCTTCATCTCGGCGACTACCCAATCGCGCCCCTTGTCGATGATCGCTTTGGTATTGTCCCACGCGCCGCGCGCCCGCGCGCCCGCGAGGCTGCGGTCGCCGAAGCCGTAGAGGTTGGTGAAAATGCGATCCTTGTCTTCGAGCATCGCCTAAAGTTCCATTTTCGCGCCGGAAGAATGACCTGGATCGCCCTCTCTGAGGCCTGCTGTGTCGGCTGGCGGCCTCACCGGGGCCTCATTGGCGTGAGTCTCTTTCGCTGGCGCAGTGGGCGGCGTTTCACTGTTCCGTCCCGGCAGCTTGGCGCGCTGATCGTTCGCGGGCGACGGGCCGCCGGCGCTCATCGGACCGCTTAGGCCGTCGGCTCCGTAAAGCGTCGTCAGCGACGTCAGGCCGCCGACCGGCTCGGACGAGACTCGGCCGATTTGCGACCCCTTTCTGACCGGACGTCCCGACGACAGATCGTCGAGCAGGCGCAGGAAGTTCTCCGGCGTCAGATCCTCGTAATAGTCCTGGTTGATCTGAACCATCGGCGCATTGCAGCAGGCGCCGAGACACTCGACCTCGGTCCACGAAAACGCGCCGTCGGCCGTCACATGCCCCTGTTCGCCGATGCGCTTCCGCAAGATCGCCTTGATGGCTTCGGCCCCGCGCAGCATGCACGGCGTCGTGCCGCAGAGTTGCACGTAATAGCGCCCGACCGGCTCGAGGTTGAACATAGTGTAGAATGTCGCGACCTCCAGCACCCGGATGTTGGGCATGTCGAGCATCTGAGCGACTTTTTCGATCGCCGGCTTCGGCAGCCAGTACCCGCTCTGCTCCTGCGCTCGCCACAACAGGGCGATGACCGCCGACGCCTGCCGACCCGGCGGATACTTGGCGATCTCCTTCTCCGCCCATGCCTTGTTCTCAGGGGCGAATTCGAAGCTCTCGGGCTGAACCTCGGCAAGCCGGCGGACCGACATGGGCTAGACCGTTCTCGAAGGCGACACCGGGTCGCGAAGCGGCGCGCCCTTCCCCCACTTGCGGGAGAAGGGGGCCCGAAGGACCGGATGACGGCAGAGGTCTGTCACCTGTCGACCTCCCCGAACACAACGTCAAGCGAGCCGAGGATCGCGCTGACATCGGCCAGCATGTGCTTGCGACAGAGGAAATCCATAGCCTGCAGATGGGCGAAGCTCGGCGCGCGCAATTTGACGCGATAGGGTCTGTTGGAGCCGTCGGACACGAGATAGACCCCGAACTCGCCCTTTGGCGCCTCGACCGCGGCGTAGACCTCACCCGCCGGCACCTTGTAGCCTTCGGTGTAGAGCTTGAAGTGATGGATAAGCGCCTCCATCGACTTCTTCATGACGGCGCGCTTCGGCGGGAAGATCTTTCCGTCGTCGGTGGCGACGGCACCCCCTCCGTCCGCCGAGTTGAGTTTCTCGCAGCACTGCTTCATGATGCCCGCCGACTGGCGCATCTCGGCCATGCGGATCAGATAGCGGTCGTAGCAGTCGCCGTTCTTGCCGACCGGAATGTCGAAATCCATCTCCTCGTAACATTCGTAGGGCTGTGACTTGCGCAGGTCCCAGGCCGCGCCCGAGCCGCGTAACATCACGCCCGAGAAGCCCCACGCCCAAGCGTCGGCAAGCTTAACGACGCCGATGTCGACGTTGCGCTGCTTGAAGATGCGGTTGCCGGTCAACAGCGTCTCGAGGTCGTCGCAGACTTTGAGAAACGGATCGCAGAAGGCATAGATATCGTCGATGAGCCTCCGGGGCAGATCCTCATGCACGCCGCCGGGACGGAAGTAGGCCGCATGCATGCGCGAGCCGCTGGCGCGCTCGTAAAACACCATCAGCTTCTCACGCTCCTCGAAGCCCCAAAGCGGAGGCGTCAGCGCGCCGACATCCATCGCTTGCGTCGTGATCTGGAGCAGATGCGACAGGAGGCGGCCGATCTCGCAATAGAGCACCCGGATAAGCTGGGCCCGGCGCGGGATCGAAATGCCGAGCAGACGCTCGACCGCGAGCGCGTAGGCGTGCTCCTGATTCATTGGCGCGACATAGTCGAGCCGATCGAGATAGGGCACGTTCTGGAGATAGGTGCGCGCCTCCATCAGCTTCTCGGTGCCGCGATGCAGGAGGCCGATGTGCGGGTCGACGCGCTCGACCACTTCGCCGTCGAGCTCGAGCACGAGCCGCAGCACGCCGTGGGCCGCCGGATGCTGTGGCCCGAAGTTGATCGAGAAGTTGCGCAGGTTCTGATCGTTCATGGTCGCCGCAGAGTCGCTCATTGCTTCCTGCCAAACTCTGAGATTGCGTTAGGGCCCGTCCCGGTCACAACCCTAGTCCCTATGCCGATTGCGACCGCCTACCGCGCGCCGTCGTCCTTCGCCTTCTCGTCGCCTGGAAGCGGGGGCCCCTCCCAAGGGCTCAAGAAGTCGAAGGCGCGGAACTCCTGGGCGAGGCGTACAGGCTCGTAGCGGACGCGCTTTTCCTGGTCGTCGTAGCGGACTTCGACGAAGCCGGTCATGGGAAAGTCCTTGCGCAAGGGATGACCGTCGAAGCCGTAGTCGGTGAGAATGCGCCTGAGATCCGGGTGTCCAACGAACAGGACGCCGAACAGGTCATAGATTTCGCGCTCGAACCAGTCGGCGCCGGGATAGACCTCGGTCGCGCTCGAGACCGGCGTCTCTTCGTCGGTGGCGAGCTTGACGCGGATGCGGCAGTTCAACCGGGGCGACAGAAGATGATAGACGATTTCGAATCGCTTCTCGCGTTCGGGGTAATCCACGCCGGAAATATCGATGATCGAGATGAACTGAGCTGCCTCATCGTCGCGCAGAAACCTGAGGACCTCGATGTTGCGGCCCCCGTCCACCGTCAGCGTGAGCTCGCCGAACGCAAAGGCCCGCTCAAGCACGGCGCCGGGCAGCTCGGCTGCGATCTTGTCGGCGATGATATTCAGGCGCTCGTCCATTCGGCCGTCTTGCGTCCTTCCACGAGCTCTAGCGTTCGATTGTGCCGGTGCGGCGGATCTTTTTCTGCAGCATCAGAACGCCGTAGAGGAGAGCCTCGGCTGTCGGCGGGCAGCCGGGCACGTAGATGTCGACCGGCACGATGCGGTCGCAGCCGCGCACCACCGAGTAGGAATAATGATAATAGCCTCCGCCGTTGGCGCAGGAGCCCATCGAGATGACGTAGCGAGGCTCGGGCATCTGGTCGTAGACCTTGCGCAGCGCCGGCGCCATCTTGTTGGTCAGCGTACCCGCGACGATCATCACGTCCGACTGCCTGGGGCTACCGCGCGGCGCGAAGCCGAACCGCTCGACGTCGTAGCGCGGCATCGAGAGCTGCATCATCTCGACAGCGCAGCAGGCAAGGCCGAAGGTCATCCACATCAGCGAGCCGGTGCGCGCCCATTGGATCAGATCGTCAGTCGTGGTGACGAGGAAGCCCTTGTCGGCCAGTTCGTCGCTGATCCCGCCGAAATAAGGGTCGCCGGCGCCGATAGGTCTGCCGGAGGCGTCGACGAGACCCTTGGACGCGGGCGCGACGATCGGATCAGCGGTCAGTCCCATTCCAGCGCTCCCTTGTTCCACTCGTAGACAAATCCTACGGTGAGCACCGCGAGGAAGATCATCATCGACCAGAACCCGTAGGCCCCAAGGTGGTGAAAGACGATCGCCCAGGGAAACAGGAACGCCACTTCGAGATCAAAGATGATGAACAGGAGCGAGACGAGATAGAAGCGAGCGTCGAAGCGCATCCGGGCATCGTCGAACGGGTCGAAGCCACATTCGTAGGGTGACAGTTTCTCGGCGTCGGGCGCCTTGAACGCGACAAGAAACGGGGCGACGAGCAGCGCGCCCGAGATCAAGGTCGCGAGGATGATGAACACGACCAGCGGCAGGTAATCGGAAATCAGGCTCGGCATCGGCCTTGCTCGTGGGGCTCAGTTTCGAACGGGCGCAACAGGACCGGGCGTTGTGATGACGCGCTTGCCCTCCGGTGGTCGAAGGCCTATCGCAGTGCAGCGAAGCATGCAAGGCGAAAGGCGTTATCATCGCCTTTAGACAATCAGCGCGCCGCCCGGGTTAGCCCTTATTTAGGCGCCTTAAGAGGGTTTTTTCAGGGGGCGATGGCGAGAGAGACGGGACTTGAACCCGCGACCTCCGGCGTGACAGGCCGGCGCTCTAACCAACTGAGCTACTCCCCCGTGAGGGCGTGAGCCGGATAAGCCAGGCGGAGGATCAAGTCAAGGCGAGCCCGCATTTGCAGAGCATCTGCAGAGCCAGGGTCGCCCGGCCGCCTAGAATTGGCTCCTCGCGAACGCCCAACGGCGCATCTCGTCGCGCGTGAGCACGCGCACCGTGTCAGGCGGGAGCGCTTCCGCAGCGCCGACCAGCGCCGGGTTGACTCCCATACGGCTCGCGTAGCGTTTCAGGACCGCGACCATGGGGGCATCGGCGAAGCTCCGCGTGACATGACCTGCACCCCATCCCTGGTTCTCGGTCTCCACGATCGACATCCGGTGCAAGGCGACCTCGCTTCCGGGCGGCGCAACCCGCCTCACCGCGCCCATCATCGCATAAACGCAAGCTGACAGACATTCGCCGACATAGGGGGTCCCGGCCTCGAAGCGGCCAACCACCCCTGCAACCCGAAGCGCACGCAGGATGTGGCCGAAGGCCATGGAGGCGACGACATTACCGCCGCGTGAATTGAAGAATACGATGCGCCGCAGCTTAGCATCCGAACTGTCGGATTTGAGAAAATCGACGAACGCCTGCGGCGTATCCATATCGATCACGCCGTCGGCCACAATCACGTGGGGACAGCGCGCGCCGCAGCCACCGGTCTCGAGCGCTTCGACGCGAAAGGTCATCGACCCGGGCTCGGCGTGCGAGGCCGCCGGCAAGAGCCAGCCGCAAAGCGCGAGCAGCAAGGCGAACGCCGCTCCTCGGCAACGGATGGTGGGCGGTGACGGGCTCGAACCGCCGACCCTCTCGGTGTAAGCGAGATGCTCTACCAGCTGAGCTAACCGCCCTTGTTGCGCAACCATTTCCACGGCCGCCCAGACTACAGGCTCGCAACTTGACCAACAAGGCCGACAGCAAAGTCAGCCGGGCGGGCTTGCGCAAAGAAGCACGGGCGGCGGCGATGGCCGCACGGCGCCGCGGCGACATCCAGGTCGCGAAACGGCCCGGCCTACTTCTTTGCCGACTTCTTGTTCAGGTGCGCCTTCAGCGCCGCGCCGGGCTTGAAGCGCGCGTTTCTCGAAGCGGCGATCTTGATTTCCTTGCCGGTGGCTGGATTGCGGCCCTTTCCAGCGGCGCGTTCGCGCACCGAAAACGTGCCAAAACCGACCAGTCGCACCTCCTCGCCCTTCTTCAGGGTCTTGAGGATGCCATCCAACACGGCCTCGAGCGCTGCCGCTGCGCTCACCTTTGTCAAATCGGCCTCGGCCGCGATATGGTCCACGAGTTCAAGCTTGTTCATTCTAGCCTCTCCGTTCAAACCCGGCGCTTGCCGGCGCCGTTGTTTTTCCGCGGCGAAAAGCGCCACGCGCTCATGTCTGCCTGCCCGAGACGGCGTTGGAACCGCCAGGTCCCCCCCCCGTGCGAATCGGCGGCTGAGGTGGCCGCATTGCTCACGTTCTGGGCCGGGAAGGCAAGGGTTTGCGGGAAGACCACCCAAAAAAAGATAGATTTTCTCTCGCGAGTCGCGGTTCGTACGAAAAAAAAGCTGCAAATCCCTCAGGATTTGCAGCGGTTTCAACCAGACCGCCGGACGCTTTGAGCGCCCGGCTCAGGCGGCGAGGCTAGTGAGCGACGAGGCCCTGACCGTCCTCGTCGAGAGGATTGGTGGGCGGCGAGACGGCGGCGACCTCCTCATCCCAGACGGTCGGGGTCGGCTGGCGCATTAGCGCGTGGGCAAGCACTTCCTCCATGCGCGACACCGGCACGATCTCGAGACCGTTCTTGACCGAGGCCGGAATCTCGGCGAGGTCCTTCACGTTCTCTTCCGGAATGAGGACCTTCTTAATGCCGCCCCGCAACGCGGCGAGCAGCTTCTCCTTCAGACCGCCGATCGGCAGCACCCGGCCGCGCAACGTGATCTCTCCGGTCATCGCGATGTCGCGGCGAACGGGAATGCCCGTCAGCATCGAAACGATGACCGTCGCCATCCCGACGCCCGCCGACGGCCCATCCTTCGGGGTCGCGCCCTCCGGCACGTGCACATGGATGTCGCGCTTGTCGAACAGCGGCGGCTCGATGCCGAAATCGAGGGCGCGCGAGCGTACATAGGAAGCAGCGGCGGAGATCGATTCCTTCATCACGTCTTTGAGATTGCCGGTCACCGTCATGCGGCCCTTGCCGGGCATCATGACCCCTTCGATCGTCAGCAGTTCGCCGCCGACCTCCGTCCAGGCGAGCCCCGTCACCAGCCCGACCTGGTCGTCGGCCTCGATTTCGCCGTAGCGGAACTTCGGCGGCCCGAGGAACTCGGCGACGTTGTCGGCAGTGACGACGATCTTCTTGGTCTTGCTCGTCAGGATCTCCTTCACCGCCTTGCGTGCGAGGTTGGAGATCTCGCGTTCGAGATTGCGCACGCCGGCTTCGCGTGTATAGCGACGGATGAGCTGCATCATCCCGCCGTCCTCGATCTCGAATTCGCTGGCGTCGAGCCCATGCTTGGCCATCGAGTTGGTGAGGAGATGGCGCTTGGCGATCTCGAGTTTTTCGTCCTCGGTGTACCCGGCGATCCGGATGATCTCCATGCGGTCCATCAGCGGAGGCGGGATATTGAGCGTGTTGGCCGTCGTGACGAACATCACGCCCGAAAGGTCGTAGTCGACCTCGAGATAATGATCGTTGAACGTCGCGTTCTGTTCCGGATCGAGCACTTCGAGCAGCGCCGACGACGGATCTCCGCGGAAGTCCATACCCATTTTGTCGACCTCGTCGAGCAGGAAGAGCGGGTTTGAGGTCTTCGCCTTGCGCATCGACTGGATCACCTTGCCAGGCATCGACCCGATATAGGTGCGGCGATGGCCGCGAATCTCCGCTTCGTCGCGCACGCCGCCGAGCGACATCCGCACGAACTCGCGGCCGGTCGCCTTGGCGATCGACTTGCCGAGCGACGTCTTGCCGACGCCGGGCGGACCGACGAGGCAGAGAATCGGCCCCGTCAGCTTATTGGCGCGCTGTTGCACCGCAAGATATTCGACGATGCGCTCCTTGACCTTGTCGAGGCCGAAGTGATCGGCGTCGAGGATCGCCTGCGCAGCCGGCAGATCTTTCTTGATCTTCGAGCGCTTCTGCCACGGGATCGAGAGGAGCCAGTCGAGATAGTTTCGTACGACTGTCGCCTCGGCCGACATCGGCGCCATCTGCCGCAGCTTCTTGACCTCGCCGAGCGCCTTCTCGCGCGCTTCCTTGGTGAGTCGGATCGACTTGATGCGCTCTTCGAGCTCGGACATTTCGTCTTTGCCCTCTTCGTCGCCGAGTTCCTTCTGGATCGCCTTCATCTGCTCGTTGAGGTAGTATTCGCGCTGGGTCTTCTCCATTTGCCGCTTGACGCGCGTTCGAATCCGCTTCTCGACCTGCAGCACCGAGATCTCGCTCTCCATGAGCGCAAGGCACTTCTCGAAACGCTTGCCGATCGAACGCATCTCGAGAATCGCCTGCTTGTCGGCGAGTTTGATGGCAAGATGCGAGGCGATCGTGTCGGCGAGCTTGCCGTAGTCATCGATCTGAGTGACCGCGCTTACCACCTCGGGCGAGATCTTCTTGTTAAGCTTGACGTAGCTTTCGAACTCCGAGACGACTGAGCGCGACAGGGCCTCCGCCTCGATCTTGTCGATCGGGTCTTCGGCGATCGCCTGAGCCTCGGCCTGGAAAAAGCTGTCACCTGGAATGTAGCGCGTCACCTGCGCGCGCGCCGCCCCCTCGACAAGCACTTTGACGGTGCCGTCCGGCAGTTTCAAAAGCTGGAGGACGCTCGCCAGCGTGCCGGCAGAGAAGATCGCCTCCGGCGCCGGATCGTCATCGGCGGCGTTCTTCTGAGTGGCGAGCAAGATAGGTTTGTCGGACCGCATCACCTCCTCGAGCGCGCGTATCGACTTTTCGCGTCCGACGAAGAGAGGCACAATCATATGGGGAAAAACGACGATGTCGCGCAACGGCAGGACGGGATAGACGTCAACCGTTCCGGGAATGATGGCCTTGCGTTGGGTGCCCATGGCTTTCCTTCTCGAGCCGGCCTCGAACCGACCCTCGCTTATTTCAGTGACGACGCCCGCCGACCAGCTCTGCCCTGATATCAGCGGCTGCGCTTGCCGTTCATGCACCCCGACCACAGAAGAGCCCGGACGGGATAACAACGATTCTCGGCGCAAGTTTCATGCCGTTTGCGAGAATCAAACGTCCCTAGCTCAGCAAGATGGTCCCGGCAGGTGACAGTTTCAAGCCGCCGGAAATGTGGCGCCCTTAGCCCGCCCGCTCCGCCCGTTCGGCATAAATATAGAGCGGGCGCGCCTTACCCTCGACGACCTCGGGACCGATCACGACCTGCTCGACCCCATCGAGGCCGGGCAGCTCGAACATGGTGTCGAGCAGAATGCCTTCCATGATCGAGCGCAAGCCCCTGGCGCCGGTGCGGCGCTCGATCGCCTTTTTGGCGACGACGTTGAGCGCTTCGTCCTGGAAGGTCAGATCCGTGCTCTCCATTTCGAACAGACGCTGGTACTGCTTGACCAGTGCGTTCTTCGGCTCGGTCAGGATCTTCTTTAGCGCCTCTTCGTCGAGGTCCTCGAGCGTGGCGATGACCGGCAGACGGCCGACGAATTCGGGGATCAGCCCGAATTTGAGCAGGTCCTCGGGCTCAACCTCGCGAAAGACTTCGCCCGTGCGGCGGTCATCGGGCGACTGCACCTTGGCGCGGAAGCCGATCGACGTTCCCTTGCCGCGCGCCGAGATGATGCGCTCGAGCCCGGAGAAGGCGCCGCCACAGATGAACAGGATGTTGGTCGTGTCGACCTGCAGGAACTCCTGCTGCGGATGTTTACGCCCGCCCTGCGGCGGCACGCTGGCGATGGTGCCTTCCATGATCTTGAGCAGCGCCTGCTGCACGCCTTCGCCCGACACGTCGCGGGTGATCGACGGATTGTCGGACTTGCGGCTGATCTTGTCGATCTCGTCGATGTAGACGATGCCGCGCTGCGCCCGCTCGACGTTGTAATCGGAGGCCTGCAGCAGCTTGAGGATGATGTTTTCGACGTCTTCGCCGACATAGCCGGCTTCGGTGAGCGTCGTGGCGTCGGCCATCGTGAAAGGCACGTCGAGAATGCGAGCCAGCGTCTGCGCGAGCAGCGTCTTGCCGGAGCCCGTCGGGCCGATCAGCAAAATATTGGATTTGGCAAGCTCGACGTCGCCGTGCTTGGTCGCGTGATTAAGTCGCTTGTAGTGATTATGCACAGCGACCGACAGAACCCGCTTCGCCTGCGGCTGGCCAATGACATAGTCGTCGAGCACCTTGCAGATTTCGCGGGGCGTCGGGATGCCGTCCTTGCTCTTGACGAGCGCGGTCTTGCTTTCCTCCCGGATGATGTCCATGCAGAGTTCGACGCATTCGTCGCAGATGAACACGGTCGGCCCAGCAATGAGCTTTCGCACTTCGTGCTGGCTTTTGCCGCAGAATGAGCAATAGAGCGTGTTCTTGGCGTCGCCGTCGGCCTTGGCCATCGTCTTTCTCCACCGCGGCCGCTCGATCGAACCGAGATCGTCGAATCGACCACACAACCTAAACAGACCTAACTAACGAAACGTAGCCTTCGACCCCACCTCGCCGTCCGCCGTCGTGTCGCTCCGTTCCGGCCCGCGGGCACAGAACCCGCCAAGCAACCATTAAACTCCGGGCAAAATCAAGTCCGGTCGGCCAAAATTGATTGGGCTAGGTTTCTGAACCCCGGACAGATAGCAGGCCTCAGGCGGGCGCCTTGGCTTCTTCCAACTCTACAGCGCGATTCGTCGTCACCTCGTCCACGATGCCAAACGCCTTGGCCTCCTCGGCCGACATGAAATGGTCACGATCCAGCGTCCTTTCAATGGCTTCGTAGCTCTGCCCGGTGCAATGGACGTAGATCTCGTTGAGGCGGCGCTTGACCTTCAGAATGTCCTCGGCGTGGCGTTGAATGTCCGAGGCTTGGCCCTGGAACCCGCCTGACGGCTGATGGACCATGATGCGGGAATTGGGCAAGGCGAAGCGCGAGCCCTTTTCGCCGGCGGCCAGGAGGAGCGAGCCCATCGACGCGGCCTGGCCGATGCACATCGTCGTCACTTTCGGCCGAATAAACTGCATCGTATCATAGATCGACAGCCCGGCCGTCACAACGCCGCCCGGCGAATTGATATAAAGCGCGATCTCTTTTTTCGGATTATCCGCTTCGAGGAAGAGGAGCTGGGCGACCACCAGGGAGGCCGAAATATCCTCGACCGGCCCGATCATGAATATGATGCGTTCGCGCAGCAGTCGCGAGAAGATGTCGAACGACCGCTCGCCCCTCGCCGATTGCTCGATCACGATCGGCACGAGGTTGTTGAAGTAATAGTCGACCGGATCGCGCATCATCGTTGTTTTCCCGGAAGTGTGTCGGCGGACGCCGAACTTCAACATAAGCGCCCGCCGCCGTCCCGAAAAGGGGCGGCCGACTCGTATTGAAATGGCTCCGCCGAGGCGCGGCGGCGCAAAGCGCCGCGCGTCAACCGGACGACGGCTCCGTCCCGCCCTGCGGCTCCTCCAAGCTGGCTGCGGCCGGCGGGGCGTCATCGTCGACCGGCTTCATGAGCTCTTCCTTGCTCACTTTTTTCTCCTCCAGCCTGGCGAGGCCGAGGATGTGATCCACGACTTTCTCCTCGTAGATTGGCGCGCGCAGCTCGGCGAGAGCCTGGTTGTTGTTGCGGTAGAAGTCCCAGACCTGCTTCTCCTGGCCGGGGAAGGAACGGGCGCGGGCGATAAGCGCCTGCGTCATCTCTTCGTCCGAGACCTTGACCTGCGCACGGTTTCCGACCTCGGCCAACAAGAGCCCGAGCCGAACCCGGCGCTCGGCGATCTTGCGGTAATCCGCGCGGGCCGCCTCCTCCGTCGTATTGTCGTCGGCGAAGCTGCGACCGGAGGCCTCCTGCTCGCGCGCCACCTGCGCCCAGATCGAATCGAACTCCTGGTTGACGAGCCCTTCGGGCAGCTCGAATGAATAGAGCGCGTCGAGCTTGTCGAGGAGCTGGCGCTTGACCTTCTCGCGCGAGGCGCGCGTGTAGTCGGCCGCGATCCGTTCGCGGATCATCTCTTTCAGCTTGTCGAGGCTTTCGAAACCGATGCCTTTGGCGAATTCGTCGTCGATCGCCAGCGCCTCGGGCGCCGCCACCGCCTTGACCGTCACGTCGAAGTCCGCCGTCTTGCCGGCGAGCGCGCGCACCGCATAGGCCTCCGGGAAGGTCGCCCGGATCTTGCGCTCCTCCCCGGCGGCCGCGGCGAGCAACTGCTCTTCGAAGCCCGGGATGAAGGTGTTCGAGCCGAGCGCCACCTGAATGTCCCTGCCCTCGCCGCCTTCGAACGGCACGCCATCGATTGTGCCGTTGAAATCGACCGTGACGCGGTCCTGATTTTCGGCCCTGCCGCCTTCCGGCTTGTCGCTATAGGTCCGACGCTCCGCGGCCAACCGTTCGAGGGCGAGATCGACGTCGGCGCCCTCGACCTCAGCTGACGGGCGCTCGAGCTCGAGTTGGGAAAAATCGCCGATCTCGAACACCGGCAACACTTCGAGCGCCACCTTGAAATTGAGGTCGCCGCGCGCCTCGAGCGCGGCCTCGATCGCCGCTTGGTCCTGCGGCAGTTCGACCTTCGGCTCGCGCGCCAGCCGCAGGCCGTTGTCGTCAACGATCTTCTTATTCGCGCTGGCGATCGCTTCCTGGACGACTTCGGCCATCACCGACTTGCCGTAGACCTTGCGCAGGTGCTCGACCGGCACCTTGCCGGGTCGGAAGCCGTTGATTCGGACCTTTGCCTTGAGGTCGGCCAGCTGGCCGTTCAGCTTCTCTTCAAGGTCGCGCGCCGGCAGGGAAATGTCGTATTCGCGCTTGAGCCCCTGGCTCAGCGTCTCTGTCACCTGCATCGTCAAATCCGCCTTGTCGGTTGGCCAAGGCTACCCTTAGCCGATTTTGTCCAATGTCGCCAAAACGTCGCGTAAGGGGTCCGCGCTCGGCGCGGATCCCTGCGCTGCGGAACCGCCCCGACGCAAGCCTTGGGGGAACTGGTGCGGGCGGAGGGACTCGAACCCCCACGACTTTCGTCACCGGAACCTAAATCCGGCGCGTCTACCAATTCCGCCACGCCCGCTTTCGGAGCGCCCCGTTTTGTAAACGCCTCCGGCTTCGGGCGCGCTCTACACCAGCTTGCCGGCGCCGCGCCACAGAAAAAAGCGCTGGATCGCGGCGGCGGTTCCCGCGACGCGCGCGCTCCGGCAATCGATCCGCCGGAATCCACGAAAACCTTGGATTTTCCGAAGCTGGCGGAATGTCGCTTCCCGATCCGATTCCATCGATCCGCGAGATGTCCTAAACAGCGCGCTCAAGACGCCGCGCCGAAGGAGGCTCGCGCGATTCGGCTCGGGACCCCATGACCATCCACCCTGCTTTCCCTCCCCGAATGACCATGTCCCCCACCCGGCGCGCGCTGCTTGGCGGCGGGCTCGCGGCCGCCGCCTGGGGGCTGGCGAGCGCCCGCGCCCAGTCCCCTTCGCCCGCTGCGGACGGCTTTCGCTTGTTCGAAGCCGCCCCCTCGCGTCTCGTCCTTGCGCCGCCGCCGGCCGAGGCCGCCGCAACTCTCTCCTACGCCGGTCAGACGCCCGGCCCGCTGCTGCGGCTCAAGAAAGGCGACGAATTGAAATTAAGGTTGAGGAACAGGCTCGCCGAGCCGACCGCGCTCGCTTTTCCCGGCCTCCGCGCCGCCAATTCCAGCGCCGGCTACGGCGGCCTGACCGGGCCGCGCCTCGCACCCGGGCGGACCGCCGACATCCGCTTTGCCCCGCCCGACGCCGGATTCAATCTCTATCTGCCGCATGCCGGCTCGACCGACGCCGGCCAGCAGGGGCGCGGCCTCTTCGGGCCGATCGTGGTCGAGGAGGCCGAGACGCCCGACATCGATCAGGACGTCGCGATCGTGCTGTCGGACTGGAGCATCGACGAAAAAGGGCGGATCAGGGACGATTTTTCCGATCCGGCCTTCGCCCGCGCAGGCGGGCGCAAGGGCGGCCTCGTCTTCGCCAACGCTGGCCCGGCGCCGCTGAAACTCGCCGCCCGCCCGGGCGCGCGCGTGCGCCTGAGGCTCGGCAACGCCGCGACGGCGCGGCTGACCAATGTCGGCATCGAGGGGGCGAGGACGTTCATCGTCGCGGTCGACGGCCAACCGAGCGAGCCGTTCGAGCCGTTGCGCAACCAGTTCCCGATGGGGCCGGGGGCGCGCTTCGAACTCATGTTCGACATGCCGCGCGACGCCGGCCAGGCGGTGAACATCGTCCTGCGCGGCGACAAGGGGGGCGCCGACCTGCCGTTCGCCAGGATTGCGACGGAGGGCGACCCGGTCGCAGCGCGCGCCGCGCCGCCGCGCCTGCCGCCGAACCCGCTGCTGCCGGCCGAGATCGCGCTCGAAGTCTCGCGGCGCTACGACGTGACCGTCGCCGGCGGCGGCGCGGCGCCCTTCACCCTGAACGGCGCGACCTTCGCCGACTGGGCGCCGAAGCCGGCTTTCATCGTCCCGCGCGGCGCGCCGTCCGTCTTCGCCATCGCCAACAAGACCGCGGTCGTCCAGGCGATGCGGCTCGGCGGCCACGTCGCCCGCCTCCTGCATTCGATGGACGACGGCTGGGAGCCCTACTGGCGCGACACCATCCTGATCCAGCCCGGCCGCACCGCGCACATCGCCTTCGTCGCCGACAATCCCGGCAAATGGCCGATCGAATCGGCGATCCCCGAGCATCGCGCGGCGGGGGTCGGCGGGTGGTTTCAGGTTGGGTGAACGGCCCCCTCGAGAGCGAGCGCCAAGAACCAGGACCGGAAATCTTGACGATCGGTTTTCGCGTCGGGCGCCGATGCAGTTCCGCCAGAACTGCCCTGTTATCCCCTGCCAACAGGGGAATCGGGCCGCGCCGCTAACCGCGTTGATGTATGAAACTGTTTGATTTCGGTGGCGTGGGGAAGAATGCTCGTGTGTCGGTCGAGCGGGATAACAGGAAATGTTTCTCCCTGATCAGGGAGAAAACAGGCCCGAAAACCGAAGCCGGAAAACAGCTTTCGCGATGTGCTGCGAGGGTACGATAGCCATAGTTCTTAATGTCCTGCTTGAAGTCCTTCTGCGGATCCGCGAGGCCTTTCGCTGCAGCTCAGATTCCATATCCACGGTCGGTCCATTCGATCATGCGACTGCCACTCCCCGATCTCGGCGAGGCCCTTGAGCGTTCGGCTGATTTCATCCAGGCCCTCGATAAGGGCTTCACGGCGTTGGGCATCGATATCGAAAGCAATCGCTTCGCCTTGAGGCGGCAAGATCACACGTTCAATAAGGTCAATCGTTAGAGGGGCGCCGCCCGCAGTCTGCCGCGCCAACTGCTTTACGACGGTGGTGGGAAGCGTCACCGGAAGCATACCGTTCTGAAAGCAGTTGTTGTAGAAAATGTCGCCAAAGCTTTCGGCGATAATGCAGCGCAGGCCGGCCGCCATGAGCGCCCATACGGCGCCCTCGCGCGAAGAGCCACAGCCGAAATTCTCGGCGGCGATCAGAATCGGCGCATTGCGGAAGTTCGTCTGGTTCAGGATGAAATCGGGATCCTCAGCGCCATCCTTGCTATAGCGCAAAGCCTCGAACGCGTAGGGTCCGAGCTGCTCGCGGGGAACGCTTGTCAGTCGCTCGATACGGATGATGACGTCGGTATCGATATTCGAGCGCAGAAGCGGCGCTGCCGGACCGGTAATTCGAGTGAAGGGTTGCACGTCACAGCCTCCTGACGTCGGTAATCTCGCCTGTGACCGCGGCGGCGACGGCCATGGCGGGACTCGCCAGATGGGTGCGGGCGTCCGGACCCTGCCGGCCGACGAAATTTCGGTTGGAAGTCGAAACCGAGCGCGCGCCAGGGGGCACGCGCTCCCCGTTGGCCGCGACACACATGCTGCAGCCGGGCTCCCGCCACTCGAATCCGGCGCCTCGAAAAATCGCGTCGAGACCCTCTGCCTCTGCATCTCTCTTCACCCGCTCCGACCCCGGAACAACCCAAGCAGTCACGCCAGGTGCGACATGATGGCCGCGAGCGATCCGCGCCGCCTCGCGCAGGTCCGACAGCCGCGAATTGGTACAGGAGCCAATAAAAACCCAGTCGATCTTCGTGCCCTCGATCGGCTGTCCAGGCGTCAGCGTCATATAATCGAGCGCCTCTCGCCATGCTTTTCGCCGGGCCGGGTCGGGCGCTTCGGCCGGATCAGGAATCAGCTTGTCGATGGCAATCGCGTGCTCCGGACTCGTACCCCAGGTAATCGTTGGGGCAATCCCGGCAACGTCAATAAACTCATCACGGTCAAAGCAGGCGTCGGAGTCTCCCGGTAACGAACGCCAATGGGCGACAGCGCGATCGAACAACTCGCCTTTGGGCGCGAATTGTCGACCTTTGACATACGCAAAGGTTGCGTCATCGGGAGCCACGAAGCCGATCTTGGCGCCAAGCTCAATCGACAAGTTGCAGATCGTCATGCGGCCCTCGATCGGCATGGACCGGATCGCTTCGCCCGCATACTCGATTGCGAACCCCGTCCCGGCGGCAGCGCCGATCTTGGCGACCAGATGCAGTATCAGGTCTTTCGGTGTTACACCCTGTCCGACTTTGCCTTCGAACCGGACCCGCATGGCCCGGGGCTTGCGTTGCCGTAGCGTCTGTGTCGCAAGCGCATGGGTGAGTTCGGACGATCCAACGCCGAAAGCCAGTGCGCCGAGACCGCCGTTGGTGCAGGTGTGGCTGTCTCCACAAATCAGCGAGACGCCGGGCAGCGTGATGCCGAGCTCGGGCGCCATGACGTGAACAATGCCTTGCCCCATCCGCCCAAGTTCGAAATACCGGATGCCGGCATCGTTCGAGAGCTGTTTCAGACCAGCCCACAGCTTTGCGCCAGGCTCGAAGGTCGTTCCCGTCCGCCCGGGCGCACTCGACACGGCGTGATCGGGTGTCGCGAAGGCGAGTTCGGGGTTGCGGACCGGGAGTTTCTTTTGAGCGAGTGCGAAAAGTCCGGCCGTCCCGGACAGGTCGTGTAGGAGGTGCCGGTCAATGTGAAGAAGCGACCAGCCATCGCCGAGGTCGGAGACAACGTGCTGATCCCAAAGCTTATCGAGCAGGGTCCTGTCCATGGCCGCTTACTCCGCGGCTCGATCGACGGCAGCGTCGCGAAACTTGGTCGCAAGCGCTGTCCATTCGTCGGACCCCAGCCGCCGGAATCGCTCGCTCACCGACATGCCGCCGACCGAACTCGGAGGTGCATTCGTTTCCTTCACGGTACGAAGAATGGATAGATACGCCTCCGTCGCCGCCACGATCAGCAAGCTCGGCAAGATGGCGAGCTTGTAACCCATCGCTTGGGCGGCCGCGAAGTCCACATCCGGTGTCTTGCCGCCGCGCACGACATTGAGCAGGCAGGGGCCTTTCACCTTTTTGGGGACGGCCTTCAACTCTTCGATGGTCTGAACAGCTTCGACAAAAGCCATGTCGGCGCCGGCAGCCATGGCGGCATTGGCGCGTGCAATCGCCTCGTCGAATCCTGCAACGGCGCGCGCGTCGGTCCGCGCGATGATAACGAAATCAGGATCGCGCCGCGCGGCGACGGCCGCCCGGATCTTGGCCGTGAACTCGTCAGCGGGGATGACTTCCTTGCCATCGAGATGCCCGCAACGCTTGGGCGCGACCTGATCCTCGATATGGACGCCGGCGACGCCCCGCAACTCGTATTCCCGAACCGCGCGGGTGACGTTGAGTTCATTCCCGTATCCCGTGTCCGCGTCGGCGATGACAGGAATATTGACCGACCGCGCCAAGGTGGCCGCGTTCGCGACCATCTCGGTCATGGTGACAAGGCCCAAATCCGGATAGCCGAGCGTGGCGGCTGTTCCGGCTCCCGTCATATAGACGGCCGGAAATCCGGCCTGCTCGATCAGCCGTGCCGTGAGCCCGTCGTAAGCGCCGGGCGCGACGATGATTTTGTTGGAGCCCATGAGGCGCCGGAACGCAGCAGATTGTTTCATATTACCTCCAAACAGTGTCCTGAAACTTCACAACCGATTGTTGAAGGCAGAGCGCGGTCGTCGCTTTCACAGTCGGCCCCCCTGGCCTTGCCATCCTAACATTATGTTGCTATAACGTCATTATGTTAGAAACGCAAGCGCAAATCGTCTATGATGGGCGGATCGAGGATCGAATCATGCCCATCTCAATGAAACGACAGAACAAATCGGATGGTCCGCTGGCCCGCGCGCCCGGCACTTCGCTGCACCGGCAGATGTTCGTCATCCTGCGCGACCAAATCATGCGCGGCGTTTATCAGCCCGGGATGATGATCCCGAACGAGGAAGCGCTTTGCCTGCAGTTTGAAGTGTCTCGGATCACTGTCCGTCGCGCTGTCGCCGACTTGGAATCCGCTGGCCTTTTGCAGAAGCGCCATGGACGCGGCACTTTCGTCAGCGCCAGCCTCCCCCCGTCCCGGCCGTCGGCGACGCTCGGCTTCCTCGATGCGCTGCGCAAGACCGCCACCGAAACCGACGTCGAAGTACTGAACGTCGAGCACGCAGAGCCGCCCGCCGACGTCGCACGACAGCTCGACATCGTAGCTCCTGCGAAGGCAATGCACGCGGTGCGGCTGCGCAGCTACAAATCCACGCCGGTCATGGTCACGGAAGCCTGGATCCCGACAGACCTGGGGCGGACGATCACGGCGAAAGAACTAAAGAAAAAAGCGCTCTACGAAATCCTGATCGAGCAAGGCGTCAAGTTCGGGCGAGTGGTTCAGGAAATTACCGCCGTCGCAGCAAGTCCCTTTTACGCCAAGCTCCTTCAAACCGAACTGGGGGCGCCTTTGCTCAAGCTCACCAGGCTCCTGTACGATTCCAAACAGAAACCGGTGCAACATCTGATCGTGCACGTGTCCCCGGAAAGAAGCCGTATCCTGATGGACATATCGATCGAAGCCGTGAACACGTTCGCGGCCGGTGCGTTCTTCCATGACGTAACTCATTCGGTAGAGCCGCGCCGGCGACGGCATCCTCGCGGCGATTGAAAATGTGTACGGCGACTTTCTGCTGGAGGGGATGAAGCTATGAACTACGTGGTGATACTTTTTGCCGGAGCTTTTCTTTGCAACAGCATCCCGCATGTGGCGTGTGGACTGCAAGGCGAGCCGTTTCCGACGCCATTCGCCAAGCCGAGAGGCGTCGGGGACTCCTCTGCCTTCGTAAATTTCCTCTGGGGATCCTTCAATTTTATCGTTGGCCTATCCCTTCTTTCAAGCCACCCGGTGACCCCAGAGCTTAATCCGGACTTCATCGCACTCATAGCCGGAGCACTCGCGATCGGAACGTACCTATCCTTGCATTTCGCAAAGGTCCGGCTGGACAAGCAGGCGAATTGAATTTGGCTCGCCACCGCCGCGACCCTCGGTCGTTTCGACACCAGACTACGACACAAGGATACGCTCATGACGCCTGGAGCCGCTTTGCAGAACGACTCCTCCACGCCGACCGACGTCGCGGGCCCCACCGGGATGCTCGCGACGTGGCTCCAAGGGCTCAAGCTGGAAGCAATTCCAGAAAAGGTACAAACGCGCGCGAAGCATCTGATCCTCGACGGGCTCGCGTGCGCGATAGTGGGTGCGCAGCTTCCGTGGTCACGCACTGCGGTCGAAGCCGTCACCGGCTTTGAGGGCGCTGGCAGTCAGACCATCATTGGCTGGGGTCGCACCGCCAGTGGACCGGTTGCGTGCCTGCTCAACGGCACGTTTATACAAGGCTTCGAACTGGATGACTTTCATCCCCTGGGGCCGCTTCATAGCGCGTCCGTGGTCGTTCCAGCATTGCTCGCTTGTGCTGAACATCTCGGGAGTGTCAACGGCCAGAAATTCCTGCTCGGCGCAATCGCGGGTTTCGAGGTCGGTCCGCGCGTCGGTATGGCGCTGCACGGAGCACAAATGCTGTCGCGCGGCTGGCATTCCGGATCGGTGTTCGGCACCCATGCGAGCGCGGCCGCCGCAGGCGTGTTGCTCGATCTCGATGCGGCGCGGTTTGAAGACGCCCTGGGCCTTGCCGCCACGCAGTCGTCCGGTCTGATGGCCGCGCAATTCGAAGCCATGTGCAAGCGTATGCATCATGGTTTTGCGGCACGGAACGGCCTCTATGCCGCGTTCCTTGCGGCGAAGGGATATACAGGCATCAAGCGTGTCTTCGAACGCGAATATGGTGGCTTCCTTTCGGTCTTTGGAGAAGGCCATTCTCCCGATGCAAGCAAGATCACAGCCGGCCTTGGAGAGCAGTGGGAGACGCAACGGATCGTCGTCAAACCCTACGCGGCCATGGGCGCGTTGCACGCGCCGCTCGATGCCATTTTCGACATCATGGCGAAGCGGCCTTTGAAGAGCGAAGAGATCGACCATATCGACATCGACATGTCGCATGCCGCATATCACCATGGCTGGTGGAAGCTTGAGCGGCCGCTTACGCCGATCGGCGCGCAAATGAATGTCGCTTACGCGGTCGCGGTGGCGATCATTGACGGGGCCGCCATTGCGAAGCAGTTTTCACCGCAACGCATCGACGGCGACGACGTATGGGCATTGATACCGAAAATCACCGCACATCACGATCCGGAATTCGACAAGGGAGGACCATCAGGCCGCAATACCCGCGTGACGGTTCACCTGAGCGACGGCTCTATCCTGCAGCAATTCATTGAGATTTCGCGCACGATTTCCTCGCCACTCACCAACGAACAGGTAGTCGCAAAATACCGGGCTCTGACGGACGGCCTTGTCGAGTGTAAGCGTCAGGCGGCGATTGAGGAACTCGTCCTCAATCTCGAGGAATTAAGGGGCGTTTCCGAACTCAGCAGCTTGCTTTCGACCCCCGTTCGATCGGCCTTCTAGTGCACCTCGCCGAAAGTGGCAACTCCATTTGGTGGCGAGGCGAAGCCTGAGGTGAGTCCGTTGCGCCACACCTGCGGCAATTCGCGTGGGAGGCGGGCTGCAGCCTACATTTTTGCAAAGTCAGGAGGTGGGCGAAGTGGCACAGCGGGGTCTGACGTTTCGCTCTAATTCGCCGGAGCCTTTGCATGCCGCGCCTGTCCGCCGCCCCGATCACGCTGACGCCTGAGCAAGAGGCGGATCTGCGAGGTCTTGCCCGAGCGCACAAGACGCCGCGCAAGCTGGCGGAGCGGGCCGAGATGATCCTGCGCTCGACGGCGGGGACAGAGGTGCGCGAGATCGCCCGTCAGCTTGGCGTTTGGCCAAAGACAGTGCGGCATTGGCGCAGCCGATGGCTGTCCGGCCAGGCGGAGGCCGCGCCTTCGGCGCGGCTGGCGGATCAACCGCGATCGGGGGCGCCGGCGACGTTTGCGCCCGAGCAGGTCTGCGCGATCGTGGCGCTGGCCTGCGAACCACCGGAAAAGAGCAGCGAGCTGCCGCTCAGTCACTGGAGCCAGAGCGAACTGGCCCGCGAGGCGGTCAGGCGCGGCATCGTCGACAGCATCTCGCACGGCTCGGTCGGGCGCTTTTTAAAAAGAGGCCGACCTCAAACCACATCTCGTGCGCGGCTGGCTCACGCCCAAGCCGGACCCTGAGTTCGAGAGCAAATGCGCCGAGGTTTGCACGCTCTATCATGAGGCGCCTGCGGCTGCGCAGCAGGACGTCCGCACGGTGTCGGTCGACGAAATGACCGGCGTGCAGGCGTTGGAGCGCGCCGCCCCCGACTTGCTGGTCCAACCGGGCAAGGTCGCCCGGCGGGAGTTCGAATACATCCGCCACGGCACGCAGACGGTGATTGCGGCTTTCGACGTGGCGACCGGGCAGCTGACCGCCAGCGTCGGCGACACCCGCACCGAGCAGGATTACGCCAACTTCCTGGACACCCTGTTCGCCGCCGGCGCGCCGACCACGAAGTGGCGCGTGATCGCCGACAATCTCAACACGCATGTCTCGGAAAGCGTGGTGCGTCTGGTCGCCCGCTTGTGCAATATCGAGGACGACCTCGGCGAAAAGGGCAAGTCCGGCGTGCTGGCTTCAATGGCCACGCGAGAAGCTTTTCTGCGCCAAAGCCACAGGATCAGCTTTCACTTCACGCCCAAGCACGCTTCCTGGCTCAACCAGATCGAGATCTGGTTCTCCATCCTCGTGCGCAAACTCCTGCGTCGCGCCAGCTTCACTTCCAAAGAACATTTGAAGGCTCGCATCGAAGCCTTCATCGCCTACTTCAATCGCGCCCTCGCCAAGCCCTTCAAGTGGACCATGACCGGCAAACCGCTCGCCGCATAACCGCACAAATGGGGTTCGTTCTTCCGGCCAGGCGTACTAGTTATGCCGGCGGTGAGCCGACAATCTCGGATGTGGGTCGAACTCGGCACATAGAC